>JAKVBF010000020.1 GCA_022447555.1 Mariniblastus sp. | reverse complement strand
TAGCAACCACCGCCGCAACCAGCCATACCACTCTAATAACATCCACACATCCCACCATCCACACCACCATCCACACCACCAGCCACGCCACCAGCAGGGCAAGCAGGGCAGGGAGGGGGCAGCACCAAGCCACCCAAGCAAGCCGCAGGAAACCCTTTTAAAAACTTCCCTGCACAAATTGACCTGCCACTCAATACGGAACAAGAACCGAAATCGCTCGGCAAAATCAGACCGGTCGCCGGCAATCGAATGAGCCTCACCTTGCTGACCGGTCCCGAAATTTCCAAGGCCAAGGTTTTCTTCGAGCTCAAAGCCAATCACTCGGATACCGCTCGGCAGTGGGACATCCTGTACCGGAAACGACAGCCGGAGGAGGGAAGTCTTGTCGCTAAATTTTTCAAAAACGGAAATGACTTCGGTTTCCAGTGGCTGCCCGCCGCTGCTGAAGATAAGAACGTTAACTATCTAAGAAACTGTGTCATCAAATTTGACTTCGGAACCCATAAAACACAACGCGTTTTGCGATCTACAACGATTATCAAAGGATTTAAATTTGGTGTCGACAACCCACAGATTCGCCTCGAACCCGAAATGCAGTGGCTACCTAACCCCGCTAACATCACAACCCAATTGTCGACGCTAAGCGAAAAAGAATTCGGCAGAACCGTTGTTGAAAACCCCGTCATTACAAAAAAACAACCCGCGGGAATTTTCTTTAGTGATATCGACTATGAACAATTGACTTTCATACTGGTAACGGCCGATGTCAAATCCAAGGTTAAATTATCTGCCTCGCTTCAGCTACGCATGCTAGCCGGTCAACGACCCAAACTCGCTAAACCATCACTACTGGAAAGTGCCGCTGAGTCGCTAATCCAACGCTCGAGAAATATGCGTTTGGCGGCGAACCAATTCAAGGCCACGCCTATCGATCAACTACGAAAACAACCCGCATACCGAAATATCTCATACCCTCAAAAACTAGAGTTGGAAAAAAAACTGAAGGCCGAGGCAGATGTGGCAGCCGAACAAGCAACGAAATTTATCGAGCAAAAAACATCTTCACTTGAAAAATTTTATGGCAAAGTCATGCCACTCACCATTTCCTATAAACTGGGCAACCAAAACATCCCATTGGCAACGACGATCTCACCACAATAAGCTATGATTGAACCGTCCTGTTTTTTTGCCCCACCGTTTTAACGTTCTGCTGATCCATGTCAAAAGTTGCCATACTGGGTGCCACCGGATATACAGCCCGCGAGCTGGCACTCCTGCTACTCAAGCATCCAAATGCCGAAATCGTCTGCGCAACAACCCGAGATGAAAACGCCGGCACTTTTTCCGATAGTCATCCGGCACTGCGCGGCCGATTCGATTTAAAATTGACCCAGTACTCTTTGGAACGATTAGTCGATTCCGCAGTAGAAGTCGTCTTTAGCTGTCTGCCACACACTGCCTCAGCTCAGGTGATTCGTCCCTTGCTAGAGCAAGGGATAAAGGTTATCGATTTTAGCGCAGACTATCGCTTAAACGATTCGCAAACGTTCGAGCAATGGTACGACGTCAGTCATCCGGACCCGGAACGCGTTGGCACGGTCCCCTATGGACTCCCCGAACTTTTCCGCCAAGACATCTCGCATGCCAACTTGATCGCCAACCCGGGTTGTTTCCCCACCTCTGCACTTCTACCCTTAGGGCCCTTGGTGAAGCAGGATTTAATTTCAGCGACCGATTTGATCGTTGATTCCAAGACCGGTGTTTCAGGTGGCGGCCGGACGCCCAAACCCGGATTTCACTTTGCAGAATGCAATGAGTCAATTCGAGCGTATGGAGTCGGCACCCATCGACACGCACCTGAAATCAACCAGCTCCTTGAACGCTTTACTCATCGCACTCCGAATGTCACCTTCACTGCACATTTAGCGCCAATGGAACGAGGGATCCTATCCACTTTGTACTGTCGTCCTCAGCCGAATGTCTCGCATGGGCAAATCCGGGATTGCTTAGAGGAATATTATCGCGACGAGACCTTTATCCGATTGGTGGACACGCCCCCCTCAACCCGACAGGTCAGTCACACGAATTTTTGTGATATTGCGGTAAGCCACTCAACTGAATGGGTCGTGCTCACCTGTGCGATCGACAACCTGATCAAAGGCGCTTCTGGGGCGGCCGTTCAAAATTTCAATTTAATGTGTGGGTATGAAGAAACGACGGCACTTTTGTAATGACTGATCCAACACACGAAACAGACGAACTTCAACTCCCCTTCGGATTTCAATTTTCAGGAATCCACTGCGGGCTTAAAGAATCGGCAAACGATCTTTCTGTCATTCTCTGCGACGCTCCCTCCACGGCGGCAGGCGTCTACACGCAGAATCTGGTTCGCGCTGCCAGCATCGATTGGAACCGGAACATCACGCCCACACCCTCGATCCGAGCTCTGGTCATCAACTCAGGGAACGCCAATGCCTGTACGGGCGACCAAGGTGTGCGAGACAATGCCGAGATGGCAGCCACCGTAGCCAAAACGATAGGCTGCGAACCCGAACAAATTGCCACGCTTTCGACAGGGATCATCGGCCATCCACTCCCTATGGATCGAATCACTTCGGGAATCCAAACGGCACTGGCGGAAGCTGGTTCCGAGCGACAAGATTTCTTGAATGCCGTTGACGGCATGATGACAACCGATCGCTTTCGAAAAACCCACTCCCAGTCTCTAACAATTGGTGGCTCGCATGGAGTGATCACAGGGATGGCAAAAGGGGCGGGGATGATTGGGCCCAACATGGCCACCATGCTGGCTGTCGTCATGACCGACTGGTACTTACCGCCCAAAGTCGCCGATCGCGTTTTAAAAAAAGCGGTGGATGCGTCATTTAATTGCATCAGTGTCGAAGGCCATACCAGCACCAATGATGCAGTGCTGTTGTTGTCCAGTAGTGGGGGCCGGCCCATTCACCAAACCGAACAAATCCAAGCATTTGAGGCCGCGCTCACCGATAGCTGCATTGCCCTGGCCCGACAGATTCCGTCCGATGGGGAGGGAGCCAGTCACTTAATTGAAATCCACGTTCGGGGGACGCAGGAAAATCGAGAGGCTGACCGTATCGCCAGAACGGTCGCCAATAGCGCTTTGGTGAAGACAGCCATCACGGGTACCGATCCAAACTGGGGGCGGATTATCTCTGCCGCTGGGTACGCCGGCGTCGACTTCAATATCGAGACCACGTCGTTGCAACTCAATGGGCACGGCCTTTTCGAAGCGGGTCAACCCATCCCCTTTGACGCCACGGTGGTCAGCGATGCTTTGAGTTCCTCTTTTACCTCCCTGATCGAACTGCAAGTCGGATCCGGTCCGGGTCAGGCGACTCACTGGACAAGTGACTTGACGGTCGATTACGTGCGTCTGAACTCAGAATACACGACTTGACTCAGCGACTCTCGAACCTTGATCGTCGTCGCTCGGCAGTAGAACCATCCCATCCGGAACAACCGAACAACCCGATTTGTGTTGGCGGGAAATTGTTTGGCAAATGCCTGCGATCCCCACTCATGACGGCTGAATGCAAACTACCTTGAAAATAGCAGAGGTTCACAACCTTCTGTTGGCCTGTCTAAGGCTTTCTCACCCCGTGTGACGGGGCTGGCGGCTCAGTCAGCTCCGTTTTTTTGTGCGCGCATTTGAATGTCGGTTCAAACTCCCGATTCCGTCTCTCCACCATTCAAAACCAGCTTTTCGGCTCCTTTCCTCATCTCCCCCGACTCGGTTATCGGTATCAGCAACCCGACGTCAGACCCCATTAGGAACCCTGACGCCAGTCGCCAGCTCTGGTCGCCTGAACTCCCCTCGAGTTTGCCATTTAAAAAGGCACGTTTTAACGCGTTAATCGAAACGCCAACGTCCCCCTTGGTTGGTGGTGGTGGGAACATGAAAAAACTCTCGAAGGGGCGTTTTGACCGTTTGGGGTTTACTGCTATATTTGACCCCTTAATCGTGCTTACGATCAGCATTCCGATTGGCAATATCAGCAACACTGCAACCGAGACATATTGGAGCTCAACCCTATGGCTGACGATCCGCTTAACCCCGACTCCGATCAAGAATTTCCGGAGGAACAATCCGAAAGCCTCTTCGCCCCTGCGGAAACTCCAGCTGTCGAGAAGGTCGCCGAGCCCGTAATCGAAGAGCCTGAAGAGGTCGTTGAGGAATTTGACGAAGCCGATTTCGATCATGACTTCGATGACACATTCGAAGAAGAGATTAAAGGCGAGTATGATCTTGAAGATGACCAATATGGCGAAGAATTCAACCAAGAGTTTGGCCACTTGAATCCACCCGACGAGGCCGACGACAAATCCGATGCGGGCTAAGTGACGCGTTATTCTTAGCCCTCCATCAAGGCACTACCGCATCGACCGGAAACAGGCACGTTCCCATGCGTTACGACCCCGCGGCAGCCAGCGAACTTGCCATCGTGGCAAATTGGACGATCCTCGCCGCCTGCGTCATTTACAGCCTGAGCCCAATCGAAGATATTAGAATCTGTCAATGTTGAGTTTAGTGAAGTCGGCATTCAGACTCCCGTCGTGGTTTCCGTTTCCTGATGCGCGCTGACTTGTTTAGAAGGAACCCTCATGTTTCAGCCAGTTGAAACAAACGTAAAATTTCCCGAACAGGAAGAACGTATCCTGAATTACTGGCGGGACCGAAAGATCTACGATCAAGCTTTGAGCCAGCGCGAGGGGGGCCCGAAATACGTATTCTACGAAGGCCCCCCAACTGCCAATGGAAAACCTCACCCTGGACACTGCCTGACGCGGGCCATAAAAGATCTCTTTCCTCGCTATCGGACGATGCGAGGTTACTATTGCGAACGCAAAGCGGGCTGGGACACCCACGGGCTCCCGGTAGAAGTCGAAGTTTGCAAAGAACTCGGAATCCATTCCAAAGAAGAGATCGAAGCGTATGGTATCGAGCCATTCATCCAGAAATGCCAACAAAGTGTTTGGCGTTACATGCAAGAGTGGGAACAACTCACCGAACGGCTTGGGTTCTGGGTCAAGCTCGACGACGCTTATGTCACTTACCATCAAAGCTATGTCGAATCCGTCTGGTGGTCTCTCAAAGATCTGTTTGACCGCGACCTTTTGTACCAGGGTCACAAGATCATTTGGTGGTGGGCCCAAGGAGGAACGGCGCTCAGCAGTGGGGAAGTGGGACAGGGTTATAAAACGGTATTTGATCCCAGTGTCTATGTCTTGTTCCCACTTCTAGACCGAGAGAACACCAGCCTGCTGGTCTGGACAACAACGCCCTGGACGTTACCTAGCAACCAGTTTGCCGCGGTCAATGAATCGATTGAATACGTGACCGCTCACGATCCCGAACTTGGGCAGGATATCATCTTCGCCAAGGATCTGGTCGATACGATCTCTCAAAAATTAAAACGAGAACTGGAAATCAAGTCCACCTGTAAGGGTGGCGATTTGGTCGGCCTGCGATACCGCCCGCCGTTTGATTACTATTATGCCGAGGGCGGGGACCAGCAAGGGACCTTAACCAATGGTGAAACAGAGCATGTCGCCTGGCGAATCACCTCGGCCGATTTTGTCACCACCGAGAGCGGTTCGGGCGCGGTGCATGAAGCTCCCGCCTTTGGCGAAGTTGACTATGAATTGTTGATCTCGGAACAGGCTCGATTTGAACCGGGCCAAGGCCCCGAGTTGATCTGTGCAGTCGGTCCAAATGGACAGTTCACCCAAGAAGCTCCTGATTTTGCCGGGATGTGGGTCAAAGATGCTGACAAACCAATCATGCGACGGCTCAAAGAAGAAGGGAGACTCTATCTTCAAGAACAGTATCAGCACGAATATCCATTTTGTTGGCGAGCGGACGAAGATCCGCTCATTCAATATCCGCGCCGCAGTTGGTTCATTCGCACCACCCAATTTCGCGATTCCATGCTGGCCAATAATCAAGAAATAAATTGGCTGCCCAATCATATTCGAGACGGCCGCTTTGGGAATTTTCTAGAAAGTAACGTCGATTGGGCGTTATCTCGGGAACGCTACTGGGGCACGCCACTGCCGATTTGGGTCTGTTCGGAAACAGGCAACAAAGACTCGATTGGCAGCTATGACGAATTGCTTTCCAAACCCGGCATTTCTGGAACTCATGTCTGGGAAGAGGCCAAAGCGGCCAACCCGGAACTGCCCGATGATTTACGGGTCCACAAACCTTACATCGACCACGTCACGTACGACTCTCCTTTTGCCGAAGGGGCACGCATGAACCGCGTCCCCGAAGTCATCGATTGTTGGTACGACAGTGGTGCGATGCCCTTCGCGCAATGGGGTTATCCGCATCAAAATGTGGATCAATTCAATCGACAATTCCCGGCGGATTTCATTTCCGAAGCGCTCGATCAAACCCGTGGATGGTTTTATAGCTTGCTGGCGATCAGTACCATGATGTTCTCGAAAGACTCGAAAGAAGCAAGCCAAACGCCGGTCGAATTCCCGCACCCCTTCCGAAACTGTATTGTCTTGGGTTTGATGCTGGGTGAAGACGGACAGAAAATGTCCAAGAGCAAACGCAACTACCGAGAACCACGAGAGATCTTCGATAAATATGGGGCCGACGCTTTGCGGTGGTACTTTTTTGCCAACCAACCGCCTTGGACAGCCATTCGTTACCGTGAACAGTCGATCAAAGAGAGCATTCCTGAGTTTCTATTGCGACTGTGGAACGTTTATAGCTTTTTCGTCCTGTACGCCAACATTGATGGCTTCGAGCCCGCTGCCAATCTAGACGCGGGCCAATTACAGCGTGACATCCTCGAACAAAATCCCGGATACCGGCCAATCGCTGAGCGAGGGGAACTCGACCGCTGGATCATCAGTGAGTTGAACAGCACGGTTCAGCGGGTCACGGAATTAATGGACGACTACGATAACTTTGGTGCCGCCGCGCGGATCACCGAATTCGTGGACGCGATGAGCAACTGGTACGTCCGACGGAGTCGGGACCGATTCTGGGCAGCTGATAAAGAGGATCCAGCAAAACTCGATGCCTATTGGACATTGTTGGAATGCCTCGCCACCACCACCAAAATGGTGGCCCCGTTTGTTCCATTTCTGGCCGAAGCCATCTGGCAAAACCTAGTCAGCCCCTTTTCCAATGCCTCAGTCGAAAGCGTGCATCTTTGCGATTACCCCGAGGGTCAAGCGGAACTGGTCGACCAAGACCTTTCACGCCGCATGGAGACGCTTCGTGAAATTGCTTCACTGGGTCGTTCGGCCAGAATGGATGCGAAACTCAAAGTTCGCCAACCACTCACGGGGGTCACCGTCATTTTGAGTGACGCGGCCGATCAACCCTGGTTAGAAGAACATAACGCGATTTTGAAAACCGAACTCAATGTTAAATCAGTGACCTACACCTCCGATGCAGGGCAGTATGTCAGCTACCAAGTCATCCCGAACTTTAAACGCGTTGGCCCCCGGGTTGGCAAACTCATGCCGGCCGTAAAAAAAGCCTTGGGAGATGCCGATGGTGCCGCGATGCTGGCTGATATGGAGGCCCATGGAAAGGTGACCCTGACGGTCGGCTCGGAATCCATTGAACTGGATGGCGAAGACATTCAGGTCCGATTGCAGGCCAACGAAGGTTGGGCCGCCGCGCAAGGGCGCAGCTCAGTCGTCATCCTTTCAACCGAACTGACGCCCGAGTTGATTCGGGAAGGGATGTCACGAGATGTCGTGCGATTGGTTCAAGATCGCCGCAAAGAACTCAATCTTCAGTTCACGGACCGGATCCAATTGTGGTTGGAACCTGAAAACGAAGAATTGAAGCAGGCCATCGCCGAAAATAGAGAGCACATCACAGCGGAGACACTGGCGGTCGACCTTAAACTGGAAGCACCGTCTGAAAAAACGGATGAAACGGTCGAGCGAAACGTCGCCGACAGCGTCTTACGGATGACCCTGCAAGTCACCAACGCCTAAACCCGGATTGGATAAATAATCGGTATGGCCTCCAGACTCTCAATCACGGTTTTGATCTCCGGGGGTGGAACCACCCTACGAAACCTCTTGGATCTCCAAAATCGAGGAGCGTTGGATGCAACGATCAAACAGGTCATCTCCAGTCGTGCCGACGCCACAGGAAATCAGTATGCGGTCGACGCAAACATTCCATTGGTGATTTTACCGGCCAAACAGTATGCGTCGGCCGAGTCATTGAGCCAAGAACTTTTTGAATCCGTTCGCGAAACGGGGACAGACCTGGTCGTTGCCGGTGGTTTTTTAAGACGCTTAGTCATCCCCGACGATTTTGAGAATCGCGTGATCAACATTCACCCCAGCCTGATTCCAGCCTTTTGCGGAAAAGGTTTTTACGGGATGCGTGTTCATGAATCCGTGATCCAATACGGCTGCAAGCTTTCTGGCTGCACCGTGCATTTTGTCGATAACGAGTACGACCATGGCCCCATCATCGCCCAACGTTCCGTGGAAGTCCTGCCTGAAGATTCGGCCAAAGGGCTACAGCAGAAGATCTTCGCGGAAGAGTGTCAGCTGTACCCTGATGTCATCAATCAAATTGCCGCAGGTCGGGTGAGCGTCGTGAATCGAACCGTTCGGATATCGGACTAACATGATGAACGAATCTGAGATTGAAGAGCGAAAACAACAGCTTTGCGACATAGGCCAGAGAATCTATCAAAAAGGTTTCGCAGCCGCCAACGAAGGAAATCTTTCCGCCAAAATCGGTGAAGATCGGGTTCTCTGCACGCCCACGTTGGCCTGCAAGGGGTTCCTGAAACCGAGCGACCTCTGCACTGTTGACATGTCGGGACAACAGGTTGCAGGTGCCCGCAAAGCAACCAGTGAAGTGTTACTCCATTTAAACATTTATCGCCAGCGACCCGATGTGACCGCCGTCGTTCATTGTCATCCACCCCACGCCACCGCATTCGGAGTTGCCCGTGAACCGATCCCGGTTGGCGTCTTGCCCGAGCCCGACATCTTTCTGGGTGAGGTCCCCATCGCACCCTATGAAACCCCGGGGAATCAGGCGTTCGCCGATACCATTCTCGAATTTGTCCATTCCACCGACACCATCATTCTGGCTAATCACGGCACGGTCTCTTACGGGGCGAGTATCGAAAAAGCGTACTGGTTAACCGAAGTTCTCGATGCTTATTGCCGAATTTTGATTCTGGCAAAACAGATTGGTCGGGTCGAATACTTGGCCTTGGACAAGGCTCAGGAGCTGTTGGAATTGCGCCGACAGTGGGGATTTGAGGATCCTCGTAATTCCAGTGCCTATGCCGACCGACAGCAGGACATTTGCAGTCACGTTCAGTTCCGGAAGACCTGGAATGAGTCCGATATTCGAAAAAGTGGATTCCCTGAATTCCACACATCAAACAGATTTCCAGACACCGAGGCACTCATCGAGCAGATTGCCGAACGGGTAGTGGAAAAGCTTCGTCAGTCTGATACTTAGGTCGGTTTGTTGCCCCACCGGACCAGCCCTCGGATCGCCATAACGGCCAAATCATTTGCGATTCAAGTCACGGTTCTCAGGCCACCGCCCACCCAATCCTTAATCTTTTCTTAGCATTTCTTAACAAAAGTTTAAAATGGGTACTTCCGAGCCCCCTTTAGCTGGAAAAACCGACATTTTTTTAGTA
This sequence comes from Mariniblastus sp., assembly GCA_022447555.1. Lineage (GTDB taxonomy): Bacteria > Planctomycetota > Planctomycetia > Pirellulales > Pirellulaceae > Mariniblastus. The sequence continues at coordinate 51,064 of JAKVBF010000020.1, read as the reverse complement.
GGAGGCAGAATTTTTTTAACCGCTACTTTATGTGTGAGCCGATTCATTTAAGGAGACCATTGACTAAGCCTAATCGGGAAATTTTCGCACGCGGTGACAAACAATGCCAGCATTTCACTCCTTTCAACTCAGTCGTATCACTCTCGGACTTTGCCTCGCAGCGATCGCAAGTATCGTCGCGGCTCAAGAGCAGTCGACCTACACTTCGGCGATCACTACCGTCGGTGGCGAAGATTCTCTGATTGAAAACACAGAAACTTCGAACATTCTCAAAGAATTTGAGTCTTTGAAAATGAGGATCGCCGAACTGGAACAGGAACAGGAAGTAGCACCGGCTAGGATCGAGCCGGATCTGCGCAGCCGACTGGAGAACCTAGAATCCTTTTCCGAAGACACAAACGATGCCTTAAGCGGTCTGAAAAGCAAGTTTGACGGCGTACTCCATCACGGCCATAAAAATCCAAAGATGAACTTCTTCGGTCGAATCCATCTCGACTATTGGGGATTTCCACAAGTCGGCCAAGAGATTGAGGATAACATCGAAGGCGGGGCAGCTCTGGAACGATGGAATTTTCGTCGGGTTCGAATCGGGATAAAAGGGGATCTGAATGACAACATGCTTTACAAGTATGAGACCGAATTTGCCAAAGGTTCAGAGAAAACAGAATATCGCGATCTCTATTTTGGATTTAAAAACCTACCCGTTTTTCAAACCGTACTGATTGGTAATCAGAAACGACCGTATGGTTTAGATCACCTCAACAGCAGTCGCTACAATATCTTTATTGAACGACCATTTGTAATCGAAGGATTTAATCAAGACGCCCGACGTTTAGGGATTCAGAGTTACGGCATTAGCGAAGATTTGCGGTACAACTGGCGATTCGGATTTTTCTCACAGCGGTACACCCAGAATTCAGACGGCTGGAAAGGAAATTACTTTCCAGGTGAAATTGCTGGACGCTTCGCAACGACATTCTGGTGGGACAAAGCATCCGATGGACGAGGCTACGGTCACTTTGCCGTATCGGGATCACTTGGGGACGCAAAAAATGCTTCATTAGACAATATCAAACTTTATCGAACACGACCCGAGGCTCGATCAGATAAGAGATGGTTAGATACCGGTGTGATTGAAGGTGCAGAAATGTCATCCATGTTCGGACTGGAATATCTGTTAAACATTGGTGCCTTTCAATTCTGTGGCGAATATTTGAATAGTACCGTGTCGCGCAGCACACAAAGAGACTTAAATTTTGATGGCGGCTACTTCTATGTGGCCTATATGCTAACTGGCGAGCATATGCCATGGGATCGCAAGTCGGGCACGCTTGCACGAATTAAACCATTTGAAAACTTCTTCCTAGTCCGGGATTGTGATGGCTGTCTCAGAAGAGGTCTCGGAGCTTGGCAGATCGCAGCCCGTTATTCAAAAGCAGATTTCACTGATCAAAGCGGTCCTGTTGATACAAACATTTACGGTGGCAATGGCCATTCACTCACCCTCGACGTCAACTGGTACTGGAACCCGTATGCCCGCATGCAGTTCAATTGGCTGGTCGGCGCTATTAAGGATCGCAGAAACCCAGCTGATCCCAACCAAGGTTTAGTAGGTCCTGGCAACGGTGATTACGATATCCTCGGTGCCCGCTGGATGGTCGATTTCTAGACCGCGTCACCCGCCAATTCACCCAGAAACCACAACCCAAACCGAAGTGAATACCATGAATTTAATCCACTCCTCGCTGGCCGCCTTGGCGGTCCTGACGCTCGGATTTTCAGCCCCGCTGCTGGCCCAACAGCCAGCCGCCACCTCGGCCGCCTGCGACACTGCCTGCGATGCGGGCAAATGCGACAGTAATGCGGGCAGCTGCGACAGCGCAGGGTGCAACACGTGTGCCCCGCTGCGGCCCTTCATTCAGTGTGGCAAATGCAATGGGACCTGTTACCTAAAAGTCGAGAAGACGACCAAAGAGAAAAGCTGTTTCAAGGTCGAAACGAAACAGATCTGCATCCCCAAGGTTCGTTTCCCGTGGCAACCAAAGGTCGACTCTGCCAGCTGCGACAGCTGCGACGGTGAAGGCAATTGCACTTCACGTTGCGGCCGGGTTAAGACGATCCTGGTCCTGAAAAAGCACAAGTACGAATGCCCCGACTGCAAGTACACGTGGGAGATCTCTGATAACGGATGCGACGCGGGACCTAGCGATTGTGATCAAGGGGTTGCCTCGCCTGAGGCCCAGCAAGCCCAAAAGCCTGTCGCTCAACCCAATCTCCCAGCTCAACCCAATCTCCCAGCTCAACCGGCCATCGTGACCGACCGAGCGGAGGTCACGCCCACCAGCATGCCGGCCATCATTTCGGCTCAGCAATGGCGCAACCAAAAGACGCCGGTGATTCCTGCGAGCTCGTCCAAAACGAGCAACGATCGTTAGGCTTGCCAACACCTCAGCTGGTTATCGCCATTGGCTCAAGACGATGACAACACCACAAAAAAAGCTTGCCTTGTTCAAGGCAAGCTTTGTTTTTTCGGACCGCCTGAGGTGACCCTTTGTTCTAAATGAAACGGGTATCTTAAACGGGTATCGCCAAAGAACCGTACTTAGTTGAGTCCCCCGTAACGGTAAACTGTTGCAGATCAGCCGTGCATTGATTGTAGAGGTCAACCAGGTCAACGGTGGTGCTGCCAATTTCCAAGGTCTCGACTCGGTAAGCGCCCCACTTCTGATTATTGATGGTAACCGACCCTTTGCTTCGACCGTTGTCGAGCGTGTATTCCATGACCAAATCCCGATCCTCGGCGCGGAATGACAGGTCCTCGGTGAAGTCATCAAATCCCGGGAAGTCGCGAATCTGAATGGTGTCCCAACCAGCTTGGCGATCTTCGAAGATCAGGTCGTTACCATCACCGACACCCAAAACAAACGTGTCGTTGTCCGCACCGCCAGTTAGTCGATCACGTCCGCCAAGGCCTTCGATGACGTCTGCGCCGGCACCTCCATCAATCACATTCGCACCTTCGTTACCAAAGATTGTGTCGCCTCGACTGCTACCCAAAGCATTCTCAATCTCAATTCCAATAGCCAATCCGATATTGTTCGTTGCAGCTCCAATCGAACTTAGACGGCCAGCCCGCAAATCAACCACAGCACCGGCAGCCGAGCCTTCTGCGGACAAGGTGTCATTTCCAGCAGCGTCCCAAAGGGTCCAAGCAGCGGTTTGCCCGCCCCAAGTATTTGCGATACTGTAAACATCATCTCCCGTCGCGTGATTCTCATTGACCCCATAGTACTGCTGAAGCTGGTAAATGTCGTACAAAGCGTGTGTGGATGGCGAGATAAAATCAGGCCGGTCCGTGTAGGACATGAGCGTGAATACAAAATTTTCAGTTGCTGGGGGCAGGATTGGGTTTCCTTCAAATGGATGTTTCATTCCCAGAGCATGACCTAGTTCATGCATAAAGACAGCAAAGGCCCCGGTCCCGTTGGACCAATCGTTTTGCTGGACCTGGCCAATGATGTCACCCGAGTCATTGATCGAGAGGCAATTAATCCAGATGTCGCCCCCTGTCTCCTGATCGCTTGGGTAATACGCGTAAGCGGCCGTATCCGAATCCATCGTGTAATTACCCATTCGAATGATGCCGCCTTGCCAGCCGGTTTTCTCCTGAATACTTGAATCCGAGACTTCTTGGAATTCCAGGTTACAGTAGCCCTCAATCGCGTCGAATGTCCTGCGCGCCGCAGCCCGTTGCGTGTTTCTGAACGTGCCGTACCAGTTATCCGCAGTGGCGTCTCCGGAATCATATCCAGGAAACTGCTGCATGAAGCTATAGGTGACCAGATAAGGTTCGGGAAGCACGGTCCAATTGTAATCGGTCCAGTCGACGCCACTATCTAATGCCGCATCAAATTCCGGATGCGTGGAAACCGTCACTCGCGTCCAATCGCTCCAGAAAACGCCATTGGATGAGCGAGCAAATATTTCATCATCCACACGCGCCTCAAATGGGCCCGCAACGAAATTTACATTGTTGAATTGAGAGCGACTAAACGAATAGACTTCGCCCACGTTCAACTTATTTCCAAAGTAACGCAAATGCCCGGAAAGATCTCCCTCGTCAACTGCCGCGGTCATATCGACGATTTCATAAGCAATGCTGGCCGGCCCGGCATCAATTTGTGGGAACAAATCAGGCGCGTTCAGTACCTCGAGTTGTTTGGTGAAGAAATACTTCTCTTCCCCCAACTCAGGCTTAAACACTGTGGAAAGCGTGATTCTTTCGTTTGGACTCCAAAACTTACCGTCGTAAACTCGAACCGCAATTTCTTCGTCCATCTCCCGGTCCGCACCCATGTACTGAATACGACCGAGATCCTCATACGCAACTTCAATCCACTGTTTGGCATCTAACTGAACGCCATCAAGCATCAAATAACCACTGAATTCGTGATCACTCGTATCCCAAAATCGGACCGTCTTAATGGAGTTTCCATCCGCATCATAGAAAGTCAGATACGGAGATAGGTCCACCGATTCTCGCGTAGGAACGATGTCAGAATCAAATTCCATTGTGGGTCGATTTTTGTTGACCGTCGTCGTCGCGGTGGCAACACTTACCGCGCTCCAAGTGGAACCGTCGTAAGCGAACGCGCGAAATTTTTCAGTGCTGTTTCCAAAAGCGTGATACTGAAGATTTGGCATTTGCGCGGCATTGATGTAGTGAAACGTCCCTTGCGCTAAAACGGTGTCACCTAGCTTAAAATAACTTTGATCGATCCTGTCATCTTTAATGTAGTAACGCAGGATCGGAAAACCATCTGGATCAGATGCCGAGATAAAACTCGATGCGTCAAGAATTTCATTGGCCAAAAGGGTGAAATCACTGGCAACGGCCTCCGGAGGCGTAATCTGTTGCCGCGTCGTGTACATCGTGCCGGTCGCATTCGCGTTGCTCCACGCCAAACCATCCCAAGCCTGTACCATGATGTCTTCATCGGCGATTTCCGTTCCACCCACATAGAACATGTTGTTCAGATCGGAGGCGTCAATCTCTGTTAAAGAACCATTCTCCAAAGCAGCACCGTTCAAATCGAAATAGCCGGACAATAGGTCCGAGGACAAATCCAAAAAACGATACTTGAGTATTGAATCACCATCTGGATCTTCCACTGAAAATAAGGTCGTTGCAGCAACCGCTGTATTGAGCAAAACCGTATTGTCAGCCACGTTGACGATGGGAGCCTGATTGGGCATGTCTGAATCCTAATGAAAGAAATCGAGATGGGAGGACTACTGCGTATGTGTGGTGAGGAGACGTCGCGGGGCTGGAGCCTGCAATCGTATCACTCACGGAGTCACACTTTATTCTAATTAAACACCTTTTTACCGCAAACCATTTAAGTTCACCAAGACCGAATTCCAAACAATAACGCAGAGTCCCCCCCTTTATAGTTGTATTAAATATGCCGGATTGAGGATTTGTAGGCGTTTGGTGGATCTAAGGTCTCTACCGACCTAATCGGCGACCGGTTTTGGGTCAAAAGTTAAGCAGATTACACCCAAACCTATTGCCCACCGGCGCCTCCTGAAGCGAATTGTTCGCAGGAGGCGGGGAAACGTTTCTTATTCGTTTTCCGGTCTCTGCTTAACAAAAATGATTTGTGGCAGTCTCATCGCAAGTCTTGTGAGGATGCATCTAGCGATTCAGCTAGCGAACACTGGGAATCTGTGCTCCATCTTCATCGATAAGTTACCGAACCGATCGCTCCTTCCCTAAATTACCAAAGGGGCAATTGAAAGGACAAACCACTCAAACCTGACTACCTCAAAACCAAGATGAAAGAATTACTGATCATTTTTTGGATTTTATTCCTCAGCAGGTTCCAAGACCCCATGCCGAGACGGGAGATGGGCAAAATCGACGCTTTTGTAACTCCGCGTTTTGAGGGTCCCCACAGCCATCGGTAAGCCATCGGTAAGCGATTGCCTCTCCTATCATCCATCGCGACCGGACATCCTCAGAAAATCGAAAAGCGGGTCGGATTTGGCATCCAGCAAATCAACCAATTGCTGTGCAATGACGGGCAGGAACTTGAAACCGTGCCCAGACATTCCGCCAGCGAAAACAACATTGTCGATCTGTGGATGCCGATCAATCACAAAGTGGCCATCGGGACTCATCGTGTACATGCAGGCGCTGTCATGGACCAATCGACGCTTTGTAAAATTCATATGGCCGTCTAAAAAATGTTCACATCTTTGTTGATCGTTCCGGTTCGTTTCGCGGTCCAATCCAGAGGGGTCAGCAACCGGCTCTCCGCCGGTATGTTCGGCCACCTTCATTCCCAAGCGATCGATTTCTGGAAATCCATAAAAGATGCCATTCTCTGTTTCAAATAGATAACAGGGAAAACCATTTTCCCACTTGGTATCAACCCGGTCAATTTGAAACCACTGCTGTTGCTTTCGGATCACTTTAAAATGAAGGTCCATTTCTTTTAGGACCCGTTGTGTCCACGGTCCAGCGGCAACGATCAAACGCTCTGCTTGGTACGTTCCCTCTGTGGTTTCAAGTGAAATCACCCCATTTGCAGCAACATCAAACGATTCGACTTCCGCATTAGCAACGATCGTGGCACCGGCCGAACGGGCTGATTTAAGTAGACTGGCCACACAGGTCTCAACTCGTAAAAAACCTGCCGGCTCCTCAAATAGACCGATCTGCCCGGGAGCCGGTTTAAAAGCCGGAAACCGCAAAATCACTTCGTCGGGCGTCAACGTATCAACGGTCAAACCATGTTGCTCAGCACTTGCCAACACGCCTTGCACGACCTCACCGTCGGGAGGGCCCATTTGCAACAAGCCTGTCTTTTCCACCAAAGGCTGACGGCACTCGGTTTGCAGCTCCTCCCAGGCTCTCCAGGCACGTCGAGCTAACGGGACATAGTCAGGATGTTCGAAGTAGGCAGTTCGAATGATTCGGGTTTGCCCATGAGAACTACCGCGGTCGTGAACCACTCCGAACTGCTCAATGCCTAACGTTTTCCAGCCTCGCACCGCCGCCGCTCGCAATGCGGCACTTCCCACACCACCCAGTCCTAGAACAATACAATCGTAAACCACCGAAACACCTTCGCTCGAGATCCCACTCAGGCGGGAATTGAAAACGTGGAATTTACATCAAGCCGTTGCGTCGCACAAAGGGTCCGCGCGAAGCGATTAAACTGAAATCCCAAAGAGGTTGCTATCAGTATTCACTTAGACAGGGCGGATTGATTAAAAATTGGGCGTCGGTGGACGATATCGATTAATATCGATCGTCTTGAACCAATCGATCGTCTTTTGCAAACCGTCCCGCAACTCGATTTTGGGCTCCCAATCCAGCTCTTTCCTGGCGAGCGTGATGTCCGGCTGCCGTCGCGTGGGATCATCGGCCGGCAGCGGCTCATAAACCAATTTGGAAGGGCTGCCCGTGATTTCAATAATCATCTCAGCCAGTTGCTTGATCGTGTATTCTCCGGGATTACCAATATTGATCGGCCCAGTCACCTCATCGGGGGCATTCATTAATCGAATGAACCCTTCGACCAAATCGTCTCGATAGCAAAATGAGCGCGTTTGCATTCCATCGCCGAAGATGGTGATGTCCTTGCCCGTTAGAGCCTGCCGAATGAAATTACTGACGACACGACCATCGAACGGATGCATTCTTGGACCATAAGTGTTAAAGATCCTGCATACCCGGATTTTCATCTTATGCATTCGGTTGTAATCCATGAACAGGGTCTCCGCCGCACGTTTCCCCTCATCGTAGCAGGCCCGAACACCAATTGGATTTACCGATCCACGGTATGATTCTGGCTGCGGATGAACTTCTGGGTCACCATAGACCTCGCTCGTGGATGCCTGAAATACCTTTGCGTTGCAACGCTTAGCCATTCCCAGAAGATTGATCACGCCGATGACAGACGTTTTCATTGTTTTGACCGGGTTGTACTGATAGTGTCCTGGAGAAGCCGGACATGCCAGATTGAAAATTTCATCAACCTCTAGCCACAAAGGATGAACAATATCATGACGGAGCAACTCAAAATTAGGTTCCGGCAACAGATGCGCTACGTTGGATTTTTGGCTGGTAAAAAAATTATCCACGCAGATGACATCGTGACCTTCCCCGACCAGCCGTTCACAAAGGTGTGAACCCAGAAAACCAGCACCACCAGTTACAACAATTCTTTTGACTTGCGACACGAAGCAACGATCTCCAAATAGGGGTGTAGGTAAGCGGCTATCTTTTTGGGCCGGTATCCTTGGAAGCCCTAATGTGACACCCACGCCAAAAAATAACAATAGCGGTAACCACAAACGAAGTATCTATGCCTAGCCCCCAAAGCTTTCCTGATGGCGTGCCCCGCAGAGCCCCTGACACAACGGAACAGGCCTCCAACGTGGCGCGACTACCCCTCGTAAGATCTCATCATCCAGTCGTTCGAGGGCTGATTCTCGATCCCCGGTTCCGATTGATCTTGACCCAAAAATCCGGCAGGGATTAGATTTAGGAGAATCAAGCCTTACAGGCGATTCAAGGTAAAACCAAGGCCTTGAGCTGGAGTCACCCACGAACGGAGTCGATCGATGAAAGCACTTACCACCTTCGCGTTCTCCCTTTGTTTGGCAAGTTTAATCGCTTTATCGAACCCGCTGTTGGGTCAGCAAAAAGAGGATCGTATCGTGGGTGAGTCCAGCGCGGTCTTTAGCGAGATCATGGCCATCCCTGCGAATCGAATCCCTCGTAATTTGTTGCATGATGCGGCGGGTGTCGCCATCATTCCCAACGTCATTAAAGGAAGTTTTGTCATCGGAGCCCGTTACGGTACGGGCGTCGTCCTAATCCGTGACAACACGGGAGGAGGATGGCACGCCCCCGTCTTTATTAAATTGACGGGCGGCAACATTGGCTGGCAGGTAGGGGTTCAATCTACCGACGTGATCCTCGTCTTTAAAACGCAAAGAAGTGTGCAGGGCCTGTTGTCTGGAAAACTCACGTTAGGCGCCGACGCCTCAGTTGCGGCTGGGCCCCTAGGGCGGCAAGCAGCCGCAGCAACCGACGGAAGATTATCCGCTGAAATTTTTTCGTATTCTCGCAGCCGTGGCCTGTTCCTGGGTGTCTCGCTGGATGGCTCTGTGATTCAAGTCGATACGATCGCCAATGCTGAGTATTACCGCTCTCCAGCACCTGGAGCTCCGGTCGTGGTTCCCGAAGCGGCCAAAGAATTGGTGATGCAAGTTGTCCCCTACACGCAGGATGGAAGACCAGGGGCGACTACCAACCCCTCTTTAACCGCTCCAAGCATACCTGCTGCGTCTAACGTACCCACCATCCCTGCGTCGAAACAGCTCAACGCAAACAGCCAGATTTTGGCACAGCGGCTTGCCAAAGAAGAAACCGAACACGTTCGTGATGAGCTCGCTAAGTTCGCACCAGAATTGTACGAGATGCTGGACCCAAACTGGCAAAGCTACCTGGCATTACCGGCGGGAGTGTTTCAAGCCTCAGGCCACCCATCCTTGGCCGCATTAAACACAAGTTTGGCTCGTTTCGATACCGTGCGAGCGAGTTCGAAATATACGGCTCTGGCCAGTCAACCGAAATTCGAATCCACCTATGGCTTGCTGAAACATTACATTGCTGAATTATCGAATGAGCAGCCTGCGATGAATCTGCCGATGCCCCCACAGACGGTGCTCGGCAAATGATGCTGGTGGCATCACCGAACTCTCATCATTCCGATTCAAACAGAACGCAAATCGGAGCGGGCAAGTTGACGAGTTGTCGTGTGAACACCAACTCTCCTGTGACTTGGTCGATTTCAAATAACGCGAGCGTATTGGAACGCTGACCAGCTGCTATCAACCATTTCCCTGTCGGGTCTATGTTGAAATTTCGCGGCCAGGCACCCCGGATCGATTCCCGTTCAATCAATCTGAGCTCCCCCGTATCCTCATCAAAGGAGAAGACAGCAATCGAATCATGCCCCCGATTCGAAGCGTAAACAAATCGTCCGTTTGGATGAACGCGAATCTCAGCGGCAGAATTTAGATGCTTGTCTTTGAGCGCTGGTGGTAGCGTTGCGACAACCGTTCGGGCCTCTAGCGATGCGTTGGAAGGGTCGTATCGAAAAACACTCAGCGTAAGAGTCAATTCATTCAACACGAAAGCGTAAGCTCCGGATGGATGGAATTTCATATGCCGTGGGCCCGAACCGGGTGGCAAAGGTACCTTAGATTTCAATTTCAGCTGCCCCGTATTGGAATCCAAACCGTAGACAAACACCCGGTCCATACCGAGATCGGGCACCATCAGAAACCGATTATCTGGACTTGTTCCCACCCAGTGGGGGTGAGCCGAAACCTGCCTTTTCGGATGAACCCTCGATCCCTCACCATGCTCGATCGTTTCGACCCGTCGATCGAGATCACCCTGTTCGTTTAAAAGAAAGGTGCTGACGGAACCACCCCCGTACTGAGCCGTCGCGAGCACCTTGCCAGTTTTATCAACCGCAACACAGGCCGCGCCCCCGTCTCCCGTGGTCAGGGTACCAAGCTGTTTCAGTTGCGGACCGATATTTTCGACGGAGTCCTTTCCGTTGGAAACAACCGCAAAAGCCGTAACCCCACCCGCTTTGCCACGGCTCGTGGCATACAGAATGTCTTCGGTCGGGTGCAACGCCAAAAAGCCAGCCCCTTTCAGATCACTGACCGGACGGGGCTGACTCAGTACGCCTTCATTCGTATCCAGTTTCAGATGAAAAATACCGTTTTGCCCGGTCCCGACCCAAACATCGACCTCTTCTGATTCAGCGGATAAACCAAGGTATCCCAGTATTAAATACGTAAAAATATACAGCCAACCATTTGCCAAACCCGGCAAACGACAAGTTACGTTGGAACAGATGGACCCTCTGTTTTTCATGGGAAACCTCGTCTTGAAGGAAGGAGTTAGACTTCAAGATAGGTTCAAAATGGGCCCTTCACCAGTGGTACCAAGAGCCTGACCCGCGGCAGATTAATGCAATAATGTAAATCGTCGCTCTCCCATTAGGTTCTTCGGGCGATCGCAAACGCCTCAATGTCAAGATTGTCTAATCGTTTTAGATAGCCTGTTGAACCGAGTAAACGGAACAGCGCATCCAAAAGGCACGGAACAAAAGGCACGGAGGCTTCCCGGTTTTTTTATGGGGTGAACAAACGGTGATATCGTTGTCTAATAAGAGATGCACAACGAAATGACCCGACCCCTTGCTTGAAGAACTTTCGGTCAAGCTTGAGCAAGGGACACTCAAACAAGTCGTCACGAGGTCTTTGAGATTGCGATGAATTGCTCCCTATATTGCAGGCAGCCGACATTCACCGGCTGTGGTTACTGGGTGACACTCGTCACCTGTTTTGCAGTCGGTGGCGCTGCACAAGACACACCAGAATCACCGTCATGGGAAAGCTCGGAACAACTTGTTCGACTGCTTTGGTCCAACGATTTCCACGAACGTGAGCGAGCGACGGCATCGTTGACCCGACAGCAACTGGCTGCCGTGGAACCGGTATTCGAAGCGTTTCTGCAAAGCAGTGACCAATTAGAGGTTCGAAAACGATGTCACCGTATCTTATTGAGATTGATCGAAGCCGAACCCTTCCTCACCGAAGACCCAACCGAGCGGTACGGATTAAGTCGGCGTCTCTTGGCACTCGATACTGAGAAGTTTCCCGCTTTAAAATTGGAACTGACCGAACTGCGCCAACTGTCGGTCAAACCTTTTTCGCAAACGGGTATTGGAAACCTAGCAACACAATTAAAAACGAACGGATTACGATTTGAACAGCGAGGAAAACAATCCGTTGTATGGATTGAAAACTCTTGGAACAAATCGCCAGAGAAGTTGCGGCCGATTCAAGCCTTACCTTTTCCCACAACGGTTATCCTTGGCCACTCCTATCGTTACGAGTACTTGAAACAAATCCTTGGAAATAACGTCGGGGAAATCACGTACCAATCCAACCAACACTCTAAGAAACCAGGTGCGCCACGAACCTCCCTGCAAAGTATCGGCGAGCGAGACACTCGCTTAATGGCTCGATTCAGCGAACTGCGATCGTTAGATCTCGCCTACGCACCTTTGCTTCCAAAGGCCGCCCGGCATTTAGGACCGCTAAAGAAACTAGAGCGGCTCGCTATTGGCGGAGGAACCATCAAAGACGAGGATCTCGACTTTCTATCTCAACTCAAAAACTTGGCTCACCTAGATATTCGTCAGGCAACGCGGGTCGATGGACTCTTTTTGAAGAATCTCAAACCGCTGAAAAATCTAGTTGCTCTGAATCTTGAAACGGCTCGGATTCAAGACGAAAACCTCAACGGCTTGACGCAACTACAATCGCTTAAAACGCTTTACGCGCCCCGTACCATTGGCGACAAAGGCCTGCATAGCATTGCTCAAATTGCATCACTGGAGGTTCTCGTGCTCCCCCAGTCAACCGTGACCCAAGAAGGGATCGAATCGCTTGCAAAGTTAAAAAACCTTTATCATTTATCAATCAACATGAAACGACTCGATGACGAGGCAATGGTAGCCATCGCTCAACTGGACGGATTACGCAGCATTCAGTTGACAGACACCCGGTTAACCGGCGAAGGGTTTTCTTATTTGAATCGACTAAAAAAACTGGAGTCCCTTTCGATTGAGTCGAAGTCGATCACGGCCTCCGGTTTGTTGGAGTTGAGTGAAATCGAGAACCTCCGAAGAGTGCAATTGCTAAAACACGAATTGACTTCCGAAGACATCGAACGATTGCAGGAGCTGAAGCCTCACCTCAAGATATCTTATTAGCCAGCCGTTTTCTAAAATCAAACTGCCAAGAGACAGCCGCCTGACAACGGCCACCGACGCAAGACCCCTATCATACCCACAAAAAAAACCACAAAAAAAGGACCGTAGCACAAATAGTCATGCTCGGTCCTATGCAGCGGACGGAGAGGGATTCGAACCCCCGGTAGAGTTACCCCCACGCCGGTTTTCAAAACCGGTGCCTTAAACCAGACTCAGCCATCCGTCCGATGGTCCCTGTTTTAGATATTTTGCTGAAATTCCACTCAGCCTCGACCCTATTAAAGGCCCAAGATTGGGATTTGACAAGAACCCGTGTGAACTTTCTAACGAGTTCGTTGCAAGAAAGGCACACCCCGCTCAACCTAAGACCGAATGAATCGCAGACCCTCACCCCAGAGCTTTCTTATCATCCACCCATCCGTTTCCGGTTCCTACCTGTACGAAGTTCTATATGACTGGAATAATCGGAGTTTCAATCGATGAAACCGGGGAGCTCAACTGGAGTCTCTTGTCGCTTGCTATTCGATCGAACTGTCTGGCCACTCAAAATCACAAGCAATCCAAACATGGTAAAAACAGAAGTTGCAATTGTCGGCATGGGCACCGTTGGAAGTGGTGTTGCTCGATTGCTACTCGACCACGGTGATCGAACCGCACGACATGCAGGGCGTACTTTATGGCTATCCCACGTGGTTGTGCGAAACCTTCAGCAATCTCGTGAGGCAAAATTACCCGATGGCTTGCTGACGAATGATCTGAACCGGGTTATTCGGGATCCGAATGTCAAAGTGGTGGCGCAATTAATTGGTGGAGTCGAGCCAGCAAAATCGATCATGCTGAAACTCTTGGAAAGCGGAAAGGATATCGTTACCGCAAATAAGGCTTTGCTGGCTGAGCACGGCCCGGAACTATTCGATCGAGCCCGGCAACTCGGCCGTAGTATCGCTTTCGAAGCCTCGGTGGCCGGGGGGATACCGATTGTCACCAACATTAGCCAGTGCCTGTCTGCCAATCAGATCATTTCTTTGCGAGGCATCCTGAATGGGACCAGCAATTACGTGGCCACCCGAATGGACCAGGACGATCTGCCATATGCCCAAGCTCTTAAAAAGGCGCAAGAATGGGGCTTTGCCGAGGCCGATCCAAGCTACGACGTGGACGGTTCCGATGCGGCGCAAAAGTTGGCCATCCTAGCCCATCTAGGTTTTGGGGCACGCATACGTTGGAATCATATTCCCCGTCGCGGAATTGACTCACTTACTAAAACAGACTTGAACTATGCGAAACAGTTAGGTTACCGAATCAAGCTGATCGCATTCGCACTCCAATCTGATAGCGGTTTGCAACTGACGGTCGCCCCGATGTTGGTCAAAATTGGAAAGCCACTGGCTGAGGTTCGGGAAAATTTCAATGCGATCAGCGTCGTAGGAGATGCGGTCGGCCCCGTTTTCTTTCACGGCCAAGGGGCTGGCAGAATGCCAACCGCTTCGGCCATCGTCGCAGATATGATCGATACGGCTGTGGGACGAACGGGATTAACTTTTAAAACCCTAGAACTCTGGTCTGACGGCGTCCCTCGTGTCGAGATGGCGCACCCTGGAGATTTAGCGGGCCGATTTTACCTGAGATTCAACGTCCGCGATGAACCGGGGGTTTTAGCAAAGTTAGCCGGCATTCTTGGCGACAATGGAATTTCTATTGCCTCCGTTTACCAACACACCGCCGACGGCTCCAACCAAGACAGCATCCCTTTGGTCATCATGACACGTGATACCACCGAACATAATGCAGACAATGCCGTTTTCGAAATTGAAAAACTTCCCTGCGTAGTCGCAGGGACGGAACGGCTCCGAATTCTAGATTAAATAAGTAGCCGCCGACCTTACCTTGAGTGCAACGGATCGAAACCCCATGAAATATGTCATCGTGATTCCCGACGGTTGCGCGGATCAGCCACAAAACGAATTGAACGGCCTCACTCCGCTTCAAGCGGCCCAAATACCATCGATGGATGCCGTGGCAAAAAGAGGACTCGTGGGCCGAGCAAACCACACACCCGCCCATCTGACCGCTGGCTCGGCGGTGGCCAACATGAGTCTCTTGGGGTATGACCCAACACGAAACTTCACTGGCCGAGCTCCTTTAGAGGCGGCTGCTCAAGGCATTGAAATGGGCCCCGATGACTGGGCCATACGATGTAACCTCGTCACCATCATTGACCAGATCATGCAGGACTTTACGGCCGACCATATTTCATCGGACGAGGCAAGTGAATTATTAAAAACAGCTGCCATCCATACCCCCGACACCCAGTTAGAATTTCTACCTGGCGTGAGCTATCGCAACCTATTGCTATACCGTGGCTCTCAGGCACCATTCTCGGCTGAGACTCGAGCAACGCCACCTCATGATTTGACCGATAAACCGGTCGGTGATGACTTCCCCAGAGGGCCCGGAAGCACTCTGCTGTCAGAATTAATGAGCAACAGCGTGCGATGGTTTTCCGATCATCCTGTCAATCAGCAGCGAATCGCTGCAGGGAAACGACCTGCGACTAATTTATGGCTATGGGGCCTCGGGCAACAACCGCAACTCGAATCGTTTGCCTCGTTATACAACCTTCGGGGGGCCATGATCACCGCGGTCGACCTGCTGCGAGGCCTGGCATCACTGGTTGGCTGGGAACGAATCGAAGTTCCCGGCGCTACCGGTTATCTCGACACCAATTACGCCGCAAAAGGAGAGTACGCCATTCAAGCCATTCAAAAGTTCGACCTAGTTTGTGTTCATGTTGAAGCTCCCGACGAGGCATCTCATGAAGGGGATGTCATCAAGAAAATAGAATCGCTACAAGAAATTGATCGCTGCATCGTTCAGCCTGTGATGTCGGCGCTGGAGCAATACCCCAATTGGCGGCTCATGATCACGCCCGACCACCCTACTTTCCTGAGCACCAAGACTCACAGTCATGGTGATGTTCCATTCGCTATTTGTGGCTCTGGTGTCACACCCGACGAATCGTTGGAATACAACGAATTGACGGCAGCTACCTCAACCTTGACATTCCCAAATGGTTTTGAATTAATGCCTCAGTTTGTTAACCAGGACAGATTTTAACAAACTGCCCAAGTGTTAATTATAGTTCTTTCCCCACTCGCTCCACTTTATTCTCGACCGGCGATTTTTTTCCATTTCGCAATCAACGGCGTTGGCCATCGATGATTCCAGACCCATTAAAACACTCATGGCGACTCGATCAAATTGGGATGGGATTTGTGGTCTTGGTCCTTTTGATGATGGCTGTTGGTTTCAGCCGCATCCAAACCAACACCGAGGATGTGATGGCTTGGTTGCCCGATAATTCGGCGGCTCGCGACGCCTACGAGTTGTTTCAAAACAACTTTTCTTCCGATGACTTCGTCGTAATTTCGTGGGAGGGGTGCACAACGGAAGACTCGCGATTAACCGAACTGGCGAACCGAATCCGAAGTTCTGAATCGGCCACCCTGATCGAGAGCGTGGTAGCGGGACCCGACGCGATCAACCGCTTGAAAACAGAACTCAATTTCCAACGCAGTGAAGCGGTACGTGCGTTACGAGGCATCTTTTTTGGCTTAGAAAACCCAAACAAGACCTGTCTCGTCGTCGAGTTAAATGCAAAGGGAACCAAAAACCGCGGTGTTTTTATGCGAGACCTTTGGGACACGCTCGACATGATGCCAAATCTGGACCGAGGCCTCGTCTCCATCGGTGGCTATCCCTATTTGGCCAACTATTTTGATCAGCAAATCAAACAAAGCTTTCTTAAGATGCTGATCCCTTCAATGATCATTGCCACGGTGGTGGCAATGATTTGTCTTCGAAACATCGCGTTGACAGTGATCGTCTTTGCCACATCAGGATTGGCTGCCGGAGCCAGTGTCGCATTCCTACCGATATGTGGAGCAAAATTGGGTGGTTTGTCATCGATCATCCCAACCCTTACGTTTGTACTGACTATTTCGGGTTGCCTGCATCTAATCCGCTACAACCTCGAATCCATTGGGAACCCAAGAGAGTTGCTTCGAATCGCCTGGAAGCCCTGCACCATATCAACCTCGACGACCGCAATCGGGATGCTATCGTTGACCCGTAGTAATTTTCCGGCCATTCGAGATTTCGGATTTTACTGCGCTGCCGGTGTCCTATTCTCTCTTCTGTTCCAACTGATTGTCGTCCCATGGCTTCTCACGCGTTTTGGCCAAAACGGTTTGAAGACACTCGCTCATCAAAAAGAAAGTTCTTTTTTCTGGACAAAGTTTCTTTCATTCACGGATCGCTTTCGGGGCCTGATTGTCATGGGCACGATGGTAAGCGTTGCGGTTGCTCTGATTGGACTGGGACGTCTTGAAGCAAGTGTTGAAGTCGACGGATTTTTTGAACCCGACTCTCCGGTTGTCCGCAATATTGCAAATTTGGAACGTCAGTTAGGACCTCTCGATCAGACCGAAGCCGTTGTCATATTTAACAATGCCTCGGCGGATGGATTCCTCCAGCGTTACCAGTACGTCCGCCGACTCCAAGACGCCTGGCTGGCATTGCCGGATATTGATGTCGCCCACTCTTTGCTGAACTACCTGCCACAAGAGCCAAAGAAACTGACGGGTCGCAGCCTCATTAAACGAACAATCTTTCGGAGCAAGCTCCAGTCACAACGGGGTAAGATTGCCAACGGGTTATTCTTGAAAATCAATGAAAACCAAGAGATGTGGCGAATCAGTTTGCGGTTCCCGTTCACTCAAAAAAGCGATTTTTCGAGACTGCAGGAATCCGTCACAAACATTGTGGAAACTCAGGCGGCTCAAACCGCTGCCGGCCAACCCGATTTCCTTCCACCTGAATTCGTATTCTCAGGTAAGACCTTCCTGTTTCACCATGCTCAGGAAACGTTGCTGGGAGATCTGTTCAAAAACTTCCTATTGGCCTTCTTAATCATCACACCACTATTGATCGTGGTCCTCAGATCTGTCGGTTTGGGACTGGTTGCCATGATACCCAATGTCATGCCCGCACTTCTGGTTTTTGGAACACTCGGCCTGCTCGATGCACCGGTAGATTTGGCAATCGCCATGACCGCCAGTGTTGCACTGGGGATTGCAGTGGACGACACCTCTCACTTCTTGATCCGCTTTCGGGAATTTGGAGGCAGCCTGTTTCAGGTCAATCCCGAACTAACTAAAGCGATCCGCCAATGCGGACCGGCGATGCTCCACACCACCATGATCAGCTGCGCGGGAATCGGCTGCTCTTATTTCAGCGAACTTTACGTCATGTCACGATTTGCGAGTACCATCTCGCTCCTACTGATGGTCGCTCTGATTGCCGATGTCCTCATGTTACCGGCCATTTTGTTAGCCATCTCTCGTTCAGGCAATCGGCAGCTGCATTGCAAAGGGGACGACGAAACTCCCTCAGCTAGTCTTTGAGCTCGCGAATCTTTATGTTTCGCCATTGAACCGAAAAAGGACCTTTGTTTTTTGGGATACCGTGAACCTGTAAGCCAATGAACCCTTTACGAGAAGAATCTTCATCCGTCATGTCAGCGACAGCAATCCCATTGACCCACGTTTGAATTCGAGCACCTTTGGCCAACACGCGGTACTGATTCCACTGACCGTTTTTAAACGTATCTTTCTTATCTCGTTTCTGACTCAACCAGCCTCGTCCGGTACCTTCAGAATAAATGTAACCTGACTCGCCTGGCGCCATCTCGATCTCAACCTGCGGCCCATGAACTCGCCCCTTCTTAAACTCAGTCTTACTCTGCGACCGAATCTGAACGCCCGAATTCAGACCGTTGTCGACTTTCGTTTCAAACATTAACTCGAAATCTCCGAAGTCGCGATCAGTACAGAGAAAAGAGTTAGGACTTCCTTCCGACGTAGTTCCTTTGACGGTCCCATCAATCACTTTGTAGTCGGCTGTACCATTTTTCTGCGACCATCCAGTTAAATCTTTAGTATTGAACAATAAAACCCAACCGTCTCCACTGGGGGTGGCTTCTTGAGCCTCCACGTTTACCGGAACCAACAAGATCAGTAAAATTACAAGGCGATGAAACATGACCGGCCATCCAAATTTGTAGCAAAAACAAGACGCTCGGCGCACGATGAACCAAGCTGCTAAGATGGAGGAATTATACACCGTTTCCAGCCCTCTTTAGAACCACCAGAAGCAAACCCTCAACCGGTAATCATCCGGGAGTATGATTTGAGACCCTTACAGCCGGCAGCCAGTAAATGCCCAAACAACCTCGAAGGTTGTGATTTGCAGTGCAAATACAACTACTTTCAGTCTGAGGACTTGACGATCAACGCTTACGAACTCAAGTGCCTCAACTGTGGATGGCGGGAAACCATTGGCTTCCGCAGTGATGAATTGGAGGAAGAGGACAAAACGGACCCAAAACAATGTCCGTTTTGCGATGAATGCGATTTAAAACCCGGAGTCAACCCTTGCGACCAATGAACCAGCAATGGGGTTGGCAACGATGGCGGGGGCCTGGCGAAGTATTAAGGAAAAAGGAATCGAAACATATTCCTCATCGGCTCACCATCAACGTAGGACTGCGGCTGCCCGAAAATCGCTTTTCCCATGTAGGTCCCGGGGGGTAGATTCTGGAATTGGGTCGGCTCAAACTGATTATTTGGAACCAAAAGGTTACCTTCTGGCCGTGCGTAAGTCGCGCCACCGAATCCTGTATTTAACGAAGGCGGTAAGCGATCCGCCACAGCTGCTTGGTAGGCGGTCTGTTGAGTTGCCTTACAATCGCAGTCGGAGTCAAAAACTCTTGGACGGCTCGGTCCCATTCCTAAGGTCGGTGATTGGAAGCTGATATTTCGAGGAGCCACGATCGGACTCCTGCCAGTTTGCCGCGTGCCGTCGCGCTCGGAGGTCGGTACTAGAGCTGAAGCTTGATCTGCAGGCATCCGCGCGGGCACCCCCGATACCATTACGACGGTTTGATTGGGGTTACCAGGTACCGATTGCATCGTCACTTTACCACCACTCGGTAACGGGGAAGAGGCGAAGCGATATTCCTGCGACGCGCGCGTCGGACGTTGTTGGGCCCGTCCGGATTCAGGAATCAGTAAAATGCTAAGACAACCTATACCCAATAGAATTCCCGTTTTTTTGCCTTGACGTTTCATTGCGTCTTTCTCCTTGTACCAACTCCTACGTCATCAACGCGCTCAAGTTGGATCGGGTTCAAAAAAAGTGGCTCTTCGATAACCAAGGGGCCAAGTGATCCGTACGTCGGTTAAAAACGGGACGGCTTCGTTAAAACGCGACATCGCTTGAATAGCAGAATTAGCAGACCTCGCCAACGTGTAATAAGACCGTCACGTCAACCATTCGCTAGCAACAAGCTAAGCAAGAAAGAATCTCGGCCGAGGACTAGACTGGGAGGGGATCATGCTTGCTCAGTAAGATCAACATCGGGCTCCGCGTCTACTTGTAATTTTGCGATTGCAATCCCCAAGAAACCAAACATCAGCGTCATGATCGGACTGATGATGTTGAACAGACAATAGGGCGCGTAAACAAGCGTTTCAACATTTAAGATCGCCGCCTGAGTCGCCCCACACGTGTTCCACGGGATTAAAACAGAGGTCACCGTTCCGGAATCCTCAAGCGTGCGGCTTAAAACTTGAGGGGCCAAGCCCCGTTCTCGATACGTTTTGCGGTACATCCGTCCCGGCACCACCAACGCCAAATATTGATCGGATGCGGTCACATTGACAAACAGGCAACTAGCAACGGTGGTCGCAATCAAAGAACCCGTTGTTTTCGCGAGGTTCACTAAGGGTATCGTGATACGCTGCAAAAGGCCACATGCTTCCATCACACCCCCAAAACACATTGCCGTCACGATTAACCAGATTGTATTCAACATACCATTCATGCCACCAGCACTAAGCAGGTCGCGAGCGAACTTATCTTTTGAATCGATACTGGTTTCTACAGACATTGCGTTGATCACTGCAACGTAGCATTGCTTGACATAACCAGCAGGCTCAGACTCCGTCACTTGTTTTCCCTCGACCATTTTCACAACGGTAACGTCAGGCAAATTTGAAACTTCCGAAATGATCGCTGGTTGAAAGATCACCGCAAAGACACCGCCCAACAAAGTTCCTAGAAACAATGCGGCCACAGCATCTACTTTCAAGATCACCATCCCCAAGACCAGTGCCGGGACCACAAACAAAATGGGTGTTAGATTGAATTTCTCCGTAATGGCCGCAGAAAGCGCCGCGGTATTGGTATCCGCCAATGGTTGAATTTCGACTCCGAAACCGATCCAGAAAAATACGCCCAATGTGATCAAAATACTAGGAACCGTTGTCCATAGCATAAATTTAATATGGGTGAACAAATCAGAACCCGCCATCGCTGCGGCGAGATTCGTCGTATCTGAAAGGGGAGATACCTTATCACCAAAATAGGCCCCTGAAATGATCGCACCACCGACCAGACCTTCACTAACACCAAGAGCCCTTCCAATGGCAAGTAAAGCGACGCCAACTGTTGCAATCGTCGACCAACTACTGCCGGTCGCAAGTGAAACAATTGCACAGATAATCACGGTCACACCCAAAAACATTTGCGGATCGAGAATCTGCAACCCATAAAAAATCATCGCCGGTATGACGCCGCTAATGAGCCAAGTACCAGCCAACGATCCGATCAGCAGTAGAATTAACATCGCACCCAGCGCTGAACCCAAGCTGTTCACGATTCCATTCATCATCGTTTTGAACTCGACGCGACAAGTCAAACCCACCACAGCCGCTGCTGCGGCCGCCATTAACAAGGCAATCTGATTGGGACCCCCGGTAGCGCCGTCGCCATAGATCACCACATTGATGACCAACAAGGCAATCAGCACCGCAACAGGCAACAAGGCTGCCCATAAAGAAACACGGTATTTTGGCGGTGCGATCATGGCAGTTGACGATTCCATCATGGCCTCAATGGAGAGCTTTTGTTGCGAACGGTAACGTTCGAGAAGCAGCTTATTCTTTACGCTGCGCGAGCAATGTCAATTCGGCTCAAAAAATTATGAGCAACCGGGAGACGAATTTCAAATTTCCCCCCGTTTTCACGAGTGTGATCGCAAAAGATTTGCCC
Organism: Mariniblastus sp.; assembly: GCA_022447555.1. Lineage (GTDB taxonomy): Bacteria > Planctomycetota > Planctomycetia > Pirellulales > Pirellulaceae > Mariniblastus. The sequence continues at coordinate 29,006 of JAKVBF010000020.1, read as the reverse complement.
ACCATGCGCATCGATGATCCGCCATGCCTTCGAAAGCCCAAACCCCAGTCCTCGGCCTGCCTCGCGCCCCGAATAGAAGGGATCAAAAATATGGTTTGCCAACTCTGCACCGACACCGGGTCCCGTATCTAATATCGAGATCCCTAACCAGTCGCTCGATTCACGGAAAAACCTTATCCGAATTTCACCTTGATGACCAATGGCCTCGATCGCATTGCGAACAATGGCTTTCATGGCCACCTGAAAGTGAGTCGGATCAACCGACACCCTTCTCACCCCGGGATACTCTCGGACGTGTACTGCAACGGCCGCATCCTGCAACTCGGGCTTCAATTCAATCACCAACTGTTGAGTCAGTTTCTTGAGATCTTGGGTTTGCAAATCCATTTGGGGTGGATTCGCAAAAAGCATCATATCAGCAATCATGTCGTGGGCACGCATGGCTTGGGCATGGACAACCGACAACAGACGACTTTTTTCAGGATCGGACTCACCACGCAATAAGGTTTCGGCCCTCGTCGCAATATTGGCCAAGGGATTGTTGACCTCATGACTCGCGCCGTAGGCCAACTGCTTCAGTGATTTTAGTTTTTCAACTTTCAGCCGATCATCGAATTCTTCCAGCAGGCAAGAGCACCGTTGTACCACTTGCCAAGTCGTTTCAAATCCATGAGCCGACGGGGATCGATCATAAGCCGAGGTAATCAAATCATCGGCCCGCAAAATCGTTTCGGCCTTTCCTTTGAGCTGTTTTGGCATTGCATCGCATCGGACACGCGATGCGGTAACCCAATCACGAATCGCTTGCTTCGACATTTTACGGCCCTGAGTGCGGGCAACATGCCAAAGAAATTTAACTAAACGGCCAACTTTGGGTTTATATAAGAACCTTCGATGCAACCATCCAATTTCGTCTTTTTGCGAATCCCATTGAACGAAACGACTAGACTCAGAAATAGGAATGACATCAGATAGCAGGGAGACCAAGTGCCGATCCGCCCAACGACTCAACTCACCCCACGATTCCGGGCCATCCGCCTGATGTCGACAATGCGCCAGCGCAAAACAAAGCAGCGCGGGGCTATTGAATAAAATCGACTCAGATAAATTCTCCGGTTGCTGAAACCCGATATCTAAATTGGCTTTTCCGAATTCCGAAAATAGATTTTGGGTGCCTAAATGGTTCCCGCATCCACGACTTGCAAACTGTAACAGATGCAAGGCAGGGCAGGGCAGGCGAACATCAGAGTCCTCGATTTGTATTGCAGGAAGCAAGTACATGGAGTGGTGAATCTAAGTACCGTGAGACTGTGAGTTATTTGAGACTGTTTGGTAAACATGTTTGAACAAAAAAAGCGTACCCTCAAGGTACGCTTAATTCGTTTAGGTTTATCCCAGAGCCAGCCATTTGACACAAGCTTAATTAAGCATGCAGTTCATGGGGCACTATCAGTTAGCCTAAGTCCCCGTGATGGCTTCCATGTCCAACATTTGACATGCTCTTTCGAGAAGTTTTTCGACGGTAAAGGGCTTATGGATAAAATCGTCGGCTCCTGCCGCCCGCAAATCCGCTATCTTGTCTTGCTCGACCATCCCAGAAATACAGATGATCTTAACCGATGACATCGTGGGATCACTTCGGACCCGCTGGCAGACTTCTTTTCCGTTGATATCAGGAAGCATCACGTCCAAAACCACCAAGTCCGGACGGAATTCCTTGACCAACATCCCTGCATCAAAGCCATTATTGGCGGTTTTATAGTCAAATCGACCATCTCGGGCAAACACATCAACCATCAATTCAACTAGTTCCTCATCGTCATCCACCACAAGCAGTTTCCGTTTCCCGCTTTCCAGCGCGTCTGTGGGAATGCCATTATCCTTCATGAAAATGTATAGCTGATCACGAGGTATGCGACGAAATCTACTACCGGGCACACGGAAACCTTTCAGCGACCCATTATCGAAACAACGAATAATGGTCTGCTGGCTGACTTTGCAAATTTTTGCAGCTTCGCCCGTTGTAAAGACAGTTTTGGAAGTCATTAAACCATCCTCTCCTTAGGTGGTTAGGCGTGCGGTTAGTTGCGAATTTAATCCCTTATCAACCAGCACGTCCAAACCGCTTTTGTTTGGATCGATCTATCAAAGTACGTTTTGAGAGATTTTTGGTAAATACGTAGACGCTTTAATTTACTGCGCCCTTCCATTTGGAAATTTCGACCGCTTCTTCCCGAATTGCCGAAATTGCCAATGTGACCGAATTATATCTGTCCTACGGAGTCGGTCAAGATTGATTGAAACATCTCAAACCCTTCAAATTCAACAACTTAACCTTTTACCGCCAACAATCTTTTTATTTTTCGCATTTTAAAACGACTGGAAAGGTGACGGGTTATAGGTCGAATCAAGGCGATGATTCGCATATCGACCCAAGGAAATTACCAGCACCCCTTACTCCCCCTAACCACCCCAAGATTGCTCTTAGACGACCAGAATCGCAAGCGTTTTGATATTTCTTGCCGAATGCATTTGTCAAATGTTCAGATTTCGCTATTATTCGCCGCCTCGCTAACGCCGACCGATGCGTTTGATCACGGCACCGGCATCCATTCCATTACCTGAACACCCATGATTCGGACTGAATCGGATACATCCCGCGCTGCAACTAAGCCTTGGCTTCAATCCGTGGCTCAGGGCATGCTCTTGCTTTCCTCGATCTGGTTCATCGGCTGCGGAACCACCACTCAACGACTTGCAACCGAACAATTATTAATATCCGACGCCGTCGATTCTGCAATCAACCGAATTGACTTCAGCCATCTTTCAGGGCGTTCCGTATTTTTAGACACAACTTACTTACGCCCCGTTCGCGGGATTGGATTCGTTAACTCGGACTACATCATTAGCTCTCTCAGGCAGCAACTCACTGCTGCCCGATGCAAAATTCATGACAAACGCGAAGAGGCTGAAATCATTGTCGAACCTAGAGTCGGCGCTTTGGGAACCGACGGCCATGAGATCACTTACGGGATTCCGCAGCAACAAACGGGACAAATCGCTACTGCCGCGGCCGCTCTCACAAGTACGCCTTTAATTCCGGCGTTGCCGGAACTTTCTTTTGCACGTCTCGATGCTCAACAGGGGATCGCCAAAGTGATGGTCTTTGCATACGAGCGGGAGTCACTGCGGCCGGTATGGCAATCGGGAGTCGCAAAATCGGAAAGTAGTAGTCGTAACTCTTGGTGGTTTGGGGCTGGACCCTTTCAAAAAGGGACCATCTATGACGGGACACGATTTGCCGGAAGTCGCCTGCATCCTGAAGAAGAAGAGATGCTATCCGAATCCACCATCCCCTTGACCGATGAGCACCTGTTTCGGCAAAACCCTTTTCGCATCGGAACCCGAATTGCTGACGTTCCTGCTGAAACCGATAAAAAATAAACTGGCCGGGCGTGGAAGCCTCTTGCGGCGGCAACGCAACTTCTATCTCACGAATTCAGCCAAGTCGTCACTAATTGGTTGATAATTGGTTGTGCCGTTTCTAGTATGGAAAGTTCGATCGCATGACGCCACTTCGGGGCGTTTCGAGTTCAACCTTCAATCCCCCTGTCAACGCAAAGGCGCGAAATGTTTTCAAGATGCAGTTTGGTGTTAGTCCTTATTTTCGGATTGATGATCACGTCGGATCTATCAGCCCAGGAAACCAAGAGTTCGCAAGGGAAAAAGCAACAATCCGTCAAACAGTCTGCCCCGCCAAAAAAGATAAAAAACAACTCTACAACCAAGGCAAGAAAAGTAGTCGATAAGAAACCAGATTCAAAAGCGTTAGAGCTGAAAGATCTATTCCCTGAAAAAAGCATGTTCGGTCCATCTGCCAGCCGGATGGCATTTTCTACCGATGGCCGATATGCCGCCTATCTGTATCGCCCTTATGAAAAACGACGGCATGGGTCGGATTTATGGCTTTACGATTTTAAAACGGACAAGCTCACACAGCTGACCAATCTGAATCGAATGTCTGAATTCCAACGTTCAACGAGAGAAGTTCGAGAAGACCGCCTAGCCAAACACAAACGGGAACGAGAAAAGAGCAAAGCATCTCTCGCCAAGGGGAAGAAATCTGCGGACTCCAAAAAATCAAGTAATACGAAGGCCGGGCCTAAGTCAAAGGCTAAGACGAAACAAGATCTTGACGAAGAATATAAAATTGTCGAAACCGTTTCAGATAAAGATGCAGACGACGAAAAGGCACCGCGTTACTCCGGAGTGTCATCCTTTCGATGGCATCCAAGGAAAAATTCGTTATTACTTGGCTCAGAAGGGGATATCTACCTGATTGACAACGTTGCCCAACCAAAAATCCAGCGTCTTACAAAAACGTCAGCCCGTGAATCAAGCGTCGAATTCCTACCGGACGGAACCGGTTACACCTATAGCGTGGATGACACCGTTATGCGAGTCCGCTTCGACCAACACATGCTCGAACAGATCAATCCAAAACTGGCTAGCGGCCAGCAGATGCGACAATTCACACTCAGTCCGGATGGCAAACGCTTGGCCATCGTCGCTCAAACGGGTGAACGGAGTTCCAGTGATCGAACCGTTGACATCATTCGCTATCGGGACCGGTTTGCCAAATCCGACTCGGTCTCCCGAACCGTCTCAGACGACAAAGTCGAACCCCGGGACGTGTTCGTCTATCTCTTTGACCTAGACACAGCCGACACAGAGGAGTCCAAACTGATTCAAGTATTCGAAACACAAATTGATGAACCCCGCGACGTGATGAGCACCCCCAATTGGTCTCTCGATAGCAAGAAGGTCACCTTCTGCTTTTTCAATCAAAAAGATTCAGAAGTTCAGATATTGCTGGCAACCTTTCCGGATGACAAAAGGCTCAAAGCAGCCACTCCTACAAAGACCACAAAGCCCGAATCCACCGAAGATGAAGAGCGCACATCGAGTGGCCGTAGCTCCCGTTCACGATCTCGCAGTAAAAGCTCAGAGATCGTTAAAATAGATGCCAAAGTCGTCAATCGATTCAAGCATTACGGGGGGCCCAACACGCCGCGAATGGTGTCCCCAGATTTTGCCGGCGACAACCAACACATCGTTTTTATTAGCGAGCAGAGTGGTTTCCGACATGTACACATTTTAGACCCTCTATACGAGAGCATGCGTCAGCTAACCAACGGCAACTTCGAAGTCTACCCCATTCGCTTCTCTAAAGATCATAAAACCCTGTTCGTCACCTCAACTAAAGAGTCACCCGCCAGACAGATGGTCTATTCGATCGATCTCGAAACCGGTGAGATGAAGCGACTAAACAAAAACGTCGGCAATTTCTCCAGCGTCGCGGTGAACAATGCCGGCAACCGACTTATGGCCAACTTTGTCCGCTACGGTCAATTAACGGAACTCGTACGTCAAAACGAGAAACAAGAAGTCAAAACGTTAACCGACTCCCACCCCGCCAAGGCCAGAGACCTAACTCGGATTAGGCCCGATTTCTTTGATTACAAGAATCGTCACGGCCACACGATTTCGGGAATGATGTTTAAGCCAAAAGGGTGGACCAAAAAGAAAAAACACCCCCTTTTGATTTATGTGTATGGCGGCCCTCTCGGTAGCCGCCACAGCGTCAACGATGGGAGCTACAGCTCCGATGGGTATTTCTTTCAGATGTATATGGCGCAAAAGCATGGCTATGTCAGTATCGTCGTCGACCCACGTGGGCAGTCCGGTTACGGCGGACTGTTTGAAAAATCAAACTACGAACAGGTTGGTAAACCTCAAGTGGAAGATCTCGTCGATGGTGTAAAATACATGACAGAGACCTACAACATTGATGATCAACACGTCGCCATTTACGGCTGGAGCTTTGGCGGATTTCAAACACAGATGTGTTTGTATACCGAACCCAAAGTGTTTCAAGTCGGTATGGCCGGAGCGGGGCCGACCGAATGGGAAAACTACAACTCATGGTACACCACCGGGACCATTGGACCGTCACGCACGGGTCAAACGGATCAGAAGAAATACTCCCTTATCCCACTCGCGAAAAACCTTGAAGGTCAAATGCTGCTGGTTCATGGAATGGAAGACACCAATGTTCTATTCCAAGACACCGTTGCCGTTTATCGAGCGTTACTCAAAGCAGGTAAAGAGACCCATGTTGAATTGTTTCTCGACCCGACCGGGGGACATGGCCTAGGGGGTGACATCAAGCGATTGGGTCGAATGCGAAAATACGAGCAATTCCTTTTACGAACCAACGGCAAGGGCAACTGAGGGATCCGTGACTATTTAGGGATTACGACCATTTAAGAAAAATCAGTCGGATGGTTTAAACCTCGCAATAATTTGGAATGGCCAACAATCATGTGCGACTCGAAGGAGTTCACCGGCCAGGCAGAATATTGCATCCCGTCATCCTGAATGGACTAATTGAACGACTTGCCCCCATAAGATGTGAGTTGAGGGAATTCACACCAACCCTCCACCGGATGGAAAAGAACAACGTGTACTCCCCCAGCTGAATACATGTTACTGATTCCCACGACCAGAAAATCGTATCGCAAAACACACGTTGCGAAATTTGCCATAGGGATCAACTAGGCGACGTTTCCGCTTTCCCCTCAAGATGCAGCATAATCATGGCAATATCAGCCGGAGTGATGCCGCTAATACGGCCTGCCTGATCAATACTGGCAGGACGAAAACGGGATAGTTTCTCTTTCGCTTCGAGGCGCAAATGGGTTAGAGCTTCGTAGTCAAAACGATCGGGAATCTTTTTGCCCGCCAATCGTTTGTGTCGATCAATGGTCGTTTGTTGACGCGTGATGTAACCCTCGTATTTAACGTCATAAATGACCTGCTGCTGAACAGCCGCTGGGAACTCCGCTAATTCAGGAAGGTGCACCACGAGATCCGACCATTCCGTTTCGGGGCGCCGCAGCAATTTTGTCAGCGTATGTTCCCCATGGCGTCGCATCTCGAGCTGTTGTTTGATCTTGGTAATAGCCCCCTCTTTGGCCAACAGATCCTGATATCGCTCGTCTCCGACGAGCCCTGCTTGATAAGCAATGGGCGTTAACCTTCGGTCCGCATTATCCTGCCGCAAAAGCAAACGATACTCGGCCCGGCTGGTAAACATCCGGTATGGCTCATCCACGCTGCAAGTCACCAGATCGTCGATCAATACACCAATGTAAGCTGAATCTCGATCCAGAATAAAATCGGGCTCGCCGTTTAGACGGCCCGCTGCATTGGTCCCGGCAATCAGCCCTTGAGCGCCTGCCTCTTCATAACCCGTGGTTCCGTTGATCTGACCGGCGAAATAGAGACCGGCAATCGCTTTCGTTTCCAGCGTCGACCTCAGTTGATCGGGGGGACAGAAATCATACTCGACCGCATAGCCGTACCGCATAATCTGAGCGTTCTCTAGCCCTGGAATCAAACGGAAGATCTGATCTTGGACGTCCCTGGGCAGACTGGTTGAAACGCCGTTGACGTAAATCTCCAGCGTATCACGTCCCTCCGGTTCAAGGAAAAGTTGGTGACGATCCTTGTCGGCGAACTTAACAATTTTGTCTTCGATGCTGGGACAATATCGCGGCCCACTCCCAGCAATCTGCCCGCTGTACATCGGCGCCCGATCGAGGTTATCGCGGATCAATTGGTGAACGGCGTCGTTAGTGTACGTGATCCAGCAGGGAATCTGATCGACCGAAAAATCGTTGGACAAAAAAGAAAAGGGCTGAGGCTGGTCATCGCCCGGTTGAATTTCGGTTCGCTCGTAATCAATCGTTCTTCCGTTAAGACGAGGGGGCGTCCCTGTTTTAAATCGTTCCAGTCGAAATCCAAGGCGAGTGAGTGCGCCACTAATCCCATGAGTCGTTCCTTCACCTGCACGGCCACCGGCCGTCTTCGCTTCCCCCGTATGCATAATGGCCGACAAAAAAGTACCCGTCGTCAACACAACAGCAGGCGCGTGGTACTCAGCCCCCCCTTTTACGCTTACGCCGAGTATTCGTTCACCGTCGGTTAGGGTTTCCGTCAACAGGTCCTCGACCATTTCCTGACGCAAATCGAGATTCTCCTGCCCCTCGACTGTTGCCTTAACCCAGTTTTGATACCCCTTCTTGTCAGCTTGAGCGCGCGGACTGTGCATGGCTGGCCCCTTCCGCATATTCAACATTCGGAACTGGATTCCGGTCGCATCAATCGCCCGCCCCATGATGCCGCCAAGGGCATCGATTTCCCGGACAAGATGCCCTTTGGCAACACCCCCGATCGCGGGATTGCAGCTCATCTGCCCCACCGTATCGAGGTTGGTCGTCAGCAGGGCAACTTTGGCTCCCTTTCGCGCAGCGGCCATTGCCGCCTCGGTGCCGGCATGACCGGCGCCAATCACCAGAACATCGTATTGATAACGGATCGGTTGCATGTCGTCTTTGTAAGGGAAATACTGCCAGGTACAAGCCGAAATTGTGAATCCAACACTAGGTTGCGCAAACCCGCTGTAGGAATGAGCCTTTTTTAACTAAGGGTTGGAGATTCAAGGTGGTTGGGTCCCGACCACAATCAACCGCACAGCGTGCCGAAAACGATGTTATATTGATAACGCCCGAGGTTCAGGGACCGCCACAGCGGACGCTGATTCCCAAAACGTTTACCCCGATCTCGTTCCATTCAAATTTGGGTTCCGGAGTCCTCTTCAGTATGATCCATTTTTTCAAAACAAAACGTCACTCGCGCCAGACCAACTACGTCCATTTCATTCTGTCGGCTAGCTTGATTTGGTTCGTCTTGATCGCCACCAGCCAAACGGGCCTGACGCAAACGCAACAAGGTCAGCGGACCCAAGGGACGCTGGGAGCCGGGCAATCATGGGAGAACCCTTGGTACCAATATGACTCTTTAGTCAAAGGTCCGGTGGTGATGATCTTAGGTGGCGTCCATGGAAATGAACCCGCCGGTTTCCGGGCCGCAATGCAGATTCGAAACTGGACGGTCGACAATGGAAAGCTGATCGTCGTCCCCCAGGTGAACAAACTTGGTCTAACAGCCAATATTCGCTGGATCCCGGAGTTTCGCAATGATCGCAAACTACGGGATCTGAATCGAAATTTCCCCCGCCAGTCCGACCCGAAGACCAAGACCGAGATGGCCGGGGCTTTGTGGGAGTTTATCAAAGACCGCAAACCGGACTGGGTTTTTGACCTGCACGAGGGTTTTGACTTTCACCGAGTGAATCCGAAATCAGTTGGTTCCAGTGTGATCGCTTTTCCCGAACAGGCCGAACTGGCGAACCATCTGGCCTCAGCCGCCAACCGACATATCCCACCGGAACTCGCCTTTTCGGTCCTCGCCAAATCGGGACCGGTGGACGGTTCGGCAGCCCGCGCCTGCAGAGAACAAATAGGTACCAAGAGCTTTATCCTCGAGACGACCTTCAAAGATCAGCCGATCTCTCAACGGACCCGACAACACCGGGCGATGGTGGCCGCCGCCTTGCAATCGATTGGCGTTACCCAAAAAGATTGGTCTCAACAGTTCTCCCGACCCAATCATAATAACGAAGACGTCATCCGTGTCGGTGTGTTTGATGGGGCGGGCGCAAGTGCAGAAAAAGTCTTTCAGGCAATCGATTCGGAACAATCGATAGAGGGGTTTCATATCGGATCCGACGATCTATCAGAAGACGTCTTCCAGCAGCTTGACGTTGTGCTTTTTCCTGGGGGCTCAGGTAGCAAGCAGGGCAAAGCGATCGGCGCCGAGCGGCGAGAGCTGATCCGACAATTCACTCGTAATGGAGGTGGTGTGATAGGAATTTGCGCCGGGGCATATCTTTGCTCATCCCATTACGACTGGTCCCTCAATCTGATGAATGCAAAAATCTATAACGACATGGTCGAAATCCCGGAAAGGGGTCGAAAATCGATGTGGTACCGGGGAGGACCAGCCAACGTCAAAGTGGAAATGAGCGAGCGGGCGGCCGAACTGCTGGGACTCGGAGGTCAGCATACGATCCGTTATCATAACGGCCCAATCATCTCTCCCGGTTCGAGTCAGACGGCACCCGACTACGAGGTCTTGGCTAGATTCCGATCAGAGAATCACCTTTACGAGGCTCAGAAAGGGACCATGACTGACAAGCCTGCCATTGTGATGTCAAAATTTGGCAAAGGTGAGGTGCTGGCGTTCAGCCCTCATTTCGAGTCGACCAAAGGTAAGGAATCGGTGGTTCTCAACGGAATCAAACGGGTCGCATCGCGGCCCTTCAAACAAGAGGCGAAACCTCGATCATCGGCCTCCGATTCATGGCCCTCTCCCGTTCGCCCGTCGGTTCGAGACAGCCTGCCCGCTGGAGTGCGTCCTCCCATCCCATTTCCAACAAATTAGGTGAATTTGAAATTCGGGTCCAGTTGCGCATGGCTCCCGGCTGGCACGCGTAATCACAAACGACCGCTGGCAGCCCATATCAAACGACGCAATTGAAACTTCAAAACCGAAACAAGTCGAGGCAATCGGCAAATGGACTTGTCCTGTGGCGTTACCCGATGCCAAGAATTTCCAACAACTAATTTACTCGGGAAACGTTGTATTCTCACACACGATCCGTCTCCAACCGGAAGTTCAATCTGACCAAGCGGATGTTGAAATTCGTTACCAGATTTGCGACGAAAAAAGTGCTTACCACCCGCGGATCTCAAATGATCGGCATTGCTCGATAAGACTCGTTGAGCCAGGGAACGTCAGGCCATAAGCACAAATCGATCCCAACCTGTCAGACGCAAGAAACGAATTTCAAATATCAGCCGTTATTACCCTGCCATGGACTAAGCATGGCTCATTTGTTCCACGCCGATGGAACCTTAATTCGCATTCTCCAATGTTTGCAGGGATTGCGGCAAAGCATCGAGTAGATCGGTTGCGATCATCGACGCTTTACCCAGTTGTTTGGCTGCGATATCGCCCGCCAAACCATGCAGATAACAACCTGTATCGGCGGCATCAAGACAGCTTAGCCCCTGGCCCAGCAACGAGGCGACAATGCCAGTCAATACGTCACCCGTACCGGCTGTCGCCATCCCTGAATTCCCACTTTTATTATGCGACTTCTGACGACCATCGGTGACCAAGGATCGCGATCCTTTGAGGATCAATGTTAACTGATGGTCTTCCGCGAATTGAACCGCTCTTGCCTCGAGACGTGACCGATCCCTGAATGTCTCCCCGACCAACCGCTGAAACTCACCAGCGTGAGGCGTCAGGATCCGAGGCCCTCGATGCGCTGACCAGTCCAATTTGGCGTCAGCCAAATTATTGAGTCCGTCAGCATCGAGAACCATCGGCTGAACGCGTTCTTCGTACAACTGACGCACCAATGCCTGCCCCGGTTCGGAACGGCCCATGCCTGGTCCCAAGGCGACCACGTTGGACCACTCGGCATGCTGGTCAATCATCGCTTGAGCCGTTGAAGCAAAGCAACCATTGACCGACTCAGCTGGCACGACCATCAAGCAGGGCGAAAATGCGCCCACGGTCGCTTGAACTTCTGAAGGCGTGATCACCCGGACCAACCCCGAACCCGTCCTCATCGCAGCCTGAGCCGTCAAGGCGATCGCCCCGGCCATACCCACGGAGCCGCCAACCGCCAAAACCCGGCCGAAGTCTCCTTTGTGGCTGTCATCCCCACGTGCTGGGAGGACGTAACCCCCTTTTTTTTCGTCGCAACGTCTCTCAGCGGCCGAAGTCGCACCAAATACTTTGCTGGTAAAATCACTCAAACTTAAACGGCCACTCCGAAAGTGGCGGGCCGCTTGTTGAAAATCATGGCGATTAATCACGCTCATCTCGTTTCAGAAACCAAGGACTGTTGTGAGCGACCGATGTTACTGGCCGAACTGATGATCTACAATCTGGGACAAGGGTTGCAGCAGAGATTTATTCGACGTTTGCAATGATCGTATTTTTAACAGGAACTATTAGGAACACTTGAATGCCTAGTTGTGTATTGGCGTATTCTGGCGGACTCGACACGTCCGTTATTCTTGGCTGGTTGATGGATCAAGGTTATGAGGTACACGCCGTCTATGTGGACTTGGGTCAACCATGCGAAGACCGTCAAGAGATCATGAAAAAAGCCGAAGATATCGGAGCAGCTTCGGCTCAAATTGTAGATGTTCGAGAGGAGTTATGTCGCGACTTTGCTTTTCCGGTTCTCTCTTGGCAAGCAAAATACGAAGGGGTCTATCTTCTAGGAACCTCCATTGCCCGTCCCTTGATCTCGAAAGCCTGTTTAAGAATCGCCCGCGAAGTCGGTGCCGATGCTTACGCGCACGGCGCTACCGGTAAAGGCAACGATCAATGCCGTTTCCAATTGGCGGCGGAGGCATTAGATGCCAACGTCAAGGTAATTGCCCCCTGGCGTGATGAAACCTTTCGAAACTTGTTCCCGGGCCGCACCGAACTCATCGACTACTGCGATGCCAAAAAGATCCCGGTCAAAGCGACCGCGGCCAAACCCTACAGCAGCGATGAAAACTGCCTCCACATTAGTTACGAAGCGGGGCAACTCGAAGAACTCGATGTCAACGGATGTGAAATCGTAGAATTCGGAATGGGAGTCGCTCCCGCAGACGCTCCGGACCGAAAAGAGACGGTAACCATCGGATTTCAATCGGGAGTGCCGACCTCCGTCGATGGAAAACCATTGTCGCCGTTGGAAATCGTTGAGCAATTAAACGAACAGGCGGGTCGAAATGGAATCGGCCGAATCGACATGGTCGAAAACCGATTCGTCGGGATGAAAAGCAGGGGTGTTTATGAAGCGCCCGGAATGACATTGCTCTACGAAGCACATCGGTATGTTGAACAGCTCACCATGGACCGTGACCTGATGCACCTCAGGGATCGCTTAGCTCCCGAGGTCGCAGAGATGGTTTACTATGGATTCTGGTACTGCCCTAAAATGGACGCCCTCTTTGAATTCAATCGCAACGCCCAACAACATGTGACGGGTGAGGTAACATTGGATTTATACAAAGGTAATATTTCAATCGCCAAACGGAGCAGCCCCAACAGCCTCTATGACGACGCGATTGCGACGATGGAGGGCGGAGGCGACTACAACCAAACAGATGCCGAGGGTTTTTTGAGAATCCAAGGTCTCCCGTCGCGAGTTCAGGCCCGGCGATTACCCCGTGAGTACTAAAGGCACGTTAATCCTATGTATCTGTTTGAGAACCCTGTTCTTCAACGCGAACTTTTGGTCAACCTCAGATTGCCGCGCGCTTTTTTTCTTTTGCTGATCTATCAACTTTTACTAGCGGCATTGGTTTATTTTGCGTGGCCTAAAGACAACCTTCGCCTCGACCTCAGCAGTAACCCGGGCAGCACCAGTCAACTCGTCAACCTATTCTTTCTGGGCCAATACATTTTGGCATCCTTGATGGCCCCCAGTTTTGCAGCGGGTGCGATCCCGGGGGAAAAAGAACGAAAAACATACGAGATGCTTCTGGCCAGTCCTTTACAACCCCAAGCAATCGTAATGGGAAAGTTGGTGGCGGCATTAACCCATCTCGCCATCTTGATTTTCGCCTCACTCCCTATTGTCATGCTTTGCCTACCGCTTGGCGGCGTATCTTTTTATGAAGTTCTGGCTGCCTACCTAGCCTTGATTTGTAGCGTGGTCACATTTGGAATGATCAGCATCTGGTGCGGCAGTCAATTCAAACGAACGTCAGCGTCGCTGGTTGTCTCATATCTTTTGATTTTGCCTCTTGCTATTTTAGGTGTGTTGTTTTGGCAGGCACTCGAATCTCGCGGCGCAACCCGATTCAACCTGACCGTGACCGTCTTACCCGGAATCGCGGCCGCGATTTCCATTTCTCTTTTCTACCTAACCTCGGCGAGACTGCTCTATCCACCCGACGTGGGCAGCGAAGGACAGGAAGTTGTAGATCTCGACCAAGAGGCGGCCGAGGTCGTCGGCTTGGTCATTCAAAGAGATCAATTTCCTGACCGCCTGTTTGCTCCTCCTAAACGCAACACGTTGATGAGCGACCACACGAACCCGATCTATGACAAAGAGATGCGGAGTGAGATTTTTGGCCAAGGAACATTGATGCTGCGACTGGCCATTCAAATCAGCATGATCTTAGCAATCCCATTGATGGCGATCTTTCTTTACATCCGGCAAGGCATGGCACCCTGGTACATCGCCTATGTTTGCGTCTTCAATATTTTAGTGGGACCTGTTTTTTCTGCCGGCAGCATTACCAGCGAACGGGAACGACAAACACTCGACCTTTTACTAACGACCATCATCACGCCATGGCAATTCTTATGGGGAAAACTGATTTCGGGATTGCGAGTTTCGAGTGTGCTGACTTCGTTTTTACTTTGGCCGGTATTACTTGCTTTTATCATGGTTCCTGAATACTGGGCGATCATTCCGACGATCATCGCATATCTGGTCATCATCGCATTGACCTGCCTGACCACAGCGGTATTGGCCCTTTTTTGCTCAACGGTATTCCACAAAACGGTTACCAGTTTGATCGTTACCTACACCACTATTTTAGTATTGTATCTCGGCCCTCTTGCCGGCAGCTTCTTTGCACAAAATTATTTTCCTGAATCACCCACGACGCCTTATGTAGAGTACTCGACCATTACCAGTCCCTTCGCCGCAGCGTTCAATTTCCCGATCTACATGGAGGGATTGGAGAAGCAATCGAACCGATGGAGTCGGGCGAACAGTCAAGATACAGGGCAATGGATGGGGTACCCCTTAAATGATCTACGACACTTTGGTGGATACGTTCTGTTCACTCTGGTCTTCAATGCTACCCTCTTCAAACTGATGATTTGGTTGTTTGGGGCTCGCTGGAGAGTTTCCACAACGGGGGGCCCAACGCTTCCAACCAACTGATTTATGGTGATCAAATTCCACCCTTCTCGGTTGCTACCTACGCTACAATAAATTGAAACCTTCTGCCGTTCAGGGTATTGCGATGAATTCAAAACCATTCTTCCCACATTCACCTTTGGCGATTCTGGCAGGCTCAATCGCTGGCATTTGCCTGATCGGTTTCGACTGCGAAACAGCCGCCTCTCAGGAGAGCAAAATACCACCACCGTTGACGGAATACATGGGCCGGGTGATCGCTCGCACTATGCACTACACCGGAGCCGAGTGGCTTATTCGAGACGAGCGCGAGCGTGAGGAGCGCTGCTCAATGATGATTACTAATCTCGGAATCAAACGGGGAATGACCCTGTGTGATATGGGGTGTGGAAATGGATTCCACACCCTGAAGATGGCCGATCTAACCGGTAAAAAAGGGCTTGTTCTTGGGGTGGATGTTCAATCGGAAATGCTGGAATACCTAAGAGAACGAACTGAACAACAGGGGATTGAAAATGTCGTCCCCATCCTTGGCTCTTATCACAACCCACGTCTGCCACCCAATTCGATTGATATGATCCTGCTGGTCGACGTCTATCATGAATTTTCTCACCCGGAACAAATGCTCGCGTCGATGCGACAGAGTCTGAAAAAAGATGGCGTGATCGTGATGGTCGAATACAGAGCGGAAGATGACCGCGTCCCGATCAAACGACTGCATAAAATGAGTAAGAAACAGGTGAACAAGGAATTAACCGCCAATGGATTCAAATTGGTTCGGGAATTTGACCGCCTGCCTTGGCAGCATATGATGTTCTTTGGTCGCGACGGCGAGCCATCAAAAGAATGAATCTAATCAGCTCCCCAAAGAGCCGATCGCCGATCCACAATCCTGTCACTGCTGATTTCAAACTCATTCAGATTTTCCAGACTTTCAGGTCGACCCAAGAACTGCAGACCGCCACTAGGTAGCTTAAACGAGCTAGACTAACAACCTGAGAATTCAATCTGCCAACCACGTCTAACGCTGCCGTCCTCTCGATTTCTTCTCAGGTGCCTGCGCCTCTATCATAAAACAATTTCAAAGACTTGGTCTCCTAACTGTTTTTTTGACTCGCCTCGTATAGGAATAGGGACCGGTCAAAACGACGGAACAGAGATCCTTCCGGAAAAAATAGCCTGCAAAACAAAACCCATTCATGAAAATCAGGTAGTCTGTTTTGCGAGACGTGGGTTTTTTGTCAATAAATGGCTGCGTTCTATTCACTTACCGATCTTGGAGGCTTCCTAATGAATGATTTGAAAACTGGAAAATTTGAGATACTTTGGTTGATCATAAAAGGCCTGTATTGGGCAGGTTTTGGTGGGGGTTTGTTATTGCTGCTGTGCATTCCTTGGCTCCTGCTGAACGATCAAGCGTATGCGCTTCACAATTTCTTTATTTCTTTAGAACGACCTACCTACAACGCGTTGATGTTTCTGATTCTTTCAGAATTGAAACTATTTGTCTTGGTGTTTCTAGTCTTGCCAGCGATTGGCCTGCATATCGCCTTGTCTCGACACCTAAAGGCAATTCAAAAAACAGACAAGGTGAGGAGTTGATTTGATGAAATTTATTTTTTTCTTAGCATTGTACATGTCTCTATCTTCTTTGGTCTTTAATGAGTCACCTATGTGCTCGAGGGTAACAGACTCCAAAATCCGTTCGGTCAACAAGCCGCGTTCCGAATCGGGGGCGCATGACCAACAGGACGATCCTCGCGTTGGCCAGGTAATCGAAGTCGTCAATCGTTTTTTTGAAGGGCTTAAAATAAAAAATCAGTCCTCCAAGAAATATCGCCAACAGGTAACGGATGATTTCTTTATTTATGAGATGGGAAAAAAGTACACTCTGAATGAATTGCTCGATCTGTTTCAAACGGCTGATCGTCAATGGATTTCTACGGATTGGAAATTGAGCGATTTCAGAGTTTCTCTAGACGAAAACTCCGCGCACGCAAGTTACGTGAACACAGGCATTTTCTTCTTTGAAAAGGATGAGAAACAATTTCGATCCGATCTGAAGTGGTTGGAAAGCGTTTACCTTGTCAAACGCGGCAACCAATGGAAGATAAAATTCTTGCAATCCGACGAGGCATCACGCACGACCAAAGAAGTTGCATCTGATTGAATCGGGTTCGGTCGTTCTAATGATTAGGCTAGATTGAATCGAAACGACGAGTATCGGAATACCGAAGACCGTGCCGATCACTTAATGATTTCCAGATTGCTGAAGATTTGCCAGCCGGCTTCATGCAGTTCCATCTTGCTGGAAAACTGCAAGCGAGGCTTGTTGGTCCAAGGATCGATGACACCAATCCCCAGACGATAAAGTCCTGGTGAAAGGTTGTGAGAGGGGGCTGTCAGAAGTGTTTTGAATTCACCGGGTCCCCAACGACGAATATCCAAATCCGTGTCGGTCGTTACAACTTCTCCATGTGCATCAATCAAGGCCAATCGCACCGGCCAATCGTAATAAAAAGGTGCAACCCCCTCGTTCGATCCGGTAAGAATCAACTGAAGAGGCTCTCCTTGTTTGATTATTTTTTTGTGCTGGTAGGTGCGAATATGAAAATCATATCCCATTCGTTGGACCAGTGCTTTGCAATGATCTAAATATCTCTTTCCTGGTGTTTCAACGATTGCAGGGCAGTAGGGACCGACCCAAGTAAAGTGCCCGTCAAGCAACGCTTTGAGCGTGTTTTCATATTGAGACAGCATCCATTTCTGAGCTTGAAAAGTTTCCATCTCACCACCGATCGGAGCAACTTTCCAGTTTTCATCCTGCCCCGACGCTTTAAGTCTATTTAAGAACGACCAGTCTTCGCCGTTCTGAGTGTCGGCTGGGAACATGTCGTCGTGGAACCCGAGCCACTCTGGAATGGCTGCGTAGCCACGTGGGTATCTTGCCATCAACATCTTATCCGGGAATGCTTTCCGATATGCTTCGACCACGATTTTAGTTGTCGTACGATCAGCAAACCGCTCAGTTTGTGGATAGGTGTGCCATTCGCCCCAATGCCCAAGTAGTCCCAGTTGAATAAAGGCAACACGAGGATTTTGATTGTATCGGTCGCCAAGTGCTGCGATGAACTTAGCCAATGATCTCCGCATTTCTGGGTGATTATAATTTGGTGTTATGCCGCCCCCGTGTTGCGAGTACTTCTGGGTTTCGACACCCTTTTCCAATAACCATGTCGGAATTCCGGATTCTTTATTGGGATAGTCCATGTAAATTCGAAAAATGACATGCTTCCCCTCGGCACGCGGATGAGCCCAAGCCTCCTTCTCCCATTTTTCAAATTCAAACTGACCTTCGACGGGTTCTAGTTCTTTCCAAGAGGCATAAAAAAATACCATCGAGTACGGCTGATAGATTTTTCCAGTTGTCGTGTAAGGAGCCCATCCTTTAAGTGGTTGGTCAGAAGCAATTGCTTTAGGAGAGAGAACGCCTGTGACGACATCTTGGCCAACAAGAAAATTGCAGCAGAGTGCTGACACCCCCAAAAGCGGCAGTATGCGAAAGAATCTCAACGGAGCAAGCAGGGGTAAATTGGATCCATTCACTTGTTCTAGTCCATAAAGCAACACAGACACCACCAGAAAAAATGGACGTATCAAAAATAGTCAACACGGAAAACAACCATGCTTCGCGATGGCGTAAACACTGGTAACGCAATAAAAAAACCCCTAATGACTACCTTTCAAGGGGCAACCACTAGGGGTGGAGTGGGCGATACAGGACTCGAACCTGTGACCCCCTGCTTGTAAGGCAGGTGCTCTAAACCAACTGAGCTAATCGCCCCAAGTCTCGGAAGCAATAATTTATTGAATCAACGCCAGACCTGTCAATTCCTAATCCGACAATCCCGCCACACTAGTATCGATATTCGTTGCCGCCGCCTCAAAGCCAGTCACTTTTCCACTCGACAAAGATTTCATTCAGATCCCCGTTGATCGATCAAATCATTTATGATCGCGTCACTTTATTTAAAAAGCCGGTCCTGTTTGAACCGGCTTGATGAAATCCTCACTACCCACGACCGCATCCGCTTTAGCGCCCAGCAGCCGCTTTGGGTTCCTCTTTCTTTGTGATCCCCGGCATCTCGCCACTCTTGATCAACTCGTCGTAGGTCTTTCCTTCTTTATTCTTCTGCTTTTGAATTTTCTTCAAAGCGGCGTTGAACGCAGGATTCATGACATCGTTGACATACGCTTTCCTATCATCTCCTTTTTTCGACTTATACGTGGCCGAAATATTTTTACTCTTCATATCCTTGAAGAATAACTTACCCAATTCATTCCGTTCTGACTTTGGCTTTTTATCAACGTGACATGCACTGCAACTGATTTTCATATTCGGATATTTTTTTGCGAGCTCTTTCTTAAAGGAAGTATGCGCCATCAAAGCCGAAGGGCTTAAGACCGTTGCGATGAATCCGATCGCCAAGACACCTTTTAAAAAACGCTGCATGCTCTCACTCTCCTGAACAATAAGTTGGGTTAATCGAACCAAGCCGCGGACTAGCTGAAATCGCCGGAACCAGACCCTCAAAATAGTTTCTGTTACCCGGTCCGCCACTTCATGGTTTTCGTCTAGTTTACTTCAAAAAACCAAGTTGTTTTTGGTTTCCTAGGGCGATTTCCCAAACTCTAGCGAGGATAACGCTGAGACCCTGAAATAGCCTCCTGATCGAACGAATGGTTGGTTTCCGTAAAGTTGATCCAATAATTAACCGGATCCAGCTCAGCGGCCGATTCATTTTCGGGATCATTCGCCAAAAATTCACGTCCACAATGTTTGCAGCAAACCATTTTTCCAAGATAGTCTAGGGAAATCCGTGCGGAACGCCCACAAGCCGGACAGGGCTTTACAAAAAAATTGGAACCCGACATCACCACCTCCTTGTTCGGACCGTCTTTCTTAACCTCGTTCGGGGGCAATTATAACGGATTTTGGCGAAATCACCAAAAAAGGAAATGTCCCTTTCCGGTAGCTGGCGACAACTATTTAGCAGGCAAGGATTTAGCAGAAATCTCGGAGCTTTGTCTCAGTAATTGTCGCTCCGCGCTGGGATAATGCATTTTGGAGGCGTCCGACGTTTGCCGAAAAGGCCGATCACTAGCGATATCGACCAATTGATCTTCAAGCTCTTCCATCAGTTTTAGCAAATTAACAATGATGTCTTGGCACGTGAAACGGCTGTCTTTACCCGCAACCACTTCGATTCTTCCAAAAATCTTTCCAGCGCCAATCACAGGGACTTCAGCTTGCCATTGCTGGTTCTCACCTCGACGAGCGGACTGTTTTTTTCGGGTCGCGTGAAACGACTCGTGGATCCAAGGAAGGTTTAAATCGAATGTCAACTGATCAATTTCATGCATGTCAGAAAACTCACAGAGACAAGCCCAGACTCGACGCCAGTCTCGATTACCTTGAAGTTGAAGCATGCTTTGCTGGACCTGTTTCCCGTTCTTTGATCGCGACGCCAAAAACGTCAATCCCGCATCCGCCATCCGTTTACTAACGAGTTGCAGTTCAGCCATCCCAAAGATGCGTGTAACAAACATCACTCCAACCACGATGATGATCGAAATAATCGCGTATTCACTCTCTTCATAAATAACCGCGAGTACTGCTCCGGCGGCCGTCGTCAAACACATGGTGGCAACCCATAACAAACTCAGTCGAGGACCAAACCCGCGCTTGGCCATCGTGTGGTGCATATGCCCCCGATCGACTGAATAAATACTTCGGCCGGTCAATCGACGCCGAACAATGGCCGCCGCCGTATCAATAAACGGTATGGCCAACAAAGCGATCGGCGCAAAGAAAGCGTAAGCCGTTGCCTGCTTGAAGGAACACCGAATGGCAAGTGCCGCCAGCACAAAACCAATCAACATACTGCCAGAGTCGCCAAGGAATACTTTTGCCGGTGGAAAATTGTAGCGCAGAAACCCAATCAAAGCCCCCGCCATTCCAAAAGCGATTGACGCATCAAAAAATCTGCCGCCGTGCCATGACATCGCACCGAGGGCGAGACTGATCACAATCCCAATCGTCGACGCGAACCCGTCTGCCCCATCCAAAAGATTTACCGAATTGATGGCTGCCAACATCCAAGCAAACACAATGATAACGGCGAACACACCGAAATCGATTTGATACCCCAGTAGTTCGGTTCCATGAAAACGGAATCCAAAACTGACCAAAATCATGATAGCGACAATTTGACCCAACAGTTTCTGACGACCACGAATCCCGTAGCAGTCATCAACCAGACCAACTAGCAGCAGGAAAGAGCCGGCCAGAACCAAACCTAAAATCTCAGCCTGGTCCGTCATCACAGGTAGCGAGTTATACCAATCCAACGGGAAAAACCCCCGCAACCAGAAGGCCAAGGGAACCGCTGCCAAAACCGCATAAAAGATCGAGACACCACCCACCATGGGTATTACGGAGGTATGCAGTTTACGATTGTCATCCGGCCGATCGACCAACCCTACGGATTCGGCATATCGACTAAATAGCGGAACCAGACACAAGGTCATCGCCGCCGCAATCAGGAATGTTAACAGAGATAAAATCATATTAAATCTTTAGTTGAAGGCACTACGCTACCATAACTCGCTTTCGCAAGCACTTTCTTATTTTCCATTCGAAATGGCAAAATCAATCTGTTTTAACAAAGCTTTATATTTTGACTTCCACGAATTTCCCTTTAGAGCCCGTTTAACGTTTTCCTGAGCCTCTTTAAATGCCCCGTCATAAAACTGAGCTTGAGCCAAAATAAAACGGGTTTCGTTATCTGCCGGACTACTCCGCACAGCCAACCCAAGAGGTTCGATGGCCTCTCCAAACAAACCCATTTCCAACTTGACGCGACCCTGCAAAATCAACCTCTCTCGATTCGACATGGTCGCATCTACCAGCAACGCTTCCGCACGTTCAAGTGTTTGCTGGCGCAGGTCGGGTTCATCACCCAGACGCTCGGCCGCGAACCGGAATAATAGCTCGGGATCTTCTGGCAAAATTTGCTCCGCGATTTTTCGCTCATCAACATCTCCGACAACCCGCACCAAGCGACCACTCTCGTCGATCACAAGCTCTCCATCATTCGTTTCAAAGTATCGCACCGTATGAACGGTTCGACCTGTCAGCAGGCGTATCACAAAATCGTATTCGCGAGGATTGAGTTCGAGATAACGCTTCAAATGAGGTGCCGCTGAATCAATATTACCTGACCTCAAGTAAAAAAGGGCTGCATTCAACAAATGTCTATAATTCGTCGGGGCTAGTTTGATCGCCCGTTCAAAATCTGAGTTGGGACGATCGACAGCCTCTTGGTCTTTTGGAAAGGGTGTGTCAATGACTGCGTTGACTTCACCTAATCGCATATGGACTTCAGGCTGTACCGGAGAAAATTGTTTGCTCTGTTCATACCAAGCCCGAGCAATTTGATAGTAACCTTCGATGAACTCATTTTTCAAGAAACGCTTTCCGGACACATCTGATCCGTCGTAAAGGCGTTGGAGTCGCTCGTGAATATGAGCTGGGGAGGTGGTCTTGTATTGTGCTCGGAGCCATTCGCTTTTATTGTCCTCGCCCATCTGACTTACCTGCTCCAGCTCTCCCAGACGGCGCGTAAAGTCGATCTTCGATTTTTCGATCCAAAGTTTTGCCAAGTGGTTCATCCCCTCAACGCTGGGCGAAACCCGCATGCTCCCTGCCAACATCGTGATTCGATTATTCAAGTCCTCCTGCAGGGGTAATCCCCAAGAATCGAGCACCGCTGCCTGTTTGATGACGTTCTGAACTGTCGCTTTTCGGTGTAGGTCCAAAGAGGTCGCTGTAAGCGCACCGAATAAGACCACCAAGACAATCGACACAAAGAAGTTCGGCGCTCGCCAACCGAGCCAAGATTTCATTTTATATCGTGCCGGTGTCGCGTGAGCCTGAAAACAGACAACGCCCATGACGGCTGCTGCCGCAAGCATGTTCGCCGGAATGTAGAGACCAAAGTCAAAAAAGGACGCAAACGCCTGACTCCCCAACACAAAAGCGCCCGTCACCCCAGCCGCCAGAGCCGAAGGTGTTTTTCCGCGAAAGAGTAAAAAACAAACGCAGTAAATCGCCACACCCCAAGCTGCCAGGTAAATCGCCAATCCAGGCCAGCCTGCCTCTACGAGTGTTTGATAGTACTGGTTTTCTGCGTGATAAAAGATCTTATCCTCGAGGTCACTACGATAGAGCCGGTGAACGCTTCTGTATGACCCTAAACCGGCACCGAAAGGTCCCATCTCACCGACACTTTGCCAGGTGTCCCGCCAATTTCGAAACCGAGAATCTTCGTCCGAGATACCTGCGACTTCAATTGATTCAAAACGGGAGACCAATTGCTCACCAAATCCAACCCATGTCGATAACGCGACGATGGCCACTGCCAGAGGCACCACAATGACGCTGACATTGGCAGGCTTCCGAGCCATTCCATAAATCAGCAAGGTAACGACACTTCCAGTAAGTAATCCCAAAACCGCTCCTCGAGACAATGATGAGATAATTCCCACGGCAATAAAAACCATAGCCAACAAGGTCGCCAATTTTCGAGCATTCAATTGTGAGACAAAGTATAAAATTTGCTGTTTCAATTGGCGCCAAATTGGAATCTCTTTACTGATAATCGGAACCGGACCATCCTCCGATCGCTTCATCATCATTAATGTGAACAGTCCCAGAGCGCAGCCAAAACAGATCAATAAGAAACCCCCTGCATTATTTCGGTTCACAAAGGGGCCAAAAGGGACGCCCCCTTGAGTCAAGGGAAGCTGCCAAAATAAGTTGCCATTAAAGGTCAACTTCTGAACAATGCCAAAAAATGAAATGGCAAAACCATTGCTTGTCATCGCTGCTAGAAAAAGCGTCAAATGATTTCGTTCTCGAAAATAACGACACGCTAACATCAACCCAGAGGCCGCAAGAATTAACAATCTCAATTGCTGCCATGTTTGCTCGGTATCCAAAGAAATTCGCTGGACGGTGCTCGAGCCCGATTGCCCGGAGTTCGCCATCGCTGGAATCTGGGGTGCAAACTCTTGATAAATCTCCGCCTGCCGACCGAGAAGTATGCCTGCCATTGAATCCGAAAGAGAAATCAACTGCAATAAACCAAGGCAGACCCCGAGAAAAATAAACAAGGCAAGGTAGGGAACAACTTGGGTTTTGCTCTTGTTGAGTGCCGTGTCAAACCACCACAGGCCCAATCCCACCAACATCACTATGGCGATAGCGTACTGAGCTCCATACTGGACACTTCCGATCATCCATGGCGCCATTACGATAGCAAGTAGCAAAACAGCACGAGCGGCCCATCCAAATCGTTCGGACCACGACATCGGTTTCCCAGAATGGCCATTACCGCCTGACTGATCCAGCATAGCCTGCAATGTCAATTTATTGGGCGAAGTCATTAGCAGTTGCGGCTAAAAAGGCGAGACCGGGTGTCGGGACGATGAGTGGGCAGAAATGAGTCCGATCAAAGAGGGGCGGAGCGCAAGAAACCCGCACTTGTTCGTACCTATTCAATGCTAGGTTCACCCTACACAAGTGTAAAGTCACAACGCAACATTTTGGGGGTCCCAACCAAACCATAATGCATCGCAACCGCTACGATCGTTAAATTCAACGATTGATGATTTGGAACGGTGCGAGCCGTGATCATTCACCACAAGACCGCGCGAGAAAGGACCGCCGACAACCCAGAGAAAGTTTAAAAATGACTACAGATCAGAGTGAATCAAAAGCGTATAAATCCGCACACAAAGCCAAGCAGTGCATACCACGTCTGAAAGGATTTAGTTTCCCAAAATAGCGACGGGCAGAACCTAAGATTGAATCATCGATGGCCAGTTGATTATTGAAAGAAGGACCCGACAAAAAATGCTCATTGCCCCAACCAACGACCCCGCCAAACGGATGGGTTAACTTGCCGGTCAAGATTTTGAAAGCGAGTAGGAGTAGAGCACTGTGATCACCCCGGCGGCCAACAGACTCCAAGGCATCCATTCGCGGGTTTGATACGATCGCTTGAGAGCGGCCTCCTGCTTCGCATCCTCCTGGTAGTAGTTCTGAGATTGAAAACCAGCTTTTTGAATAGGAGATTGAGGTAGCTTTTCACTTGCTTTCACTCGCGCGACGTTTCGCGAACTGGTCACCACCACTTTGTCGACCAACAAAGATTCACCGCCTAAAATAAGCAAGAAGATACCGAGGGCCATCAAAATGGATCGAATCATGTCAATTTCCTTTAGGTAAACATATCCTCCTTAACATCGACTGACGAAATCAAAGATTTTAGTAGAATTTACCTCATCATTCAGATTGAGGTCGCGGGTGGTGCAGTTTGGCACATATGGAAAGAACTGCCGGTTGTGGGGCTAAACCGGCAAAGGTCTCTCAACACTCGTACCTCACGGATTTGAAATGCTAGGATTTACCGGTCGCCGAGTGCGATTTATCCCATAGCATTCGGGCGGCTTAGTGGTCACAATTATGAACCACGCGTGGCTTCGTTGGGACAGATTCTTTCAACCTTACTAGCCATCCAGAAATCTCAACCGCCCTAGACAGTCGCTCAACGCGGTAGTAATTTGCTTGTTCACCAAAAGACCAACGGTCACTTTTGAAACAGTTCTTTTTTTCTTGACTACCACTTCCTTCCCTTGATCAGTTATTAACGTGAACACTTTAGAAGAATCAGACCATAAGCACATACTCGTTGTTGACGATGACCCCGAGATCACAGAGTCGATTCGCTGCGCATTAAAAACAGCTGGATTCAAAGTTTCGATCGCTCGAGATGGAAATCAAGGCGTGGCCATTGCCGAAACCAAAGAGCCTCACCTTGTCATTTTGGACATGATGATGCCCAGACGCAGTGGTTTTTTAGTACTCGAGCGTTTGAGACAAAATGACCTCGAACCGGTCCCGGTCATCATGATTACTGGAAACGAAGGAAATCGGCATCAACAATACGCTGAAATGCTCGGTGTTAATGATTACATACACAAGCCCTTTACAATGGATCGCTTGCTCGATAGCGTCAACAATTTGTTAGACGCCTAATGATAGATTGATCGATCCTGTCCCAATCGCTCTTGCCCTACGAATAGAATCAAATATATGAACTTTAAGATCGACAACATTGGACGGGAATTGTCTGATGTTTGCCCCTCAGACGGCTGGCACTGTTCACATTTCTTTTATTCCTTTGACCGCCCTCGATTGGCAGCAATGACATCCTCTCAAAAAGAAATGGGACGTGAACAATGGCGAGCGCTTCTTGACCCGGGTGGATTGGATGCGACGGCCCGGATGCAATTGGGACTTGTGTCAGGACACAAGGCTGATTTTTCGTTAATGCTTATGGACCCAGATCCTCTCCGCATCGAATCGGTCCACCAACGAATCCTGTCAGGTCCATTTGGCGTTGCGGTTCAACCGACCTACTCCTACGTCTCATTTAGTGAAATTTCCGAGTACGTGCAAAGCGTAGACAAATATGCAGAGCGCCTGACTCGCGGCGGAGAAGACCCTGAAAGCACCGCCTTTCAGACAAAGCTAAAGGCCTATACCGAGCGCCAAGACAGAATGAATTACCAACGGCTGACCCCGGATTTCCCCGATTGGCCGGTCTCCTGCTTTTACCCCATGAATAAATGGCGGTACCCAGGTGCCAACTGGTTCTCTCTGGCCTTTTCTGAACGGAACCGATTGATGGCCGAACACGCGCGGAGCGGCATAAAGTTTGCTGGAAAAGTCACCCAGTTGATCACAGTAGGAATCGGTTTAGATGACTGGGAATGGGGCGTCACGCTATGGGCAACAAACCCAGAACACCTGAAGCAGATCGTGTACGATATGCGATTTGATCAGGCGAGCGCGAAGTACGCGGAATTTGGGCCTTTTTACACAAGCTATCTCTGCGGGGCTGACCACATTTTAGAGGCGTGCGGCGTCTGCTAGTCCGTTTACTATAAGGTCTATAAGGTAGAAGCGATTGGGCGATGCTATTTGCCGATATCTTTAGTTTCGGATGGTCCTAAGCGACTGGACTTTTGGTTTTCCCGTTTGATCGCCTCGTATATTTCTTGGCGATGAACAGGTATTTCCTGCGGAGCGTCAATACCCAATCGGACCTTGTCCCCACGAATATCAACAATCGTGATGACAATGTCGTCACCGATCATGATACTCTCGTCTCGATGTCGCGACAAAACCAGCATGGCTGGCTCCTTCAACTATTAGTGATTGCTTGCCTAGGACAGCGGTTCACAGACCCTCGTCCCGAACAACTGAATTTATTGGGCAATCCCTTGCCGCGAAAATAAAAGGATCCGCAAGACGTGCTAGCGGTCCTCAGGAGTAGAAATCGGCGTTCCAGCCAAGAGAATCGAGGAATCAAAACAAGCTGCTGTTTGTACCAGCTATTCCCGATGTGCAGCCGCTCTCCAGAGAGGAACAGGGTAGGACTGTGACAGAAGTTCCCGATCTGCGGGGCACTTAGGCGGTCCGCCGCAAACTCGTCGGCAGGGTGGCTAGGTCGTATTGCATCGGCTGATTGTCCACGGTGACCACTTGACTGCCAATTCTGCGGTCCAAGTTGATGACGAGTGGAGCCCTCAAGTTGACCGTGAGCGTATCATCATCTCGACTCACGATACCGAGGACAAACGCTTGCTCGACAGCTGTTAATTGCAGCAATTCAACGTCTGAAGGCTCAAGACGAACTTGGTATTCCTCGACAAAACGCCGAGGCGAAACTACGGGCATGGCGATGTCAGACTGTTGCATGCTTTGCAGCCAAGCAACCGCCGTGTTATCGGAATCGGCCAACAACACCCAATGACGACAATCCTCGAAACCCAACAGTCCATTCCGAAAGAACAGAATGTCATCTGGCTCGATATCGATTGCGCCAAAACGCGTCGTGTGAATCTTCATGTTCCAGTTCCGAATGATCCGCTGCCCTACAAATGAAGCAGAGACGTTACCGTCCGGTAAATTCATCGTCCTGTTCGGGTCAGGAAATCCAGTAAAAGATTAGCGGTTTCACGTATCATTCCGATTATCACCCCTGAGGATTCTACCGTCCAAATCATCCCCCTTAACATGCCAGCACCCAGCAATGACGAGTTGTCCCGCGTTCAAACAATTAGAAACCCCGAGATTTAGAGCTCCTCAACGATTCGCCTCGACACTCACTGGAGTTGCCGGTTAATATTATCGAGACCGGTATCCCCAACGATTTATCAAATCGACTGATAGCATTATGTTGCAGGCATCCCTCAACTCGTCCAACTCGTCCAACTCGTCCAACTCATTGAAAACAGGCAGCCCCTGCGCAGTCTGCGCCCGGCTCATACTGTGTCTTTCATTCCTGCTACCTTGCCAGACACGGGCAGCTGATGACAACATTCCGCAATTGATTGAAGGTCTGGATAGCCCTCAATATTCCGTACGCGAAAACGCTACCAATCAATTGGTTCAAATGGGGAAACCAGCGTTGCGTCTTTTGGCCCAACAGTACTTTACTTCGACTCCCGAAAAAGCTTGGCGTATCAAACGTATTTTGGAGCAAATCGGCACAACCAACGACGATCCAGAAACTTGTTTTAAGTCCATCGGGATCCTGATTGTTCTGGACGCCAATATTGGTGATGGAATTATCGAACTACTTAACGAATGGCGCGACAACCGAAGTAAAAAAGCGATGGACTTTCTAGCCTCTCAAGGCATGCAATTCAGTCGTGAATACACTGGTATCAATCGGCAAATTGAGGCGCTGAACGTTGACATCCGTCAGGTTCTTGAAGAAGAGTTGGCCGGCCGAAAAAAACAAAGTTCTTCCCTTTCGGACCCCCCTCATGCGCAACTCCCAGGAAGCACGCCGTGTGCCGTTCTTCTCAAGAGAGTTTCAGACAAAAATTATCTTCTCGCGCGACTTGGTGCCCTTACCATTATCGGCGTTGGCAAACCGGGCGT
>JAKVBF010000002.1 GCA_022447555.1 Mariniblastus sp. | reverse complement strand
GCCCTGACTGTTTTCGCCCTGACTGTTTTCGCCCTGACTGTTTTCGCCCTGACTGTTTTGGCCCTGACTGTTTTGGCCCTGACTGTTTTCGCCCTGACTGTTTTGGCCCTGATTTATCTGGCCTGAATCTTTCATGGGTTCGCCCTGGCGATTTAGGTTTTGTCCCTTGTTGTTGGGTTCACCGGCAACAGATTGATTGTCATTGTCGCTTGTGGGATTATCCGGATTGGCGGAGGATTTGTCAGGTTGATCGAGCAGTTTTTGAAGTTGTTCCATCTGTTCACCCTCCGATGCCGAGTCGGATAATGGTTCGATATCGCCTCCGGTTAAAGAGTCATCTCTCACCTCTTCCGGATTGGCCCCCTCTGCGTCTCGGTTGCTCAAATTACCGTCTTCGACACCCTGTGTGGGGTCTTGCTGGCCGGATTTTCGATTTGATTCACTTCCTTGGTTTGTTCCGGAGTCGCCGTTGGATGGGTCTTGATTCGCAGCGTCTGTATTTGCACCTCGTCCATCGCCTGTTTGACCTTCGGATTGAGTATCCGGGGACGGTTCCATTGCTCCGCCGTCCTGACCCTCGCCATTGGTCTCTTCGGAGTCTTGCCCGCCGGCCGAATCAGGTTCTGAATCTGCGGGTTTGCGGTCGTCAGGTCGCTGGCCTCCACGGTTACCCGATTCCGACGGTTCTTGAGACATTTCGCCTTCGTCAGGTTTCTGGTTGCCTTGATCCGAGTTTGCACTTTCATCATTCTCTGATCCGGAATCTTGCTCTTCACCATCTTCTTTATTTCCGGATTCACCGCCACTCGATTTTTCTTCTTCTCTTTGACTGTCCCCGTTCCCCTTTGAATCCTTTTTGTTCGGTGTCTGCTGATCGTTTGGGTCCTGCTTTTGGTCGTCGCTGTTTTCAGGCGTGTCTTTTTCAGAGGGCGTTTCCTCTTCGTTCGGTTTTATAACGTTTTTAATGGGCTCCGTGATTTTAAGGGTGTAATTCTTGGTTCGTGAAATATTTGGATCGGGTTGGTCACTGACCTCGCTCATCCGATTGTCGGCTGCCGTGGCATGAAGCAAAATTTCATCCTGCGGCTCCCAGTTAAGATCGACAGGGCGAATCGTCTTTTTGGATACGATTCGCTGATTTCCAAGTTCGTCATTTTCGTACGCGGCATCGTTGAGGACGAAATCGAAGTCATGAATGCTGGAGTTTAGGTTGTCAAAGTAAATCTTGACCTCACTGATTTCAAAATCGAGATCGTTCGCACGAACTTCTACAGTGATAGGTTGGTTCGCCGGAACACTCAATATTTCCTGCTGAGGTTGAACGATCTGAATTTCGGGTGGCAAATCAGCGATGACCCGGATTGGGAAAATATTGGGGTCAGTATTTCTGGGCCCGTCAACGCTTTTGAAATGAACAGAGTAATGCGTAAATCGCGGCTTGGTACGTTTAGAGTTCATCAAAACATTAAAGGTGCCCTCAGCCGTTTTCCCCTCCGATTTCATTGCAACGGTTTGGGATTTTCGGAATTGGTCGTTGGTGGGGCTCTCATTCAGGGCCTCGAGCAACTCAATGGTTGCGAAGTCGATCGGCATGTTGGCCGTTGCTGAGATCTTGATCCGCGACCCCTCGATTGCTTGAATTTCACCTTGGCCTTCAATGACTCGAACGGGCAATTCGGTGTAAGTGGGGGGGGTGATCTCAATCTGTTTGACGCTGATGACCGGGTTGGGCCGGACGTCGACCGAGTAAACGGGAGATCGACCGTCGCCCGCGATGACAAAATACTCCAAAGCTTGTTGTATGCCCGAGGAGCAGGTTTGCAGTTCTGCAACAAATTGACTGCTTGAGATTTCGTTGGGTTCCATGGGAATGACGGCGTCTTTTTGCTGACCATCCAAAGTTGTGTATATCAGCCGAACCGATTGAGGATCAAAATTTCCTCGTACCTCCGCAGTCACCTGAAGTCGGTCGCTAAAAAAAACGGAAACATCCCCGGGTGAAACATTCTCGATGGAAACGGACGCAGGTTTTGCAATTCGAGCAGTCGGTGCCACCACGCGGGCAATGGTTTGAAAAGGGTTTTTAGGAGAAACCATTGAGTAGACGATTGCGATCGCAGATAGGACAACAAGAATGAATCCCATTCGAATCAATCCGGAGCGATCGATGGTTTGATCGACAGTAACCGTTGATAAGTCGGTTGCTGCTTGACGTGAGACCGCATTGAAAACCGCCTTGTGAACGGGTTTGTCTTTCTTCTGGAGCGACAGGTAATTCACCAAGCTATTTTTAAAACTTGGCTTTGCTTCTTCAATCATGCGGGCCGCGTATTCCGGATTGATTTTTCGAAAAACAAGCGGCAAGAGTTGCGTCAGCGCGATCCCGATCAGGCCAACGATTAAAATTAGGCAGGCGACGACTCGAAACATTACAGAGAGAGGCCAAACCCAAGCGTCGATGACGGCCACCATCATAAAGAACCCAATCGCAAAGACGAGCATTCCAATCCCGCCCGTGATCAGATCCGTTATTTTTACCTGATGCGATGCCTTGCGAATGTGTTTGTTGACATACTGCTGGACCTGAGCGCTCTTAGGGTTCTTGCGGGAAGCCGGTTTTGCTCTTGTAGCCATAGGTCTCGAATGTCCAGATTTGAGTGTGTGCTTTCGGGCTGCTGGTCGCGAGAGCTCCCGGAAGTCCTTTGAATTATAGACGATTCTTCGGCCAGCCAAGTTTCTTAGATGGGGCTGAAAATCCAAGGAACTCGGGTAATTCGGAAAATAACCGCCGATTTTGCGGCTAAATCAATTTTGAAACATTACCGACAACAGCGCAATTGGTACGAGACGAAGGGTGAGTGGAGGTTGAAGGTCTTATTATCAGAAGCCTCGCGGGAAGATCAAACGATCCCTCGCGGCACTTGGCAAGTCCCTTCGCCTCCATTTCGTATACAGATCAACCAATGTTTCTCGACGCGCGACGGCGCTCATGGCATCTAATTCATCACGCGTCTCGGGCGTCAATTCGGTTTCATAGAATTTATTTAGAGCTTTTTCCGGTATGCTGTTCCGACTTTGGATTTCTCTGGCATCAGCCATCCAACGCACCACCAAAAGACTCCTTTCTCCTGGTTCACTTTCTTGTAGGATTTCCCGCCCTTTGTTAGAAAGATAAGACATCAGATTGTTGATATCCGAAGCATAAAAGATTTCATTCAAGGACTCTGGACTTTCTTCCTGAATCGCGATCAGCAAACGTTCGGCAACGTTTCGTTGGATGTATTGACTCCGGCGCTTATATTCATCCCACCGCAAAAGACCACCACTGAATAGTTGTTTGTTGAACTCAATGATTCCTCGCTTGGACAATTGTTGAGAGACATCGAAAATCAACTCGTTTTTGGTCTTTAACATCTCTTCGTACCACCAGTAGACCGGTACGGCATCTTCCTTAGGTAATTGGGTCGGGCCAATTTTACCGAGCCAATCAATGTTTTGCTGACGCCGAATCTGATTGATTTTGACGATGCGTTCCTGAGCAGGAAGGTCCAAAACTGTGGCTCGAGTTTGATCATCGAGTGTGGCCAGCCAGTCGTGGTATTGCCGCAAGACCTGCTCTAGTTTTTCATGATCAGGGTGTTGGCTAAGTTGTCCATAGAGATCGCGGAGTTGTTGCTGCTTCTCCGGTGTTTTAGCGTCAAAATCTTTTCGGTTCCGCGCGATTACGACTAAACGGGAACCGTCAAGAGTCGCAAGCCGGCGTTCAGCCGCTTCCTGGTTCAATTCTTGACCGCTGAGGGTCTGATTCCCGACGAGTGCCAGACAGCTGGATAGTAATGTCATCCAAAAGCGCGGTCGAGTATATCTCTCGCGTTGCCTTGTGAAAGGTTCTGTCTGAATCATTCGGCCACTCCATCAAAGTAGACATCGTCGTTTTGAAAGACGCCGTTTTCTTCCAGCATGGAAAGAAATTCTACAGAATCGATGACTTCGTAAAGATCGAGATTTTCAATAATGGGCAAGTCCATGACGAGTTGATCAACAGGTTTTTGTTGAGACTGTTTTGCCATGTAATAGGAGCCAGCGAGCACCAGTAAGGGGAGGGCGGTGAGAGCGACGATCCGTAAGGGCCACGTGTAAAGACGACGCTTGCTGCGATAGTTCTCAAGCTCGGCTCTGTCGATGACTAACTCTAATGTGCTTTTGGTAAATGAAGAGGTCGCGTCAGCCCGAGGAATTACATCAATCGCGTCCCATGTCTTTTGTAATTCCTGCATCCGGCGCAGAAAATGCCCGTCTTGACTGAGACGGCGCTCGACATCTTGAGCCTCCGATGTATCCAGTTCCCCGTCCAGATAGCTGGTCAAGAGTATGTCAATTTTAGAATCACTCGGATCCGAGTGCCTCGTCCGATCATTCATTGCAAATCACAGGGTAGGGTTTGGTGATAGGGTTAGTTAATGGTTCCAAGTGAATGAGAGTCGGTGTTGGATAATGGTTTTGTGGAAACGCCTAACGGCAGCTGACCGGAATCAACATAAGGCTGCAATATGTCGCGTAGATTGCCTCGCGCTCGCGATAGTAAGGACTTAATGGCCTGAGCTGAAAGGTTCATGGCCTCGGATATTTCGATGTAACTCATCCCTTCGAACTTGCTCAGCAGCATGGCCATTCGTTGTCGTTCGTTTAGCGATTGAATGGCATCGCGAACGATCGAGGACATTTCTTTTTGATCGATTTGCCGAGCGGGCATCAGCGCACTTTTAGCTTTAGCCATCGTGTCTAGAGGTTGAACACTGACTTTGCCACTGGGTGAATTCGTTAAATTGATTTCTTTACGGCGGACGTGTCGGCGAATTGCATTGCTGGCAACATTGTGGGTGATTGTGAATAGCCAAGTCGAAAACTTTGCACCGGGGACGTAACGTTCTCGGGCTCGATAAACGCGCATGAAAACTTCTTGAGCTAAGTCTTCTGCTTGATCACGATTGGGCACGATGTGTTCCAAGACGGAAATCAACCTATTTTGATATTTATCGACAAGTTTCTCAAACGCAGCTGCGTTCCCATTGCGTACCTGGAGCATCAACCGCACGTCCGGATCGAGCAGTTCATACTTTTGGGCTTTTTGAAACGCGGAATCGTTGGCTGACACGTCTCGTGTCCTGAATGCTGAAAACACATAGCGATCGACGTACCGAGTCGACACGGTTGATTCATATTGTACCAGCTGGCAAGCAAAATCGTCGATGTGTTGTCTTACGAAACCAAGTGTTCTCAGTGATTCGAGACGCTAAGCCTCTCAATATGAAACCCGAAATTGAAGGTTAGGTTTCTGAGAAGCGCGTGATCCGCTAGAGATTTTTAGGGAAATACGGGGATTAGGAGAGACTGGACAGTTGTTGAACTTTTTGGCGTCTCAGTTGACCGCATGCTGCGTTGATCTTATCCCCTTTGCGCTGGCGGAACTTCACGACAATGTTTTTGGACTCCAAGATTTCCCGAAACCGGGCAATCGTTTCACTGGAAGGCGTGCGGAATGGCAGACCTTCAACCGGGTTGTAAGGGATGACGTTCAAGATAGCCGTTCTGCCGTAGAGTATTTGGGACAATTCCTCGGCATGCTGCGGTTGGTCGTTAATGCCGGCCAGCAAGACGTATTCAAACGTCAGCTTGCGTCCGGAAACATCAAAGTAGAAGTCTGCGGCTTCCAGCAGAGGAGCAATGCCAATTTTTTTGTTAACCGGAACAAGCTGATTCCGAAGTTCATCATTTGGAGCATGCAAGGAAATAGCAAGGTGATATCGACTATCCAACTCAGCCAGTTTTTCGATGGCAGGCGGAAGACCAACCGTTGAAATCGTGATCCTTCTGGGGCTGATTCCCAGACCGTTTTCAGCGCTGGCCCAATGCAGGGCCGTGACGACATTTTCTACATTAGCGAGTGGCTCTCCCATGCCCATCATAACAATGTGACTGATACGTTCATCCTCCGGAAGCAACCGCTGCAGAGAAAGCATCTGTTCCAGAATTTCGCCAGCTGTCAGGTTTCGCATGACTCCGTCTAATCCACTAGCACAAAAGACACATCCCATGGCGCAACCCACTTGGCTACTGACGCAAATGCTGCGTCGGTCGCCATCTCTCAAAAGAACGCATTCGACCAAGCCGCCGTCAAATAATTGCACCAGCAACTTTTCGGTCCCGTCATTTGAGACCTCGTGTTTGGCAATGCGAACGGAAAATAGCGAGTAATGTTGAGCCAGGGCAACCCTAAGCGATTTGGGTAAATCGGTCATCTCCTCGAATGACTTGGCTCGGTTCTCAAAAATCCATTTAATAACCTGCCTGACACGGAATGGGGGCTGGCCCTGTTGCCGGACCCACTGGGTCAATTCGTCAAGTTGATTAATGATGGGAGCGGGCAAGGTGATTGGATTCGTGGAGTGAGATGGCCAAAAAATTACAGATTGGACGTTGAATCGAGACATTTCGATCCTTTCCAATCATAGATATTATGACGGAGCCTTTATTTTTCGTATATGATCAAATTCTACTGAAACCCTGATCGTCCGAGAAATTTACGACATATTTTAGAGAGTATGACTTCATGGATCCTGACGACTTGGTTTGCCTTTGTTTTCACGTATCGCGTCGCAAAATACAAAACCACATACGGATTGAAAAACCGCGCCGAGCGGCCCAATTAAGCGAGTGTTTTGGGGCTGGAACAGGATGTGGTTGGTGCCGACCGTATTTGCGACGAATGTTTCAGGAGCAGACTGATGAGACCGGTTTGCAGGAGAATTCGCAGGGTTCCCCAGACCTTTCTCCTGCGGACTATGCGAGGCAACGAGCAAGGTACATTCGAGAAGGTCGGGGGAAAGCCCCGACTGATTCAGGGCCTGATAATCGGGATTTTGGAAAGTAATCCTTGGTTTTGACCTGCCAATGCGTGCTGCCTGCAATGAGTCACCAACATGAAACTGAGGATTCGAATTAAGTAACTGGTATTCAAGCTCGCCAATAAAGGTTATCATTTGCCCTTTGATTTCGATGACTTTCCCTGAACATAAACGGATCGGCGATGGCCAAAAAGAAGGCTACGAAAAAAGCGGCGACTAAGACCGCAAAGAAAAAAACTGTAAAAAAAGCGGCGACGAAAAAAGCGGCGACGAAAAAAGCGGCGACGAAAAAAGCGGCGACGAAAAAAGCGGCAAAAAAGAAAGCGGCTGAAGAAACCGATGAGGTAACCGCGAAAAAGGCAAAAAAGAAGACCAAAAAGAAAGCAACTAAGCGGCGATCAAAAGCGGCTTCTGATGCTCGATTGAAAGTTTACTGGGGTGTCTTTAATCATGCGATGAAACGCGTTGCACTGTACGATTTCAACCAGCGCAAAGCTGCCGACAAGCGAGCTAAAGAATTGACGGACAGCGGTAAGCCGCCGCATTTTGTCATGAAGATTAAAGAAGAAATCGAAGAAAAATAAAGAAGCGAGGTAATGATTGATCGCTTCGCCTCGAGAGCTTTCCTTATAGCCCGATCCTATCGTCGGGCTTTTTTTATGCTTAGATCCCGCCGCTGCAACTTCTGCCCGGCTTCTTGACCCTCACGCCAAGCTATGAACGATTTGGAAGAGTCGTTCCCGGAAGGTAGTCAATGTTCGGTGTCCACTTGGGGGCTTGGATCCCGGGGCGAATACCGCGATAGGGCAGTGTGGTCCCGGGCAGTGTGGTCCCGGGCAGCGTGGTCCCGGGCAGTGTGGTCCCGGGCAGTGTGGTCCCGGGCAGTGTGGTCCCGGGCAGTGTGGTCCCGGGCAGTGTGGTCCCCCGTTTAAGGGATCGCCATTCGGAGGGCTGATACCGGTTCTGATTGCAGCCACCAGAAGTGCAGATAAGTCCGATGATGGCCGCGAGGCATAGTCGTCGAATTACGTTTGGGAATGCGTTACTCATACTGATAAAAAACTTTGCCGGAGTTCAGGGATCAAGTAATTTTTTCTAAAAGGAAGGCTTGTCATTGGAAGGCGACTGGGTCGTGTACCATCAGATGACTCAACGACGATCGTGAGTGCACTCTGGAATCCACCAAGTCCCTTGTCATCGAGAATAATAGCGAACATTTCTCGAAGCAAGGGCAGAAGGGAATATCGGCGTCATTGACGGTATTCGGGAGCATAAAACGCAAAGTCCCCCCGAGCCGACCCCTGAAGCTTCTTTGGTTCGGGTTGTAACGATCAAACCGTCAGAAGAGCAATTTGACTGACTGTCATATCTTAACCATTCAAATCTGCTGATAAAACCGTGATGAAAGTGACATCAGTTACGAGGTGTTTTTTTGCTTGCGTTGTAGATCATTTGATAAATCCGCGACGATACTCAGTGACAGAATTGAATGATGCATTTGTTTCATTTGATCTGAACAAGCCAATTTGGCGTCGGGTTCCGACTTTTTTCAAACTTATGGATGGTTTGATAGGATTCCGTCGTATTTTGAACTTTGCTCAAACGCGCAAGCATTAATCCCAAGCAATTTCTATCGTTCATCTATTCGACGATTGGTGGAAGGTTGCCCACAACGTGGTTGGTGGCGCGGCCGATTTCATCGACCGCGTTGTTAGCGGACTGAATGCTGTTGAGTACGGTTCCTAGAAAGGAGACGAGTTTCATGAAACTCCAATTGTGTACGGCAGCTCTTATGCTTGCCATGATGATCTGCGGAAACAGCTACGGTCAAGGTTGGCTGAATCGCGGAAATTGTGATGCCGCTTCTTGTGATACTCAAGAAGATTCTTGTGGTTGTGACACAGCTGAAAATGCTTGTGACGCCGCCGATGCCGGTTGCGGATGCGATGCTGGTTGTGGTCTATTCTCTCGCCGAGGCAACTGGGGACACAACTTTAAGTTGATGACTCGAGGTTGTGGTTGTGACACTGGTTGCGATACCGAAGCTGACTGTGGTTGCGACACTGAAGGTTGTGACGCTGCTGACGCTGGTTGCGGATGCGACGCTGCTAAGTTGAACTTGAATTTCAGCCGCCTTCGCGGTCACTTCTCTCGCAAGAACAAAGGCTGTGACACTGCAGACGATTGCGGATGCGACACTGATGGTTGTGACGCTGCCGATGCTGGTTGCGGATGCGACGCTGTTAAGTTGAACCTGAACTTCAGCCGCCTTCGCGGTCACTTCTCTCGCAAAAACAAAGGCTGCGATACAGCAGACGATTGTGGTTGTGACACTGATGGTTGCGACACTGCTGCTGAAGCTGGCTGCGGTTGCGATTCTGGCTGCTTCAGCCGCCTTCGTGGACACTTCTCTCGCAAAAACAAAGGCTGCGATACTGCAGACGACTGTGGTTGTGACACTGATGGTTGCGACACTGCTGCTGACTGCGGTTGCGACACCGACGGTTGCGACGCAGCTGCTAATTGCGGTTGCGATCTTGGAAGCAAGCTGAATTTCGGAGGTCTGTTGGAGCGACTGCGAAGCCACCACAAAGCTCGTGGATGTGATTCCGCTGACGCTGGTTGTGGTTGCGACGACAATGGTTGCGGTTGCGACAGTGCAGACGAAGCTGCTCAGCCTGCTGCTCAAGGTGCAAGCTACAGCCCAATTGTTGATCCAAGTGCTTTCATCCTGCGAAGCAACAACATCGTTGGACAAAACTAGTTTCGGATTGAGCGGCACCTTCTGAAGGTTTGCCAATACGAAAATCATAAAAACGGCTTGGTCTGGAAACGGATTGAGCCGTTTTTTAATTTGCCACCGGTTGATTCCTTTTGCGCCGCTGGTCCTTAAACGTAATGATTCTCATGTTGCGAGAGTTGCGATGGCTGTGGAAATTGAAAGAAAATTTTTGGTGATAGGGGATGAATACCGCGTCTGGCCGGGATCGTTGTATGAACAAGGTTATCTCAGCATTGACCCAGATCGAACCGTGAGAGTCAGGATCGCAGGTGACCGGGGATTTTTGACCGTGAAAGGTAAAACCAGCGGAACGACTCGAGCCGAGTTTGAATATGAGACCCCTTTAGAGGACGCCCGGCAGATGCTGTTGTTGTGTGAGTGGCCGCTGATTCAAAAAAAACGATTCCGGGTTCCTCTGGCAGGTTATGTTTGGGAGATCGATGAATTCCAAGGTCCAAATCAAGGGTTAGTCCTTGCTGAAATTGAATTGCAGACGGAAGCAGATGTTTTTAAAACACCCGATTGGATAGGCCGAGAGGTGACTCATGATCCCCGTTTCTACAATTCAAACCTAGTTCGCCGGCCATTTCAGTCTTGGCCGCCGGATGACTTGTTAGCGTGCGAATAGGCGTGAAGCGTAGAAATTGAAAAACCCAATAGGTCATCTTGCTCACGGAAGTGTTCCATTAGGATTTCGTGGTCTGCGGTCGATTTTGCAATATCAAAAACGCGTGGCGCAATGCCCAGTAATTGTTCCGTGTTTGAGAGATGTTCGATCGAAATACGGATCGCATCTTGATTTTTCCCTACCCGATTAAGGAGGTCGACATAGGTCTCGAGTGGGGCTGAGCCGACTGTTTCCAAAGGTTCTGAGAATGCTTTAGCGCGGAAGTGGTCGAGGCCGGCTTCTACCTTTTTACCTAGCAAAATTTCGAAATAAATTTCGTGGTCCCGGTAAGTGTTCTCAAACGGAGGCTGGCTTTCAAACTGAAAATCTTCGGAAAGCTTGGTGCCGTATTGGCATAATTCAAAGCAGCGCTGAATGGCTTCAGGTTCTGTGCAGAATCGGCCAATCCTAACTGCCGACGCTAAATGAGTCACATCCATGTGGTGGCCGCCGGCTGAAAACATCCACTCCCGTGAATCCAGCCATTGCCCCAGTCCGCCGGCTGATGGGGCCGCGTTTTCATTCTCTTCAATATGGCGAATCACATTTTCAGAAAGTTCGTTGTAAATATGATTGATCAGCATGGTTGCTAACCGAGCGCGGCTCTCGTGGGGCAGGGCGACACACTGCGTGTCGAAGACGGTAATGGAGTTGCAGGTTCCGTGAGCGGATAGAATCAATCCGTAGCCAACTTCCGGCGCGATTCCATGTCCTAAGCAAATGTCAATCAAAACATCGGTGTTTTCTTCGTTTACTTCGACGGATTCAAAAAGTTGTTTGAGATAGGGCTGGTCCCCGATCGGCTGCAAGTACATCCAGCCATCGTGTAATTTCCCTTGCTGGACCAAAGCGCTACCCACTTCGCGACAAGCCTCGAGTAACCCTTCTTCGAGCAGGCGGTTTTTCTCGTCATTCAAGTCCGAGGTTTGATCGCTGAATAAGATAGGCAACCCGAGTTTTTCCCGGATCTGTATTTTGAGAACCTCAAACAGTTCAGGGTATCGATGCTCGTTGCGAAAACGATCCGCCAAGAATGAAAGGGCTTCGGATGATCCCTGACGAGAGACAAGCGAAGTGATCTGATCAAAAGGTTCTGAGTCAGAAGGCATAAAGTGATTCCCTTAAGGTTGGTTTTTTTACCGAAGTTTGGACCGAAATAAATGGCTGTCAGGGTTGTTTGCGAGGCACCGGTCACGTCCATGATAGTCGTTTCAAGGAAACTAGTCATTCGGCGACCTTTCGATTGTTTGGCTTTCTCGGTAGCATGACCTCATGGCTGAAGAAGCTTTGCAATGAAACCTATTAAATCAAGGTTAAAATTCACATGTCGCTCGCAATCCTGATTGATATGCCGGTTGAGCTTCCGGTAGAACTCGAGCGACAGGTGGAGTTTGTTGTCCCAGTTGAGGACAGCCGAGCTCGTACTGACGTCGAAACGCGAAACATTGGGAACCAGTTGTTAACGGGGTCTATCGATGCAATGCTGTTCGTGACTTGCTGGGGCTTTGATCGATTTTTTAACACCTGCTTGCGATCGATTGAACGCCAAAGGTTGTTAGATTCCCTGGCAGATGTGACCACCATTATATGTTGTGATTCGTTAGCCGAACGATTTAGCGAATTAGGCCTTACGCCAAGTGTTGAATTTTCGGAGCCAAACAATTGGCGGGATGTATTGGTGGGCCTTGATTGTAGTTGTCAGATTGCCAACCAAACCATAGCCATTGAGGCCGCCGCGGATGTCCACACGTTAACGGCCGGACTTGAGGCACGCGGTGCTGTGGTGCAAAAAATCAAGACGGCAAATTTTGAACTGTCCCTAAGTTCCGTAGAGCAGCCATTTGTAGATGCGGTTCTCGGTGGAGAGGTTACTGCAATCTTCGTGTTAGGGCATGTTGCTGCATTGCGGTTGGAGCAAATCAAAACCCGACACCCTGTAGAATTTGATCGACCATTAATAATTCTTCTCAAAGAGGTGTTCGAGGACGGGTTTCGACAAAAATACGATCGGCCTTGGGTGGTGGATTCATTGGATTCCATCCAGGGTAGTGAACTCAATCAAAAGTTGTCGCAACGGCAAAATTCCAGAATTCAGTGGAGTGATATGGCCAATCAAGAAGAACAATCGCAGGCGCTCTGGCACGACGGTCCCTTTATGAAAGCCGTTCGACGCGAGCCTACGGATGTGACGCCGATTTGGATGATGCGCCAGGCAGGCAGATACATGCAGGAGTACCGCGAAGTTAGGGCAAAGACTTCGTTTCTGGAGCTCTGCAAAAATCCACCACTGTGCAGCGAGGTAATGTGCACTGCCGTTGATCGCTTGGGAGTCGACGCCGCCATTATTTTTTCCGACTTACTCCCGATTTTGGAACCGATGGGTTTAGATCTCGAGTTTGTCGCCGGTGATGGGCCGGTCATCCGTAACCCGATTCGTCAGACAGCTGATGTCGATCGCGTTCAGCGTCTGGATAGTATCGAGTCGTTAGATTTCGTCATGGAAACGGTTAGGCAGACTCGCATGGACTTGCCCGGTCATATTCCGTTGATTGGATTTGCTGGAGCTCCATTTACGTTGGCCAGTTATATGATTGAGGGTGGTTCCAGTCGAAATTATGCCCATGCAAAATCTCTGATGTTTGGAGATTTCGGCGCTTGGGATAAATTAATGAGTGATTTAGTGCATTCGATCACCATCTACTTGCAGGCGCAAGTTGAGGCAGGGGCTCAAGTGGTACAGCTGTTTGATTCATGGGCCGGCTGCTTGAATGTCAGTGATTATCGAAAGTTTGTCCTGCCCTATGTCCAAGAGATCATTGCGGCCGTAGCGCCTCGAGCCCCCGTTATTAACTTTGCCACCGGCAATCCCGCCTTGCTCCCTTTACTGGCCGAAACGCGAGCTGCCGTGATCGGTGTGGATTGGCGGGTCGAGCTAGGGACTGCTTGGGAAACGGTTGGATATGATCGCGCTGTGCAAGGGAACCTTGACCCGACCGTTTTATTAACCGAGCCGGATGAGATTCGTCGGCAAGCAGCCGCTATCCTCTCTCAGGCAGCGGGCCGGCCTGGGCATATTTTCAACCTCGGGCATGGAATCTTGCCGCAAACCAATGTGGAACATGCAATTGCCCTCGTCGACGCGGTTCATGAGTTAAGCCAGCTTTAGTGGGCCGGTCCGGATGGGCGGAGGGAAGAGGGCTTTTCCTCGTGACCCCGTTCGGGACAATGAATATGAGGCGGAGATGGTGGAACGAGCGAAACCTCGCAACGACCTTGGAGCTGTTGACGCTCCCCTGAAGAACTCTCAGCCCGGATTCATCACCTCCTCTAAATCAAAGCAGAAGTTCAGGAAATCGAGTCCTTGGATCTAAAATCGGCCTATCAGCGAGTTCAATCTCATTTGCTCGACCAGCGATCGCCAGCGGGTTATTGGGTCGGTGAGCTTTCAGCCTCAGCACTGTCTACGGCAACCGCCATCACCGCGTTGTCCTTTCTGACGGAAACCGAACACGCCCCCCAGAATCAACTCGCCAATATTCAACGGCAGATAAGAGCGGGTATCACTTGGCTGGTCGCTTCGCAAAATGAAGATGGTGGTTGGGGGGATACAGAGCTCAGTCACTCCAATATCTCCACAAGCATGCTGGTGGTGGCTGCGGTCCATGCGGCCGGTATGCAGGAGTCGCACTCGGAAATGCTGAAGCGGGGTAGTGAATACATTGAGGGACAAGGTGGAGTGGCCGCGATCCGTAAACGCTACGGACAAGACAAAACCTTTGCGGTGCCGATTCTCGCCAATGCTGCGATGGCCGGATTAGTGAGCTGGAAAGAGGTTTCGGCCTTGCCATTTGAGGCAGCTTGTGTGCCGCAGCGGTTTTATCATTTTTTGCGTTTGCCAGTGGTTAGTTATGCCATTCCAGCCCTCGTGGCCATGGGGCAAGTCAAGTTTAAATTTGATCCGCCTTGGAATCCAATCTCCCGCTTTCTACGACGAATCAGTATCGGACGAAGTCTTAAAGTTTTGGAGTCGATGCAACCTACTAGCGGAGGCTACCTTGAGGCGGTGCCTTTGACTAGTTTTGTCTGCATGGCGCTGGTTCGCTGCGGTCTGGGTGGCCACTCGGTAGTTCAACAGGGAGTTAAATTCTTGCTCAACTCGTACCGTTCTGAATCTCAAGAGCCGATGGAACATGGGAGTTGGCCGATCGATACAAATTTGGCGACGTGGACAACGACCCTTTCGATCAACGCATTGGGGGAATACCCTGAGGCGACGGACTGGAAAACAGACGCTTGGGAATCTTGCCTCAATTGGGTGATGAAGTGTCAGTATCAAGACGTCCATCCTTTTACTGGTGCGGAGCCGGGTGGCTGGGGATGGAGTGATTTAGCCGGAGCGGTTCCCGATGCTGACGACACTCCAGGAGCCATGCTGGCATTGAGAACTCTCTATGATAAGGGTGAGTTTAGCGATGAGGATAAATCGAGAATCTGCGCAGCCGCACTCAATGGGGCGCGCTGGTTGTTAAGGCTGCAAAACAGGGATAATGGTTGGCCCACGTTTTGTAAGGGCTGGGGCCGTTTTCCCTTTGATCGCAGCGGTTCAGACATCACTGCCCACGTGATACGAGCGCTCAATGCGTGGCGGGTTGAGGCTGGAGCTGATTCTCAGTTGAGAGGTATTTCACGGTCTGTTGAGCTGGGTTTCAAATACTTGGCGAGTCAGCAAAACGCGAATGGTAGCTGGTTGCCACTCTGGTTTGGCAATCAGGACGCAATAGATGACATAAATCCATGCTATGGAACGGCAAAAGTCTTAATGGCTTACCGAGATGCAAATTGTTTCGATACCAAACAGGTTGAAATTGGTTTAAGATGGATAGTTGAAAATCAGAACCCTGACGGTGGTTGGGGTGGCGGTGTTTCCCGGCAGAGAGAACTGGAGCATCCGTTAGGGATGAGCGGCGTTGAGGAGACGGCACTGTGTGTCGA
This sequence comes from Mariniblastus sp., assembly GCA_022447555.1. Taxonomy (GTDB): domain Bacteria; phylum Planctomycetota; class Planctomycetia; order Pirellulales; family Pirellulaceae; genus Mariniblastus. Next base: position 524,716 of record JAKVBF010000002.1, on the reverse strand, counting down.
GATTCTTCTGGCGTCGCCCGATTCGGATTGCCAGAGTGCGGCCCAACGTGGATTACAATGGTTGGTGTGTGCGATCGAATCAGCCCAGATTCAAGAGTGTTGGCCGATTGGATTTTATTTTGCAAAACTCTGGTATTATGAGAAACTCTACCCATTGATTTTTACGGTGTCTGCGATCGGTCGCGCACTGAATACAAATCAACGAATAACGAATAATTCCACCTCGTGTGGTTGATATAAAACGGAGACGGGCAGTAGTGATTACAAACACGTTAACTGAGAATCAGGCACCCAAACGCAGATCTCGACGTCGAAAAACCGCTCACCTCAAGATGGTTCCAAGCACCAAGCAACTGAGAGAAGAGTTACGGCAGATTTGTCGCGATGTGGTGGCTGGAATGCGGCGCGATATTCCTCCAACCAAAGATGAATTGGAAGTGCTCTGTCGTAAGATATTGAGTGACACTGGGCAACCCGAGGGCTTTCTCGGATGGATCATGGTGGTTCTGTCCAGTGAGTACTGGATGGATCCGATTAAAACCATCCCACCTCATCGCCGTCTTTTTTTACTGCCCCATTGTTTAAAGCATTCTGAAGGTTGTCCCGCCGACTACGATGAATTCGGATTGGCATGCAAAACTTGCGGCGCATGTAGTATTGCCGACTTTCGAGCCACCGCCGAAGAAATGGGTTACAAGGTGTTGGTTGCCGAAGGGTCGCCGATTGTTTTGAAAATCATTGTCAGTGGGCATGTGGATGCGATTGTCGGTGTGGCTTGCTTAAACGTTCTTGAAAAAGCAATCGACAAAATTCTGTTGGCGGGAATCCCCTGTATGGCTGTGCCTCTGCTATCGAGTGATTGTCGAAATACCAGTGTTGACGAGGATTGGGTTGACCAGATGGTTCGCGTTCCTCACGAAGACAAGAAGACGGAAACACGCAGTTACCTACATTTGATGCGAGCGGCCAAGCAATTGTTTGAACCGGCTTCAATGGAGCGATTGATCCCGCGGTTGCGCGGTGGTTCGGCGACGGCCAATGCAGCGGAACAGGATCTGTCGAATCTGAGTCCAATTGCTGCAACCGAAGCGATTGCTCAAGATTTTTTGGCTGCGGGAGGTAAGCACTCTAGACCTTTCATCACCATGGCTGTCTACGACGCGATCTCCAACAGCGGGGCGACGCTCGCCGACGGACCGGCTGCGGTAGAAGGCTTTCCCGATTCCGTGCGACGCACTGCGATGTCGATTGAGACGTTTCACAAAGCATCTCTGGTGCACGATGACATCGAAGACAACGATGCCTACCGATACGGGGTAGAAACGTTGCATCGAAAGCATGGCGTTTCTTCGGCGATCAATGTTGGGGATTACTTGATCGGTCTAGGTTACCGATTGGTAAGCCAAGATCGAAACGAGATGGGCGCTGAGACAGCGGCTGACATTTTGGATTACATGGCAGATGCACATATGCGACTCTCCGAGGGCCAGGGTGCTGAGCTGATATGGAGAGATTCATCGGATAAGCAACTAAAACCCATTGATGCTTTAAAAGTGTATGCCTTAAAAACCGCTCCCGCTTTTGAGTCTGCATTTTATTGTGGTTTAAGGTTGGCGGGCCCCTGTCAGGAATATGTGCAACCGGTGAAGCAGTTCTCCAGGAACTTAGGGGTCGCGTTTCAGATTTTGAATGACCTCAAGGATTGGGACACTGACACGGACAACAAAAACACGGTGGGCTCGGACTTGTTAGGTGGACGTCCCACGTTGTTGTGGGCTTTGGCACTCGAAGGTTTGAATACCGAACAACGCGAAGAATTGATGGGCTTGGCAGGGCCATCTGAACTGCCGATCCAAAAGCGGTTGCAGCGGGCACGGCATCTTTATTTTGAAGCCAGTGTGTTTGAAAAAGCCTATAAGCTAGTAGAGAAACACCAGCAACGGGCCGAGGAAGTTGCCGACGAGATCAGCCCAGATGAACTCCGGCGGCTGATGTACTACTTGGTCGATACGGTGCTGGATCGAGCCGGCGAGGTTAAGCCAACGATTGAATTCAATGATCTCTCTTACTCCGAAATCCTACCCATTGTCGCTCCTGAGTCGCACTCCTAGCCCGATCTAGGCGTCTCCAATTTTCAACATCGAAAGTTTCCTTTGAGCCCTTTTGAGTCGGCAAAAATCGAATTGGATTCACTGGTAAGCATCTTCTTTGACCAGAGGGCTTCACTCGGTTTGTTTCATGAAATGAGTGGTTCGGATATCCCCGAACCACAAAAGTCGTTGTTGGACCATGAATCGCACATGACGGTAACCGTAGAAAAGTATCACAGTGCGGCGGTGGACGTTCGGGTATTGCGAAAGAATCATCAGGAATTGACGTATGCTCGGGAAATTGTATTAACTCGCCAGACCGATCAGCAGGTCGTGCAATACGGGATTGTACGACTCAACCTGGGGTACCTAAGTGAGCAAGTGCGGGAAGAGATCGAAGGGGAGAAGGTGCCTCTGGGGCGGGTGTTGATCGAACACAACGTGATGCGGCAAGTTAAACTTCTATCTTTGTATGAAGTTCAACCTGGGCCTGCCTTGTTAAAGACGTTTGGGGTCGCGCCTGAGACTCGCTGCTATGGAAGGACAGCGATGATCTTCTGTAACGATCAACCAGCGATTGAATTGTTGGAAATTGTATTGGCGTAGGACAAGCCAATTTCTGGTCCCTCGCTGAGTCCGGGCTGACTCATTCGTTTCTCGCTGGGTCCGTTTTTCGTGAACCGGCTAAATTGATTAGTAGGGTGCCAAAAATCAAAAAAGCGGCTGTAATCTGCACCGCTAATTGCCAGCCCTGCAGTCGTGTGAAGAAGATGCTGAGACTGCTGACCAGTAGCATCACCTGCCAGGCGATTGCCAAACGCTTGAATGCGAAGCCGGCGATTCCCGCGGCTAATCCAAGGATGGCAATCAGCGTTAGCAAAACATTGATAGCAATCATGACCGCACTGGCCGTTTCATTTTGGGCTGTGAGCATCACGAGTTCAGGGCGCAGTACAAACGCATAGGGGAGAGCGAAGCCCACAAGAGAAAATCGAAAAGCAGCGATCGCCGCGTGCATCACATCTGCCTTGGCGATGGCGGCGGCGGTATAGGCGGCCAATGCGACCGGTGGTGTGACCATCGACATCATTCCAAAGTAAAAGATAAATAGGTGTGCAGCCAACGGTGCTGTATTTAACTGTGAGAGAACGGATCCGAGTAGGATTGCCATTAACAGGTAGCAGACTGCTGAGGGGAGGCCCATTCCCAAAATGATGGTCGAGATCATTAATAGAAACAATGCAAGGAGAGAGCTGTCATTGGCCAGTGCCTGCACTTTTTCAGGGAGCGTCGCACCAATCCCAGTTTGGTCGACAATCGCCAAAATGATACCAACACAGCAAGCGGCAGCAATCAGTGTCATGCCGCTTTTTCCGGCCCGACTCATGGCTTTCCAGATTCTAATAGGGGTCAGGCGGGTATGGTGGCTGAATAGACTGAGGATCAAAATCCCGGCAAGACTGACGCTCACGGCTCGGAAGGCCGTGTAACCATACAGCAGCATTCCAATCAGAATGACAAAAGATCCAAAAAACAAAACCCCTTGATAGAAATGTAGTGGTGTTTCGGTCGCTTCTGACTCTACCGGTTCCGCCAAGGCGCCGATGCGTTTGGCGTGGAAGTGAACGGTGAGTAAAAGCGCGACGTAATAGAGAACTGCTGGAATTACAGCGGCTTGAATGATCTGCACATAGCTGACGGCGGGCTCAACCATTTCAAGCATCATGTAGGCGCCCGCGCCCATAATGGGTGGCATGAGCGCGCCTCCCGAACTGGCGGCGGCTTCGATGCCGGCTGCCGTTGCGGGCTTGAACCCCGAGCTTTTCATTAGCGGGATGGTAAAGGTTCCGGTTGTGGCCGTGTTGGCCACTGCACTGCCTGATAAAGAGCCCATCAATCCACTGCTCAGTACCGCAACTTTTGCGGGACCCCCTGCGCTATGTTGAAACAATCGGCGAGTGATGTTGATGACATATCCAGTGGCTCCGGTTTGCTCTAGTAGTGTCCCGAATAGAACAAACAGAAAGACGTACATGAACATGACACGAAGCGCAATGCCAAAGACACCCCCGGTCTGCAGGAATGACTTTTGCACGATTCGTTCCCAACTCAAACCGGCATGTGGAAATAACCAATCGGGCATCTGCGGGCCTAGCATGGCATAAAGAATAAATAACAGACATAGGATCGGCAACGTCCACCCAATAGCGCGTCGAGTTGCCTCTAGCACCAACACCAAACCGATCAGCGCAATCACGTAATCGAGAGTCGTTTCGTTGCCAGCCCGATCGCCGAGAACGACTCCATCGACCCAAAAGTAGTCTAGCCTTGGTTCACTTTGCAGGAACACAAAACCGAAGGTCGTGATGGTGCCTGCAATCAACAGTAGGTCCGCGCAACGAACGATACTTGATTGCTCCCAACGTTTGACCATCGGGTGATTGAGAAAGACGAGAATCAGCCCCAACATCCCGAACAGGGCCAAATTAGGTTGGAAATCGAATAGATTAAAGTTGACGGCCGTGGTGACAAAAATGCAAAGGAACGCCGAGAGGATGTTGAACGCCAGTTGCTGGCCATATTGAAATGGTCCGGGTGTCGCCTCTTTAAGACTTAGCGATTCTGACATCAGAGTTTCTGGACCGTGGAAAACAGTAAGTTGATTGACTTGAGACCGTCGGCAAATTCAAGGTTGTCGATTTTGCGTGATGCATCACACGCATCGGTCCATGCACTTTAAAGGGCCTATCGTACCTTGGCTCAAAGCGGAGGCAAATGGCAGCCAATAGTAGTTAACGATCGCGCGGCCTATTGCCGCGGTTTGACGCACAAAAAAAGGCGAGCTCAAGAAACTCGCCAATCTTTTTGTTTACTGGAATATGGGATTTTGATTAGTCACTTGGCCAAATACCAGCTTCCTTATAATACTTGATGGCCCCGGGATGAAACGGAGTTCCCGTGTTGCGAATAGCGTTCTTGGGATTGATGGCTTTAGCAGCCGGGTGACGTTCTGCCATCTGCTCACGATTTTCGTACATGATCTTGGTGAAATTATAGACTACGTCCTCGTCCACATTCGCGTGCGTGATCAGCTGCATGTTTCCCACGTTGATGCCGGTCAAATCCTCGTCCAGATCCGAATAAGTATCTGCCGGAAGAGTCACGGCTGAGTAAAAAGGATACTGTTTTAGTTTTTCGCTGACCGCATCATCGAAAGGAAGAAAGACAACGTCTTGTGTCGAACAGAGTTGAACCACTGCGGGAATCGGGATCGCCCCCCCCATAAAGGCTGCGTCGGCCTTGCCGTCGGCCAACATGTCCCCCGCGTCAATGTAATTTCCGTTGAGTGGCGTGAGATCGTCATAGCTTACGCCATGGGCTTCCAAAAGTGGTTTCAAAAAATAATCAAAACCAGCCCCTGATGGCCCAAGAACAACACGTTTGCCTTTTAGGTCCGCAAGTGTCTTGATGCCGCTCGCTTCAGTCGTGACAAAAATTCCAATGTTGGGGGCGATGGTTGCAACCGTGCGAATGTCGTATGGTTTTTCCCAAGCCCCTTCTCCGCGTCCGGCAAAGTAAGAAATTGCCGCGTTGGCCATTGCGAATTGCAACTCTTCGTCATCCAGTCTGCGAATATTCTCTTGAGTTCCTTTGGTTCCCTGGGGAGTGACGATCCAATTCAAGTCGCCTTTGTTTTCCGAGACCACATTAGCCGCCGCGCAACCGACCGGGTGAAACGCACCTCCAGTCGGAGCGGTACCTAGATTGATGAACGTTCGCTCAGCGGTGGTTGCGGTTTCGCTACCATTGTCGCCACAGCTGCTTAGGCTTACGAGGGCGATGGCAAGCAAACCTAAACTAAAGATATTTTTGAACTGCATTTTCTTCCTCACTTGGTTCCGGTAATGGTTTGACTCCGGATTCAGATAATTGTCATCCCAGCGGCTCAACGTGTAGGGTAGCACGCGAGCATCAAATCATAACACGGTAAAAATTTGTAAACTAGGCACGCCGGCTGTCGATTCTTTGGCCGTAATCACCGTAATAGCCCACATAATTCGCTCCCTTTTGATTACTGGCTGTAAATTGAAACGGAGTCTAAACTGTTCGAGGTTAAACATTTCCAGCTGCAGGCAAATTGAGATGAAATATTTTATTGGGTTCATGGTTCTTGTGCTGCTCATCATGCATCAGGATTACTGGAATTGGTACAACAACCACCTCGTGTTTGGTTTTTTACCTTATGCCATCGCGTATCACTGCGTCATTTCCATCGCGGCAGCGGGCGTCTGGTGGGTAGCGGTCAAGTTTTGTTGGCCCAGTCATTTATCTTGCAGCCTGAATGATGACGCGGGAGGTGATCCGTCATGACGCAGCTGTATATTATTTTGGCCTACCTAGCGTTGCTGGTCTTTTTGGGATTTTTGGCAAACCGTGTGTTCACGGGAACATCTCATGATTACATGTTGGCCAGCCATTCGATTGGTCCCTTTTTATTACTGATGTCGTTGTTTGGAACGACCATGACGGCCTTCGCTTTGATTGGCTCTACCGGTCGGGCTTACACTCTGGGCGCCGGGGTCTACGGCTTGCTTGCTTCGGCGGGCGGCATTGTGCACTCGATGTGCTTTTTCTTGATCGGCCTGCGATTATGGGCGATCGGGCGCAAGAATGGCTACCGTACCCAGATCCAATTTTTTCGTGAACGGTTGGACAACCATTTTATCGGCTACCTGTTATTTCCAATCTTAGTGGTCTTGGTTGTCTCCTACCTATTGTTGGGCGTTGTGGGGGCTGGGGCGGTAATCAATGGAATCACCGCGGGCGCATTTAAACCTCATGGTTGGTTTGAAGCTGCCGACCACGGAGTCCCCAACTCACTGGCTTCCGCGGTAATTTGCTTAGTCGTTCTGTCCTACGTTTTTTTAGGAGGCATGCGCGGAACCGCTTGGGCGAATGCTTTCCAAACGGTCATCTTTATGGTCCTCGGTGTTGTAACGTTTGTGACCATCGCCAATTCGATCGGCGGCTCCGACAGCCTACTCGATAACATGAGGCAGATTTCATCGGTCGTACCGGAGGCTAATTTGACTCGCGCGAAGATTCCCTACACCACATTTTTTTCTTTTCTGTTGATCCCTTTATCTGTCGGAATGTTTCCTCACGTTTTTCAGCACTGGTTAACGGCACGTGATGCGGGTTCTTTCAAGTGGCCGATCGTCATGCATCCTATTTTTATCATGATTGTATGGGTGCCCTGTGTGTTGATCGGAATATGGGCTAGTGCATCGATCTCCGGCATTGAACCCGGGACAAAAGAGAATCTGTTATTACCACTACTAGTCAAGATGCATGCGGGCCCCTTTCTGGGTGGCTTGTTGGGAGCCGGGATTTTGGCCGCAATCATGTCCTCATTGGACAGTCAATTTCTATGTCTCGGTACAATTTTCACTGAGGACGTGGTCAGTAATTTTACTTCCGAACCGCTGTCCGATCGCAACAAGTTGCGTTTAGCCCGCGGCTTTGTCCTACTGATTGTGGTAGTCGTTTATTTCCTAAGTCTTTTTCCCCGTGCTGTCTTTGACTTGGGATTGTGGTCATTCACCGGGTTCACCGGCTTGTTTCCAATCGTATTTGCAGCCATTTATTGGCGACGTCTGACCGCCTATGGCGCGATCTCGGCAGTGCTGACAACGATTGCCCTATGGGTTTACTATTTCGCCGATTCAGGATTTGGATCGAATAAAGGTTATTCCCTGTTGCCGTTTGGACCCGAGTGGCCTGTTTTGCCTGTCGTCGCCATCATTACGGCTAGTGCCGTGGCACTTGTCGTGGGTAGCTTTTTAACGTCTCCTCCGGCTGCGTCTACGATTGAAAAGTTTTTCGAACCAAGTGACCAGCGAGCCAATCCCTAGACTTAGCGCGTACGACGTGGCTTGTACGACTTTGCAAATGGCCACTAGAGTGAGGTGTCTTGAAGATGCAGTGCCAAATTTTATAGGAAACGGCCGTTTAGAACACATACCATAGAATCGTTAGGTAGTGGGCGGTGCTTCCTCCGATAACAAACAAATGCCAAGTGGGGTGAAGCCAGCGGTGTCGCTGGTCGTTAAAAAGACACAATGCTCCCAAAGTGTAGAACGCGCCGCCCGTCAGGATGCCTGCCAGAACCACACGGGGTAACAGCGGAGTCGTCAACATGCCTCCCAACACAGGCGTCCACCCCAAGGCAAGATAAAGCCAGACGGAAACGCGATTGACGCGGTGCCCAAGGAACAGTTTTGATAAGAAACCTGTCAGAGCAATCAACCACATCAGCAGCAAAAAACCGTTCCACCACGGTGTTTCTAGAAACGCTACTGAGAAGGGGGTCCAGGAAGCCGCGATCAGAAGGTAGATGAATGACTGGTCCATCTTCCGATAAAATGTCTGTCGTCCAAGGTCCGTGAATGAATGGGATAGGGCCGAGAACAGGAAGACTGCCATCAATGAGGCGATGTAAATCAAGCAAGCGAGAAACAATGGACGAGAGGCTCCGATCAGGGCGGTTGAAAGTAGGGCGACCCCGCCGGCAACGCTCAATCCGAGTCCGAAAAAATGGGTGGCAGCGTTGTAGAATTCTTCGGATGAAGAGCGTTGGGGAAACGTGCTTGGATCGGGAGACGTTCCAGCTGAATGGGAGTTCATAAGGCTCCAGTTCTATCAGGAATTGAAGTTAGAGTGTGCTGATTTACGGCTCACCCTGTCCTCGTATGTGGCGGTCTTGGATCGAATTTTAAATACTGATAGCACTATTTATCACCAAGGACTTTTAGTTCAACGGTACGAAAGTCACAGGGGTGGCTTTCTGATTGAAGTGAAATGCTACCTCCGTCCAACATTAACTTTCCGTCGATGATTAGAGGCTTTGCTTCTCCATCCCGACTATCCAATTGTGGTTGCGTGTATTCCAAAACGACCTCACCATCAATTTTATGACGAATGATTTTGTTTCCGCGAACCTCAATTTCGCAGGTCACCCACTGATCGCCTGAATAGGTCTTGGAGGTTGAGTTGGTGCAGTGTTTCTTGAATAGTTTTTTATCCATCACCACGTTCGTACCAGGCGTGCACAAGTTTAGCGTAGGTCGTTTTTCATCACCTTCGCCACCTAATAATTGCACCTCGATCGAAACCGGAAATTTTTGGTTTAAGCTCATGGATTTCGGATCTTGGCCGTGAATCATGACTCCGCTATTACGACGCGCCCAGCCCGGCCCACCCTCAACCTGGTCACCGACAAAACGATATTCCAATCGTAAAACGTAATGGGAGTAATCGTTTTTATAGAAAAGGTGTCCAAAACGTTCATTGAACTGGTCGTATCCGTCGTACCGGACTTTTAAGAGCCCATCTTCGACTCGAAACGTATTGCCCCAGTTTTCCCCAAACTTGGATCCCCGAATTTTGGGTGTCCAACCAGACATGTCTTTTCCATTAAATAGAGGAATCCAGTCGCCGTCAGAGGGCTGTTGGGCTGTGGGCAGGGGCTTTTCTGCCTCGAGATCCTGCGCGCAAAGAATGGCACAGCTTGGCGCGGTGATCCCTAAAAATAAAACGGCAGTCAAAGCTGGGAGGGCAAGATTTTTCATCAGGTTCTCAATGTTTGGATTAAACTTAGGCTTGTTACCAATTCGCGGGTTTCCGTTTGGTCCCGTCGAAACAAAATTGGATGTTTGATGATATCCGTTTTTAAGCACTCTGAGAGCCTCCTTTTGGAAACTGGAGGCCGAGAACTCGTATTTAGCCAGTTCCAAGCTGGTTTCAGCCAAATGGAAGTCACCTTGGATTCCGGGTTTGGGAAGGATGTAGGGACCGTCTAATTCGCCGAGGTGTTGAATTGAGAGTGAATCGAGGGTCAGATGTCCAAATTTGGCTGAAATCCCGTAAATAATGCCTTGCGATGGCATGGCAATTTTGCATAATTACGCCTCTGCGCAGTAAATCAAGGAACATTGTTCGCCTTCCAGGCGAATTCCAAAGAAGCGAATAGTTAGGCAAACGAATTATGCGACCATCACGTGGTTCAAAAAGTCGACGCAAGTCGAAGATGAAAACTCGGACCAACAAAAAGGATCCGTTATGGGTGGATGGCCAGCGTCCTCGCCCAATGTACGTCGACTATAAAGATGTTGAGTTGTTGAAAAAGTTGATCAATCGCCACGGCAAAATTGTTGGCCGCCGGAAAACCGGCTGTTCTTCGGTCAGTCAGCATGCGGTCACCCAGGCTGTGAAGCGGGCTCGTTTCATGGGTTTGTTGCCCTTCAAAGGTGATTAATCAACGGACTCCATGAAATGGATGGGCGGAGCGTCAATCGTTGTGCTCAGCTCATTTTGAACAGCCTGCTTAGACGCAGGCTTTTTTTTTGGCCGGAAGCAAAAACATGAGCCAGATTTTCAAAACAAAGCGTCGCGTTGAGTTCCGAGATACGGATGCTGCCGGAATCGTTCATTTTTCGGTGTTCTTTAACTACATGGAACAGGCTGAACACGAAATGCTGCGAGCGGTCGGGTTGGGTGTGATGCTGGAGACGGGTGGTCAGCACATCGGTTTTCCACGCGTCCACGCGGAGTGTAATTATCGGAGCCCCATCAAATTTGAGCAGGTGGTCGAGATAGAAATCGAGGTTCAGCGCATCGGCGACAAGAGTATCACGTACGGATTCATGTTTCAGTGTGAGGGGCGCTTGGTCGCCGATGGAGTGATTGCGGCTGCTTGTTGCGAATTGTCAGGAGGTCGCCCTGTGAGCACACCCGTTCCGATGGCGTTTGTCGAAGCTCTGAAGCCTTATTGTGTCGATCCTCCGGCATAAGCACCGAAAGTTCCCATGTCGACCTACCTGCAAGACCTAACGTTACGACTTGCGACCGGGATCAGTTTGCTACCGGAGGAAGTGCGGTCGTGCCACACCCATTATCTGTTGGAGTCGCAGTCTGAAGATGGAGGCTTCCGAGGACGTATGGGGGAAGAGAGCGATTTGTATTACACCTCGTTTGGCTTGCGAGGCCTTTCTATTTTGGGTGCTCTATACGGTGAACCGGCCGATAGAGCGGCTAAATTTTTATCAAGTCAATTAGGAACTCACCAAACCATTGTCGATTTCTTTTCGTTGTTTTACGCGGCCAACTTGCTGAAAATTTCGGCAGGGATCGATATCTTTGCTGGCTCGGATCCAAGTTGGAGGCGGCAGATCGGTGAATTTTTAGCTCGGCTCAAACGTCCCGACGGCGGGTATGCTAAGGCTCCGGAAGGACACGCTGGAAGTACCTATCATACTTTTTTGGTGATGTTGGTTTTGCAACTCATTGACCACCCGATTGCCGAACCCGAGTCGATTATCAGTTTCCTTAGAGGTCAGCAAGCCGAAGGTGGTGGCTGGCGAGAAATCCGAGCAAGTAAACGAGCCGGAACCAATCCATCAGCGGCAGCCTTTGCCAGTCTGCGAATGATTGATTCGGTGTCAGATGAAACACGTGAACTGACCATTGATTTTTTGTGCGAGATGCAAACCGATGAGGGTGGATTGCGAGCCAATACGCGAATACCGATTGCCGATATGCTCAGCTCCTTTACCGGAGGCCTGACGTTGCAGGACATGAATGCGTTTGGAGAAATAGATGTCGATTTGTATCAGCGTTTTGTAAACTCACTCCAATTGCCGGGAGGCGGATTCCTGGCGGCCGTGTGGGACGAAGTCCATGATGTGGAATATACGTTCTACGGATTGGGCTGTATGGCATTGATTGAAAACCACCGAGTTGACCAACGCATAGGCTAGTGTATTGGCCTTGGCGAATTACGGTTGGCGGTATTGTAAAGCGAAAGAACTGTGGCAGATTTTCTGGCGAAGAATATTGTAAAAGAATACCAAACACCGACAGGTTGTTTGCGGATTCTGGACGGAGTGTCTGCGGAGTTGAGCCGGGGGCAGAATATGGCAGTGGTTGGACCCAGCGGTTCTGGCAAAAGTACGTTCTTACATATTGCGGGCACGTTGGATTCGCCTACCGGCGGTGATTTGTCGGTGCAGGGAATCGACCCGGCTGGATTTTCCAATCAGGAGTTAGCTCGTTTTCGGAATGATCATATCGGCTTTGTGTTTCAGGAACATTATTTGTTACCACAGTTGTCAGCTTTGGAAAATGTGATGGTGCCGGTGGTGGCGACAGGTCGAGTGTCACCGGAAATTCGTGACCGAGCCCAATCCCTACTTGAGAAAGTGGGTTTAACGGATCGAATGCATCATCGCCCGGCGGCCCTCTCAGGAGGAGAAAGGCAGCGTGTCGCGGTCGCTCGCGCTCTTGTGATGCAGCCGATTCTGCTGCTGGCTGACGAACCGACAGGAAGCCTCGATCAAAAGAATGCCGAGCTGATTGGCGGGTTACTACTCGAGCTACAGAAAACAGGAGATGCGATTCTCATTTGTGTGACACATAGCCAACGTTTGGCACGTAACTTTGACAACCAAGTGGTCGTCGAAAACGGTAAATTTGTTGTTCGGGCATCTCCATGACATCGAGCCTACGAATTGCGATAAGTAGCTTACGTCATTATTGGCGGTCCGATGCTGTGATCGCTGTTGGCGTCGGGATTGCGACGGCTGTATTAACCGGTGCGCTAATCGTTGGGGATAGTATGCGTGGGAGTCTGCAGGAGCTCACGCTCGATCGGTTGGGCCGGATCGATGAAATGTTCGTCTCTGACGGTTTTTTTCGACAAGCTCTGGCTGTAGAGCTTTCGGAAACAGATGTGTTTCAGAAAGACTATCAAACCGCGGTTCCGGCCATCTTGTTTCCTAATGGTTCGGTTGAATTCATTCGTGAGCAGGAGACCCAACGCGCGTCTCAGGTCATGGTGATGGGCGTCGTTCCTGAATTCTGGGGATTAGGTGATCCGGTGATGGCTCCGCCGGCTCGTCTGAGTGGCCGGCAGGCAGCCATCAATAGCACGTTGGCAGAGGGTCTTGGTATCACGCAACAAGATGTCGATGAAGGTTCCGCATTGGTGACGGTACGGGTTCCGAAACCGAATCAACTACCCGCCGACAGCACGATGGCAAAAACAAAAGACTTGGTCTTTAGCTTGGTGGAGTTGCCAGTCGTCAGCATTGTTCCGACGAAAGGCTTGGGGCGATTCGGTCTCCATCCCACTCAATCAAACCCAGCAAATATTTACCTTTCAATAGATCTTATAACGGATGAATTATCTCGAGGAGTGCTGAGCCATAAGGCAGATGCCGCACAATGTAACGCAATTTTAATCGCGGCAAAAAATTCACGATTACCCCCGAAGTCGAGTGTCAGTCAATCACTACAAATGGCCCTGCGTCCGACGCTAGGCGATATGGGGTTGGAGCTAAAGTCGGTGAAGTTGGCCTTTGATCAGGGTGGTGCGACTGAGACGATTTATGATTATGTTTCGTTGTCGTCTGATCGGATGGTGCTGCCTAAGGTCGTCGCTGATTCGGTGTTAAAGATCAATCAATCGTCCCAGCCGGTCTTCACCTATCTGGCAAACGACCTAGCCCTAGCTGAACAAACCCAAGGCGTTCCGTTTTCTATGGTTGCAGCGATTGATTTTGGTGACCAGTTTCATCTAGAGACGCCTCAGGGAAAGCCCATTGCAACACCTGCGTTAGATGAGATCGTTTTGAATCAATGGGCCGCCGATGATCTGGGTGCCCAATTGGGCGACAAGATTCGTCTGACCTATTTTGAGCCAGAGACTCGGTATGGAGAGCAGCAAGAGCAACAGGTCGAACTTAAATTGTCGGCAATTGCCAAACTGACCGAACCTTCGCAGCCACCGCGGTATCGGAGACGAGGTGGATTGACGCCGGCGGTCTTTGACAGACCGCCAACTATGGCGAACGATCCCGATCTAACACCTCAAGTAGCCGGAGTCACCGATGCTGCCTCTATTGAAAAGTGGGATTTGCCATTTGAAACGGCCGATCGGATACGAGCCCAAGATGACGATTACTGGACCTTTTATAGAACCACGCCCAAAGCGTTCGTAAATCTTGAATTGGGTCGCAAGTTGTGGGGCAGTCGATTTGGTCAAACGACGTCGATTCGGATTCCAATGACGGATGTATCAGAAGCGGGGCTCAGTCGTATCATTACCGAACAGTTAGCTCAAGATCAGCCCTCGTTTGGTTTTGAGTTAATCTCGATTAAGCGGAACGGCCTTCAGGCATCTTCGGGATCGACTCCCTTTGATGCACTGTTTTTGGCGCTTAGTATGTTTGTGATTGGTGCTGCTTTGATCCTCGTTTCCCTGCTGTTTCGGCTGGCCTTGACGCAACGCAGCAATGAAATCGGCGTGATGTTGGCAACGGGATTTCAAGCCCGAAAAGTGATTGGTATATGGTTGCTCGAGATGAGTTTGGTTTCGATCATGGGCGCTTTGCTGGGTACGGGATTCGGCTTGGGCTATGCCGCTTTCATGATTCATGGATTGAAGACCTGGTGGGTGGGAGCCATTTCTCGTCCATTTCTGAACTTGTATGTAACGCCCGGTTCTTTGGTGATTGGCTTGACTATTGGTATTGCGATCTGTGTGCTGACCATCTTTTGGTCGATTCGCGGAGCTGGGAAAAGAACCGTTCGTCTTCTACTCAGTGGAGTTGGAATCGATTCCGAATCGAGACCAAGCCACCTAGGCCGTTCGGTGGCGACGAAGGTTGCAATGGGCTGCCTCGTCGCTGCTATGGGATTGGCTGTTTTGGCCACGCAGCTGGGTGGAGAACCTCAAGCGGGAGCATTCATGGGGGCTGGATTCCTTGTCCTCGCATTTTGCCTGATAATGACTCGCAATTGGTTGCGAGTTGATCGCCCTGCGAATTCGAGGCTTAGTCTTTTGAACCTGGCCGTCTTGAGTGCTCAACGCGCTCCGTTGCGGAGTACGTTGACCATCGGTTTGGTGGCGGTGGCTAGTTTTTTAATTCTGGCGGTAAGCTCATTTCGCTTGACACCGACGGAGCAGGGTACCGCCGGATTTTCTTCGGTTGGACGTAGTAATGAGCCGGTTTTTACCAACCTAAACACCGCCAAAGGGCTGAACGAAGTCTTGGGAGATTTGAAGGTCCGTCCGGGCAGTGAGATTTTCTCACTCCGCTTCAAATCGGGCGAAGATGCAAGCTGTAATAACCTGTATCAGTCAACTCAGCCTCAAGTGCTTGGAATCCCTCAGGCGTTGATTCGCCGGTTCGACGATACTTCGAATGAGTCATTTATGTGGGCCGCGAGTCTCGCGCAAACGGCTGCAGAAAGAGCGAATCCTTGGGAACTGCTCAATGGGCCGATTGAGGACGGTGCCATTCCTGTGATCATTGATAAAAATACCGCTAACTACAGCCTCAAGATTTTCGCTCCGGGTGGGGAGTACACGGTTCACTACGACTCGGGCGAAACCCTTACATTTCGAGTGGTCGGGTTTTTGGCGAATTCGGTTCTGCAGGGTAATTTGATTGTCTCAGAGGAAAATTTTATTCGCGCGTTTCCCCGAATCGGCGGGTATCGCTATTTCTTGATCAAGGATGCACCTCGGGTTACCGAAGACTTACCCTCCGGCTCCCCTAACTGGCTGACTGTTGAAGAAGCGCTCGAAAGAAGCCTGAGTGATATCGGGTTTGATGCTCGTTCAGCGACAGGTCTCTTGTTGGATTTCATGCAGGTCCAAAATACCTACATCAATACGTTTCAGACGCTCGGTGCGTTAGGCTTGTTGCTAGGTACATTCGGATTGGCGGCCGTGCAAATACGTTCCGTTTTGGAGCGTCGTAGTGAACTTGGTCTGCTTCAGGCCGTTGGATTCAGTCGTCAACAACTATCGCGAATGATTCTGGTCGAAAACGCTTGGCTATTAATGATGGGAATGGGTATTGGAATCGGTTCGGCTCTGTTTACGACTTTGCCGCATTACGTGATCGGCGGAGCGAATGTCCCCTGGATTGATCTTGCGATGATGTTTTCAGTGATTCTGATTGTCGGCCTCGTAGCCTCGTGGGTCACATCAGGGCTGATCGCCCGAATGCCCCTGATTGACTCGTTGCGATGTTGAACGAGCCCTTCATGGCTCGACCAGTTGCATTCAAATTTGATCGGAGAAGGGCGTTTCCGCTTTCCTGTGAAACACATTTCGGCTAGACTTTTAGGTGACACGCGGCGGTGTGGCGGAATTGGCAGACGCGCTTGATTCAAAATCAAGTTGGAGTATTCCAGTGAAGGTTCGAGTCCTTTCACCGCTATTGATGGAAAAGGGTTTTCTGTTTTTTGCGGGAGACTCTTTTTTATTTCCAGGAGGTTAGCGGTTGTGACGAACCCACCGCATTCAATAACGCGTGCAGCTTGTTTGGACGGTCGGAAAAGCGAGCATCAAAGCGTTGACAACATAGAGGGTCGGATTGCCTGCCACTTCCCATTCGTGTGATTTCTTTGGCTTTCATAATGCCGCCCCAACCTGGGAGAGTTTAGCGGTCCAAAAAGGCCTCTCTCAAGCCTAGTTCACCGAGCAAAGTCTGGATATAAATTTTTTTCTGCCTGCGGTATATTTCATCTGTGTGGTTTAACCGATCCTTGGCGCGCATCCTGGCTAAATCAAGATCGGGTGCGTGAAGCAGTTTCGCAGGGCGGCTGATTGGCCTGTTTGACAAGCATTCACTGGGGAGTCTCGTCTTCATTCAAATCGAAGCCCGTGAGCATCTCGGGTGTGATTTCAGTCCCCATGATCTGGTCCAGTTCCAAGAGCATCAATTCGGGGATATCGGCCATGCACTCGGCGATCTGACGCGAGGCCTCAGTCGTCTCACGGGAGGAGTGGAATCGTTCCAAGGCGGTTTTGACTTCGGTGATCTTAGGCCAAAGCTTATCCATTGACGGTTTCCCGGAATCCAAGTCAGCTGCCTCCAGTTGAACAATCAAAGCGGAGAGTTTGCGTAATTGAATTCTGAGAAACAGAGGGTCGATTCCCGTTTTTTGAGCGTGGGTCCAAGTTGCGTAGGCGGCTTGAAAATCGCGGGAAAGATCGTTGAAAGGTTTTGCTTCCGGCATGTTGATTATTTCTATCCAAAGTTGCCTATCGAGACAGTTTTAGGAGCCGATTCGAATATCGTACATGTGATAAGGCATCCGCTTCATACCGAGTGATTCATAGACGTTCTGAGCCCGTTGGTTTTCCTCTTCGACGTAAAGGCGGGCGTGCAATACGTCTTGCTGTTTTGCCAGTTCTATAACGTGATCATACATCCTGCGAAAAATTCCTTGCCCACGAAATTCCGGTTTGACGAAAACACTTTGGAAGTACCACATGTCACTGTTGCGCCAGTCGGACCACTCCGTTGTGATCATGAGCGAACCCACCAGTCGGCTATCGAGCTCTGCCACAAGATAAAATCCTTTGGCAGGGTCATGAAAAACTTTTGCGACTGCCGTGGTCACGAGGTCGAGATCGAGCGACTTATCTTCCGTTTCTCGGGCCATCTGAACCTGAAAGTCAGCGATGAATTCGGCGTCCAATGGTGCGCCGCGTCGGATAATCAATGACATGTTGCTGGGGTCGCGTTCGGAGTGAGACGTGATTCAGAGATTAACGAAACTATCACAATCGTAACCTTCATTGCCGCAACCGCAACCGACAGGTTCGGGCGAGGAAGGGTGATAGAGCTGTCCCTTTGGTGGGAAGTCATCGGTTTTGGAGCTGTCCAGGCTGCTTTGGCATTGAGGGCGGCACGCCATTTTCCATGCCGAATGGTAGCTAGCTAAACGAATTTGTCCATTGCTATTGTTTGCCCCAATCGCTGCTTCTATGGTTTCGTTGAAAAAATTCTAGGATTTAAAGTCTGATTTCATGATTTTTATAAACCGAGGAAGTCGACGGGCGGATTCCGATTACCGTTTCTGGTGGATGGCTGCTTGCTTATCCCCGCTAATGGTTTCGGGAGCCTCGCTTGAAGGGCAAACCCCAGTCCGTTCAGGCGTGAGTCAAGAGCTGGCGATATTGGCCACGTGCTCTGACGGCGATCTCGTCGATCAGGATTCCGAGGGTGCGCTGATGGAGCAGTCCCTAGGTAGTCGAGACACGACCACGCAACAGGATCCCCGTAATCCACCGGACGGATCGGGGTCCTTGGAGACTGCCACGGCGGCCCAGTTGGCTGGTTTGATTAAAACGCAGCGTGAATCGTTAACGACCAATACGCGATTGAGCGATGAGGAAAAGAAGTTGGGGCTAGAAATGTTGTTGCAGGCTCAACAGCGGATTAATCAGGCGATACTTTATGAAGCAGAGCAAGTCAAATTTGCCAGTCGGCTTACACAGTATCCAAAAGAGATTGCAGCAAATAGCAAATTGTTAAATACACCTATCCTCAGTGAAGACCCTCCCCCGGCCCCTCTAGTAGATTCCGAAACACTGCAACGCCAACTCATTAAAAAGCGCCAGTTGCTTTCCAACAAAAAAGAGGAATTAGATTCGCACGAGTTGGCCTCAAAAGACTATCAGGAGCGCATCACGGTCGTTCCAAAATTACGTGCCGAGACGAACGATCAGCTAAAATTAGCAAACGAGGCGATTGAGCGATTAGAGAATGAGCCTCCTGATGCGTTGCACAGGTCAAGTCTTATCTTGCTTTATGCGAAACGGAAGGAATCTCAATCGCAAGCCAGTCGGTTGGATGCGGAGGTCGAATTACAGGAGTTGACCGGGAAGTTTTTGCCTATACAGCGCGACCTGATCGCCCGCCGCGTTTCTCAGTTGGAGTCAGAAGTTAAAAAATGGGAAGTGGAGTTAACTTCCGTTCGCAAGCTGGAAACGATGCGAGAGACCGAAGCGGCTAAGCATGCTGCCAGTAATGTGGACCCTGTCCTTCGGCCGCTCGCCAATCGCAATAAGGCGCTGGTGGCATTGCGGGAGAAAATGAACCACGATTTAGAGACATTAGCCGACGAATCCTCAAAGGTCCAATCGGATATTGAAACACTACAATCACGGTTTGGCAGCCTGAAAGATAAAATTGATGCAGTGGGTCTCAGCAAAGCCAATGGAATGTTACTAGTCGAGTTGAGACGCAATCTGGTGCCAACGGGAGCGAGTCAGTCCCGAATTCGTCAAATATCCAATGAGCTTAAAGACTGCAATTTGGTCGTGGTGCAATTAACAGAGGAGCGGGCTGAGCTCCATGACCCCGTTGCCTACGTGGAAGTCCTGATTCAACGGGCTGACCCGTTTGACTCTTTGTTGAATATGGGATTGAAATTTGTCGATTCAAAACGTGAATATTTGGATCAGCTAGTGGCCGACAATCAGGAATATCTCAAATTATTACGAAACGTCGAAGTGAATCACCAGCAGTTAATTGATCAGCTTAACGAAGTTCGGACGTATATCGATGAAAACGCTTTGTGGATCAGAAGCGCTGATCCACTTAGTCTGTCGGATTATCTACCGGTGGCGCATGGCGCGGTTGCTTTCTGCGATCTTTCCGAGTGGCAAAACGCGTGGGAGCGAATCAAAAATCGGATGGGACAGCGGCCCTATGAAACGGCTGTTGCTACCAGTGGACTGTTTTTTCTATTTATCTTCACCCGCCGGTTAAAGAAGAGGTTGAGATCGTAAAATCGCCGCGTCGCGATTCGCCAAAATCATGTCATACAGCAAGCAAAAATCGAAACCAGAAGCCTCATTCGAAACGGCTCATTCCAGTCGTCTGGAGCAGTACTCACTGTATGCTCCACCGCTGATCGCTGGAGCATTAGTGGTGATTTCGGCGCTATTCGTGCCGCTACTGCTGTTTTTTTTGGCCTGGCAACTAGGGCCACCCTTCGAAAAATCAACCTTACCTGGAGCTCTTTGCAGCAGTTTGATATTTTCGATTCCCCTTTTCTTTATCTTCATCTCGGTTCATAAGTCACTCTCTCCTAGTGGGTTGGCCGAAAAATACCTGAATTGGCAGCCTAGGCTTTGTCGTGCGTTCGCGAAAACATCCCGCGGTGTGATCCTATTTTGTTTGCCAATGCAGATCATCTACACTTCATTGGAATGGTTCGAAGGCGGACGATGGAATGATTCACTGGGCCGTTTACTCTTTATTTTGAATATGGGCATTCTGTCGGGATTTTTGTATCAAACCAGTCGCCGGTTGAGTTTTGAAACTAAAAATCTGACTCCAAAAACGGCTCACCGTCATTCCATTCATCTTGGCATGCTGTGGTCCATTTGCTTGCCAGTCGCCTTGATTGTAATGGCCGCTGTTGGGTTTTATTTTACGTCACTTCAGTTGAGCTGGCGTCTCTTTTGGTCATATGCCATTTTGATGGCGATCGGTCTGTTAACCAGTTTTGTGGGGCGGTTGTTACTGACGACTCAATTTCGAATCAAATTACGTCATCTAGAAGACAACGCTCACGAGGCGACTGACCGGGATGACAAGATTGATATTGCCGGGATTACCGGGCAAGTAAATCGATTGCTCCGGATCACGGCGACGGTCGCAACGATCGTGATCGGCTGGCAAATTTGGGCCGGCGTTCTACCGGCCATCGGCTGGCTCGATCAAGTCGGACTGTGGGACGCGGCTCGGGATTTTTCGGTCAATGGTGTGACGCCTTTAGTGACGCTGCGACATCTTTTGATCGCAGTCGGTTTACTGGGCATTACGGTGATGCTTAGTCGTAACTTACCCGGGCTTCTAGAAATCGTCCTGTTGGATCGATTGCCTTTGGACCGCGGGGGAAGGTATGCGATTTCGTTTGTGATCCGCTACATGGTGGGAGTGGTTGGAATCTTATTGGCCTTCCGGTGGGTCGGTTTTTCATGGACAAGCGTTCAGTGGTTGGCGGCAGGGCTAACGGTGGGGCTGGGTTTCGGTTTGCAGGAGGTTTTTGCCAATCTGGTTTCGGGGATAATCATCCTCGTGGAACGGCCCATTCGGGTCGGTGATTTTGTCACAGTAAATCAAGTAACGGGAACCGTCACCCGGATGGAATTGCGAGCGACCACGATCCGGGATCTCGATCATCGAGAATCGATCATTCCCAATAAGCGTTTCATTACCGAAGACGTTACCAATTGGACCTTGAGTGACACCCTATCTCGAATCGTATTGCCCGTAGGCGTTGCCTATGGTTCGGACACGCGGAAGGTTCAGCAGACGCTGTATGGTGTTGCCAGCGGGAATGACAAGGTGGTTTCGACTCCAGAACCGGAAGTTGTATTTCAGGGATTTGGAGACAGCACTCTCAACTTCGAATTAAAAGTCATGATTCCCAACAGAGAGCTTTATTTTAAGGTTCAGCATGAATTGAACATGGCGATCGATATTGCCTTTCGGTCTGAGAACATTGAAATTGCATTCCCGCAACAAGATGTCCATTTGCATGGCTTAGAGCAACTGTCAGGAGTTTCGAAGTCCTTGAGCGAGGGTTCGGAGCTTGAGCAGGCTGATGCCGTAGAGTCGACGGGACCCGAAGCCATTCCAGAGCAGACACCGCATCAAGGCAAGCCATTGGCTTCGAGAAAATCTCAGGAGTCGCTTGACGCAAAGCAAAGTCGTCGAGCTTCTTGAGAAAGTAAGACCGAGCTGCCAAGTACAGATCTTTGCTCCCTCTCCCTTTAGGAAACTAGTTTGATGGGTTGGCTCTTTCTAGCCTTCGCAATTTTGTTCGAAGTCATCGGCACCGCGCTATTAAAAAAGACGGATGGAAACTTGTTGTCTTTGTTGGGAGGGCTGATGATGGTTTCTTACGCGGTGAGTTTTGTTTTCTTGACGTTTGCCATCAAGTGGCATATCGAGCTGGGTGTGGGGTATGCCGTTTGGTCTGGTGTGGGTACAGCGATGATTGTCCTGATTGGGATTTTTTTATTTAACGAGTCTGTATCGGTAGCAAAGTTTCTTTGCGTTGGCTTGATCATTGTTGGTGTGATTGGTCTGAAGCTCGACCAGCCCCAGAAGCGGTCTGGTGGAAAACATTCAGCGAGTGATTTGGATCGTTAGCGGCTATTTACGATCGATACCATATTCGTCAATCTTGCGGTACAGCGTCGCGCGACTGATGCCTAAGAGTTCCGCCGCTTTTGGGACGCTTCCGTTGGTGCGTTTGAGCGCTTGGCCGATAAGCTTTCGTTCCCAGTGATCAATTTTTAATGTTTCTAATTCACCAGTGTTGGTCTCACGAATACCGAGGTCTGCAAGTTGAATCTCGTTCCCGTCGGCCATCACGATCGCGGAGTCGATCACATTTCTTAGTTGCCGTACGTTTCCGGGCCATTGGTAACTCAACAGACGGCCATTGGCATCCGATGAGATTTTCATCTTGGGCTTGCCATGATGGTGGCGGAAATGGTCAAGGAAATGATCGATCAGTAATTGAATATCACTACCTCGATCTCGGAGAGGTGGAACATAAAGCTCATACACACTCAGTCTGTAATAGAGGTCCTCGCGAAAACGTTTTTCGGCCACAAACTCTTTGAGATCTCGATTGGTAGCGCAGATCACACGTACATCGACGGTGACTTCTTCCGTGCCGCCGACCGGTAGAAACGGATAGCCTTCCAGTGTTCTTAGCAGTTTGGCCTGACCTTCAAGCGTCAATTCACCGATCTCATCAAGGAAAAGTGTTCCTAAATCTGCCTGTTTAAACCAGCCGTCGTGATCGCGATCGGCGCTGGTGAAGGCTCCTTTTTTGTGTCCAAATAACTGGCTTTCCATAAGGTCTCGCGGGATGGCTGCGCAGTTAACGCTGAGCATTGGTCGGTCGGCTCTTGGGCTGCCCCGATGAAGTGCTCTCGCAACTAACTCTTTTCCAGCTCCTGATTCACCCCGGATGAGGACAGAACCGGAAGCTTGAGCGACTCGATGAATACGAGACTTCAACTCATTCATTTCAGAGCTGTCACCTCTTAGTTCATCAGTGTCGCCTGATTTCTCGACCAGTCGAGAATGTTCAGCAACTAATGAAGCTTGACGATTTGCATGAGCCAGCGAACGAACCATGATGTTCGCCATCGCGCAAGCCAATTCGAAATGTGAGTCGTAAAAAGATTTCTCTTGACGATAGAGGTGGATCGCTCCAATCACTTGGTCATCTTGAATCAGGGGAATACAGATGGAATCCGCAAATTGGTCATCGCCCTCTTCGTTCGTTCCATGTTCAATCCGGATTGAGTGGGATTCTTTGACAACCCGTCGTGTTAAATCTTCGTCCAAAACAAGTCTGTCGGGGCCCTCCTGTGGATAAACAAACTTGGGAATTAATTTTCCGTTTTCACTTAGCCACATGAATCCGGTTACCGAAGCGCCCGTCCTCTCGAATAGCCGCTTCATGCAAATTTGAATGACCTCATCTGGATCATCGATACCCAGTAGTTTCACACTCAATTGGAAGAGGAAAAAGAAATCTTGCCCCCAATTGTGACCCTTCAGGAAATTTAAGGTGTACTGTCCCGTTTCCCTGGGGTCCATCGAGCGATCAAGAATAATCGTCGAGCTAGTTGGTTTGAATCCGGGAATCTCTGAGTCGGAGTCACTCCCACGACTTGCCAGCATGAAAGTGAACATCGACGAACCAATTTTGATTTCCGTTCCGTCCATCAGTCGCGCGTTGTCAATTAGCTGACCGCTGACAAACGTGCCGTTACTGCTGTCATTATCAGAGATCCACCAACCTTCTTCGTCGGCGAAAACTTCCGCGTGGACTCGTGATGATTGCGGGTCGTTTAAAACGATTCCGCATTTCCAATCACGTCCTAATAGATTTTTTTCCGTAGGGCTTAACTCGAAACGGGCGCCGGTATTGGTCCCGGAGTTCATTAACAAAAAGGCTGGCACTTTAGGCGAGATTCGTTCAGGTGTGTTGAAATCGAAATGGATCCCTATGGCAAATACGTCGAGCAAATACGCCAAAGAAATGAAGCGGATTCGATCAGATAGGATCTTAACGCGGGCCTCATTATAAGTTGTTAATTTACAAACGTCGATCAAATGGGAGGAATAAACGCAGGAGGCTAGGGGAATAAAGTGGTTACTGTGGTCGATGAAAAACCGGTAAACGCCTAGGGAGTAGACGGATTCTCCATGAAATGGTCTAAATTGGAGGGTTCCAAGAAAAATGTCACGAAGAAGTGTCTAAAACTTTGGCTCATCTTTGTAAGTTTTCAGAGGCGGCGGCGTCCTCTGTTAGCGAGGTTGGTTACGTTCAATCGATCTTGCCGATGGATTTGGTAAACACTAGGATTCAACGATTCAAATTTGTTAAAATACGTGGTCTAAGCCGACCCGGATGTATCAATCGAGGGATATCATGCGAAAAGCTCGCTTCAAACTTGCACAACGCTTCGTTCTTTTTTCCTGTTTGTCATGCACCTTCGTGATTTCAGGCCTGCTGGCTCAGAGTCTGTTTGCTGACGATACCGAAACTTTCGGCAAGCCATCGCGGTCGGAAAAACAAGTCTCGCGATTAGTTGCCCAGTTGATGCAACGTGATCATCTATCCCGAAAACCGCTGGACAACAGTATTTCGCAGCGGGCGTTTGACATGTTTGTCAAAATGCTTGACCCGATGAAGGTTTACTTCCTGCAGTCAGATGTGGATGAATTTTCAAAAAAATGGCGAGACAGTGTTGATGACAAAATGAAAGATGGCGACTACGAAATTGCCTTTGCAATCTTCAATCGTTTTCTTCAACGCGTCGACGAGCGAACGAAATTAGCTGAATCGCTCGTTGATACTGCATTTGACTACACGATGGATGAAGAAATTACTACGGATCGAGATGCCATCAGTTTTGCAAAGAATGATGCAGAAGTGCGCGATCGCTGGCGAAAGCGAATAAAATACAACTTAATGGTGCTAAAGAATGACAAGGACTCAAAGGTTGATCCCAAAGAAAAACTGAAGAAGCGTTATGATGCATATGACAAACGTATGCATCAAACAGACAACGGCGACGTCGTTGAGATGTACGTGACTGCGATCACGTCTAGTTTCGATCCTCACACGGCTTATATGTCAAAGGATTCCTTTGAGAATTTCTTGATATCAATGAGTCTTCAATTGGAGGGGATCGGGGCTACGCTTCAGTCAACAGATGACGGTTACACTGTTATCAAACGAGTTGTCGTCGGTGGTGCGGCGGATAAACAGGGCGAGATTGTTGTCGAAGATAAAATTGTCGGCGTTGGCCAGGGCGAATCTGGAGATTTTGTTGATGTCACCGGAATGAAGCTTGATGACGTGGTACAGAAAATCCGCGGGAAGGCAGGTACGACGGTTCGCTTGCAAGTCCTGTCTGAAGACGGCAGCGACATCAAAACGGTGAAGATCGTTCGTGAAAAAATCAAACTCGAAGATAGTGCTGCTCGAGGTGTTGTTTTTGAAGAGGGAGCGAAAAGTGACGGGTCGCCTTATAAAATTGGGGTGATTGACCTCCCAAGTTTTTACGCAGACATGGAGAGCAGTAAGCGGGGTTCCACTGACGCGCGAAGTACGACCAGAGACGTTGAGAGAATATTGGAAGGCTTCAGTGACAAAGGAGTTGATTCGGTGGTCATTGATTTGCGTCGAAACGGCGGAGGTAGTCTGCGAGAGGCCATTGATTGTACTGGGCTGTTTATTAATACAGGTACTGTCGTCCAGGTGAAAGACGCATATGGTCAGATTCAAAAGCATAACGACGAGCGATCCGGCATGAGCTGGGATGGGCCGGTTGTTGTGCTGACAAGTAAATTCAGTGCTAGTGCAAGTGAAATTTTGGCAGGAGCGATTCAGGACTATGGACGGGGAATCGTGATTGGTGATACCACCACTCATGGCAAAGGAACGGTTCAGAGCCTAATCGATTTGAACCAGTTAGTATTTGGCGTTGCTAAATCTCCCAACATGTACGGTGCCTTGAAAATCACGATGCAACAATTCTACCGGCCGAATGGGGACAGTACGCAGAAACGCGGTGTGCTCTCGGATATTGTACTTCCTTCGATCACTGACAAAATGGATGTTAGTGAGAAAGACTTGGACTATCCGGTGGAGTGGGATAGCGTTCCTTCGGCTCAGCCAAAGAACTTTGGACTGGTAAAGCCGGAGAATCTAAAGTCTCTCCAAGATGGTTCAATGG
This sequence comes from Mariniblastus sp., assembly GCA_022447555.1. Classification (GTDB taxonomy): domain Bacteria; phylum Planctomycetota; class Planctomycetia; order Pirellulales; family Pirellulaceae; genus Mariniblastus. The sequence goes on along the minus strand of JAKVBF010000002.1, from coordinate 498,472 downwards.
CTAGGATCGCGACGTCAGAGAAGTTTGTTAAAAAGAAGGACGAGATCAGTGCTTACGTTGAGCAGAAGAATCGAAAGACCGCCTCTCTCAACGAAGAGAAATATCTCTTGCGTCGAAAAAAATTAAATGCGGAGAAAGCTGACAAGAAAGAGATTGAGGATCAGGTCAATCACTCGAATTTGGAAATCAAGCGCGACTATTACATGGACGAAGTTTTGCGAATCACCGTGGACTACCTGAAACTGTTGGGTGATAACAAAGTCGCCAACAATTGATCGACAAGCCGAGTAATCGCGGTGTTCTCGCCAAGCCACTTAAAGTGATTTTAGAAAGTATGACGCATGCGGCCGTGGTTTTCACGGCCACTTTTTTGCATGTTTCTTTATGTTAGGCGAATCCTAAGTCCGTCATAGCCAACTTCAATCCCTGGTGGCAGTTGCGCGTTGGTTGAAGAATAGTCCACGTCGCAGGAACAGTGCGTAAAATAGGTAGCCTTGGCTTTTAGTTCTTGGGCGACCTCGACCGCTTCTTCAAAGTTCAGGTGAGTCGGGTGAGACCTGGGGCGAAGAGCATCCAAAACCAAAGTGTCCAAGTTTTGTAACAAAGGCCAGCTAGACTCTGGAATAGTTTTCACGTCGGTGCAGTAAGCGACGTTTCCAATGCGGAATCCAAGGACGTCAAATCGAGGACCGTGCTTGAGCGGGATTGGAGTGACGAGGGTTCCCAGCACCTCGAATGGTTCTTCCGATATCGGATGAAGATCCACCGCTGGAACGGCTCCCGCATGAGTTGGTTCGATGTTCGCAAACGCGTAATCAAACGCACTTCTGAGACGTTGTTCAACGGCCTCGTTACAAAATATGGGGACGGGATGACCGAGGTAAAACTGAAACAGCCTAAGGTCGTCAAACCCTGCGACGTGATCTGTGTGTTCGTGAGTGTAGGCAACCGAGTGAACAATACCGACTTTTTCTCGCAATAACTGCGATCGCAAATCTGGGGATGTATCGATTAGTAAATTGCCACCTGGCAGCCCTAATATGGCACTGCATCGAGTCCGTTTATTCCGTGGATCTGTGCTAAGACAAACATCACATCCACATCCTAGAGCGGGTACGCCTACGGATGTGCCTGTTCCAAGCAGAACCATTTCGCCTGAAATATCGGTAGTGAGGGGCTGTTTTTTCACAAAGTCAACAATTCCTGTTGTTTAAAAGTTCGGTGGAAACCCACTGAGGCAGTGTAATCTGTTGTTGAGAATCAAATAAGTGGCCGCCGTAAAGGCCTGCCGGCACGCCGTTTGCGTCGATCGATGAGGTTCAGGAAGCTGAATCTGCCAAAAAGGGGCCTGATTTTTGCTTTCACTGTCGGGGACAACGGCCGATTCAGCGTGCTGTTTCTCAGTTGACCCTATACTGCAAGAAATATAATCTGTTACGACCAATGAACTTACGTCATGGCAGTTGTCGGCTGAAAAAGTGTTTCTCGGCCTTTGGATTCTTGAGCCTTGCCCACGGCTGGATCGCGTCAACTGACAAAATTGCGGGTAGAAAGCCAACATGGAATTGCTGGAAAGAATTTGGGATTCGCTAACGCTGTTTTTTGGCGGTTTGATCAGCGGATTTGAGAGAACGATTACGAATCTTTTTGGTTCGTCTAATGCTCGTTTCGTCAAACGACTGCAGGGCAGGGTGGATGCGATCACCGCGCTGGAGCCGCGTTTTGAAAAAATGACCGAAGAGGAACTGCGCGAACAAACAGAGCTTTTTCGGCAGAGATTGCGCAATGGTGAAACGACGGATGATATTCTCATTGAGGCGTTCGCTGTGTGCCGCGAGGGAGGAAAGCGTTTCCTGGGTATGCGTCATTACGATGTGCAGTTAATTGGTGGGATGGTTTTACATGACGGCTCTGTTGCTGAGATGGTGACGGGTGAAGGTAAGACGCTGGTTGCCACGCTGCCTGCATATCTAAATGCGTTAGAGAGTCGCGGAGTTCATGTTATCACTGTTAATGATTACTTGGCTCGGCGAGACATGGAGTGGATGGGACCCCTCTACATGGGTCTCGGTCTTACGGTGGGTGCGATTCAAAGCAACATGCCTCCCAGTGAACGGCAGGTAGCTTACGCGTGCGATATCACTTACGGAACGAATAACGAATTCGGGTTTGACTACTTGCGAGATAACATGCGGCCGGCGTCCCGGGATGATGCCCGATTTCCAAAGCGTTTGCAGCAAGCGCAAGGAAGGCTGGCGTTTGCGATCATTGACGAAGTGGATAACATTCTAATTGATGAAGCCCGTACTCCATTGATTATTTCGGGACCGGCTCACTCGGATATTGCTCGTTACGCCGAAGCCGACAAAATCGCCCGAGGCTTGACCAAGGATGTTCACTTTGCAGTCAATGAAAAAGACCATACGGCCACGCTGACTGATGACGGTGTAAGGCACGCGGAGAAAGAGGCTGGCGTAGAGAGTTTTTATACTGCGGGTAATATGGATTGGCCGCACATGATCGACAATGCTTTGAAGGCTCACAATCTTTACAAAAAGGACGTCAATTACGTTGTTAAAGATGGCGCTATTGTCATTGTTGATGAGTTCACCGGACGTTTGATGGAAGGGCGTCAATGGAGCGATGGACTCCATCAAGCGGTGGAGGCCAAAGAGGGCGTCAAGATTAAAGAGGAGACGCAGACGTTGGCGACGATCACGCTGCAGAACTACTTTAAGTTGTACGATAAGATCTGCGGAATGACCGGTACGGCCATGACAGAGGCCTCGGAATTCTGGAAGATTTACGAGCTGGATGTTATTGCGATTCCAACAAATCGGAAAATGCAGCGGCTCGAATTTCCCGACACCATTTTTAGCGCCGAGAAGTACAAATGGCATGCTGTTGCTGAGGATATTGAAAATACCCACAAGTGGGACACGCTCTTTCTGAAATCAGGCGAACACCTTGTTGGTAACATTAAGTCGGAGAATGAAAAATCGGTGGTGATCGCATCTAAAAAGGATGGTACCGAGGAATGCATCGATCTGGGAAAAATTGAGAAAGTGCAATATCGCGGCCGACCGGTTTTAGTGGGTACCGTATCGATTGAAAAAAGTGAATTGCTGTCCGGCCTTTTGAATCGTCGTGGAATTAAACACGAAGTCTTAAATGCCAAAAACCATAAGCGAGAAGCTGAAATTGTCGCTCAGGCCGGACGCGCTGGGGCCGTGACGATCGCGACCAATATGGCAGGTCGAGGCACTGACATTGTGATCGGCGGGAATCCTGAAACCTTGGCTTGGGCTCGCTTGCAGGATAAATATCCGACTCGATTAGATGTTCCATCCGATGAATGGGATGCGTTGGTTGCAGAAATCGATGAAGAACATCAAATGTCCGTTGAAGGCGAAAAAGTCAAAGCGCATGGTGGGCTTCATGTGATTGGGACGGAACGTCATGACGCTCGTCGCATCGACTTACAGCTGCGTGGCCGTTGTGGTCGTCAGGGTGATCCAGGAAGTAGCCGGTTCTATCTCAGCCTCGATGACGACTTGATGCGGATCTTTGCAGGCCCTTACGTGCGAAGAGTCCTTGAATTTGGCGGTTTCAAGGATGAGGTGCCAATCGAGAGTAGTATGGTTTCGAGGCGCATTAATGGCGCTCAGAAAAAACGAGAAGAGTATAACTTTGAAATAAGGAAGAGCCTTCTTGAATACGACGAGGTGATGGATGAACAGCGAAAGCGAGTTTATCGTTTCCGACAAAACATTTTGGATGGGGTCAGTTGTCGGGATATTGTTCTGGATATGATTCGAGAGCAAACCGAGGCCAATCTCACGACGGTTTTGGCGCGTGATTTTGGGACTGAGTCGTTTTCCAATTTCGCTGGAAACCGATTGTCCGTTTCGCTGGACCCTAAGAATTTCCGAAACCTTTCTGCGGAAGAAGCCTATCAGGTCGCTCGAGATGAAGCTGAGCGTTTGGCAGAGACAGAGATTCTCGGCTCCATAGAGGAAAACCTGCCGATAACGGAAGATGAGCGGGAATGGAATTGGGAGGCACTCGCAAAATTTGCCAATATTCGATGGGAATTGAGTGTTCGAGATCGAGATCTTAAAAAATCAGGACGTGATCGCGTCGACGAGATGTTGATCGACCGCTGCCGCGCGGCGATTCAGAAGATCGATCTCGTCGAAGGCGCACCCATGCTCGATATGGATTTTGGTGCCAAGACGGCTTTAAAGTGGGTGAAAGCCAAGTTCGGGATAGATATTGATTTGGATCAAGTGAAGTCCCTGGATTCTAACGATGACATTGTCGAATTAGTTGTCAATCGAGCAGTGGCCACCTACGAGGATAAAGAGGCTGAATATCCCGTCATGGCGGGGCTTTATCAATTTGTTCAACCAGGAAGTACCCGGATCGATCGTGAGGGCTTGGTTAAATGGGCTAGTCGTCGATTTGAAAAAGAACTTGAGGTGGAGGATCTTAAGAACAAGCAGCGGGATGAGATGCGGAGCTACTTGTTAGAGAAAAGTCGCGAGCATCAGCAGATGGCTCAAGATCTGATTGGAGAAGTGCAGGCCAAAGTCAATGCTTTGGATGATAAGGGTGAAGTGCCCGTGATAAGTGGTTCTGATGCGGCCGATTCATTGATTGGATGGTACAAGGAAACTTTGGGATACGATCTATCGGTAAAAGATCTCGAGGATTTAGAACGGGAAGATTTGCAGCAGCGTTTGGAAGCCGTCGTCGAAGATCATTACCACCCGGAAATGCGACGAATGGAGCGTATCGTTCTCTTAGAAATCGTAGATTCAGCGTGGAAAGACCATTTGCTCGCGATGGATTACTTGCGCAGCGCCGTCGGTCAAAGAGGGATGGCCCAACTGGATCCAAAGGTAGAGTACAAGCGCGAAGGGATGCGTTTATTTGAAGGCTTGTGGCGTAGTATTGGCGAGCGTGTGACCGATTTGATTTTCCGAATGGAGCAATTGAACGAAGACTTCGTTAGTAACACACTGGTAGAGACAAGTGCTCGGCATGACGATTTTTCGACGAGTGATTCGGCGCCCAGCGAGTTTGCCAAGGAACAGAATGCGGCGGCCAGTGGCGAGCAGGGAAAAAGTAAAGTTGAGACAATTCGTAACCGGGACACTCGTGTTGGCAGGAACGAGCCCTGTCCTTGTGGAAGTGGTAAGAAGTACAAAGCTTGTTGTATGCGAAAGCGTGCCTGATTCGAAACGAAACGGAATTGGGGAAGGACTCCCGTTTGAGATACCTGCTGAATCTCGTCTATGTAGCGATGTTGACGTGTCTGTCTCCGTGGCTGCTTTATCGCGCCGTCTTCCAGCAAAAGAACCGGCGGGGTTGGTGGGTCAAGTTGACAGGGAAAGTGCCTTCACGTACCAGTGATGCGCCTTGCATTTGGTTGCATGCGGTCAGTGTGGGTGAAGTGAATCTGCTGCGCCCGATCATGGACCAACTTTCAAATAGGATTTCAGGTTGTGAGTTTGCGATCTCAACAACGACTGAAACCGGTTATGATTTGGCCCGGCAATTGTATCCAAACGACCGAGTCTTTTTTTGCCCGTTCGACTTTACTTGGGCGATTCGGAATGTCATTCGCAAGATCCGTCCCTCGCTATTGGTCTTGGCTGAATTAGAGTTGTGGCCGAATCTGATTTCCGTTTCTCGCAGCTGTGGGGTCCCCGTTGCCTTAGTCAATGGCCGGATTAGCGCTCGCAGCTTTGAGCACTACTTACGGTTCAAATGGTTCTGGTCTCCTCTGCTCCGCCGCATGACGTCTTTAGGGGTCCAGAATGAAGAATACGCCCATCGGATGGAGGCGTTAGGAATTGATCGGCAAACGCTTCAGGTTACCGGAAGCGTTAAATTTGACGGGGCCAATATCAATCCTGAGAATCTTCAGACTCAGCAGTTGCGGGAACGAATTGGGATTCAGCGGGATGACTTCATTTTTCTCGCGGGTAGTACCCAAGTCGAGGAAGACTTAATGGCAGCAGAAGTCTTGTCTCGAGCTCGGGAATCCGGATACGAGGTTCGTTTGGTTCTGGTACCTCGCCATATCCATCGATCTCAAAAACTGAAAAAGATGCTCGCGGATCGAGGGCTGAACGTCCAGTTGCGATCTGAATTGGGGGAGCATGGAAATCAGGATGTCTTTGCGACTGCAGATGTGTTAGTGGTGGATGTGATCGGCGAATTGTCGGCGTGGTGGGGGTTAGCGAATGTTGCTTATGTCGGCGGTTCGATGGGAAAACGGGGTGGGCAAAATATGATTGAACCGGCCGCTTATGGTGTTCCGGTCTGTTTCGGGCCGCAAACTCAAAATTTTAGAGACGTGGTTCAGATGTTACTGGATCAACACGCAGCTCAAGTTGTCTGCTCGGAGAACGACTTATTCGATTTTGTCCGATCGGCCATTTCAAAGCCGCAGTTGGCCCACCAGATGGGACTGCGTGGCCAGCAGTTGGTGATTCGCCAGCGTGGGGCTGTTGCGCGAACGGTATCAATGTTGGAGGAAATTCTTAGTAGCGAAAAATCGACGGATTTGCCACGGGATGCCAATCGTCACGCAGCTGCGTGACTGAAAACTTCTGGATTTAGGTAAGTGGGAATCCAAATAGCCCTTAATTAGTGGTTGAGCCTTTTCGGGTCTCTGGTTTAGAATATGGGCTCGAAAGCATCTGCTGGCTTGCCAAGATAGGGTAATTACGCATTGTTACTGCGTGTCTTGCTTGCACATAAACCCCTGTATTTATTCGCAACAACGATAAATAGGATTGGTCGTTGGAACAACGCAAAGGGAGCGCCTAGTGTCCTCAGAAAAGTACCTTTTTACCAGTGAATCTGTCAGCATGGGTCACCCCGATAAATTGGCGGACCAGATTTCTGATGCCGTCTTGGATGCGATGCTGGCCCAAGACCCCGCGAGCCGTGTCGCTTGCGAAACCATGGTAACGACAGGTTTAGCCGTTGTTGCGGGTGAGATCACTTCCAAAGCAGATGTTGACATTGAAAAAATTGTTCGCGATGTGATTCGAGAAGTGGGATACACCTCGGATGAGATTGGAATCGGAGCCGATACCTGTCAGGTGATGGTTCAGCTTGACCAACAGAGTCCCGATATAGCAATGGGCGTCGATGCCGATGGCGCTGGCGACCAAGGCTTGATGTTTGGGTTTGCTTGTGATGATACTGAAGAGTTGATGCCGCTACCCATTGCCCTTTCACATAAGATTCTTGCTCGTTTGAACAAATCGCGATTCGATGGCGAAGTGAGTTGGTTGCGACCTGACAGTAAAAGTCAAGTGACTGTCGAGTATGATGGTTTTACCCCGGTTCGGATCGATACCGTCGTGGTTTCAACTCAGCATAGCCCTGAGGTCTCAAACGAAGAGATCAAAAGGTTCATCCAACAAGAGATCGTTGACCCTCTACTTCCAAGCGAACTTAACAAGGGTGATGTGACGTATCACATCAATCCAACCGGCAATTTTGTGATTGGTGGACCTCACGGTGATTGTGGTTTGACCGGGCGAAAGATCATCGTCGATACGTACGGTGGTTGGGGACGGCATGGTGGTGGTGCATTCAGCGGAAAAGATTCAACGAAGGTAGATCGAAGCGCTGCCTACATGGCTCGTCACGTTGCCAAGAACATTGTTGCTGCGGGACTTGCCAAGCGATGCGAGGTTCAGTTGGCATACGCGATCGGCGTTGCAGATCCGGTAAGCATTAATGTAGATACCCAAGGGACCGGCACCATCGCTGATGAAGCCATCTGTGAGATGGTGCGAGAAGTGTTTCCCCTTTCCACCCAAGGCATTATCGAATACCTAGATCTGAGAAGACCCATTTTTCGTAACACGGCTGCCGGCGGGCACTTTGGACGTAGTGAGCCGGAATTCACATGGGAAAACACTGAGGCGGCGGTCAAACTTCAGGAAAAAGCGGCCAGTATGGCGTCTGCCTGATAAACTGCCATTTTTTGACTTGGCCGAATTATCTATCTTAAGAGCGGTGAGAATCACCGCTCTTTTTTATTTCTGATAGATGAACCTATGAACGTGCAATCAGTAAACAATGGTTTGACTCTTGGGACCGACGATTTGGAAGGCGTTTCAGCCTTAAAAGCCCCGGGATTCATTCAGCAAATCAATCGAGCGGAGCAGGACGGTTTCGACACACTGGCCGGCTATTTTCGGTGTAAGTTTGAACCCGGGCAACAGCGATATACGTTGCATGTGATGATCCAGCCGGCGATGCCCAGTGTTCCTGAAGTCGAAACCATGGCTCTTGACCTCGAGCAGGTCCGAATCCGTTTGACAGACTGTAAGGTTTACGGGTTGCGGGCAGAGATTGTGTTGAGCCAACCTGCCACGAAAGCGACCAGTGTTTTAGTTGAGGTTGTCGCCGCATCGCCCTTGACAGTAGATCGTTCATAGGAAAACCAGAAATGAGTTGTCCTGAATCTTTATCGTCACTGCTGAATACCTACGGTCAATCCCACTTATTGGAATTTTGGGATACCTTAGTCCCGCTGCAGCAACAACATCTACAAGGCCAAATCGAATCCATCGATTTCGAGCAGCTTCGATGCTTGTTGGCTCAAGAAGGACTAGAGCAACTTTGGAGTGAAAAAGCCGCCCGAGCGGAGCCGCCTCCAGCGATTACGTTAGATCGGTTTCGAGATTCGGTTGCACATAGCAAAGCATTGGAATTAGGGGGCGAGGCCATTGCTGCTGGAAAGGTTGCGATGGTTCTTACGGCAGGAGGGCAGGGGAGTCGGTTGGGTTTTGACCACCCCAAGGGAATGTTTCCGATTGGTCCCCTAAGCCAGCGGAGTTTGTACCAAATTATTATTGAGAAGGTCGCGGCCCGGGCCAAGCAATTTGGCGGCATCATCCCTTTTTATGTCATGACCAGTCCTCCAACGCATAATGAGTCGCTCAACTATTTGACACAGAACAAACGTTTTGGTTATCCAGATCGTGATTTTCGGATGTTTTGCCAAGGCGTGATGCCGGCGGTGGATTCTGATGGGAAAATCATCTTGGCTGAAAAGCATTCTATTTTTCAAAGTCCGAACGGACATGGTGGTGCCATTGCCGGGTTAGTCGAAAGTGGCCATCTCCAGGAGATGTTGGATCGTGGTGTTGAACATATTTTTTACGGACAGGTCGATAATCCTTTGATTCAGGCATGTGACCCATCGCTGATCGGTTTTCATATTATGAACGAATCAGAAATGACGACGCAGGTCATACGTAAAAACGAACCACTGCAGAAAGTTGGAAATGTTGTTTCAGTCGACGGTAATGTTCAAATCATTGAATACAGTGATCTGCCTGAAGAGCACGCGAGAGCCCAAAATCCTGACGGATCCTTGAAATTTTGGGCTGGAAGTATTGCCGTGCATGTTTTTAACTCATCCTTTCTGGATCGGGTTCGGCACGATACCGATTCCCTCCCTTTCCACAGAGCGCAAAAGCAGGTGCCCTACATAGATCGTGATGGCGATTTAGTGAGACCGGAACATGCCAACGCTACCAAGTTTGAGAAGTTTATTTTTGATCTTCTGCCAAAGGCTAAAAATGCCATTGTCTGTGAAGTTGACCCCGCCGAGGGGTTTTGCGCTGTCAAGAACGCACCTCCTGCAAGTTCAGAGACCCCGGAGCACGTAAAGAAGGCCATGAGTGACTTACACCGAAAATGGTTGGAACGTGCAGGAGTTTCTGTCGCGGAAGGCGTGACCATAGAAATCAATCCCTCGTTCGCCGTTGACCAACAGCAAGTTGTTGCGCGAATGGGAAAAATGGAAGACGTAGTCGCGTCCAAGTATTTTGATTGAATGACCGCTCCGAACAGGTAGCCAACCGAGCTGTTAAAACGCCGGTGTTTTAATTAAAAAATAAAAGGATGAATGATTATGGTTTATGCGACAATCATGGCGGGAGGGGCGGGGACTCGTTTCTGGCCTGCCAGTCGTAAGAGCAACCCCAAGCAGCTCCTGAAACTGACGGGAGACCGAAGTATGTTGCAATCGACCGTTGACCGTTTGGCCGGATTTTGTAGCAACGATCATATCATGATCGTTACCAATCAGTCTTTGGTTGACCCAATTGCCGTGCAACTGCCAGGTATTCCACGCGAGTGCATTATTGGCGAGCCGGCGAAGCGAGATACGGCACCCTGTATCAGTTTGGCCGCAGCGCTCATTGCGTCTCGGGATCCGGAGGCAACGATGGTGGTCATGCCAGCGGACCACGTGATTACTCCGACCGATCTATTTCAGAAATCGCTCCAAGGAGCTGTTGAGCTGGTTGAGGAGGACCCGCAAAGGATTGTCACGTTTGGGATTCAACCTACCTACCCGGCTGAAGTCTTTGGTTATATCCAAAGGGATGATGCGAGTCTCGATTGTGCTGGTTTTTCGGCCTATCGTGTTGATTGTTTCCGTGAGAAGCCGGATGCCGCCACGGCACAGGAGTTTCTTGATTCAGGAACGTTCTATTGGAACTCTGGGATTTTTGTTTGGAAGGCCAAGACCATTCTAGAGGCGATCCGACGTTTTGAGCCGGCAATGTTCCATCGAGTCACCAAGATTTCAGAAAGCATTGGATTGCCGGAATTCAACGAAATTTTGCAGCGCGAGTTTACAGCGATGGATTGTAAATCCATCGATTTCGCGGTCATGGAGCATTACGAAAATGTCTTAGTCGTGGAAGCGCCTTTCGAGTGGGATGACTTAGGTAACTGGTCTGCATTGCCTCGGTTGCGGGGGAGGGATGAACATGGAAACACTTCATCCGGACGCGCGATGATGCTTGATACCCAGAATTGCATCATTCAGGCAGGGGATTCTGAATCAGAGCACTTGATTGTTACAGTTGGAATAAAAAACTGTATTATCGTCCACACGGCCGATGCAACGCTGATTGCTGAACGCAACGATGAAGCGGCAGTCAAGCAAGTGGTTCAGCAGTTGGAGGAGAGGCAATGGGAGCAATATCTCTAAATTTGGTCTATCGGGGACAAATCGGTATTGCCATTGTGTTGGCGTTGTCGTTTCAGGGATCTGCAGGCCTGTTGTTTGGGCAGTCGGATCAGTCAAACGGTAAACATGAGGGCGTCATGCCATTCAATTTGAAACTGAAAACGATGGGTGGTCGTCAGTTTTGGACGGACATTGTTTATCTTTCTGATTGGCGAATCCAGCGAAACGCGGTCACTGGGCATCATCGTTTGATTGATCCCAAAGATGTCCGTCAGGGCTGGGGCACTTTAGAGCAATGTAAGCTTCAGCTCGATGGGTTGGTGGCCAGCGGTGACATTCGGCCAAATGCGGGAAAGTTAGTAATCATTTTACACGGCTTGATGAGATCAAGTCATTCGATGGCGCCTTTGGCAGATTACTTGGAAGAGAATAGTGACTATCAGGCGATCAATGTCGAGTACGCCAGCTCGCGTGGTGTGATCGCACGGCATGCGAACGACCTCGCCCGGTTGATACGGCACTTAGGGTCAGATGTTACAGAAATTAATTTTGTCGCACACAGCATGGGCAATATTGTGATACGACACTATCTGAGTGATTTGATGCTACAGAAAGAAGGCATGGATCCACGATTTCATCGTATGGTGATGTTAGGCCCGCCGAATCAAGGTTCGCAATTCGCACACTTTTTACGGAACAATCCGTTATTTAATGCGGCGGCAGGAGTCGCTGGAAAACAATTAGGAGAGAAATGGGAAGATCTTGAACCACACTTGGCCACTCCCCCGTTCGAATTTGGAATCATTTCTGGAGCCCAAGATGAGACTCAAAAATTGAACAATTTCGTTCTGACGGGGCCTGATGATTTTACCGTCAGTCTTGAAGAGACTCGTTTGATGGGCGCAAAAGATTGGCTGGTGCGACCGTTACTTCACTCGACAATGATGAAAAATAAAATCACTTTAGAATCAACTCTTCGTTTTATTGAAGAAGGCTATTTTATTTCGGCGAAGGAAATGAATCCAATCGAGGCACAGCCCGAAAGTAAAACGGAGTAACTCACTATCCCCATGAATATTCCTAAGCCTGATAAAACGTTGTTGCCATCCAGTGGTCGTCTTGCCGGTATCGATTTTGGCACAGTGCGGATCGGAATCGCCGTTTGTGACACAGAACAGATCATTTCGAGTCCTCTTGAGACGTATGTTTGCCGTAGCCCCCACCAAGACGCCGATTATTTCAAGCAGCTTGCGCGTAGGGAGAGTTTGTGTGGTTTCGTTTTGGGATTGCCGGTCCACATGAGTGGTGATGAAAGCCAAAAATCACAAGAAGCTCGTCGATTTGGTGCTTGGTTGAATGAACAAACGGGACTTCCGGTTGACTGGATGGACGAGCGTTACACGACGGTATTGGCTCGTGAGTTTTTATCGCAAAGCGGGTTAAGCGGAAAATCGCGTAAGGCGAAACTGGATAAAATCGCCGCCCAAATTATTTTGTCAGCTTACCTTGAGTGCCGAACCCACCACCGCAAAATCGAAGCAATCGAATAGGAGTGGTTGCTGATTTACACAGGCAATAGAAAAGCCCGAGACGAGTGTGCCGGGCTTTGTGGCGTAAGGGCGATCGGTGTTTCTATCGGACGCCTGTCGACAGTCGCTTTCTGTCAGCTTCTAGCCGTTCTCGAGACTTTTGCGATTTCTCAATTTTCGCTTTCAGGCTTTTGAGTTCTTTCTCAGATTCGGACTTAGAGTCCTTTAATTCTTCAAGCCGACTTTCAATATCTTTCAACATCTTGGCGAGTTCTTCTTCCCTTGCTTTCTGAGTTTCGAATTTCAATTTCATCTCGGCTTCGGATGCTGACGCATCTTTGTCCGCTGTAACCAAAGCGGCCAATTCCGCTTCAATGCGATCGAGTTTCTCTTTATTAACAATGGCGGGCAGCATGTTTCCGGTCTTTAACTCTTGTAAGATGGGAAGCACAACCTCCGAAGGTAACGCCAAGCTGTCGACCCGACCGGAACGTGCGATGTTTATGCCTACAACATTGCCGGAAAGATCGACAAGCGGTCCGCCGCACTGCTTGGCTTGGAGTGGCGAATCATGTTGCATTGCGAGTTCGAAGTCGTTTCGTCGGCTGCTTAGGGTGCTGCCCATGCGATTTTGTTGGTTGCTGCGATCCATCATTGGGTTGATTTTGTTGCCATCGCCTAGGGTTAGGGAGATTTCGATTTCCTTTCTCCGGCGCAGTATGGTGATCGTGATTCTGTCACCCGGGCTGTAAGCCGCAACGGTTTCTTGAAGCGTGGAGCGGTCTGGCGTCTCTTTTCCGTCAATGGCCGTGATGATGTCGTTGACCAAGATGTTGGCCCGTTCTGCTGGAGAATTTGCAGTGACTTGGTTGATTCGAACTCCCTTTTTTCCCGGTTCCAAATCCGCCAGAAAGACGCCCATCATCGCTCGTGATCCTTTTATCTTTCGGCTATTGCAACCGACAACTCCAACGGTCAGAGGGGTTTCGTCTGGTCCAACGGTTGCTACCCAGGCACCGACTTTAGGTTTGGCACTTGGGTTGATGGTAGCCACAACAAGGTCCTTAGCCTCAATTTTTAGTAGTGCGAGATCCGTTTTGGGATCGATTCCCTGAATCGAAGCGAGCAACTTTCGGCCATCCGCCAATTCGCAAGTGACCTTCCCTTTCAGTTCACTTGCTTTGGTAAGTACCAATCCCTCGGAACCGACAATGGTGCCTAATGCAATTTGTCGCTTTCCATCGGTGACGATTACCGTGGCCGGAGTCACAGACGCAATGGCGGGCGAGAAAACGGAAACAAAGTCAGACGCAGACTTTGAGTATCTGGAAGATCGAGTGCTCCGTCTGGGAGTCTTTTCGGATTTTTTCTCGTCAGCCTTCTCGTCGTCTTTCTCGTCGTCTTTCTCGTCGTCTTTCTCGTCGTCTTTCTCGTCGTCTTTCTCGTCGTCTTTCTCGTCAGCTTGCGTCTGCGCAGCCAGGAAAACCGATGCAGCCGAGGGTACGGCCGCATGTGCGTTGACCGAGGAGTGGATTGCGATCGTGATCGCGATCAACGCCCATAGAAAAAGGTTTGTTTGTAATGAGATTTTCATTTGAGTGTGCCTTGGTGAGATGATTGATGGATGGAATTGCGTGGGCGGCATGATTAGCCATAGCCGAGCGTGACAGTGACATCCAATTCAACCTGCTTTGTTTTATCCTCCGAGTCTTTATCCTCCGAGTCTTTATCCTCCGAGTCTTTATCCTCCGAGTCTTTATCCTCCGAGTCTTTATCCTGTTTGGGGCGAATTTTTTCTTTACGAGAAACTCTGATCACCACTTCGTCGCGAGGCTTCTTATCACGTAGGGCTCGCCGTAAATCGGCTGGCGACTCTATTTTTGCCTCTCCAATTTGAATGATCTTGTCACCGACTTGTATTCCGGCTTTCGCAGCCGGTTGGTTGGGGTTCACGCGGTTTACGACATTGGTACCGGAGTCCAAGCTCATTCCTAAGTAGGCGGTGCTACTCCCGACAACCACGCCAAAATCATCGGCCAGCATGTCCCACTCTTCTGAAAAAATATCGATGGGAACATGTAAGTTATCAGTTAGGCTGGATCCGATCCGACTATGAATTCCGATCACATAGCCGTCCATGTCGACCAGAGGTCCACCTGAGTCCCCTCCGACCAACGTGCAGTCAGTACGCAGAACGGAACGACTCTTATAAATCAGTCGGCCAACCCGAACGACCAAACCACGGTCTTTGTCTAAGCCACCCGGGTGACCGATTGCGATAACCCACTGGCCCCGTTTGAGCGATTCAGATTCTCCAACGTCAAGGTAAGGCCATTTACCGGGCGTATTCAGTTTGAGCATTCCCGAGTCGATTCCGGGATGGGTGCCTAGTGTGGTTGCAAAGGTGACCTGGCCGTCTGGGAAAGTGATTCGGGCATTCAACCCCGGGCGGTTGATGACGTGCGCTGCAGTCAGAATGTAGCCGTCACGGCTGATGACGACACCAGTCCCTTGAGATTCTCCAACTGCGATGTTGACGGTTGCAGGTTTCACCATGTCTGCGATTTTGAGGACTTGCTCCTCCATCAGTCGTAATTGTTCGATCGAGCTGGGTGCGGTTCCTTCGTTGAGGAAATCTAAACTAATACTGGGCTTATTTGCGGCTGATGTTTCGTTCGAGTTCTCTTCCTCTTGTCCCATGACGACTGCTGAGCAGAGCCAAAGCATCATGAAAAGGGGGAATGCAATGAGACAGGCGAAGGTTCTCTTGGAGGTTTGCTGGGATGCGAGTCGCATTTGAGGTGTTTCCTTGGTGGGGAGAAAAAGCTCAGTTTGTAAGGGTCTTATCAGACATAAGTGATGGCTGACGTCACTCCTACGGTTATTGTAACATTGACTTACCGACTTCGCAGTAAGTTGGGTGAAGTTGACCCTGTTTAAAAGGTTATTTTCAACGGTTTTAACAATTTTGTGGGCTTGAACCTAACAGAAACTTGGTGGAAATTGCGGTGAATCGATTGGTCATTGGGTGCGGATACCTTGGTTTACGGGTGGCGAAGCAATGGATTCAGGCTGGAGACGAGGTGACTGCCGTCACTCGCTCATCTAAGCGTGTGGCCGAATTGAAATCTATTGGAATCCGGCCAATTATTGCAGACATAACTGAGGCTGATTCATTAAGCGATTTGCCTGGGGCCGATACCGTCCTGTTTTCCGTTGGCTACGATCGTGGTCGCTATTCCGACGTACGAGATGTCTATGTCGACGGATTCAATAGTGTTTTGCAACATTTGCCAGAGGCAACAGGTCAGCTTATTTATATCAGCACAACTGGGGTTTACGGCGGCGGTGACGGGGAGTGGGTCACCGAGTCTTCGGCCACGCAGCCCACCCGTCCCAGCAGCCAAGCTTGCTTGGATGCTGAGACGTTGTTGCATCGGTCTGAATTGTGGTCTCGATCGGTTGTGTTGAGATTGGCAGGAATTTACGGGCCGGGCCGAATTCCAAAGATCACCGCGATTAAAAATGCAAATTGGTCAGAATTGGATCCCATGGGGTATGTCAATCTGATTCATGTCGATGATGCGGCAGCAGTGGTCTGTAAGGTCGCAAGTCAGAAAATATCGGAGGAGACTTTTTTAGTTTCTGACGGGAATCCCCCACTTCGATCCGATTTTTACGATTACTTAGCCAATCAATTGGGTGTGGGGCCGATCCGTTGGCCGAGCGCATTTGAGACCGAATCTCTACAACCAAACGGAGCCAACAAAAGGATCTCGAATCACGGGCTTTTAAAGACGACTGGAATAAATTTAACCTATCCCAATTTTCGTCTTGGAATTGATCAGGCGTTGGGAAGCTAAGCGTTGTTGCCGCGAATCCAATTGCGACTTAGAATTCAAAAAACCTAGCATAGAATTAGTGAAAACTTATGATCGAACGCAAACCAATATTTCCGAACATCATTGAACTGAACCATCAATTGGGGCATGTCATTGGCTGTAACATCTACTTGATTTATGACAAAGATCAGTGGGTGATGATTGACATTGGCTATGAAGAAGATGTTGATGAGGTTGTCGAGTTAATTCGTGAGATGGATTTTCCGTTTCAGCAATGCAAGACCTTAATTGCAACTCATGCAGATGTAGATCACATTCAAGGTTTGGCTAAAACTAAGCAGATCTTGCGAACGACGGTTTCCGCCCATCCACTGGCTGCTGAACCATTACGAAATGGTGACCGGATTAAAACATTCGCCCAGATTGAAGCCCAGGGAATCGATATGGTGATGCCCCCGGTAGAGGTGGAGACACTGATTAACGATGGTGACATCATTGAAGTGGGCGATTTGAAACTGGAGGTTTGGTTGACCCCAGGCCATACGGACAGCCAGCTTTCCTTCAGGTTGGGTAAGTACTTATTCTCCGGGGATAATATCTATCAGGATGGATGCATTGGAGCAATCGATGCCCATCATGGCAGTGACTTACCCGCCTTCATTCGATCATTGACGCGAATTCGCGAAAGCGACGTCGAGTGGTTGCTACCCAGCCACGGTCCGATGTTTCGAAAAGATAATGCTCAACTGGACGCCGTCATCAAACGGGTGACCGGATACTTGAGTATGGCCGACTTTGGCACGTGTGCTGTTGAGTGGCCGTTGATGAACCAATACGAAGAGGATATTGCTGCGGGTAAAATGCCTGAATAGACGATCATCTGACCTTGTCTGTTTCAGATCTAATGCCTTGCCGACACCATTTCGACCAAGGCGGCTCATTTCCACAACGTTCGCGGTTGCCGTGTCGTTGTTTTGGTTACCGGCCTGAGTGGGTCATTGTCGGGCTGCTAGCGGCCTTTTGAGCGGAGTCGCTCTTTTGCGCGTTAAAGTTTATCTAGCCCGTCGCCTCGGCGGTAGGTTGGAATCGGTTCGTGCCTGATCGCCACAATGTACTGATTTTATCAGATAAAACTTCAATCACCGTTGTGATGAGAGCCGATCCCTTAGTCAGAATCAAATATTTGTTATGCGGTTAAAAAAATTCTTGCTGCCGCATTATGAGAGAAACGCGTGCACGGCGTCCCATCGACCAGTGCAATCCACGCGACATTAATTGACCCACTGTGAGGAGGATACACTCCAATGATTCGACGCTTTTTGATTGCTGCAGTTTGTGCGGTTGCATTTATGGCGGTTTCGAACGCGGACTCGGCTAATGCACAAGAGCGTGCATTTGGTGCGGTATGGGGCCAGCAAAATTCAGCCGGCAACTTGCAGCGTTTTTACCATTATCCGTATGTAACCTACCCACAAAATTACTGGGGAAACAACTATTATCGTAGTGCCGATAGCATGTACTACCGGTATCCACCAGAAATGCGGGTTCCGGTATACAACCGAAGTTGGCAGAATTATTACCCCACGCCAAGAAGATACCACTGGGGGCATCACTTCATTACCGACGTCTTCTAAACCGGTAGGTGAACAAAGGATCCAAATGAAAAGCCGCAGTTTCGACTGCGGCTTTTATGCATTGTGTCGAGACGAAGGATAAACGCAAAGTCTTATATATCCGTCAATACAAAGGCATCGGTCAATTAAGAGGTGTCGGAATTGCCGGACAAGCAGTCTCGCTAATCCTTGCTGGATTGATCGTAAACGGCTTGCAGTAGAGATTCGACGTCTTTGAACTTTTTCTTTCCTGAGAGAGGTGCTTCCAGTAGCCTTCGCGCGTCTGACTCTCCGTGACCGAGAGACAGTAATATTTGGAAGGTCTCGTCGACGATGCTCCGTTCGACCTGTTGCTGTTCCCCGTCTTCGGTGGTGGCGGAAACCATAAGGGCGAATTTTGGCATTTTGCGTCTCAGTTTTGCCACAATACGCTCCGATGTAGCGGGGCCGATTCCCGGTAATGTTGAAATCACCTTGATATCTTGCTGCTCAATCGCTTTGGCCACGTCTTGCACTGGCCGGACCATGGCACGTAACGCTTTCTTGACACCGACCCCATCAACCGAACAAAAGAGTTCGAAAAATTCGCGTTCAATGTCGCTGGCAAATCCAATGAGTCGAGGGGTCATGCGGCCGCCTTTTTGGACGTTACCGTCGATGTATTGAATGGTCAGCAAACTGATCTTCGAACCGACGCTCAATTGCAGGTGTCGCCGAGTGAAATCGGGAATCAAGATTTCGTATTCAAAAGGGTCCACTCCAATGGTGGCAGAATTATCGTCCAATTGGATCAGTTGGCCCGTTATTTTTGTAATCAAAGCAAACTCGCGGGTTTATGGGACATGTAAAAGTGACAAATCGCAATGGCCAAAGCGTCGGCGACATCGGGCGGCTCAGGGATGTCGGTTAAATTCAGCTGGCGCGTCACGGCTAGTTGGACCTGATTTTTAGGGGCCCGTCCGTTTCCCGTCATGACTTTTTTGACCTGCGTTGCTGCATAGTGATGCAGCGGCAAGGCCTGCTGGCCGACCGCTAGGCATAAAACACCCCTAGCATGTCCCATCAGAATCGATGTCGTGGGGCGTTCGTAATGGCTGTACAACTCCTCAATCGCGACCGCATCGGGTGTAAGTGATTGAATGACATCGGTGATGCCATCATAAATAGTAGCCAGTCGAATGGAGAGATCTTTGGATTTGACGCTTCGGATCACACCCGCCTCGACAAGCGCAGGTTGTGAGCCACTCACATCCACTAGACCGTAGCCTGTGATGTTTAACCCGGGGTCCAGTCCAAGGATCAAGGCGTCTCGTTTTGCGGGTTGATTCGTCAAGCCTCAATCTTTCATCGGGATTCAGTATTTTCGTTTGACCGATATAACAAAGCGATACATTGGGCCATCATGCATTCTCCACGTCCCAATTGGCCAACACCTTCGCCGGTTTTGGCTTTCACATTCACACAATCAGGATTTAAATTTAATGTTGAAGCAACAGATTCTTCTATTCGCGATTTGAATGTGGATAATTTTGGACGTTCTGCGAATATGATGCAATCGAGATTGACCAGTTTGAATCCTTGGCTTCGGACCTGATCCGCCGCTAATTGAAGCATTTCTGCAGAATCACGGTTTTTATTTTCTATCAAATTATCTGGAAACATCTCTCCAATGTCTCCCATTCCCGCGGCGCCCAGTACGGCATCGGTTACCGCATGTAGAAGCACATCGGCATCACTGTGGCCCTCCAATTGGTGATCGTGGGGAATGGAGATTCCACCTAGGATGAGTGGACCGCCGGGAATCAAGCGGTGCGTATCGTGTCCAATTCCAATTCTGAGATTTGCTGGATTCATTTTCTTATCGCTGAATTATGAAGGTCTCAACGTCCTAAAGGGACTTATCCTAGAGGTTTAGTGGAGCTCTCCAAGCTGTGGAGTCGGGGAAAAGGCCGTTTGTTCGCGGCTTATTATAGTGGTTCTAAGAGTTTTTCGAACCTTGGCCAAACACGCCTGTCGGCCAAGTATGCCCGAATCTATAATCTCTCAGATGTCAATTATTGAGATCAAAAACCTGACCAAGTCGTATCGCGTCTACCAAAAGCAGGAAGGCATGATGGCTTCCATACGCGGGCTGTTTCGTCGTGAGTACCGCGAGGTGCATGCTGTTCGCGATATCAGCCTAAATGTAGAGCCGGGAGAGTTTGTTGCTTTTTTAGGTCCCAATGGTGCCGGTAAGACAACAACATTAAAACTCTTATCAGGCGTCATTAACCCTGATTCAGGGGCTTGTCAGGTAATGGGTTACGTTCCTTGGGAGCGGGAAAACGAGTATCGGCGGCGATTTGCTTTGGTCATGGGGCAGAAAAATCAATTGTGGTGGGATTTGCCAGCGGCGGAGTCTTTTCGCTTAAACCAGCACATCTATGCAGTTCCGGTGGTGGATTTCAATCGCACGCGGGATGAGCTTTGCGACATGCTTGACGTGACCCATTTGCTCGGCCAACCTGTACGCGAGCTGTCTTTGGGGGAGCGGATGAAAATGGAGCTGATCGCGGCGCTCCTGCATTCTCCAGATGTTTTGTTTCTGGATGAGCCTACAATCGGGTTGGACGTAGTTGCTCAGCATAAGATTCAGCAATTTCTTAAAGCCTATCAAGAAGATCGCAAGAGTACCATTGTCCTTACCAGTCACTACATGAAAGATATTCAGGCGTTGTGTCAGCGTGTTATCATCATTGCTCAGGGTGCCATTTATCATGACGGTTCGCTAGATGAGATCGTTGATCGATTCAGTGGTGATAAAATTGTGACGCTCCAGATAGGTGGCCCCGACGAAGCGTTTGAAGGATTGCGCGCATTGCCGAATGTCATCGAAGTGGAGCCGCCTAGAATCAAGTTTCGAGTCGGTCGCGATGACGTTGCCAAAACATTGAGCGATATTTTGAGCACCCACGCTGTCGAAGATATCGTGGTTGAAGACCCGCCTTTGGAAGAGGTGATTGCGAAAGTCTTTACCGACGCGCAGGATGCTAAATCTCTCGGCGAATTTGGCACTTCAGCTGCCGAGGCGAGATAGATTATGTATGCAAGTCGTTGGTACGATCGAGCCACCATGTGGTGGACATTTTTCCAGATCTCAATCAATGAGCGTCTGGTCTATCGACTGGACTTTGTCATCGGAACCTTGATGCGGTTCTTGCCCACAATGACTCAGATCTTTTTATGGTGGGCGATTTTTGATTCCATTTCAACTCCAGGATCAGCTGATTCGGTGGCCGGTCCGGACGGAGAAATTGCAGGTTTTAGTTTTGGCGACATGATCGCCTATTATCTCTTGGTGATCATTAGTCGCGCGTTTTCCAGTATGCCCGGTTTGACGACAGGGATTGCGAATCAGGTTCGCAACGGTGAGGTTAAGAAGTTTTTGATCCAGCCTGTAGATATGCTTGGGTGCTTATTGGTACAGCGTATCGCTCATAAGTTGGTTTACTATTTGATTGCCTCGCTCCCTTTTGCCCTCGTGTTTTGGATGGCGGGTAGCTTTTTCGTCAACGGATGGCCCCCGGCGGACGTTACGTTTGTGTTCGTGGTTTCCCTGTTGCTCAGTTTTCTATTGGGATTTTATCTCGAAGCCTGCATTGGGTTGATTTCGTTCTGGTTTCTAGAAGTGACTTCGCTGACATTTATCTACATGTTGTTAACGTTCCTGCTATCCGGGCACATGTTCCCTCTGGAATTGCTGCCGGCTAGGCCGATTGATTTACGCGGCTTTGTTGAGTTTTTGCCCTTTCAGTATCTCGCTTATTTCCCCGCCGCTGTTTTTCTGGGCAAAGTTCAGGGCCCTGGTATGTGGAATGGTTTGGCGACCGAGGTGATTTGGGTCTTGACCTTCATGCTGCTTTCTCGAGTACTTTGGAAACGTGGGATCAAGCGCTACAGTGGGTTTGGGGGTTAATGTTGAAAGCGCACGACGCAAAACAGATTCCGCAGAAATCGACAGGATTGCCTCACGAGGCTGGGATCGCCGAGCAGGTGATGCGAAAGCCGTCTTACTTGAATGTGTTTTTGACGTTTGCCAAAAACTCGATGATTCGGGATATGTCCTTCAGGATGAATTTCATTCTGCAGTGTATTTCGTCGTTATCTTGGGCCGCAATGAATTACGGCTTATTCAAAATCATCTATCAGTTTTCAGATTCGATTGGCCGCAGAACGGGGTGGGGCGAGAGCGAGTTTTTTATCTTTCTTGGAACGATTTGGATTATCAATAGTTTGATTCAGACGTTCTTCATGGCCAATGCGACTGAGTTCAGTGAAATGATTCGTACAGGCAATCTTGATTTCGCATTACTCAAGCCCATCGACACTCAATTTTTGATTTCGTTTCCAAGGGTGAATTGGGCTCAGCTGGCCAATGCATTTTTAGGTTTAGCTGTGATTATTTTCTATGAGAATGAACTGCTGCACGACCCAGACAAGCAAATGAACTTTACGATATGGAGTGTGCCGGCATTTATTTTCTTCGTGCTGTGTGGAACGGTCGTCATGTACAGTGTGATGATTACCTTGGCTGCGACCAGTATCTGGATGGGCCGAAATCAGAATCTGCATAATTTCTGGTTTTACATCACCAATTTTTATCGTTATCCCATGGAGATCTACGAGCGCGGAATTGGTTGGGCTTTGTGGGGCACATTCACTTTTGTGATTCCGATTCTGGTGGTTTCCAATGTTCCCGCGAGGGTGCTGGCTCAACCGATGGGAGGCCACTGGGGGATCTGGGACTGGACTTTGGCGAGCATATCGGTTGTAGCAGCCGCGGGAAGCTTGGTAGCCAGTCGTTGGGTCTTTCGGATGGCATTAAAAAGTTATCGAAGCGCGAGTAGTTAGTCCGACAGCCTTGGTTTCCGGGGCCTAAGGTGGGGCCGATGGTGAGGATTATGCGGGGCGAAGATTGGTCTCAGCCGTTCAATTGCGTTGAGTCGGACGTATTTGCGGCTTTGTCAGGCTGTTTTCGGGGGAATTGTTGCATCCAGACGGTCTGCTTTTAAAATGAGACTCAGGCGCAAATTGACGTTTGGGCGGGTATTTGAGCGTTTTCTGAAGTCTTGTCCCAAACTGTTCGATGCTAGTGTAACGGCAAGCTATAATTGTCACTCACGTACCCCATTTTGACTTTTACAAATTCGTTGACTTTTCCAATCGCGATGGAGAATTCAACGCACGATTGACCCCGCTTGGTCGCCTTCTATGGCGATATGGAGCTTGAAACAACCATGGCGAATTTTATTCCACTTGAACAAGCCGCCAAAATGTTAGGCGTATCTGTCGACAAATTGACGGAAATGCGATCCAGTCAAAAAGTATTTGGTTACAAGGATGGCGCGACCTGGAAGTTCAAGTTGCAGGAATTGGAACGGGTTGCGGCTGAGTTAGATATGCCGCTCGACAAAAGCTTGGTCGATGAAGACTCGGACTTCGAAATTTCTTCTGATGACGTTGTAACTGATGACGAAGCATTGTCTTTTGGGGCCAGCAGTCTCAAGATGGCGGGCAGCGGAGAATCGGCTGATCTGCTCGATGACGATGAGCCCAAAGGAGATGGCAGTCCTTCGGACACCGGAAAGATGTTGGGCGGCGATGACGATGATATGTTGCTGTCCGAAGACGACTTATTCAGCGACGATGCAGCTCAAGACAGCTACGAAGAAAGTGCTGAATTAAGCAGTGACTTCGAAGACAGTGACTTAATCCTTGACGACAGTGATTCCAGCAGCGAAGTGGCAATGGGTTCGAGTCAGAGCGGTGTTTCATTGGCGACCAATGAAAGCGGAGTTGCCCTTGACGATGAGCCGTTCGAACTTGGTGGAAGTGATGTCGATTCTTTGGAGTTACCTGAGGACGACGAAATGATTGTTCTGGACGACTCGGCTGATTCAGATTCAGCTACGATTATGCAGGAAGATGATTTTAATCTCACACCTTTGGAAGAATCGGTTGAAGATGACTCCAGTGGTTCGCAGATCATTGCGTTGGAAGATTCAGAGATTTATACAGATGAATCTTCAGCTACCATCTTGGCAGACAGTGAGGACTTGGAGTCACAACCTGCGATGTTGGCGGAAAGCCCCTATATGTCCGCCGATATAGGTGCAGCTGGATTGGTACCGGCAGGTGGGGTTGGTCCCGTTGTTGCAGGAGCACCTACTCTTCCCGAAGCTCCTTACACCGTTTGGCAAATTGCCGGTCTCTGTCTCGTATTGGCGTTGCTGATCCCGGGTGCCATGGTGGCCTATGACTTGGCTAGAGGCTTATGGCAGCCGGAGGGGCAGTTAATCGGCAGTGGAACGGTCCTTGATTTCTTCTTGCAAGTTACCGGGATGAAATAAGTTTCCCCTCATTCAAATGGGCCCCGTCTAAAGATGGGGCTTTTTTTGTGCGCTGTCCTTCTGTAAAAACATCGTATCCTCTTGTTGGGATTGACGCAGCCGTTTCGTCGACCAGTTTGGGGAGCTCGTTGCAGCAATACAGGTGCACTTATGCCGGCCATCCAGAATTTTGTTGAGCACATAGTCGACTACGCAGGATTGTTTCCGCCTGCTGCTCTCCCGCTTTCTGAGGTTATTGGTAATTACGCTTTGTATAGCCGCGGCGAATACTCTTGGATGCTCGGACGGTTGATCCTGCCCGTTGCTCGCTTGGAGGAGTTTTCAGAGTTGGCGGCTGGCCTACTGCCTACTTCTCCGAGTGAGAGTTGGGTGATCAGCGCTTTGGTTCCCGCTGTTGATCGAGACAGTGATGCCATGGAGCAGGGGTTTCAACGCATTGCAGAATTCAATCAGCGCCATTCGGAGCCCGCAAACGGTCTGGCGGTCGTGGACACCGTTGAAATCAAAGCGTCCAACGGTCAGCAAATCCTTCAAACCGCGGAGGCTTTACCGGAATCGATCAATGCGTTTTTGGAATTACCCCATCATAGTGATCCTGGAGAACTGTTGGCGATCATGACGCAACATCCGAAGCGATTGTTTGCCAAAATTCGGACCGGAGGTGTGACTCGAGATCTGATTCCGCCGCCTAATCAGGTAGCGCGATTTGTGCGACTATGCGCAAAGTATGCTGTCGGATTTAAAGCAACGGCCGGATTACACCATCCGCTTCGGGGCAAGTACCCCCTGACCTATGACACGGATTCAGAACGTGGAACACTGTACGGGTTTATCAATGTTTTCGCCGCAGCCTGTTTCGCGTTTGGGTCAGATGCGTCACAATCCGATCTGGTCGCGATTCTCCGGGAAACTGAGGTCTCCCAGTTTAAGTTTACCGATCTAGCTCTTTCTTGGAAGAATCTAGATGTAACGGCGCAACGGATATCGGAAATTCGGATGCTAAATGCGGTTTCTTTTGGCTCCTGTTCGTTCGGTGAACCAAGCTTTGAGCTGGCAAATTTAGGTCTGTTGGCGAATGTTCGTATTTGACTTTCATTTTAAGAAGTACTTCCATGATCTCCATTGATTTCACGCACGATCCGTCTCGAGAATCTTGGGTTGATTCGGCAAATGACCCGGGATCGGATTTCCCAATTCAGAATTTGCCGTATGCGGTCTTTCATACGGGAGACGGAGACCAAAGGATTGGAATTGGGATTGGAAACCAGATTATCGATTTGCGGTATTTGGCAGAGCAGGGTTTGCTGCTGGATGAATTCGTTTCTCCCTGTCGCTCAGATGTTTTAAATGAGCTGATGGCCTTAAGTGGGCCGCAGCGAATCCAGCTTAGACAGTTGCTTAGCAAATTGTTGGTTCGCTCGACCGATGCTGATCAGGTCTTGATGAAAGCAGGCTTGCGTTCTCAGGATTCGGTTGAATTTTGCGTTCCTTGTCGCATTCAAGACTATACCGACTTCTACGCCTCAATCTTTCACGCCACGAACGTCGGCAGCATGTTTCGTCCAAACAATCCTCTGCTGCCTAACTATAAGCACATACCGATTGGGTATCACGGACGGGCCTCTAGCGTGGTGATTAGTGGTACGGAAGTGATACGGCCAATAGGTCAGAAGGCGCCTGCCGAAGAGGGGGGCCTCCCTACGCGGAGTCCAGCGGTTCTGTTGGATTACGAACTCGAGGTTGGTTTTTTTGTTGCCCAAGGAAATGAATTGGGCAGTACGATTCCGATCGACAAGGCAGAGGAACACCTGTTTGGTATGTGCTTGGTGAATGATTGGTCAGCCAGGGATTTGCAAAAGTGGGAGTATCAACCATTGGGGCCGTTTTTAGCGAAGTCATTCGCGACGACGGTGTCTCCTTGGGTGGTGACCATGGAGGCGCTGGCTCCCTTTCGGGCCGCCGAATATCATCGGCCTGAGGGTGACCCCAAGCCATTGGATTATTTGACAAGTGATGAAAACTCATCAAAGGGAGGTGTTGATATTCAGTTGAAGGTTAGCCTTTCGTCTCAACAAATGAGAGAGAAAGGTCTGCCGGCAGAGCATTTGAGTCAGACTCGGTTCACGAATATGTACTGGACCATTGCCCAGATCCTTACCCACCATGCAAGCAACGGGTGCAATCTTCAGCCAGGTGATTTAATGGCTAGTGGGACGGTATCTGGCCCAAGCCGTGACCAGCGAGGAAGCATGCTTGAGCTCACTTGGAATGGTGACGCGAACAACCCCACGCCAGGCACAGATCGAACTCCGCTGCGGTTGCCAACGGGCGAGGAACGTAAATTTCTTGCCGATGGTGATGAGCTTATTTTGAGTGGTTTTTGCGAGAACTCGGAATATCGACGCATTGGGTTTGGTCAATGTCGCGGTACCGTTCAGCCGGCCCGACGGTAGCCCAGTTCATGGGTCCTGAGGTTAGTCAATGTTGGGCTGGAAAGTAGGTGGCTCTCAAGGGCAAATCGTCTGAATTGGCCGTGCCCGCGACAATTTGTCCCAAACAAATGCTGCAAACTGTTATGTTATGGAGACGTCTTCTGCATGTCGCTGGTGGTGGATCGCTTTTATAATGAAAGTAGTCATTTTCAGGTGATTTATGGCAATATTTGGATAGGTGTTAACATCTGAAATGCGGCATCGGTTCAATCTGTGGTCGTACTCTATTCGTATCCTACTGGATGTTTCAATGAGACATTGGTCAATTTTTTCGGTAGCAATTCTAAGTGTTTGGGTCGGATGCAAAGATCCCGAGACCGTTCAGTCTTACCGCATTGAAAAGTCTAAGTCTGGACTAAGTGATTTTGATGATCCGGCAGGTGATCCGCCATCACGCCAAGCAGTCACCTCAGCTAATTCCGAAAATCAGGGACAAGACCGAATGGTGGTAGGGATCGCCAACCGACCTGACGCCACATGGTATTTCAAGATCGTTGGACCCGTTGATCGAGTGACCTCCTCACAGCCTTTATGGATGGGGTTTTTAGAGAAAATACGTTTTGGCAACGACGGCAAACCAGTTTGGGATCTCCCTCAGGGGTGGACTGTAGGTGGCCCCGCTCCAATGCGTTTTGCGACATTGATCATGGATTCAACCCAGCCGCCATTAGAGATTCGCATTTCCAGTTTAGGACCCAATCAGGACTCGCTTTCAAATGTCAATCGCTGGCGACGTCAGTTGCAATTGCCGGCTATAGCCGAGTCGGAGTTGGCACTGCAGACGATCGAAAACGTTGATGGAAATATGGATCTATTTGATGCCTCAGGTAGCATGGGCAACTCCGCCATGGTGCCCCCGTTCGCAGGGCAGGCAGCGCAACAGCCGCTGGTTCAGAAGTCGCCGGTTCAATCAGTAAAGCACGATGCACCGACCGGTTGGGATTTGGGCCGAACGTCGTCGATTGTCAAAGCCCGTTTGCGTAAAATCGAAGGTGAGAAGTCGGCCATGATCAGCGTTACGGACTTGCCGGCATCGGCCAATCGTTGGGCTCCAAATGTCAAGCGTTGGGCCGACGAAGTTGGGTTAGAGGAGTCTGTCGATAGCTTGGCGGCTGGTACAGAAGAGGTGACCGTCGATGGAATGACAGGAAATCGGATACGCTTGGTCAACATGAAAGATAGAGAGAGAAATGCGACCATCGGGGTTATGGTCGTTCGAGGTGATTCAGCTTGGTTTTTCAAACTGACGGGCAGTCGCGACTTGGTGATTGCGAGTGAGAAAGATTTTGATGAATTTTTGAAGTCGTTTCGCTTTGAATCGAATCGACCCTAAGACAACGCATCCCTTTGAGAAAAAATATGTCGACGACCGCAGTTCAAGAGAGCAACGAGAATGAAAAGCCAGCCAATCGCCGGGCAAACCCTAATGGGATTCTTTCCAGCTTGAGAACAATCTTTGGTCCTTTGGCGTCGTTGCGCCTGACGGTCGCTCTGTTGAGCTTGTCTGTGTTCGTGGTCTGGCTCATCACGTTGGATCAGGCTCGTCTCGACATATGGGATGTCAAACAAAAACATTCTGAGAGCCTTTTGGTCTACGTTCCTTTCCAGACGCTTTTACCTCCTAGCTGGTTTCCCACAACCCAAAATATCCCGGGTGGGTTTTATATCCCGAGCGGTTTCACCCTCATTATCGCTCTTTTACTCAATGTGACGGCGGCTCATGTCTTGCGTTTTCGACTCCAAGCCAGGGGGGTTCGATTGATCAGCGGATTGTCCGTTAGCTTGGTCGCTGGAGCGTTGACTTGGGCGGTTATTTTTGCTGGGCGAGAGGTGGGTGGCTTTCAAGGCTCACCTCCGATTTCTTACGAGACCATGTGGGGCGTCTTGCAGTTTTCAGCCGCTGGATTGGTTTTGGCTGCAGTGATCGGAATGTTTGCGTTAAATTCCGAACGCCAAGTCGAACGGATTTTGTTGGGGCTTTTTGCTTTGACGCTCGGAGTGACAGTGGGCTACACGTTTTGGAAAGGAGAGGGCTCCTTCATTGGTGACTCCGGAATGCGCATCCTGTGGCAATTGGTTCAATCGACCTTGGCGGCGGCCATAGCATTGGTTGCTTGCATGCTGCTTTTCAAACGAAAAGCAGGGATCGTGCTGTTGCATTTAGGCATCGCTGGATTGATGCTCAACGAGGTTTACGTCACCGTGACCAATGTCGAGCAGCGAATGCTAATGTTTGAAGGTGATACGGTTTCTCACACCATTGACGTGCGAGCGTCCGAATTTGCGATCATCGACCGAAGTTCACCCGATGAAGATTTGATTCATGTCGTGCCCGGTAGTTTGCTAGTGCCCGGAACGAGGGTCGAAGATTCAAGTTTACCGTTTGCCATTGAAACAATCGATTACTACCCAAATAGCAACATTGTAAGCATTGATGGTTCAAGCATTGCTAACACTACGCCGAATCCTGCGACAGCGGGATTTGGGACCAAGTGGATTGCCAAGCCGAAACGCGGTTCAACGGGCACGGATGCGGATCAAGAAGTCGATGAAGCGGCTGCTTATGTCCGACTGATTGATACAGCAACCAATGAAGAGATCGGCGTTTATCTGATTTCTCAGCGGGCTTATGACGCAGGCGTGGTGGACCGCGTTCGTCTGGGAGAACAAGAGTATCTGTTAGGGTTGAGGCTCAAGCATGTGTACAAGCCCTATTCGGTCACGTTGACTGATGTTCAGAAACGGGACTACCTTGGGACCGACATACCGGAATGGTTCTCTTCCGATATTTCAATCTTGGATCCAAAACTATCTAGCACGCCAAGTCTTCAAAAAGTCTGGATGAATAATCCCTTACGGTTTGGAGATGAAACGTTTTATCAGTCTGGCTACAACCAATTGGAGGATGGTCGTGAGTACACCGTTCTGCAAATTGTAAAAAATCGCGGTTGGATGATCCCATACGTTTGTTGTATGTTCGTTGTGGTCGGTTTGTTTGCCCAATTTGGCTCAAGCCTTTTGGCATATCTTGAAAAGAATAAAAAGCGCGCTGGTGGCCAGATTCTTTCGGCCGTGGGTGTGATGGCTGGCGTGCCGGGTGTCGACCACTTGGTGGATAAATCAGAGCGAGCTAAGGCGGCTAAGGCAGATCGGCGTTACAAACTTCGCGATTATATTCCGCCTCCGGGGCGGCCCAGTTGGTTTCAGTTAAATGGTCTCGCGTTGATTTTGACGTTGATCATGATTGGTTGGGTGAGTAGCGGCCTCATGCGATCATCGAAGGAAGTGACTCGCGGTGAGTTAAGATTAGATTTGTTGGGTCAAGTGCCTCTGACTTATGGTGGACGAGTGCAGCCGATGGAATCGTTGGCGAGAAACACAGCTCGTCGACTTTCGAATCGCGAGACAGTCGTCGATGGAAAAGGGAGGAAACAACCGGCGATTCGTTGGATGGCGGATTTGGTATTTGAGGCACCTGGGTATCTGGATTATGAGATTATCCGTATTGAAGACCGTAATGTTCAAAACGCTTTAAATTTGCCGCAGCAGCGAAAAGGTTTCAAATACTCAATGAGCGAGCTTCAAGCGGCCAGTCCGGTGATGATGGAGTTACTTCCCAATCCTGAGCAGTCGCCTCCCGAAACCTGGTCTGACTTTGAAAAAAGGTTATTAGAAGTTTACAACAAGTTTGATTCGGTCCGCCGTATTCAGTCGTCCATTTCGAACCCGACCAACCGGCAGTCCGTTCAAGATCCCATCGTTCGGTTGCAGTTGGCCGACTTGTTGGCCCGCGCCGACAACCTACCGCTGTTGGTGCCAACGCAAGACGAACAGCAGCCCTGGATTTCTCTTTCTACGGCCCGGAACCGTCAATGGCTGTTTGAGCTTTCCAAGCAGTATGGTGAGCAGGATCCAGAGGCACTTGCCCGAGAATTGCTAAGGCAGGAATTGATCAAGGAGCAGATCGTTAAAAATCTGTTGAGTGATCCGACGACCTTAAAACTGTTCCAGCAGCAAGCAGGATTGCAGGACCCGCAAGCGATTCAGCAACGAATCCTCGAAACGTGGGATGAGTTCCCCAAAGAGCTGTTGAAGGAAGCCAAACCACAAGCGGAGCAGTTTGTCGATCTTATTTTGACCAATCGTCCTGCCGGCAGTATGGAACCCTTTGCAAAGATGCTTCGGCGCGTGAACGGCTCTGATAAAGATCTGATTCGTCAGGTAGCCAATCCTGATTACGAATCTCTGGAAAAGCTGGAAAGCCTGTACAACAGTTCTCAACCCCAGCGATTTAATGAGACACTGACCCAGTATATGGAAACGTTAAATGCCTCGGCGGCGGTTGGTGAGGGGCCGGTTGATTGGAGCCCTTCTCGGAATCGCATGGAGTTGACCTATGACAACTTCAGCCCATTTTATCGATCGATGATATTATATCTGTTGGGTTTCTTTTTGTCCGTGGCGGCTTGGGTCGGGTGGAATCGACAATTCAATCGAGCAGCTTTTTGTATTATCTGTTTAGGGCTACTGATTCAAATGGGTGGCATTTATGCCCGCGTTTTGATTTCGGGACGTCCCCCAGTGACGAATCTCTATTCTTCCTTCGTTTTTATATCGGCCGGCTCAGTGTTGTTGCTGTTGGTGGTTGAATGGATCACTCGTATTGGCATAGGTAATGTGATTGCCAGTTTGGCTGGTACGGCTCAGCTGATGTGGGCGTGGACATTATCCATCGATAGTGGAGACACCTTTACCGTTTTGAGAGCTGTTCTAGACACCCAGTTCTGGTTGTCGACACATGTGATCTGTATTTCCATGGGGTACATGGCGACACTGGGTGCGGGGTTGCTTGGCTTGGCGTTCATTGTGGGCGGGTTGCTGACTCCGGCGATGGATGCCGAACGCCGAAAATCCATTTGCAGTATGATTTACGGGGTGACGTGTTTTGCCATCTTTTTTAGCTTCTTTGGCACCGTACTGGGCGGACTTTGGGCTGACGATTCATGGGGCCGATTTTGGGGGTGGGACCCCAAAGAAAACGGTGCCTTGATGATTGTTCTATGGAACGCTGTGGTATTACATGCTCGGTGGGGCGGCTTGGTCCGTCAGCGAGGTCTGGCAGGTTTAGCCGCATTTGGCAATGTGGTAACGCTTTGGTCTTGGGAGGGCGTCAATCGGTTGGGTGTCGGTCTGCATGCCTATGGGGGTGTGAATTCAGGAGAGTCGGCGGCTTCGGTCATCTACGACCCGGTGTTCTGGATGCAATTATTTGTAGCCGTCAATTTACTTGTTTGTGCCATGGCAATGATCCCGGAAAAATACTGGAACTCCAAAGACATCAAAAACAAACGGGAAAAAGTACAGGTAAGTGGAACTGATTAGTAATGACCCGTGGCTCGCTCACCGCTCGAGGTGCGGGTTTCTTGGCGATCGAGTCGATTGAGGAATTCGACTAGCCGGTGGTTGGGCAAGCGACCCTCTCGTGAATTACCAGCTATTTGATGGTTGGGTAATGCTGAAGGCCGGATCCAAAAATTGGCCAAGTCGATGACACGTAGAGGGTAGGCCTGCATTTGGTCTCCCGCTTCGACGTAGGAGCAGCGCATCAAGGGCAGCTTGTTACGATCGAAAAGAACCCCATTTTCATCGAGGTCGACCACCAGAAATTGGTCATTCGGCGGGTCCAGAAGGCATTCAAATCCGAATGAACCGTACTCGATAAATTGATTCGGAGAACGTGGTTCGATCTGTTGCAGATTCAAATGATGCTGTGCTGAGATTAACACCTGCGGGCTAATCCAACCACCATCATTACAGTGAACCTTGGTGTGAAGCCTTCGTATGCGATCCTCCACAATTTCACAATCGATGATCGTTGCGGTGGCCATTCCGCTAAGTCGCTGATGGACGGGTTCCCCTAGATTTTGCAGATTAATGTTTTCAAAAACACCTTCTACACTTCCAGAAATACGATTTTCGTTATCGATCAATAAAGAGGTCATTCCACGAAAAGTTGATAGATCACCCATGTGGGCGAGGTCTCGAACCATATTTTTTCCCAACCAGCAAGGCAGGCTGTTCGTACCTGTGTTGAGCGAGATTTCTTGCTTTAAGATGGAGTGATCATTTGGTTGGAAAATCTTGCATTCCATAGACTCGCCGGATTCTAGCTGTGATAACTGAAAACGGGCTGTGGCAGTCATGCCTTTTAAATCTTGCTCGACCTCTATTTCAACGGGACTGAGCATCAGGCCGAGATCGGTTGACTCCGGATTCGGATCGATCGCCAGCGTTTGGAAGTTAATTTGCCAACGAGTGGAAACGGTGCCGAGCTGGAATGTATGTTGGCTGGTTTGTTGTATTAGTTCCATCAAGTCTGCGGGGACGATACTGAGTGAGTCGTTGACATAGACTCGATTGACACTACCGGCATGAATCAAGATCTCGTTGATTTGGTATTCGGTTTCACTATAAGGTTGTTTGATACATACCCCTCGCAGCACGGTTTGCCCTGGCCACGGTGTTTCTAGAGAGTCGATTTCGATTTCAATGCCGAGGCTTGCCTGCAGGGCATTCTGCCAGTCTTGAATTCCAGGGCGGTGCAGTATCCAGTAAGCGATGCCAAACGAGGGGAGGGCGCACAAGCCAATGAACACGAGGCGACAGATAAGTCGGCGATTGTTGTCGCTCATCGGCTGGCTCATCGGCTGGCTCATCGTTTTGATGAATGAAGGTATCCTAATCATGGGATAGTCTCATGCGCCCCTAGTGCTTTGCTGCCATATCTTGAAACAGTTTGTGGCGGGCGAGCATTTCTTGCAGGCTGTCATTGCCGAATTTTTCAACCAATGCCGTGGCTAGTTCAAAAGCTACAACATTTTCAATGATCACGCTGCAGGCGGGGACCGCACAGATATCACTCCGTTCGTAGCTCGCTGTGCTGGGTTCCTTCGTTTTCATATCGATCGATTCGAGCGGTTTTTGCAAGGTGCTGATAGGCTTCATCGCGGCGCGGACCACAAGCGGCTGGCCATTAGTCATACCTGCCTCGAGGCCTCCAGCATTATTGGACGGACGCTTAAACCCAAGGTTGTGTGATCTGATCGAGCCGGGATCAAATTGGATAGGGTCGTGAACCTGACTTCCAGTGAGTGTCGCTGCCTCAAAGCCCATCCCAATTTCCACCCCTTTGATCGCTTGAACTGCCATGACGGCTTGAGCCAGACGTCCATCCAATTTTCGATCCCATTGCGCGTGGGTGCCTAGGCCGAAGGGCATACCTTCTGCCCGGACCTCGACGATACCGCCCAACGTGTCGCCCATACTTTTGGTATCATCAACGAGTTGCTTGGCCTGCGGATCTTGATCGGGGTTGAGCGAGTAGATTTCACTTTTATTTCGCAGCGATCGCTGATAATCCAGATCACCAGGTTGCGATTCGATCGAAAGGCTACCCAATTGGGTGACGTACCCCAAAATTTGAATTCCAAAGGCTTCGAGTAATTGCCTTGAAAGAGCTCCAGCAGCTACTCGAACACAGGTTTCCCTAGCGCTGGCGCGCTCCAAGACACCCCGTATGGAGGTGAGGTATTTTAGGGAGCCTGATAAATCACCGTGGCCCGGCCGGGGGCGAGGTAATTCCTTAAGGCGTTCCAATTTGTAGTCCCGATTGATGACCTGCAAGGCGATTGGGGATCCGATGGTCTCGTTATTCCAAGTGCCGGTTAGGAACTCGACTTGGTCTGTCTCCAGCTTTTGACGCTGTCCGCGACCATAGCCACCTTGGCGGCGGGCCAATTCCGTATTGATCACTTCAGAGTCGATTTTGAGTCCAGCTGGAAATCCATCAACAATCGCCAACATGGTTTTACCGTGAGACTCTCCGGCGGTTATATAACGCAGCATGAGACCTATTCTTGGTTAAAACACGATTATGGATTAGCTTGGTGGAATATACATGGGGGCGGCGGATTCTAATGGCCGGCCATGTTTCGGGGTAGGGCGGTTGTGAAACGCTAGCATTCCTAAGGTTCTTAAGGGATTAAAGTCAATTATGAAGTCAATTGCCAGCCATTGGTTTCTATTGGTCTTGCTTGCGGCTTTAGCCATCGGCTTTGCTACCGCACAATCCTGTCGTTTCGTGGTAGAAGCCAGTTGGTTAAAATGGGGCGCTGTGACCGTCACCATGTTTGTTATGGCTTGGCCTTTGGAGTTTAAGCACATTTGGGGTGCTGCGACTCGGCCTATCGGACCGGTGCTGGCGACCCTTTTAAACTTATTGGTGATACCTCTGATGGCTTGGCCATTCAGTCATTTATTGGGGGAAGTGTTGGGTCCTGGACTGATTGTTGCGGCCGCCGTTCCTACGACGTTAGCGACAGGAGCCGTCTGGACGCGTCGAGCAGGGGGCGATGATAGCTTGGCGATCATGGTAACGATCATTACGAACCTTCTGTGTTTCTTTGTCACTCCGGCTTGGGTTTATTATTTAACAGGCGGTACCTCCGATAAGACAGCATTTATAGGCACGATTTACAAACTGCTTTGTTTCGTTGTCTTCCCTATGTTGGTTGGGCAATTGGTCCGTTTCCATGCTTCTTCAGCGGATTGGGCAACTCGAAAAAAACGGTGGCTGAGTTTGGCGGCGCAGTTTGGTGTCCTGTTCATGATATTTCTGGGAGCTGTTTCAACGGGAATCAGAGTGAGTGAATCAGGGGGCTTGGATATCACGGTAATGGAGGTGGCATTGATGTTGGTTGTGATTCTGGGAATCCATCTGTCGGTTTGTTTTTCAGGGGTATGGCTGGCGAAGCGGGTTGGGTTGCCAAGGTCTGCACAGATTGCCGTGGGGTTTTCCGGTAGTCAGAAAACGCTGATGGTTGGCTTATCGACGGCGATAAGTATGGGGATCAGTATCATCCCGTTGGTTGCTTATCATTCCTTGCAGCTGATCACCGATACCGTGATTGCTGACCGATTTCGAAACAAAGATAAGTGATCCGGAGCTTTCGCTCGGTTGCCGATACGGTTGTCTACTGATATAAATTCAAGACCTGTCCTAGGCCGACTTAATGTCGGGTATGGTTACACTTAAATTTGCGACGGCTTTTCCAGCCGCTTCATTAATGAATCTTGATTTATTCTGTATCGTTCCACCAAACGGGCTGTCTGTCTCGTTTGCCGATTCCTAGCTGGCCTTTGCGGTTGCTGTGGTTTGTTTGTGTTGAAACCTTCTTACAATTGTGGAATCGTGAATCAAAATGCGCGAAATGCTGGAAGAAAAACTTTCCCGATTTGAACATCTCGAATCTCAGATGTTGGATCCGGAGATCTTGTCGGACTCAAATAAAATGGCTGCCGTCGCTCGCGAGCATGGTTCGTTAGCAAAATTGGCAACGAAGTATCGTCGTTTTAAAGCGGTTTTGGCAGAAATTGCTGAAGTAAGGGAGATGGCTGAGGAAGGTGATGCCGAAGAGCGCGAAATGGCCGAAGAAGAGTTGAAGAATTTGTTGGCCGAACGCGAAGAATCTTGGAACGAACTTTTGGATATGACGATCGGGGGTGACGATGCGAACCGGGGTCGTTGTGTCCTCGAAATAAGAGCTGGGACAGGAGGGGATGAAGCAGCGCTGTTCGCTAGGAATCTTTATGAAATGTACAAGCGGCATGCCGAGATAAAAGGCTGGAAATACAAGGCTTTGGAGTCCAGCTCCACGGACATGGGTGGTTTTAAAGAGGTCATGGTGTCTATTGAAGGAGAGGGTTGTTTTCGTGAACTTCAATATGAAAGTGGAGGTCACCGCGTGCAACGGGTGCCGGAGACGGAAGCCAAGGGAAGGATTCACACCTCCGCTGCTACCGTGGCCGTCTTGCCGGAGCCTGAAGACGTGGAAGTGGATTTGAAACCGGATGATTATGAAGTGGAGCGTTATGCTGCAAGTAGCGGGCCAGGTGGGCAGCATGTCAATAAAACATCTTCGGCGATTCGTTTGATTCACAAAGAGACTGGATTGGTTGTTAAGTGTTTTGAAGAACGCAGTCAACACAAGAATCTGGCAAAGGCTTTACGGATTCTTAAGTCGCGTTTGTATGATTATTTCCAGCAGCAGGAAGACAAGCAGCGGGCAGACACGCGTAAAAGTTTGGTTGGTTCAGGTGACCGAAGCCAGCGTATTCGCACCTATAATTTTCCGGAAAATCGAATCACAGATCATCGAATTAATCTGACGCTGTACAAACTGGATCAAGTGATTACTGGAAACCTGCAGCCGGTAACGGATGCGTTGATTGACCATGATCGTCAGACCTTGCGGTCGAGCATGGGTTCTTTAGATTGATACCCCTTCAAATGAGACGGCTTTGGATATGAATCTTGAACCCCAATCTACGGAACCGCCCGAGAAAGAACCTTGGACGATCAAGCGATTACTGGATTGGACGGCGGAGCACTTTGAAAAACGGGACACCGACAATCCTCGTTTGCGAGCGGAAGTATTGCTGGCCGAAGCGCTCGATTGCCCGCGTATTGAGCTTTACACTCAGTTTGCGACCGTTCCCTCAGGGGATTCACTGAAGAATTTTCGGTCTTGGGTGAAGCGCCACGCCGCGGGTGAACCAGTAGCCTATCTTGTTGGTTCAAAAGAGTTCTACTCGCTTAAATTTTCAGTCGATACAAATGTCTTGATCCCTCGTCCTGAAACGGAACATGTGATCATCGAGGCAATTGAAGCAGTCAAATCTCTGGGTTTGTCTGTCCCCAGAATTGCTGATGTTGGCACTGGTTCTGGCTGCATTGCGGTGACATTAGCGACCCAACTACCCGCTAGTCAGATCTGTGCTATCGACCTGAGTCGCGCTGCATTGGACGTCGCTCAGAGAAACGCGAACGATCATAACGTTGGTGCGAACATACAGATTATTGAAAGTGATTTGTTTGCCGAGGTTCCCGATCAACAGTTTGACTTGGTCGTTAGTAACCCTCCCTACATCGGCACCGCAGAGCAGAACACTGTGGCGGATTCAGTGCGAGATTTTGAACCTCATGTTGCGTTGTTTGCGGGCCAAGAAGGGATGGATGTTATCCGACGTTTGGTGGCTTCGTCGGTCGAGAGGCTATCTGAAAATGGCTATCTGATCGTCGAGATCAGTCCTTTTATTTTAGAGCGTTGCCAGGCCTTGATCAGGGAAACGTCGGGTCTGGAATGGGTTAAGCTCGTCAATGATTATTCTGGACACGCTCGGGTTTTGGTTGCTCGCCGAGTGATGGGGTGATCTTCTACAGCGACATGATCGGAGCGTCGTAGAGCCTGAGCATGTGAAAACGAAACGTTTTTACAGATTGTATTGGCCGTGCCGTCCTACAAGCCCTCTTTTTATAGTCTCGGCCAAGTCGATGGGACTCCTCAGTCGATCTCTAGATGGGACAACCTTAATCGTTTCTTGCAAGGTTTTTGAGAGCCTCGTGAATAAGCTTCGTCAACACAAGCTGAAAAAGATCAAGCAACAGCTGCCTCGCGAGGAAGCCTCCTCAAAGCGTTGGGCTGAGGCATTCACGGACTATCTGCGAAGCGAATGCCATTTGGCTAATAACACGGTGATGGCCTACACGCGGGATATAAAACGATTTTTGGAGTGGCTTGAAAATCGTCGCCTTTCAGAACTGGAGGTCGCTGATCTATCTGACTTGGTTGCTTGGCTGACCACCTTTGATTTGGCACCCTCTTCGATTGCTAGAAGTATCGTGGCGGTCAAGATGTTCTTTCGCTATCTACAACTCGAAGGCGTGCTACTAGAGAACAAGGCGGAGTTGCTGGGGAGCCAGAAACTGTGGCAACGGGTGCCTGAAGTGGTGGGGCCTAAACAGATTGATCAATTTTTACGGGCTCCAAGAAAATTGGAACCATATTATTTTCGCGACCGAGCCTTGCTGGAAATCTTGTACGCAACCGGCTGTCGGGCTTCAGAGATCTCCAATCTAAGGCTTCGCGACGTTCACCTTCAAGAGAAATTTTGCAAGTGTCACGGCAAAGGAGATAAGCAACGGATGGCACCGCTGGGAGATACAGCGATCGATGCCATTCAGGCTTATCTGGAAAATCAACGTGCTAAGCTTGCGGCGATTAGGCCCGCCGAGGCGGATTGGTTGTTTTTATCCCGAGGCGGTCGGCGATTACGGCGAGAGGCTATCTGGGAGTTGGTTAAAAAGTATGCGGCAATTGCCGGGATTTCAACGAAAGTTAGCCCACACACGATGCGACATAGTTTTGCCACGCATCTACTTGCTGGTGGGGCCGACCTGCGGCAAGTGCAAGAGATGTTGGGGCACAGCAGTATTGCCACCACCCAGATTTATACCCACGTTGACCAAACGCGGCTTAAGAAAATACATCAGCAATACCATCCACGTGGTTAGCGGGCCGTTCGCAAGAGAGGATCATCACTCACCCTGCTGGCTGTTGTCCTTGAATTTGATCTTTTCAATCAGTTTCTTGATCTGCTTATCGACGACTTTACCCGATACCGATTCAATTGCTTTGACTGTGTATGAGTATTTCAAATCGTAATCGATATCGAATTCAACCTCGGTTTCGATCGCTTCTGATGGATCGCCTTCGGCATCGATCGTTCGTTCAACAAAGTCCGTCAATTTGGTGTACATGTCGTTTTCGAAAAAGCTGTCCCCATCCACTCCATTATCAACATCAATTCCGGCGATGACACCTTCGGCCCCCACTTTCAGTCGGACCGTGATTAGGTCGGGCAAGACCTCTTCGATGACGTTTGTTTCCTCCGCTGCCAAAGGCATGCGAACATTAAAGTCACCCTCCATTTCCACGATCTTGAAGGTCATGATAAAGAAAACCAGCAACTGAAACACGATATCGATCATCGATGTCATATTCAATTTGACGTTGGGGTCTTCTTTGGCTCGAATTTTCATGGTGACGGCTCGCTAATTGTTGATCTGTTCTTTGACGCGCAGGCTGAAATTCTCGAGACCTAACTGTTGGCATTTACTGATCAATTTTTGCACCAACCCAGTGGGTGTGTCTTGATGGGACCGAATGATCACGGAAATATCCCTTGGCTGGACGTTTTCGATTTGAGCGGCACTTTTCTCCCGCTCCAAGGCGGAATCGAGTAAATCGATGTTGGTGAAATCCTGACCGCCGAACTTCACGACTCCGTTGACATCGAGGTTCAGAATGACTTGGTAATCTGGCCTTACTGTGGGTGGTATTGCCAACCGACTTTTTGGCAGCAAGATTTCCTCGGCACGGTCGACTTCTGTGAAGTTGATCAGAACCATGAAGAAAGCGATCAATAGGAACGTCACGTCGATCATGGGGGTCAAATCCGCCTCCATGATTTCCGAACTATTCTTTTTCCTGAATTTCATTAACTCACGACACCCACGAGATTTTAGTTAGGACGAGTATCCACTCTGAAGCGGTGATTAATCTTTTTTATTGCCGACTTTTTCAAAGCGTCCCATCAAATTTTCACTTGTGATCCCCGCTTCGAGGACGAGTCTTTGCACTCGGTTTCGCAGGATGTTGTAAGCGG
Organism: Mariniblastus sp.; assembly: GCA_022447555.1. Classification (GTDB taxonomy): domain Bacteria; phylum Planctomycetota; class Planctomycetia; order Pirellulales; family Pirellulaceae; genus Mariniblastus. Next base: position 458,015 of record JAKVBF010000002.1, on the reverse strand, counting down.
TAATCGCCGGAATGGCGATGAACAAGCCGACCAGCGTTGTGAGGAGAGCCTTAGAAATACCCCCAGCAAGCTGACTTGCAGGTGGCGTTGTGCCGCTCTGCGCGATGACGTAAAACGCGTCGATCATGCCGTGGACGGTTCCGAACAATCCAATCATCGGACTGATGGTTCCAATCAGCGCGAGGTAGCTCAAGCGATGATCCAATTTCATATCTTCTTCTTCACCGACTTCTTCCATTGCCGTGTGGGCATGTTGATAACTGCTAGACAGTTTGGATAGTCCGGCGGCCAAGACATTTCCGAGGAACGAGTCGTCGGCTTTGGCTAGTTCATAGGCCTCTTGGTATTGTTTTTCGTCAAGGTGCGCCTCAAAACCCTCAATCAAATGTTGCGGGCAGACATAGTCCCGTCGTGCAGACAAGACATTCATAATAAACAAAGCGACTAGGATGAATGAGAGTGACAGGAAGATCAGGATGTAGCCCCAACCAAGAGAGTCAACCAACCAAAAAAGGAGGCTTTCGTTCTTTCCGTCCGCGCCTTCGTTGGCGGCTACATCTTGGGCATAAACCAGAGTGTCAGTCGGCAAGGCGAAAAAACCTAAAGCGACGACGAACAACGTCAGCCAAGTTGGCGTCAGACAAAAGCGAGAAATCCCTCTGGAACATTTCAGGGGCATGTCAAATTATCTCCAGATTGAACGGTTAGTTGGCAGGAACGTTGTTGAGATCTAGGCGGGACTTGCATCGGCTCATATTTCTACCTGAAAACAAGTTGCGCATCGAGAACACAACGAGCGATAGACGGTCTACAAAACTCGGCTATCCCAGCCTTACCCGATTGTAATGATCTATTTCGGGCAAGTCGATATTGCTGGCCAGACATAATCGCCGAATTTACAGTTGTAGTGCCCAATATGTGTTTCGATAGCGCGATTTTAACGCTTGTCTCGCCCTGTTGGCACGGTCGGTCTCTTCTAAGACGGGCCATATTTTGGCTAAATTGTAAAGTGCCTCAGCGTGTGGCGCCAACTCGTTACTATAGAGTAACTCGGTGTGGAGAAACGCAATGGCTGCCGGTTTGGGCTGCTGGGCTTGAAGGTGGCAGGTGCCCAGTGCGTTGTACGCATAGGCGAATAGCATCGCATTGTCAGGATTTTCATCCTTAATGATTTTTTCAACGATGGCCTGACCCGAATCCAGTTGTCCGGATAATGCCATAATCTTTGCCAGTTGGCACTGAGCAACCATTTTGAATTGTTGTGATTCATCATCATTGGCGTCGATCGTCGCAATGCTCTCAAAACACTGTTTAGCCGTTTCGAGGTTGCCGGTAAGGAGTAGTGCGTTACCACGTTCGAAGAATCCTTTGATCGTCATCGCAGGCCATTGAGACCGAGAGATTTTCGCAAATTCTTTTTCAGCGAATTCCGGTTTTCCAATGGCTACCAACAATTTCCCAAGCAAATCGGTCGCTGGGTAAAAATGGTATGAATCAGGGTACTTTTGCGTGAAGTTTCGTATCGCAATTCCCGCTTGCTGAGCTGTAACGTCTCCACCCTTAAGTGACTTTTGAGCTTGGCAAAATGCTTTTAAGAAATCAATTTCTGATTGAATAAAGTCGGAATCTACCGTCCCCGAAATTTTGGCAAGTTCCGTCAAGCCGTCATCGTATCGGCCCGTTTCAATTCGTCCTCGAGCAGTCCCTAACTGTCGAGGTTCACCTGCGTAGCTGATTTTTTTAATTTTCTGCGAAGGGATTTCTTCGGCCTTTCCCTTTACTTGAATGGTCACGCCATTGGGGGACGTTTGAGAGATACGCCCACGCCTAACGCTGCTGCCTCCATTGGCATTTGATTTAAGGAAAATGGAGTCGTTGGACTGGGCATGCGCGGATTCTGAAAACAGGGGCGTCAGCACCAGTATCGCGATTGCAGTTCCAAACGTTATTTTAGCAATTTTAAACATCTATTTTCCTACTGATTTGATGATTGGTTCGTCTTTTAGTCGGCGCTTCATTTGGTTTGCTTGATGGACTGTTCGAGTTTTTGAAAACGGGATTTCCATTTTCCACCGCCCAGTTCCGGGTCTCGTTTCCGAGCGTTTTCTAATTCTTTCAATGCCGAATCAATCGCTTTCTCTGACTTTTCCAATTTGCCATATTCAAACCGGGATTCGATCAGACCGAATAGGCTGCGGTAGTAGTAGTCTTTGTACTTCGGCAAATCTCGCAGATTCTTTACTAGCAACCGATACCCCCAGATTAGGTTGACTTGGCGTTTTGTTTTTGGATCGCGTTCTTTTTGGGTGCCCATCATTGCCTCAGCCAGCGGCTTTGAGCGATTAGATGCAACGCCCTGTTGTTGAAGTAGTTCGGCCGCTCCAAGTTGAAAGGTTAGGCTATTGGGAGTGTTCTTTATCAACTGAATGTATTCGTCTAGCGATTTTTGGTATTCCCCTAAACCTTTGTGAGCAAGCGCTCGTTGTCGACCAAGCTCTAATTTTCGTTTCGGGTCTTTTAGTCCCATGGTCTCTGCTCGATTTAGTGACTTGACAGCCTGTTGATAGAGAGGTTGGGATTCGGTTTGGGATGCCGCATTGGAGAGGGAGTTAGCGACGTCGATTAACGTCGCCCCTGCCCATAAAATAGTCTTCGGGTCTTTTGAGTCGTTCTCGATGGACTCTAGGAAACGAGCAAGATTATTCGCGAACGCTAACTGTTTTTCGCCATCTTGAATTGCGTCGAATTGTTGTTTTAGCTGCGCTGCGATGATGCTGTAGATCACTACAATTTTGGCTTGGGCTTGAGGGTCTTTACTGATCGAAGCGTCCTCTCGCATTTGGCGAAGGATGCCGCGAGATTTATCGACCCATTGGTTGTCTTCGGGGTATTTTCCTAAAGCAGCGAGATAGGTCTTAACAGCAATTTTAAAGGTTTCCCGAATGAATAAATCGCGATTAGGCGATTGCATGATTGCTGGGTGTTTTTCTTTGACTAAATCCAGTGGCGCTACACTGGCGGACTCCAGTTGTGTGACGGCATCATCGATGGCTTCGGCTTCGAGATAGGCGTCTACCAGCAACAGGGAGCCTAGCGCCAAGTCGTAGTTTAGCTGCTTAGGCGCGACTGATTTCAGACTGTTACTCAGGTGGGCTGTAGCGGAGGTCAGCGATTTCTCCAGCGCGGCAGGAGTAACGGAGGACGGCTCCGCGGTATTTTGTCTTTTCTGAGCGATGTAATCAAACCAGTGGATTTGCCCGATCTTGACCGCAAGCTGTTGATGCTTGCCGTGGTTCTCCGGAATCAGACCGTGGTACTTTTCGGCGTTGGCGAAGTCCTTGGTACCAATAGCCATGGTTGTTAGCACACTTGCAGCGTCACCGGCTTGTGTCGAACCCGGCCAGCGATTCACGATCTCGATACAGGTTTTGACCAGCCGTTCTTTTTCAAACTCTTTGTCTTCGGCTGCAGCGGCTCCATAGATGATTGCGTAGCAATTTGCGGCCAGTCCCGCGGCCTTGTCGCTGCCTTCCACATTAGGATAGCGATCGAGAAGGAACTGGCCAATCAACGCCGCCTCGAAATAGTTCGACATTGCGTAATGGCAAATACTCTGGAAATAACGTAGCTTGTTGATTTCCGCCCGCGTGGTTTCCTCGTTCGCCAGCGAAAGCGCCTGATCAAACATTTCGAGTGCCAGTTTGGCTTGAAGGTCCAACCGTTCTTTGGCATCGTCCCAATCGGCTTGAGCTGCTGCTTTGTCGGTTGGGTTTCGAGCGGCAGAGACCGCCGATTTGGCGGCGGCGACCTCTCCTAAGATGATTTGTATCTCGCCGACATAATCGGTGCCCTTTTGGTTTGCGTCGGCAAAGGTTTCGATAGGCTTCGTTTCGACTTCTTCCAAATTGACCGTTAGGTTCCACTGCTCCAGTAGATCAGATGCCATTTCGCGGTGGGGTCCTGGGGTTCGTGAAATGGATTTGGCTAATTTGACCGCTTCACGATTCAAGTTGTTTATTTTACCGGTGCTTTTTGGGCCACTACTGTTCTCCATGGATTCAGCTTTGGCGCGATAAGCCCGAGATAATTCAACTTGGACGCGTTGCCATTCGGGGATTCGAATCTCGGAACGGGTTAGGCGATTGACGGAGGGTTCGAAGTTAGCAATCACATCGTCGTATGGGTATGGCTTTTTTTGCAGCCAAGCATCGGATGCCAAAACCATTGCTTTGCGTTTGAGTGTTCTCAGCGCGGTGGAGTCATTGAGTGAAAAGATTTCTTGCAGATAGCTGATGCAGCGGTCGTAATCTTTCAGTTTATAATGACAGCGGGCAGCATAGAGGCAAGAGTCTAGGCCGGCGGCGAAGCGGAAATACTTATTCCATAAATCGGCATAGCCGGCTGCCGCTTCGGTTAAATATTTTTTTTGCTTCTCGGATCCAGGCGGGTAGGTATCAGCCAGTTGCTCGGCGATCAGTGGTGATTGCAGTCTTACCTTGGTGAAAATGCTTTGCATTAATTTTAGCTTGGCTGCATTTTCTGGATCATCCTTGTCTTTAGGAGTTCCTGAAATAATTGCTGCCAGCGCTTCCCGGGCTTTTTGGTAAACGTCTCGGGACTTGATTAATAGCGATTGCGCTTGCCCCATTAATTGTTGTTGCTCGCCGACCGTTAACCGATCGTCATCAGCTCGCTTCATATAGACTCGCGCGCGACGATAGAGCAGATTGCCCTGATTGCGTTGGGCTCGTGAAAGGAATTCTGGTGTGTCGGCTAGTTTAGCTGATTCTGCGAGCAGGCTTTGGGCCTCGTCTAGACGCTTTTCCCATTCGTCAATATTGCGAATACCCGCGGTGCTTTTGATGAGCGTCTCGGCTTTTTCAAATGGGAGTATCTTCTTGAAGTCATCGGATACGGCTGGGCTATCACTAATGGACTCAAGGTAATCCAATGCGATATCATAATAACCGTTTTCTCGTAGAGCCTGCAGGAAGCGTTCAGCTGGTTCATCTGCTGGTGTGACTTCGATGCAGGACAGGCAGATTAAAAATGTCATGCAACAAATCGTTATGATACGTCTCTTCACCATGGACTCCTTGGCAGGGCGGTTCTTTGAACCAAGTTCCCTCAAAGTAATAATATAGAACACTGCAATTATCAAAATTAATCGAGGGTTTTCAATTGGCAAACGGTGTTGAAGCCCATAATTCATGTGCCTCATAGTGAGTCAGCAGGTAGGATTGAGGTATGAGAATCGACATTCAGGGTAAATCAGACGCTCAACAGGGTGCCAAAAAACCACGGTTTGATTTTACGTCACGAGCGACCAAGCTTCGATTGGTGAGTTTGTTTGCAGCCCTAGTTCTGGTGCTGATCGCCATGAAAGAGGCTGAAAAACCCGAACGATGGGCTTGGTTGGGCCTCAGCGAACCACCGGTGGCGAAGGATTCGCCAGTTGAGCAAGTCGGAGTAGGCCGGCATCAGGTTTCTGCGGGTGGGAATTTTTCTAGAAATTTGGGTGGCAGTTGGGACGGGGACGGTAAGGCTTCCGTCTCTTCCTTCCGTCGCTTTTGGGACAGTTCCTACAAAAAACTATCATTGCCTGAAAAAAAAGGCCTCAACAGATTGTTAAGGCAGAAACTGTCGCCGCCTCCAACCAATCACGCTTCCGCGCTCGAGCTGGCGGGGGTGATGGAGAAATTGGAAGCCTTGAGCCGAGACTTTCAAACAAAAGTCCTTAACGAGATTTCTCTTTTGCCCACCGATGCGCCCAATAAGGCGGAATTGAATACAGAACTTCTAATGTTTCGTGAAAAATGGAATGATTTCCAAAATGCAGTGGACCACGTTACTAAAAAAGTGCCACTCACTCCGAGTGAGCTTGAAACGCTGAAACGGATTCAATCGACCCTTGATCTATCCGCTTATAGCTTGGTGAGAGATGGGACGCCCGTCGTCCGGTCGGCTGATGGACCGGCTTGGTTAAGAACATGGGAAAGGGTGCAATCGGGAGCGACCGACGAAAGGGTGCGCGACGAGGGAACACTGACGACCCACATACAAATGTTAAGTCAGCCAGAGAGTTACCGTGGGCGATGGGTTGAAATCAGTGGAAGTATTCGGGGTGCAAGAAAAGTTGAAACGGAACGAAACGAACTGGGGATCGATCACTATTTTGTATTATGGATTCAGCCTGCAGAAACGAATGAATCGCCTTATTGTGTTTACTGTCTAAAATTGCCCGAGGCGATTTCGGAAGTGGGTAGAGCATTCGTTAATATGTCAAAACCGGTTCGCGTTGAAGGGATTTTCTTCAAGCTGCGGAGCTACGAGACCACGGAACGCAGCATGGCGGTGTGTCCCCTTGTCTTGGCTGAAAGTTGCCGACTCGTGGTTGCGGAAAAAAGAGTGGTTCGGGAGGGTTGGCAGCCGTCAGCTTGGATGTGGGTGCTTTTCTTTGTCTTCATGCCATTGGGTGCAGCTGCGATTGCGACTGCCATTTACAAGATGACGAAAACGTCTCATCGAACAGCAACGGTGGTGGGGCAGAAACAATTATCCCAAACCCTAGAGAATCTGTCGAAAAACCCCACGATTCGCTCGCCTGCGGAGCGAGTCAAAGAGTTGTATCATGTTGCGATGTCGGAGGATGTAGAGGCTGCGAAGAGAGATCTGAAGGCTCACGATCAGCGAGGTAGTCATGATTCAACGTAAGCGATTGTTTCTGGTAGGGATTTGTGTGGCGTTACTTTGGATTGTGGCTTTGCCGCTGAATGCTCAACAGGAGCAGCCGTCAGCGCTCTCGGGTTTTGAGCCCAGTGAATTATACGACGTGACGGATCGAGAACCGTTAAAGGCCGACAATGAGTTTTTAATCCGCTTGCTGTTTCGAGCTGCTAACGCTTCGCTGGAGAGTTGGGAGAGGTATTCGAAATTCACTCGGAACATCAGCATAGATGCCCTTTCTGAGGATCCTCAACCGCATCGATTCCGTGTGTTTGAGTTGAGCGGCCGCGTGAAAATGGTGTGGCCCTTTCGGTTGCCTCAGGCGTACGAAAATTCCAAGCTTAAAGGCTTCTATTTAGTACGCGTGGAATCGACCGATGGAGAACCCTACATGATTGCTTGCCGCTCTTTGCCGCGAGTCTGGCCTGTTCGAACCCCCATCGATGAGCCGATCAGATGCTACGGTTTCTTTCAAACCGTAGCCGATTTCTCGAGTCCGTTAGATTCGGCGATCGGGCGTGAGTTAGGCGGGAAGCTCCAATACTCTCCGCTCTTTGTTACCGATCGGTTAAGTTGGTTTCCTGATCGTTGGAACGAGCTCAATGGGGTCTCTGAAAGTCAGGTGCAATTGGCGCGACACGGAGTGGATATTGGTCAGTTTGAATTCGTACAACAGAATAATAATCGATCTATTACCGAGCAGGACGCGACCTGTTTTTTTCAAATGTTGGCTGCTGTGCGCCAGCTGAACGTTGGGGATTTTAAAGGGGAACGGGCAAATTTTATCGAGTTACTACAAAACCCCCAAGAACATTTTGGTGGGGCCGTTCAGTTCACCGGACACGTGAAACGCGCGGTTAGGATTTACATTGATCGTAAAGCAGTAAGGGAACGGATGGGAGTCGACTTTTACTACGAGTTGGATATGTTTATTCCATTGGGAGATAGCCGAATTGTCATCAAGAATGCTTTGTCAGGGGCAGCGGGAGAAAAATCCGAAGATTTGGTTTATCAAAACCGCTTTCCAGCCACGGTATGTGTGCTTCAATTGCCTGGAACAACCGAAGAGATTCGTGGTAAACGGGTCACGATTGACGGCTTTTTTATGAAATTCTGGAATTATGAATCCGAGTTCACTGCGGGCTTGAACCCTACTTTGGGTCAGGTTAGTCCGTTGGTGATCGGGATCGAGCCAACGATCAATAACAGCTCTAGAAACGCTATCGACACTATTTTGATGGTGATTCTAGCGGCGATGGGAGTTGGGGTTGTCGGCCTGATTTTGTATTTTCGTCGGTCGGATCAACGCCTAAGGAATCACAGGGCTCAACCTGCTAAAGAATTTGAATGGAGTCGCTTTGAGGGGCCCGATTTGAGCGACGAACCGGAGGGCCATGGTTCGGAAGACTCGAATAATGAGCTTCGTTGATCCATTCAGGCAGTTTGTCCGACGGAGCCTCCCATAGGGACGATCGTCAGTCAATGCTGTGTCCTCGAAGCTCGGATTGAAACCGGGTGTTCCAAGGAAAAATGTGGAAGAGCAAAAAAGGTGACAAAGACAAATCGTACCCACTTGAAAACAATCGCGGGCTGCGAGATATTCGCATCTGAAGCGGTGTGTTGCCAAGTGGGGTGACCCGATAAGCGCCGCGCTTTGTATCAAATGAATCGTTTTGGGTTTGGCTGGACGTGAGATTCGCCATTCCTTCTCCCTCAACAAGGACAATCATGAAAGATCCAGTACGTGTTACCGTTACCGGGGCAGCCGGTCAAATAAGCTATGGACTGCTGTTCCGAATCGCCGCAGGTAACATGCTTGGCCCCGACCAGCCCGTGATTCTGCAATTGCTGGAAATCTCGCCAGCGATGGATGCTTTGAAGGGCGTTGTCATGGAATTGCATGATTGTGCCTTCCCCCTATTGCAGGACGTTGTGGCTACAGATGACCCAAATGTTGCCTATGCCGATTCAAATTTTGGGCTGCTGGTTGGGGCAATGCCTCGCAAGCAAGGTATGTTGCGTAAGGATCTTTTGGAAGCCAACTCCAAGATCTTTTCGGTCCAGGGAAAAGCAATAAACGATAATGCGAATCGGGATATTCGCGTGTTGGTTGTCGGCAACCCGGCAAATACCAACGCCCTAATAACAGCAGCAAATGCTCCTGATATCGATCCGCGCCAAATCACCGCCATGACCCGTTTGGACCACAATCGGGCCATCAGTCAGTTGGCAAACAAAACAGACGCTGCGTCGACGGATGTGCATCACATGACGATTTGGGGCAATCATTCGGCAACACAATATCCAGACATTTCCAAGACAACTGTAAAAGGCGAAGCAGCCAATGGCCTGGTGGAGGAGTCATGGTATCGCGATGAGTTCATCCCGACGGTTCAACAACGGGGTGCGGAGATTATCAAAGCTCGGGGTGCCTCGAGTGCGGCGTCAGCTGCCAATGCTGCGATTGACCATGTGCATGACTGGGTTTTGGGTTCTCGTTTGGACGATTGGGTAAGCATGGCCGTTCCGAGCGATGGCAGCTACGGAATTTCAGAAGGTTTGATTTATTCCTTTCCAGTGATTTGTCAGGATGGCGACTATTCGATTGTTCAAGATCTGGAAATCAGTGATTTCAGTCGAGAACGTATGGATGCTACCATGAACGAGCTGAACGAAGAACGCGACGCCGTGAAAGATCTTTTATAGGTTTACTTTTTCATCTTGTTGAGACGATAGGCCGAGGGCTCTTTGGCTTCCCGGTCTCTGCTCACCCGCCTATAGATCAGTTGCTATTCTGCTATTTGAGCGAAGTCAACGCTAGCACCTACAGAGTAAGAGCTTCTTGTGAGCATCTTGCCTGAGGTCGGTTCTGTGCCATCACTGGCGTGGGAGTGCAGTTGACTTTCAGACTCACGTGTCTTAAAAAATGAACCTTCGTTACAAATATCACGTCAGTCTTTTTCCCGACAGACGAATGAATAGAATCAAGATCAGCCCGTTGGTTAACGCTTCTTTGAAAAAGCCTTCTACCCCCTCGGGTGTAAAGCTATTGCAAGATTTAGCGACCGAGGATTTCCCTGAGCGCTCCGACGCTGTGCCTGATTGTTCTTTGTTTGTGCCACTGCACTACGAGAAAAAATATCGTTATCCGCTGGTGGTATGGTTGCATAGTGATGGCAGTACTTCAGAGCAGATCCAGAATGTAATGCCAAGTCTAAGCCTCAGGAATTACGCAGCGATTGCCCCGCAGGCATCGGTTGGCGACTCGGTAAGAGGCTATTATTGGGAGCAGTCACGGTCTTGTATTGAGGCGACTCATGCATCGGTCGCGAACGCGATTGACCGGGCTATGATGCGATTCAACATCGCCGCAGATCGGATATTCATTGGTGGTTTTGGAGCTGCAGGTACTATGGCCTGTCGCGTCGCGTTTGAAAATCCCGACCTTTTTGCCGGGGTGATTTCAATCAATGGGCCACTACCCGAAACACAAACGCCCTTAGGCGATTGGAAGAAATGTCGTCACTTAGAGCTATTTTGGGCTCATTGCCGAAATTCACTCTCTTTCGACCAGACGAAATTGTGTGAGCAGCTCAGGCTGCTGCACATTGCCGGTTTTCCTGTCACGCTGCGGCAATATCCGGGCGACGATCAGCTAGTTGATTCGATGCTATCAGATGTTAATCGTTGGATTATGGATATGATTCAGACGTCCATTGTCGAATAGGTCGTTGGTTTTGCGCGTTTTTTTGGCTGTTTCATTTCCAAGAGACGGTCTCTAACTTTGGATTCACGGGCTTTGTTTTTATTCCCCAGGAAGGGCTTCGCAGTTTGTTTTTTCAAATCGTTGACCGGCATCCATTGACAGGAACTTTAATTTTTAGCTACAAGCAAATCCTCAATAATAGAAAGTCGTGTTGGGGATTTGAAGATGCGTTTCGAAAACGAATCATCTGATCAATGGTCAGAAGAGGATATCAGTAAGTCACCTGTCGAGATTAATCATCTCGCGCAAAATCTGGTTGACTCTTTTTCGAGCAGGCTAGAAAATTACAATATTCGCGTTGAAACCGATTTGCCGATGGTCACTGCGGATGTTTTCCCAACGGTGATTCATCGAGCCGTGGCTAATTTACTGGAAAACGCGATTGATTCGATGCCAACGGGTGGCGAGTTACTCGTGACATTGGTTGATTGCCGGCATCAGTGGGAACTTGAAATTGCAGACACTTGTTCTAAGCACGTTCAGCCACGCCAGGGTTTTGTCGCCGAATCAGAGCCGGTTCGCATGCAGCCTATGCAGAATCAGAGGAAGTTGGAGGTTGCCAATTCAGCGGCGATGATCCATGGCGGTCAGGTACAGACTTGGGAGTGCCCCCAAGGCGGGACGGCCAATGTTCTTGTTATCCCTCGGTTTGCATTACGAAACGCCACTTAGGCGACGGGAGTAGTCCACTTGGATCCTTCAAAACAAATCATTGACCGTCTCGCTTCATGGCTGCGGCCGCGACACCGGCGCGCGACATTCGGCATATTGCTATTGATGGCGCTTTTGACGGGACTGCATTTCTCTAACTTCCATCAGGAAATTGAGCGTTCTGATTTACTGGACGGTGAGCCCTGTAGACCAAGTCAGTTGCAGGAGATCACACGGTCGTTGAACATAGAAGGTTTGACGGATTATATAAATGTTGAAGGAGCCATTATGGTTCCGAACGAGTTTAAGCAAAAATACTATCTGGCTCTGGAAAAACATGGGATTCCAGGATTTGGTGCCAGTAAGACCGATTCGCTACAGTCTAATTTTTTCTTGGCACCCAGTGAGCGGAGTCGAATTGCCAAGCTACAGAAACGTCGCAAAGTAGTTGATATGATCGTCCGCCTACCTTATGTGGCGGAAGCTTGGTTGGAATGTGACACCGGCTCCAGCGGGTTTCTAGAGCCGGACGAAATGTCAGCGGTGGTGATGATCCAGCCAAGTTCTGATCAGATTTTGTCTTGGGATAATATTTCCACGATTCGCGAAACGATTGCAGGAGCCTTTGCAGCATTGGCGTCCAAGGATATTGTTGTAACAGATCTCAACGAGGGTCGTGCCCATCCTGAGAGCTCGGGTAATACCAATGTGCAGGCCAAATCCGTCCGATGGCGAGTTGATCGTCAACGTTTTTACATGGAAAAAATTAAACGACTGCTCCATGAGTACCCCGGCATTGAAATTGATGTGCATGTCGAACAAGGCGATAAGGCCCCGGGTTCCGATAAACTGACGCTACGCGTACCGAATGCGGAGCATGATCTGCAGACCGCGTCGTTTCTCGCGTCGGCAAACCGAATTCCCGCAAGTGATCATTTGGCGACCGTGCGTCCGTCTAGCAGTTCTTCAGAGCCGGGTGCGAATGGAGTCGCCGCGATCTCAGGGTTCCATGGAGCAGTGATCGCAGCCAGTCATGTCGAACCCGTGGTGAGACCGGAGCCAGCGGCGTCGCTTGATCAGATAGATAAACCTTTGTCAGAAGGAGCCGATTCGCCGACGGAGGTCGTGCATGTCATCATTCGAGTCCCATCGAAATTGTTGGGCGGTATGAGCTGTCCGACGGACATAGCAAATGTAAAGGTGGATTCTGCTGACAGCAAATTCAGGCTGATTAAAGATGATATCATCAAGCGAGTGAAACCCATTTTGCCGAGCACGACCGCACAAAATGAAATGCCCGTATCCGTGATTTTGGAAGGCGAGGACTCAGGCGGGGCTCCGACGTCTCAGGCTTTGACCTGGATGAAGGATCAAGCTCAACGACATTGGCCACTGGTTGCCGTCGGCCTACTTGGCTTCATTAGCGTGTTGTTTAATATCATGCGAGCTCCGGATCTGCATGGGGCATCTCAGGCATTGCCTAGCTCAACGGCGCATGGTGAGTCGGATAGTGAAGATTTAAAATCTAAACTTGCCAGTCTTATCGATCGCGATCCGGAAACGGCTGCCCGAGTCATCAAGAGTTGGCTCCGCGACGTGGCCTAAGGCTATGCTGGCAAACTAGGAATTGCACTTGCGACGCCGGCGGAATTCCGCGAAAAGAACGCTCCAAAAATTTGCGTCGTGAATTCAAGGCTCCGAATTAACGCCTATTTTTGCTTCATCAACATCGTCATGGAAGACTCCAAAGATGAAGTCGAATTTGAAAAATATGAGATTAAACGTAAAACCAATCAGTTTTGCCTTATTCGCAATAGCGCTGTCGCTGTTGTGGAGCCAAACGCTTTTTGGCCAGCAAGACTTGATTGCGGTCACCCCACCGGTTGTTTTTGAAGATCGCCAAGTTGCTACGGCGGATTTTGAGCCGATGGAGGTGCCGGAGAAACCGATTTACGGATCAGTCGGCGCGAAACCCTTTACAAATGATATTCCCTCGCCAGACGAATTTACCATCTCCGACGAGTTGGAGGCAGAACTTAAGCAGGCAGAAAATGAAGCGAGCGGAGCCTTTGCCGGAATTCGAGAACAGTTTGCCGATCTCGATCTGGCGAAGATGCTTGGCTCGTTGGCCATTGTCTTAGGTAGTTATTTTGGTCTGGTTTGGGTGCTTCGGAAATTAGGGCCAGCGGCATCCCGTGGTTTACCAACCGAGGTGGTTGAAGTGCTGGGAGCCACTCCCTTCGGCCCCAAGAAACAGTTGCAGGTCGTTCGTCTCGGCAGCAAATTGTTACTGCTGATCAACAGTTCAGAGGGATCTCAATTGATCGGCGAAGTGTCAGATCCGGATGAGGTGGAGTACCTTGCCTCTCTCTGCAGAGGCAAACGACGTGCTCAACCCCGTCAGAGATCAACGGGAAGATCGGCAGAACGTGCGCAGCGGGCCGAGGCCACGGTACCGCAACCGCCACCGGCTGCCGACAATTTGAGAGACGTTTTACAACAATTGCAGAGCGTTGTGCGCTCGCAACCGAAAGGTTCGGTTTTCGAGGCGTGAACAGGACCCGTTCCATTAACGTGCAATCGGTTTTCCCACACCGTTTCATTGCTCGACCGACCCGTATCCTTGCGAGTTGTTTGTTGTTGATGGTTGGATCGCTGTTGTCCTTAGGGACTGCCTCATCGGAGGCCCAAACGGAGGTGGTCTATCCTCGCTTGGCTAATAGTCCGATGGCGATTGACGCTCCAGAAGATCGCGAAGAGGAGCAAGACACCGATTTGGAGAGCGGGAACCTAGTGGACCTGATATCCTCGGAAGCTGAAAGTTTTGTGTCACGCGAAAACACAAGTTCTTCGATCAAGGCGGTGATTTTATTGGGAGCCCTTAGCTTAGCGCCGGCCTTGATTCTGATGACGACCTGTTACGTCCGTGTGATTGTTGTCTTGGGTTTGTTACGGCAAGCTTTTGGGGGGCAACAATTGCCTCCGACACAGGTTTTAACGGCTCTGTCTTTATTCGTCACATTATTGGTCATGATGCCTGTTTGGAATGAAGTCAAGCGAGAGGCGATCGATCCATACGCGGATTCCGAGTCGATCAGTTGGAACGAAACGTGGGCGCGAGGCTTAGTTCCCGTCAAGAAATTTATGGCCCAGCAGATTGAGGTTGCTGACAATAAGGAATCGATCGCGCTATTTTATAAGTACCTTCCCGCAAAACAAAAACAGGTTCGGCCGACCGGAATTGAACAAGTTCCAATCAATGTCTTGTTGCCCGCATTTCTGGTAAGCGAATTGAAAATTGCTTTCTTACTCGGCTTTCAAATTTATTTGCCCTTCTTGGTGCTCGATTTGGTTGTGTCAACGGTCACCGTTTCAATGGGAATGCTGATGTTGCCACCGACGATGGTCAGTTTTCCTCTTAAGTTAATTTTGTTTGTCATGGTGGATGGGTGGAACTTGGTGGTCGGCATGTTGCTACAGAGTTTCGCGCCGTTCTCTTAGGTGCGGTATTGCATTAGTTCGCGAATGAAGCGGGAGCTCTCATGGAACCTCAAAATGCGGTTGAAGCGGGACAGCAGGTCATCTTGGTCTGTTTGTCTGTAGGCGGTCCCATTCTTGCGGCCGGTCTGTTGATCGCCATCGTCATCGGCGTAATTCAGGCGATGACCCATATACAAGATCAAACCGTTTCATTTGTACCCAAAATCATCTTGATTGCCGCCGTCTTAGCGATCAGCTTACCTTGGCTGACTGAATACATGGTGCAATACAGTGCTTCGATGTTGGAAACCCCGTTTCTGATTGGGATGGACGGAAAACCGTGATTGTCCTGGCCACCTCGTTTTTCCTGATTGCCGTGAGGGTTCTGTCAATGATCTTGGCGGCACCGGTGCTGGGCAGTCGTCGGATACCACTTCTGTTTCGATTGGCGGGTGGCCTAGTGATTTCATTGGTGGCGTTACCTTTAGTCGGGATACCGACGGACACCCCAGATCATTGGGGCGGGTTAATTTCAGCGGTCTTGTCTGAAGCCGTGATCGGATCCATGTTCGGTTTGGGTGTTCTCATTATTTACTCCGCAGCTCAATTCGTCGGCACCATCGTTGGCCAAATGGCGGGTTTACAAGTTGATGCATTCTCCGGTGCAGAAACCAGCGGTCAGTCGACGACGGGACGGCTGTTCGCAATGGTATCTGCAGCGGTTTTCGTTTTGATCGGAGGTCCCGAAATGATGATTGCATCCGTCTTGGATTCCTTTCAGACGCTCCCAGTCGGATCCCCCGTCGAACCCCATAACCTCTTGGAAACCTGCATCACGCTGTTGCAGCAGAGTTTTCTACTCGCTTTGAAAGCAGTGGCCCCGGCGATGGGAGCGTTGATGGTGGCAACAATCGTCGTTGGAATGCTTTCTCGCTCGCTTCCTCAGATCAATATTTTGCAAGTCGGTTTATCTTCGAATTTGATCGTTATGATGTTGGCGATATTCTTTACGCTTGGGGGATGCATTTGGCTGTTCGTCGATGACCTTCAGTCATCGATACAATATTTACAAGAGGCTCTGCGGAATGCGGCATAGGAGAGCAGCATGAGTCATCACGATGACGCCATCCACCCCGCTTCGTTAGCGCATTTACAGCAGGCCAGACAACGGGG
This sequence comes from Mariniblastus sp., assembly GCA_022447555.1. GTDB lineage: Bacteria > Planctomycetota > Planctomycetia > Pirellulales > Pirellulaceae > Mariniblastus. Next base: position 442,219 of record JAKVBF010000002.1, on the reverse strand, counting down.
GCAAGTCGCGAAAAGTCAGGAACTGTCGGCGGCGATTCAGTTGACGTTTTGCATCGCAGCTTGTTGGTTTCTTTTTTCAATGGTTGGCGAGCGAATGCAGGAATTCGCCAACGAAACTTGGAATCATGAACGGCTAACGGCTGTCTACACGACCGCGTCGTTTAGTGAAGACATGCGTCAGGGGTTGCTCGCCGCGGGCGTGGGCTTATTACCTTTATTGGGAATTGTGCTGGTAGTGGGGATCGTGTCTCACTATGTGCAAACCGGACCGATGTGGTTAGGTGATGCTGCGGTGCCGGATCCCAGTCGCATGGCACCGTCGCATTGGTGGAGCCAAATCTTTTCTATGCGAGGCGCGTCCCGAAGTATATTGGGCATACCGAAACTGGCGGTTGTATTCTCAACTGCTGGAGTCATTTTGTGGTATCGCCGTGGCGTTTTATTTGAATCGACTAACCAAGAGTTGGTCCCAATGTTGGATTCGATAGCCGGTTTCGTTTTCGGTTCTTGTTTGTCGATTGCCGCGGTCTTGCTATTGATGTCAACGCTGGACTTCGCAATTGAGTTCATCGGACTGCGGCAACGCCTTCGCATGACGGACCAGCAAATGCGAGATGAACAGCGGACGCAGAGTGTGGATCCGCAAATCACTAACCAGCGGAGACGGTTGCAGCGTCAATGGTCTTCCCACCAACGCTAAGGGCTCGGAGCGTACATTTAAGCCAATTAATTTATTCGTATTCGAATCGTTGCTTGTAATCCAGCCAGTTCGAATCAATCCAGTTTTTCAGTTTTGGATTTAGCTTGTTGGCGTTTTTCTGATGATCGCCACGTCTTGCGAAGTAATCTGTAATATTTTGGAGATTGTCTTCTACCCCATCCAGCTCTAGTTGCTGGTAAATCATTTTTATTTTTGCAACGGGATCAGCCACCAAATCTTCGAATCTGATCTCGACCAATCGGTTGGGAGGCAGCGTCTCACGGTCACGCCAATAACTGGCGTACATGAGATCTTTGTTTTTTTGGATGTAATTCAACAGCCATTCCTCGCTATATTTGGCCGGTTGGAACCCTTGGACTTGATCCAGTGTTTGCCATAGCCGAATGGTGGAGGGGACGAGCTGGTCTGGATTGCGAGATAGATGAATGAATTTGGAACCAGGGAACCACTCGGCGAGTTTTGCGATGCGCCCCGTGTGAGGCGGTGATTTAAGTACGAGAGGTTTTTGATGACACACGGTTAATGCTCGATAAAAGGTTTCAAGTGATATCCGAAGATGTTTCTCCTGCGTCTTTGTTAAATTGCCGATGTCCAACTGGCGATAATCTTCGCTGGGTTGGTTTGGGAATGCGATTCTCCGATAAGGTGTTGGGGCTCCCATAGCGCACAGTGCGAAATCATCTTCTTGAGGTAAGTCCACTCGCATTGGCATCTTGTCCATGGGTCGCGTCGGAGGCATTAACAAAAGAACAAGTGGTTGTAGAAACCGTTTTGATACTAAGAAGTGATGCGGGACAAAGACTTCATAGTTGTTTGGGAATGCCAGTCGCGAGTCGAGCGACAGCAGTTCGTGTAGGAGGGTCGTCCCGCTACGCCAATGGCCAACAATGAAGAGGGGAGGGCGGCGGTCGAAATTCACGTTGCGAATCGATTTGGAATAGCCTACCTTTTGAGCCGCGGCCAAAATGGAGTTAACCACAGAGCAGGCTCCGATCATGGCAGCCATGGGAATTCGTGATGGATGAATACGAAACTGGTTGGCAGACAGAAGTCGCATGTATTCTAGTGTGCGCATTCCGTTCCAGAATCGAGGCGCCCAACCAGGATACCAGTTGGCCCGGTGATTTTCTGGAAGACGAGTTTCGTGAAGGTCGGGCATGAGCCAATCAATCCAATTTGCTTTAAGCGACTTTGGAGATTTTACCGTCAGGGGTCTTTAGCTTAAACAGGCCGAAGATTTCATCCTTACTCAAGCCGTAACTGGCGGGGTTGCGATTATCGCTGAGTATCTCGTTAAAAAGTTCTCGCTTGGATTCGAGAATCTCATGAATTCTCTGCTCGATGGTCCCTGCGGAGATCATTCGAGTGACGGTTACGCTTCCGGCGGCTCCAATGCGATGCGCCCGGTTGATGGCCTGGTCTTCAACCGCGGGGTTCCACCAGCGATCGAACAGGTAAACGTATCGGCAGAACTGTAGGTTGAGTCCGACGCTCCCGGCGCCGTAACTCATCAGTAAGATATGGCGATCGGGAGACTCTTTGAATTCGGCGAGAATAGCATCTCGTTTGTTGGAAGGGATTCTGCCATGGTAAGCCAGTGGGTTGTAAGCATGGAGATGCTCTGAGAGCGTGTCCAGTGATTTGACCCATTGACTGAAGACAATTACTTTTTGGCCACTGGCAGCCACTTCCTCCATATCGCTTTGTAGCAATTCCAGCTTTGAGCTTCGCCCGGTTGAAGGATCAAAATTACATATCTGTTTCAAACGCAAAACCAGTTCGAAGACATGTTTGATGGTGATTTCGGCACCTAAGTCATTCAATTTTAAGACGCCATCTTTTTCAGCTTGCTGATAGGAATCGTACTGTTCGCCGGTAAGGCTAAGTTCAGTGTCTCTTATCAATTTCGGTGGCATGTCCTTGAGTACCATATCTTTGGTTCGTCGCAACACGAAATCTTTTACTTCCTTCTTTAGTTCGCGAGGGCTCATGAAGCTGTTGATCGCGCCCGGCGAGACAAATTCAAAGATGCCGATCAAGTCTTCAATGCTGTTTTCGATGGGAGTGCCCGTCAAGGCCCAACTCCGTTGTCGCGGGATGGTGCGGATGACTTTGCTGGTTGAGTTGGATTTATTTTTGACTCTTTGAGCTTCATCCAATACGACTAAATCATACGGGGATTCCGGATGGGTGACGTAGTGTTCATCTCGCACCATCAATTCGTAATTGGCAATCCTGACAGGGGTTTTGTCATTCTCCCAGTGCCACCGCCGTTTTGGCTGCGATCCAGAAATGATCGAGACAGGAACCTCGGGAGCCCAGAGAGCAAATTCGCGTTGCCAATTCGTTACCAAAGGCTTTGGGCAAATCAAAAGTACATTTTTCAGGTAACCACTTCTTAGTAACATGCGGATTGACGTAATGGCTTGCATGGTTTTCCCCAACCCCATCTCGTCGGCCAAGATCGCGGAATGACGAGGGAATAGAAATGCTACTCCCAAATACTGAAAATCGAATGGTTTGAACGGGAACTCAATCGTGTTACTTGCGAGAAGCGTCTCGAGAGGTGGTTGGAGAACGTAGAAGAGGCGGTCACTTAATTTGATGACGTCGCGCGGTGGTTTGATTCGTGTGCGTGATTGGCTGGTTGGACGAGAAACGCTCTTTTTTTCGGTCCGATTTTTTTTAGGGTCGGAGGCAAGAAAACCTTTGGCGATCGAATCTTCCCCGTTTTCCTGCTTAGCTTCAGGGGTGAAGAAGTAACTGTGTACTCGAGCCGTTTTGACACGGATAGGCAGTGTGATCACAGGCGTTTTTTGTGTCTGCTCACATTCCCAAGTGCTTAACTCAAGTGAAACAGGCTGGATCAAGTCCAGGTTCCAATCGGGCTCATTCGGTGGAGTGTTCATCAGCTCGGATCGCCGGATTTTGGGCTCGCAAAATAGCTCAAGCGGCCACTTTATGAGCTTCCGCTATCGCCTGTTGAATGCGCTCAAACGGTTCACTTAACGGGAGAGTCTCGGTGAAATGCTGAAGCGTTTGACGTGTCTGCTCAGGCTTTTCGTTGGATGGGTAAGAAATCTGAACATTTTGACTGTCTATATTAATAATCGGACCTTGGAGCTCGGTTCCGCCATCTAAATCGATTAACGCAAACGGAGAATTGACAGCAGAAGCAAGCTCGAGCATCTCGACAGTGTCGGTAACGACCACATTGAGAGTCGAACGGGCCTTTTTGAGTAAAGCCGCACCGATTTGGTCGCATAAAAGGAAGGATCTCAGCGTGCGACCGTAAAGAATCTCCTGAGCTCGATTAGCGTTTACCGGTGCCGTACAGTGGAATTCCACTGGTCGGCCTTTAGATGAGGTGATCAAAAGGCCGCCTCCAAATCCTAAAGAGGGGATTTCGAAAACAGTCAGGAAGCCCACGTGGGGGTCGGTGATGGCAGTTGTTGGTTTCAATTCCGGGTCTCTACGGCAATCGGTAACACAGGCGGGCGATTCGGGCAGCGCTTGGGGAGATCTGCTTGTTAACAAACAAAAACAGGAAAATCCCGGGTGAATGCTGCCCTTGCTCTTGGATCGGAGCAGAGGGAATGACTTCTTTAATGCCCTGTATAAGGCATTTGGTAGCGTTATGACTGGAATGAGTGGTACATCTTCCGCAGCAGCTAAAGATTATCGTAAACCCTTACAGCAGTTCCGGTTTTTCACTTTAGGCCGTTCGATAAATTTCTGAATACGGGATGGAGTGACAACGTAATGCTCGACACCTTTGTATCGGCTGTTTATACTAGGGGAAAACTATACCTGAATTCCCTTGGAGTTAATGAATGGCTCGCGACCCGCAAGATTTGTCACCGGTTTTTCGAATCGACGTCAGTCAAAATGCTAGCGAACCGATAGTTGGCAAGCCCGAAATGAATAACAATCAAGAGCTTAATTCACTGTTACAGCAATTGGTCATCGGCCAAGAACGCCAAAATGACCTTCTGGAAGATCTGGTCGATCAGATGGGTGCCAGCCAACGCCAGCGAGCCAATGAGCTCGGGCAATGGAAAGAAGCAAACCCCAGTTTGGCGCGTCGCTGTCGAGCTGCGGCCGAAGCCTTAAGCCAAGTCCAGACTGAATTCCTTGAAAACCTGACGATCGAGGTCAGTGATAATTACGAAAACATGTTGGATGGCGAATTTGTTATGAATGAATTCGTCGATCGCTATGGTCCTCGGCTGGCCCACTTAAATGGTGTTTTACAGTTGTTGTCGCAGCTAAGCAGTGTTCCCCAGCACGCACAGAGTGGTGCTTAAGCCCCCTATGCCTCCAGTTTTGCATTCCATTGGAATGTGAGAGATTGTTTGACCTTGGCTCGCAATGGCGAGCCAGGGTTTTTTTATGCCGATTCATTTCACGCGGGTAAGAAATCCATGCAGGGTCAACTGGTGAATGTGATGACAGCCGACCGGGTCCGGCTGGATGGTTTTTATGTTGCCGCCGAAAAATCAGTCGACGGTTCCATCGACGCAGCCGTGATCACCCATGGACTAAGCGGTAATTTTTATGGCTCCCGATTGCTCAAGCATATCGCGGAGCATCTTTCCCAGAAGGGCATCAGTTCTGTATTGATCAATACTCGGGGGCACGACTATTTGAATGCGACAGTACGTTCAGGTCGTTCGCAGACATTGGGCGCTGCTTTTGAGCGGATTGATGAATGTCCTTGTGACTTGAATGCCTGGGTTGATTTTCTAGTCGATCGCGGGCATCAAAATATTATTTTAGCTGGGCATAGCTTGGGCGCTATTAAATCGCTTTATGCTCAGGCTCATACACCCCACCCTAGTGTGGTGGGAGTTTGTGGACTTTCTGCCACACGCTTAAGTTACGACGGACTACTGGCTTCCAGTGGAGGAGAGCAGTTTTCAAAGTGGTTGCGTATCGCTCAGGAGTGGGTTGCTGAGCAACGATCAGACGATTTGCTTTTTGTCGATTTCCCATTCCCAACCTGGATGTCAGCCGGGGCCTACTTGGAGAAGTATGGAGCGGGAGACCGTTTTAACTGGCTTAACTTTGCCGACCAGATACTGGTGCCTACTTGGTTGGGTTTCGGCGAGTTGGAGCTAAATGAAAATCCTGCATTTGCTGGCTTGGATGAAGAGCTGGAACAGATTGCAAATCGGTCTTCTCATTTTACGATCGATACGATTGCCGGAGCCGATCATTTTTATTCTGCGCGTTATGAGGCTGCGACGACGGCGGTGAGTCGATGGATTGACCGGTTATCGGTGGGCTAGAGGGAAAGTCGGCCCATTTCGGTCCAACTGCGATTCCAAGCCAGCGACAAGATCTTTTGCTTGGTATCAGCTGACAATGGCATCCGACGTATCGAGGTGTAGCATATTCTTCCGCATTCGGTAGATGGCAAATACCCAGCCTCCCAGAATCAGAAATGGCATGCTCATCATGAATAGAATGCTCATCGCGAAAGCGCTTGCCGACTGGTTGTGCATCCCCTCTTTGCAGGTGGGGCACGCGGTCGCCACGTCGCAAAAAAGGGCAAGCGTCAAAAAACAGACTAGCGGAAAACAGATTTTGCCTAAGTCATTCATTGAGGCACGTCTCATTAAATTTCGATTGCAGGTGGAAACCACCAATATATCATAAAGTAAACCAACACTCCTGTCACGGAAACATAGAGCCAGATTGGAAAAGTCCAACGTGCCATTTTTTTGTGTTTCTCACGATTGTCCCTAAAACCGTAATAGATCGTGATGATCGCCAAAACGGGCACGGTGATGGCGAGCGGAATGTGGGTCGCCAACAGTATGTAATAGCAAATGGCGGCGACAGGGTAAGCCTGCCGATCAAACGTCGTGTGTCCGTAGCCGTAGTGATAGGTCAGGTAGCATCCTAAAAAAATAATCGAGATGACAAAGCAGCTGAGCATGGCGACCTTGTGAGCGGTCTCCATGCGATATCGGATGAGGACATAACCGGCGATCAGAACGAGGGTTGCCAAAGCATTAAGCGATGCGTTGACATGAGGTAAAACCGAATCTGCTAAAAACAGAGATGAGTTCATCAGTGTTTCATTCATTGGTTTTTTCGTCCTGGGAATTAGTAGTAGATTTCGAGGTGGGTGCCACCACAGAGAATTCGCCTGGAGGAACCTTCTCAGAATTGAGCTGATCGATCAAGCGGAACATTCGGACTTCGTCGTTGGGTTGCTCCCAATCGAATCGTCCTCGTAAATTACCCCATTTATCTACCACAAATAACTCCGAAGCGTGGTGTCCACTTCCAGCCGGCGCCCTAAAGAACTCGCTGCTGATACGTGACGTTAGTGTTTCGTCTTCGGCGGTGGTAAACCACCACTGTTCGGGATTGGCTCCGCGCTTGCGGGCATATTCTCCAAGGACTTGCGGTGTGTCGTTTCGAGGATCTGTGGTGATGCTTATGATTTTGGCGGGATGGTCCTTCAGGCGATTTTGTAACCCCGAAAGATAACTGTTTTGTTCAATGCAAACTCCTGGGCATGATGTAAAGAAAAAATTCCCAATCCAAACTTGACCGGTCAGATCACGAGAATACAACTTGTCTCCGCTGGACGATTTTAGAAAGAAGTCACGGATCCAAGGGACCGTATCCCAATCTTTGGGTTCGTTGCCGGCCATTGCATTCCGCGTTCTGATTTCGGTATCGAGAGGTGGTTCGGTTTCTGCAATCACTTCTTTGGCGACCTTGGTAAAACGTTTGATGTCGTAAGGGTCGTCCCATTTGAATCGATCTCGGTACTTTCCCCAACGATCGATGAGCAAGATGTTATCGGTATGAGTGTCACGATCGACCACGACGCGAAAAATTTGTTCCCCAATTTCGCGGACTTTATAGGGTTGTCCTGTCGCAAAAACCCATTCGTCAACGGTTGCTTCATAATCTTGGGCATAGCGTCGAAGAACCTCGACATTATCATTTTCTGGATCGACGGTGATACTTAAGAAAAGAATGTCTTCGCCATTGAGTTGATCTCTTAGTCGTTTTATCTGCGAATTCAAATCTCGGCATATGCTGGGGCATCCTGCAAAAAAGAAGCTGACAACCATTGGTTTGCCACTTATCTCACCGTAGCGAAATGGCTCACCGTTTTGGTCGATTAATTCAAACGGAGGAACGTGCTGTAGGTGTTTCCAAGGGACGTCGATCAAAACCGCACCGCTGGCTTCTTGTTGGGCCGGAATTTCTAAAACGACTGATTGAGGGGCTTTGGTCCAGCTTCGATAGAGCAAGAAGCTGCCCATGATGAGGACGAGTAGCCAGAGTAAGATAGGAAGGGTTTTTTTCATGATTTTGTACGGTCTTGGCTACTGGAAACGTTCCCGGTGGCTTCCGGGACAGTGACGGCTTGCGGGCTTAATCGTTCGCGGGTTTTCGGGTAATGGTCAGTTCGCATTCCAATATCAGGAACAAGGAGTAGCACGAGCATGCTGCCCATGAACAAGGCGGGAATGGTTAAGGCATATTTCCATGAACTTTCCCACCATAGGTGCATGAAAAACGCAATGACCAACATGGCCTTGCAGGCCGAAATCCCCAACATCACAGCCCAGCCGATCATTCGATCTTCCATAATCCAGGAATTGGCTACCCAGAAGGAAAGTCCTGTCAAAAGCACGAGGAATCCGAAAACCGTTAGGAAGACAGTGCGTTGACGTTTCGGATTGTGATTGCCGGTCGATTCCATGAGCTTAAAAAAGATAAATCATTGGGAATAGAAAGATCCATACGATGTCCACAAAGTGCCAGTACAAACCAACGTTTTCCATCACCTTGGCTCGTTTGCGGTCCAATTCCAGCGGCAGCAAAATTAGGAAAACAAAGATTCCAATGACCACATGCAGTGCGTGGAATCCCGTTAACATGAAGTAAGTGTTGGCCCACGTATTGCCATTGGGAATGACCATCGGCAACTTTAAATGAAAATGTTCATTGATTCCATCTTCGAATTGGTTAAATCTCGATTGAGCCTCCAGTCGACGTTCAATGGGATTCATTTGTTGCTTGAGCAAGCTGATCGATTCGGTCGCGTCTTTAGCGGTTTTCTCGGCGTCTTCTAACTGAGCCTTGTTTTTTTGTTCTATCTCGGTGGGCGGAGGAAAGTCGCCATTTACGTTTGGCTTAGACTTGCGATTGCTCTCTAGTTTCGCGATCGAGTCCGATAGCTGGCTAATTTGTTTTTGCGCCGCTTCCAGTTTTGATTCCAGATCACTGAACTGAGGCGCGATCGTTTGCTGCTGTTCTTCTAGGTCGGCACGCTCGTCAGCAAGGTACTTGTCAATGTCTGGTCGGTCAGCAAGCGGATGGATCTGATGAGCGAATGACTCGAGGGCGAGTCGTTTCATATTGGGGTCGTTAGACACACCTACTTTGTTCTCGGTCCAGTTCAACATTCCGGATTGAATCAGATACAAAGTCTCGAGTGTGGCGGGGTCGTGATGGTCGGTCGGAGTTTTTTGGTCCTCTAATTCGGCAATCCGTTGTTTTAATTGCAGCGAAAAATGCGAGAGGTAGTAAACGTCCGAACGGTCATGCAGCAATGAGCGTGGCGATTGAGGGTACAGCCCGTGAGAGTACTTGGATGCGTATTCAATCCCTTTGACTCCGAGGAAACCAAAAGCCAGCAACGTGGTTACGAGGAGCCAGCCACGAGCAGCGCGAATGCGATCGGATTTGGCCGATTCGTAGGCAAACACTATTGTGACGCTCGAGCAAATTAAAACGAACGTATTGATCGCGCCAAGCCATTCCATAACCCCGACTTGGGCAGGCGTTGGCCAACTTCCCTCGGGTGCCCCAAATCGAAGGACGATGTATGTTCCAATCAATGCGGTGAAAAACATGATCTCGGTTGATAGGAACAGCCAGATTGCTAGTTTCCCCCGCGACATGGGCATGGCCCTTTGGTAGACCAGCGGCGCAGGCTGCTCCTTAGCATCGTCGCTGGGTTTCGAGTTGGTCTGTTGTGGGGCCATTATGTCATTGAGCGATTCGGATGGCGATCAAGTAAGGCTGGCGATAACGAGTGCCAGCATGAACAGCGGAAGGTAAATGATCGATGTTTTGAGTAGCCCCCGAGCGGTTTGGGTGCTGCGATTTTTTGCAAAGCGTATTGAGTCACGCATGTAAAAACAGCCCAAGAACAGAGCCGCTGTCGAAAACAGAGTCCCTTGCAAAAGGGTCTGAAACGTGAGAGCGGGGATCAGGCTAACGAGAATGAGAATGCCACAAGTAACGACCGCTTTTCGGCCAGCACGACGACCCGATGGATCGATCACCGTGAGCATCTTGTGTCCGCCATCACGGTATTGTTCTCGGTAGAGCCATGCGATTGCCATGAAATGGGGGAACTGCCAAAACAGCAGTGTTGCGAAAAACGCCCAACTTTGAATATTGACCGCCCCGGTAGTGGCGAGTGATCCCATCAGAATTGGCATTGCACCTGGAATTGCCCCCACCTCGGTGTTGAGCCATGTTCGAGTTTTAAGTGGGGTATAAATGCAAACGTAGAGTACCCAAGTGGCCAATCCGCAGACAGCCGTTTGCCAGTTGACGGTTGCTAGGAAGATTCCCATAGAAATCCCAAAGCAGACGGATGCGAACATGACCACTTCCATCGAGGACAGCCGTCGATCTGGCAGAGGACGCTTCGAAGTTCGCACCATCAGAAAGTCGGTGTATCGTTCAAGATACATGTTCATTGCATTTCCGCTGGCTGCAATGAATAGCAGTCCGGCTGCGGCGCAAAACAAGGTGCCGATACTCACTTCTGCACCTGCGGCTAAAACACCCGCCACACAGAATGTGAATAGCACCATGATAGAGATTCGCAGTTTCGTCAGTTCTGCGAATGCCTGCAGCTTTGCATTGAAACCGGTCGATTCCATTGGTTCCGTTTTCGTAAAAACCTTATTATTCATAAAAAATACTTAAATAGTTTTACTGGCTTTGTCCCAGCGGGGGGTCCACATTTGATTCCAGGATCACCTACGGCGGCGGTTCGGTCTGAGGCCAATAGTCTACGCTTCGCTCAGGATGGCTGTATTCGTAGGGTCCACGATAAACCGTTGGCTGAAAGTCGAAATTGCCATGCGGTGGAGGGCTTGGAGCAGACCACTCCAGTGTGTTGGCGTGCCAGGGATTCCGGTCGGCCTTCGGCCCCCAAATCAAGCTCCCAAAAAAGTTAATCAGGAACACAAGTTGAGCGGCTCCCATCAAAAAAGCGCATAGTGTAATGAACTGGTTCAAGGGTAAGAGGTCTTGAAACTCTTCGAACCGGTAAGCGTCTGCGTAGCGTCTCGGAAACCCGCGAGCCCCGAGGAAGTGCATTGGGAAAAATGTCCCATTTAAGAAGATGAATGTCAAAATGAAGTGGAGCTTGCCCATGGTTTCATTCATTTTGCGACCGAACATCTTAGGATACCAGTAATAAATTGCCCCCATCACTCCCAAAACACTAGCCCCGAATAAAACGTAATGGAAGTGAGCGACGATGAAGTAAGTGTCGTGGATTTGAATGTCGACTGGAGGCGCTGCCATCACGATCCCGGACAAGCCCCCAATGATGAACATGGAAACGAAACCGATACTGAACAGCATGGGGGTTGTGAGAAACAGTCGGCCTCCCCAGAGCGTACCCAGCCAATTAAATACCTTGATTCCACTGGGCAGGGCGATCAACATCGTTGAAACCATGAACGAGATTGCTAGGATCCGATTCATTCCGGAAACGAACATGTGATGTCCCCACACGACAAATCCGAGCCCTGCGATCGCAATCAATGAGTAAATCATGGGTCGATAGCCAAACAGTGGCTTTCTTGCAAAACAGCTAAGGATGTCTGAGACCATTCCCATGGCTGGCAGAATCATGATGTAAACAGCAGGGTGAGAGTAGAACCAAAACAGGTGCTGCCAAAGCAGCGGTTCGCCACCTCCGCTGATTGTGATTGAGTTGTTGACGACGATTGATTCGGGTGCGAAGAAACCGGTTGCCAGTAACCGATCAGACAGTTGCATGAATAGGGCTGCGGTCAAAACGGGCAGGGCAAAGGCCTGCAGGATTGCAGTGATGAACATGGCCCAAACGGTCATGGGCATTCGAAACATGTGCATGCCGGGCGCCCGCATCTGGAGAATGGTCGTCATGTAATTGATCGATCCCATCATCGATGAAATACCGACGAAAATCAGACCTAAGATCCATAGGTTTTGCGCGTCACCTGCAATCAAGCTCAACGTGGGGTAGGCTGTCCAGCCCGATGTTGGGCCAAATCCGGGCAGTGTGAAGCTTAGAATCATGCAGGCGAATGCGGGCCACATGAACCAATAGCTGAACATGTTAAGACGAGGAAAGGCCATATCTTCGGCCCCAATCATCAACGGGATTAGGTAATTCCCAAACGCGCCGCTTAAGATGGGGATGATCACAAAAAAGATCATGATCGTCGCATGCATGGTGAACAGCATGTTGTAAAACGTGCCCGGAATCTGTCCCCCTTCGGATGCGAAAAGAGTGGGGCCAAAAATAGGCATGTCGCTCCAAGGAAAGGCCAATTGCCAACGGATTGCCATGGCGAGCATCCCACCCACGGCGAACCAGAACAACGATGAAAACAAAAATTGTAATCCAATGATTTTGTGATCGGTGGCAAAAACATACGTACTCAAGAACCGCAGCACGGGGTGACCCGTCCGTTTAGGATGGTTGAGTTCGGGATGTTGTACTTTGTTTACCATGATCGTTTCAGAAGGCCGCTTTAGGGCAACCGTTCTTCAAGAACCTGAGGGGTTTCTGGATCATCCGGATCCATCGCGGGTGTCTGCATCGCTCGGCGTTCGGTCAGCCAAAGATTATAGTCTTTTTGAGAGACCAATCGCAGGCGTCCCTTCATCGTGTAATGCCCCCACCCACATAATTCGGTGCAAGCGATGTCCATCTCAGCAATATCGGTTCCCCGAAACCAAATGAATTGCTTCATTCCAGGGACGATGTCTTGTTTGACTCTCAATTGCGGAACGAAAAAACTGTGAATCACATCGCGTGTTTCGAGTTGCAACACGACGTCGGTGCCGACTGGGAGTACTAGTTCGTTCTCAATGTAATCATCGTCTTGGGTCTCAATCAGACCATCCGGTCCGGCATAGTGAAATTCCCAACCAAACCGTTTCGCCATCACCAAAACCATCGGTGGTTTGTTGATCGTTTGACCATTTTGGGAGATGGTGGGTCGAATCATTTTCGTTTCCGCCCACGAGTTCATTTGGTAGAACGCGATGAAGATTAAGATGATTGCCGGGATGATCGTCCAGACTATTTCCAATTGGGTGTTATGCGAAAAGTAGCTGGCTTGGTCGCGACGGCGGTGATCATATTTCCACAGGACCCATCCAATGACGGCCCCCGTTCCGATAAAAATGACGGCAGAGATCCAATTCAGAAGGTAGAACAAGTGATCAATGGTCTCACCCGCCACACTGTAGTTTTTCGGCAACCAAGCACCCTGAAACGGCGGAAGGCCCCACGCTGCCATGACGAACGTTGCGGTTCCCAAAATAGGAACTAAGCAAAAGAGAATGCTCCAGAATCGATTCACTTGCAGGTTCCTCAATCCACGATTCGGTCATTGACAGGAAGTTCGTTTTCCGGCGAGCCTTGATCTTCGAATGGTAATGATTTGACGTAGGAAACCAATGCCCATATTTCGTCGGTGGTCAGGGTAGGAGAGGAGGGCATGGGTGTTCCTTCAATACCGTTAGCAATTCGACGATAGACATCGGAGGGTAGGTTGCCACCACGAAAAATTGGGGTGCGTAAATTACGGGGACGGATCGGCCGGGGGTGCAACGCGCCGGCCATCATGAAATCCTGGTAAGTAGCAGGTTGATTGACATCGACTCCGATCGTCTTTAGCCAGTCGTTGGTCCAGTCGTCATAGTTTGCTGTTTGCCCGTCACCCAATCCGGTTTCACCATGACACTGAACGCAGTTCGCTTTTCCGTAGAAAAGATCTTTACCGGTTTGAAGCAACGCCGAGTGTGCCGGATGTTTCGATTGAAAACCGGCTGGTGCGTTGTTGACCTCGCTGATTTCATCGTCTGGATCGACCCAACGCGGGATGATGTCCTCGGCTAGATACTCTCCGACAACGGTGTATAGTTGCGCTTCAAATGTCTCCGTATTCTCCGCTTTCATTTCCTCATCGATCGGTTGTCCCTCTTCGTCAGCGTCGGCCAGCAGCTTGAAATCAAGAATGGGGGCATTGTCTAAATTGGATAATTCGGCAATCAATCTTCGCTCGTGTTGACCACGAATCGTCAAATACTTGACGTAATCGACCAGTGCTGCAATTTCATTATCAGGGAGAGTGCGGAACGAAGGCATCGCCGTTCCGGGGATGCCATTTTTGAGAATGCGCGTCAGATCGTCATTGGTCGGCATACGTCGCAAGGGAGTTGATTTGAATTTGAATTTGCCAAGCCGAAAGTCACGAGGATAAGGTTCTAGAGAGGCCGCGGTACCGCCTGCTCCGTCGCCGGTAATACCATGACAATGAGAGCAGTGCTCGCGGTAGAGTCCGGCTGTTTTTTCCAATCGGTCCGCTGCGACAGGCCCTGCGGCCAGTTGCAAATTGTTCAGGGAGAGAACGTCATGAGCAGGATCCTCTTCTCCCAATAGGAACGGAAAACGCGGTTCATTCGGGGTCCCGTATAGGGCGGTCAGGATGTCGCCAATCTCACTTTGGTAAGCGTTAGAAAATCGCTCACCTTCGGCTAAATCGTTCTTTTCCTGTTTCAGTAGCGCAACACGATTGAAGCGAAACTGGGGTTCCGGCGATGGATTGCAGCCTGTCATGATGATCAAGATCACGATCAGGCCGAGCAAGCATATGAATTGCAGCAGAACGTGTCGCACGGTTTTTAGTTTCCCGGTTTTGATGCCACGAAGAATTTCCATTTTCGTCCAACTACCTACCTGTTGTCGACGGGACAAATTGTCGCATTATTAGAGGTTTAACCGATCAAAAGGCCGGAAAATAACCCGCCTAATCCCGATTTGGCGGCCCGTCTTCAGCAGTGTTAGCGGATTGGAAGGCTGTGGACGGGACCATGATTTCCCCTAAATCAAGGGTGTGGTTGGGTAAAATCTGAGTCGTGATTTCTCCTCGACGATCGACGGTGAATCCAGAAACCTTCATTTCATTCATATAACCTGTTTTACTATGCCAAAACATGAATTTCCATTTACCGGCCGGGATGTTAAGAATTTCAAATTTGCCATCACTTCCAGAAATCACGTTGTATGGATGGTCTTTTACCAAAATCAACGCGTCGATCCATTTGTGAATGCCGCAGGTGACCTTTCCCGGGGTCCGGTCCGATTTATCGAAGCGAAACGAATACTCGCTTTGTCGCGCTACCAACAAGTTGGCGGCATTTTGATACGTCTCGATTTGACAATGATGCCCAACCGGGTCGTTATTTTTCAAAATCAGTTTCTGGTTGGATCTTAGAATGAGGGCGTGAGGGTGTAGACGACAGTTGTCGAATTCGAGGGTAACCGACGGTTCGGCCACCGTTTCGTAATCAGGATGGACTCGGGGAATGCCTTGCTCATCATCCGGGACCAGCATAATGAAGACGTCGGCTAAGCCGCCGCTCGGTCCGACCAATAGATTGTCGTCTTTGATTCCTAAACCACCATTGATGCATATCGCCAATTCGGCCGGAATGGACTCGTTGTCGATAAACGGGAGAGACCCTTGAACGATAATTTGGCCCTTCAAATTCCCCCATTCATTTTCGGAAATGGGGGGGGAGGCGGCCTGGATGAGCCTGCCGCCGACCAGTGGGACCGACATCCACCCAATTATCATCCATAAAGCCAGTAGGTTGCGCATCGTCATTCCCACTCAAATTCGTCAATTTGGCTGCGAATGTCATTCACTTTTTGTTGATCGAATTCTAAGGTGGGCGCCGTGACTCCTTGGTTGCACCCCAACCCAATGAGGGCAATGGTGACCATCAGTAAAATCAAACTGGGTTGCATGTAACGCATCAATGGATTGCCGTTAAAATTGAGTCTTAGGCGTTCGCCGTATGGGGTGAAGACACTCCAATGGCTGACGAATCATTCGGGCTGCGATCGTTCTACTTCTCCCGATCTGGTTATTTTTTCTTGATCGAGGTGGCAGGCAAGGTAAGTTTTCCTAAATCGAGTGTCTCGCCGTCTTTTATCGTTACTTCGATATCAGCTTTGATTTTCCCCACTTTGTAGTTGGGCACGTCCAGCTTTTTCATGAAACCTGTTTTCTTGTGCCAAAACTGGAACTTCCAAGTCCCGGCAGGGATGTTCTTGATTTCGAAAGTTCCGTCGGCTTTTGTGATGGCAGCATAGGGCTCGTCACGAACCAGGATGATGGCGTCCATCCATTTGTGAATGTCGCAAACGACATTGCCGGGTGTTTTGTCCGCATCGCTGAAGGTGATGTTGACAGAGTCTTTTTTCGCCAAGTTGACATTCTCTTCATTGTTGAACGTGATGATATGACAGTTGTGTCCAACATCATCACTGTTACGCAATTCCAGAGTTTGGCCCGTTTGTACAAAAACGGCGTGGGGAACAAAGCGGCAATCTTGGTTGTCGAGAACGACCGGTTTTTTCTTTGCCTCTTCGTAGGATGGGTGGATGGCTGGAATCGGGTCCGAACCTTTCCGGTACATCATAATGAAGGCGTCCTTCAGTTCACCACCGGCGCCCACCAATAGGTTGTCGTCGTTTGGGGCTTCTTTATCACTGAGGCAGCTGGCTTGGTCCTTGTCGATCTTTTCTTTTGAGATTGCAGGGACTGCACCCTCCACCACGATATTGCCCTTGAGGGAGCCCCATCCATCATCGCTCAATAGTGGAGATGAAATAAAACAGAGTGATACGACGGCAAAGAGGAAAGACTTTTGCATTTTGGTTCCATTGGTGAATATTGTGATCGGATATAGGCTCATTATAGTCTGATTTCAGCTGTTTTTCACGCCGTCAAATCCTTCAACGTCTTTAGGAATTTCCCACAAACTGTAAAATCATGGCGCCTTTGCAGCTTGGTCAATATTTCCTCGAGACACGACAGTTCTAAAAAATGAAGGTTTTAATCATTGGTAGCGGTGGGCGCGAGCATGCGTTGGCATGGAAAATTGGCCAAAGCAGTAGAGTTGATCGGGTTTTTGTTGCCCCGGGAAACGCTGGCACCCAGCTGGATGCCGAAAATGTTGATATCTCCGCGAGTGACACAGCAGGTCTGATCGCGTTTGCGAAGCAGAATCAGGTCGACATCACGTTGGTCGGTCCCGAGGATCCTCTTTGTAACGGAATCGTCGATGATTTTTCCGAGGCGGGATTACGCGCATTTGGTCCTAGTCGACGAGCGGCGAAGCTGGAAGGCAGTAAAGTTTTCTGTAAAAAAATGTTACGTTCAGCGGACGTTCCGACGGCTGATTTCCACACCTTCTCCGACGCTGCGGATGCCGAACGTTTTATCAATGAGCGGTACGGGGAAACACCAGATGATGTCCCACTCGTTGTGAAGGCCGACGGTCTGGCTGCAGGCAAGGGGGCAATCGTTTGTGGAACGCAAGAGGAAGCTTTGATGGCGATTGAAAAAATCGCTCGCAGTCGAGAATTTGGTTCGGCTGGGGATCGGTTCATTATCGAAGATCGGATGTCGGGGCAAGAGGCCAGCATTCTGGCGATTACTGATGGGCAAACGATTCTAACATTACCACCCGCTCAAGATCACAAACGAGCTGGCGATGGCGACACGGGACTAAACACAGGGGGGATGGGTGCTTATTGCCCGACTCCCGCAATCAATGACGCCATGTTGAGCTGGGTGGAAGAGAGTGTTCTAGTTCCAACCGTTCACGCGATGAAGCGATCACGAAACCCATTTCGGGGTATTTTGTATGCCGGATTAATGCTGACGCCCCAAGGTCCGAGAGTTCTAGAATACAATGTTCGATTTGGCGACCCCGAATGCCAGCCGATGTTGATGCGTATGAAGACGGATTTTATCGATGTTATTGAAGCGACATTGGATGGAAGATTGGGGGAGATTGAGCCGCTCCAATGGGATCCCCGGCCTAGCATTTGCGTTGTGATGGCTTCCGATGGTTATCCGGAAAAATACGAAAAAGGCCGTGTTATTCGAGGCCTTGATGACGCGGCCAAAGTGGAAGATGTCAAGGTATTTCATGCAGGTACCCGAATGACTGGGGATGATGTTGTAACCCATGGTGGCCGCGTTTTAGGGGTCACTGCGATGGGTGACAGCGTGGCGACTGCGAAACTGCAGGCGTATCGAGCGGTAAAGTGCATTCGTTGGGAGGGCGCCTGGTGTCGAAAAGATATTTCCGACAAAGCGATCACGATGAATATCTAAACGAAAACCGATGCACTGACTTGATCACCTCGGTCGTTCAATCGAAACGGTTGTCCGGATGGATACGAAGCTGACGTTGCAGTTCGTCCAGGTAATCTTGAGGGAATGGTTGGCCGTCCTCAGGCGTGAGTTCGTTTGGAATCGCTGGACCGGGTTCCGATTTCGGATCTTCTTGCAAATCGTCTTTTAATTGTTCCGCCCACAGTGTTAGTTTTTTTTTCTCGGTTTCACTCAGGAGACTGTCGTACGGTTCGTTGGGTTTTCCAGAAGACTCTTGCGTTTTTTTATCTGCTCCGAGTGGCGAAGAATCACCGAAGTACCAGCAGTCGGAATCCATGAATTTGGCGCGCCGTCGTCGCGCAGCATTTTGTATCCAATGGTCTGAAGAGACGACCGTAAGTCGTTGCGGTTCCGGGTGAGCTCTAATGAGTTCATCGATGAGTTGATCGGCATTGGCGTGCTGTATTGAATAAAAGACATTCACTCCCGCCTCGGTTTGGCTTTGTCCCGCTCCCGCCGAAGGGGCTCGTTGTGCATCAAACACCACGGTGACCCCTTTTGCTTGTGCACCAAAACGCTCGCTGATTTCTGTTAAGAGGCGTCTTCTTGCCTGAGCCAATGACTCTGCGGTGGCATGTTTTCCATACAACCCACACGTAAAAATGATGTTGTAGCCGTCAATCAGTGTCGTGCAATGCATCGTTTATTTGAGTGGAGTTCAGTGTCGAAATCGGTTCCGTCCTCCCGAGGTTGATTTGCGAAAAAACGGACCGATAAATCATACAGATTGCGGAGGGATCCAGCCTCAACTTCTTCACGTTACACCGAATGCGTTGAAAATTCCATTCGTTAAAGGCAATTGGTCGCTGTTCATCGGATTCCAAAGGTTTAGAATTCGATGACACGGCCCAATGTAGATATCGATATTTGACATGCAGAATAAAACGTTAGCTGATATTTCTCGAACCAAAACGATTGCAACGGTAGGCCCTGCCTGCGATACGGTTGAGACATTGAAAGAGCTCATCTTTCGAGGGGTTGATGTCTTCCGATTGAATATGGCTCATGGCAGCCGTGAAGCCCACGAAAGGGCCATTTCCCGAATTCGCGAGGCGGAGTCTCAGTTGGAGTCATCCGTCGGTATTTTAGTCGACTTGGCCGGCCCTAAAATTCGTTTGGGGCAACTTGCTGAAGATCCGATGGTGGTGACAAACGGGGAGTCGCTGACCTTTGTTCGAGACCCCAGTTCAGCCATCGGAAATGAATTATCTTGTTCTTATGATGCGTTGATTGACGAAGTCCAGCCGGGACATGTGATTGTTCTCGCCGACGGAATCGTTCGTTTGGAGGTGACCGAAAAATCCATCGACCGTGTGAAGTGTTTGGTTGTGGATGGGGGTTCGGTGCGCAGTCGGCAGGGAGTTAATTTACCTTCGACGCATTTAAGCGTTCCCGCCCTAGGCCCGAAAGACCGAGAAAACGCAGTTTGGTCCGCCACGCAGCCAATCGATTTTGTCAGCCTTAGTTTTGTCCGCAATGCGGCGGAAATACAGGAGCTTAAAGGATTACTGAAAGAGCAGGGGTCCCAAGTAAGCGTGATTGCAAAAATTGAGAAAAGCGAGGCGCTTGAGAATCTCGACGAAATCGTGTGTGCGTGCGATGGCGTGATGGTTGCACGAGGCGATTTGGGTGTGGAAATAGAAATTTACAAAACCCCAATCGCGCAAAAGAGAATCATTAAGACTTGTCTGAGGCACCGCCGTCCGGTCATTGTTGCGACTCAGATGCTTGAAAGTATGCACACTTCCAAACAACCGACTCGGGCGGAGGTCAGTGACGTAGCGAACGCAATCTTAGATGGGGCAGATGCCTGTATGCTATCAGGGGAAACTGCGATCGGTCAGTATCCTGCTGAGGCGGTCACCATGATGCAACAAATTATGCTGGAGACGGAACAGTTATTGCGCGGGCAGTCGTCCCGTATTTCGGGTCAGTCCCCAGACCATTCCCTCGATGTTTCAGAGGCCGTAATGCTCGGTGCGGCTCAAATTGCTACCCGTCTTAATGCCTGCATGGTGGTGATTTCCAGTTCTACCGGAGAGACGGCGCTGATTAAATCAAAACAGCGAGATTTCATTCCCACTGTCTGCGTGACGAATCAACGCGATGTGGCTCGAAGCATGTGCCTTTTTTGGGGCGTGATTCCAATCTGTATCGATGAAGCTCATCAACCAGAACGATTTCGGGCGTTTGTCAATGAATGGGCAAAGGTAGTTGCCAAAGCCGGGATGGATGAACCATTGGTAATGGTCACCGATAATCAATGGATGCCGGACGTGCATGATAATATTCTTGTGGGCCGAGTCTCCTGAGGAAAAGTGGGCTTCCTGAGCTCGTTGGTTCGACTGAGACACAAAACAACCCGCTTGTCAAAGCGGGTTGTTTTGTCGTGAAAAATGGCCGGACTAAGTTGGTTATTAGCCATCGAATTACCACGTCAGCGTGTGGCTTTGCCTAAGATACACGAGCGATGTCCTTGTCAGGAAACAATGGATGATGTGACAAGGACTCAAAGAGGTCCGTAATCAATCTGCGCGAGAGATTTAGGAGATCTTGCAAGGATTCATCACCGATATTTGGAACGTCGTCTTGGACAGTTCTTGCTGAAGCACTTGGCGTGCCAAACAACCTCAAAAGATGAAAAGGTGCGTTAACCAATGAATTCGGATTACGGGACAGTCGCGTCGTGAAAGTATGGGAAGGTTCTTTGTAAACATTACAGGTTATTTGCTGCCGAAGCGTTTTGCTGCAGCGTGGTATCAGCTGATGTTTTTTAATAAACTTGCGGTCATGGCCGCAAATACATCTCGCTTTTCATCAAATTCACGGCTTTCGGCCTGGCTACAGATTACCAGAATGTGATTGGGAGTCGTGATCACATTCAGTTGGGCAGTAACAAGAAAATCGAGGCAGTAGAAGAAGGCTTCTGCACTAATGGAGTCATAGATTTCATCTGCGGGCTCTGAAGTGGACTGAAATTCCACGTCTTCGTACTGTTCGATCAACCCTTGCTTTGCTTTATCCAATAATTCGGTGGGGTCCGCATTGGGGGGAAAGATTAAAAGTGACCAAAAACCTCCTTCTGGCGTTTCGAGAGATACCTCGCCCGGAAAAGAGTCTGCTTCGATATTGGAGGTCAGACTCCAATTTTCCGGATAAATGAACTCAATTTGATCGTGTTTGAACGTGGCAGTCATGATTTTGCTAGCAATTTGAAGTTATCGGAAAGCCCTTTTATAAACCATTCGATCTGGAATGACATTGCTGGCAATTCGGATCATGACGAATGGGTGAAGATTCCGATATAGGAGTAGCCGGTCAGGGTTGTTATGGTTGGCCGCTGTACGGACCCTGTGCACTCTCTCAAGGAAGAAAAACTGAGTCGAAATATCAAACAAAAGCTGACAGTCATAACGCGACTAACCGTTCTCGGATTAGCCGTGGTCGTTGTCGGTATGTCGGGTTGCGGCGCATTTCGGCAGTTTGACCAATCCAACAGGACGCTTGGTGATGCTCGGCTATGGGAGCAGGGTGGCCGCGATGCGCTGTCGCATGGGCACGTTGACGAAGCCAAAATTTGCTTGCGGCGGGCAATCAATAATGCCCCCGAAGATCGGCGAATCCGAGAGCAACTTGCCGATATCTGTATTAAAAACGGCGAGTATACCGAGGCCATTGTCGAACTGGCTCAAGCCGTCGATTTGTCTTCGAATGATCCAGAGCTGAGGGTCAAGCTAGGAAACGCCTATTTGAGTGTAGGTAAATTGATCCCTGCAACTCGGGAGGCTGAACTTGCTCTGAAGTCCAATCGTCAATTGGCAACTGCTTGGGAATTGTGTGGTCGAACGCACTGGGCCAGAGGAGAATTAACCGAGGCACTAGCGGACTTCCAGCGGGCCTTGAGCATTGCCCCTCGTTTAAAGGGCGTTCAGATTCAGGCAGCTCAGATTCATCGTCAAATGAGACAGCCCAAGCGAGCTTTGTCAGGAGTTGAGCAGCTTTTGAGCAGGTATCCTGTCGGCCAAGAGCCCCAAGACGCCCTGTTATTTCGGGGAGTTGTTTTGATGGATTTGGAGCAGTACGAATCGGCAATGGAAAAGCTGGAAGTTGCCGCAAGTCGTAAAGATGCTACGTCTGAGACATTCGTGCAACTGTCGCGTGCTCAAGTGCTTGCGGGACAGCCTTCCCTTGCGCGTTCCACACTCACCCGCGCCGTAGAGCGTTACCCCGCTGAGTCCAAGCTGGCCTCGTTGTTGAATGAACTACGTAAGAATGATGATGATCATGTTGCGGCTGTTGGCATTCAAAACCGCTAGTCACCTATGTTGCTAGTGGGTATTCCTCACGATCGTTACGATCCGTATCTCGATGACAAAAAGAAATTATCGGGAATGATTTTAAGATCACCCGACGGTTTGGCGAAACCTATACAAAGAAAGACACTTTGTTTAGGAACCCAGCATGAATACCGGTCATCAATCTCGCACGCCAAAACCTGAGACGCCTGTTCATTTTGTCGAACGGCGAAATCGAGGCAGTCAGGGAAAATCTAACGGCCATGAGCGTCGACAATTTACCAATAATCATAATGAGCTTTCAGAGGACGCTGCCGATTTAGGACGCGCCATTGACCGTTACAAGTTGATGAACCGCCGCCGGTTCATCAACTATGAAGAGATGTTGCAGATTATCACGTCACTAGGCTATTCCAAGACAGAGGCGAAGCGCTAGCGCCTCAGCGAGCCGAGGGGGCCTTTTAACAGCGGGTCGGTCAGTTGATCGATCGATAATAGCCCGATCGTTTGCCCCTCTTTGCGGACCACTCTCGCAATGGTTTCTCGATTGGTTTGCATTCTTAAAACGGCTTCGCCAAACACCTCGCCATCCGGGATTTCCGTCATCGGAAGTACGGTTTTAATTTCTTTGTTCGGGTCGTTGGCCAGCAGTAAATCAATGGTTCGCACGTATCCTAAAATATTACTGCGGCTTGCTTGGCAGATTGGAATATCCGCCAATTGATGCTTTCTTGCATGTCGGATTGCAACCGAATTCTTTGTGCCTAGCGCGATGGGAAGGGTTTTGGCTAAAGGAGTGCAGACGGTTCTGACCGGATTGGACGCGACTAAAAAGAAATTTTGCCCTAGGTGTCGCTGCGTTGGGTGTAAAATGCCGGCTTGCTGTCCCTCTACCAACACTTCTTGTAGCTCTTGACGGGCCAGCATCAGTCGTACCTTGTCGGGTGATTTACCGAGAATGGTTTCCAGCAAACGAGCCAGTCCCCAAAGGATTACAGCTACCGGCGTGAAGATGAGTGTGAATCCTAAAAATAGCACTCCGCCTCTCCGTAACAAACGGTTGGGGGCATTGTAGAACAGATGTTTAGGGAGTAATTCTCCATAAACAAAGAGGAATGGAGCGAATAGGATCGGCGCCATGACCTCAGCCAGTCCCGAGTCATTCAGATAGACGGTGCGTGTCAGTAAGACAATAGCCAAAGACGTAAGATAATTTGCAACGTTGTTACCCACGAGGGTGGTTGCGACAAATAGCGTGGGATTATTGGCTAGTTTGAGTAAGTACCTTGAAACCCAGTCTCCGTCCAATCCGTCCATCACTAGGCGGACTCGGCTGGCGCGATACAAGCCGGTCTCGTTGCCGCTGAAAAATGCGCTCAGGAAGATACCGACGAGAAGAAGTGCCATCGAGATACCAATCATGATGGATCCTCGTTGGTGTTCTTCAGGATCATCTCAACAATCATGTGGCCGCGATGGGGGATTTCAAGGACTCGGAAATGGAGCGGACCCCAGTCGCATTCATCTTGCGGTGTGGCCAGTCGCTGCATGGCTTCTTGGATCACGCCGGCTACGGTCACACTATGCGTTTCCGGAAAATCGACCTCGAGTTCACGGCTCAGGCGACGCAAACTCATCATTCCCGAGACGACCCATTTACCCTCCTCAATTTGATGCAATGGGTTTTGATCCAAGAGTCGCTTTGTACGACTCGGCGCGTAATTAAATACAGTCTCCAAGACATCTTCGATGGTCAAAATTCCGATGGTCTCGCCGTATTCGTTTAGCACAACGGTGACTTCATGATCCCGATGCGACATCTTCTCCAACGCATCAGCGACAGTGGCCGACCAAGGCAGATAAAGCACCGGCCCGGCTAGGCGTTCTACATTCTCGTCAGGGAGATCGAACAGGTTATCGAGGCGTATGGCTTTCTCAATCTCTTCGGAGCCCGTTTCCGTTACCAATAGGTAGCCACTGGCGGGGACAGAGCGAAGGTCGTTCAGGCTAACAGGGGGCGTGTAATTGACAAACTGAGTCCGAGGCCGCATCCACTCGTCGATGCGGATCTTAGAAAGTTGCACAATGTTTTGTAAGACTGCCTGCTCTTGTTTGATGACCGTTGCGTCATTATCTCCGGTTAATTCAATCGCGCGTTCCAAGTCTCCTGTTTCAAGGTAGGGCTCTTTTTTGAAAGAGGGGAGCAAGATCCGGCGGGAAATCAAATTGACGGCCTGTAAAACGGGCATAAAAGGGTCCAGCAGACGAACCGCAATCGACAGTGGAAGGCTCACCGTGCGAGTGATTGCGACGGGCTTGAGTACTGCGTAACTTTTCGGCAGCATCTCACTGAAAAAGATAATGACTAAAAGAGATGCGATGGCAAACGCGATGCAGCCACTCTGTCCAAACACCGGATCGCTTTCCATTCGAATGGCAACGATCGAACCGATTGTGAAATAGGCAATGTTGATCACCAAGTTCCAGAACAGGACGGCCGATAGAAGGCGGTCAGGATCGTTTAAAAGACTCCAAGCCAATCGATCTCTAGGGTGTCCATTCTTTAGAGAACGGCGATCGCTTGGGCGGAGGTAGAACATGGCCGCTTCGCTGGCCGAGAAAAAACCCGAACAGCAAATCAGAATCAACATTGCGATCAACCAAGGCAACAGTGGTAGAAGGCTATTCATTCTCAGCAATTTTTAAGCGACCGGTGGAAACCAAGAATTCACTGAGTCTTGGCATGATCATGGCGGTCGTCGTAAATCCATAGGTGAACGCAACAACCATCACGACCGAAAGGTAATTTTCCAATAATAGACTGGTAATCGAGTAAAACATGGCCAATGGTAAAATGGCGGAGGCCAGAACGAGGGCGGGTGATGGAGTATTCCAACCCAGTGCCATATACAAGCCAATCGCACCACCGACGATACAGGCCAAGAAGGGGGTTAGTTGAGCTTCCACGTTTCCAGTAAAGGAAACCATCATGACCATGCAAGTTACGATTCCCAAAAACAGGAAAAAGACGGTGCCAAGACTAACGCCAATGGCTTGGCGACTGCCGCCATAGGACATGCCGCAATGAAGTCCCAAAACCGAGACAAACACGTTTAAAACCAGTAGTCCAAATATGAGGAACAGTAGGTTTTCAACTGATACGGCTCCGTTGAAGCACAGGTAGAAGCACATCAATAATGGAATCGCGACAATGTCAGCAGCCACGTAAAGGACTCCCAATAGCTTCCCAAACAAAAACTCTTTGGGTGAGATATCGGTGACTCGTAATAAATCCAATGCTCGGCCATCCCTTTCGTTGGTGATGGACGTCACCGCCAACGCGTTGACCATGACCAAGCTGACCAGCATGAACGGAGCCAGAGGGCCAGCAAGCACAGGGATGGAAACCGATGCGTCCGCCGTCGCGCGAGTTGCTTCACCGCTTACCACCAATGAGTAGATCGCCAAAAAGACGAACGCGGCCATCATCCAGTAGGCGATTCGTATGAAAAGGATTTTTCTCCCATACGCCCAAGTACACATTTCCCGCCAAAGCACGGGGTTGTCCCAAACGCGACGGCTTTGTTGACTTGCTTTCCGTGAGCGGTCGTCGACATGGTGGCTGGCTGGAAGGGGCGAGGGTTGACCGGCGGTGTCTAATTGAACCTCACCCGTGAATAAATCGACGTCTCCGGAGTATTCTTCCTGTTGTCCAGGCCGAACCTCGCGGTTGGGATTCCATTTTCGAACCCGCATGACTGAAAGTGTGCAAAGGAGAACGGTCGACGTCGTTCCGAAAATCAAATAAGGTAAAACTTCGGAGGACCAATTGGCTGCAACCGATGGACTGCTTGCCGCAAGGATCGCGGTGATGGGGCTCATGGCTCCTGAAATTAATTTTGTATCCATGCCAAAAATAGGCTGCTGGATCAGGCCAATTCCAGCGGCCAATCCCAGCCAGAACACAATTGATAAGGCGACCAATGCTAAGGTCTGAAATGTTTTTTCGCGCCATAACGCGACCGTTGCACCGATCGATCCGGCTGCCAGAGCGGTCACAAACGTGACCGCTATCGTCCAGCCGACTTGATCAAATGATGTACCACCAAACAGTACGATCAACATCAATATCGGAATACTGGTCATCAGCATGACGCCGTTATTGAGAAGGCTGGAAAACAGCTTGCCCAAAACGAGTTCGCTATTAGTCAAGCGACTCATCAGTAATAGGATCAACGTTTGTCTATCTTTTTCAATTGCGATACTACTGGCCGACTGGATGGCTGATAAAAACAGGATGATCGCCAGTTGGAGAGGGGCCAAAATCTGGAATAGGATCGCTCCAAAACGGGCCATGTCACCGACATTTCGGATGATTTGAGTCCCCGCCAAAATCATCCAGGCAGTGCAGATGATTAATAACAAGGCCAATGCATAAACGGTTCTCATCAAGTAATGACGAGTGCGTCGGGGAGCAACAACGGCTTCGCGAGAAAAAACAGGGCCGACTAACAAGGGAAACGAACGCTCCAAGGGCTTCTTGGGGCCCGGCATTTTAAACAGGCCGAAACCGCAAAAAACGGTGAATATTGACTCTTCGGCAATGATGACTGTAAATCCAAGTTATCGCAAGGCTTGGAAGGGCGTGTTGGGCCCGAGTTGCAATCCACCAAAAATCGTTTGGCTGGGCACTTTTTTTAGGGCCAAAATGACGTTTTATTAGTTGGAATAAGCCTGAAATACTGGGTTTTTAGTTAATCGGACGGCTCCCGGACAAACGGCAGGGTTTAAATTAGAGGTTTTTTCCCAGATTCAAACCTAAATCGGCAATAATACGAGTTGGAAATGCATTGTTAATTAAGGCATGGCTTGGGCGCTCCAGCAGTTTGCCGTCCACTTTATTATTTGTTAAAGGGACTTTGAGCCGAGCGGCTTTTGAATTGAACGACCAAAATCCTTCTTCGGAACGACTCGATGACTCGCTTGCCGAGGAGGCATTCCATGCCCATTCGGCTGAAATCGAGCGGTTTCTATTAGGGATCTTGAGAGACCCGGTGGTCGCCGCGGATATTGTTCAGACGACATTTGTTCGGTTGATCGAAAAGGGGGGAGGCGTTGCCAGTGAGTCTCGGCGGGCTTGGTTGTTCAAGGTAGCCTACAACGAGGCGATGCTGACACTCCGGCGAGGAGCTGTTTCACGAAAGGCTGGCCAAGAATTAGGCTGGCGGATTCGTGCCAAAGAGAAGGCTTTAGAGCGGGGTGGGAGTATCCACTCAATCGTTCAAGCCGAAGATGCGGCTCAGGTGCGAAAGGCTTTAAGCCAGCTGAGCCCAGAGCTGCGGTTGATTGTTCGTTTGCGGGTTTATGAGGGACTGAAATTTGCCGAAATTGCTGAGCGGTTGAACATGCCCTTGGGAACGGTATTGACGCGAATGAGAAACAGTCTGTCCAAGTTGAGAATGAAGTTAAACGAATTGAGATGAGTGTCTTCCAGAGGCACTTTGATACCTTTGAATTATGGAAACAGTGAAATGAGTCTTGATCCCGGAAAAACTTTCGGTTCCAACGAACTAGAGTGGGTTGCGTTTTGTTACGTTTCCGATGAGTTGTCAGAATCGGAGCGTAAAGATTTTGAAGATCGGCTGGGTGAGGAGCAAGCGTGTCGTGACGCGGTCGTTCGAGTGATGGAGCTTAATGAATTGACCTACGGTTGTTTCGATACACCAGCCACCTCGCCTCCTGCCGTGACGGCATCCGTCGATTTCGAACTCAGCCCGGGTGCCGGAGCGGCCGTCAAACGCCCCGCTCCCGGACTGTTGTTTGCCGCGGCGGCATGTGTGGCGATGATCGCGTTAGGGTGGAGCTGGCAGGTGGCTTCTTACGAGCTCGGGGATACTGTCGGGAACACAACTCGTGATGTTGCGGATGCTTGGAGCGGTCTGGACGATTGGGAGAGTTCAGACAGGCTAGCCCAACAATTCTCGATTGAAGAATTAACTGATGGAAAACTGCCTAGCTCTTATGGCGAGCTCTATTTTAGCGAAGTCGAGCCGGAGTCGGTCGACTGGATGCTGGTCGCTTTGATGGACATCGAAAATCAACAGGGAGGGCAAGCTCAATGACGCACAGTTCTAAAAGATACGTTGGTTTCTTCAGCTTGCTAATGTTTGCGGTGCTAGTGAGCGGTAGTCTGGCGCAGGAGAGATCCGATTTGAAGGGGGGTAGCTCGCCAACGATTTTGAAGTCACATGCACAAAGTGCAGCACAGAAGGCTCGAGGCGCTCAGTCCAAAACGACACAGCCAGTGGTGGAGGTTGATGTTGAAACTCAGGCTAAGTTGCTCGGCTTCGTTAATGAACACCATCCGGAGCTGACCCGATTGTTAAAGTCCTTGGAGAAAGCGCGACCGCGAAGGTACCAGCAAGCGATGCGTCAGTTGGCAAATACCCATGATCGATTGCAGAGGTTGAAGCGTGAAGGCCGCCCTAAAAGCTACGAAACGGCTCTGGCGCAGTGGAAGTTGAGTTCACGAATTAAGCTCAAAGCAGCGGAGCTTGCTGTGAAGGACACTGAAATCAACCGCAATAAATTGAACGCGTTGATTACAAAACAGGTGGATGATCGAATCGAGTCATTAAAGGCTGAAGAAGATCGCGCGCGGACGAGACTGGAAAACGTAGTATCACAATTGGAAAGGTTGGAAAATCGAGAACGTGAGATTCAGAAAAACATGGAATCGGTATTGCGGACCGTGAATCGTGAATTCCCCAAGTTAAATCTCCCGCGAGGTGACTCCACAAACCAATCACCAAAAGAGGGTGCGAAGAGTCAGCGAGACCTTCAGAAGAAGGGAAAACAGTCCGGTGGTAAGGCGAAGAAATCAGATAAGAAATCAGATAAGAAATCAGATAAGAAATCAGATAAGAAATCAGAGGGTGGTCTCGGTGAAAATTAATCGGATTGTATACCTGTTATTTTCCATATGTCTGTTGGTTGCGTCTCATGGTTGGTTGCCTGTGGCGGTTGACGGGGAATCACCGCATGAAGGGCTGCAACCAAGCGTCGAGAAACGTTTTGCGCAGCCGACCGATGAAGTGCCGGATTTTCAACGACATGTCACGCCGCTGCTCGGACGATTGGGCTGTAATGGCCGCGCCTGTCACGGCTCGTTTCAAGGGCAAGGTGGTTTTCAGTTATCGCTCTTTGGCTACGACTTTGCGTCGGATCACGCGGCCATGTTGGCTGACGGGAGTGGGCGTGTTGATTTGGAGGAGCCGCTCGAGAGCTTGATTCTGGTAAAGCCCACTGATGAAGATTTACACGAAGGTGGCCAGCGTTATGAAACGGGCAGTTGGCAATACAACTTGTTGCAGCGATGGGTGGCTGGTGGGGCCGTGGCTACAGGGAAACCGGTGCGACTGGAAAAGTTGGAAGTGCTACCTGCTGAGATTATCCTTAGTGAGGTGAACGATCCGAGTCAGATTGAATTGAAGGTGATTGCGCACTGGGAGGATGGTAGTCGCGAAGATGTGACGCCGTTAAGCCGTTTTCAAGTAAATAATACATCGATTGCTGATGTCACACCGGAAGGAATTGTCCAACCCACGCAGGTTTCAGGCGATACCCATTTGGTGGCATTCTATGACAATGCTGTCGCGCCGATCCCCGTGATGCGAGCCGTCAGTACCGCACGCGGTGTCGAGCCGGTAAATGCCATAGAGATGGCACCCACCGAAGTCGATTCTTTGGTTTTTCAAAAACTCAATAAACTCGGGATTCGTCAGTCAGAGGTGACCAATGATGTAACCTTTCTGAGGCGAGTTAGTTTGGATATTTCAGGCACGTTGCCAAGTCCAGATGAAATCCGGCGTTTCATCGCTAACCAGAATGTTGATAAACGTCGTCATAAAATTGATCAATTATTGGAATCCAAAGCTTACAGCGCGTGGTGGACTACTTTTTTCTGTGACTTGACGGGTAACAACTCTCAGCAGTTGAGGAACCTCGGGATTAGCCAAGACATGGCGAGTCAGCAATGGTACCAGTGGATTCGCGATAAAATTGAGAGGAACATACCCTACGATGAGATGGTTGCAGGGATCGCGGTCGCGACGAGCCGACAGCCCCAAGAGACCTATCTCGATTATTGCAATCGAATGAGTGAGTTAAGCCGAGACAGGCAATCTGGCGGCTTGGCAAGTGCTCAATCGATGCCTTATTACTGGATGCGTCGCGAGTTTCAGGATCAGGAAACCCGCGCGATCAGTTTTGCACATGCGTTCATGGGGATTCGCATCCAGTGCGCTCAGTGTCACAAACATCCATTTGATCAATGGAGCCAAGACGACTTTCAGCAATTCTCCAAGTTCTTTACAGGTGTTTCGGTTAGCCGTACTCAAGGCGGCAGTAAAGCGAGGAAAGAGCAAGTCAAACAGATCTTTAATGATCTAGGGATCGATACGAAAAAGGTGAAGGGGGGGCAGCTTCAAAAAGCTCTAACAAAAGCCGTGCGAGACGGGCAGACCATTCCTTTTATTGAACTCAACGTTCACCCACCTCGGATGGATCTGAAACCAGAGGACCGGCGCGATAAAACCAAACGAGGTAAGGTCCACGAATCGGCCGTCCTACTTGGAAGTCAGCCACTGGATCTGACCGAGTACTCGGACGTTCGACAGCCTGTGATGAATTGGTTGCGGCAGGCGGATAATCCTTATTTCGCCAAAGCCCTCGTGAATCGGGTTTGGGCTCACTATTTTGGCATTGGGATTGTTGAGCCGGCCGATGATTTAAATCGAGCAAATCCTCCTAGCAATGGCCCCTTGTTGGACCATCTAGCCGAAGGATTTGTCGAAAATGGGTATGATCTCAAATGGTTGCATCGCGAGATCACCAATAGCCGGACCTATCAGATCGATTGGGCTGCCAACGAAACCAACGCGGACGACCGGCGAAATTTTAGTAGGTCGCTGCCTCGCCGATTGCCAGCTGAAGTCGTATTCGATGCCGCCAAGCAGGCGGCCTCAAGTCACTCCGCGAATCAAGCCTTCCGCAACCAGATTGCTGGGCGGGCGATCTCGATTCCTGGCACGAACCTGAATTACGGAAACCGGAAAGGGGCGCCCTCATCAGCATTCGCGATGCAAGTGTTTGGACGCTCAGAACGGCTCAATAGTTGTGACTGCGATCGCTCGGATGAGACTAGTTTGATCCAAACGGTTTACCTTCAGAACGACCGTGATATCCATGCGTTGCTGGGTGATCGCGCCGGTTGGGTCGCAGAAATCACCAAAAGTCAGCAACAGCAGGCGGTCTCCCCAGCCGATAAGAACCGGATGCGTGAGGTGCAGAAACAACTAGATCGACTGAACCGGATGGTCAAGGCGAAGGAAGAGCGAGGCGACGTAAAACGAGCTGAGCAGCTGAGGCAACAACGCCGAAAGCAGCTTGCGAAACTTCAGGAATTAAAAAAGCAGGGCGAGCAAAAAAAGGAACCACGAGTTCAATTGAGCCCTGAGCAATTGGTCAACCAAGCTTATCTTCGGACACTCAGTCGATTTCCCACGGATGCTGAAAAAGCTGAGTGCATAAAATACATGTCGGAACAAAATAGCATTTCTTCAGGACTGCGAGGAGTTCTGTGGGCCTTGATTAATACGAAGGAATTTGTCGTTAATCACTAAGCAGTTCATGTCGGCTCCGTAAAATGCAGCTGCCTAAAAAGAGTTTGAAAGGGAAATAATGGGGAAACACCAACAATGTGATGGCGTGTCGCGTCGTGATGCAATCAAGATTGGTATGCTCGGTTCTGCGGGACTGACCATGGGCGGGTTCATGCGATTGTCCGATGCCGGTGAAATTCGGCAGGATGCCAAGGCAACGTCAGCGATTTTCGTAGAATTGCCTGGTGGTCCTTCGCACTTGGACACGTTTGATCTCAAACCGAACGGTCCGACGGAAATCCGCGGCAGTTTTAAGGCAATCAAAACAAACGTGCCTGGAGTCGAGATATCAGAGCACTTGCCCAAGATGGCTGGATGTGCAGATAAATACACGATCTTTCGCGGGGTGTCTCATTCATTGGGTGCTCATCCCCTTGGGCAAAAGTTTTTGTTCACTGGGAATCGGCCCAACCCTTCGGTCGACTACCCGTGTTATGGTTCGGTTGTCTCACGAGAGTTGCCAGCAGCTGCGGATTTACCAAGTTTCGTCGCCATTCCAAAATCGAACCAAGGTCCCGGGCATCTTGGTGTAAAATACGCGCCACTGGCGACTAACGCTCAACCTCAGGCCGGTAGGCCTTTTAATGTCAGAGGTGTTTCACTGGCTGGCGGGGTTACGTTACACGAAGTTGAGAAACGACAAAGCTTATTGCGAAGCCTCGATCAGAAATTCACGGCCATTCAACGAGAAGACGATTTGTTGAGTGGTTTGGATCGATTTAGTCAAAAAGCATTTGACATGATTACTTCACAGCGAACGCGTCAGGCTTTTGACATCGGTCGGGAATCAAAGGCATTTCGTTCGCTCTATGGTGAGGATGCTTTTAGCCAGAGTTGCTTATTGGCAACCCGCCTAGTTGAATCAGGTGTTCGGTTTGTGACCGTTTCCCTAGGAGGTTGGGACACGCATCAGGATAACTTTACTAAATTGAAAACAAACTTGTTACCGAAATTAGATGCGGGTTTAGCCGGTTTGTTTCAAGGCCTTGCGGAAAAGGGGTTGTTGGAAACGACAACGGTCTTTGTTACGGGGGAGTTTGGTAGGACACCCAAAATAAATTCCCGTAGTGCTGAGGGTGGCCGCGATCATTATCCACGATGCATGTGCATGTTGATGGGAGGCGGGCCGGTGCAAGGTGGACAAGTGATTGGCGAGAGTGACGCCAGTGCTGCCGGTCCGAAAAATGATGCCATCAATCCCGAAGATGTTGCGGCAAGTTTTTACCACACCCTCGGGATTGATCACCACAAAGAGTATCAGACCAGTATCGGTCGGCCGATTTCAATCGTTCGAGACGGGTCCGTGTTGAACGATTTATTCTCGTAGCCAAGGTCCTTGACTCGGGGGTTGGTCCCCGGGGAATTCGAGATTAATCGGATGTTCCTATTCGGGAGGTCGTTTCTCCGTACCAGCCTGGTTTTCGGCCGGCCCTTTATTTGAGCCCAGTAAAGGAAAAAAACTGGGCTATTCTGATTCAGAACGTAGAATTCTAATGTTTTCAGGCAGTGCTCGGTACGGAAGAGCGAACCAAGTTCTTGTCACTGAAATAGGGTGGAACGAGATCTACCGCCTCCTGTTTTGATTTTCTGGATATTTTGTCAATGCAACTTCGTAAGACCTTTTCTGGTTTCATGATCATTGTGGCGGCTGCATTTGCAGGCCTGGCGCTGATCTATTTACCGAATTGGTTGGTTGCTAATTACAAAACGGCTGCCAGTCTGGGGGAAATTTGGGGCACGCTATATCTGATTGTGGTTGGTTCCGGACTCTTGCTAGTCTCGGGCAGTTCGGTATGGCTGGTTTGGAAATTATGGGGCGCTTCCATTTATAAACGACGTCGAAGAGAGCGTCGAAGCAAGAACCCCAGCGAGTTGTCGCGGAGCCAGCAGCACCAAGAGATTGATGAGAACCTCGAGCAGATTGAGTTGCTCAAAACGAAAACCTCAGGCGAAGATGGAGTTCATCAGCATTTGGATCCACTGGTTCGTCAGATGCTGGAAAAACGGGAACGGCAAGAATTAGAGATCGTGGCCTTCGGCACGATTTCTAGCGGCAAATCCTCCGTCTTGAACCTCTTGGCAGGACGTGATGTTTTTGCCACCGACACGCGGGGCGGAACCACGATCACTCGAAACGAAATACCGTGGCCAGGAATGGATCGTGTCACATTGGTAGACACTCCGGGATTGGGCGAGGTTGATGGCGAGTCACATGTCAGTATTTCTGCTGAAAGCGCCCGAGATGCAGATCTGGTTTTATTGGTTGTGGATGGACCTTTGAGAGCGAGTGAGCATCACTTGCTTGAGCGTTTGGCACGCATGGAAAAACGAATGATCATTTGCCTTAACAAAGTCGATTGGTATGCCGAACAGGACCGTGACAAACTCTTACTTCAGATAGGACGTCAAACGGCGGCGTGTGTCCGTAATGAAGACATTGTTTCTATTCAGGCTGAGGCAGGCCACCGGACGCGTTGGCGCATTCTTGCTGATGGTTCCGAACTGGAAGAACAGGTTGAAATCGCTCCATCCATCGAACCGTTAGCAGAAAGAATGGTCGCTGTATTGCGGCAGGACGGAAAAGACCTTTTGGTCGCAAACCTTTTGTTGCAGTCGCGAGGATTAGTCGAAAAAGCGCGTTCCCGAGTGCAGGAGTCCATTGATAGAAAGGCTTGGGCGATTGTCGACAAGCATATGTGGGGCGCAGGAGGAGTGGCCGCAATCAACCCATTCCCGCTGGTCGACCTGGCTGCGGGAACCGCGATCTCAACCAAAATGATTTTGGATCTGGCTGAGGTTTATCAACAAAAAGTTGACCTCGAGACCGCGTCGCAGTGGCTTGGTGAGATGGGTAAAAATTTAATTGGATTCTTAGGGGCCCAAGGAGCCACCGTCGCCGTGACTTCGGTGACGGCATCGTTAATTAAAACCGTTCCCGTGGCCGGAACGATTGCCGGAGGTGTGTTGCAGGGAGCCGTTCAAGCGTTAATCACAAAATGGATAGGCGCGGTTTTCATAGAATATTTTCGAAATGAAATGAACACTCCGGAAGGTGGTTTGAGTGGACTGGCCCGACGGCAATGGGATGTGGTGACGAGCGTCGAGGAGTTGCGCAAACTAGTGGCGTCAGCTCGTTCCAAGTTGGATTCATCTCAGGAGACGTCATGAAGCCAAATCCAGATAAAGCTAAACATGCTGATCGTCAATTTCAGGAGGCGGTCGACTCGGTCCAAGCGACGCTCGAGCGGCTGAAGGGTTGCTCTGTTCGCGAACGTCAAGAACTTAAGACTGATATCGTCCAACTCAACGAGATGTACGACAAGATCAGTCAAGGGCGGGTCGAGATCGTTATCTTTGGTGAAATCAGTACCGGTAAGTCAGCGATCATTAACGCTTTGGTGGGAAAGCATGTCGCCGAGGTTGACGTTCAGGGTGGTTGGACTCAGGAAGTATGGGGAACCCATTGGCAAGGTGCTGGCCATGTGATTTCAGGCTTTGAGAATTCGGAATTGGTACTGGTTGATACTCCAGGAATCAACGAAGTGGATGGTAAACGTCGAGCTGAATTGGCCGAGACGACTGCTCGACAAGCCGATTTGATTTTATTCCTGACCGATTCGGATCTTAATGAAACAGAGTTTGCAGCACTGGTCGAATTGGCCGCGCTGCAAAAACCGATCATTCTCGTGTTCAACAAAAAAGATCTCTACTCAAAGGAGGATCTTCGGTCACTACTTCAAGTTTTAAAACAGCGATTGGGCGATTTAATATCACCCGAATTGGTCGTCACCACGGCCGCAGATCCGAGAGCGATCGAGTATTTGATTGAATCCCCTGAGGGTGGCGAGCACTCGG
Organism: Mariniblastus sp.; assembly: GCA_022447555.1. Taxonomy (GTDB): domain Bacteria; phylum Planctomycetota; class Planctomycetia; order Pirellulales; family Pirellulaceae; genus Mariniblastus. The sequence continues at coordinate 406,083 of JAKVBF010000002.1, read as the reverse complement.
AATGGAGGAAACCGATCCCCGATGTAGACGAATTAAAGTCTCTGATATTGAAGACATTGGATCACGAGGGATTGGGGCTGATTGCGTTGAACGCAGCGATGTTTGCCGCTGACAAAAGCGATCGCATTGCTGCGTTGCGCGTGCAAATGAGGAATCGTCAAGCGACTCAAGTGATTTGGACAACGGCCGGGACTAAGTCTTTGGTGGTGGCGTTCGCCCCGGGCGTCATCGATATTATGAGTGGCGTTGCAATTGATGCCTTAATGATCGTCACGTTGTCGAAAGTATATGGTTTGAATTTCTCGATTGCGCAAGCGAGAAATCTGGCCAAGGCCATTGGCAAAGCTGCGGGTGTGTTCGCTTTGGGGGAAATCACTTCGTGGGGCGCAAGCGCCTTAAAGTTGGCGACGGCTCAACTAGGCGTGGTCTTAACGGCCATTCCGCAGGGTGCGGCAGCCGGGTTTAGCTCTTATATCATTGGTCAGGCGGCCAAGCACTATTTCGAGCACGGCGGTTCTTGGGGTTCGGGATCGGCAAAAACGGTTGTTGCCGATCTTCTTAAGAATACGGATAAGGACTCGGTTTTGAGCCACTTAAAAGATGAAATACGTGAGAAGTTGAACCGCAATCGTCACGCACAAGACTCAGCCGAGTGATAGGATTTTGAAACGGTGTCCAAAGTTAAGTCCGTACTGTTTGTTTGCTTGGGAAACATTTGCCGTTCTCCGACCGGTGAAGGTGTTTTATTGCACTCCATTAAGCGGCAAGGTCTCGGTTCACGGTGTATCGTGGATTCGGCGGGTACGAGTGGGTATCATGTAGGTCAAACCGCAGATCGCCGCATGCAAGACAGTGCCGCGCGACGAGGTTACTCATTGCTGAGCCGCTCACGTCAACTGACCCACCAAGACATGCTGGAGTTTGATTTGGTGATTGCGATGGATCGTGAGAATAGGTTAGGCATTGAGTCGGTCAACTCGCAACCCTTAGCCCGGATTCACTTGCTAAGCGATTTTCTTGATGATTCCTGGCCTATCGATGTACCGGATCCCTATTACGGGGGGGACGCCGGTTTTGAAGAGGTCCTTGATATGATCGAAGCGGCCTGCCCCAACATTCTTTCTACATTGCTGGAGTTGTGATATTGGATGCAATCTTGCGGGCATCCGTCCAAAGATTGGTTCAGCGGTCAATGGGATCGGCGGTGCAGTTGACACAAATTCATCATGTGTCAGGTGGTTGCATCAACGAGGCCCTCATTCTTGAGACGAATATTGGCCGTTCGCTGTTTTTGAAATGGAACCGACGCTCCGTTAAAGGTTTATTGGAGCGTGAGGTCGAGGGTTTGGAGGCTATTCGAAGAACCGAGACGATTCGGGTTCCAGAAGTCATCGGGCATGATGTGACACCCCAAGGGGTGCCATTTTTGGTGCTTGAATGGATCGCATCGCAGTCGACGTCACGCGATTTTGAAATAGAATTCGGTCGTCGGTTGGCCTCGTTGCACCGAGTCGGCAGGGCTGATCAATACGGATTTGCGCAACAGAATTTCATCGGTTCCACGGTGCAACCTAACGGTTGGCATGCTACCTGGCGGGAGTTTTGGAAAGCCAAGCGGTTGGGTTTCCAGTTAAGCTTGGCGAGAAAGAATGGGTATGGAGACCAAACGTTTTCTCGGCTCGGCGATCGCTTGCTCGTACGGTGGGACAGAATATTGGGTGATTCCTCGCCGCCTTGTTTAATCCATGGAGACTTGTGGAGCGGTAACTACCTCGTTGATGAAAAGGGCTGTCCGGTGCTTTTAGATCCCGCAACCTACTATGCGGACCGTGAAGCGGAATTCGGAATGACGACTCTATTTGGCGGCTTGGGCAACGCGTTTTACGATTCTTATCAGGAGGCTTGGCCGCTTGCTGCCGGAGCTGACGAAAGGATCGAAATTTACCGCCTGTACCACCTGCTGAACCATTTGAATCTTTTTGGGATAACCTACTTACCTGATTGCCTCAAGATCATGCGGAAGTATTCCTAATTCGACCCTTGGAGAGGAGGTCTGGAAACCTGGTTTAAAAATCAGGCTCGATTGGTTCTATTGGTGTTCAGACGAATTACAGAGAAATCTTTCCCCTCCTGTAGTAGGTCAGAATTCATGAAATCGAAGATTCATCATTACGGGCGCCTTGTCGTTTGTTTGACTTTAGCGTGCGCCTCTAATGCTTGCCTAGGTCAGTCGGTGGAACCAGCAGGGCAGGAAGCGAAAGCCGATGGTCATGTTCGATTTGCGACGTTTAATATTGCCCTCCACGATCGAACCGCCGGTGCGGTTGCAAAAAAATTGGCAGGTGGCAAATGGTCCAATGCAAAACAGATTGCGGAGTTGATCCAATTGATTCGCCCTGATGTATTGTTGCTTAACGAGTTTGACTACCAAGAGGATAACGCTGGTTTGGAGTCATTTCTCAAAGAGTACTTAGCGGTTGGACAAAATGGTAACAAACCGATCAACTACCCTCATGTGTTTACGGCCACCGTGAACACGGGAATCCCTAGCGGATTTGATTTGAACGAAGATCGTCGTATAGGGACGGCCGATGACGCGCTGGGTTACGGGCGGCACCCAGGGCAGTATGGGATGGTGGTTTTATCAAAGAAAAAAATCAACTTGGAAGAGACTCGCACTTTTCAGAAATTTCTTTGGAAAGATATGCCGGGAGCATTGCTTCCGATCGACGGTGCATCTCGGCAATCCTACTACCGACCGGAGGTTTTGGATATTTTTCCCTTGTCATCCAAGAGTCATTGGGATATTCCCATTCAGTTAGAGGATCGTGTCGTGCATTTACTAGCAAGTCATCCAACGCCTCCCGTTTTTGATGGTGATGAAGACCGAAATGGTCGTCGTAACCACGACGAGATTCGGCTTTGGTCAGATTATGTCAGCGGCAACGCTGACTATCTGTATGATGATCGAGGGGTTCGGGGGGGCCTGTCAAAAACCGAGGCGTTTGTGATTGCTGGTGATCTGAACGCGGATCCTCTCGATGGTGACAGCCACCCCAATGCGATTGATCAATTGTTGAAGAACCCGTTAGTCCGAGCTGATTTTATCCCCGCATCGACTGGGGGGGCTTATTGGGCAAATCAGCAGGGTGGGGTGAATTCGAAGCATCTTGGCAATCCACTTCATGACACGGGTGATTTTTCAGATCAGCGAGTCGGTAACATGCGCATCGATTACGTGTTGCCGTCGCGTGATTTAGAGGTTGCCGCCAGTGGTGTGTTGTGGCCGAAGCCTGGCGAACCGGGAGCCGAGGCCGTTATCGCCTCGGATCACCGAATGGTTTGGATCGATATTCAGAAATAAGGGGCGCCGTCGGCGGGAGCGGCCTTTGATTTCGATCTGGTTTAGTGGAAATCTCGCGACTGGATATGGTGGTCTCCAAGCCTTTCTGAAAGGTCTTCGATTCGGTTCACAACCACGTGAATGACCCCTTTTCGATTTTCCAGTTTCCCATGTGCGATCCATGCCGGGCTCTGTCGGGCAATTTTGTAATACCGCTCCCAGATGCTTGGTTTGACGACTAGATTTACCGTTCCCGTTTCATCTTCAAGAGTCACAAAAGTAATGCCTTTGGCGGTAGAAGGGCGTTGTCTTAAGGTGACGATCCCGGCGACTCTTGTGTGGCGATTGTCTGCATGCCCTTTCAGTTGACTGGCTGATGTGATCCTCCATTGGTCCAGTTGTTCCCGGTGGAACGCGATTGGGTGAGCTTTCAGCGACAGTCCGGTGGTTCGGTAGTCTTCAAGCACTTGTTGTTCGGCGCTCAGTGGTGGGAGCGAAGAAATCTTATCATCATCACAATCCAGTGTGTCGAATAAGGGTTGGTGCATCGGCTTTTGTTCCTGTGCCAAGGCTTGCCACAACGCGGTTCTACGATCTTGATTCATTGAATTGAATGCGTCGGCAGCACTTAGTTGCGTGACGACCGACTGGCCTAGTCGGGCTCGCCGCGTCAGGTCGGCAATGCTTGAGAAAGTGCCCTTGCGACGCGCTTTGAGAATCGACTCAGCGTGGACGATTGAGAGTCCGGAAATCATTCGCATGCCAAGTCGTAGGGAGTAGTCATTCACCGAAGGAGGGCGATCCGCTGATCGCCGCGGCGGGTTCGGCTCATCTCCATTGAGAGCTTGCTGAGCTGGTTCGTTGGTTTGTTTAGACAGCGAGGATGCACGAGTTTCTAAAGTACAGTCCCACTCGCTATGGTTCACATCGACCGGTAGAACTTGAACATCGTGCTGTCGAACATCGGCGATCAATTGCGCAGGAGCATAAAAGCCCATTGGCTGGCTGTTGAGGATAGCTGCTGTAAATGCGGCTGGATAATGTCGTTTTAGCCACGCGGAAACATAGACCAGCAAGGCAAAACTTGCCGCGTGGGATTCGGGAAAGCCGTATTCACCAAAACCACGAATCTGCCGAAATACCTGATCTGCAAACGTGGCATCTAAACCTCTTTCTCGCATGCCCAGCATCATTTTTTCGCGAAATTTTTCAATGACTCCGGTTTTGCGCCAGGCCCCCATGGCACGTCTTAATTGGTCCGCTTCTCCAGGAGTGAAACCGGCAGCAACCACTGCCAATTTCATCGCTTGCTCCTGGAAGATGGGGACGCCCAGAGTGCGCTCCAAGACGCCGCGGATTGCTCGATTAGGATAGACGGCTTGTTCTTCACCGTTGCGTCGTCGCAAATAGGGGTGAACCATATTGCCTTGGATGGGACCCGGTCTCACGATCGCTACTTCGATTACCAAATCGTACCAGCACCGGGGGCGCAACCGGGGGAGCATGCTCATTTGACCCCGACTTTCAATTTGAAACACGCCTACTGTGTCCGCCTGGCAAATCATGTCGTATACCAATGGGTCTTCGCGGGGGACGGTTGCCAGGGAAACCTGCTGGTCCCAATGCTGATTTAGTAGGTCAAAACATTTACGAATGGCAGTCAACATTCCAAGGCAAAGGCAATCGACTTTCAATAGCCCGAGTTCTTCGAGATCTTGTTTATCCCACTGAATCACGGTGCGACCATCCATTGAGGCGTTTTCGATTGGGACGAGTTCGTTGAGTTTCCCCTGCGTTATGACCATGCCTCCTACGTGCTGTGAAAGATGGCGAGGGAAACCAATGATTTCGTGAACAAGATGTTCCAGATGACGCCCTATTTGAGAATACGGATCGACGCCCACATCGTCCATTCGTGCAGCCAGTGAATCTTCTGGTGAATAGCCTTCAACCTGCTTAGCCAAAGCGTCTACTCGGTCCAGAGACAATCCGAGTGCCTTACCTACATCACGAACTGCGCTGCGAACTCGATAGGTGATCACGGTTGCCGCCAGTCCAGCCCGGTCTCGCCCGTATTTCTCGTACAGATATTGGAGGACCTCTTCACGTCGCTCATGTTCGAAGTCGACATCGATATCAGGTGGCTCGTCCCGTTCTTTGCTAACAAATCTCTCAAATAGCAGATCGGTTGTGCTGGGGTCGACGGAGGTTACGCCCAAGCAATAACAGACAGCCGAATTGGCTGCGGAACCACGCCCCTGGCAGAGGATCCCGCGGTTGCGAGCAAAGCGAACGAGATCCCAGACAGTTAGGAAGTAAGCTTCGTACTTTAACTCTTGAATCAGCTTTAATTCGTGATTGAGTTGGAGTTGAACCGTGTTAGGGATGTTGTCAGCGTATCGCTGACGGGCACCGGCAAAGGTCAGCTGACGCAGGTGTTCCAATGGTGTTTTACCATTTGGGGCCAGTTCCTCCGGGTATTCGTATCGTAATTGGCTGAGACAAAAAGAGCATCGATCTGCGATTTCCAGATTGCGTGTAAGGGCATCCGGGATCTCAGCAAAAGCTGCTTGCCGCTGAAGGATTGTCTGTAAGTGACGCTGAGCATTGGGTAATAAAAGCTCATCTGCCTGGTCGACAGTGGTTCGATGTTTGATTGCGGTTAGGACGTCATGTAGTGGCAGTCGGGAAGGGAAGTGATACAAGACGTCACCGGCCGCTACCAACGGCATTAGGGTTTGCTGAGACAGTTGCTGTAACTGGGAAATCCTCCAATGATCATCAACGCCTTGATACAATTCAGCCAGTAGGTAGGCCCGTTCCCCGAACAACTCCCGGTAGCACTGCTCCTGACCGGCGCTTAAAGAACGTCTGAAGAACCACTCGTGGCTGGGGTGGGTTGAATCAATATGGTCGACTCGCGATCGATCGCCGACCAGAGCGGGCACGACACCGGCGAGCAGTTCGGTGTTGTGCGCGGCGATATCATCCAGCTCAAGCCAGCATTCTCCTTTGGGGGCTCGTCTTCGGCCAACTGTAATCAAACGGGATAACTGGGCATAGGCGGTTCGAGTGGGAGCCCATAAGACGACAGGCGGAGCGTCGTTGGGAATGATCTCAGCGCCCACGATCAGTTTGACGGGAGATTCTTTGGCGGCCGCATAGGCCCGCACGATTCCTGCTAAGCTATTTTCGTCGGTGATGGCCAATGCTGAATAACCGAGCGCGGCCGCTTGATGAACTAGTTCATCGGCGTGCGATCCTCCAGTCAGGAACGAGTAATTCGTTTTGCAGTGAAGTTCAGCGTACATGGGAATCATGGGGAGTAGTGTTAGAATTAAAAAGCGCCATGCATGAACCAGCATCCATTTTTTAGATCTCGGAAAATCCAGAAATGCTGGTGCGAGCAGGTTTCTACTCGCCAGTAATCTCGTCTTGTGGTTGGCCCCCGCCACCAGCCTGTCTCAATTCGTTCGGGCCCCCATGATTGGACAATTCGTTGCCGTATGGCTGACGATGGGTGGGGTGCGACAGTGGAAGGTTGGCCTTCAGCATTGCTCACGAAGGTGATATGGCTAGGTGGTTTGAGCGTGCGAGACCTGGCTGCCAAGCTTGATGGCGGCGCAGCGGGCGTTGCCTCTAAAAGGAGCGGGGGGGAATAAAGGTGAGTGGGTCGTGAGAGAACGTGTGCCTGTCGGTTGAGATATCTACTCGTTCGGCCGCGACGCTTACCAGGGTGAATTAAGGGATGAAAATGGAACGCATGTTCGGGTTGGGCTTGCCTTCGGAGTGTCGGGTAGACCACATGATCCGTTCCTAGCCGGCTAGCTAGTCGGTTGATTAATTGAGCTAGCTCTTGATGATTGAGGCGGGGATTTTCGTCAAATAAATGACGCTGCCGCTGGGTGAGAAGAACGCAACAGGTGACCCCAACAGAAATTTCGCAAATTTCCATTTTCTGGCCGTCCAGTAAAGTGACCCAGCGTCGCCGCTTACGCCGTTTCGGTTGGCTCGACCGAGGCAAGGCTGGGTTTTCAGATCGGCTTGGTCCTTGCGGTTTCAGCACTTGTTCCAGCTGCATCGCGACCAATTGCATGACGTGTTCTGCTGTCGCAGTCGGTTGAAATAGGCGAACGCAGAACTGAAGAGGCAGACGCTTGGTCTGACAATGCATTTTTACGGTCCACTCCAAAGCGCCTTGTTGTTTGGCTGCCAGCTGCGAGCAAAGTTGTGTTGTCAGTTGCTGAATGATGACGTTAACGGTTTCGAGATCAGAGGTGGGGAAATCGAGCATTTTTCGGGAATGAAAGACAGGTGGTTTGTGGCGTGCAATGATCGGCTCTTCTAGAACGGCTGTCATCTGGTCGAGTCGCTGGCAAACTTCCTTTCCAAATCGAGCTGCTAAATCGCGTCGAGGTAGTTTTGAGAGTTGTCCGATGTTTGAAACACCCAATTGGAGCAAAGTGGTTGCGTTGGCTTCACTCAGGCGAAGTGCCCTGATCGGTAAGCTATGCATGATTTGCGAGTCCTGAATCGGAATCACAGTTGGTTGGGCCTCGCTCGAGACGAGAAATCGAGCGGCTCCCCATGCCAGCCCTTGAGTATCGGCGATGGCCACTCGCATCAAATAGCCACGGCTTCGACCGTGCTGTAAAACCTGCATCGCAAGTTGCTCTTCTCCGCGAAAAAGATGAGCGAGTCCAGTGATGTCCAAAAAAATACAATCGGGTTGGTGGGCTTGTTGCAGACCGATGATCGGGCTGAATAGCTCGAGTGAGTCTGCGAGAGCCTCCAGTGCCAACTGGTCTTTTTGAGGTTCGTGCAGGAATAGATTTAAGCGAGCAGATTTTTCCTCCTGCACGGCGTTGGAACGCGACGCATGGGGGGCTGAATGGGAACGTTTCACTAAGGCCTTGGCTTCGGATAAAGGCATTCCGCAGCGCGCGCCGTCACGACTGGCCAAAGGTGATACAGCCGATACCAGTTGCCCCCGGCGTGGGTCCCGACGGAACAGGATGACCTGTTGTCGTTTAAGCTCGGGCTGTTCGACGATCAGCCGTTGGATGGGCCAACTGGGAAGCCAAAGACAGAGTGTGCGTTTGGGTTCTGTGATGGTTGGCGTGTTCACTTGGTGCATGCTGCACGGTCCCTGTGATAGTGTTGATGTTTAACTGAATGGTTTTTCCTGCTCCGCTCGCTCGGCAACGCAATCGTTGTAGTGAGATTTGACGGCATTGACGGTTTTCTAAAGATGAACGGGCTCGCACTTGCCAGCGGATTTCTGCCCAGCTAGGGTGGCAACGGGTCCTGGTTGGACGTACGAATAATCCCAAGCAGCCGCTGGCTTCGGCCGACAATTGAAAGCGGCGAAACCAGCGTTCATTGATTTCTGTCAGACAGCCCCATACAGCGCCCACAGCCGTAGAGCGGAGCGACTGTTCGATTGCCCAGAATAAATCGTTGGTTTGAAAGTCGACGGTTCTGTTGGGGCTGAATGAACCGTTTGAATCAGGGCGCAAGATGATGAGATTAGCAAGGTTGATTCCCAGCAAGGCAGCGGCAGGCGGATGGAATTGTCGTTGGGGATCTGCGATCACCAGCGCGCCGCCGTCGTCGCAAGCCCGTGAGGCAGCCAGCAGTGCAAGAAACTCTCCCGAGCTCCCGTGGTTATCGACAAACCATTCGGTTAAGGTACCTCGGGGAAGGCCTCCAAAAGGAAGTAATTGGTCGATATCCCGAGAGCCAGTAGAAACCAATGCGCCATCGTCATTACGTCGCGCTGTTTGAGCCCCTTCGATTTTTCCGCGCAGATCGTCAATCAACTCTCGTTTGTTGATATGATCAGACTGCTTTTCGGTTGTAACGCTTGTGAGCATCCCAGCTGCCTCATGTGTTTTTGGTACCGTGTGACCATTACATCGCCATTACAGAAGTTCAGTAGGACACCTTTGGTCAATATCGGCTGTCTTCTTGTAAACTTTGCACATAGTGTACAAAAATACATTTATTCGGTGTGGGGATGATTTGCAAGCAGAAACCACCGAATTGATCATTTACCCGAAAAAATACGAATAAAAAACAAATCGCACCCTGGAAATCGTGTTGTTGAAAAACTGTCAACCAAAAACGTTTGTGACAGCAGATGCGTCCCGACAGACTGTTTGGGAGGTGCTGCCGAGCTTTGGCTGCACGTGAAGGCAACCGATTTTAGTTCCGGAGGTGATCCTATTTAAGAGGATTTTCGGTGAACCGTCAGATGCCTCAGGGACGGTTTGGGTTATGCGTCCCAGTTCGCGAAATTCTTAATGATTTGCAGGCCCACCGCTTGGCTTTTTTCCGGATGGAATTGGGTTGCGAAAACGTTATCACGCGCTGCTGCCGCACAAAATTTGTGTCCGTGTTGAGAACTCAAAGCGACCACTTCAGGATCTTTCGGCTGAACATAATATGAATGCACAAAATAAACATATGATTGTGGAGCCACATCTTTAAGTAGCGGTGAATCCTGGTCGAAGTGAATTTGATTCCAGCCCATATGGGGAACTTTGTATTTTGGACCTAATTCAAATTTCCGAACTTCACCTCCAAAAATACCCAATCCCTGACTCGTTTTAATTTCTTGGCTGGTTTCGAATAACAATTGCAGACCTAAGCAGATTCCTAGAAACGGTTTGCCAGAACGAATCAGTTCCCTTAACGGGTCTGCCAAATCTCGCCGGTTGATTTCTGTCATGGCATCAGGAAACGCACCGACGCCAGGAAGAACGACTCGATGGGCATTCTTCAAATCGGAAATCCGATTGGTCAGAATTGCCTCGCAGCCGACCTGCTCGAATGCTTTTTGAACACTTCGCAGGTTGCCCATTTGATAATCGACGATGGCAATCATGCATTTTGCCAAATAAAGAGACGAGTTGCCAACCGTTGGAATAACGAACCTATAAGAAATACCATGCCCTTGGGATTTTGCGAAGATGGGGTAGGGGAGTGCGGCCCCTCAGATTTTAGTGAACGTTTTAGAGTCCCGTTCTAATCCCCATCGACCGTGTCTGGGTAAATGACGATTTCGATTCGCCGATTGGGGCTAATGCCGTTAGTCATACCTTTTGCGTGTCGCGGCCGATTACTCCCCATCGCCATGCTGAACATTTGGTTGGCGGGTAAACCTTGCCGTTGAAGTTCGTTGAATACCGCGAGTGACTGAGTTGCCGTCAATTGGTGATGTGTGGTGGTTGCCGGTGTCAAAGGTGTTCCGTCCCAATGGGCCTCGATCCCCACGATCTGGCGGGGGAAGTTTTGTCTGATGGCCGCAACCAGATTGTTGATGTTGGCGTTTTGCGTAGGTTGTATTTGGTACGAACCGGGCGTGAACAGGCGGTCAGATGGGATTTCTACCCGGATGACGTCGCCATCCATTCTTGTATCCGCTCCAGGAATTTGAACACTAGAAATTTTGTTCAACAAGCTGTTGTTGGCAGGCATGGTTGCAGAGGCTGCCAGCCGGGCGGGCGCATCGCCCGGAGTGCTGGCAAGTTGGGCCGATTGTTGCATTTGCGCGAGTTTTCGCTCGGCAGTCTTTTTCATAGCCGCGAGTTGCTGGAATTGGCTGGCGTTGTCGGCCAGCTGCTGCTTGAGCTGATTGTTGTAATCATTGGCAACCTGCAGCTTTTGCTGTAAGGCGGCAACTTCTGTCTGCAACTGTTGGTTGTCGGCATCAAAGGTACCCAGCCGCTGATTTAAAGAATTGACTTGATTCGCCAGTTCTGAGAATTGTTGGTACTGTCGAGGGGAAGTTGATTGGATTGAATTGTTTTGTTGCCCGGAGCCGAACAGCCCAAACGGGAAGGTTGAGGTATTGGCTGCTGTTTGTGTGTTTCCATACGCGGCACCAAACGGAGGTTGATTGGATGCTTGGGAACCGGCGGGTTGCCGGCAACCGGTCAACACGACAGTAACGAGTAGCAGAATGGGAATGAATCGACACATGACGGCGCTGCCAAAAAAAGCCCCAGGGTTTGGAATTTAAAGGCAAAATTAGCAAGCCCTTGGAGGTCAGTAAACAGCAACCCATGACCGAGGGTCAGAGAGTCCCCTAACGAGACGATTTTGCTAGCAGTTGGTTCTGTTTCCCCTTCAAAAGACTGAATTCGTTAACGGCAATGCTGGCTTGAGAGGTTCTTTTGGAATTCCCTCCCATCCCTCGCTATTTCCCGCATTGGCGGGAGGTCTGCACCGGTTCAGTGTGTTTCGGTTACTCACTGTAAAAGCGTTTGCTGTAATGGCGGCCGGTTTGGTTCAGGCAATGCCTGACCCTGCCCAGGCGCCTCATCAGGCGATCGTTAACCCTTGGATTAACCACTTGGGTAACCAACGCGTTGGCGCGTTTGATGCGGGTAACTTGTTCGAAGATGTTTATCGCCTGCAGTGCAGTTTGCGGGGAGGTTCCCATCGTGGTGACCATGTATTTAAAGCCTTAGAAAATCACGGCGCCTGAGAGGCTGGTTAAAATATATTAGGTATTGATCTCTTTGAACGCGTTGATGTCGCCACCTCCCCATCCAACGATCTTCGACACTTGAAATGACCATGAGCCATGGGCGAAAGTGAATGGAGACCCATTATCCTCTACGAACTTCAATGATTCCGTGAGGACGTTTCCGAACCGTTTCACTGGCTGATTTAAGTTGCCTTATCGATTCAAAAAATTTAGCCATTAATCTGGGGTCGCGTTTTCGAAGGCGCGGTCCTTGGACCATCGAATGGCACACAGCATTGCCGCAAACAGAATAAGCGCAATCGAAAGAACCCCAATTAACAGCATTGGTCCGACAGCAAAAATACCGTTTGCAGCCCAAGGCCAGACGTTCGACCAAAATAGAAGAACTCCCAGTGCGCTCACGCACAGGTAAGGACCGAATGCTAATTCGTTGTCTCGGGTGAATAGAAAGTTAGCGAACGTGACGATCAAGCCGGCAAAAGGAGCAAAGGCGAAAATAAGGAGAGCTGCCTGCCATCCGAGGAAGGCTCCGATCATCGCCATCAGTGTTACGTCGCCAAACCCCATCGCTTCTTGACCGAGTGCATGACTGCCGAGGATCCGAATCAACCAAACCAAGAGTCCTGCAAAACCAACACCAACCAGCGAGCCAAAAAGACTTTCCGTATTGCCGGGCAAGTATTGCCAGGCCAAGGGTAACAGGATAAGGCCAACCCCCCAAAGCCCAGTTAGAAACATTGCTTGGCGGCGAAAATGTTGATGCATTTTGAGCGACTTGTATTTCCAGAACCGCCTCATGCTTGCCCACATGAAGCAGAGAGAGCTGGGGTGTAAACGGCTGGGGATGATTTTTGGGTAAAGTGCAAATATCCAAATCGTGAAAATGCAAACGCCCACGAAGCAGCCTACGGTTGTGTTTTGCCACGAGGAAACAGTGTCGGGTGACATGAAGCTCAGATTCTCGACCAACGGTTGGGTTTGCAAGCCGTTGACCAACTCCGGCAAGCGAAAACTGGGGAATAGGCCGGCAATGACGATGCCAATGAGCGTTCCCGGAATGGTGATTCGATCCGGGATCAGGCGTTGATCCAAATCAATGAAGGTTGCGATAAACATTAACGCAACCAAAATACTGTGTCCCCAAAACCAGATTTCCCCCAGTTTAAGATCTGGTCTAACGGTGAAGCCTACCAGTCCTCCTTGTATTTCCCAGTAGAAGAAACAGGGCAGACCCACCAGCCAAACCAATTCGATTGCCATCGGCCGAATCCAAAAAATGGAGCCATGGATTGGGGTATCTCGCCGCAAGCCAATCCAACCGATGATCGGAATTCGGTCCCAGAGTTTACGAGCCTGGGAACCGGGGGCTGGTCGAGACCAAGGGCTGAAAGACCATGTTTGGTAACCCCATCGGTAAATGGCCCAGTTAATCAAGGAGCCGACCAACGCACCGATGGTCGCTAGAGCGACAATTTGCAGTAATGGGTTTGAAAGGTTGCTGATCACGGCTCAATCAATGATTCAAATGAAGTTAGATGCCGAGTCGTTGAGTGTGGCATCAGGCGCCGAGTTTAACGTCCCGGCAGTGGCTATAGGAGACTAGCTCGTCAATGTTATTTATCGACCGATTGCCATCGGTTGACGATAAGGTCTGCTGCTTCAATCGCCGTCAATTCATCAACCTCGACGGTGTAATCAGCACAAGCCGCATAAAAGTTCTGTCGTTCGTTCAGTACCGTTCGGATTTCCATCAGGGAATCGAGTTCCGTAAGTGGAGGCCGCGATGATTTTGCGTTGGAGTCGCCTTGAATGCGATGATGTAAGACTTCCGCAGCGGCCTTTAACCAGACCACCCAGCCGGTGTCTTGTAGAGTTTGCCGGTTGGATTCGGCCAGAATGGCTCCGCCTCCTAAGGAGATGACCGTCCTAGATCGCATCGATACGGCTCGGATCACTGTGGCTTCCCACTCGCGAAAGACAGCTTGTCCATCGAATTCGAAAGTACTCTGAATCGATTGGCCTGTCAGTTTGACAATTTCCCGATCCGTATCGATGAAAGTCCAATCCAGAGCGTTCGCCACGAGCGGGGCGACAGTTGATTTGCCACTGCCACGGTATCCAATCAGGTAGAGATTCATGGGGGTTAGCGTCAGTTCATGGTAAAAGCGATCGAATCGACTTTCTGCGTGTCTTTCTAGTAGCGGGCAGCACTTGTTGCTCGCTTAACTTCATACCGGATTAGTTTGACTTCTGGCTCTCGTCCGGTGAATAGCTTGTACTGTTGCGCAGCTTGCAGGACGAACATGTCCACACCCGTGATGAACTTACACTCGGTATCGCGTGCGTATTTGATTAACAGTGTTTGCTCGGGGTTGTATACGGTGTCAAAGACGAGTGTCGATTTGCTGAGCCATTCGGCTTCGAAGGGCGATTCGTCAAGATTAGGATGCATACCGACCGGTGTGCAGTTGACCAAAACATCGCATTCATGATTTTGGCGGGTGGGCCAATCGATACTTTTGCATCCTAAGTCACTGGCTAAATTGTCTGACTTGCGATAATCACGCGCTGTGATCGTAATGTCACCGCCTCGTCGGGTGATTCCAAAACCGATGGCCCTTGCGACGCCGCCAGCGCCCATGATGCAAAAACGAATATCTTTAAACGGTTTATCGGCATCGGGATCAAGCTCCAATCCTCGTGTCAGACAAGTCATTGCCGCGTCACAATCCGTGTTGTATCCATAGGCGTTGACATCCCGAAAGACAACGGTGTTAGCCGCTCGAATCCCCGCTACGTTATCATCAATGGCGTTGAGTGATTTCAGAATTTTTTCCTTGTGTGGGATGGTCACGCTAAGCCCGCGAACTCCCAATTCGGGGCAAATCTTAATGAACTCATCCAAGTGTTCGGAGGGCACGCGAAACGGTAGATAGAGCATGTCCAGTTTCGCATTTCGAATACATGCATTGTGAACCGCCGGGCTAAAACTGTGGGCCACCGGATCTGCAATGACGCCTAAAATTTCCGTGGCTTCGGTAATGCTTTGATAATTAAATTCTTCGGTCATCTGTCTCCAGCTCAATTGCCCTGGAGCCAGTTGGCGATCTTCATGGAATGTTGCGTAGGTCATCGGAGCCCCGAAACGCCCACATAAAATCCGAGAGGCTAATCCCATTTCACCCATGCAAAATGCGACCGTTGGGATCTGGGAATCCCGTGAGAGACGCAATGTCCTGATGTTGTCGATAGGATTGTTGGCAGTGGTCGCGATTTTGATGATGTCGGGATCCAGCTTTGTCATTGCCTCGTGGATCTCACTCAAATTTTGAGGCGTTTCATCAAAATTATGATAGCTGATGATTCGTTTTGTCTTGCCGTAACGAGGTATCTTGTGGGCCACATCGGCCTCGATGTCGACATAGTCGACTCCATCGGCTACGGCCGTTCGAAGGAGCATCAAGCGATCGTCTTCGCTTCGCATCCACTTGCCCCCGTCTTTGGGGCGTCGGACGGTGGCCACAATCTCACAATCACGGTCGTCCAAAAGCCGCTTCATGTTGACCGGACGCCTAATGTAGTCGAGTCGTAATTCGACAAGCTCCACACCCTGTTCCGACAGATGCTTGCGCTCGGCGATCATCATCCGATGACGACCCCGTCCAATACTTACGCAAATCATATTTTAAGCAAACTCTTTCGGTTCAGTGGGAATTATGATGACACGTGCGCGGTTAGAAGTTTGGCCCTAAAGTTCGAGGCTCAACCGCGTTTTCGATCAAACTACCTCAGTATAAGCTCTATCCAATTTCATAGTAAGCAAAACCAATTAATTTGATTGTTGTTCAAATGAGGGGAATGCCGAGTTTTCGGCCACCGGCTCATTAAACGAGCCCGCGAAATCATACCGCTTTCCAGATTTTTAACTTGCCGATTGTCGTTTTATCTTGGTCTGTTGGGGAAGCACGATGCAGCAATCTAGATTCTTTTGAAGCGACGATCCAGATCATCACGTGAAAAAACAAGCGCTGTGGGACGACCGTGTGGGCAATGATGGGCATCCTGACACTCTTCCCGATGTTGGATTAAATCGTCAATCTCTTCCGGTGTTAACGGGTCACCCGCCTTGATCGCCGCTTTACAAGAGATCATATGTAATAATTCATCAACAAGATCTCTTTGATCCAAAGAGCGACCTTCGGCCATCACCAAGTCCACGATGCCCCTCAGCATGTCGGCTGGGTTGTGATTCGTTAGCATAGCCGGGTATGCAGACACGAGCAGGGTGTCACCACCAAAGGGTTCGATCACCATTCCAATTTGGGCCAGCAGTTCTTTGCGCTCTAGAACCACGGCGGCTTCGGCCGGAGGCAGTGTGACGGGCTCGGGTACTAACATACGCTGGGTTTCCAGTTTTCCATCCAGTACTTTGGCTCGCAGTTGCTCGTAAAGGACGCGTTCGTGGAGAGCGTGCTGATCAATGATGACCATTCCATCTTTGTTTTCGGTAACCAGATAGGTGTTTTGTATCTGCATCGCGCGAACACGATGGACAGGTTGTTGAGCGGGGTTTTGACCTTGGGGTAATTCTGGATTCCAGTTTGCTGCTGGTGCCGGTGGCAAATTGGGCCGGAATTCGGGTGTGGCATATTGGTCGAAGGCGGGCTCTCGCGCAACCCCCGGTGCTTTTGGGGGGGCGGATGTCCAATCCCTTACCGAATGCTCACCTCGAAACGGAATCTGCTCTTGGGTGGTTGAAGGCGCGGGGGTGCCGGTCTGACTGATTGGGTTTGCCTGGGGATTGTCAAGGTAAGACGTCAGCTGTGCCTTGGCTGTCAAGTCAGTGGCTAAAAAACGATTGCGAATAGTGCTTAGCAATTGGCTGTATAGTTTTCCACCATTTTGGAAACGAACTTCGAGCTTGGCCGGATGTACGTTGACATCGACCTGATCAGGGGCCATTTCCATATTTAAAAAAGTGATGGGGAATCGGCCCGTCATCAGTAAACCTCGGTAGGCCTCACTCAGGGCATGTTGTAACGACCGATCACGGATGTAACGACCGTTGAGAAATAGATATTGTAATCGGTTATTGCCTCGACTCACGGAGGGATCAACCACAAAGCCGCTAAGTGTCACACCGAAATCCTTGCTGTCCACAGCAATCAAGCCGTCACCAATTTCAGGGCCAAAAAAAGTGGCGATGCGCTCTCGCCACTTTGCCGTGGCCGGAAGGTCAAACTGGGTTTTCCCGTTATGTGTTAATGACATGTGCACTGATGGATTGGCCAAAGCAATGCGAGTGAACGCCTCAACAATATGCCCCCGCTCAGTTTGAGCGGTCTTCATGAATTTTCGTCGCACCGGCGTATTGTAAAATAGATTTTGCACCGTGATTGTGGTTCCCACTGACATTCCTGTGGGTTCCATTGCTTCTCGATAGCCGCCATTAACGATCATCTCATATCCACAGTCGCTTTGGCCTGTCCGGCTACGCAGCGTGAATTGGCTGATCTCTGCGATCGAAGCCAGCGCTTCACCGCGGAATCCAAAGGTGCCGACCTGGAACAGGTCATCGGCATCCTCAATTTTACTGGTTGCGTGGCTGGTGACGGCTAAATCCAGTTGGTCGGGGGCAATGCCGTGTCCGTTGTCGGTGATTCGAATGAGATCAATACCACCATTTTCCAGAATGACATCGATTCGCGTCGCGCCGGCATCCACAGAATTCTCAAGGAGTTCTTTGACAACACTGGCGGGTCGTTCAATCACCTCGCCGGCTGCTATTTTGTTGACGACGCTGGTGGAAAGTTGGCGGATGGGGCGCGACTGAACGTGAGACATTTTGTGAGATCCTTTAACGCAGTTCGTATTCGTTCAGTTTGCGATACAGATTGCGCTCACTGATGCCAAGGATGTTGGAGGTCTCTTCGCGATTCCCACCCGTGAGCTTCAGCGTGGTTTCGATCGCCCAACGCTCAATATCTTTCAGTGAACGTCCTACCAGATCGGGATGCCCCGAAAGGGGTGAGGCAAGGGTCTGTTCGTCTACCTTTGGAGCCGGCTGTTCGTCCAATAAATCAGGTGAGAGGTCGTCCAAGCCAAGGATTTCGTCCAGATCCATCACGACCAAACTCTCGACAACATTTTTTAACTGGCGAACATTACCCTTCCAATCAAAATCCAGCATCCAACGCCGCAAATCCTGAGTGAATGTCTTGGTCTGCTTGTGGTTTTTTTTGTTGGCCTGTTTACGGAAGTAATCGGCCAGTGGCAGGATGTCTTCCCGGCGGTGGGAGAGCGGATCCAAGTGGACCGTCACGATTTTAAGGCGAAAATAAAGGTCACTCCGAAATCTGCCGGCTTCAATTTCGGCTTCTAGGTCTTTGTTTGTCGCGGCCAAAACACGAACATTGACTTCGATCGGTTTGTTGTCGCCTACTCGAGTGATTTCTCTTTCTTCGAGAACTCTTAGCAGTTTGATTTGAGTTTGCATCGGCATGTCGCCAACCTCGTCGAGAAATAGCGTTCCGCCATTGGCATACTCAAACTTGCCCTGTCGATCGGTGATTGCATCGGTAAATGCCCCTTTGACGTGACCAAAGAGTTCACTCTCGACGAGGTGTTCGGCAACGGCAGCGGTGTTGATGGCGACAAATGGCTTTTTTTTGCGGGGGCTGTTTTGATGAATGGCCTGCGCGACGACGTCCTTGCCCGTGCCAGTTTGCCCGGTGATCAAGACACCGGCGTCGGTCGGAGCGATTCGCCTCAGTCGGTCGACGAGTGCCGTCATGCTTTCGCTGGCATAGATTAAATTTTCAAAACCGAATTTTTCATCGAGGCGCCGATGTAATTGCTGATTGGTTTGCCGAAGGCGCACCGAGTCCGCTGCCTTGGAAGCAACGACTTGTAAACGTTTGGGAGTGATAGGTTTTTCCAGGAAATTAAAAGCACCTTGCCGCATTGCATCGACGGCCCGAGGGACGGTGGCATGGCCTGTGACCATGATGACTTCACAGTCGGGCTGAGTCTTTTTGGCTAAATTCAGAATATCCATCCCGTCCACATCATTCATCATTAAATCGGTGACGATGATGTGGTAGATGTTTTTGTGAATTAAATCGGAGCCCTCTTGGCCCGAAGTCGCGCAGGTGCATTCGAACCCAATACGCTCTAGGCTTTCTGTCATCGCCCGTGCGAGATCCTTGTCATTATCGACGATCAATACACGGATTGAGAGGATGTTCGTATTTTCTGTTTCTTCGCCCATGCTGCGATGATACAAAAACCAAGGGCCACCGTCGACCAGCAGACGTTTTTAAGCGTCACTCTCTGGGGGTCATTCGGCGATTTTCGAATCGGCCCTTGATCGCTAGTTAACAATGCGAGGGGCGGCCAGTATTGGTTACGAAACCGGCCCTGTACGCTATAGTAAGTGGTTTGGTAACTTTGTGGGAAAATGGGAGCAGTTATCGTTTGGAAAGTGAGACGGTTTTCCAAGTAGATAGCGATTCGGAAAAGGGTAGGATTATGCACAAAACGGCAATTGTTTTTGGTCTGTTACTGATCGGTAACGGTGTTTATGGCTACACCGGTGGGGAAGTGGCCAGTGTTACTGCGTTGATTCCAGCTTTTGTTGGCGCGGTGATTCTGCTGTGTGGAATTGGCGCGGGATTGAAACCGGGTCGCACGAACATGGTCCTTATGCACATTGCCGCATTGGTCGGTCTATTGGGAACCCTCGCCGCGGGTGGCCGGTTGATTTCAACGCTCTCCAAAGAAGATGCGAACCGATTCTCTCAGCTGAATTTGGGAATCATGGCGGGCTTGTGTGCTGGTTTCTTATTTCTCTGCTTTCAGTCTTTTCGGGCTGCGGGGCGCGCGAGGCGCGCTGCTGCTGCCGACGCGGAAGCAGATGGCAGTTAAATCGTTATGCCTCACGCCTGCGACAAAGCATTAAATTCCGCTTTGAACGTATTGGCGACGACTGGATCTTAAAAGTGACGAGAGGCTAACATGCCGAATTTCAGCTCCACTCTAAGTGAAGACATACGCTTGTTAGGGAATCTGTTGGGGGAGACGATTGTGCATCAAGCGGGCTCCTCCGTATTTGATTTGGAAGAGTCGATTCGAGGCTTGGCTAAGGCGCGAAGGGCGGGAAGCGCTGAAGCGGATGTAGAACTTCAGGAAGTCATTCAGGGTATCTCGCACGACTTAGATCTGACCGGTGATATTCTCAAATCATTCTCAACCTACTTTACATTGATCAACGTGGCGGAAGAGCATCAGCGAATCAATGTGCTCAAACAACGCAATGAGCAGGCGTTTCAAGATCGCTTGCCAATGGATGAATCAATCCTTGCCGGATTTGAAACCTTAAAGAGCGAGGGTTTTACGGCAGTGGAGGTCGAGGCTTTTTTATCGCAGATGATAGTGATGCCAGTTTTTACAGCACACCCCACTGAATCACGTCGTCGCACGACACGTCAAATTTTGAAATACCTGTCAGAAGAACTGTTTCGGCTGAGGAGTAGCGAGACGCTTGATTTTCAACGCGGCCCTCTACTTGAGAGTTTGGAGCAGGCCATCACGCTGTTATGGCAAAGTGATGATGGACGGAAACGGAAGCCTACCGTGATGGACGAAGTTCGCAATACGGGCCTGTATTTCTTTGAGAACACTTTGTTCGATGTCGTGCCTATCATTTATCAGCAAGTGGAACGGGCATTAAAAGCGACGTATCCCGATCATGATTGGCAGGTGGGGGAGATTCTGAGATTTGGCTCTTGGATTGGAGGAGATCGGGATGGAAATCCATTTGTAACAAATGAAACGACGCTCGGCGCTTTGCAAGCTCAGCAGCAGCTGATTTTAGAACGCTATGCGGCGGACGTTCACCAATTGTATGAACTGTTAAGCCCATCGTTGGGGCGGGCCGATTTCGCGCCAGAATTTTTAGCATCTCTAAATGCTGAGAGGGATAGCGTCGCGGAGTCAGAAGCAAACGTGTTGGATCGTTTCCAGGAAGAACCGTACCGGCAAAAACTGATTCTTATTTATCGACGAATTTTGGCTACCCAAGAGCGTTGTCAGGAGTTGTGGAGCGAAGGTTCTGATTCGGATCGAGCATATGCCACCCCGGAAGAGTTATCGAACGAGTTAGAAGCTTTACGGAATAGCCTCAGGTCCAATCGAGGAGAGTGTTTGGCAAAGGGGCGGTTGTCTGAGCTGATCCGACGGGTCCGCGTATTCGGATTTCACTTGGCAACCTTGGATATCCGCCAGCATTCGGGAAAGCATGACGACGCGTTAAAAGAGATTTTTAAAAGCGATGATCCCGAGTGTGATTACGCCGTTATGTCAGAGGCCGAACGGGTTGAGAAATTGACCAGAGAAATCGGATCAGCGCGCGGTCTGATTTCCCGGCTTAATTTTTCAGAGGAAACCAATCAGACGGTTTCACTTTTTCGTGTGATTCACACAGCCCAGCGGGAGGTGGGGCCGCCCAGTATCCAGAATTATGTAGTCAGTATGACCGAGAGCGAAAGCGATATTCTCGAAGTGCTGTTGTTGGCATGCGATGCCAATTTGTTGGGCTGCGTGGATTTGGTACCGCTGTTTGAAACCGTCGCAGATTTGAAGGCAGCTCCCCAAATCATGTCGCGATTGTTTACCAATGAAGTTTACCGCAAACATCTCGAGATGCGGGGTAGCGGACAACAGGTTATGATTGGTTACAGTGATAGCAACAAGGACGGCGGTTTCTTGCAAGCCAACTGGATGCTTTACAAGGCGCAACAGGATTTGGCGAACGTTTGTGAAGAGCACGGTATACAGCTTACGCTATTTCACGGACGTGGTGGATCAATCGGCCGAGGCGGCGGGCCGGCCAATCGATCAATTTTAGCGCAACCCCCGGATTCAATTCGAGGTCGCATTCGGATCACAGAGCAAGGCGAGGTGGTATCATCCCGCTACACACATGGAGAGATCGCCGAGCGACACCTCCAACAGCTATTGAATGCCGTGATTTGCTCCTTTGGCCGGCGACCATCATATGATCGCTATGCTGAATGGTCAGCGATCATGGAATCGATGAGTGAGATCGCACATGAGAAATATCGAACCTTGGTGGGGCGAGGTGACTTTCTCGATTACTTCCATCAAGCGACACCGATTGATCAGATCGGAGAATTGAATCTTGGCTCGCGACCGGCGAGGCGAAAGACGACCTCTGAAATTGCTGACTTGCGGGCGATTCCTTGGGTCTTTGCATGGACTCAGTCACGAACCAATATTCCCAGTTGGTATGGAGTTGGCACCGCTATCCAAGATTGGCTGCTGGGGAACAACGGGAAAGTGGATGAGTCGAAGCTGCAATCGTTGCAGAAAATGTACGCATCTTGGCCATTTTTCAAAACGGTTTTGGCCAATGTTCACTTGGGATTAAGCCGTGCCGATATGGGGATCGCAAGATTGTATTCCGAGTTGTGCCCCGGCGACGCCGGAGAAAGTGTATTTTCTGACATCGACGCGGAGTATCAACGGACTCGAGACTGGGTTCTCAAGATCACAGGGCATGAACAGTTGTTGGAGACGGAACCGTGGTTGCAGCACAGCATACGAATGAGGAACCCTTATGTGGACCCGATGAACTACCTTCAAGTGGCTCTGCTAGAGCGGCTCCGAAACACCGAGGGAGAGGCTGAATCGGCTCGTATTCGTCAGGCGATTCTACAATCGCTCAACGGGATTGTTGGCGGTCTTCAAAGCGTGGGTTAAACCGACTGGCTTGGCCGAAGATCGTCTCGGGACTTTGGGCCAAGCCTTAGTGTGATGTCCACCGAAAACCTGCGGTAAATCACAGACTCTAGTGACGGTTTTACGTGAAGAAATAATCGGAACGCTTTAACGGCTGGTAACGGTTTCGACGCGAAAATGGGTGATCCGTAGGGAATTAACGGTTCAATAATAGAGCGATCGAAGCTAATATAAAAAGACCCAAACGTTGAATGTTATCAGGTTTTTTGTCCGATCGAACCATGGCAAGCGCACGGCTTAAATGGTTTTCAATATACTGCTGCCCCACACTCATGGAACGTAACGGAATAGTCAAACTAACGATTTTAGTCGCCCTTGCTTTGTTGAGCGTGGCCGTGATCGTTTCGATCTTTGTAAACGGCACCCGTTCTTCGCAGTCCCCTTCAAACGACCAGTTGGTATTTGAGGTGGTACAAGGTGAATTCGTTTCGTCGGTCAACGAAACCGGAGATATTGAAAGCTCTAGTAACGTTGAGATTCGTTGTGAGGTTAAGTCTCGGGGCAAGGCGGGGACGGCGGTACTCACGATCATTCCTGAAGGCACCATGGTCCAGGAAGGAGACTTCATTTGCCAGCTGGATGACTCGGTTTTAAAAGACGAGTTGACCACTCAAAAGATTAGTGTGGCCGAAGACAGGGCGATGGTGATTCAGGCGACCAGCGATTTGGATACGGCTCGTCGCAGCCTTAAGGAATACGAAAACGGTTTGTACGAACAGGAGCGAAACACGCTTCGGGCTTTGATTGCGACCGCTCAGGAGACCTTTCGTCGATCCAGCGAGTTCAGGCGGCATAGCGAGCTTTTAGCTCGCAAAGGCTATCGAACTAAAACTCAATTGGATGCGGATGTATTTGCCGAAACGAAAGCTGAGTTGGAGCTGGAGTTGGCCACGCAAAATCTTGCCGTTTATGAGAAGTTCACGCGGGAGCGAATGACAGCTGAGTTAAAAGCTGAGATCGCGAAACAAGAGGCAAATGTTGAGGCCACGGAATTCACGATGCAACTCAGTGAGAGCCGGCTAAAAGAGATTCAAGAAGAGATTCAAGCTTGCCGCATTCAGGCGCCTGTGGACGGAATGGTTGTTTACGCAAACGAGATTGATCGCCGTGGTGACGCCTCGTTCGTGATTGAAGAGGGGGCATTGATTCGAGACGGTCAGCCCATCGTTCGTTTGCCGGACCCCAAAAACATGCAGGTTCGAACGAAAGTGAATGATTCGAAGATCAATCAAGTCGAACCAGGCCAAGATTGTCTGATTCGCGTCGACACGGATCCAGAGAATCCGATTGCTGGAAAAGTGAGCCGTGTCAGCTCTTTTCCAATGCCGCGTCGATGGTATCAGGCGCCAATCGAGTACGAAGTTTTCGTTGAAGTGACAGAGGATAGTCCACTCATTCGTTCTGGCCTTAGAGCGAAGACTGAAATATTTGTCGAGAGGCTCAATAATGTGATCCAAGCGCCTCTTACCAGTCTGGTTAAAAATGACGATGCCTATTTTGTGTTCGTTAAAAATGAGGGTCAGATCGACGCGAGGCAGGTCCAGATAGGTTCCAATAATGACAAATTCATTGTCATCAAAGAAGGGTTGAGTGCGGGAGAGCAGGTTTTGGTTGACGCTGATAACTACAAAACAAATTTCGAATTCCCCCCCATTGGTCAGCCTTAACTGAGTCACTGGTTCGAACATGCAGCTGTTTCGACTTTCAATTTGGAAACTAGGGGTCAAGAGTCTGGCGTTGCATCCCATGCGCTCGGCATTGACGGTCCTAGGTATCTTTATTGGCATTGCCAGTGTGATTTGGTTGTTGGCGATCGGTGAAGGGATCAGTCAAAAAGTCCAGGAGCAAATCGAAGAGCTGGGAACCAACAATATCATTGTTCGCAGCGTCAAGCCGGTTTCAGAAAACACTACGGACAGTAGTTCGATGGCGATTTACGGGGTGACCCGTGATGACTATGAGACGCTCTGGCAAACAATCGAGACGGTGGATCAGGCTCTCCAGATTCGTGATGCGAATCGGGAGCTTTATTACGGCGAATATGACAGGAACATTCACTTCATTGGATGCACGCCAGAATACGATCAGGTGATGAAGTTGGAAGTGTATGAAGGTCGATTTCTCGAGCAGCGAGATCTAGACACCTCTGATAATGTTTGCGTCTTGTCCTATGAGTTAGCCAAAACGTTGAGACCCTTGGATTCAGCCATCGGGATCATTATCCAGATTCGTTCGACACCGTACCGCGTTGTTGGAGTCATGAAACGTCGTGGGATGATGGCGGCCGTTGGCAGTTCGCTCGAGGCTCAGGATTTTACGGACGATGTCTACGCTCCGATCACCACGTTTTGGCGTCGAATTGGTGATTGGACGATGGAGCGCAGTGCGGGCACGCGTACGAACGAAGTGGTTGAGCTGAGTCAAATTACGTTTCGTGTGAAACAGATGAGCGATGTCTTGAAAACCTCAAGGGCCATTGAGTCCATCATGCGAAAACGTCACGAAGAAGAAGATTTTGCCATCGTGACACCTTTGGAATTGCTAGAGCAGGCCCGTACGACTCGTCTTATGTTCATGGCATTCATGGGGTTGATTGCGGCCATTTCGCTGGTCGTTGGCGGGATTGGAATTATGAATATCATGCTGGCTACGGTGACGGAACGGACGAGGGAGATTGGTATTCGGCGTGCCCTAGGTGCGAACCGCTCGGCCATTATTCGGCAGTTTCTTGTAGAAACCGTTGTATTGTCCACAGTGGGTGGTGTGACGGGTATTCTTGGGGGGTTGGCGTGTCCTTGGATTGTGGTTCAGATCCGCGAACTTCTGGTCATCTGGTTTCCCTTAACGTTTTCCGAGCTTCCCACCGCTGTTCGGGATATCACCCCGATCGTTGTGCCGCTGTCGATCCCGCTGGCTTTCATGATTGCTGTGGGTGTTGGATTACTTTTTGGAATCTACCCGGCAGTAAGAGCCGCCAAGTTGGACCCGATCGAAGCCTTGAGGCACGAATAGAATGGCCCCGATACAATTGGGAGATTGCTGGCGCGGTTTTCTAAAAGCGCAAAAAAAGCCGCCTTTGAAATCAAAGGCGGCTGGCGGAGAGAGAACGGAGAATAAAATCTCTAAATGGGATATCGGTGAATAATTTAAAGGTTTCCGTCCAGTCCCAACCGGGTTTGTAGCTCTGAGAATTTTTGAACATAGTCGTCTGTAGAGGAGTGGATATGTTCTGCTTCAGTGATGAAATGCATGTCGTCATTATGGGTTACGTGATGGCATTCCATCACGTGTTCGTAATGCTCTAGTGGGCTTCCGTAGACAATCAACAACTTGTGTTCATCGAATTGGATTTCCTGAGGCGTTCTGGGGTTGAGAACGGCGATTCCCGTACAGCCATCGTGGGTTAGAAGATCTTCAAATTCCCATAACATGCTCGTCAAAACGGGCATGTCAATGTGTTGTCGGTACATGTCAACATGACCTTGTTTTTTCTGCTCGTGGCTTGTTTCCAAGACGACATCGACGACCGGCCCCAGCCGTTGAATGAGGTCCATGAACAGGGGGAAAATGGTGCCACGTGATGCGGCCGCCATAACAACCGGTACTTGAGACTGAGACGCTTCGTCGACGTAGACATCGTGGCGGTATCCTTGGACAGGCTTTATCTTCAGATCCATGGCTGGTCGGACAGCTTCGGTTAACTCAAAAGCGTCATACTGTTTGACTTTTAGGTGAGCTTCCAGCTGTTGCTGATTGACGGTTTCGAAACTGTTATTCGGAAGAGCAAAAGATTTTGACTCATCAAATTCGTTTTCAAAAAAACGATTCAAGAAGGTCATTGTGATTTAGCCTCAGGTCTTAGGGGGATAGTTGGGTCTTCAAGATTTCATTGCAGGGTTGTCCCGGCAACGAATCGTGACGAGTGGTTGGATTGGCGACGAAATCGTGTCGTCGAAAAAAACCTAGGTTGCGGTTGGGCATGCCTGATAGAAGATGCGGCATAACATCTGTAAACTTCGGATATACTTTCCCATGGGTCGTTAAAACCGTTAAATTCGGTTGTGGGGCTGCAAACACTGTGTTTCCAACACCTTGCGAGGGTTCTCAAGTTTGTTTCCGACAAGAGAAGGCCGATCGACATGCGGATGAGGTGCACCCTTCACCGGTGCCATTGAAGAAAATAGACGAGGGGGTTGAAGACAATCGCCCGACTCTAAAGACAGAGAAGCTCCTGTTACGCCCGTTTCGGTCTGCCGATTCGACTCGGGTTTATGAAGTGTGCCAAGACCGTGAAATTGCCTCGCGGACAAGAAGTATCCCCCACCCTTATCCGAAAGCGGCGGCTGCAAAATGGGTTGCCGGTTACGCCAATCTATGGCGATCTGGCGAAGCCGTCATCTTTGCGATTTGTCCCATTGAGGGTGGGACCTTGTTAGGCGCTGTGGGTTTGGAGATCAATCAGCAGGACCATAACACGGAATTGGGGTATTGGCCGGCTCGGTCCAGCTGGGGTCGTGGCCTCTGTACGGAGGCTTTGGGTGCCGTGAGTCAATTTCGATTTGACGAACTAGGTCTGTTTCGTGTTCATTCTCATTTCATGACTCGTAATCCCGCGTCGGGTCGGGTGATGGAAAAAAATGGGATGCGGCATGAGGGGTGTCTACGTTGTCATGTCAGGAAATGGGGGGTGTTTGAGGACATCGAAGTATATGGCTTGCTGCGGAGCGATTACCGAACTAGTGAGAATGTTTGATCATCAGAAAATCTCGAACCACCATGTTTTGAAACGACATGTGTGGTCTGCCTAAGAACGCTCTTTATATTTTGCGGTTAAAGGTCGTTAAGAGGTAGGTTATTAAGAGGTCCAGTGTTCAGCTAGTTTGGCAAGCAGCGGATCAATGGTTTTGCTTTGAATTGAATGAGGCGGCTTCCACTCAAACCACTTGTAGCTTTCATGTTCGGTAACGATTATCGTTACCGGTTTGATCAATTGGGCTAAGAAAACGGTAAGACGTTTTTCTTTCTTTTTATTATCTCGTTTATGCCGTACAACATAATCGTGTTTAAATTTAAAGTCCGGATCGATTACAATTTGTTCTGGTGTGATACCTGTTTCTTCCCAAAGTTCTCGTAACGCGCATTGCATTTTCGTTTCACCGGGGTCGATATGCCCCTTCGGAAGATCCCAGCGGGTGAGATGTTTCATGAGTAAAAATGAAGGCGTCGGCTCATCGCGTACAATGAGGAAGCCGCAGGATTGCACGTCAGGCATGTTGATTTCTTTCAGAAATGATATTGAGTTATGAAAATTTATACTAAAACTGGGGACCGGGGCGATACGGGTCTGATTGGTGGCGCACGGGTGACCAAAGACCATTTTGCGATTGAGGTTTGCGGCTGTTTGGACGAAACGAACAGCGTGATTGGGGTGGCTTGTAGCTTTGAGTTACCTGATTCACTTGAAGCAGAATTGAAAAACGCCCAACAAGATTTGTTTGTGATCGGTAGTTCCGTTGCCAGTTGCGGAAGTGATTCGAGGGCCAAAACGGTTCTGATTTCAGAAGAGCGAGTTCTGGAACTGGAGCAGGGGCTTGATCGGTTTGTTGAGGAACTACCGGCGATGAACGCCTTTATTCTTCCAGGAGGTAGCACATCGGGCGCGACGTTGCATTTGGCCCGGACGGTCTGCCGTCGGGCCGAAAGAGCCCTGGTTCGACTAATGAATAGCGATTTTCCAAAGTGTGAACTGACAACTGAATTGATTTATCTCAATCGTCTCAGCGACTATCTGTT
Organism: Mariniblastus sp.; assembly: GCA_022447555.1. GTDB lineage: Bacteria > Planctomycetota > Planctomycetia > Pirellulales > Pirellulaceae > Mariniblastus. Next base: position 377,629 of record JAKVBF010000002.1, on the reverse strand, counting down.
TGTAGCGGCACGTTGGGCAAATCAGCAGGAGGGGTTTGCGGAAACGAAATGGCTTCCAGACAAGTAGGTATTCTCGTGACCCGACGTTAGAACAAATTGACCCCTTAGGATTGTGATTGCGGTGCTTGTGTTCGCCTTAAGTCCTTTCCATTCGACAGAAACGAGGAAATACCAAATAATGTCCTAGAGCCCTGAAAGATTCAGCGTTTTAATACGGTAAAGTGAATACAGAGAATCGTATTTCGACTCCCTAACCTATCGGCTGGAAGTAGTCATCATGAAGAAAATTGAAGCCATTATTCGCCACTTTAAACTGGAAGATATCAAGTCTTCGTTATCGGACTGTGGAGTCGAAGGAATGACGATCACCGAAGTCAAAGGTTATGGACGGCAAAAAGGGCATACGGAAATGTATCGCGGGAATGAGTATGCGATTGATTTCGTCCCCAAAGTAAAAGTTGAGGTCGTGGTCACGGATGACAATGTCAAAGCGGTGATTGACACGATGATGGACAAGGCGCAAACGGGGCAGATGGGAGATGGAAAGATTTTCGTCTCCAACTTGGAAGAAGCGATTCGAATTCGTACAGGTGAAACAGGTAAGGACGCCGTTTAATAATTCAAATTAGAGAGCCTTTTTTTATTCAAACGAACTAAGAGAATTTCGGGCCAGTGAATAGATTTCTCATTCCAGGCTCTACGGATAAAAGATTGTTGATAGTGAGATATGTCGCTGACGGGGTCGGGATTTCGAGATTCTGTTCAAGCTGCGCGGGAACGCTGGCAGCAAGGTCGCGACAAAATCCGCACGCTGCATGAGGAAGGCGCGTCGGGCCGTCGCGTCGTCAATGCACTCTCGGATCTTCTTGACCATATATTACTAGGCTTGTACCGCAGCTGCCTAGAAGATTTTTCGCCTGAAATTGGAGCGAATGTCTCTTTCATCCTGCATGGTGGTTGTGGTCGCCGTGAAGTTGCGCCTTATTCCGACGTCGACTCGATGTTGCTTTATCAGGGAAGCTTGAGCGACGAAATGAGTGAATTTTCCCGACGGATCGCCCAAGATATTACCGATGCAGGATTTCAGTCAGGTTTTAGTCTTCGGACGCCGCGCGATGCATGCAGCATGTCTTTGAAAGACGCCGCCGTTTTTTCATCTCTTACGGAGTCTCGTTTTCTGGGCGGAAATCCGGAGCTGTATGAGAATTATCTCAGCCGGTTGCAGCGTCTTGCCAGCCGCCGAAGCACCAATTTGATTCGTGGGATTGTCGAAGCACGCGAACGAGAGCGTCTGGAATTTGGGGAGACCGTTTACTTGCTTCGGCCCAATGTAAAAAAATCTCGTGGTGGTTTACGGGATGTTCACTTGATTCGGTGGCTTGGTTTTGTCCGTTTCGGAGAAACAGATATCGATCAGCTTTGCCGAAGACGTGCCCTGTTTGGCGTTGAAGCGACACGGTTGCAGGCATCGGCTGAATTCCTATTGAGATTGCGGAACGAATTGCACTGGGCGGCCAGTCGGGCCAATGATGGATTCGGCCGTAACGAGCAAGTAAGGATCGCAGAGAAGTTTGGATACGTTGGTGACGACGCGGTCTTGCCGGTTGAAAAGCTGATGCAGGACTACTTTCGATATTCGAGCCAAATCAGAAATATCGGCGATAATTTTGTCGCTAAAAGCCTAAATCGTAGTTCGTTCGCGACCAACGTATTCGCCCCACTTGTCACGCGTCAAATTGGTGAGAACTTCCTCATGGGGCCGCTTCATATCGGTGTGAATAAGGCCACGCTGGAAAACGTTCAAGGTGATTTATCTCAAGTTTTGCGGTTGATGCAGTTGGCCGCGGTGCACGAAAAAAAAATCGACTACACGACTTGGGACGCCATTCGTCGAACCATGAGCAATAAACCTGAAATCGAATTGACTCGCCAATCGGCGGAACAATTCATGGCCCTGTTAGCCAACACAAGAATGCTCGCCGATTTGCTTAAATTGCTTCACGAAATGCGGGTGCTCGAAAAGATCCTGCCAGACTTCAAGCACGCCAGAGGACTGCTTCAATTTAATGAGTACCACAAATACACGGTGGACGAGCACACTCTCAGAGCGATTGCGATTCTGACTGATTTTGAACAAGAACCATCGGATAAGGGGAAGGCTTATCGGAGCATACGGGATAAAAATCTATTGCATTTAGCGTTGCTTTTGCATGATTTGGGGAAAGGGTATCCCGAAGATCATTGTGAGGTTGGGCGACGTATCGCCATCGCAAGCGGAGAGCGTTTGTGGCTGTCAGATGAAGATACGGAAACCATTAAGTTCTTAGTGCAAAACCATCTGGTGATGACCCACTTGGCATTTCATCGTGATATTAACGATGAGGAGATGGTGGCAGAGTTCGCGGCGAACGTTGGATCGGTGAGGCTGCTGTCGATGCTGTATGTATTGACGTGCGCTGATGTCGATGCGGTAGGGCCAGGAGTGTTAACCGCCTGGAAGCTGGGGTTATTGACGGACTTATATCGGCACGCAAAAAATATTTTAACGGGGCATCGAGACGATGACCGTTACGAGTCGCAACAGGTGGAATTTAGCGAACAAATTGCTGCGACCTCAACCGATGCAGATATTTCGGCTTGGTTGAGTCACGCTGCACAAAATCTACCCAGAAATTATTGCGAACAACACGACGCTGAATTCATTTCCAAACAACTGATTGAATTGCGTGAGACGATATCTGATAAAGTGCAATGTTATGTGGGACGGGTGAAAGATACGAATTTAATCGAGTTATGTATTGGGAAACGTGAGAAAAGACGGGCGGGTATTTTTTACCGAGTTACCGGGTTGCTGGCGAGTCTTGGGCTGTCGATAACCTCTGTCGATATCAAGCCGATTGGCGACTCGTTGATTTTTTACTGGTTTAAATTTGCGGACCGTGATTTTGACAACCCTCCGCAGAGCCGACTAGATGAAATCCAAAAACGAGCCTTGGATGTTGTGACGGGTGGGGATCGGGAGCCCCCTCAGTTTCGCACAAAATGGAAGAAGCGAGGCGGCGGACGCGCGCTGCAATTGTCGCGTCCTCGAATTGAGGTAAAGATCGACAATCAAACCGTTGATTCGGCCACAATTATTGATGTGTTTGCCTACAAGAAGATCGGTCTTTTGTATAGAATTTCTGAGAAGCTTCATGAGTTGGGGCTGGACGTGAATTACGCGAGAATTTCCACCTACGCTCATCAATTGATCGCGGTTTTTTACGTTGCTGATGAACAGGGTAACAAGGTGCGAAACAAGAATCAGCTACACGTGATTCAGCAGGAAGTGCTGCGTGAAACGAGTGAATTTCTTACACAGGAAGATTGAAACACGGCATTCAAAATGAATTCGACGAAGCCCTCAAGTTTTGCCGGCCGTATTCAACTCTATGCGGTTTTTGCCTTCTTTGCCGGACTGGTCCTGTTACCAGTTATGGCTGCAGGCCTACATGGTGAGCGGGCCCGCTGGCAAGCGGCCAAGGCATTGAATCAAATTCAGCAGGGAACGGCCGAAACAACTATGGCGATCGAGTCCCTGCGAGAGTCGATTGCGGTGTCCCCAGATGACCAACAATTGAAGTACGTCATAGCAAAAATATTGCTCGATAATGATCATGTCGAAGAGGCGTTGGCGTTGGCCGAATCCGTAGCTGAAAACCCATCGTTTGAATTTGCCGGCCAAAATCTTATGGTCAATTGCCTGAACCACTTAGGTCGTTTTGATGAGTCTTTGGCCATTTACAAGTCGATTGCGTTGCAGCTTCAGGAATATGAAGATGCTCAGTCGGATTCGGTTGGGTGGCTTGACAGCTTTGCTGGTATTACGGATTCAAGATGGCAGGCTCGGGCGCAGCGGCTGAATGGCTTGGCTTACCACCGAGGGCTTGCCGGTAAGGAGTTAGTGGCGGCTGGTATCAATATTGAAGAAGTGATTGATGAACTGTCAGCCCGAAATTGGTCGCCTGTACGGGCTCGGGTATCGTTTGTCGAAAGAACCATTATTTCAATTGCTTTAATTGGTCGACAAGTCGAACAGAGTGATAAAGCACTTGGTATTTTGGATTCGTACATCACCCGCTTGGAGGAGGCTTCGAACCGTCAAGGCGAAGACGTTTTAAAAATGGTTAACGAAGCCATGTTAGCGGAATTTCCATTTAGTTCTGACGTCGAGAGGACCATCCGCCAGCGTCGAGCGGCCTTTCAAATGGGGCGAGCGCGGTTAGCCACCATGATGGTCGCGAGAGCCCTCCTGCAAGAGGACCTAGGGCAAGAGGAGCTAAGTGATGAGGATCGATTTCGTGTCAAAGCAATGGGTTTTGACCCGAATCAGATTGTGGATGAATTCCCAGACGACTTGGAGTGCTTGAGAACGTTAGAGCAGGCCGCCACATTTTTAGATACTCGTGGAGTGGTTTTACTCCAGCAGGGTAAACTGAGATTGTCACAACGGGATCTAGATCTTGCCGTGCTGTCAATCGAAATCCTTAATCATTCGTTTGCAGGTGGTATCCAGAATAGTGTTATGAATGAAGGGGGTCGATTTTTCCGTGAATCTAAAAGCCGGGAGCTAGAAGCGTCCGTTCTTTACCATCGCATGCAGCTGGCCGAGGAAATGAACGATCAGGAAACCGCCAATACGAATCGCCTGCGGATTGACGAACTTGGATTCGAACCGGGACCGTGGCTCAATTAGATATGGAGCATTTAAGAATGGTTGCGAGCTTCAACGAAAGTATCGCTTATCAAAGCTTTTAACAGGGTTGGCCGCAGAGCATAGAGTACCCGAATATTGCGGTTGCGATTGCTGAAATACACCAAGTTATCTCGTCGAATTGATTGACTTCGCGGCCGATGGATTCGATAAGGCGAGCGAAATTTTGAATCCCTTTGTCCATTCGAAGAGCCTTTTTATGGAAAAGATTTAGAACATAGCGGAAGTGATTTTTGGATAACTATCGCTGTCAACCGATCTAACAAAACATAGGACGGAGGGGGGAAGAATGGCTTCGAATTGAGGAATCGGATTTCTAGGGCTTGGTTCACGGTTCGATCCTGCCGTTCGTGAGGATAAGAATCCCCTAAAAGGAACGAGGGCAGGTGAATGAAAGTGAGTGGTCGAGTGAGTCCCGTCTCCTTTTTGTCAGACGTTTGAAAGGGTGCTCGATTCTCAATAGGCCAGGAGAGGACCGCCGCGATTCGGTCTGATGCGGCCTAAAAAGAAAGTAGTCGATGAGAATCTCGTTCAAAAGCTATAGAAAGGGGCCCAAATTGCCGAAAAACACATTACGACTTGCAATCTTACGGAATTCAATATAATTTCGTATTCCGATAGCAAGGGGCCGTAGCTCAATTGGTTAGAGTACCGGACTGTCGATCCGGTGGTTGGGGGTTCGAGTCCCCTCGGCCTCGCTTACAAAACCCGTGAAACCTTCTGTTTCTCGGGTTTTTTTCGTGCGATACGCCAATTAGACGCATCGCTTTCTATGTTTTGAAAAAACAAGAAAGTAGTTTTCTTGACGTCCGGCAATATCGACTTCGTTCAAAAACGTAAAACCGACAGCTTCTATTTCCGCTTTAAAATTTAATTTACCGGCCCTGACTTGCCGCAGAACCCACTCTCGAGTGGTTTTTGGAACGCGTTCAAAGTCAATCAAGATCAACCGACCCCATGGTTGATTGTCTGAAACAAAGGGTTCAGGGTTGAGTTTGGAAATTCAAGGTGATGGCTTAATAGGAAAGATCGACCACGTGTCCGAGTTCCGCGAGCAATGACGTGATTATCCGATCGAGTGGTTCGGTGTCCCCACCCATCTGCTTGTGCCGAATGATCCCGTTTGAGTCGATCAAATAAAGAGTCGGCCAGCCCTCGATATTCCAGCGTTTTGAAATCGGGCCGAACTTCCCCTCCGGTCCGTTCCAGAAACTTCGCCATGTCAGATTTTTCTGTTTGGCAATGTTTCGAATCTCCTCTCGGTTGCTGTCGCTGTTCACTCCTAAAATAACAAAAGGTTTATCGGTCAGCTTTTGGACGAGCAACTGCTCGTGAGAATACATTTCCCGACAAGGAGGTCACCAGTCACCCCAGAAATCTAGCATCACGATTTTTCCACGATAGTCGTCAAGGGAGAAGGTGATGCCATCTAAATCGGTTCCAGTAATGTTGGGTGCTGGTTTGCCAACCTTTAGATGTTGGATTGAAAACAGCATGTCGCTAGCCATTTCGTGGATGGTTTCGGACGGTTGACCCTCGACGGAAGGGCCGAATGTAAATTCGCCTGATTGGTTAATGAGTTGTTGCAAAGTGGACTCGAAATCAAATTTACGATCAACGGCTGTTTGATAGTGTCGGAGTGTCGTCGAATCAATGAACGATTTCATCCGCTCAGTCCACTTTGGTTTGTTCAGGAAACGCACGAATCGAACCATGGTTTGTTGGGCCATGACGGACGCCATCGTAGCCACGGCTTTGACGCGTTCGTGGGGTGAGTGTTGTGAAAGCCGTTGCACCAGATTCAGGCTCGATTGATCAGGATATCCGTGAATCAAGACGGGGAGGACCTCGGCTATATGCTCCGACTCAAAAAAATCATTGTTTAGGAACTCAATCACCCTGCGATGTTGTTCATCATTCCGAGCGTTGGCCAGAATCCAATTGATTGCCCTTACGATTTCAGGATCTTCCGGATTTTCTTCAATGATTGCCAAGAGTTTTATGGCGCAAGGAGCGGAGGGAAAGGCTGCGGATTCTTGCTCCTTTGGGCCACCGTGACGTGCCTGTTCATAGGCCCGAGCCGCCAATTCGTGTTCTTGGATGACGGATGCGACTCTCGAAGCAACGTTAGCAGGGCGAGAGGAGTGTGAGTTCGGCTTGTTGGTTGCCTCTGAAGCATCGGTTTGGACCTTCGGTTCCGGTGGGGCAGGGGCGCAGGAGACGAGCAAGGCGATACCGACGAGGTAAGTCAATTTTTTCCTTGCAAAGATCATCATGTTGCCCGAGCTCCAATCAATTTAACAGTTATTTCGAGGGTTAATTCTCATTCCCGTCCGTCCCTCTTTAACGTGGTAGATCGCTCACATCGAGCGTGAATATCCCCCGGCCGTGAGTTGCGATCACGGCGACTTTGTCGCGTTCGTGAATAACGAGATCATGGACGAACGTGATCGGTAGATCGCTGCCAAGCACTTGCCAAGTTTTGGCACCGTCGGTGGTCACATAAACTCCCATATCCGTTCCCACATACAGGATCTCGGACGAAAAAGGGTCTTCTTTGATTACGTTCACGGGTCCGCCAGGAATCCCATTACTGATGTCCTGCCAATTTTCACCATAATCGCGAGAACGAAAAACATACACCTGGAAATCGTTATCGCGTTTCCCATTCATTGTGACGTAGACGGTTCCCGGTTCATATTGAGATGCAATCACCCGCGATACCCATTTACCTCGCGGAATGCCATTGAGGATTTCCGTCCATTGCTCCCCGCTGTTGCGGGTGACATGCAATCGACCGTCGTCCGTTCCAGCATAAAGAACCCCAAATTTGAAGGGCGACTCTGATAACGAAGAAATGGTCTGGTAGGAAATGTTACCTTGCGTCTTTGGATTGTTTGTCGTTAGATCCGGGCTGATTTTCTCCCATTTTTCACCACGGTCCAGCGAGCGAAAGATGTGTTGCATTCCGTGGTAGACAATTCTTGGATTGTGGGGTGAAAGCTGGAACGGGGCCAGCCATTGTCCTCGCAGTGCCGGTTCACCAGCTGCCGGTTTCGGTTTGATTTGAATGGTTTCACCAGTGGCCATATCGGATCTCATCAGGCTGCCATAGAAGGACTCTGAGTACAGGATGTTTTCATCGCTGGGGTCCAGTTGGATGACGCTCGCCTCTCCACCCGGAATTCGCTTCCAGTTGATTTCCTCATCTCGACCAGGCCGATGATTAGAAGGGCCTCGCCAGCTGTTGTTATCCTGAATGCTACCGTACACATTGAAAGGCGTGGCATTATCAACGGCGACGTTGTAGAACTGAACGACGGGAAGATTGTCAAGGTCTTTCCAGGTTTTTCCGCCATCATAGGAAAGGTTGACACCACCATCATTTCCGTTGATGATTTCGTCTGAATTGTTTGGGTTGATCCACATAGCATGGTGATCGCCATGGAGGCCAGGATAAAACAGTGGCTTGTACGTCGTCCCGCCATCGGTCGATTTCATCAATGGAACACCCATGATATAGGTCGTCTGCGGGTCATTGGGATCAACTCGGATCTGACCAAACACCCAGCCGTAAGTCGAAAATAGTCGCTGCATTGCGCGGCTGTTTTGGCTGACCTGCTGCCAGGTTTCTCCGGAATCATCCGAGCGGTAAACCACCGCTCCTTTGATCACGTCAGATTTCGGACGACCGTAGCTGTCGCGTTCCCCGGGTGCTGCTTTCCTAGCGATCTCATGATTATCAATCAGCGCGTACACAGTGTTTGGCTGCGAGGCAGCCAGTGCGATTCCAATTCGCCCGGTCTTGTTTCGTGGAGGTAGACCCTCCGACAGGCGGGTCCATTTATCTCCGCCGTTGGTGGTTTTATAGATGCCACCTCCTGGTCCCGGTAGCGGATCACTCCACTTGAGTCGAATTCGATGCCACATCGACGCGTACAAGGTGTCTGGGTCTTTGGGATCAATTACCAAATCAATCGCACCAGTCATTTGATCTTCGTAGAGGATTTGCTTCCATGTTTTCCCTCCGTCAGTTGTTCTGTAAACGCCTCGTTCGGGGTTTTTTGTCCACTCTCGGCCAGAGGCTGCTATATAAACGGTATTCGAGTCGGTTGGATGGACGATGATTCGGGCGATGTGTTGGGTTTCTGGAAGCCCCATATGTTTCCAAGAGTTCCCTCCATCATCAGAACGGTATACGCCGGTGCCGGACATACTGCTGCGGAAAATGTTGGCCTCTCCCAAGCCGACCCAGATCGTTTCGGAATTAGAAGGGTCGACGGTGATCGCTCCTACGGAACCTGACGGCGCGTCGTCAAAGATTGGGATCCAAGTCGTCCCTTTGTTGATTGTTTTCCAAACGCCGCCCGAGGCGGTGGCAACATAAAAGGTTGCGGGTTGATCGAGAGGTTTAGCGATATCAGTAATTCGCCCACTCATTAGCGAAGGTCCAATGTGTTTCCACTGGGGTTTTTTGTAAGGAGTTTCATTTTGCATCTCCAAATGCATTTTGTGCCAAGCCAGTCTTTGGACAGAATCCATGACAGGCGCCTTGACCTCTTGAGCTTGTATGGAGGATGAGGAATTTTCAGAGTGTGAAACGAGCAAACCAACGATGAAGAAAGCGTACCAAAAAAAATTGCCAACCGAATTCATGCAGACGATACCTTAGTATGCAGCCGAGGATAGTGAGTGATCTGGGTGATGATCTGACAGCCCATATCTTAGATGCATTGGGACGATGACCCAATAAAGTGATGAATGATTTTCGAGGTTTTTCCCGAGGTCGAAAGAGGATCGTGGAAGGGTTGAAGCCAACCATTCCGGCTTTCGATACAAAAGGACCGGCAATCCGACCGGCCCAGTGTTTCCGTTCTCTCGCTAGTTGGGTAACGCTCAAGCCTGGCGATGTCTTCTACGGTGATCGTTTGGCAGAAAAGCGGCAGACAAGCGGTGTTTAGATAAAGTAAGTCGGGCCGCTTAAATTTAATCTAGCGACAGGCCGTTTAAACAGTGTCCAGATTTCCGAACGCCTTAGTCTTTCTTAAGGTAGAGGTCGCTAAATCATCCACTTTGTGGAGACGAATCCAATTACCGGAGATCTGTCGATCCATCACAATCCGATTGGCGAGAGGGCTATTGGAAGTTCGACTCGTCTTAGAGCAATGATTGCAAAGACGGGTTCCCAAGGTTTCAATTTGACATCGAGGGCAGGCCATGACTATATTTCCGAATTTCGGAGTTGGGGATTTGAAAGGCCTTTAAGCTGCAGACCTGTTTCCCTATCCATCGGCCATTCGGGCCGGCAGTTTTATTCTTTTGCCGAATCCCAAGACCTTTCCTTGGGTTGCTAGCACTTTAATCGTACTAAAATAACATTGTGGATTTTAATTTCACTCCACCGAGGTAGAAAACTCAGTTTCCATGCAGTGACGAACGTAATCGAGGACTTGTTTTTTGACCACCTCAAACGGTTGATCAATAAACGCCCCGGCTGCTGCCTTGTGGCCACCTCCCCCAAAATGTGCGGCCACTTCATTGCAAGCGATCCCACAACGACTTCGAAAACTCATCTTAAAACCACCGGTGGGTTGTTCGATCATGATCACGGCAAACTTAGTGCCTTCTATTTGCAACGCAAGATTGATCAAATCTTCGGTATCTGTGGGTTCCGCACCGGTTTTTTCATAGTCCTCTTCAAGAATGTAGGTGGACGCCAAGCGTCCAGTCATTTCAACTTGAATACGAGACAGGACCACGCCACGCAATCGAATTCGCCCGGCGGTTTCTCGCTCATAAAGATTCCCGTAAACTTCGGATGGAACCGCGCCCCCGCGCACGAGTTTAGCAGCGATTTCGTAAGTGACATCGCTAACTGATGGAAATCGAAACCAACCTGTGTCGGTTGAAACCGCGGCAAACAAGGGCATGGAAATCTCTGGAGTTAATACAACGCCTAAGTGCTCTGCGGCTTCAACCACCATCCTGCCGACAGCTTCGGCATTGGTGTTTTTGAAAAGTTCGGCATCAATATCGTCTTCGCCCTGATGGTGATCAAAGATGATCTTTTTGCAACTTGAATCGCGAATCACATCTGCCATGGGGCCAAGCTGAATCCAGGCGCTAGTGTCCAAGATCATATGTAAATCAATCTCTGCGATATCCTGAGGAGTGATGTTTTGATGAATGCATTTGATTTCATTTTCCGGGTCAATGAAAGCTAGATTTTCAGGTGTCTCCTGTCCATTGACAATTCGAACATTTTTTCCCAACGCGCGCAGGACACCTGCCATTCCCAATTCACTCCCCAAAGCATCGCAGTCGGGGCGTATATGGCTGGTCAAGACAATATTATTTGCTTTTTGGATGACTTCAACAAAACGGGGCCAGTCGACGTTCATGTAAAATTCCGGAGTGAGTGTGGTTATTGGGTTGCTAGACGGGCAATGTGCCGAGTTTGTTGGACATCGTTGGTCAATTGCTGAATCAACTCAGGTGTTGATTGGAATTGACGAATATCCCGCACCTTTTCAATAAAATCAACCTCGATTGGTTGACCGTAGATTGAGTTTTCAAAATCAAGTATGTGAACTTCAACTTTTACGACATTTTCACCAAACGTTGGATTCGGCCCAATGTGAATGGCAGCCCAGTAGGAACGTCCGTTAACAAAGGCTCTCCCGGCATAGACTCCGATTGCCGGCAGCAACGTGTCGATCGCATCAAGGTTGGCCGTGGGGAACCCGATATTGGATCCTCGGGCGGAGCCGTGGGTAACCATACCGCGAATTCGGTAGGGTTTGGTCAGCATGTCTCGGGCGCGAGCCACTTCTCCTGTGCGTATGAGTTCTCGTATTCGACTACTGGAAATGAGGTTCGAAGATTCACTGACCGGATCCACAATTTTCAACTGAACGTTCGCTGACCGGCAAAGTTCCGCGAGTTTGGCCACCGTGCCTTGTCGATTGTGTCCAAAAAAGAAGTTTGGCCCCTCAATCATGGCTCGGGCCCCAATGGCGTCGAGAACGATTTGTTGAAAGAAATCTTGATAACTAAGGCCCAGTAGATTGACGTCTGTTGGGTAGGCGACAACCGCGTCAATTCCTAATTCCGCGAGTAGGTCCGCTTTGCGGTTGGTCCAAGTCAAGGGGGGAGGTGCCTGTTCGGGTCTAAGGATTCTTACTGGATGGGGTTCAAAGGTGAAGATCACTGCTGCGCTGTTTAGTTTTTCTGCTAAATGTTTGAGTTCGCGAACCAGTTTGGCATGCCCACGATGCACTCCATCGAAGTTGCCAATTGCCAGAGCACCGCCTCGAAGAGCGTTTGGGAAATCAGATAGTTTGCGGATCAGTTTCAAGTTATTCTCGAGGTGTTGGCCGTTTCGCATGGGCTAGTAAATTTTAGCTCGTCTGGTATTAGCAGGTCCGGAAGTTACTCCAAGCTCTCATCACTCGTTGGACCGACTAGTTGCCTCAGTGTGGGAAATTGAATGGTGAATTGAGTACCGCAACCCTCTTCGCTTTGTACGTTAATGCGGCCTCCGTGGGCCTCGATGATTTTTTTAGCCGTAGGAAGACCTAGCCCGGTGCCGCCGTCTTTCCGCGTGTAGAAGGTGTCAAACATTCTCATCAACGTCTTGGTTGACATGCCGCAGCCAGTGTCGATCAGGTCCAACGCAATCCCATTTCGGGTGGTTCGAGATCGAGCCACGAGCTGCCCTCCTTCAGGCATTGATTCAATGGCGTTCTTCACCAGATTGACCAAGGCAGCCTGTAACGTTTGGGACTCCATTTTTATACTAGGTAGGTCGGCCTCGAGATACCGTTTAATTTCGATTCCCTGACGGTCGGCTTGTGTTTGAAATAATTCCAGCACGAGTAACATCTGTTCATTGAGGCTGCCAGATTTTAGCTCGAGCTGATCCATGCGCGTAAAACGCAGGAAATCGTTCAACATGGTTTCAAGACGCTCGCACTGTCGCTGCAGAATCTCAATTCGTTGGTGCCCTCGACGAGCCTCAGGGCTGGCGATTTCACCCAAATCGTCGCCCAGCAACTCGATGTTCATTCGAATGACAGATAATGGATTTTTGATTTCATGCGCCAGCGAACCTGCCAGACCGGCGAGTTCGTTGTACTGTTTTCGCAGCTGTTCAATATATGGGTCAGAAGAGTGATTCAATTTTATACCACCACTTAGTTTGGCCTCATTATAAGGTTGTTCCAAGTTGCTGCGCGGAGAAATCTGGACGCTCGATTAGGTTTCTCAGAGGCGAACGCTCAGTTTCGAGTCTTCGAGTGCTTGTTTCGAGCAACGCGGATGCGAATGTAAAATAAAACAGCATGCCTTGGCGATCCAAAAACATGCTGTTTTTATGGTTATCATCTCTAGGTGAGCGTTTATCGGCGTCGGCCTCGACCACCGCCTCCGCCACTTCCGCCACGGTCACCACCGCCACTTCCGCCACGGTCACCGCCGCCACTTCCGCCACGGTCACCACCGCCGCTTCGGCCTCGACCGCCACCGCTGCGACCACGACCGCCGCCACCGCCACGCCCTCGACCGCCACCACCGCCGCGATCGTATCGGCCACCACGGTCACCACCGCGGTCACCACCACGGTCACCACCACGGTCACCACCACGGTTGCCACCCCGATTGCCACCCCGGTTGCCACCCCGATTGCCACCCCGGTTGCCACCCCGGTCATCACCCCGGTTGCCACCTCGGTCATCACCCCGGTCACTGTAACCCGAGTCGTAGTCCTCCTCGTAATCGCCATCATCTGAGTCTGAGTCACCTGACTCTGCGGCGAATTCGTCTTCAATACCCAGTTCAACCAGCGCTTGACGGCGACTGAGTTTGACTCGGTCATTGCCATCCACATCGATTACAAGAACCTGCATTTCGTCGCCGATTTGGCAAACGTCGTTTACACTATTGATAAAGCCATCAGACAATTCGCTGATATGACAAAGGCCATCTCGGCCTGGCAAGATCTCCACAAAGGCGCCAAAGTCTTTAATGCTACTAACGACACCGTTGTAAATTTTGCCTACCTGTACCGTTGCGGTGGTTGCTTCAATTCGTTCCAAGGCCTGTTGGGCCAAATGGGCATCGTTGCCAGCGACCGTTACGCGGCCCGTTTCGTCGACTTCGATAACGGTTTCGAAATCTTCCTGAATTTGACGAATATTCTTTCCACCTGGACCAATCAACATTCCAATTTTGTCGGGATCGATTTGACAGGTCAAAAGACGCGGAGCATGTTCTGAAACATCTTCGGAAGGTCGTGAGATCGTCTTAAGCATGGTTCTCAGAATGTCCATTCGTGCTTCGCGGGATTGAGCCAAGCTGGCTTTGATGATTTCAAAATCAATGCCGCGGATTTTTAGATCCAACTGGATGCCGGTGATACCCTTTTGGCTACCAGCGATTTTGAAATCCATATCCCCGAAATGATCCTCACTGCCGAGAATGTCTGTGATCAATTCCCAGCGATCATCTTCTTTCACCAAGCCGACAGAGATGCCAGCTACTGGGTTTTTGATTTTCACACCAGCTGCCATAAGTCCCAAAGTGGCGCCGCAAACACTGGCCATCGAAGATGAGCCGTTGGATTCGAGAATGTCTGAAACGATACGAATCGTGTAAGGGAAGTCATCCGGATCTGGCAGGACGGGGTTAACACTCCGTTCGGCCAAGGCTCCGTGACCGATTTCTCGTCGGCCCGGCCCACGAATCGGGCGACACTCGCCAACACTAAATGGGGGGAAGTTATAGTCCAGCATAAATTTTTTGGAGTACTCATCCATCAAGCCATCGACCCGCTGTTCGTCGCGACCAGTTCCCAGGGTGACCGTGATCAATGCTTGCGTTTCACCTCGTTGGAAAACGGCAGAACCATGGACACGAGGAAGGACATTAACATGACATTCGATGTCTCGTAACTCTTTAAACCCGCGGCCGTCGCTACGTTGGCCATCAAGGATCATCCCCCGAATTACTTTTTCTTCGAGGTCATGCCAAGCGGTGCCAAATTCTCCACTGCTGAATGCACCGTCGGCATCCGGATCGGGGATCATGTCGGCCATCGCTCGTTCCTTAAGGGCCGAACGAGCAGCGCCCCGTTCTTGCTTGCCAGCGATTTGTAGAGTCGTTTTGAATTCATCGCTGTACTTGTCAACTAGTTTCCCTAGCAAACCATTGTCGACAGGAGGGACGAATTCATCTTGCTCCATGTCTACTTTAGCTGCGAATTCTTTTTGCAGATCAATCACATCCTTGATGATCTCGTGAGAGAATTCGATGGCTTCGAGCATGACGTCTTCGGGGACTTCGCGTGCGAAGCCTTCAATCATCGTTACCGCTTTTTCAGTACCGGAAACGATGATGTCCAAATCGCTTTCCTCAAGTTGCTCTTGAGTTGGGAATGCGACCAGCTCCCCATCGACTCGGCCGATCCGCGTTGATGCCACGGCTTCCGGAAAGGGTAGGGGGGAGACGAAGCAGGCGGTTGAAACGCCATTCATTGCTAAAACGTCACCGTCCGTTTGCCGGTCACTTGCCAAAACAAAAGATTGACACTGAACTTCGTCCTTAAAGCCTTCTGCGAACATTGGCCGTATAGGTCGGTCACATAAACGTGCCGTTAATGTCTCCTTCGTGGTCGGGCGACCTTCACGTTTCATGAAGCCGCCGGGGAATTTACCTGCGGCAATCGTCCGCTCGCGGTAGTCACACATCAGTGGGAAAAAATCAATTCCGGGTCTTGGTGAACCCGAGGTTACCGTGTTGAGCACAACAGTGTCGTTGTACTGAACCATCACAGAGGCCGCAGCCTGTTTGGCTAAAATGCCCGTCTCGAAGGATAGGACGCTGTCGCCAATCTTTTTTTCTACTCTTACTTTCACAATTCATTTCCTGGTTGAAAAACAACAATTTCAAACAATAAAGGGCTCGTCAATTCGTACGAGCGTTATCCAGCTGGTTTCACAAACGTCGTGACCAGCGTCATGCAGTTGTTGCGATGCAACAAATGACCGAGAGACAGACATACGTCCGAGTCGATTTTTAGAAGCCCGAATCGATTTACGTTTGTCCGGAATCAATTAGCAAATCAGAAAGAGGAATGGTTTAAAAACCAAATCCAAAAGTACAACGTAACCGCAAACGCGTTACTTACGGATATTCAATCGGCCAATGATATCCAAATAGCGATCTGGATTGACTTTTCGAACATAATCCAATAGTCGGCGGCGGCGAGATACCATGCCTAACAGACCGCGACGCGTAGAATAATCCTTCTTATTGGAACGCATGTGCTCTGTAAGGTTATTGATGCGAGTCGTCAGGATCGCAATTTGCACCTCTGGCGATCCAGTGTCATTATCACTGTCTTGATACTCTTTGACTAACTCTGCTTTACGCTCTTTCGTAATCGTCATAACTGCTGATCCCAAGACGACAGCCTTTAACTAGCTGCCTTACTTTCGATCGAACTCCTTAATTGCCTTCACTACAAACTACACACAACCAAACTACATACAACAAATGTCCGATCTCCGGACGTCCGCCTTGGTTGGAAACAAGTGTAACGCAGAGGCTGTATTTAACAAGGACAGAATTTGCCCCAAAAGCGTTAAAAAAGCTCGTTTTTTTATCGCTGGGGGTAGGTGGTCTTTGCCGTTTGGACCGGTTAAACGGGTGGGAGGTTGTTCAGATTCAAGTGATTTTGCCGAATCTTGGCGAGACAGAGGGTTTCAACCGGTGGTCATCAGAGCTGAGCAGGGTGGGTGCGCCTCATGAATAATGCAGCGTTCTAAAGACGCTCGATGCATAATTGCCTAAATCGGCGGGTGGCAGGTCCGGTTGGAATGAGCGATTGGACCGCTTCATCCCATCTTGCGATCGTGAGAAGCCGTCGCATTCCTTCGTGCGGTGTCTCCGCAAAGGTTCCTGTTGCATTTGTGAGATAGACGACGTGCGTTGGGGGTTAAGTTGATCGATCGGGGGGAGCCTTCTGAATAGCCGTTTTTGTGGACAACCTTTGCTACTGCTGAGGAGGTTTTTTCGGAAGCGATCCGGCTGATAAATGACCAGTGGCATCCCAAATCGGCCAAGACCAACAAGTGAAGAATCTCATGCGGCCCCGTGACTGCTGGGATCACAAAGGGCCAATTAGCCGAATCGAGGATGGCGCCCAGCGTGTAGCAGACTCCTCCGACCAACAAAGGGCCGATGTGGCCTGCGCCGTATTGGAAACGAATGAGGAGCCCTGAAAAACCCCCTACCCAGCCCATCGCGATGAAAATGGAAGTGCCTACAACGTATGAAATACTCTCAAAATAGACCAGTCTTAAGTAGATTCCGATCACCGCAATTAGCCATATAAGGAGGAGCACGCTCCAGCATCGCCAGCCTCGAAAAAGACCCAGTGAAAGGGAGTGAAGGTCCCAGCGATTAACAAAAAAATTAGCAGTCAAGTCCAGCCGAAAGAGTATTTGACGTGCATCGATCGCCGGGGGAAACATGTGCGCACTGCCGCTGATGACGAGCAGCAGAACCGCCGAGCCAGCAAAATAAAGTACACCCAGAATCCACCCGTCCGACTCGCGTCACGAAGCAAAAAAAAGAAAGCGTCAGAAACAGAATGGCTCCACCAAAATGTGAAATGCTACTAACGTGTTGGGCAATATCTCTCAATGGATGCCAGTTTTCCAAACGATATTCTCCAGCACTTCAGCGAGTAGAGCGGGTGGATGATTCTATTGCGTCTTTGCACCAATACAGTAGAGATGTTGGTTGGAACGGATGAAGATTCGTCCATTTGAAATGGCCGGAGTTGAGTTGAAGCCCGATGTGTCTGCGAGAAACTGATTGGTTGCCAGCAGCTCATATTCTGGTTTGGCCGTTAAGACATAACAGGTGCCGTCTCGTGTGAACTGGTAAATTTTGCCGTCGGCGATTACAGGAGAAGAATAATTTCTAGCTCGCCTGCGATTGCCGCCTGGAGGTGCAAGGCGGATCACTCCATCCCCTGGTTGAGAATCGGTGGGCCTCATTTCGGGTGAGTTCAAGCTAGAAGGAATCCTCTCTTTATAAACTTCTTTTCCAGTGGCTGCGGAGATGCAGTTAGCGATACCCTGAGTCACCGAATAAAGGTGGCCCTGATAGCTGATAGGCGTTGCAATGGTGCTAATCGCTCGCCCTTCCCAAATAATGTTTTTGTCTGTCACATCAGACTTGCCACCTGTCTTTACGGCCACAGCATTGCGAGATCGCCCTCCCATTGCAATGATATTTTCTCCGTCAACGACGATACTGGTCGAAACACTTGGGGCATCGACTCCTTTGGTTACATACCACTTGAGCTTACCGTTTCTCGGGTTGAGCGCCCAAACCTCATCCGGAACCGAGATGACCAGTTGTGGGTTGTTCTCGGGTGATATGATCACGGGGGTATTCCAAACGTTCGCCATGTCCTCCGTTTTTGTTTTCCAAAGTTCCTTGCCGGTCATCGCTTCGATTCCATAGATGGCTTGATCTTCGTCACTTGCGTTCACGATCAAAATACCATCAAACAAAATGGGGCTTGATGCTGAGCCCCATTTTCGAATGCCTGAATTCGTCCCGACGCTCTTTCGCCAGATCTCTTTGCCGTCCAGATCGTAGGCGATCACACCCGATTTTCCAAAAAATACGAATAGGTGTTTCCCATCAGAAACAGGCGTGCTACTTGAGTAACCATGCTCAGGAACACCCATCCCCCTGAATTCATCTTCAGGAAGGTAGGGGGGGACGCTTTTTTCCCATAAGACTTTTCCGGAGGTACGGTCTATGCACACGAGATGACGTTGAAGGTCTTGCATATCTCCGACGTTCTCCTTGCTCTCGCCATACCCTGAGTAGCAAGTTACGAATACGCGATTGCCTACCACGACGGGGCTAGAAGCGCCCGGTCCTGGCAATCGTGTTTTCCAAATAAGATTTTCATCATCACCAAAGTTGGTGACGGTTTCTTGTTCACTTTTGGAAACTCCGGAGCCGTTTGGGCCACGAAAACGAAGCCAGTCTTCGCCCGTTGCGATTTGAGTAATGGCCAACGCGCAGAGGAGCGTTAAAAGGTTGGTTGACAATTTCATCATTCACCAGCAATCGTTTCTAGAACGGGGAACCTGAGGATTGGGCGGTCGTAGGTGCTTCCCTCCGATCTGTTAAACCGGAGACCATTGACCCAATATCGTATCACCATACCGAAAAGGCAGCCATCTGGAAACAAAGACGGTTGCCCTGCAACCCGACAAGTCCATTTTATCTTTTGTCGATGGCGCAGAGTTGGATGAGTCGGCTTTTTTGGAGCAGGGCAGGGGGTAAGTGCCAGTTTCTTAGTTCGTTTGAGCGAGACCTCGGATTCGTTCAAGCAATTGCCTTAAGTCTTCTAGAGTGGTCGCCGAGTTGGCAAGGGTGGTTCGAAGCCATGTTGATTTTTCAATATCGGTTTGGACGATATAGAACCGACCCTCTTCGATCAGGGCGGTGCGAACCCTTTGGTTGAGTTCATTTAATGGCTGTGAGTTAACCGAAGGCATCGGTTCGCCTAGGAATCGAAAGCAGACAATATTGGTTTGTGGTTGGATGAGTAATTCAAAGTCGTCGGCGTCATTAATTAACTGAGCGAACTGAACAGACAAAGCGTGTAAGCTATCGACGTTGGCTTCGAACAGAGAGGTTCCGTATTCGGCGATGATGGAAAATACTTTGAGGCCATACATGGTCTTCGTACACTCAAATGTCCTGCGTGCAAGTTCGTACCAGGTTTCCGATTCGGGATCGGACCAAAGGTATTGTGCTTTTTGTGCAAAGGCTTGGTATCCATTATGGCCTTCGCGAAATACGATTGCCGTTGCTAACGCAGGAGTCATGAGCAATTTATGAAAGTCGAGGACCGCGCTGTCGGCACGTTCTATTCCGGCGACCAAGTGGCGATGTTTTTCTGAAAACGAGACCGCCGCACCGTGGGCACCATCCACATGAAACCACAAATCGTTAGCCTCGCAGAAATCGGCGATTGCATTCAGATCGTCGAAAGAGCCCGTTGCGGTGCTGCAAGCGCTTCCGATGACTGCGATCACTGTTTGCCCCGCTTCGCGCGATTGTTGCAAATGGCGTCCAAGTGATTGGGTGTCCATCCGAAAATCATCATCCACGGGGATCCGAATGACTCCCTGTTCGCCCCATCCCATTACTCGAGCTGCGCGATCCACACAATAGTGAGCCTGTTCAGAAACCATCACGGCCAGAGGTTCCTGATTCCCTTCATTCCAGACATCGTGGCTTGATTTTGAACGTCGGGCCGCCAGTAAGGCGGTCAGATTGCCTAGGCTACCGCCCGATGTAAGCACTCCGTCCGCCTGTTCGCCCATCCCAAATTGGTGCGCGACGGTTTTGATTACGTACCTCTCAAACGCCGTTCCGATCGTCCCCATCTCGTAGACGCCCATGCCGTTATTGATCAGGTCGGCCAGCAATCCAGCCAAGGCAGCAGTGGGAAGGGGCGGAGAGATTTGATGCCCGGTGAAATGGGGGTGGTGCAGGCGAATGCAGTTGGCCAGCGTTTCTTTGAAAACCGTTTGGGCGTCCGTTTGGGCCAGTTCTTTCACCCGTTGGTAGGCTTGATCGGGGGTTTGCCAAGGAAGAACCTTGGGTTCTTCAGAATTGAACATGATTGTGAGGTGATCAGCCAGCTGGTCCACAAGATGATGACCCGCGGCCCGAAATTGCTCGGGTGAGTATGCTTCTTTTAGCGTCTCGCGTTGCATTTCTGAGGATTTCATGTTTCTTTAATCACCGGGGAACCGAAAAGGGCGACTATCGAAAGATAATCGCCCTCTCTATGGTCATCTTAAACCTGAGCTGGGGGTGCTGCCAGTGAGCTTTGGTTGTTTTTGTAACGCCTTCAATTGGCTTTCCAGAATTCCTCTAGAATCCTGCTGACGCGTTCCAACATTTCATTTTCCTCGTCACTGAAATCCGGAGGTGAAGGAATCTTTTCAACGTACCCGTTCGTCTTCACTTTGGCCATCACCAACTCGAGAATCCGCTGGTAGGTGGTGTTGTGCGCCGATGAGACATCAGCATCGTTTACGAAGCGGTTGGCATAAGCGTAGATTTGCTCGACGATCGGTAATAGTTTAGTTGTCAGTTGTTCGAGGTGGTGAGCGTCTGCGGTAAAAGATTCTTTTTGATCGCTCATGTACTGCCGCGCTTTGTTTAAAAGCGAGTCTTCTTCAACTGCTGTATCGGCCGCTTCATTCTGTTGTTTCGCAGCTAAAAGACTGCGGTTTGCCAAAAGCCATGCCTCTTTAAATTGTTGAGCACGGGCATCACCGAGACCCTGTTTTTTCTGTTTGCCAAAAAGTGATTCAAAAACCATTGGTCTGTCCTCGTGGATTGAGTGCGTGCCTGTAGGCAACGTGTTTCTGCGACGCGTTTTTGCAGTGGTTATTCAAGCCGGCGGTTCCTCGCCGGTTGCCGATGAATGCCCTGAGTTCAGTACCCCTTGATGTGACTCTGATTTTACAGCGAAGATTTGAGGTCACAAGTTATCCAATTTGGGCCATCACACACGTTGGATTCACTGGTGGCGTGCCCGATACAGGCCCCCTTTGTACTCGTTGACAAGGGTTGCCGTTTGACTCCAAAAAAACCCCGCCAGTCCTTCAAAGCTGACGGGGTTGATTCACTCGAGATGCTTATGATTGCGAGGATTAAGCGCTTTTGGATTCGGGGATCTGCAGCAGGGCTTCACCAAATGCCTTGGCGACTGTTTCTTCTTCGATCGAGTACTTGGTTCCCTTCGGCTGGTCAGGGAGGTCGTACATGATGTCAAGCATCACCTGTTCTACGATCGATCGCAGCCCACGTGCTCCAGTACCTTTATCCATGGCTCTTCGTGCAATTCTCCGCAGAGCCTTGTCGGTGAAATTCAATTCGCAGTTTTCCATTTGGAACAAACTTTCAAACTGCTTCACCAACGCGTTTTTAGGCTCCGTCAACACATTGACCAAACCGGCTTCATCGAGAGGACTAAGAGATGAGACCACCGGCAGTCGACCCACGAGTTCCGGAATCAATCCGTACTCGAGAATGTCATCGCTAGTGACGTGCGGCATGATTTGTCCTAAGTCACCATCTTCTTTGAAGCCGGCAGCCTGTCCAAATCCAATTGTCCGTTCACCGAGTCGTCGTCGAACAATGTCGTCAACTCCCACAAAGGTACCGCCGCAGATAAACAAAATTTCACTGGTGTCGATCTGGATATACTGCTGTTCTGGATGCTTGCGTCCACCTTGAGGGGGGACGTTTGCAACGGTTCCTTCAAGCATCTTCAACAATGCCTGCTGGACCCCTTCTCCTGAAACATCCCGAGTGATCGAGACGTTGTTGCTAGTCTTGCCAATTTTGTCAATCTCGTCGATGTAGACTACGCCTCGTTGTGCTGTTTCGATATCGAAATCAGCTGAGTGCAACAATTTCAATAAAAGGTTTTCAACATCTTCACCTACGTAACCCGCTTCGGTTAGCGTTGTCGCATCACCGATCGCAAACGGCACATTTAAGATGCGAGCCAGCGTGCGGGCCAGCAGCGTCTTTCCTGAACCGGTTGGCCCAACTAACAGGATATTGGATTTATCGATTTCGACATCTCCACCTTCCCACCCAATCGACAATCGCTTGTAGTGGTTATGAACGGCGACGGCCAGCACTTTCTTGGCAGCTTGCTGACCAATCACATATTCGTTCATTCGTTCGACAATTTCGCGCGGTGTCGGGATCTTGTTGAAAAGTTGTTTTGTCGGTCCCCGGCGACGTTGCTCCTGTTCCAGAATGCTCTGGCACAATTCGATGCATTCGCTACAGATGTAGACGTCGCCCGGCCCTTCGACCAAGGGTCCAACATCTCGGTAATTTTTTCGACAAAATGAGCAGTGCGCGTTTTTCTTGGAGGTGCTGCTATGCTTGCCTCCCGTAGTGTCGTTGCCTGCGGGCATGATTACTCCTGTCTTCCGATGTACAACCGAATTCCCAGTTGACGCTCGAATGGTCCAACGCGAAAACGTATCGCGTGGACATAGGTGCATCCTTGCCCGCGATCATCGAGCAGTTTGTTATTTCAGCATTTGTGCTGCTATTTCTTCAGCAGGTGATAGCATCTCGGTTCTATCCTGATATCCGCCAGCTTTCGGGCAACCTGAAAACTATCAGGCATTCCTACAGTCCTGCCTAATTGATTTAACCCGCTAGTCGTTTTCTCTTACCGGACCCTCACCATTAAGTTCACGGTTTTTGGGGATAGCTTGTTTGAGCCGACCAAATTCCTCATCATCGAGTTTTCCCTCATCTTTTAACTTTCGGAAGTCAGAAAGGTAGTCAGTCGATTCGTGGCTAATACCCTTGGCTTGTCCTCGAAAATACATGGCGACATACGATCCGACCAACACAAAAATCACTAATAGCGTGATCCATATGATCCAACGTGCTTCTGGGATTTCCATTGTTTCTTCCCAAAACCTAGCGATCGAATCAAACATGGTATTCAGCTTGAGCCCTGTGCCAGGGTTGGCAGAGGACGCATTTAATTGAAGTAACTTGCGAGTTAAATTCCGAACAAATTATAGCCAATCTTACACCGCAGGTTTAGAGCGATGTGTCGATTGGGGTGTGGTAACAACGGCCAAACCCGTGATTTTTGGATGGATTATTTTCCGAGCGAGAGTGAATAACGAAAAAAACACCTCGTCGAGTTCCCGACCGTCGGTGTTTTCCCTTGAGAATGGGAATTCAATCATTTGAAAGACAGTCTTGCGAATCAAATGGGGCTGGAAAAGCCATGTTTGTTCGAAAACCTAGTGCAAGGGCATCCCGTGCCGGCGTCACATTCGAAAACTGTACGTTTGCAGCATGAGCTCAGTTCACGTGAAATCGGGAAATTTATGGCAAACCTCCATAACGGCATGTCCAACGGATGAGGAAAAACCGTCAATAACCTCTTAGTGTCACCAAACGGGGGATCAATAAATCGAGTGCATTCGTACTTTGACAACCGGTTCTGGCGACAGGCAGTGAGGGATTTCGATTAAAGAATAGGGGAATCAGTGCGCCGCCAGTGCGCGAAAAATTTAGTTCACGTCGAATTTGTATGAGCGATCCCATGACTTGGTCCGCACTCAAAATATTATTGCTTGGTAATTTGCTAATTTTGATTCAGGTCTTTTCAGGAACAACTGAAATTTGCTCTGGATTTCAATCATCATCAAACCCGGTTAATTCATTTCAGGTGGCCAGTTCAGCCAAGACCATTGCCACTAGGCTAACACGCTTTAACGTCCCTTTTCGAATCAACCAGAATGATGTGTCGTTCTTGGAAGTTCAGTTGTTCCTTTCTCGGGACGAGGGCCGCACTTGGCAATTTTATGGCCGTCAGAAAACCGATAGGACTTCGTTTCCGTTTGTCGCCGATGGAGACGGGGCTTATTGGTTTGCGGTAAAGACGCTTGATCGAAATCGCCAATTATTGCCGGACGGAAACATCACCGAACCGGAACTCAAAGTAAATGTGGACACCAAAGTGCCCACGTTGGAAGTGCGCGTTGAGTCCGACGCCGCCGGGCGTGTGATTTGTTATTGGCGAGCTGAGGATGATAATTTACTTGCTGATTCGGTAAGGATTCTCTATCAGGAAAATGTTGAAGGCTTAGCGAAAACCGATAACTGGGTCAAAGTGCCAGTTCAATTGCGCCCCCAGGTTTCTGGTAAGACATACACGGACCAGCTGGGTTGGTGGCCAGAGACCTCGGTACCTTACCTCAATATTCGGATGGAAATATCCGACACCGCGGGGAATATTGCCCGGGCTGACCGAACGATTGTCGTGCGGCAG
This sequence comes from Mariniblastus sp., assembly GCA_022447555.1. Taxonomy (GTDB): domain Bacteria; phylum Planctomycetota; class Planctomycetia; order Pirellulales; family Pirellulaceae; genus Mariniblastus. The sequence goes on along the minus strand of JAKVBF010000002.1, from coordinate 352,934 downwards.
GTTACTGCGTTACGTCATAACGAGTCCACAGTGGTGAGGCTGCCAGATGGGCCTCGGCGGTCGACGCAATTTCACTCGCCTCGATCACAAACGGCGGGTGTCTCGCGAGACGTGGCTTGGGGCACTGCGACGGAACCCATTTGCCAAGACGGTGTTTGTCCGACGCCAGAAACCGTTGGAACCGATCCACAGCAATATAAAGAAACCTTGCGTTTATCCGTCCGAGCGCTCGAAGATAAACCCTATCGTTTGGTCGGTTCCCCAGCCGATTTCTCTCAGCCTCCATCGCCCGATCCGATTACCGGAACAGGATCTTTGGGCTCGTCTGACGGTGGTGCAGCTCTAGGTGAGGAGGGGGCCGAGGGCGCGCCAGTTTCTGCCGGAGAGCGTGCTTCGATCGAATGGCTAAGCGAATCACAAATAGCATCATCTCAGTTAGATCAAAACAACGGGTCAACCGTCGATCGGAACTCACACCCCGATGCGTCCGCAACGCAGCAACCCTTAATCCATTACACTCCGATTCAGCGGCAAACGGCGCCGATCGAGCCGACGCAAACCCTGGGCGAGTCATTCGTCCGGCAACAGGGTGATTTGATGATCAGCCAATCTACGACAAGGGGTCGTGGTAAGCAGTTTGGTGTGGAGGAAAATCAGGTGGCTCGTGAGAGTGGCGGACAACAGGCATCCATACGTTCGATCAAGGCCGCCGCATCTCGTCTGCCGAATCTTTCGGTTACGAGCCAAGCAGAGGCTGCTCGCAATCCGAATGAATTCGCTTCTCGGGACAAGCGAGAATTGTCGGTGAAGGAATCGCAAATATTTCGCCAAGCAATCAGTAATACACGGTTTCAGCTGCAATACGGAGTCCAGTCAGTGGATCCGTCTTGCGTGTCGCGAGTGGTTTTGTGGATGACTCGTGATGGTGGATTGAATTGGGTTTCTTGGGCTATCGATACAGATCGGGTCAGCCCTTTTCCGGTTCAAGTGGAGGAGTCTGGTACGTACGGTTTTCAAATCGTGGTGCATTCAAAAGATGGTTTGACGGGTCGCGCGCCGGCCCCCGGCGATCGTCCGGATATGATTGTGGACGTCGACACAACGCGTCCAGCAGTTCAATTTCTATCGGCACCCTATGGTCGTGGTGCCGCGGCTGGCAAGATGATATTGAATTGGCGAGCGCAAGACATGCATTTCATCAGTCGTCCTATCCGAATACTCTACAGCGCGAATCCATCGGGACCATGGACAGTCATCGAAGAAGGGTTGCGAAACACGGGCAGTTACGTGTGGGCCGTCGACAAGCGAACACCCTCGCAGGTGTATCTTCGAATTGAAGCTCGTGATAAGGCTGGAAATTTAGGGGTTCACCAGCTGCAAACGCCGATCGATCTGGCTGGTTTGGTCCCTCGCGGAAAAATCTTCGGGCTTCAGCAGATGGGTGACGGCCAGTAAAGAAGACGGCTGGAAAATAGCGGCTTTTTTTGCTCTGCTGATGGCATGTCTGGAACATTGCATGCCTTCGAAATGATTCACAAAGCCACACCGGTGCAGCGGACGGGTGTCTGTCCTGTGTTTGGCAGTGAACGCTTTTTGAAAAAACTGGTCGTCAAAAATCTCTTGGATGCCTTGGGAGACGAGGAGGCCGAATTTTCATCTGCACAGTTTGAAGGGGCCTCAGCAAGTTGGGCCGATGTGATGGACGAATTGTCGACGCGAACCTTGTTTGGTGGTGGTGGACCCAAGGTTGTGGTTGTCGACGAAGCGGACGGTTTCGTAAAAGAACATCGGGGCCCATTAGAAAAGCTCGTGGAGAATCCACCTTCGGATGGACTGTTGGTGCTAGTGGTTGACTCTTGGGCATCCAATACAAAACTTTACAAACGGTGTGAGAAAGCAGGCGTGCAGGTTCAATGCGACCCGCCGGTTATCAAACGCGGAAGAAGTAAAAGCCGCGACGATGCCAAGATCGCCAAATGGCTAAAAACCCGTGCCAGTGAGCAATACGATTTTGAATTGCCCGCGGCCGGACCAGCGATATTAGTGGAGTTGACCGAATGTAATTTCGGCCGGATGGAACAAGAGCTCGCCAAATTGTCTTTGTATGCAACGGACCGGCCACTGGATAACAATCGAATCCGTGAGATTGTAGGCGGTTGGCCGGCGCAAACGATGTGGAGTGCCATTGATGCGGCCACCGACGGCAACGCGGGAGCGGCGCTTGCCTTGTTGGATCAATTATTGCGCAGTGGTGAGCATCCATTGGCGTTGTTGGGGCAGATGAGTTGGTCGTTACGACGATTTGCTGAGGTCGGTGAATTGGCTCAACGCGATGTGCGAAATGGCCGCAGAGTGGACCTGAACGCGACGCTTCAAAAAGCCGGCTTTCGATCCTGGGGCGGTGAGATTGACAACGCCAGTCGACGACTTAAGCAGTTGGGTCGCGAACGAGTCTCTCAGATGAATCGTTGGTTGCTCGAAGCCGACTTAGCGTTAAAAGGGACACATTCCAAGCCGGATCGGGGGCGTCTCGTTCTGGAATCTTTATTCGTAAAAATGTCTTCTGAGTTGTCGCCTGTTCAAGCGAAGTAGCCAAGTCGTTGTCGGATGCTATGCCGATACTTTGCCGAAACCCTTGATCCCAAAGTCTGGGAGGCTTTCTTCGGTTTAAGATTGGGTGACAGGTCGAGGCAATTTCGCGGTTCCCAGAACCAACATCGCGAAGGAAACGCTGTAAAATCAGGCTTCTTTTGGGATACTGAAGCCTCTTTTCTCAAGAGTCTCGTACCTCTGATCCCGGTGGCATTCTGATAGCAGCCTCGGATGGAATCCCTTGCTTGAATCAATGGATTTCTCTACGGTTCTCTTCGAATTTAATGAGTTTTGATACGAGGCGTGAGAAATGCTGCGCAATCTTGAGTCGATGTTGATTTGTCCGACCGCTGTGATTTGTTTCGTAGTCGTAGGCTGCTCCAGTTTACGAACCTCCGAAACAGATGATTTTGCCGATACGAAATCTCGTATGGTGGAGATGCGCCAGCAAGATCTAGACTTGCTCGTTTCAGAAACGCCCGCGATTGAGAACGACACAAAGCCATTACCAACGGTCTCCGGTAAAAAGGGATTCTCCCTCGAACCGCAGCTCCAACCGCCGATCAGTGATGCAGCCAGCGAAGAGGTTGCTGATCGTTTTAAAGATTCAGGATTTTCGCAGGTTATCTATTCCCCGAACGTTCCAGCTGTCGTTCCAGCCGTCGTTCCAGCCGTCTCGTCCAGTGATAGGAAGGATCAGTCATTGCAACCGTTAGATGCTGCGTTGCAGATGAAATCCTTGCCACGAATAAACCAAGAGGAGGCCGTCGAGCGAATCATCATTCTCAAGGCTAAATCTAATAGTCTTTCGAATGTCGGAGAGATAGTGAAAAACCCTGGCAACCCGGCGATACAACAAGCATCGAATTCGAAAGAAGCACCGGTTGACCTGAGAGTGGCGGAGCAGTTGTCACCTATCACTTGGGTGGCCACGCCGGATGCTCAGGAACTGATTCCTGAAGTTCCCGATCAGGTTAAATCACGAGAAGTGGATGGTCAGAGTGCTGTAACGCAAGCGAACGAAAAATCAATATCGACCGAGCCGCTTGAAGCTTTAGGGATGAACCCTCGCAAAAAGATATCACCCATTCCAACAGTCGATTTTAAGGGGGTTGAAGCCTCAAGTTTATTGAAACCTGTCAAGCAGTCAGCGGTCGAATCCGAAGGTGCGTCAAATGGGGGCGATGAACCCTCGCACCATGATCCTGAAAGTCAATTTGATCCGACTACCGCAACCACCGTTGGCAATGTCGATTTAAGTCACGTCGCGTCGCAAATGGGAGAGGGCGAGACCGGAGAGTTAATAGCAAACGTATCTGAAGAGTTTGCGAACAGCCCTCGCACAGCGAGCTGGGATGTTCAGTTGAAAACAACGATCGACGCCTTTGAAAATCAGATTATCGATTTGTCCCTAACAGATTACCGCCGCGCAAAATTACAACAAAGCTTGGCGATACTACAAGTCTTGGACGACCGACTTTCGTCTGGAAGGATTGCGATTGAGCAGCCTCGCCATCGCCAGTATTGGCAATTTCAATTGACGGCGATATTGAACATGTTGCAAGCCGCAAAAACCAACGTGACCGGGGGACGTGAGAATGTTTCCATTGCCATTGATCATTTACAGTCTGCGGTGGTCGAGTTGCGAAAAATGTCGGATCTTAAAATCGCGAAACTAGAATTCTGCTCAGAAGTGTCGGGTTACGGCCAGTATGAGCCTATGGATTCAAGCGATTTTCGATCGGATTCGCAAACGCTCATTTATTGTGAAATTGAAAACTTCACGCCACTCAAAGAAACACAGAAAGCGAGGGATGTTTATGTCACCCGACTGGAGTGTCGCTTGGAGATTCTAGATCAGGAAGACCAGGTCATCCAGTCTGTCGATTTTCCCGTTGTACAGGATATCGCGGTCAACCATCGTCGAGATTTTTATATGCATTTGCCTTTGACGCTGGCGAATCTTCCACCGGATGTCTATTCGATAAAGCTGGATGTGAAAGATTTGGGTAGTAAGAAATCAGCGAAATGGTCGGCCGTCGATACCCTGACGGTCGAGTAGACAAGTCTCGAATATAGATCGTTCAGTTTTCGTCTTTAGTCCTGAGATTGGGTCCGTTACAGAGAAATCGCTAGGCGAGACCAAACAGCTTACTCCCCAGCAATCACAGCCGTTGCGGGGGCTGTTGTTTTAATGTGACGAGGTAGACCCGTGTAGAATTCTGGTTTGGCTTTCAAAGCAGCAAGGGTGTCCAGAGAGTCACAATCGCATTTCAGGATCGTTCTTTGGCGCTACCAGTATTGCCATTCTTGGCTCCGCATGACGTAGAGGCCCAACAGAAAGTTGGTGACAGAGTGAGCGAGAACGCAATTCCAAAATTTGCCTGTTTTGATCATTAGCCAAGAAATCAGGCTGAACCAAGCCACGGCCGCAATGATTTCGGCCGGATGGCTCACCGCGGCGTAGATTGCCACTGCCAGGCAGCCCCGCCATCCAACCTGAGCGAGGTAGACCCTTTGCCAATTAGGGTTTTCGACATACCGTACCAGCCATCCTCGCAAGAAAAGTTCTTCGCAGAGAGGGACCAGTAGACTGAGCAAAATAAAGCGAGACACCACAAATGCGATGAACTGAGTCCTGTCAGAGAAGTTTGCGTAAGGGTTGAATCCCGGGCGTGCAGGGTATTCGGAAAGTCCGAGCGTAGCGATCAAGGATGATTCTAAATGCAAGCTGCAAACACCAACCCACAGAACGATCCCCGCCGCTCCTGCAATCACTCCCCAGTGGTTGATACGAAAGGGGAAATGGTCAAGATACACCCTCCAAAAATAACCGATCAATATCGTGAGTACCGCCACCTCGGCAAGAATAAGCCAAAGGTAATGAAGGGCGGCGTTGGGGGCTGGCGATTCACCTTCGAAATTAGGACTCATACCCGCCATGAACATGAAGGTAATCAGCGGTAACAGAAACGCAATCATGTCGGGTTGCGGGCCGGAAGGGTGGAGGCGCTTGCCGAGACTGCCTGTCTTGCCAGACGGCTTGAAAACAGGTTCGTTAGAGTCATCCTTGGCGGGCATGTTGGGAACGGTTCCTGAGCAGCTTTGAATTGCGAATGGGCCTAAGCATGGGCTTAAGCTCGAATGATTGTTATAATAGATAGAACTTCGGGATCGCGTTAGCATCCGAACTGTAACTTTGAAGCAATCCGGAAATTACCTGGGGCAAAAGTTAGCCGAAAAGGGAAATTTATGTCGTTTCGAAAACAACCCTCACAAGTCTGTTGTGCTTTACTACTGATTTTTACCAGCTTGTTAATCCTGCCGGCGTCCGTTTTGGGGCAAAGGTCTAAAGATAAATTTTGGCAGCAGCGAATGGAAATGGTTGAGACGGCTGTCAAAGGGGCTGGAATTACGAATCCTAAAGTGATTCAAGCGATTCAAAAAACCCCGCGGCATGAATTCATGCCAAAGAAGATGTGGGATCAGGCGTATTTGGATGCCGGAATCCCAATTGGTGAAGGGCAAACCATTTCATCTCCATTTATCGTGGCTTACATGACCGAGTCATTGGAGCCGGATCGTGAGGATCGTGTTTTGGAGATTGGAACTGGTAGCGGCTACCAGGCGGCCGTTCTCAGCCCATTGGTTGATAAAGTTTACTCGATTGAGATTGTCGAACCGCTGGGCAAACAAGCTGCCAAATCACTTAAGAAATTGCGATATGATAATGTTTTCACCAAAATTGGAGATGGTTTTAAGGGCTGGGATCGGTACGCGCCTTATGACAAAATTATCCTGACCTGCTCACCAGAGGAGATCCCGAAGCCACTTAAAGATCAGCTCAAAGAAGGTGGTTTGATGGTTGTCCCAATGGGCGAGCGTCACCAACAGACCCTTTACTTGATGAAAAAGGTCAATGGTGAGTTGGAGCGGCAACCCCTCCGTCCCACACTGTTTGTTCCGATGACCGGTGCTGCCGAAGAAAACCGGCGCGTCTTTCCAGACCCGTCGCAACCAGGAATCTTGAATGGAGACTTTGAAGAAGGGGTCGATAAATCCGGCTTTGTCAACGGTTGGTATTACCAGCGTCAATGTGAAGTTAAAGAAGAGGTGTTAGCGCCCAGTGGTCAGCATTTCGTAAAATTCAGCAATAAAGTTCCGGGTCAGTTTTCATGGTTGATGCAAGGCTTGGCCGTTGATGGCCGCCGTGTGGCAAAAATTAAGTTGTCGGCTTCGATAGCTTGTGAGGGGGTAGCCGAAGGACCCCACCGGGGTGACTTGCCGCTGATCGCCATTCAGTTTTTGGCGGCCGATCGATCAGATTTAGCAACAGAGTACATCGGTCCATTCCAAGGGACTCGGACATGGAAGAATTATGACCGGGAAATCAGCGTGCCTGTTGGCGCTCGTGAAGCGATCTTACGAATCGGCCTGTTTGGTGCGACGGGCACCGCATCGTTCGACAATGTGATCATCCGCACGGTCGAGTCAAAGTAGTGGGATTTTGGATGGTTCAGCGGGCGAAAATGCCGATTTTTTAAGGGATTCAACCGCGCTTTGATTACCAACCGTCAAATAGCCCCCAATCGACCAAAAGCCCCTAAACGCCTTGAATTAAGTTCTCGTGCTGGTATCTTAAATCGCACACCGATCGCCGTGTCATCGGCCGACATGAGCCGAGTTACCTTTTTTCAACGGTGACTTGGAGATCTGTTTCAGGTTTGATTGCCGGTGAAAATGGCTTGTTAGACAACTAGGAGATCTTGATGAAAAAGTTTGGTTTAACTCGATCAGCGATCATGATAATGTCGCTTGGCTTCACCATTTGCGCGAGTGAATCGGCAGAGGCATACAACAACGGATCATGGGGCAGCACCGGAAGCGTCCCCGTAACAGTTTCCTGGGGTTCCAGCGGTGGCTTGGCCAGCAACGGTGGTTTTGCCAGTGCCGGATTTTATGGCAGCAGCGGTGGTTACCAACGACAGCCTTTTCGGCCTATCCGTAATTTCGTCTCTGAAGTTCACCGAGTTCATCAGCGCCGTTGGGGCGGAAGTAGTGGTGGCTTTGCCAGTAGTGGAGGACACAGTTCTGGAGGCTCAAGTGGTGGTTACGGAGTTAGTTCGGGCATGAATGACCTAAGGCCCATGAGTCTGGGTGGTGCCGCATCCAGTGAAACAACGCCTGTTCCTCAGGCCAAGGAAAGCGTGATTACAGGTTCCAATGATGCGGTAGATGATGCCGATGTACCGGATGCGGTACCGGCTGCAGTCCCTAATCCTGCTAAACCGCTGCCGGCGGCCAGTGAAGGATTTGGACTGCCTCCTATGCCATCACCCGCGGCGGGTGATAACACACGATATCGGCCGGCAGGGCAGCGCGATGCGGTCCTTAAGATTGATCTCCCGATGGAGGCAAAGGTTTGGATAAATGGTCAGGAAACAACAACGGTCGGTAGCCTTCGCAGTTTCGTGTCACGAAATCTTGAGCCTGACAAGGATTATAAATTTGCCATAAAAGCGGTTGTTTCAAAAGATGGGCGTGATATCGCCATGCGGCGCAAAGTCACGCTAAAAGCCGGGGTTACGAAGTCTGTCAAGTTCGACTTTGAGCAACCTCAATTGACTCAGCTTTTACTGAAGGTACCTAAAGACGCCGTCGTAACACTGAGTGGGAATCAAACCGCTGCCAAAGGAGAGGTTAGATATTTCAAATCGCGAACACTCAAGCCGGGTGAGTCTTGGGCCGATTACCGGGTGACTGTCAGTGTGGTTCGCGATGGTAAAACGTTGGTTGCCGAAAAGTCACTGAAAATCGAATCGGGTGAACAATACGTACTAGCATTTGATTTGGATCAGGCTGATCTTTACGTTTCCAAGTAGTCTTTCTTTGTTTGATCTCCCGTTGGTTCATTTGCCCACTGCCGTTTATTTGGCAGTGGGCTTTTTTGATAAAGGCCAAAAACGGAGGCTTGCAATCGCCCGTTTGGGGTGATCGTGATCTAGAATTAGTCGTGTGGGATCGATCAACCTCGATCGATTGGTGGTGATTTAACCATCGGTGAAATTGCGAGTTAGTGGTAATGATTAAAGTGGAAAACAGTCTTGATGCGGGTTACTCATGGAGTGCCTTGGTGAGGTCTCTTGTATCGATCATGATCGGTTTTTATTTGTGTGTGGTTTTGCTTGGACCTCTGGCTAATCCGGTCGGGTCGGATTCTCTAACCGTACCTCTTAATGCCGTCGTTCGCCCAATTCATCAATTAATGTACCTAGGTCATGGCTACCGTTTTTTTGGACCCGACCCTGGTCCTAGCCATCTGCTTGTCTACCGAATTAAGACCGCTTCTGGCAAGACGCTTGAGGGGCGATTTCCCAACCGGCGACAGCATTGGCCTAGGTTGTTGTACCACCGGTGGTTCATGCTGAGTGAATCAATTTATGATCATTATGCTTTCACTCCGTCTCGAGAGATGTTTCAGGACTCTTTGGTAAATGTTCAGAGGGAAATCGATGCGGCCCGAGATGAGGGAGCGCCCTTAAAATCGATCGAGGAATTAGAAAGTCGCTATTGGAAGATGGGGCAAGATTATGATTTATCGACACGGCGTTTCGAGGTCCTGATCCGTGGTGTTGCCCGCTATCTTTTAACGGCATACGAAGGCCAGTCGATTCAGCTGTTTTGTCTCGAGCGTTCCATTCCATTACCGGCAGATGTGAGGGCTGGCATTAAGTTGGCAGACCCTCGTTATTTGTCGGCCCCGCGGCAGATCGCAGAGTTCACGTTAAAAGAACTGCAGGGTGAGGAAATTCAGTGAACCATTTGTCAGGCACACTTCGTGTTTATGGTCAATCCTGGATAGATTTCTGGAATCAATTCTGGTTTCAGAGTCGGGCAGCCAACACGTTGGCTGTGATACGAATATTAGTCGCGGGGATGCTGTTTTACACGCACCTCGTGTGGACATTGGAGTTGCCGGCTTTTTTTGGAGACTCCGGCATGTTGCCTCGCGCCTATCGCGAGCTATATCACTTCGGGACATCTTACAGTTGGAGTCATTTTGATTGGCTCTCTTCAACGACCTGGATGTGGGTTTCCCATTACGGGGGTCTGTTGGTCATACTGCTGTTTTTGATTGGATGGCAGACTCGTATTACGGGTTGTGTTTCATTTTTGCTGGTCGTTTCCTACGCGAATCGTTCGATTGGTTCTCAGTTTGGGTTGGATCAGATTAACGCGTTTCTCTGTTTTTATTTGGCCATCAGTGATTGCGGTCGAGTTTATTCGGTGGACGCATGGTTGCGTGGAAGGCAGGGCAGGGGGGGGAGAAGTTTCACGGTAATGAACAACATTGCCACTCGGTTAATACAAATTCACATGTGTGTGGTTTACCTCTTCGCGGGTCTTGGCAAGCTTCAAGGCACCTACTGGTGGAATGGTGAAGCGATTTGGGGAGCTTTGGCCAGTTATGAATACCAAACGGTCGATATGACATGGATTGCAGATCACATGTGGCTGGTCAACATTGCGACGCTGGTAGCGGTGGCGTGGGAGGTGACCTATCCGTTTCTGATTTGGCCTCGTTTGACCCGACCGATTGTCTTAACCCTGGCCGTATGCCTGCATTTGGGGATTGGAGCTTTTATGGGAATGCTAACCTTTGGCCTGATCATGCTGTTCGGAAACTTGGCCTTTATCGAGCCAGACTTCTGGTGGAAGTGCTGCGGTCCCGCGATGTTGCGGGAGTCCCCCGATGAACGGTCGGTGGTTTCACCTACGGCGGCAGAGAGTCCTTCAGCCGCCTCTTAACCGCTTGCGTCGTTGTGCGCTGCCTCGACCGTTTCTATACTGGCACGTCTGAAATAAATTACTCGCCTCGAACACTTCGGGGAATGAAACCGTGCACTGGAACCACCATTGCTGATGTAGGGGAACCAAGTTGAAAAAGAATATTGCGATCGTTGGCGCTACGGGCGCGGTCGGCACGCTTGTCAAGAAATTGCTCGAAGCGAGGGAGTTCCCCGTTGGAAAGATTAAGTTCCTAGCATCGGCACGGTCTCTCGGAAGAAAGCTCGAGTTTGCAGGGGAGCAGATCCCGGTCGAGTTAATGAATCCAGAAGCATTTAAGGGAATCGACATTGCCATTGGTAGCACCCCGGATGAGATTGCCCGGGAATTTGTTCCATGGGCGGTCGCTGCAGGTGCGGTGGTCGTCGATGAAAGTGCGGCTCATCGAATGCTGCCCCATGTTCCTCTGGTGGTTCCAGAGGTCAATTCCGAGGCCATTGCCGGGCACCAGGGAATCATCGCAAGCCCCAACTGCAGCACGACGCAAATGGTGGTTGCGATGAAGCCTCTCCATGATGCTGCCCGAATTCGCCGAGTGGTGGTGACGACTTATCAGGCAACCAGCGGTGCGGGCTTGGCGGGCGATGTTGACTTGTTAGAGGGGAGTCGCGCAGCACTCGATCAACAGGAGTGGAAGTACCAAGCTTTTTCTCATCCCATAGCGTTCAATGTCGTGCCACAAATTGGTTCGTTTCAAGACAATGGGTATACCTCAGAAGAGATGAAAATGGTTCTAGAGACCCGAAAAATATTTGCTGACGAGACGATTGATGTTTGTCCCACTTGCGTCCGGGTACCCGTTCGGAATTGCCATAGTGAGTCGATCGTTGTAGAGACGGAGAGTCCGGTTTCTGTCGCTCAGGCGAGATCTCTTTTTGAAGCCGCCTCCGGCATTCGCGTGTTGGATGAACCCGATTCAGGTGTCTACCCAATGCCGGGCAACTGTGATGATCGGGATGATGTTTTTGTTGGGCGTATTCGCCGTGATATAAGCCGTGAAAATTCATTGGCATTTTGGTGCGTTAGTGACAATTTGCGAAAAGGTGCCGCGACCAATGCCGTGCAAATTGCGGAACGATTAGCTTCAGGCGATTATTGAAAATGTCCTTCTTCAAACTGATCATTGCCTATGATGGGGCAGGTTACTCGGGTTGGCAGGTCCAATCTAACGGGGTGACCGTGCAACAGCGGCTCGAGGAGGCTTGGCAGGAAGTGACTGGTGAGAGCCTTCGTATCATGGCGAGTGGTCGCACCGATTCGGGAGTTCATGCCGAGGGACAGGTTTGCAGTTTGGAATCAAGAACTTCGCTTGATTGTGAAACCCTTTTGCGGGCTTTGAATGCAACCACTCCGGATGATATTTCGATTCTGGCGGTCGAGATTGCTGCAGACGGGTTCCATGCCATTCGCGATGCGATTCAAAAAACGTATCGGTATCAGATTCAGTTTGGGCGCATAAGAGATCCGATGCAATGTCACTGTCGTTGGTTTGTGCCAAACCTTGTGGACGTGGATGCGTTGACCCAGGCTGCTCGTTTTTTAGAAGGCGAGCATGATTTTGCCAGTTTTCAAGCGACGGGCTCGGATCGTAAAACGACGATTCGAACCGTGAGTGAAATAGCGATCCACCAATGGCATCGCGAGGTATTTAGTTATCTCGACATTGAAGTGACCGCTAATGGCTTCCTTTATAATATGGTTCGAAACATCGTGGGTACGTTGGTTGCGGTGGGGCAGGGGAGATTTGAACCGGAGTGGACGCTCCAAGTCCTGGCGAAAAAAGATCGAAAAATGGCCGGCTCTACAGCTCCTTCGCACGGCTTGGTGTTGGCAAGTGTGGTTTACAAAGATTGAATTGAATACGTGATTGTTGAGGTAACCGGGGGAAAGTCGGGTCGTTCCGTGGCCCTGATCTGGATAGAGTTCGATAGCCCGCCGAGGAGGCGGAGAGCGGTTAGGATTACAGGCATAGTTTCAGTTTAAAATTCGACGGGTTTGAGGTCAGCTCGGAGTCTGGAGAGACAAGTCGGGGCAGGGGGGGGTCGCCTTTTGACCTGGGATCTGTTTGGGTAGAATAAACAGGGTGTGGCAAAGTGGTTTTTAGTAGTTGGAATTTACGGTGTCAAATCAACGCGATTTTCTAGGACCTTTTCAACTTGTGCGGTTGATCCGTTCTGGAACGACGACTCAGGTTTGGGAGGCTTTGCGACATGATGATCGGGATGGTGATCGCGAACGCCTCGCGCTGAAAGTGTTGAATCGTGAAGTCCGCAAAAATAAAGTTGAAATCGAGTACCTGAGACACGAGGCAAGTGTTGGTAAAACGCTCGATCACGCTAATGTTATTCAGGTTTACGGTTTTCATAATATCTACAGTTTGCCATTTTTGTCGATGCAGCTATTTAATGCTCGCAACCTAAAAATTGAACTTCGTGAGCGACCTGAAGAGATTGCGATTAATCTGCCCGGCATCATTCGGAAATCGGCTGAGGGAATCCAACACTTGCACGAAAAGGGCTGGTTGCATTGCGATATCAAGCCCGATAACTTCTTGGCGGATGAACAGGGCAATGTAAAGTTGATCGATTTTTCGATCGCCGAAAAACCAGGGAAGAAGGGCCTGTCTGCACTGCTGGCTTTTGGAAAGTCAAAAACGATTCGAGGGACCAGGAGTTACATGGCTCCCGAGCAAATCCGGCGGAAACCCCTGGACGTTCGCGCTGATATTTATGCCTTCGGATGCGTGTTGTTTGAATTGTTAGCTGGACGCACACCGTTTTCCGCAACCAATCCGAATGAACTACTGAGCAAGCACTTGACCGCACCCCCTCCAAATTTGTTGGCCGTGAGTAGTGCGACGCGGGAACTCAGCACTTTAATCGGGCGTATGATGGCGAAATCCCCAAGCGATCGCCCGCAAAGTATGGCGGACTTTTTGTTCGAGTTTTCAAAGGTCGGTGTGTTCCGTGCTGGCAAAAGGCCCACAGGTCTCGTCCGAGATCCGGGGTCCCAGCAATAAATGGCTGAATCGGTGGCTCTCAGAGCAAACGACTCCTTGATAAGCCATCAATCGAGACCAGAATGAGTGGGGCAGAGTCTTGCCAAAATCTGGTTGTGCCGTTAAACCAGAGGGATGTGCTTGGACGGTAATTAATACTACGAGTTTTTGGGTGGGCCCCTTTTTTTATGAGGCGGCTCTTAGAAGTGAAGCCTCATGGACTATCTGGAATTTGAACAACCAATCGCTGACATTGCGGAACAGGTTCAGCAATTGGAGCTGGAGTCGGACAAGACGGCTGCAGCGGTCGAGCGTCTGCGGCAGAAAAGGCGAGAAATGACCGACAAGACGCGAGAGATTTACGAAAATCTTTCGCCTTGGCAAACGGTTCAAGTTGCCCGACACAAAGAACGACCCCACACGATTGATTACCTGTCATTAGTGTTTGATGAATTCGTTGAACTGCATGGTGATAAGTTGTTTGGCGATGATCGAGCGATTCGGGTTGGTTTTGCCAGTTTGGATAACACTAAAGTAATGGTGTTGGGACATCAAAAAGGCAGAACGTTTAAGGATCGTTCAGAAAATTATTTTGGTTGTGCACATCCCGAGGGTTATCGCAAAGCAATGGCGAAGATGCGATTGGCTGCGAAATATGGTTTGCCCGTTATTTGCTTCATCGATACCCCGGGCGCTTATCCAGGAATCGGCGCCGAAGAACGAGGGCAGGCTCAGGTCATTGCCGAAAACATGTACGAAATGTCTCGCCTTGAGACGCCGGTCATTTGTGTCGTGATTGGTGAGGGAGGTAGTGGAGGCGCATTGGGTATTGGTGTGGGTGACCGAGTGGCCATGTTGCAACATGCTTATTATTCTGTCATCAGCCCCGAAGGTTGTGCTGGGATTCTTTGGAAAAGCGCAGCCCACGCAGAAAAGGCGGCAACCGCGCTTAAGTTCACTTCAGATCATTTGCTGAAATTTGGTATTGTCGATGACGTGATCCCCGAACCCCTCGGTGGCGCGCATCGTGATCATCATCATATGGCCGCTGCCTTAAGGTCGTATCTCAAGAAAAACTTGAAGACCTTGTCAGGCATGGATCAAGAAACATTGTTGGCGGGTCGATATGAAAAGTTTCGCCAGATGGGTGTTTTTCTTGAACAGGAAAGCGCGGCTGGCGGCGTTTCATAAACCGACCTGTTCCATCTTTCTCTGTAGAGTAAACCGATGACGGATTATGAGTTCAACGGTGCCAAGGATTGGCAAGACTTCACGGCCCGCCAATCGGCCATGTCCGATTCGGAAGCATCTGGTGAGACGCAACAGAACGATCTCGATTGGGAGCTTGCCAAGGAGCATCGCGAAATTATCTCGTCGATGATATTGGCCTCTGTCCAACGCAAACAAGGCGATATTTGTTTGTTGGGCGCTGGCCCTTGTAATGATATCGAGCTGATTCCGATGGTTGGTCATTTTAATCGCGTCGTCATGGTTGATTGGGACTTAGCCAGCATGCAGGAAGGGTTGGCAAAACAAGAGGTACTCCCAGATGAGCGATTCGTTCAATTATTAGGTGCTGACTTGGCGGGCGTCAAAGACTTATTAGACGTTTACGCCAGATACCCGACTCCAGAGTTGATGGAGCAACTAAAAGAGGCTGCGGAACAAAACAATCCCAAACTGGATTCTGGCAAATTCTCAGTTGTGGCATCGACTTGCATATTATCCCAATTGATGTTCAAGATTCATGAGTGCGTGCGGGAAAAAAACGAGGATTTCGCCCATTTGATGTTCAATGTCCGAAAACGACATATTGAATTGATGTTGGATTGTCTGAGCCCGGGTGGGATCGGATTATTGATTACCGATTTTGTCTCTTCTGATTCATTGCCTGAGATTTTGAAGACGGATCGTTTGCAGCAAGTTCTACAGAAGGGCATTAAGGAACAGAATTTCTTCCATGGTATGAATCCCCAGCGGATTCACCTGACCTTTGGTGAAGAGTCGGTGCGGCAACAGATCGATTCCTTGGAGGTTACCTCACCTTGGCGTTGGCAAACTCGGAGGCGAGTATACGCATGCATGGCATTCAAATTTCAAAAGAAAGTTTCATAACCTTTGTTGGGCTTGCGTTCGGCTTAGTCAGTTGCAACGAATCATTTCAGATTCGCCTGATTTGTGTGTTTGCCGGATAAAAACCGCCTCTTCCCAACGTCCGATAATGTTTCTTATGTTCGGTTGCAGCCCTTCAATCCCCTGATTTTGAATGCTTTTGGATTTTAAAACCTGACTCTCCCCGATAAATGAATCCAGTCGCAGCGTTTTGAGAGGAGCATTGTGTTAGTGCGTTGAGGATTCCGATTATGACCAATGCTTGCTGTCGCTTCTCGGCCAGTCGGTTTTCAAGAATCGAGTCTATCATCCTCGAACTTCGGTCCTCGTTGATCTGCAGTTGGGTTTTGAATTTGAATCTTATTCTTAAATAGGACGGCCGAATGAGCTTGGCTGCAGAGTTGAGCGATGCTTTGAGTTTTGTTGGGTGTCCGAGTTTCCGATTTTTAAACGAGCGTGATCATGGTAATTTCAGCAGTATTTTCAATTTTGCCGATTAGCTCGCGCGATCACGGGAGGCTTCAGGCACATTGGATTTTCAAAAATTAATGACGATTTGCGGTAGGGGGGGCGTGGGAGATCGCCAGATTTTTAGGTTTCACTCTCGGTTCCTGGTGGGGGCGAACCAGCTACCTGCGGCTTTGGCTTTGCCCATAGCCCTTCTCCCCGATTCCAATGTGCCCTGCCCTATTCGCTCGTGCAGGTCATCCCCCCCTTGATGCATTGATTTTTGGAGTTGCTTTCCTGTGGTGTTGAGGCCGGCTGGGAACCCATTGCCGATGTTGTTTGAGCGTCTCGGAGTGGATTGGTTAGATCGCTCGGGAGCGTCTGCTCCGCTCCTGTTAGAATCAGAGTGGCCGTTCCATTGACCGTGAAACGTTTCAAGATCGCCCTTGAATTGTTTGATTGTGCCATCCAGTTTTTCTTCGCTTTGACGAAGCCAGTCAGGATTCTTTTCGGTCATTTTGTTGTTAAACTTGTTGATGTACGGATCCACATAAGCATGGAGCTCGCTTGGCATGACGTGATCCAGTCGATTGATTGCCGCGGTGATGTAGCCGCCTGATTTAGAGGACATGATTGCATCGCGTACATTTTCACCCAGAAGTGTGACGGCAAAAATAGTCACCACCATACATACGATGCCTCCCTTAATAGCTCCCGCTAAAGCGCCTGAGGTTCGATCGAACCAGCGCAGCTTAAGCCCGTCGATTGTTTTCCGAACGAAAAATCCATAGACGATCCAAACTGCAATTGAGGTTCCAATATAGAGAATCAGCATGGCGGCAAATTTATTCCAAGGTTCAGCGGCTTGGATATAACCTGATACCTCACCCCTGAATTGCATGGCGACCAGATAACTGGCGATGACAGCGACCATTGATGCAACCTGCCAAGCGAGCCCTTTCCAAAGACCGAACAGAATAGTTAGGCTGAAAATAGTAATCATCACGATGTCGTAAAAAGACATTATCGAAACTCCTTTTCCCAGCCTTACCGACGAGGTCATTGCAATGAATCGAAGAGGTTTTTTAGGGCGATTAGGGTGCCAATTGTGTTGGGGATTTAATCGGATTCCTGGAATTCCCTCAAGACGAACTCTCAGTGAAATGGTTCGTCGGTCTTTGCTAGCTGTCGGCTGCTAGTTGTTTGACCTAAGGTGTCACTAATCTGGTTATATTGTTGGATGAATTCAATCAATTTAACCAATTTGCTCTTTTGTGGATTGGCTCGATTTTCTAAATCCTGTTATTCAAAGAATTCTTTTAGCTCAATCTTTTTGATTTTCCTCTACGAATCTGTTAGCGTCGTTTCATGGCCGACTTTAAAACCCATATCACCACGAGCACCGTCATTGGCGTTGGCTATGGTGTCGGCGGATTTTTTGGCTTTGGCTTTTCGTTAGAGCATTCTATGGTTGCGGGTGCGCTTTGTAGTGTGGCCGGCATGCTTCCTGATTTGGACAGTAGCTCTGGGATCCCACAGCGTGAGACCCTCTGCTTTCTGGCCGTATTGGTGCCGATGTTGATGATGCATCGCTTCCGGCAGTTGGGTATGTCTCCCGAGAATATGGTGTTTGCTGCCGGTGTTATTTATGTGGTATTCCGTTTTGGCTTGGGACGGTTGTTCAGTAAGTACACGAAGCACAGGGGCATGTGGCATAGTATCCCAGCGGCCATGATAGCCGGTTTGACTACCTTCATCGTCTGTTTGTCACCAGAGTTAAGTGTTCGATTGTTCAAATCTTGGGCAGTAGTGTTGGGCTTCGTAACGCATTTGGTGCTGGATGAGATTTGGTCAGTTGACTGGAATGGTCACGAAATAAGAGTGAAAAAATCCTTCGGAACGGCCCTTAAGTGGTTCAGCCCAAAACTTTGGCCAAATATATCAACTTACGGCAAGTTAATCTTGTTGCTGATCATTGTGTTTGGCGATCAAAACTTAATGGAATA
The DNA here is from genome assembly GCA_022447555.1 of Mariniblastus sp. GTDB lineage: Bacteria > Planctomycetota > Planctomycetia > Pirellulales > Pirellulaceae > Mariniblastus. The sequence continues at coordinate 334,931 of JAKVBF010000002.1, read as the reverse complement.
TTTCGGTCGTGAGCCGATCGATGTTGTTCCTCATGCAGCCAAACAGTGGTGGGCGGATTCTGTTGGCTACGGTAGTCCGCTCCTACAGCGTTAATCAGTTTGCCTCAACCACAACCGGTTGCATGCCGGTTTGCTAAAATGTCTTTCGTGAGTCCAGCAATATGGTAACGGGCCCGTTGTTGACCAGTTCAACTTTCATATCAGCTTGGAATTGTCCCGATTGAACCGACGCTCCCCTGCTTGAAAGGTAGTCGATCATCTTTTGATAGAGTCGTTTTCCATCTTCGAGAGGGGCGGCATGGATAAAACTGGGACGTCGACCTTTTCGGACATCGCCTAAGAGAGTGAATTGGCTGACAACCAGGATTTCTCCCTTGATATCATTTAAAGAGAGATTCATTTTGCCGTCTTCATCCTCGAAAATTCTTAAGCCGAGAATTTTATCGGCGGTGTACCGAAGATCTTTTTCCGTGTCTCCCTTCTCCACACCCAACAAGACGAGTACCCCAACGCCGATTGCGCCCACTTCCCGCTCCGCAACTCGGACGGTGCAGTGACTCACGCGTTGAATGACACTTCGCATAAATTATTTTTTTAGCAGCTTGTTGCTGTTCTGTTTGGCCGTACGAATGGACTTGGAGATGAAGCGGACCCGAGACGCGAGTTCTTCGGTTAAATCAATTTGATTAGTGGCACCTGATTGAACTACGAACCATTCTTGATCGACAGATTTTAGTTTGCTGACTTCGTTCATTTCGAAGCGTACGATAGGTGTTGGCGGCTTTTGTTCGTTGCCGTCATCATACCGCGAGAACACAATGCGATAGGGAAACAGTGGTAGAAATTGATCGGCCCCCAGATGGAGTTCCACCACATGAGGTAGTTGAGGTGGAAGCTTGTCCCACCGGACCGGTTGGTTAAGCCATTGGGGATCTAACTGTTTGTCGGTAAGACGTTTGAGGTATTCCAGTTTCCAGGTCCCTCTTAAAACTAAGGTAGGTACTCCGCTGATGGTTCCTTTGGTGATCGGTGCGAAATCAAATGCTTGGGCCAAGTGTTGCATCAAGCTGGAAAGTCCCCCGGTAGCCATCCAAGCAGTGGGCTGTGCTAGCAAACCTTGTTGATCCGCGGTTGCCAATTGGTAAAGATCAACGAATCTCAAATTTTTCTCTTCGCCAGTCTCTTGGATGGAATAAAAGAAACGTCCATCGCAAATTTGCGTTAGCTTGCCAGTCCCCTCCCCCTCTTCTAGATCATATTGAAAATCCAATCGCGACTTGCGGCTCCCTTGACCCAGTTGGATGTATTTTCCCTGAGTCACTAGGTGTTGGTTGAAAAGATCAACGGTTAGCAAGACCGAGGATTCGATGGGGGGTGAGGAAACGATGTTGGCAGCGACCTGTTCCAATAGCTTGGCCCCTTTAAGAGAGCCAAATGTGCTGGCATTCTCAGATTTGTCTGAAACAGCAGGTTCCTGCTTGGCGACGAGTTGAATAGGGTATTTTATGGGTTCTGAAATAGTTGTGGTTTTGCTCGGAACCACGGTTTTTTGCGTTTCGGAAGCTGAATTTTGGGTGTTGCGATAAAACGATCCGCCACCCAGCCACAAGAGGCAGCCGGCTGCTAGCAAAAAGATGGCAAATGGTAATTCCAGCTTCATTGAAACGGATGTGCGGATTTTTCCAAAGAATATGTTTATGACGCGCCGAAAACAAAAAGCAGCGTCACTACCTATGCCAGTGGCAGATGGACCGTTTGGACTTATCAAACAGAGATCTGTTGTGACCCAGAGAGAAGCGTCCTGTATGGGGATATCCCGCAGAGGCCTGTTTCACGCTAACAGCGACGAAGCAGCCGTTGCACCGAGGGAGTCCAAAACAGACCGTTTCTCGACGAGGCGTATTTTAGGTGTGGGGCCAAGACTGGTCTATGTCAGTTTTTCACAAAGCTGAATCAAGCGAGTCCCGTAGTCAGACATTTGGAAACACGAAATTCTTTTCTCGTAATGGGGAAAAGGTCGGATGGGAACATCAGCATCGTCCGGCGAACAAACTTAAGGGGGGGAATCTGATGCACGCACGTATCTCAACAGGCTTGATGATGCTGGCGTTGGCCGTCATGACAATCGGATGTCAAGTTCCGGTTGCTCGCACGGGCATCCCAGTAAATCACAATTTGCCACCAGCACAACTGTTGACGGAGCCCGGCCCAGGAGTCGGTGGACCAGGACCTGGCGTTCTGTCCCAGTCTTCGTATGCCGTTAGCGCTAATACCGGAACGAAGGCAGCTAGTCCTTACGGATCAGCCAACGTTCAAAAAGTTCAGGTTTTGTTTGATAAACCGGCGATGATGAACATCAATTGGGACGTAAACGGCGTTGGGAAATACGATTCCACTCCTTTGGTCGTTCCCAGCCGTCAAAACTTCAGCCAAGGTAGTGTTTACCGCTTGAAATTGACCCAGATTGAAGGGCAGCCCGGGTTGGAGCTGTATCCGACTTTGGAGATTGGCACCGTGTCTTCTCGCACTGCGGCTTACTTAGCCCACGCAGCGGTTCCGATTCAATTGACTCAAGAAGATTTTGATCAGGTCACCGCTGGGAACTTCGTTACTAAGGTGATCTACGTTCCAGATCCTGAATATCAAGAGTTGGCGTTGGCCGGTGTTGATACACTGGTAAGCACGCGACTGGATCCAGGCGTCGATCCCATCACGGAAGCCGACCGTCGGGGTGCCATCTTGGCCATCTTGCGTATCGGTAACAAAGACTTGGAAGTTCCTGGAACGGATCCTGCTGTGATGGCGGGGGGGATGCCCGGAATGTCAGGAATCCAAACCGACGGATACATCTCCGGCGTGAGTGGACCTGCTTACGGAATGCCTTCGACGGCCACTCAAATTGGTTTGCCAGGTCCTGCCTATATTCCACTAGGAGGTCCTGCGGGACTCCAGCGTTACGAAATGCACAACCATACTGCTATGCAGATCCCTGGCCCGACCCCACAGGTCGATGTGCATCTCAAGCAACGCCCCGGAATGTCTTATCCTCGTCCGGTCAATCGGGTGATGATCAACGAACGAACCATTCGTCCTGCTGATTGTCCTCCGGAAGGTTTGTTGCACCGCCGACGATAGTGTTTCACTGACTTAATCGCGAGCCGTTCTTGGACGCTGATCCGGAACGGCTTGCGTTATAAGTCGGTTTTCCGATTGGTGGCTGCGGCTACCCTGTTTTATATCCGTTGGTCATGTTCGGAACCGTTGACATGAATCTGTTAAATGATTTTCGTATTCAGTCAATGTTAGTGTTGGTTTTGGTTCTGGCATGTCCGTTGGACCTACCCACTGCCGAAGGTCAGTTTGCGCCTTCTCGTCAGGAGCTGATCAATGGTTCAGTACCGCCGGGAACTCTGGCGAGGTTGCAGCTATTGAGGGATCCGGAACTATCTCGTTATATCCAACCGGTTCAAGTTGAAGTCCCGGGCGACGCAACCATTGCCTTTTGGCATGAAGACGCATTCGAAAACGCTGAAACATCGGTGGGAATAGCTGGATTGACGGTCGGCCCCGTTTATCGCGTTAAGATTTCAAATATCAAGGGACATCCTGGTTTGGATGTTTATCCATCGATAGAAATGTTGGATCGGCTCTATCCGCCCAAAGATCTGGCTCTTGAGCATCCAGTCAACATTGTGATCCACTACAATGACTTGTTACAGATCACTCGTGGCAAAATGGTTACCAAGGTAATATACCTCGAAGACCCAATGACTGCCCTGCCCTACCGTCAACAGGAAAGTCATCAGTCAACCTTTGACGTAGGCTTTCGAGAAGATCCTTTTCAGGTTGCCCGTCGATTGGGTCGTCCCATGGCGATTGTCAGGTTGGGCACAAGATCTCCGCTACCTGGCGATGAAACCGGCGACTTTGGGTTTTCCAATCCGCCGATTCAGTTTTATCAAGAACAGCAACCAACTCCTGCTGCGGTAGATGATGTCAGTTCGAGTGACTCCGCTTCGGTTGAATCCGTTCAACAGGTTACATACGCCGAGCCGAGATCCAATAAGGCTGTCTACGAATGGCAGATGAAGCTTAACGCTCGCCCGCCGGCACAGGCGATGCCAGAGTGTCCATCATGCCCCCCTGCCCTGCTAGGAGTTGCGAACTGCTTGCCAACCAAGCCAATTCGTATGCCAGATGAATATATTTGTGACGGTTGTGACCGTATCCCCCAAGTCCGAGTCGATGAAAACTGGAAAGTATCCGGACTAGGGATTGAAGATACGATTGGCCATTTTGACACACTGCAAGGTGAAACGATCGTCATTCCAAGCAACCGAGTTTGCGTCTATTCACCGCGTTTTGCTTCGGTCCGAAAAATCTTTAATTTTGGACACTCGAATTCATCGATTGCTCTTGCTTCATTCAAAGAAAAAAAGAATCTAGAACAAACAAGTGGCCGAGATTGGTCATCGACTTCGCTTCAGCAGTTAAGGTTGCAGAGCAACAAATCATCTTATCGAGCGAACGCGTTTAAGGATCACACGCGAGGAGTTGAGGCCGGGAATATCGTACATTTAATAGGCTCTTACGCAACATTAAAGCCTTTTAATAATCTTCAGTTAGTTAAGTTTGGTCGTTATGAAAATACCGAGTCGGCCCGCTTGAATCTGGGCATGCAATCGGCTCTTGCTTGGGATGTTGATGTTGCTTCGCAGATGACGGTCAAAAACGCTCAACCGGTTATTGTCGATGATATTGCGACCATACGAGAGGTTGTCGCGGTTGAATCCGAATCGCATCCGAATCTTCGATTGTGCAAAATCGCTTCGCGACTCAGCGCAAAATCTGGCGAGGAAGTGGAGTTCACGATTCGCTTTGATAACATTGGTGATCAACGAATTGGTAACGTGACGATCATCGACAACCTATCACCTAGGTTGGAATTCATCGCCGAATCGGCTTCTTGCACCCTGGATGCCACCTTGATCACGACGATCAATGAGGCTGGCTCCTTGGCCGTGTCTTGGGAAATCACCGAGCCGATCGAAAAAGCAACCGGTGGTGTGATTCAATTTAAGTGTCGCGTTCGCTAAAGCGAGTTGGCGATTTTCGGTAAATACGGTTGCAAGAACCGTTCCCCTTTCGTTTGAAACGGCAACCAAGCAGCGCGGCTGTCGGGATGCCTCAATCGGTTGGCCCGAGGTCGCCCTAACGATTGGCTCAGCCCGCATCTCTCAACCACGTTGCATTTTTTACGGACGTTCGTGAATCTCATCTCAATTCTCGATCCGACGGTGACTGTCTCGCTCGGTCGAATTGAGAGGTCCACTGCCCTGCCCTGCCTTTGTCGACACGAGCTTGTGAGGTCGGAAAAGATTATCGAAAGCAGGTTCTGAAACCGATGTCGGGGCGTTGGCGAATTCGGCGTGGTTTGAGATATTCTATTTCATGCGATACAATGTCGAATCGTCATCTCTTACGTGGAAGAACAGTGGAAGAACGTAATGCGACTGGGTTTGAATTTACTTATTGTGTTGGCGTGCGTCGTCTTGCTATCTGTTAGCGCGAGAGATTCATCGGCAGGAGGGGGTCCTGAGAATCTGATTTTAGTGGTCAATTCAGATGACCCCTCTTCTCTCTTACTGGCCAATCACTACATTCATTTGCGGCAAATTCCCGCCACGAATGTAGTTTACCTGTCCGGAGTACCCAAGACGTATCAAGTCGCGTTGGCGACGTTCCAGCTAAAGATCATGCGTCCCATCTTGGAGAAGATCAGCCAGCAGAAAATTGGCGACCATATTGATTACATCGTTTATTCGTCCGGGTTTCCGACCGCGGTAAAGATTGGTCCTCATGTAAAAAAAATCAACGAACTGTTAGGCGATAATGGTCAAGCACCGCTATCCGGCAAGATTTTCAAGCCGTTTGCATCGCTGACGGCGGCGACTTTCTTTTTCTCCCAAGTGATTCGGGATGACCCGACATACATTTCTTTAAATGCCAACCGCTACATGAGTGGTTCGACACAGCCATTGCTTAGGACACCATTTCAGGGTGATTCTCAGCTTCGCTTTGAACAGGCGGTAAAAGATTATGCAGCGGAAGAATACGATAGTGCTATCGTCACCCTTTTGAAATTGTCCAGAGAAAACCCCAACCAAGTTGCCGTTTCATATTGGCTGGCGAGGTGCTATGCGAAGAAGAAAGACTCGGTGAACTCGTTGCAATGGCTGGGTGTGGCAATGCGCTCTGGCTGGTGCTATTCGGACTATACCAAGTCCGATTCGGCTTTTAAATCGCTGGCAGGATCGGAGTTGTTCGCCGGATACCTGAAGCGTATGCCGAACTTGGGGTTTAAGTTCCTTCCTTCGCGCGGTTTTGACTCGTCCATCTATTGGGGACGCAACGGCTTCCCCAATTCCTCTTTGCAAGGCCGTCGATACGTGTTGTCAACCATGTTGGCTGTGAATCGTGATCTGGGAATTTCGGAACGTGATTCGCTCAACCAATTGACTGCAAGTGTCGCCGCCGATGGGACCCATCCGAAGGGGGTGTTTTACTTTTCAAAGACATCAAATGTGCGAACAACGACTCGAATGGTCTCTTTTGCCCCTGCCATTGAAGAGCTTCAGGCAATGGGTTACGAGGGAGAAGTGATCGAGAGCCCAATGCCTGAGAAAAAAGATAATGTGCTGGGCGCAACGTTAGGAGCTGGCAAACTGAACTGGAGGTCGGCTGAAAGCAAGATCGTTCGGGGGGCGATCGTTGAAAACTTGACAAGCTTCGGTGGTATTTTCAATAAGAGTAACAAGCAAACGCCAGCGACAGATTTCATGAAATATGGTGCCGCTGGATCGAGTGGTACCGTGGTGGAACCGTACGCGCTTCAAGCAAAATTCCCGCACCCCCGAATCCACGTTCATTACGTCCGAGGTTGCACATTAGCCGAAGCGTTTTATCAATCCGTTCAAAGCCCATTTCAATTGCTGATCCTCGGTGATGCGTTGTGCCGGCCTTTTGCGAGTCAGCCCGTGTTGGACGTGACGGCAGAGCTTTCCGAGCCGGTATCGGGGACGGTTGCTTGGCAGATAGAAACAAAGGATTCCCCCGTGCGGGTGCAGGCGGTACAAATTTTTGTAGACGGTCGTTTGCTCAAACAAACGGAGGAGTTTTCCGGAGTATCATTGGATACGACGAAGATGTCCGACGGATATCATGAGTTGCGTTTGATCGGAATTGGTCGGAGCCCCTATTCATCCGTGCTTTCACTAACGCCCCCGTCAGGAGCGGTTCAAACGCAATCCACAGACGTTTTTGAGGTGATCGTTGACAATCGCGGTCGATTTGCTGAGCTTAGTTGCAAGCAAACCGAAGTGATGATTGGGAAGCCGGTGAATTTGAAAGTGAATGCCCCCGGCGCTGAAAAAGTTTCGATTTACTGCAATACGCGGGCACTGGGCAGTTCCGAAGGCTCAGCGGCAGAATTAAAAATTGACACCAAAAAAATGGGAAGAGGGCCGGTTCGCTTGCAGGCAGTCGCCGAGTTTGGTGAATCGCAGGTACGCAGCCGGCCGATCATGATCAACGTTCTGGGCGACATTAATCCAAAGGTTCCCCAGACGGTGTCGCAACCGCAAAAATAAATCGGCGATGCCAGCGATCCTACAGGCTTGGCCGCTTAGTCATTCGCGTTGCATTTGATTGAATCAAGCAACCGAGAAGCACCAATCGCTCGACCGCGAACGCCTTTTCTTTTGTAACCATCGGACTTCGCCACTGGCGGACATGGTCGCACTGCAGTGCGACCCTGCAATCAATTTGTGTGCTTAAACTATTCTCGCCGAAGAATGACCATCCAAGGCCTGAATGACCTGCTGAGATACCTAGGAAGCATTGCCAAGACGGTGGCTCATGCACGCTGTTTACGTGAGCCAGAGGTTTTCGGTTCCGCGAAAACAGCATCAGTCCCCTTCAAAGATCTCGACGATTTGATCCACCGACAGTTTGAGCGACTGGGCTGCCATCTGAAAATTCGTGTGAGATGAGATTTCAGGTTGAATTTCCAAATACAAAGCTGTGGTGTTTTTTAATTTTCGCAACTTTTTTTTGGCCATCTTTAGGTACTTTTCGTAGTCTCCGTCGTTCATTGGGCCGCCAAGTGCGAGCATGTAATCGTAAAGCGTTCGGAAAACCTCGTTGAGTTCGTCATCTTCTTCAGCCTCTTCAGAGTGCTTCAAGAAAGTTCGAACCATCCAGACATGGCTTAGCAGCCCGTCAATTTTCTTCGCTTTTTCCTCAATGTTCATGTTCGTTGATCTCGTGTCGATTGATCCTTATGCTCACCCCTCGGCGTTCGACCTATCTTAATCGGTTGAGGTGTTTTGCTTGGCTGGTGGCTTTCCTCTTGGAGCGCAGATCAGGACGGTTACAGCGCCCAAAATGACGAGTGCTAGACTTAGGTAAAACAGGCTTGTGAGTTGGTCAAAAAGACCCTTGCTGACAGTTTCCGTCAACGTATTGACGACTGGGGCAAAACCAAATACCAACGGCATGACAAAGATAGGTTTACCACCAAAGTTGAACGCGTAGATGATTCCCAAAGCGCCAATCGCACCTGCAGCACCGGCCAGCAACGACCAGCCAGATCCGGTAACGGTCCAACCACCCGGTTCAGGAAATAAATCTAGCAAGAAGTATGGGACGATCACCGCGATAGCGAAATAGGCAATACCAACACATAGGAAAGGACGAAGACGACTACCTCCCATTTTTGCTTGCCCCTTATGAAGAACAGGTCCGTAAGCGCCCCAACAAATTGCTGTGACGCCAATACACAGAAAGACATAAAACAGATTCACTACTTTTTTGGCGGGTGATTTTTTTTCCGTCGTTTTCGACTGATTGGGTTCCGCTATGTCGGTCGTTCGGGTTTCAGTAGAATCCCTCTGTGCAGAGCTCTGCTCCGCGTTTGTTGGGCTGGTCGCTGGTGTCTCGGTTGGTGTCTCGGTTGGTGTCTCGGTTGGTGTCTCGGTTGGTGTCTCGGTTGGTGTCTCGGTTGGGGGGCTAACGGCGGTCGCTGGTTTTGGCGGGGAGGGCTTGAAAACCAACACTCCCGCAGCCCCAATCGCTACGGTAGCGATGGCGATGTAAAACATCAGCGATGCGTTTTTTACGGTTCGCGACATCCACATCGTGACCAGTGTGTTGACCACAGGAGCACAGCCAAAAACGATTGGCATAACGTAAACCGGCTTGCCGCCAAATTTAAATGCCAAAATGATTCCCAACGCCCCGACGGCCCCGACGGCACCTGCTATAAAAGACCAGATAATTCCCGTTGCACTCCAGTGACCCGTCTCTTTTTTGGTGAACAGGATAAAAATTGGAAAGAGAACGGCAATTAGAAAATAAGCGATGCCGACGCATATGAACGGTCGCAGCGAGCTCAGTTGTCCATCCGCTCCCATTTCCGCCTGTCCGACGTGAAGCAGCGGTCCGTAAACTCCCCAACAACAAAATGTGACGGCAACAAATAAAAGAAATGAGAGGTTTCGCATCTTGGGTTGTTGCCTCGCAGAGAGTTGTCGTGTGGAAGTCACAAATTCGTATCAACGTTGAATTTTAATCAAATCTGACCGAGTGTGATATGCCTAAGCGATTTAACTGGTGTTTACTCAGGTTCCTCGCTTGTTTCCGTACCATTCGATATGCATCCTTGGGCAATAGGTGAATTCACGCTTCTCACACGCGGGGCGAAGCCATTTTTCTCGCTCTTTTAGTTGGCTCTTATCGATTCCTTCGGGCATTAGCATGACATATTCCCTGCGAACCGCCGGCAGCAAAGAAAGGTACTGCTCAATTTCATCGAGATCTCGCAGTTGGCTGACCACAAATTTGAGTTGGTAATCGTATCGCTGAATCAGCTGGGTAACGATTTCTGGCCGGTGCCGCGCTTTTTCATGTCGGGCGGACCACTCCCCTGCCCTGTTCTGACTCGGAGTCGAGTTTGCCAACTTGGGGCTTATGGACATCAGATCACAGCTCACATTCCGGATCACAGTTCCCGCCGTTTCAATCGTGATATGATGTCCCCGAGCATGGAGTTCTTTCGTCAATTGGGAGATCGTTTGAGGTAGCATGGGTTCACCACCGGTCACAACAACGTGCTTTGGCGATAGGTTAGCAATTTTTTCCACAAGCTCCGGAACAGGTATGTTTTTGCCTTCAGGGGCCCATGAGGCGTACGGGGTGTCGCAAAAATCACACCTTAAATTACATCCCGAAGTTCTCAAAAAAATACTAGGTTGGCCAGTTAATCGCCCTTCACCTTGTCGAGAACTGTAGATTTCAGATACTAACATATTGTTCGATTCCAAAAGTCGCGCCGAAGGACTGCTGCAAGTACGGTGTGTCTTCGAATCCTCTCCATCTCATTTTAAAAAAAGGCAAGGGTAGAACATGCCAACCAAGTTTTGTGAAGATCTCGAAACGTTTGAAAATCAGTTTCCCGACCGAGACTACACCATCGAGATCGAATGCCCTGAATTTACCTCAGTGTGCCCCAAAACGGGGCAGCCGGATTTCGGCATCATGACATTTCGTTATGTACCTGATGCAAAATGTATCGAATTGAAAAGTCTCAAATTGTATCTTCAAAAATTTCGAAACGAAGGTATTTTTTACGAAAACGTGACCAACAGTATTCTGGACGATTTTGTCGCTCAAGTCCAACCTCGCCATGTGACACTGACGGCTGAATTCACGCCGCGTGGTGGTTTGTCTTCGGTGATTGTGGTGGAACACGTTAAACCCTGAGTGGGGGCTAAGAATGAAGATTGAAAACCTCTTACTTTCCGGATTTTCGGACGAGTCGGCGAATCAGAAGACAATGGACCAGCAGTTTTCCGCGTTTGCGGCGTTGGGATTGCAATATTTGTCTTTGCGATTCATTGATGCGGGAAACGGTATAAAAAACCTGATGGAATTGAATGAGCAAGAGATAGGACAAGTTCGCAGCAAGCTGAGGGAGTATCACTTAAAAGTCTCATCCATTGGGTCGCCGATCGGGAAAGTCAAACTGCTTGATGTCGATGACGGAACGTCCAATCGATACCGCCCATTTGCTGAGTACCTCGAAGTGGAAGTTCGGAGGGCTTGTGATTTGGCGATTGCTCTGCAATCAAAATTAATCAGAGGTTTTTCTTTTTACCACCCGAAAGGACAGGATCCTGAAGACCATCTTGGTGAGGTGGTGGATCGACTCAAGGCAATAGCCTTGATGTGTGATTCTCTAGGCCTGACTTTTGGCCTAGAGGTTGAAGCTAATTTGGTGGGTCAAAACGGCCCGCTTCTGGCTGAGATTCACAAGCGAGTTAACAGCGATGCGCTAGTCCTTATTTTCGATGGCGGTAATTTGGTAACGCAGGGTTATTCTCAAGATCAAATCTACGCCCAGTACGAGGTGATGAAGCCAGGGCTGGGATGGATCCATGTAAAGGACTTTAAAAATCCGGTAGGAGCGCAGCGCGTTGCCCACGTTGATGAAGAGGCGTTGCGACATTTTGTGCCGGTTGAATCTGGAGATTCGGGGTACTTGGAAATTTTACGGGATCTCAAAGATTTTATCCCAGAACTGACCGAGCGGCTTTCAAGTCGTGGTATTCCCGGAGTGTTTGCCGATATGGAACCGCATGTGAAGGGAGGAGGCCAGTTCGGAGGTTTTAGCGGGCCGGATGGATTTGGGGTCGCGTTGAGGTCGTTTTGCGCTTTGTGTGATCAGGTCGGTCTTGGATACCATTTGACCGATTTCACGGATCTGCGGAATATCCGAGGATATTGAGTAAACTTCTGTCGTTTGTTGGCCGCCACGGAGGAGCTGCGCGGTCCAGGTCAGGATTTTGCCGATTCAAGGATAGCTCTAGCGCGTGCGGTTTGCGGAATGCTCGCAGCCAGCGGTGAACCCGTTTTCCTTTGCATAAAAATCCCAGTGGCCAAGCCGATCAACATTAATAAACCACCCGTGATAGATGAGAAATCACCATCGTGGCTGCTGAAAGTGATCCAGATGAAGCAGCCGGTTAATGCCGACAGACCACTGATTGAGCGAATCCAGAAGGTGAATTTTTTACGTTTGCCGCTTAGCTTGGCCGTAAAGCATGTGGCAGTATTTGCCAGCTCTCGCATCGCCAACAGGCGGGAGCTGCTTTCTGGAGGTACCGACACCGGAGTGAATTCTCGAAGGGTTTGGGCAGGCCGATCCGATTGCGGTCGATGCCGGTGAGCAAATTCCAGATCATTCGAAACCGTTGGCTGGCTCGTCGTTGGTTGGTTCTGATTGGTGGATAAGTTGTGTAGGGATTCAACAACTCGATTCACGTAACGATCAACGTCATAGTCAGGGGCTTCGTGATACCACGAAGTATTGACATCGGTTTCAACTGGGGGCTCGATCAATTCGGGAACGACCTTCTCAAGCGCGTCGGCGGGCGAGGTACCTTTTTGCATCTCGTGAGTCGAGGGGTTCGAAGCGACCCAATGAGATAGAGCTTTAGCGGGTGGTTCTGGAGAAAGTCGATTTGACGAATCCTCGATTTCCTGCTGGATTTGATCGAATAAATGTTTCAATTCCTGTTTCGAGTGATGTTCACTCGGTGGGATATTCCCAACGGATGCGGATGGGTCCTTTGCCAGGGCTGGTGGTTTGGGCCATTGGTCTACTGCAGCCTCGAATGATGGACTTGAGAATTCATCCACCTCGAAATGGTCTGGTACGGTTGCCTGTCCTAAACCAACCATCTGCTGCTGGAGTTCCCGTAACTGGTCAGTTAAATGATCGAGCCGTTCCTTGATCAAATTTAAGCTTTGATTACTTTTCTTAATAACCTCTTCGAGGTTGGTCGTGATTGCCTGATCTTTTTTGGGACGCAATTTGGCGGTGGGATTAATGGGTATTGCTTCGGTGATTTTGCCGACCGTAAGCTCGGCGTCCAGTTTTCTATTTTTCATTTCATCGATTCAGGCTTAACTCAGTTTACTACTTCCACCTCAATGGATTTAGCTTTTTGTCACGAGTCGGTCAAACCACTGGAATGGATTTCAACGAGGGGTTTTTTCAATACGCCTCAGGACCGTTATGACCGGCGCAAGACGAATTGAGAGGGGTGAGCCAGCCGTTTTCGTGAGACGTCGGAGAGAACCACTTAAAAAACGATCTTTTACCGCGGATTCGTAAAATATTTGCAATTTTTACAATTTCTAATTCGCGGTCGGAATACGGAACTATAGTTCGACTGACTTGACTGATTGAGGTGGCGTTTGCCGGCCTTTTTCATTCGTCACCAAGAATTTGGATTCTTGGCACTCATTCAATCACGGAATTTTTGAGAACGTGTTCATGTCCCGGAAAAACGCATTAAAAGAAATTCGCGAGCAGCTCATCGAACGTAGAGGAGCTCTTCGGCAGGCCCTCAATGGTGACGACAGTCTGCTACGAGCTTTGTCGGCTCGGCAAGGTGGTGACGCAGTCGATTTTGCATTGGACTGTGCTCGGGGCGAAATCAGTTCCCAGCTTGCCGAAGTTGAAAGCCGGGAATTGAGCTACATCGAAAATGCACTCAAGCAATTTGATGAAAACACGTACGGACTGTGTGAAGCCTGCGGTGCTCGAATTCCGCTGGCAAGACTCCAGGCATTGCCTTACGCGACCTGCTGTATTGAATGCAAGATTAAGGCTGAGCAAGCAGGGGTCGAACCAGAGGCAGTGGTCGATTGGTCCGTTATCCTAGGGCAAAGCGAAGATTTTATGTTCGGCCAAGACCTTAATATTTCCTAACCGTCAGAACCTGTAGCGAATTCAGCCATCTGGTCTGTCATTTGTTAATTCAGACACTCTCTCGAAGTTGCCATCGTTAAACTAATTCCAGTTCAAAAGCGACTGATTTGAAAATGATTATTACCAATTTTTTTAATTTGCGAATCATCTGGTTGTCCCTTGCCATCATATCGGTTTTGGGTGCAGAGGTGTCTGGTCTGCAAGATCAAGACAGTTCTACTCGCTTTCGACAGGTCAATTCAGCGGCCATTCAGTTGAATGAACCTTTTTCGGTTGTGAAAAATGTTGTCAAATTGACTCGCCCTGCGGTCGTTCACATCGAGGCTAAAAAACGTCAAAAGCAACCGATTTCTTCAGGTAGTAACCGCCAGTCGTCTTATGTCGAAGAGGCGGGTTCTGGAATTGTTTTGCGTCATGGCGATCGCAATTTCATCGTTACCAACTACCACGTGATTGAGAATTCAGCGGTTTCGGATATTCGCATTGAGGCGGATGGCAAATGGTTTGTTCCAAATCGCGTTGTCCACGACCGTGAAACTGATTTGTCTGTGATGTTCATTGATCGCAGCGATTTGGTGCCCGCTCAATTGGGTAATAGCGCCACGGTTGATATCGGTGAGTTCGTTGTTGCTATTGGCAGTCCTTTTGGATTAAGTCATTCGGTTAGCTATGGGATCGTAAGTGCCATGGGACGTCGAGATCTCGAGTTGGGGCCGCAAGGTGTTCGGTATCAAAATTTCATTCAAACAGATGCCTCGATTAATCCAGGCAATAGCGGCGGTCCTCTCATCAACCTGCGGGGTCAAGTGATCGGTATCAATACCGCGATTGCCAGTAATTCGGGCGGAAGCGACGGCATCGGTTTTTCAATCCCCATCAGTATGGTGATGCGAATCGTTACGGATTTGATTGAATACGGTGAGGTCCAGCGAGGTTTTTTGGGTGTGTCTTTGGACGCACGATTCACCCCTCAAAAAGCGATCTCGATGGGGCTTGAGCGAACTCACGGAGCTCGCGTCTCCGCCATCACACCGAATTCACCTGCGGCGGAGGCCGGATGCCAGATCGGCGACATCATTTTGGAAATTGATGGACGAACCATTTCCAATGACTCGCACTTGGTGACCGAAGTCAGCTTGGTTCCCATCGGAAGTGAAATTGAGCTGGACGTCTTCCGAAGAGGTGGCGTGAAAAAGTTGAAAGTCACCGTTGGAGATCGCACCAGTCTGAAAGCGTCTAACTAAGACAGTTGCTCAGGCTCATAAGGCCCCCTGAGGTCCTCGACTAATCACATCGTAAGTCGTGTGAACATTTCAATTGCCAGAATGGTCGCCTGAGTTTGAAAGCTGTTCAATAAGTAACTGATGGGCAGACGCGACATTGATCGAGGTCGCGACTTCCATATTGGTCCGCCACTCGGGTGGATCACGCCGATCAAAGACGGACGCTCCTCGGGTCAACTCTCCTTCCGTTTCCACGTCGCCACCCATTTCGTCATACTCAAATAATCGGGGTTCAATCACGGCGAGAGCTCCGATGGCATCATTGAGTTTGATCCGTTCTCGTCCCAATTGCTGCCGGTAAGAACGAAAAGCAAAAGGCAAAATCTGTCGAAGGAAATAACCAGTACGAGTGTTCTCGCACGGTAGTTTTTCCAGCATTTCAATTCCGAATTCGACCCTCTGAGTCACGTCCAGGGGGATGAGTGTTTTGGTTGTCCGACTTTGAAAGACTTGACGAGCGCTTTGGGGGTCAAAGTAAAAATTAAATTCTGCCGCGGGTGTGATATTCCCGACGCCCGCGAGAGTGCCGCCCGTCATGATCACTCTATCAATCATGCTCGGTAAAGCAGGGTCTCGTTGGAATGCCCTCGCAAGATTGGTTAGCGGGCCCAAGCAGACGATGGTGATTTCATTGGGGTGCGAACGGACACTGTCAATGATCAGTTTTTCGGAAGGATGGAGGTGCTGCAGTTGCGAGACCTCGAAGCCAGCATTTCCCAGACCGTCCTCACCATAGAGAAAACTCGTGTTAACAGGCGGCGCATCATTGGCCGCACAGGCCAATCCGAGCCGTGGGTAGCGATCCGGATCAAGTTCATTCACGATTGCCTGAAGGTTATTATTGGCCTGTTCCGCGGTCACACAGCCTTCTGTGGCAGTAATTGCGACGATTTCGAGACTACTTGCAAACAGCATCATACTGAGGGCCACCGCATCATCGGTCCCCATGTCACAATCAATAATGACTTTTCGAGGCATATTTTCTTTAGGAGATAGGGTTTACTAATGAAATAGGTAGTCGGCAGCAGATTTTAGAGACAGCCCGCGGCTCAAACAAGAGAAAAATCTAAAACCTCGGATGACGGGTAACCAACGGCGGTGAAAGTTTTACAATGAAGTTTCGGAAATCACAATCAAATTACCAATATTTACCTTTGTCGGAGATGGAGAAGGTCGGTTGATCCGCGAAGCAATAGAACAGGTTGAACAAGGACAGTCGCTTGATGAGAGTCAGATGGCTTCTGTTGTAGACCACATCATGAAGGGTGAGTCGAATGACAAGGAAATCGGCGGGCTACTGACGGCATTGCATGAAAAGGGCGAGTCCGTTGAAGAGCTCGCCGGTGCGGCCAAGGCGATGCGCTGGCATATGGCCACGGTTGAAACGGCCCGAAGTAATGTTGTGGACACATGCGGGACGGGCGGCGGGGGAATGCACACCTTTAATGTCTCGACCTGCTCTGCCATTGTAGCGGCCTCGGCGGGCGCGTCGGTTGCCAAACATGGGAATAGTAAGTCAACGAGCAAGTCAGGCTCGGCAGATGTTCTCAAAGAGCTGGGGGTTAACATCCATTGCGAGATGCCGACGGTGACCAAATGCTTGAATCAGCTGGGGATTTGCTTTTGCTACGCCCCTTTGTTTCACCCGTCCGTCAGTCATGTGATGAAGGTGCGAAAGAAACTAGGCTTCCCGACCATTTTTAATTTACTCGGTCCGCTCTGTAATCCAGCTAAGGCTCCTTTTCAAGTTTTAGGTGCCGGTCGAGGGGAGACAAGGGAAAAGCTGGCGAAAGCTTTAGCGCTATTGGGTACCGAACGATCGATTGTCGTTCATGGGCGAGATGGTTTGGGTGAAATTACTGTCGGAGATGTCACCGACGTCTCGGAAGTACGAGGTCAACATGTTACCGCGACGGAATTGCAGCCGGAAGATTTTGGCCTAATGAAATCCGGCACTAGCCTGTTGCGAGTTCAAAATCCCCAGCAGAGTGCTGATCTGATTCAGAGGGTCTTAGCAGGTCAGTCGGGCGCGGCCCGGGATATTGTATTGGCCAATGCGGCCGCTGCTTTGTGGATTTCAGGGATCAGTGATGACCTTCGATCTGGTGCAGAACGGTGTGCGATGGCAATCGACAAAGGGCACGCACAAGAATTGTTGAGTGAACTGGTTGACTTGACTCAGAAGGGGTAACCTCCGAGAGGTGACGAACCGGCTAGGAAGAATTTAGCTGAGACGCTTTATTTTCTGCCGTTTTCAGTAGTTTTTTGAGCTTCACAAAAGTTAGACCTTTAAAAAAATGCGATCGATGGTTAGCCTGTCTCTCTCTTGAAACGCAATGACCTTCCGATTTTGGAGTCAACATGACCAAACCCAACCATAAAGTTAAAAAAGCCAACCATGGTAAACGCCCCGCCAATAATAAGGCGAGGAAGGCCAAGACGAAAAAAATCAAAACGCCTTAGTTCTCCTTAGTTCTCCTTAGGTTTTGATAGCCGCACGCAAAGCACCGCGGCACCCCATTCTAAAAAAAATCGCGGCAGTATGACTGCCGTTTTTTATTGACCGAACTCGAACGAGGCCATCACGATGGGGCGGCGGGCACTTCCCAAAATTGATCCTGCAGTCGATTATGCAGAGCATCTACTATTCGTGGAGGATTTGTCTCATCCCTTTGATCCCCAGGCTCTATTCGATGAACCGCGGGACCTCGAGCTGGAATTCGGGAGTGGCAAAGGGCATTTTGTTTTGAACGAATCGGATAAACGGCCTGATCGAAATTACTTAGGTAATGAGATTGCGAGAAAATATGCTCGTTTCGGAGCCTATCGATTGGCCAAGCACCACCGTACCAATGCGAAGATCATTTCAGGCGATGGCCTAAAACTGTTTCGAGAATTTATGCCGGATGCCTGTGCCGTTGGCGTGCATGTTTATTTTCCGGATCCTTGGTGGAAAGAGCGACATCGCCGCCGCCGTGTGATCCAGCCGGCTTTTGTGGAAGACATGCAAAGAGTTCTTAAACCGGGTGGCCTTTTTCATTTCTGGACGGACGTCGAGCAATACTTTGAAGAAGCTCTGGAGGCATTGGGAAATGAAGTAGGGCTTAGCGCTCCAGTTATGGTAGACGAACCTGAGTCGACCCATGACATGGACTACCGTACGCATTTCGAACGCCGCATGCGAAAGAACGGTCACGATGTTTTCCGAGCACAATTCATTCGCCAGTAAAGTTCCATGGCGTCGCCTCAGTGGTTGGTACGGCTGCGATTACGAACCTCTTGACTACGGAATTATTTGAACCACGAATCGTGGTGCAGACCTGCGCTTCGTCCAAGTGCGGCAACGTTTCAGGATCGGATGGCCCATCGCATCTTAGCGGAAGCCGATCTTGAGTTAGCCCTTATCTCTTGGCCGGTTGGACGGATGATGCCGGATGCGATTTCTCGGTAAATTCCACTCCGAAAGCCGTCTCGGAAGTGATGTTTCACGCGTCTGTCTTCACCTGAGTGGAAGCTTAAAATAGCTACTCGGCCCCCGGGAAGTAGGCAGTCGGGGAGACGCCGGAGGAAGCCATCCAGCGCATTGAACTCTTCGTTGACCGCAATGCGAATGGCTTGGAAAACGCGCGCTACGGTAGAGCGGATTCCATCTTCTGAAATTTCATCGGGTAATGCGTTTTCGATAGCTTGACGCAGTTGGCCAGTGGTATGGATGGGATCTCGTTTGGATTGCGCGGCGAGGGCCGCGGCGATTGGTTGGGCAAGCGGTTCGTCACTCCCGTTTGTTAGGACGCGCGCCAGTTTATCGGGGCGACAGCGTTTTAGCCAATCTCGAGCGCTTTGCCCACGGTCGGGGTTCATACGCATGTCCAGCGGACCATCGTATTTGTATGAGAATCCACGATCTGGATTGTCAATTTGCATCGAGGACAAACCAAGATCCGCCAGCAGAAAGTTCACCCCTTCGTCCCAACCGATTTGCGACAGCATGCCCAAAAGCCCGGCGAAGTTACAGCGGCGAATGGTTAGCGTTTCTGCTCCGTACCCGTTTGCTCGTAGTCGCTTTTCGGTAAGAGGGAGTTGCAACGCATCGACGTCGAGTGCAAGGAGTCGACCGCCTGGCTGAAGCTTTTTCAAGAGTGTTTCGCTGTGTCCGCCATGACCGAGTGTTACATCTGCTCCTCGTTCACCCGGTTTTGGAGCGAGGTGCTCGAGTACTTCGTTGACTAGAATTGGGCGATGTTGACCGGCCGGGGTCTTTCCTGATTCGATCAGCTTTGCAATCATCTCCGGGTCGGGAGATGCCGCCAATTCTTTGTACTTCTCGTTAAAATTGCGAGGGTGCGTGCCGCGGTACCTTTGCCGTCGGCGAAACGGTTGACCGTCAGCAGGCTCGTGTGAGGTGGAATCGTCTCCAGTCATCAGATGTATACGCTCTAGGAACTGTTGTTTGGTAAGCGGTTTTTTGCAACTTAACTTAAGACTATATCGCTTGCATTTAGAGTCGTGTCGTTAGAAACCAACAATCTAGCGATCCTTTCCGCTGAGTCAAATGGCCAGCAACTTGGATGCATTTAAATGGTGATCTTAAGTAGTCTTTTTAATCACACGGCAGGAAGGGGCTGCTGTTCGCTCCAAATGTTTTTTATGACACACGCTTAGTGCGTGATAACGCTTGTTTGAACGCTGGCGAATCCCTCTATTTGTTTGCATGTTTGCATTTTATAATCTCGGTATGTTCCAACTGCGTTGTACCGTCCGAGATTGCCAGCAATTACTAGAACAGCGCGAGCGAGAATTGGTCTGTGACGCGGGGCATCATTTCGATCGAGCCAGACAAGGCTACTGGAATCTGTTGCAACCTCAAGATAAGAAGTCCAAACAGCCGGGTGATACGGATGAAGCTGTGTTGGCTAGGCACCGTTGGCTGCAAAACGGATATGCCCAGTCGCTGATCGAAGCTCTCCGTCCGTGGTGTGCCGCAAACACTTCTGAGGCGATTCAAAGAACGCTCGATTTGGGGTGCGGTGAAGGGTCGTTTGGTCCGGCCTTGTTTTCAAACGCCGACACTTCCTATTGCGGAATTGACCTTTCCAAACGCGCAATCAAACTGGCTGCGCGGGGATGGCCTGCGGCGACTTGGGTTTTGGCTAATGCGGATCGCGGCTTGCCTGTATCCGATCAAAGCGTTCATCGGGTAATTTCCCTTTTCGGCCGGCGACCTGTTGCAGAGGTACATCGGGTTCTTGTTCCCGGTGGAAATTGTATAGTTGCGGTGCCGGGTGAGGAGGATTTGATAGAGCTTCGTGAGCGAACTCAACAAACTGGCCATTCACGCAGCCGATGGGAAAAGATCGTCGATGATATGAGGCGTGGAGGTTTTGAGATGGTTGAGCAAAAGCATTGGCAACGGAACGTGGAATTAGAACCGGCTGCGATTACAGACGCCTTGGCGATGACCTATCGCGCAGTGCGCCGTTCCCAACGTTCTCGTTTAGAGGGGGTTCAGGCGATGAACGTTACGTTGGCGGCGGATCTGATTCTACTACGGCGGAATTAACTGTGTTGTGCTGGTCCCCCTGCCCCAGCGTCAGGGATAATAAGGCCACATCAATCTGCGATTGGTAATTGATTCTACCTCGCCGTCATTTTTTTCTGGTGCGAAAAACCTAGGGCTAAGAAGCTTGTCATCATCGCCAACATGATCACGGGAACGATAGAGTTACAAACAGATACGGGCAGCAGGTTTAGACTCATGAAAGTTGCAACGGACGATATCAAAACCAAGGTCAGGGTTTTACATACCTCGATTTGAGTGAAGCGATTGGTTAGACCTTTTCGCCCACTCTTTTAACGTAATATCATGACTCTTTCCGGCCTAGCTAAACGCAGTCTTTGGCTTCATCGCGGCGTTCTTTTTCCAGATCGTTGAGGTATTCTTCATCGACATCACCCGTCACGTAATGGCCGGAGAATACCGAAGCCTCGTAATCCTTGATCTCAGGGTTTCCAATTCTTCCGGCATCTAAAAGATCTTCGAGGTCTTGGTAGACCAACCAATCGGCTCCGATCTCTTGTTGGATCTCTTCCACATTCCGGTTGTAAGCGATCAGTTCATCGGCTGCCGGCATATCAATGCCGTAGACATTGGGATATCGGATCGGCGGAGCAGCCGAAGCAAAATAGACTTTCTTGGCGCCCGCCTCTCGGGCCATTCTGATGATTTCTCCGCAGGTTGTTCCTCGCACAATGGAGTCATCCACCAATAACACAACCTTATCTTTGAATTCCAACGTGATCGGGTTTAGCTTTTGCCGTACTGATTTTTTTCGAATCGCCTGCCCGGGCATGATAAAGGTACGACCAATATAGCGGTTCTTAATAAAGCCTTCCCGAAACTTTGCATCCAAATGGTAGGCGACTTGGATGGCAACGGTTCGGCTGGTGTCGGGAACTGGAATGACGACATCAATGTTATGCTCCGGCCTTTCACGGATGATTTTCTTCGCCAACGAGTCCCCCATACGGAGACGGCTCTTATAAACCGAAATCCCATCGATAATGGAGTCCGGTCGGGCTAGGTAGACGTATTCGAAGATGCAGGGTGTGTGGTTCACTTCGGCGGCGTGGCATTGCTGGCGAGTCAAGACGCGGTGATTTTCGTTAAAGACGACAGCCTCACCGGGAAGAACATCCGTGATGGAACCGAATCCTGCGGCGCTCAAAGCAACCGACTCCGACGCGACCATGAATTCGATCCCCTGCTCGGTTTCTCGTGTTCCACAAACCAACGGCCTAATCCCATTAGGGTCTCGGAAAGCCAATAAGCCAAAGCCGGGGATCATTGCAACGACTGCATAGGCGCCCCGGCATCGCTGGTGGACGACGGAGACGGCTTTAAATATATGTTCTGGTTCTAATTGTTCGAATTCCTGTTGCGCTAGTTCGTGCGCGAAGACATTCAAAAGGATTTCAGAATCGGAGCGAGTGTTCAAGTGACGTCGGTCACGAGTGAATAGTTCTTGCTTCAGATCAGCCGCGTTGGTCAGGTTGCCATTATGGCTGAGCGCGATGCCGTGAGGGGAATTCACGTACAAAGGTTGCGCTTCGTGATAACTACTGGTCCCAGCGGTGGGATAGCGAGCGTGACCAATCCCTAAATTTCCAACCAATTCTTGCATGTGTTGCGAATCGAAGACATCGCGAACCAAGCCATTATTTTTATAGAGGTAAATCCGTTCCCCGCCCGTGGTGGCGATTCCCGCAGCATCTTGTCCCCGGTGCTGCAACACCGTCAGCGCGTCGTAAATCCTAAGATTGACCGGTTCAACGCCGACAAGCCCGACGATCGCACACATAGTTGCAACTCATTTCCATTGATTGACAGCTAAGCCCCGCTGAAGCCCACAATTTCCAAGCGATTTGCTATTAGAGCGTTTGTTATTTCGCTCGTGGATGGCACTGAGAAATTGAGTAACTAGCCGGCCGTGATTTTGTTGGTCCCGGTCGGTTCCTAAAACTTGTCGAACTCAGTGGCTGAGCTTGAGGCTGTTTTGTTCAGCACGAGGACCGGGGAAACAAACGGCCGTCTACGATCGCATGTTTGTTGGGTTCGCTCGGCTGAAAGGCGGAGGAAACGGGACATTAGCCAAATTTTAAAGCCCGGCGGTCCGATCGACAATAACCAATATCCGTTCAATCACAGGTTTGTTTGTTTGACGCTCAAGAGGCTGCTTCTTGTGGGTGGGTGTCTTGTAAAAATCTCGATTTGATGAAAGACTTGAGTTATCGAAAACGTGAAAAATTCATCTAGGAGTTTTTGGATAATGCCACTTATGGACAGCTGGATCGCCGATCGGACCCGGAATTTTGATAGTAGCGGGATTCGTAGGATGTTTGATTTAGCCGCAAAAATGGACGATCCCATCAACCTCTCAATCGGCCAACCCGATTTTGATGTCCCCCAGCCGATTAAGGATCGCATGGTTGAGGCGGTGGAAGACGGTTTCAATGGTTACGCTCTAACGCAGGGGATCCCGACGCTTCGCGAGAAACTTCAGGCCGAGATTGATATCGAGTATGGCGATCCAGATCGCAAGGTATTTGTTTGTTCAGGGACCAGCGGGGGCCTATTTCTTTCGGCCCTTTCCATGATCAACCCAGGAGACGAGGTCATTTTTTTTGACCCCTACTTTGTGATGTATCCGGCCTTGGTTGAATTGGTCGGGGGTGTCCCGGTCAAACTCAGTACCTATCCAGATTTTCAAATTGATTTGGAAAAACTGGAGGAAGCGATCACCGATCGTACCAAGATGATTATCGTCAACAGTCCGTCCAATCCCACGGGTGTCTGTTATAGCGAAGAGGTGGTTCAAGAGGTTGCTGAGTTAGCGGAGCGTAAAGGGATCTGCTTGGTATCCGACGAGATCTACAGTCGTTTTTCAATGGACGATCGTCATCTTTCACCTGCCTCGTATAATAAGTCGACGGTCGTGATCGATGGATTCTCAAAAACATATGCCATGACAGGGTGGCGGGTAGGGTATGTTCACGGGCCGTCTGAGATCATTGATACCATGATCAAGATTCAGCAATACACGTTTGTATGTGCCCCTCACCCGGCTCAGGTCGCTAGCGTAAAAGCGATGGATATTGATATCACCCCGTATATTGACACCTATCGTCAACGGCGCGATTTCATGGTGGAAGAGCTCAAAAATCACTACGACATCGTGAAGCCAGGTGGCGCGTTTTACCTGTTTCCGAAGTTGCCTTGGGGGACAGGACAAGAATTTGTTGAGCGAGCGATTAAAAACAACCTAATGGTGATTCCCGGTAGTATTTTTAGTGATCACGATACACATTTCCGAATTTCCTATGCGGTCGATGAAGCGATGCTGGAGCGGGGGATTGAGGTTTTGAAAAGAATCGTTACCCGGTAGCACGAGGATCCACTGTTGATCGAAGAGCGGGATTAGGGAAT
The DNA here is from genome assembly GCA_022447555.1 of Mariniblastus sp. Taxonomy (GTDB): domain Bacteria; phylum Planctomycetota; class Planctomycetia; order Pirellulales; family Pirellulaceae; genus Mariniblastus. The sequence goes on along the minus strand of JAKVBF010000002.1, from coordinate 310,828 downwards.
TCGGTTTGACAAGATTGGTGATCAATAGTTGGGAGTTCGCTGGTTGCGACGGGTATAAGGCGATCCCTGGGTATCGGTCGCTTCCGAAAAAGGCCGCTCAAATCCTCGTGGCCGCGCACCCATGATCGGCGGCCCTAGTTCATTGCTTGGGAAAGGGTCGTGAATAACAGCTTCGTTTCTCTGTTGTCCAATTGTACCCTGCGAACCGAAATTGGGACCGTAGCCAAGGCACCCGATGTGGGATGCAAGGAACAAGGCGGTCAGGCAGATTAAAGCAGCGTGTCTTAGGACCATGATTAACTCATCGAAGCGGGGGATTCAACGTATACCGGGACGTTAGAGCAAACAAAAATTGTCTGCAATAGTAACGCGCTAGTGTCGATTAGAATAACCCGACAAGATGAGACGGGTGTTGGTAATCATTGTTTGATCAGCACTTAAATGCTAGCTCGGAACGGCCTGTTCCGGCGACGAAGTTCAAAGTCGCTGCCATTATTCGGCGAAGTTAGTAGTAGAAAAAGACGAGATCTTGCTTGGCCTCATAGGCCTGCTGAACCCATCGATCGAAATCTTCTAGCAAGCACTGAGTCTCTTTGGATTCGATTTTAAGACTGTTGCCTGTTGGCTGCTCGATTTGCTGTCGAATTTTTTTGTTTGGAAGGTGGCTGATGGTTGGGAAATCGGGAATGAGCGGCAAAGGGACTGGCGAACCCTTTCCCATTACAGCATTCAGGCCGGTGTCCTCGAGGGTTGCCCATTTGACCTCATTCCAGTTGTTGGTTTTCAGTCGTGTCCCCAAAAACTCGCAAATCGCCTGCAACGCATAGCCGTAATGATTCGCTCGCTCTGGCTCCAAATAATCACTTTGAACGAGCTCGGCGACGGCGTCGAATAGCTCTGATTTAACGTCTACGCCGATCGGGTGTTGGTGGCATTCGGCGGCAAAAAATTGCTGGCAAATCCGTGTGGCGAGCGATTCTTGTTCACTGCCAATCAGCGTCCGCACATCGGCGAGTTGCACAGAATAGGGTACTAACCTGTAATTCATTCGTCACAAGTTCTGAAATATTTTGGTTCGGTGAATTCTTAAAGACTCGCTGCAGATTCTAGCGACCGCTCAATTTTTCGGAAGGTGTATCTCGAGAAACTCAGCGCCGGGAGAAAGGTTGATGGCGGTTTTTTTTAACGCCGCGGGTAACAGGAGGGTCCTGCCCTTTTCGATGATTTGACTTTCTGGACCTTGCCGAAGCTGGGCCGTACCTTTGGTCATCATCACAAGGTGAAATGAGTCATCGTCACCTATTTCAGCCGTCACGGTTGTTGCATCACTGGACCATCGGACGATCTGAAACTGTTCACAGTCGACTAGCACTTCCGAGTGGGTGTCCAGTCCCGGTTGGGGCATGATCGGATTGACCGGTCCCCGAGAGAAGTGAGTGGCCTGGATAGACGAATCGATGTGCAGTGGACGGGATTGACCAGTAGCATCAACTCGATCCCAGTCGTAAACGCGGAAAGTCGTGTTACTGGCCTGTTGGATTTCGGCGATCAACAAGCCTTTCCCGATGGCGTGTATCGTGCCAGCTGGAATGTAGACACAATCACCAACTTGAGGTTCGAAGCAATGGAGCGTTTCAAGAACGCAACCATTATCGATCGCCGATCGGAAATCATTTTCCGAAACTCCTTGCTTGAGTCCCGCGTAGATTTTGGCTCCCGGTTTCGAGTGCATCACGTACCACGCTTCGGTTTTTCCTAGATCGGGAGTTGGTAGGGTCGCTGCCATCTGATCATCCGGATGGACTTGAACTGATAGCGTTTGGTTGGCGTCGAGGAACTTGAGGAGGAGTGGGAAACGACCTCGCAGGTTTTCCGGGATCATCTTCGAATGGATCGACTCGAAGATGTCTTCGCCGACGAGTTCTATCCCGTGCGACTTCATGAGCTGATTGAGGGATAGGCCCTGAAAATCGCCTTGCTCGACAACACTTTGGTATTGGGAATGGTCCACGACCTCCCAGCTCTCAGCGCAATTATCCGGCCCCGAAGGTTTGGACAGCACGGTTGCTAATTGTTGGCCGCCCCACAGGTAACGCTGAAACAAGGGCTGGAAGCTAAGGGGATACATGGCTGATGGCAACGCGGTTTGGACTAAAATTGTTGAAAAAGAAATCTCAATGATTTCGACACAATTGTCTCACAACACTGAGTGAATATTGTTGCAAAAAGCCGGCCATGATAACATCCAAACTAACGATTTGTACCGAACTTGTTAAAAGTTGTATTTGTCGTTGATTGACCCTCAATCCTTGATTTGCCTAAAGAGACCCTCTTCCATGCCTGTTCGACCTCCGAATGAAGATTTGTTCGAGAATTCGCGCATGTCCTTCGGTCAGCATTTGGAGGAATTGCGACGCGTTCTGATTCGCGCGTTGATTGGTGTCGCCGTATGCTGTGTGATTGGATTTCTATTTGCCGATCGGGTCGTCGAATTTCTCAAAGACCCATTGGTTAATGCCGTATCAAAATACGAGCAAATTCTGAGTAAGAAGCAAATTGAAGAACAGTTGGGATTTCTTCCCCCAGAGTACCAGCCTTGGTTTGAGCAGGAGCAGATGGCGCCCGAAACCATGCTGATTGATCCGGGCGATATGATCCGTGTCCTGAGGCATGTCAGTCCCAATTTTCTTTCCGGTGTGAATCTCAATCCTTACAGGTTTACTCCGGCTAGTTTTGATATTGCTCGGTTACCAGGGTTGTGCCGTCAGCTGTCAGATTCAACAGGGGATTCGGAGAACAGTAAACGAATCGGCATCGTTTGGGGTGGGTTAACCGACACACAAAAGGCGGGCGTGAAACGAATTGCAGATCTAGACCAAGCGACATCAAGCGATGTCGATTTCTTGACGAATGTATTCAATCATACGATCGAACAAAACAACCTTTCAGCGGACTCGGCTTTCGCGAGTTCGATGCAAGCCGTGACCTCAGAGGGATGGGATTTTTTGCAACCAACCGCCGAAAATCCATTAGTTGAGATGAAGTCAGAGTTGGAACGTACTGCGGACCCCGATTTGCAGCGTCGTATTAACCGTGTCTTACTAACTCAGTTGTTTTTCGAATGGATGCCAGCTGTCAAATTGGACATGGTGCCGATGCAGGTCTGGAGGAAAATCGATGCGGAACCTCAGTCGCTTGCTGCTACGGAATCATTTATGATCTGGGTCAAGGCAGGGATTTTTGGCGGTTTGTTGTTGGCTAGTCCTTGGGTGTTGTTGCAGCTGTGGCTGTTCGTGGCATCGGGCCTTTACCCCCATGAGAAGGGTTACATCTATGTGTTTTTGCCAATTAGTTTGACTTTGTTTTTTGCCGGCGCTGGACTTGCCTTTTTCTTTGTGTTTGCCCCGGTTCTAGATTTCCTCTTTAGCTTTAACGCGAGTATGGGCATCAAGCCTCAGATTCGAATTAATGAATGGCTTAGTTTTGTCATGTTCTTGCCCATTGGTTTTGGCATCGCATTCCAGTTGCCGTTGGTCATGTTGTTTTTGAACCGCATCAATATTTTCTCGATCGAGACTTATCTCAATAAGTGGCGAATTGCGGTGATGATTATTTTTGCCCTTTCGATGTTGCTGACACCTGCCGATCCGGTCAGCATGATCATGTTGGCAATCCCTCTGACCTTCTTGTATTTTCTTGGAATTGCCTTGTGCCATTGGATGCCATCCCAGAGTAATCCATTTGGAGAAGAGAACACTGCGGTTTAAGGATTTACGGTGGAGGGATTCTCGCCCCACCCGGGATCCAACCTTCCCGACTGCGTTGGAGTAATCACTTCGGCAGGGTGCGTCAAGCAACGTGTGCGTTAGTAAGACTGGCCTTTGAGCGGCCATCTCTGTTTTTGGGGGAATTCTATTTCGGTAAGTGAAATAACGCCGCCACAACCCAAAGTCAGAAGTGATGGTTTCCAAGGCAAAAAAAAAGGCCAACCCCAGTGGGCCGGCCTTCTCGAATTTGAGCTTAAGCTTATTACCGATCGCTCGATTTCAAATCATTGGTTTGCAATGGGTTTGCGGATTCGCGTCGACGAAATTGTTCGCCGATTTGTCCATCTAGACGCTGCACTGTGGCGTTGTTATGACGCCCCATCCAGTTTAATAATTTCTTCAGATCGATCTGTTGCACGGTGTTCGATTTCGCTTGATCTGTCAATTCATTGATCGCGGAGTAGATGGCTCCGGAATTCTCAGTCGACGGATCAGGCGAATTGCCCATCACGGCGTACCGAGTCGTGGCATCAATCTTGCCGATGACTTTGCCTCGCTCGTCGTTCATCGCGACAACGCGACCACCATTGTTTTCGATCATCTGAACCAATCTTAAGCGGTCAGAACTGCCGTCTCCATCCATGTCAAACAGGCCTACCAGTGCGATCGGAACCGAATAGCCTGGATCCCAAGTGGCCGTCAAAACAAAGTCCTTAGCCAGAATTGGATTCAGAGGATCTTCCAATGTGATCCGTGCTTCGGATTGATGATCTCCCGTGATTCGGGTGACTTCGATCATGGCTTTGAAGTCATTCTTTTCAAAGTTGGTCGCTGTTTGCGGGTAGACGGCGAATGACAAGTTGGGCCGCAATCCGTCCGCGGTTCCCAAGTCTAGGTATACGCGATCAATTTTATGAGCCACGCGAACGATCCGACCATCATGCAGATCAAAGTTCTCGCGTTCGTAAGTATCTAGTTTAACTTTCAGGGTCTTTTTTTCACGCTCTAAACCGGCGATGTCATTCTCCAACGACTTTTCTTTAGCCGATGCCGCTTGAGCGTAGTTTTGGAATTGACGGTTTACCGCATCATTCTGGGACTTTGCGGCATCCAGAGATGTCGTTAGTTGATTAACGTTTTCGTCGTACCTAGACTTGTCAGCTTTGGCTTCTTCTTGGGTTTTTACCAACAGTGCTTCTTTTGCTTTGACTTCAGCCTCTTTGGCTGCAACGTCGGCTTTTGCCTCTTGTTGGATTCGCTTATTTTCCTTGCGAAGCACGTTTTCTTTCGTGTGCTTTTTGGACAGCACGGAATTTAAATTACTGACCAAATTTCGCCAGGTTTGTTCCTGAACTTGGTCCCCACCATCCGAAGCGATGAACATTTTCATGTCTTTGTCATATTCGCCGCGAACCTGCTTCAAGCTCTCAAAAACATCGGCGATGGAGTCTTTTTGATTTTGCGTTAATTTGTTGTTCAGCGTGAGTGCGTCCAAGCTGTCGAACATGGAAGGGACTTCGGCAACGCTGGGTCCCATTTCTCCCACGTAGGCTCGCAACACTTGCGCTTCAATTTGGTAAGCGTCGCTCATGCTCTTTTGAACGGCCAATTTCTGTTCAGCGGCTTGTAGCTTGGCTGCGTTCTCGTTCATTCTGGATAAACCCAAAAAGGTTGAAAGCGCTAAAACGAGCGTTAACAGGACCAGAATGATAACGGCAATCAAGTACCCTTGGTTTTCCCTGGCAGCCATTCAGATCTCCTCAAAAGCCTTACCGGCGAAATGGCGAGTTTACTAATTAAGTTAAAACAACAGTGCTGCAACGCAGCCAACGATCTGTATCGACACGAATGTTCGGACGCGTGAACATCGACCGAATTCGTCCCCGAGTGGATTTACCACCCTACGAATCAATTTTAAATCGGGTAAAAACAGTGTCAAATTTTGGAAGCGGACGAAACCGGCAGGACTGGGCTCAGATCCAGTTGTATGGTCTGAGTGGAATTGTCTATTAGGATGTGGAGCTTCGCTTAATTACTTATTCTACTTCCAGCCCCCTCTTTCACTACAAAAAACTGGCGGATGGGCATTAATTTGCATTTCAGGGGACATGCCCTTCCGCATATTCCGCTCGTAACAACTGAAAAATCAAGCGAAAGGATATGGAACCCTGGTTATGGGAAGAGAGATACAGAGGACTTTCGCCGGTTTTGAAGCCGAAACAGCTCCGGAAAATCCGGAAAAAACGGCAAACTCAGAGCCGATTGGAACTCCGCCCGGCCAGCAAGCCGCCACGGTTTCCCGCCCTCAAGTGCGGGAGCTAGCCGATTTGGAGGGGAAAACGGTTTATGTCGTCGACAGCCATTCACTGATTTATCAGGTGTTTCATGCCATGAGTGACCTGACGACACCAGACGGGCGTCCGGCAAACGCCATTTATGGATTCGTTCGAGACATCTTGGACATCATCACCAAGCGGAGACCTGACCTTCTCTTTTGCGCATTTGATTATAGCAGTAAGACCTTCCGGAACGATCTTTTCCCAGAATACAAAGCCAATCGGGATCCCATGCCAGACGACTTGAGATCACAGATCCCCGAGATTCAGCGGATGCTAAGGGCTCTTTCGATCCCCATTTTGGTTTTAGAAAATTATGAGGCCGACGACATCATGGCGACACTCGCTGCCCAAGTGGACCAACAGGGCGGGAGCTGTGTGGTTGTCACTAGTGATAAAGACTGTCGTCAGCTGATCACTTCTCGTGTCTGTCTTTTGAACCTCCGCAAAAATTTATTTTATCGGGCAGAGCATCTTGAAAAAGACTGGGGCATTCGGCCTGATCAGGTCGTTGATTTTCAAGCGTTGGTAGGCGATGCCGTTGATAACGTCCCTGGGGTGCCCACGATTGGTCCTAAAACCGCCTCGCAGTTGTTGGGTGAATTTGACACATTGGAAGCGATCTTGGGGCGAACCGATGAGATCAAAGGGAAGAAGGCGGAACGTATACGCGAGTCGACCGAAAAAGCGAGACTGAGTCGCAAGCTGGTCGAGTTAGATCAAAATACACCCATTGAGATTAATTGGACCGATGGATGCATTGGCGGCGTTGAGGTGAATCAAGCATTGGAGTTGTGCCGCGAATTTGGCTTTCGTTCCCTGTCCAATCGAGTAGCCGATCTGTCACCTCTAGCCAAACCACCGGTTTGGGAGGCTAACTATCAAACCATTCGAACGGTTGCTGATCTGACTGATTTGGTTTCGCGTTTGTCGGCCTTGCCCCGTTTTTCGTTGGATACCGAAACGACCGCCCTGCAGCCGAGGTGGGCTGAAATCGTAGGCTATTCTTTTGCGTGGGAGGGGGGGCAGGCGGCTTATGTACCCGTTCGAGGGCCCGAGGGTGAGTCACATGTGACTCCGCAGCAAGCGATCGATTTATTGCGACCGCTTCTGGAAAATGAAGCGATCGAAAAAATTGGTCAGAATTTAAAGTACGATATGGTGGTGTTGCGTACGGCCGGCATCGAGTTAAAGGGCTCTTTATTTGACACCATGGTGGCTGATTATCTATTGGAGCCTGGCCGGTCTAGCCATGGACTCGATGAATTGGCGATGAGGTACTTTAATCATCAGACGGTCAAAATTCACGAGCTGATTGGAAGAGGCAAAAATCAGCGTCGAATGGATGAAGTGGAGATTGATACGGTTTCTTGGTATGCCTGCGAAGATGCAGATATTCCCTTTCGTTTGTTCGAAATCCTTCAGGCCCGTTTGGTCGAGCGAGATCTCGGTGAATTATTTCGCGATCTCGAGATGCCACTGATTGGTGTTTTGACGGAGATGGAATTTAACGGCATCGCCGTAGATTCTGAATCGCTCGATTCTCTCAGCGATGAGTTGGGTCAACAGATTGAGAATTTAAAAACGGAAATTTACGATCTATCAGAAACCGACTTCAACATCGATTCCCCGTCGCAACTGGCTGAGGTTCTATTCGATCGTCTCGGTTTGCCGTCGATAAAGAAAACTCGAACTGGGCGCAGTACCGATGTTGAAGTTCTTCGGCAGTTGACCGAGCTTCATGAATTGCCCGATCGAGTGATTCAATATCGGCAATTCGCCAAACTTAAAAATACCTACACGGACGTTTTGGTGAACTTGGTGCATCCCATGACGAAGCGGGTCCACACTTCGTTCATGCAGGACGTTGCGAGGACGGGTCGACTCAGTTCCAAAGATCCAAACTTACAAAACATTCCCGTCCGTACGGAAACGGGGCGCCGGATTAGAAAAGCGTTTGTGCCAGGGAAATCAGATTGGAAACTGATTGCTGCGGATTACTCACAGATCGAATTACGAGTCTTGGCCCATTTTTCCAAGGACGAGGCGTTGTGTAGGGCATTCGAGCAGGATTGGGACATTCACACCTCGGTCGCTGCCAAGGTGAATGGTGTTATAAATGATCAGGTGACGTCTGAGATGCGGCGGAAGGCAAAAGCGGTCAATTTCGGAATTATTTACGGACAGAGTCCTTATGGTTTGGCTCGCGAAATTGGGGTCAGTAAGGATGAGGCGGCTGCGTTTATCGACGGCTATTTCGAAGAATACCCGAGCGTCGAGCAATTTATCAATACAATTCTGGAAAACGCCAGCCGCAACAGTTATGTTAAAACGATCTTGAAACGACAGCGCCCCATTGAGGGTGTGAGGAAGCCGGATTCGGGTTCCTCGAGATCGAGGACTTCAGCGGAACGAATTGCTGTAAATACGGTGATCCAAGGATCGGCGGCTGATCTTATCAAGTTGGCCATGATCAACGTTCATCAACGTTTATTGAAATCACCCCTGCGAACGAACTTGTTATTGCAAATCCATGATGAATTGGTGCTGGAATGTCACCCCGAAGATGTGGGCGCCGTTTCGGAGTTGATTTCCCATGAAATGAGCAATGCTTTTGTGTTGGGAGTTCCGCTGAAAGTTGACCTTTCGGTTGGTGACCATTGGTCTTAATACTTATTTTAAGTTGTCCTCAGCGATCCAAACGGTTGTAGAATTTGGCTAGGGTGAATCGCTCCATTGAATTCTGAATAAGAATCCATCGGTGTCACCACTTTTGAATATTTAACTTACCTATTTGACTCATCCCAAACACGGTTCGATTTGATGCTTGTGATTGGAGTCGCAGGTGGAATTGCTTGCGGTAAAAGCAGCGTGGCCGAGTGTTTTCAACAACTCGGTGCAACGGTATTGAATGCTGACCAAATTGGCCACCAAGTCCTTTATGAACCTAGCGTAAAACAAAAAATTCGGGAGAATTGGGGAGAGATAGTATTTGGGAATGGCGAAGTAGATCGCTCGGCACTTGGACGGATTGTTTTTGATCCACTAAAAGGGCCAAGCGAACTAGCCAAACTCGAGCAAATCACTCATCCACGTATTGGTCAACGAATTAGCAATGTGTTGATTCAATTAGAACAGGAGAATCGTCCGGCCGTCGTTCTAGACGCTCCGGTGATGTTCAAGGCGGGTTGGGATCGATTGTGTGACAAGATTGTTTTCGTGCATGCGGAAAAGGCAACACGGCAGCAACGCGTCGCAGTTAGAGGCTGGTTGCCTGAAGAGCTAAAGCGACGCGAATCCAATCAAGTTTCGCTTGTGACTAAGCGTTCGAGAGCAACCGATGTAATCGATAATTCGTTGTCGATCGAAGAAACTTTTTTACAGATAAAAGATTTGTGGCGCAGGTGGCGACTTCCTGAGCCAGATTCAAATCCCTCATAATTAACTAATAAAATTGAAGCGATCCGTTCGGCTGTCTCATCTTTAGCTGTAACGAATTCGGGAGAAAGAAATGGGTGATAACCGAGACTCCAATCGTGGAGGCTTTTCGGGCCAGCAAGGCAATGCGCGGCGGTCGGGACAACGTAATCCTACCGGTCGTAGGCCGCCATTCGGCGATCCAGAGATAGCTGATAAATTGCGGGAAATTGAGTCCGCTGGAGAGCCGATGTCATTGGCGGAGCAGATTTCCCGTGAGAAAAAAACAACGCCAGCTGATGGAGAGAAATCAGAGTTGCGGGCAGCTGACGAAATCAATGTGACGGAACTCCAGCGAATGAAGCTTTCCGATTTGCAATCATGTGCCGACGCGGAGGGTGTGCAGGAATCAGAGGACCTGGGTAAGCGCGAGTTGATTTTAGAGATACTGAAATTACGGGTGAAGTCAAAAGGGTTGATGTTTGGTGAGGGCACCCTCCAGATTTTGCCGGATGGATTCGGTTTTCTGCGAAGTCCAGAGTATCACTACTTAAGTTGCCCTGACGACATTTACGTTTCGCCTAGTCAAATTCGAAAATTTAATTTACGAAATGGTGCGATTGTCACTGGGCAGATCCGGCCCCCCAAGGAAAACGAGAGGTATTTCGCCCTGCTGAGGGTCGAGAAGGTCAATGGAGTTGATCCCAATGATAACGCTCGTCGCGTTCAGTTTGATGAGTTGACACCGTTGCATCCGGATACACGGATCATGATGGAACACGATCCAACCGAATATTCAACTCGGGTTGTCGACATGATTGCCCCGATCGGATTTGGACAGAGGGGTTTGATTGTGAGTCCGCCTCGCGCCGGAAAAACAATGCTGCTGCAAAATATGGCGCGCGCTGTATTGAATAACTACCCCGACGCTTATGTGATCATGTTGTTGATTGATGAACGCCCGGAAGAGGTTACGGACATGGAACGGGAGGTCAAAGGTGAACATTGTGAAGTGATTAGTTCGACCTTTGATGAACCGGCATCGCGGCATATTCAGGTGGCCGAAATGGTGCTCGAGAAAGCTAAGCGTCTGGTAGAAAGCGGCGTCGATGTCGTGATTTTTCTTGATTCCGTTACGCGTCTCGGTAGGGCTTGGAATTCTGAATGCCCGCAGTCAGGGAAAACACTTTCGGGGGGATTGGATGCCAATGCGATGCAGAAACCCAAAGCTTTTTTCGGCTCGGCCAGGAAGATTGAAGAAGGTGGCTCGTTAACCATTCTTGCTACCGCTTTGGTCGATACCGGCAGCAAGATGGATGATGTGATTTTCGAAGAATTTAAAGGCACCGGAAATATGGAGATTATTCTGGATCGCCGCATTGTAGATCGCAGGATTTGGCCCGCCATTGATATCAATCAGTCGGGGACACGTCGCGAGGAAAAATTACTGGATGCTGAGGAATATGAGCGGATTTGCATGATTCGAAGGGTTCTCAGTGAAATGAACTCTCCCGATGCGATGGAGATGTTCCTGACCCGATTGAAAAAGACACAGTCCAATGCAGAATTTTTGGTTGGTGTTAAAGCGGGCGGGATTTGAACTGCGTTGATTTTCGGTGGCTTGAGAGGTTTGAGAATGCTTGTTGGTTACCTCTCAGTCCCCCTTTGTTGATGTTGGTTATCAAGTTTTGAGACAGGCGATGTCAACTTGGCAACCATGGATATCTGGCCGGTTAGAAGTACGAGTGCATAACGATATGGATGGTTTTACAGGTCGCGTTTACACGGGACAAAAAGGTTCGCTGGAAGGGAAGCGGTTTGCTGTAATCGTTTCTGAATACAACCAAGCGATAACGGGCAAATTGTTGGCTGGTGCGATCGAGAAATTGCGAGAGCACGGTGTACTGGATCCACAGATCGATATTCATCATGTACCGGGTGCTTGGGAAATTCCTTTGGCAGCCAAATTATCTTTAGAATCTGTTTCGGCGGTGATATGCCTAGGAGCCGTTATTCGAGGGGATACGACCCATGATGTTCACATCAACACGACCGTGAGCGCCCAGTTAGGGAAATTGATGATGGATACCGCTAAACCGGTCGCTTTTGGAATCCTGACCTGCAATAACCTTGAACAGGCAATTCAGCGGAGTGGTGGCAGTGTTGGTAACAAAGGTCATGAAGCGGTCGATGCCGTTATTGAAATGTTGCGGTGGCATGACCAATTCCGTGATTGACCACTGAGTTGTTCTTTTGAACGTTTGACTTACAATTCGCAGATCTTTCATCCACCTCGTTCCTTGTAAATTATTATGTCCCGTCGTCGTCGAGCTCGAGAAGTTGTTCTGCAAGTTCTCTACCAATTTGACCTGAACCCCGATGTTCCACATGAGGAAAGCGATGCGTTTGTTCGGGGGCGCCTTAAGGGCGATCCTAAAATATGCGAGTTCGCCTTTGGTCTCATCCGCGGAGTTACCATTCAAAGTGAGGCGATTGACCAGCGGTTGAAGTTCACGGCTGCCAACTGGCGATTGACCCGGATGGCGGCAACTGATCGTGCCATTTTAAGGTTAGGTGCCTACGAGATCTTGTTCACAGATACGCCCGATCGAGTCGCGATCAATGAGGCGATTGAGTTGGCAAAACGTTATGGAACGAATCAGTCAGCCCAGTTTGTGAATGGCGTTCTGGATCGCTTCATGAACTCACAAGACCAGGGGTTGGAAGAAAATCCTGAAAAGGAAATACCTGATGATTTTCTAAGTGAGCCAACCGAAATCGAATCGGACATGACGGACCCGAAGTGGGACACCGAGACCGGAACGGATGGGTTAGAGACCTAGGCATTCGTGAATTTAAATCGCCTCCCCAATATCTTGAATCGGACGTACAATGAGCGGTTGATCACATCGACATTTCCTAAAAAGACAAGCAAGACATGGCTGGCTGGAATCCATTCGGACGAAAAGACAATGATGAATCTAAAGAAGAGCCCCGCGACCAAAGCGATGAGGGTGCGTCTTCGGATGTCTCCACCTCCGGTGGTGTGTTTGGCCGTGTTAAAGGGGCCCTAAAAAAAACCATTGATGTCCTCAATACCGACATCCGCGACTTGGTGGGTAAAGATGGGCGGCTCGTTGACGACGATTTTCTCGATGAATTGTTTGCCTTTCTGATCAAAACGGATATGGGAAGCGGCCCGGCTACCAAAATTCGTGACGATATCAAATCGAAATTTCGTGGTCGAAAAGTCATGATGATGGATCTGGTGGATTCTGCCAAAGAGACGATCCATGGGATCATGCATCAGGAATTAGCCGATGTGGCTGAGGCAGAATCGGGTCCGACTGTCATTATGATAGTGGGGGTCAATGGGTCGGGTAAGACGACTTCCATTGCCAAACTCTGTCATTTGTACACTCAGCAAGGAAAAAAAGTTGTGCTGGGCGCTGGTGATACGTTTCGAGCTGCTGCGGTCGAGCAGCTGACGATTTGGGCAGATCGACTGGGCGCGGAAATCGTAACCGGAAAATCAGGTGGCGACCCAGCCAGCGTTGCATATAAGGCGGTCGACGCGGCCCAGAAAACAGGGGCGGATATTTGTATCATTGATACGGCTGGCCGCTTGCAAACTCAGGCTAACTTGATGGATGAATTGGCTCGTGTCCGACGAGTGATGGCCAAGGTCATTGGTGACGCGCCCCACGAGGTGCTATTGGTCTTAGACGCAACGGCTGGGCAAAATGCAATCAGCCAAGCGCGGGGGTTTACCGAGGTAGCAGGTGTTACGGGCATAGTTTTGGCCAAGCTGGATGGGTCGGCCAAGGGGGGCGTTGCGATTCCCATTCGTCAGGAATTTGGATTGCCTGTAAAATTCGTCGGTTTGGGGGAAACACCCGATGCCTTTGCACCCTTTGACGTGCAAACATACGTGGACGCTTTGTTCGATCAGATCGCTGAAGCTGATTTACCACTTGAAGGTGGCTAGGCTGAAGAGCTGGCCCTTGGTGAGGGCAATTCACCGGCTGGCATGCGGCGTGCATTGATTTTGTAGGCTTTTTGGCCTCTCTTTTGGCAGGTAGGTTTGGCTGAGCAGAGCGTTTTACGTAATCCTTAAGGTTTGACTATTTCCTGCTACCAGCATTCAGTTTTCCGGTTGGATCAATCGTATTTCCTCTACCGATAAAACCAGTGGTTTGGGATTTCTCAAATACGCCGCTCACGTTGAGTATTTGATCAAGGCAGCCTTCGAGAAGAAGCCTGCAAACGTAGGGAGTTTTGCAAATGCGAATTCAGAAACTAGTTTTCACCATCGCGTCTGTTCTTTTCATCAGTCCACTGATGGGGCAAACCAATGATTTCGATTGGCAATCTGAGAATCCCTCAATTCCCCATCCTCCCGCCATGCAGGCGATGCCGATTTTTTCTAATGCCAGTTTGAAAACGCCATCGGACACCGCCAATACAACGATCTGGGAGTCCACGAGCGTCACGTTGCAGGATGACGAAAAGGTGCCGACTGCACCTAAGCCTCCCAATCAGACCGGGCAAGAGCCGCCATTGATGGTCCAGAGCAATGCTTTGGGCGATGCGCGGGGTAGTCGAGTTCGCTGTAACTTAGGCTGCCCAAAAAGTGTGTTCGGGCGAACGCCAGGTGGTATCGGTATGGGAGGTTGGGTCCAGACTGGGTTTCAAAACCGCAGTGACGTCATGTTCAGCCAGCAGCCCGGCAAAGTCCAGTTGCATCAGAGCTGGCTCTATCTTGATAAACCGACTGATTGCAACAACAAAGTTGGTTTCCGTGTCGATGCAGTTTATGGAGTCGATGGACAAGACTTGCAGGCGTTTGGAAATCCACCCGCGGGGAATCCATCGGGCTGGGATAACAGTTGGGATTATGGGATTTATGGTTGGGCCCTGCCGCAAGCCTATCTCGAATTGGGCAATGGACGTTCGACCATTCGAGCGGGAAAGTTCTTGGCCCCGTTTGGGTATGAAGGTTTACCCGCCACAGAGAATTTCTTTTATAGCCACACCTACACCCGGTTTTATACGGAGCCCCGTTCTCAAACTGGCGTGATTGGTGAATTTGGCAGCGGTGGCAACAGTGTGATGCTAGGGGCGTCTGCAGGGTGGGACACGGCCTTTAAAAATACCAATCATGGATTTAACGGGATCGCCGGTGTAAAGCTCTCGCTAGGAAAAAACATCCGCTTGAATGCGACGAGTGCATTTGGCGATATGGGCCTGACTGGAAGTGGAAGCTTGACCTCATTGGTTCTTGAGACGTGTCTGACGTCCAAAGCAAATTACGTCATGCAATTCGATGTTCTCGACCTGAATACGGATAGCCGCAGTGATATCTCATGGGTCAATTATCTGTTCTATAATATTAACCCGTGTTTGGGGCTTGGATCTAGGCTTGAGTGGTGGAAATCAAATCACCTTACGACTGGTCATACGTCAACTTGGGACTGGACTTGTGGGTTCAATTATCGCCCCAACGCGAATATCGTGATTCGCCCCGAGTTACGTTTTGATTGGGGAGGGGCGGCTCCTCACCCGGGTGCGGGTATCTTTGCTGTTGATGCCATTGTGACCTTTTAGGTATCGCTGGACGGTTCGGGCTGAATCATGATCTGCGTTAAATGTTCGCGACTTTTCGGGGCCGGCTTGGCATGGTAAAGTTTCGTTATGAAACTCATTATTGCCATCATTCAGCCCCATAAGTTGGAGTCGGTCAAATCCGCGCTATCCGACGTCCAAGTCTTTCGTCTCACGATTATGGATTGTCAAGGATTTGGCCGCCAACACGGGAAATCTGAAATTCAAGGCGTTGACGAGGTCATTGCTAACTTACGGCGCAAGGTTCAGCTGCAAATTGCCGTCAATGAAGAGTTCGTCGAGCCCACCATTCAGGCGATCATGCAGGGGGGGCGGAGCGGCGATTCCGGTGAGATCGGTGACGGAAAGATTTTTGTGGTACCTCTGGACGACTGTGTTCGAATCCGAACCGGCGAGCGCGGTAACGACGCGATCTAATCTCTGTATTCGGCATTGGGGAATTTATTGAGACCGCCTTTTGAAGCGGTAGCCCCTCGAGATTTGAATCGATTAAATTTTTGCTCCGGCTCCCTTGGTGAGTGTCATGAAAGCGGACTCTAGACTCACCTCCTCTTCTCGGAAGAGACGCAATCCAAATCCCCCGCTGATCAATTCTTCCGCAAGTTGAGAATAGTCTTCGGTCTGGCTTTTAAGAGTGACTACCATATGTCCGTCACCGTGTTCGACCGTGCTGACTCGCTCGTTCTTCTGAAGCAACTCCATCGCAGAATCGACCTTGGCATCCACGCCGATATGAAGGACGGTCTGTTCTCGAACCTGGCTCATCACTTCGGTCACTTCGGCCGAGACTTTCAATTCACCTTTATCAATGATTCCGATTTTATTACAGATGTCCGCTAGTTCAGGCAGGATGTGGCTGGAGACCACGACTGTTTTTCCCATCGTGCCCAATCGCCTCATTAAGTTTCTCATTTCAATTCGAGCTCGTGGGTCGAGACCACTTAACGGTTCGTCGAGGAGAAGAACTTGAGGGTCGTGGAGCAGCACGCGGGCTAAGCCGAGACGCTGGGTTTGACCGCGTGAAAGTGTATTGGCAAAAGCGTCTCGCTTGAAATCCAGATCAACGGTCTCGAGCATCTCGTCACATTTTCGTCTTCGTTCCGCCCCTTTAATCCGATAGGCGGCTGCAAAGAACTCCAGATACTCAATCACCTTCATGTCATCGTAAACACCGAAAAAATCCGGCATGTATCCGACTAATCGTCGGATTTCTTTGGGCTGATTATAAATCGAATGTCCGCAGACATAAGCCTCGCCCCAACTCGGTTCCAGGAGGGTTGCAATGATTCGCATGGTTGTCGTCTTACCGGCGCCATTGGGGCCAATGAAACCAAAAAGATCACCCTGGTCCAGGTCTAGGTTGATCGATTTTATGGCGAACATATCGCCGTATTTCTTGGTCAGATTTTCTGTTTTTATCACGGCGGACTTCCGGGCTACTGTTTTGGATTTTCGTATTCAACTGGCAGGATAATTCGAACGATCGTGGTCGTGTTATCGTAGGCCGCTGTAGAACGCGGATCAGAAATTTCAATGTCTGTACACCGGCCCTTGATTTCGCCGACTAGCATGGCGCGTCCTAGGTTGAGTTGTTGAGAAAGATCAAGTTGAGGGTGATAGTCGTGCGAAAGCTGGGTGTAACCGCGTCCTCCTGCCAATTGGTAGAACATCAGCATATCAGCAATTCGCCAAAGCCTGGTGTCCGCGGGATTCCATGCGATATTTTTTCCTTTATTGCTTTTTCTGACACGGCGCGTCAAAAAGTTTTTAGCGGTTTGTTCTCGGGTTTCCGTGGCGACGTCAAAGGTCTCTTGTGGATCTAAATCATCGTTCAGTTTGTACGTCCAGTTCTCAAACATCAAACGACAATTTGTGATTTTGACGTTCAGGGGATTGGTGATGGTGCCTTCGAGTCGCTGGATTCGCGGATCCAGTTTTAACTTGCTCTGCACCTCAAATCCATTTGGACTGAACCACTGAACATACAACGGCTTTGTTGATGAGACTTGAACTGGCAAACTGGCGAGCGTGCAGCGGGCTGGCGAGTCCCCTGCCCCATTGGATTCGAATTCACAGCGATATTCTCGACGGAAGAGGCCTGCACCCGCTCGTGTCTGCATCCCGCCGAGTCCCGTGCCGGGTAATCCCTGCCAAGTTACCGTACTGTTGGAATACGTGTCGAATCCAAGCGAATTTTGATTGGCAATTTGAACCTGACAGTCTGCCGTACTGGGGCTGAATACGTTTGCCCAAAGGTGCCCCCGAGCAGTACTGTCCACACTGTCAATGTCGATGATTTCGAGTTGGTTGACCTGCATCTCGTCAGGTCTTGTAAAACGTGCCATCATCACAGCAACGCCGCAAAATAAAAGGGTAATGAGTGTGAATGAAAGCCACGTCAATTCCATTTTCCCAAGCACGTTTCTCAATAGAAAATAGTCACCGGGTCCGATACACAAGATGTAAAGTCCGATCAACACCGCTACCCAAGTGAAGGTCACGAACCGTACGGATGAAAACTGCTCCAACGGAACCCTTAGCTGTCCTGCCAGATCATCGTATCCAAAATGTGAAAAGCGATTATTTTGTGTCTCGTCAGGTGCTGCCCGCTCTGTGAAAGCGGTCGGGTTTAACAAGCGTTTAAAAAACGCGTTGCGGCCGGCCCATTCGACGATGGGACCTTGATCAAAATCAATTGCGGAAAAAACAATCTCTCCAAATCCTTTGGCGGATCTGATGACTAAGGGGGTTTCGTTCTGGGTCTTTTCTACGATGCCGGTCAACTCGTTCAGCTGAGTCGCTGGCAAAGTGGCCCCTTTGCCTTGCAGTAAAGGATCGCGACTATTGGCAAATGCCTCCATCTGCCAGCTGTTTTGGAGGGGTACGACTCGTTCAAACGTGCCGGGCAGGAACTGTCCCAATCCAGGTGTTTTCAAAGCCTTGGATCCATTCGCACCACCACAAAAAACAAGTTGACCTCCGTTGCGTACCCATTGTTCGATCGACTGCCATTGCTGTTTAGAAAAGCTCTGCAACAATTCCACATTGGAAGTGCTTATTACGATGGTTGAAACGGATTCAAGGCTAAGCCAAGAGGCTGGAAGCTGGCTGGCGCTTTTGATTGCTATTAAGAACTGTGTATCGTCCTCCGCATTGTTGGTGATGACGGACATCAGCGATTTGTATACCGAATCACCGCTTTCTATGGATAGAACCAAACGGTCTGTACTGGCGACGATATTGAAAAGCGATGGGTCATCTAAACTGTATGTTTTTTCTGCCAACACGTTCTTCTGTGAGTCTTGCAAGCGGACTCGCATCTCACCGTACTTTCGTCCGGGTCGCATCCAAGCTTCCAAAAATCCCTCGCGTCCGATTCGTGAGATCAACTCGCCGGAATAGATAGTTGGTTGGTCATCCCCATCCAGTACCGAGATTTCAAAATGAGTCGCATTTAGGTCTTGTGCTCCCACGATGAAAACGGGCACCCAGTGACCTAGTTTCGTAATTCCCTCAAATCCGATTTTGACTTCAAACGTTGACAGCGATTGTGAAACATGTCCACCTGGTTTTTGTAGGTTTGTTTCAGTTCGCCCTTCGGTCGGCCAAGCCCCTAAGGCCGCCGCCGTCAACGAGAAACATCCAATTAAGGTCAGAAAGCGATGCATGAGAGGTGGTGTCGGTTCAAGGTTAATGGAAACAAAGGTGGCGCTTTCGGTCGACCTTTCGGACGGCTGTTAGGGTCTCGATTGAAAGGCAGTTCCGACCGTTTTGGGTCATTCCAAAGCATAAACGATTCGGTCCCCAACGGCCATATGCGACAACCCAGCTTTTGGGTGACTTGTATTTAAACATTTGAGGAGCGGGTGGCCTCTTTCCACTTTATACGAGGAACTCGACCCTTTGGTTCTCATTGAAAGCTGACTCACCTTTTCAACAAGACGAACCGTTAAAAGAGAATCTTCGCGGGAACCGGCCGTGGGTTTTTAAACCAAAACAATATGTTAAGGAGAGACAGGACAATAACGCGTTTGTTTGCGGCTTCTTCGAAACGGTTTTGTCTTGTTTTGATCGTAACAGGAACTCTCCGGCCCGCTTTTGATTCAGGGTTTTTCGGTATCTGGGCAGGAACATGCCAATTCTTGGCAACCGGGGCATCCCGAGCCATATTTTTTTTGAATCGCTGCGGTCAAGTCAACGCCGGCGACGTTGGCAATGGTTGTCAGCCAAGCCAAGACGTCGGCGAATTCGGCAGCCAGATTTTCTTTGTCGTCCTCTCGCAATGCTGAAGATAATTCTCCCACCTCTTCCATCAGCCACATAAAGGTGCCGGGAATCCCCCTTGCCTGATCCTTTTCAAAATACATATCCCGAATCAGCTTCTGGAATTCGTCAAATGTTACATTCTGGTCTTCCCGTTTAGTTTTCGTCATGATTCATCACTTTTTCCCGATTGATCTGTTTCGGTTGGGGTGGAATTTATTTTGCTTGTGGAGACCTGTATTTCATTTTCGACAACCCTAACGGCAAAAACATCCGTTTTGATCCGGCGATTGTCACACCAAGTTCCATCGCGAACATCAAATTTCCATCCGTGCCAAGGGCAGGCGACGTTCATTTGAACCGTGTCAAAATGGCCGGTTGCCAGCGAGGCACCCATGTGGGGGCACATGTCATCGATGGCATAATAGTTCCCTTCTTTGAGAAAGACGGCAACGATTTGGTCTTCCACTTCAAAGGCCAAGGCTTGACCCTCTTTTATTTCACCAACGCGTGCAATTGTCACGAATTCAAGGCTTGGATTTGGTTTCACAGCAGTCTTGTTCGGGGTGAGGCGTTACTGTCGTGCGACGGTCAGTTCAATCATGCTGGTGACGTCGGTTTTGATCACCATGTTTCGATAGGGTTTGGTCGTTACCATTTGGTTGTCGATGCGACTTTCGGTAAAGAGACCTTTTGACGAGTCGTATGTGAATCGGCCGGTGCCCGTGAACGATTCCAGTCGCGCACCGGATGGAGAAGATTTGGTTTCGCGGAGTTCTGTTTTAAGCGAGATGATTCGCAGAGCTGATTCTTCTCCACCCTCTTCTAGAGTGAACATCTGGACTTGGTCGAAAGTGCCGAGTTCACTGCTAATTTGATCGGTCGTTTCCCATGTCTCACCCGCAGCCATCGGATCGGCCGGCATTTCTAGAGCCGCTTGCCCAAACATCTCTTTGAGTCCCTGTTCCGTGAAGAGTTGTCGCAATTGCATCGAAGCAGGGGCTTGGCGGAGTGTTTCCATTGTTGCTTCTGGGATCTCAACCGACTCGATGGCTCCTCGACCATTAATTTGGATCGTGATGGTGCCGCCTATGAGCGGTTTGATTAACTGGACCAGCTTGGCCGCAAGACCTTGTGCCGCCTTACCGTCACTCGTGTCTACCCTGGTGACTTGTTCACCTCCTTCATTCGGTGTTTTCGTTTCCAGCTTGATACGTTTGATGGTTTGTTTGATCGACGCTGTTTGGTCTTGATCGACCGCGATCACTTGCCAATCGATCCATATCTGCATGTCGTTAGAACTCGTTCGGCTGCGTCGGTCGACTTGACTGACGATCTGGGTTTGTTGATGCATGGAGACGGAGAATTGATCGCCCGCTTCAAATTTCCATTGCAGGGTTGTCTCTTGTGCGTGAGACTCAGAAAGTGTCAACAAGCAAATGGAGACAATCGCGATGATTGCCGGTTTGTAATCAGGAGTGGTCATTTGGTAATCTCGTATGCTTCACGGAAAATGTCGTCAACAAAATCAAAGAATCTAAAATTAAAAAGTGTGTTTACCGCCAGGGTTAAGAACGATCGGTTCAGTATCGGTTTCGCTGCTTACCATCTCGGCCCATGTCTCCGCATTTTGTTCGATGGGCGGCCAGGTGTTGTAGTGGCTGGGCAAGACCTGTTTGGGTCCAATTAACTTTACGGCTTCGACGCTGTCTTGGGGACCCATTGTAAACAGGTCGCCGATGGGGAGGATAGCTACATCAATGTTAGCTTGGCCAATTAACTGCATGTCGGAAAACAGGCTGGTGTCACAGGCAAAATAGATGTTCTTGCCCTTTAATGAAACAAGAAAGCCACCCGGGTTGCCGCCGTAGGATCCATCAGGGAGTTGCGAACTGTGAATCGCGTTCGTCATTTTTAGCTTGGCCAAAGAGGACTGGAACTGGCCGCCTATGTTCATCCCGACGATGTTTTCCAGTGCGTGGTTTTTACTGAACCACTCGGCAATTTCATAGTTAGCAATGACCTGGGCACCGGTCCGTTTGGCAATGGTTGCGACATCAGCGACGTGATCAAAGTGACCATGTGAGACGAGTATGACATCCGTTTCAACCTCATCGGCAGTGATCGGCGCTGTCGGTGAGTCATTTAAGAAAGGATCGATCAATATTCGATGTCCTTCCGTTTCAATCAGCCAGGTCGCATGCCCCAACCAGGTTAATTCAATGGCCATATTTTCAACTCCTAGTCAAAAAAAGTTTAGGCGTTTCCCTATTCTCGCAGTAGCCGATTCATGTTGATTTTGTATTTCTCAACCCCTGGTTGTCCATAAGGGTTGATTCCCATCGCGCGGCCTTCTAATACCGTCGCCAGCATTAACATTTGAAGCAACTGTCCCATGTAGAACTCGCTGCAAGCGGGTAAATGCAAGTCTGCAGTGGGTCTTTGGTCTTCCCGGTAGGCTTGATTTGTTCCTTGAATGGCCGCATTCATAATTTGGGGTAAGGTCCGTTCGGACAGTTCGTTGAGTCCATCCTGATTCCACGGACTTTGTCCTACCGTCAGTGGATCGTAACGCCAGCTGTCTAAGATTAAGTTGTTAACCGTTTTATCTCGTCGGCCCTCTTGATGTTGTTGGGCTCGCGAATGCAGATCGCGTGTGTTCACCACCGAGAGCGGTAAGGCACCTTGCTCCGCCTTGCCTAAGCTTTCGGCAAGTAATTGGTCGTACCAAAGTCCGACGGATTCGAGGGATTTAGTCCAAGAAGAGAGGATTCTTGTGTGGCAGCCTTGCTCCTGTTCAAGTAAGCGATTGACTGCCACATAATCCAGAACCACGTTTTCTCCAAAAGCCGCTTGACGGAAATGATCGTTCATGGCGGCAGCTCCCTCAAGCAACGCGACCACATCGATTCCCATCAGCGCTGCAGGCACGAGCCCGACGGGAGAGAAGACTGAAAACCGCCCTCCCACGCCATCGGGGACAACGAAGCGACTCTGACAACCGATCGCATCAGCAAGATCTGCCAGCTTTCCTGTTTGCCCCGTGACAGGGACAATCAGTTCTGGAAGCCGCTCCTCTCCAACCTCAGACTTCAAAGCATCTAGAAACTGTCGAAACGCAACTGCTGTTTCCAGTGTCCCACCACTTTTACTGATCACGACAATCGACCATGGTAAATCATCGTTGTGGGATCGTAATAAATTTAATAATCCGGCGGACCAGTCATTGTCAACATTGTTGCCCTCGAAATACATCCGTGGGCGTCCGCCCCGCTCGGCGCGGGAGTATTCGTTGTAATAAGGCTGACAGCATGATTCCATCAGTGCTTTCGCGCCCATGTAAGAACCGCCAATTCCTAAAACGACCACACGATCAACAGATTGCTGGATCCGATGCGAGGTTTCCAATATTTGCCCGAGTTCGCTTGACGTTTGATTGGCTCGGTAATCTGCGAGGATTCGTTCCGGCATTTCCATAAAACCGGCGTCGAGGGGTTGTCGGTTTGGGGGGATCTCTCCGGATTCGTATTGCTGCAAATCCTCTCGCAACATGATGGATCTCGCTTTCGTCAGAGAGTCGGACAAGCCGACAAACTGAGATTTCTTGATTCCATAAGGTTCAAAGAAAACACCTTGAGGGTCAAAAGAGATTAATTTTGATTGTGACATCGTGATTCCAGGTAATGAATTAACAAGGGAAGCTGGGCCTGATTCTGTTATTGTTGCCAATTAGGTGCTCCTGACAACGTGGGACAGCGGTTTCGAAATGAAGCTGGAATTGGTAGCTTGTCCAGAAGTTGAGCAACCGAGAACCCATCCGTTTGGAACGATATGAACCAGTTAAATCAACATCCGAGTTTTAAAGGGGCTAAGGGGCCCGTAATTTTGGCGATTTTGGACGGTGTCGGGATTGGTGGCGGAGACGCCGGCGATATCGTGGCCAAAGCGGCGACGCCGAATCTGGATTGGCTTAAACAGCATGCGGTTAGCACACAGCTGCGAGCTCATGGTCGCGCAGTCGGCATGCCCTCGGATGACGACATGGGAAACAGCGAGGTGGGCCATAATGCAATCGGTTCGGGCCGTGTCTTTGATCAGGGTGCGCTGCTTGTGCAAAACGCAGTCCGCTCAGGAGCGATGTTTCAGAGTGACGTTTGGCACCAGTTGGTATCAGGCCCAACGGGCTCCGGCGGGACGTTTCATTTTATTGGTCTCCTGTCCGATGGAAATGTTCATTCACACATCGACATCTTGTTGGCGATGCTCAGTCAGGCTCAGACCGATGGCGTACGAAAAGTTCGCCTCCATGTTCTGCTTGACGGGCGCGACGTACCACCTCAATCCGCGCAGGTCTATATCGCTCAGCTGGAAGCCCATCTGGCAGGAATCAATTCGACGGACGGATTTGATTACCGAATTGCATCCGGAGGTGGTCGATTGTATATCACTATGGATCGTTATGGTGCGGATTGGCCGATGGTCAAGCGTGGCTGGGACGCACATGTAAAAGGCGTGGGTCGCCCTTTCGAGACGGCGCAGCAAGCGATCGAGACATTACGGGCAGATGATCCAGGATGTGTGGACCAGGATCTAAAAGAATTTGTGATCGTCGAAGAAGGAAAGCCGATTGGTCCGATCGTCGATGGAGACAGCGTTGTGTTGTTTAATTATCGAGGAGATCGGGCAATGGAAATTGCTCAAGCATTTGATGAACCGGATCTCGATACCTTTGAGCGAGGGACCGTGCCCGACGTTTACTTTGCAGGCATTATGGAATATGACGCAGATCAGCAGATTCCGAAACGGTTTTTAGTCACCCCTCCAGAAATTGAAAATCCCTTGGCTGAGTACCTNGTCGCTTCCGGCGTGCGTCAGTTGGCGGTGAGTGAAACTCAGAAGTACGGGCACGTGACCTATTTTTTTAACGGAAATCGGAGTGATAAGTTTTCTGAGGAACTAGAAGATTACGTAGAAATCAAGTCAGACCAGGTCCCTTTTGATCAGCGACCTTGGATGAAAGCGGCTGAAATAACCGACGTGATGATTGATTCGATCAAGAATGAGAAACACGATTTTATTCGCGCGAATTTTCCAAATGGGGATATGGTGGGCCACACAGGAGACGTGCTGGCAGTCGAGATTTCAGTCGAAGCCGTTGATTTATGCATCGGCCGACTGGTGAAAGAGTTACAGAAAAAGGGAGGTTTTTTGATCGTCACGGCCGACCATGGAAACGCTGATGAAATGTATGCTCTCGATAAAAAGGGGGTGCCGAAGCGGGATGAAAAGGGTGCACTCTGCAGTAAAACAAGCCACACCTTGAATCCGGTGCCATGCTACATTTATGCGGCTGGTGAGGAAGCTCAGTTAGCGTTGGCAGGAGATTCGGAGTTAGGCATCAGTTCCCTTGCAGCGACAGTGATCGAATGCCTTGGATTTTCACCACCTGATTCCTTCGAGCCCTCCATAATCCAGCTGAAAGATAGCTAGCAATTTGGATAGCTTTGGTTACTTGCCCTTGCTGCATGCCGACTATTCTTCGACACTACTCCGCCCCCATTTTGGAAACGAGTATGCGTCAGTCGATTTACAACTTGCAAGTCTTTCCCCTGATCCTATGCGTGATGATAATGGGATCATTGTCTGGCTGTCGAGTCTTTTCGACCACTCCTTATTCAACCGCCACAGAGACTCAGGTGCCGAATCCCTTGACCGTCCCTCCTTATGATCGAACACTGGTTATGGATGAGATTTCGGATGAGCTAGATGACTATTTTAAAATTTATAAAGAGGAACAGATTCGGATTGTTGACAATGTCATGACCGAGGGGTGGATTGATACTCATCCACGCATCGGCGCGACCCTTTTTGAGCCATGGCGAAAAGATTCGACCCGTGGATTTGAGCGCCTTCACGCGACGCTGCAAACAGTGCGCCGATTTGCCAAAGTCCGCGTGATACCGACGGGTAATAGTTATCTAGTTGACGTCAAAGTCTACAAAGAATTAGAAGATAAGCAGTTCCCTCAATATTCAACCTTCAACGGTCGGCAGTTTCGACACGATAATAGCTTGGATATTGACCTTTACGATATGGAAATCGTCCAGAATGAGGGTTGGATCCCCTTGGGGCGAGATTTTTCTCTTGAGCAGCGCATCCTGCGTAATATACAAGCTCGCGTCTCCCAAAATTGCGCGCCGCAATAGCAATAGTCTGTGGAATCCCAACCCGTTCCATCGATGTTTCTTACAATCTGGTAAGGGATGGACTAGACTGAGCGGCTCAACCCACGTGTCGGATTAGAAACGATAATTAACTCGATGGCCAAGCAAAAGAAAAAGCAGACGATCTCCCGATTCAATGAACCTCAGCGGTTGCAGCGAGTGATGGCAGCCGCTGGGTTTGGCAGTCGTCGTGAATGTGAGAAATTAATTGAGGCTGGGCGGGTTGAGGTCGATGGTAAGGTGGCCAATCGCCTGGGTGTGAAAGTGGATGCCACTAAGCAAGTGGTGTATGTAGATGGAGAGCGTCTTCAGGAATCACGCTTGCAGTATTTCATGCTGAATAAACCAGCTGGTGTGCTGTCTACGGTCAATGATCCCTCCGGCCGTTTACGTGTTGTCGATCTGATTAATACCGACATGCGGGTGTACAACGTCGGTCGTCTCGATAAATCGAGTGAAGGTCTGATTTTGGTTACCAATGACGGTGACTTGGCGAACCTGCTAACCCATCCGCGATACGGAGTTGCCAAAACCTACCACGTTTTGGTCAAAGGCGTGCCGAATCGAGAAACCTTGTCTCAAATGAAAAAGGGAGTCTATTTGGCAGAGGCTAAGGTTCAAGTGGCGAACGTACGAACGCTGAAGAAAACGCAGGATGGTTGCTGGCTGGAAATTGTGCTTGACGAAGGCCGGAATCGGGAGATCCGCCGATTGCTGGCTCGTTTAGATCATAAGGTCGTGCGTCTGTGCCGAGTAGCCATCGGCCCCCTGTTTCTAGGTGAACTCCCGCTTGGCTCACATCGTCGATTGACGGCTGAAGAGCTCGCTTCTCTTCGCAAAGCGTCGGCCGTCCTAACTCGCTCGCAGAAGTCGGTTGGAAAGAAAAAAGTTGCTAAAAAAGTGACTCAATCACGCAAAAGTGTCAAAGGTACCAAGCGTTCCGGCGCTCGCTCTTCAGATTCCCTTAAAAAGTCTGGCTTCAGTCGTAAGAAGGCTGCCAAAAGAGGAACCAAAAAGGTTGGAACCAAGCCGGGTGCGCGGCGCGGAGTTAAGAAGAAGGCGACTAAGAAATCAGTCAAGCCAAAGGGTGCCGGTCGGGCTGCAAGCCGGGGTACGCCAGCGCCTCAAAAGCGAAGGAAGCCGAAGAATTCCACTCGCTCTAGACGGCGTTAATGGTAGTCCCGCTCTAAGCGTTTTTGGAACGGTTGAGTGCCGCCGAGTCGCTTGATTTGGTGGTGGGCATGAGCAAGTCAAAAGGATTGCGCAAAAAAAAGGTTCTCAGAGTGACTGAGAACCGAAATGAATGAGTTAGATTTTTGCTGTTGTCTGCAAACGAATGGTCTTACCAGCAGCGGTCTTAAGAGGAAGCCTTAGCTTTTTTGATCGCGTTTTGCAGACGCGATTTTTTGCGGGCTGCGGCGTTAGGATGCATAACGTTCTTGGCACCGGCTTGGTCTAGTTTTTTAGCAGCCGTCTTAAATTCCAGCTCGGCGGTTTCAATTTCGCCGGCATCCACCGCCGTCATCACCTTTTTGATTTGGGTTTTGACACGAGACTTGGTCGCTTTATTACGAGCTTGACGCACTTTATTTTGCCGAAGTCGCTTTTCGGCCTGTTTGGAATTTGGCATGATTCGATCGTTCGTGTATATCAATGTAATTGGTAGCGAGTTGGGAACCCATTCGCAAAGTCGTAGCGAACTTAGGCAGTCCCATAATATGGCGATTTGGATCGATTTTGTCTAGCGTCAATTTCCCCATAAATGTGTGTAAATAAGGCCGTTTTGAGCGTGGAACGAGAGTTAGAGCGTCAAACTGTATTGATTACGCGAGCCGTCCAGCCGACAGGTGACCGTCTGGCCCGATTGTTGACCGGGGCTGGGGCGAAGTGTATTCAAGGGCCGGTGATCGCTATTTCACCCCCCGAATCGTGGGATTCTTTAGATCAGGCTTTGGATAGGATTGAAAATTACAGGAGCTGCGTCTTCTTAAGTCAGCATGGGGTACAGGCTTTCTGCAGGCGAGTCGAGAAGCTTGGGAAGTCGGATTTAATCGATCCGGTTAAAACGAGGCTCTCTTTTTTTTGCGTAGGCGAGGGTACCCAGTCCGAATGGATGCGGTTGTCAGGCTGTTCCAGTACCGTCCCTAACGAGTCGAACAGTCGGGCCATGGCAACGTTATTGACCGAGCAGCAACAGGAGTCCCCTTTTCTTGTGGTACGGGGGAATCGAGGGAGTCAGGTTCTTGAAGAGAATCTGGTGGCAGCGGGCATTCGATTTAAGCAAGTGGTGTCTTATCACTCGGTGGATGTTGAGGAAGCCGATCCGCAGCTTGTCATGCAAATGAAGGACGGCCATTTTAATTGGGTAACGGTTACCAGTTCTGCCATCGCGAATTCTTTGATTCGTTTGTACGGGTCTTCTTTAAAAAAGACGCGGTTGGCAAGTATTAGTCCGATCACAAGTGCTGTTTTATTAGAAAGCGGTTTTCAACCAGCGGTCGAGGCGAAGGAGTATAACTTTGCTGGACTGGTGAATGCGATGAGTCAACACGCTTCGTCTGAATCGAAGGGCGATCTTCAGTGACATTGAAAATTGCCGAGGCAGTCGGTCGCGAGGTTGAGAAAGCCGAACAAAGCTCGCAAATCTAAACCTGTTCTTTGAAGGTGAACCAACTCAATAAGGCGAGGATGGCCGAGCAGACGACGAACACAATATCGATCGTCTGGTTTGCGAACTTGAATGGCGCAATTTCGGCATTACCAGCGAGACCCAAAATAAGGTCTGCCAAAAACAAAGCAAAAACAATTACAGCGATTGCTAATGCGGCGATACAAAGAGCCTTCTGCACTGGCAGCTTTCCTCAACTTTTATCCGTCTCACATCGGAACGACTAAAAATGTCCCGAGCGAATAGATTCTTAAAATTTAAAACGAGTGGCCAATTAAAATGGGCTATATGCATCAAATGGGACGCATTGCCGTGTAGCTACTATAATTGGCAGTTTTGGGCTGTCACGTCAAGGAATATGTGTCAACCTTAGGAAAAGCTCATTATGTAGCTAGGAAAGCATCGTTATGATTAATTGTTCCGGTTATACCGTTGAGAAATTAGCATAATATGAGCCCCTTTTACACTCGACTTCAAAGTAATAAATCCTATTTTCCCTTGGTAGACAATGGAATCCGAAACAAAAATCCATCGTAGCATCGACAAAATTGATTGGAATGCCTTTCGCAATGGGATGCCCGTTTCCGAAAAATGGGCTTATTTCGACCATGCGGCGGTCGCGCCGATCCCGCGGATTGCCATGGAAAAAGTATCGCTGTGGGCGGAGCAGGCCGCCATGGACGGAGATATTTGTTGGCCAGTCTGGCATCGTCAGCACGAAGACCTTCGTGATCTAACAGCTCAGGTGATTAACGCCCAACCTCAGGAAATCGCGTTAATTCCAAATACGACATCCGGAATCAATTTGGTTGCCGGCGGACTGCCTTGGCGGCCAGGTGATAACATCGTGCTACCGGAGCACGAGTTTCCATCTAACCTTTATCCCTGGATGCAGCTTGAACCACAGGGGGTGGAGTTGCGGTTGGTTCCTTTAGAAGGGAATCGCGTTTGCCCCGCTCGAATGGCGGATGCCTGCGATCGAAGAACACGATTGATCAGCGCTAGCTGGGTCGGTTACGCTTCGGGCTATCGCTTGGATCCATTAGAAATTGCCAAGGTGGCCCATGATTGCGGTGCCCTGTTTTTTCTAGACGCAATTCAGGGTTTGGGTGTCTTTCCCATAGATGTTCAAGAGGCGGGTATCGATTTCTTGGCAGCAGACGGCCACAAGTGGTTATTGGGTCCTGAGGGGGCGGGAGTCTTTTATGTTCGACATGAGTTACTTGACCTGCTCAAACCGATGAATGTGGGGTGGAACAGCGTCAAACAGGGAAACGATTTTTCAAAAGTAGATATGCAACTTCGGGAATCCGCGTCGCGCTACGAAGGCGGTACCCAGAACATGGCCGGTTTTATCGGTTTGGGGGCGAGCCTTGAATTGTTGTCGGATTTTGGTTTGACCTCTGATCGTTCTCCGATTGCGGAGCAGGTGCTGCGTGTGTCAGACGATCTGTGTAGCGCGCTTTTAGAGGCCGGGGCAGAGTTGCATAGCGAGCGAGGGCAGGACGTTAGCAGCGGGATTGTTTCGTTTGATTACCATCAAAAGTCAGGTGCCGGTGATCGTCAAAAACTGTTGGATCGAGGTGTGATTCTCAGCTGTCGGGGGGGTAAGTTGCGAGCCGCAACTCACTGCTACAATAATGGTAACGATATCGATCGTTTAATTGAGAGCCTTAAAACACTAGACTAACCGTCAGTTGATTAAATCCAATGAAGATAGCGGTTTATACAGGTTCGTTTGATCCCATCACGCTGGGGCATCTTGATGTGATTCAGCGAAGCAGTCGATTGGTGGAAAAACTGATCGTCGGAATTGGCGTGAATACAGAAAAGCAGGGGCTGTTTTCCACCGATGAACGAATCAACCTGGTAGAGCGTTGCACTGCCGACCTCGGCAATGTTGAAGTCAGGTCGTTTGAAGGTTTGGCGGTTAATTTTGTGACCGACTGTGGGGCCGGCGTGATGATACGAGGTGTTCGGCCGCTGACCGACGTCGCGGCTGAAATCACTATGACCATGGCGAATCGCCAGTTGGACGAACAGCTTGAAACGGTTTTTTTAATGGCTGACAGTAAATACGCCCATGTCTCCAGCTCATTGATCAAGCAGATTGCTCCGTTGGCCGATGACGCACAGCTGGCCCGTTTTATCCCGCCAGAGATCATTTCGGATTTGCGTCACAAAATTGGTCAGTCAAGCGTTTGAGATTGAGGAGAGTAACGTGCACCTGATCAAAAAACCATACTGGCTTTGGTTTTTTTGTTCGGTGGTTTTCCTTTTTTTTCTATGCGAAATGGGGACGTCTCAGGAACGACCTGCCTTCAGCGCAGCGCAGATTGATTTCTTTGAAAATAAGGTTCGGCCAATTCTCGTCGACCATTGTCTGGAATGTCACGGGGCAAAAAAGGGTAAGTTGCGTGGGGGTCTTCGCTTAACATCTCGCCAAGAGATCCTCGAAGGAGGTGATTCTGGTTCGGGAGCCGTTCCTGGAAATCCAGATGAGAGTCTGCTGATGTCGGCTGTGCGTTACGACGATTTTGAGATGCCCCCCTCGGGGCAGTTGCCGGCCGAGGAAATCGAGGTTTTGGCCGAATGGATTCGGACCGGTTTGCCCGACCCTCGGGAAGGGAATCCGGATAGGGTTAAGGAAGTATTCGATATGGCAGCCTCGCGTGATCATTGGGCGTTTCAGTCCCGAAGTCACAGTGAATTTCCACACCAATCGATCGACAAGTGGATTGGAGATGGACTGAAGTCCAGCGTTGATTTGCACAGTGGCAGTAAAACTTTGCGGCCATTGGAGGCCAATGTCTCAGCAGATCGTGAGACGTTGATTCGGCGACTTCACTTGACGCTTGTGGGGTTGCCACCGTCGATCGCTGAGATCGACTCTTTCTCGACGGTCGAAAAGCGAGTTGATGAACTGTTGGAATCACCTCATTTCGGTGAGCGATGGGGAAGGCACTGGCTTGATGTTGCTCGGTTTGCTGAGTCGAGTGGCGGTGGGCGAAGCTTGATGTTTCCCAATGCTTGGCGTTACCGCGATTATGTGATTGATGCGTTCAATAAAGATAAACCGTTTGATCAGTTTATCAGGGAGCAGATTGCCGGTGATCTCCTGCCAGCTGAAACCCAAGAGCAACGCAATGAGCAGATTGTGGCAACTGGTTTTCTTGCACTGGGACCAACGAATTATGAGCAGCAAGATAAGGAAGGGTTGGTCATTGATGTGGTGGATGAGCAAATCGATACAGTCGGCAGGACTTTCATGGGCTTGACACTCGGTTGCGCTCGATGCCATGACCACAAGTTTGACCCAATCACAACTAGGGATTACTACGCACTTGCGGGGATTTTTAAGAGTACTCAAACCGTGGTGCACTCCAATGTTTCTAAATATGTTGAAACATCGATTGCCAGTTCACGGCTGCGCGAGTTGCAGGAGGAATATCGGCAATCAGTCAAGCAGCTAACCTCTGAACTGGCTGAAGCGAAAGCTCGAGCCACGTCATTAGGTGGTCCAATATCNGGTGCGGCCGATTCGAAAAAGAGTCGGCCGGTTTCCAGCTTTTCGGGTTTGACTATTGATGACGCAAACGCGGAGAGGATCGGAAGGTGGCAGGAATCAACCTTCGCAGGTCCGTTTGTGGGCAAGCATTACATTCATGACCAAGATGCTGNAAAAGGATCTAAGAAAATCATCTTTACCCCCCAATTCAAAATGGGTGGTGAGTACGAAGTTCGAATGTCTTACACTTCAGGTGGGAATCGCGCCTCAAACGTACCGATCTTAATAGATCATCAGGATGGTCAGACACTTCGCCGCGTCAACCAGTCCCAGACACCGCCCATTGATGAGCTGTTCATTTCCCTTGGTTGCTATCGGTTTGAGGCCGATAATGTNGCTCGGGTCACGATTGAGACGGAGGGGACTGATGGACACGTGATTGTTGATGCAGTCCAGTTTATTCCAGTGGTCGCAGACGCCGCCGGGGTTCCTCATCGGGTAGCCGCAGTGGCGGGTGACCCTTTGGCGGATGACACATCGGGCTTGGTACAAGATCAATCCATAAAGGTAGCCTTGAGGAAATACCGCCAGATTGAGGCTCAACTCAAAGCATTGAAGGCGAATCCCCCTGAGCCTGCACCTGTTGCGATGTCCGTAAGAGATGTTGAGGAACCCAAAGATAGTCCGATCCACATTCGGGGTGAGGTTCGCAATTTAGGTGAAGTCGTGCCGCGTGGGTTTATCGAACTATTCATGCCGGTATCGGCTGCGGGGAATGAACCAAATGATTTAGCAGGTCGTCGAGCACCGAAGATAAGGACCAGTGCAAAGATACCGGCGGATCAAAGCGGTCGTCTGCAGTTGGCCGATTGGTTGGCAGATCCGGATCATCCTCTCACGGCTCGAGTTTATGTCAATCGCGTATGGCGTCATCTATTTGGTAGCGGATTGGTTGAGACGACCGATAACTTTGGTCTGATGGGATCTCCGCCGGCGAACGAAGAGCTACTGGATTTTCTAGCCGACCAATTTGTGAAAAATGGATGGTCTACTAAGACTTTGATTCGGCAGATTGTCACCACCAAGACCTATCAGCAACGCGTTGCTCGGGGAATCAATGAACAGCCGGGGTACGAATCAGCCAACCAGGTGATGAAAGCAGATGATCGTAATCGATTACTATGGCGTTTCAATCGTCAGCGGCTTGATGTTGAGGTGTTAAGGGACTCGATTCTGGCGGTGTCTGGCCAGCTCGATCTTACCGCCGGAGGGATGACGATCCGGAAAATTTCCCAATATGATCTAGGTTACGAATTTAACACGCAGCGCCGAAGTGTCTACGTGCCAGCTTTTCGCAATGCGATGCTAGATATGTTTGAGGTCTTTGATTTAGCTAATCCTAATCTGGTGACTGGGAATCGGGTGACCAGTACCCTGCCGACTCAGAGTCTGTTTTTAATGAACAGTCCGATGGTCATTCAAAGCGCTCGGGTGATGGCCGGAAAGATTTTGGAAGAGGAATCGGCAGGTGACAACGATGAACAACGAACTCAACGGATCATCACCATTTATCGTACGTTACTCGGGCGTTTCCCGTCGGACAGTGAAGTCGTGACTTCCATCGGTTTCCTTGATGAGTTTATTCCGGATGCCGACTCTCAAACGGCGGAACTTGATGCCTTTCAGAATTTGATCCACGCTTTGTTTTGCAGCCTTGAATTTAGATTCATGGATTAAGGTGCCCTAATGAATCATCACGATCAAAATATAACGCGGCGGCGGATGCTGCAGAGATCTGCCTGTGGTTTTGGTGGTTTGGCTTTGGCGGGACTTGCCCATCAAGACGCTCAAGGTCGCGATAGGACCCCCAACGACTTGCGCCCTCGCGAACCGATGTTCCCTGCTCGGGCCAAACGTGTCATTTTTATTTTCATGCAGGGTGGTCCAAGTCAGATCGACACGTTTGATTACAAACCCGATTTGATCAAAAACGATGGCCAAGATATTGATTTTACGGGCGTTCGTTTTGGCACTTTCGGGACGCGAAGCAAACGGAAATTATTGAAACCACTTTGGAAATTCCAGCAACACGGAGAGTGCGACCAATATGTTTCCGAGCTGTTCCCGCACATGGCTCGGCATGTCGACAAGATGTGCATGATTCACTCGATGCAAACCGAAGGTGTGGCACATGGACCAAGTACGTTATTCCTGCACACGGGCGCCACCAATCTTGTGCGACCTTCTATCGGCAGTTGGATCACGTACGGCCTGGGTACCGAGAATCAAAACATACCAGGTTTCATCACGATCAATCCCTCGGCCAGTAAAGGGGGGCCTCGAAACCACTCCAACTCATTTCTGCCGACAATCTTTCAAGGGACGGCAGTGGGGCGTGCCGGTCTTCCAGCCAGTGAAGCTAAAATCCGTAACATCTCGAACCAGATGCTCTCTAAAAATTCCCAGCGTCAGCAGATTGAATTGATGCAACGTTTCAATCGTATGCAAATGGACAAGACTCAAGCGATCTATGGAGATAAAAGCTTGTCCGTGGACGATCGTTTAGAAGCGACGATCAAAACTTATGAGTTGGCCTATCGAATGCAAATGCAGGCGCCGGACATCATGGACCTGTCAGGAGAGACAGCGGCAACATTAGAGAGTTATGGGATTGATCAAAAGGAGACCGAGGATTTTGGTCGTCAATGTCTACTGGCTAGGCGATTAGCCGAAGCCGACGCCCGTTACATTCAGATCAACTATTCTGACGAGTCGGAGAACCCTAAATGGGACCAACACTCTAATATGCCCAAGCACGAGGAACACGCGCGTGCGGTGGATAAACCGGTAGCGGGTTTGTTGGAAGATTTAAAACAGAGAGGGTTGCTTGAAGACACGCTTGTCTGGTGGGGAGGCGAGTTTGGCCGTACCCCCTTTGCTCAGGGAAAAGACGGGCGAGATCATAACCCCCGTGGGTTCACGGTTTGGTTAGCCGGTGGCGGTGTAAAAGGTGGGTATGCGCACGGGGAAACGGATGAGATTGGCCATGAGGCGGTTTCGGATAAGGTTCATATGCATGATCTCCATGCCACGATATTGCATTTGCTAGGCATGGACCACGAGAAATTGACTTACCAATACGCCGGCCGTAACTTTCGTTTGACAGACGTTTCAGGAACGGTCATTAGAGAGCTGTTTCACTGATCAATTGCTCTGACTGGAGTAGCTTTTTTTTCGCTCCGTCTCGTCGTCTGTGATCGTCGGACTAGAGCCGTGTTGAAAGATCGTACTTCTCAGACGTGGCGTTGAATTTGTCTTGCACGGCAGAGGCTAGGTCGATTCCTAGGTCCATGGCAATCAAATCCACGCAAATCAACACGTCAGCAAGTTCTTCTTGCAAACCTGTTAAGTCGGTCTTACCACCGACTAATCCCAATCGCGTGCGTTCTAGTTTTTTTAATTCATTACACGCTTCGCCGACCTCACCAGCGAGTTCGACGCCTCGAAACGAAAGGGGCAAATCATTTCCATTGGCCCATTCCTGGTGGCGTTGGTGGTTAGCTTCACGTAGTGATTCAAAAGTGATCGGTGGGTTCATGGATCGATTCCGTTTTTGAAGGCGTGTTTTTTTGACAGCCTATTAAGGGCCTCGGTATTCGGCCCAGGTTTTTGGGGTTTCGTAGACTTTAACCGCTGAAAGCGTCGCTTCGCCAAATTGTCCCTCCAGCCAATGCCAAATCGCAATCGCAATGTTCTCTACGCTGGGATTAACCTTCTGGAAATAGAGCACGTCCTGATTTAAATGTTTGTGATCCAGCCGATCAATCACCAAGCGGTTAACGGTGGCTTCCATCTCGGGTAGTCGAGCGACCTGTCCGCTATCGACCGTGTTTACGATCTTGCGTTGCAGTGAAATATCTACCACGTAATTATGACCGTGGCCGTTCGGATTGTTGCACTTGCCAAAGATCTCTCGATTCTGCTCGTCACTAAAATGATCGCAGTGGAGTCGGTGAGAGGCAGAAAACTCGAACTGGTGCGTTAAATGAATCATGGATTTTTCTTTCGAGTGAATCGAATAGCGGAGGTAGGGCGAGATTTGTAATTCCAGGGCTAACAATCGGGCTTCTAATTGCCATTGTGTCGATAATTGAGAAAACGCAACGCGCAGAAAATCCTCTGCAGAAAAAGCCATATCTTGACTTGGGTTCACGTTTTCTTTGACGACTGATCTTAAAACGTCATCGATCCGTTTGACGTTGCAGAGAAAACCAGTTTCCTCATCCGGTTGTCCCTCAGTAATTGCACGCAAGACTAGCCAGGGGGTAAGGTGATGGGCACTCGGCCAGCCAGCCCATGAGTTTCTCGAAGCCGAGTCCCATTCCCCGGAAAGAGAAAATCGAATTTCTCGGGAAAGTTTTATCACAGTCTTAATGCTTTGTTTAAAGGGAATGAAGCGAGATCGCTTTGGAATTTTTTACCTCAATAGTTTACCGCGGAAAGTTCCGGTAAGGCAACGCCGTAAATAACTCGACGAATCCATTTCGACTGTTTGAGTTCCTTGAAAGGCTTGGAGATCCAGGGTAGACCGGGCGGAAGTGTTTTGGTTTTGGCAGCCCAGATGAGTGTGGTGCCATTTAACAGTGAGACGTGGGTAACAGTGCTGACATGAGTTCTTTTTTAGTCGGTGTTTATTTTGAAACGCCAGGGTTTTTAGCTTGTGACCGCAAAAAAGGTCGTGAACAGGAGCTCCCAAAAAGGGTGAAACAATGACCCGACTTCGATTGCCAATGGTAGAATTGAAATCTGAATGGTTTAAACTTGGTCTTTTCCCATTCAGTTTGTTCTGTCAGGTGAAGCTTGATGAAAATATTGAACATCCGATCACTACTGATCACTTGCTGCCAGTTCGCACTCGTGATTTCGATGACATGGACAGGGGGAGTCCCCTGCTCAATGGCCCAGAACGGTCTTTCACTCCAGCCAGATGATCGGGTCTGCTATATTGGCAACACGTTGGCTGACCGAATGCAGCATTATCCTTGGCTTGAAACCTATCTTACCGCACTTTATCCCGAGCACAGTTTCACGTTTCGAAATCTCGGTTTTTCAGCTGACGAATTAAAAGCGCGACCGCGTTCGGCTAATTTCGGTTCCGCAGATCAGTGGTTAACCAAATGTCAGGCTGACGTTGTATTTTGCTTTTTTGGATACAATGAGGCGCTTAAGGGAAAGGCTGGTTTGCCGCAATTTAAATCCGAACTTGCGGAAACGATCGGGCAGATGCGGTCGCAAAAGTACAATGGTGAGACGCCCCCCCGGCTTATTTTCTTTTCACCGATTGCCCATGAAGATCTTAACAGTCCTCATCTTCCCGATGGCAAAGCTAACAATGTGAACTTAAAGATGTACAGTCAGGCGATGGAAGAGGTGTGCGGAAAAGAAAATGTCCCCTTTGTAGACCTCTATAAAATTTCCGCCCGGCTTTATGAAGCGTCTGTTAAGCCGTTGACAATGAACGGCATCCACTTGACGGATCAGGGTTATCAACAACTAGCGGCTAAGTTATGCCCGCTGTTTCTCGACAGAAAAGCAGCACCTCCTAATGAGACGGTTGCCGATCTTTACGCCGCGGTTTGCGATAAGAATTACCACTGGTTTAGTCGTTATCGAGTTGTCGATGGCTACAATGTTTTTGGTGGACGCTCTAAGCTGGCTTGGTTTGATCAATCCAATGCTGATGTCATGATGCGGGAAATGGAAATGTTCGATGTCATGACGTCGAATCGAGATAAGCAAATCCTTGCGTTGTCAAAAGGAAAACCATTTGAACTCAAGGATGAAAATCTGCCGGCGGGACTGGTTGTAAAACCAAATAAAGTAGGGCCGTTGGAAGCAGGGGCTTGGCCCTATCTTGGTGGTGAAGAGGCGATTTCGAAGATGACGGTTCATGAGAACATGAAGGTCAATCTATTTGCGTCCGAAGAGATGTTTCCTCGGTTGGTCAATCCGGTGCAGATGTCGTTTGATGCCGACAGCCGCCTGTACGTGGCCTGCTGGGAATCCTACCCGCATTGGAACCCGAGCCAACCGCGCAAGGATTGCATCTTGATTCTGCCGGATAACGATAAAGATGGGGTGGCCGATGAGAGTATCGTTTTCGCCGACGGTTTGAATTCGGTTACCGGATTTGAGTTTTGGGGCGGCGGTATGTTGGTTGCAGCACCCCCCGAGATTTGGTTTCTCAAGGACACCAACGGCGATGATCGAGCAGATGTAAAAATTCGCATGCTGCAGGGTATTTCTAGCGCGGACACACATCACTCGGCCAATGCGTTGATCGTCGGTGCGGACGGCTGGCTTTATTACTCTCGTGGGATCTTTAATGTTGCGAATTTCGAAACCCCCACAACGACATTTCGCTCAGGCAAGTCTGGGGTCCATCGGTTTAATCCGCGGACCTTTGAATTTGAATTCCATTTTCCGATTGGTCCCAACCCTCACGGGGATGTTTTCGATCAGTGGGGGTATCAATTTGCTAATGATGGGACGGGTGGTACCGGAAGTCATGTCAACATTGGAAAGGGGGTTGGTAACCGAACTTGGTTTAAAAAACGTGTCCGACCCGTGCCCGCTAATGGTATGCTGTCGAGCAGTCATTTCCCACCAGAGCATGATGGCAACTTTTTGATCAGTAATGCGATTGGTTTTCTCGGTGTCGCTCAGCATGAAATCACTTACGACGGTGCCGAGATTCGAGCGACAGAAATTGCCCCGCTCCTTTTTTCGGATGATCCCAACTTTCGCCCCAGTGATATGGAAGTGGGCGGAGATGGTGCTCTTTATATTACCGATTGGCATAACGCGTTGATCGGGCATATGCAGCATAACATGCGGGACCCCAATCGCGATCACACGCATGGCCGGGTTTATCGAGTGACTTATGAGGGTCGCCCGCTGGTGGACCCTCCAAAAATGAAGGGTAAGCCAATTGTTGAGGTTTGTGAGAATTTCTTTGCCGGTGAAACAGCAACTCGTTATCGAGCGAGACTGGAATTAAGCGGTCGTGGACCAGAGGAAATTACTGAGGAGGTAGGTGCTTTTGCAGACTCGCTTAATCCCAAGAATGTCTCGCCCGGTCGCGACGAAGCCCAAGCACTACTGGAGTGCCTGTGGGTCTTTGAAGAGCAACGATTACCCAATCTGGATCTATTGAAACGTGTCGCGACAGCCTCGGAACCACGGGTCCGCGCAGCGGCGATTCGTACCCTGGGTCACTGGGCTGGGCGAGTCGAACGTTGGGAGGACCTTTTGATGGGGGCGGCCCGCGATCCATCTCCTTTGGTGCGAGCCGAAGCGGTGAAGGCCGCAGTGGATCTCGGTGGTCTGGCTGGGGCTGAAGCCATTTTTGCAGCCAATACGATGCCGCTCGATACGGAGATGGAGACGGTGCTTCGTTTCGCCAAGTCTCAGTTGAACATTGATTCGATGATCAAGCAGATGCTGGCCACGGGCAATGAGCTTTCATCCGGAGCCAAGGCATACGTTTTGGCCACTGGAACGCCTGATGAGCTGATTCAATTAAAACCGTCCGAAGATGTTTACCGTGCGATCTTGTCTCACCCTAAGGCGACTGCTGAACAATTGGGAAAGGCAGCTTCGGAATTAAGCTCCATGACCAATAGGCCGCAGGTTAAATTGATCGTGGATCTGATTGCCGAAGAGCAGCAGAAAGAGAATGGCAATGTCATCGGTTTAGGGAAATTACTGGCCGGCCAGCCAGCAGGAGAACTGAAGGGGATTCAGAAAGAAGTTCAGGATCTTGCCATGAATGGTTCGACTCCGGATATTAAGCGGCTTGGCTACGCGACTTGGGTGGCGTCGGCCGGTCCCGGAGATGCTTTCTTGGCGGCAACACAATCGAAGCAGAGCTTGCGTGATTTCCTCGACGCGGTTCCAGTGGTGAACCGAAAGGCCCGAGGTTCGCTGTTTGCCAAGGTTCAGCCGCTGATCTTCGAATTGCCACAGAATTTGGAGTCGGAATCTGGAATCGGCGGGATGAAAAACGGCGTGCGAGTGGGGTACCTGACTCCGCATGCGGCCAATGCGACGAATCAAAGTGTCGACGCGAAAAAACCTCAAGTCACCGCTGATGTTGCGACCGTGGATGTTTTCATTCCGAAGGGTCAGCCTCAAGATGCCTTCACCAATATTTTCGAGGCGATGATCGAAGTTCCAAAGTCGGGGCGATACACGTTTTTTATAACGTCTGATGATGGCTCACGCTTGTATGTGGACGGCCGCGAGTTGGTCAACAATGACGGACCTCATGGAATGGTAACCAAGAGTGGAGTGATCAATCTTGCGGCAGGCTTTCATCCACTACGGGTTAATTACTATGACTCGGGCGGTAGTCATGGATTAAAGGTTGAATGGAGCGGTCCCGGTTTCAAACGCCAGTCGATTGCTTCGGAGTCTTTGTTTATTGGGGACGGTGAAACATTACACGAAGTAGCCATTCGCGCCATGGTATCGATTCCCGGCTACGAGTCCGAAAAGTTTGACGCCCTCACTCGCCTGTTGGCGTCCGGTGAATTTCAGTCCGCAGCGATTAGGGGACTCAGCCGGGTCGCGCCAAAGGGTTGGAATCGGTCTGAGATTAAACCGCTCGTTGACAACATCGTTGGTTATCTGAGTACAATTCCTGTCAATGAACGTACTTCCAAGCCTGCCTTGGACGCTATGGAATTGGCGAGAAAGTTAGGTGGTAAGCTGTCGTCTGAAGAACAGGTCGATCTGGAAAAACGTCTGGGCAATCTAGACGTT
The DNA here is from genome assembly GCA_022447555.1 of Mariniblastus sp. Taxonomy (GTDB): domain Bacteria; phylum Planctomycetota; class Planctomycetia; order Pirellulales; family Pirellulaceae; genus Mariniblastus. The sequence continues at coordinate 270,194 of JAKVBF010000002.1, read as the reverse complement.
CGAGTCATTGCCATCGGCACGGTGCCTCATCGGATGATATTCGATAAAGAGAAGATCGTAGTTGAGGCGGGCAAGCCGGTAGAGTTTCGTTTCAGTAATACAGATTCGATGCCTCATAATTTTGCCATCACACTTCCGGGCGCGTTGGCTGAAGTGGGTGAGTTAGCTGAGGCCACAGGGCGGGATACCGATGCCCTTGCCCGGCATTACATACCAAAGTCGAACAAAGTGCTTGTCGGCAGCACCCTGCTGCAGCCGGGTGAAGACGAAGCCATTACATTTAATGTCCCCACCAAACCGGGCGTTTACCCATACGTTTGCACCTATCCGGGACATTGGCGACGAATGTACGGAGCGCTTTATGTCGTGCCAAGTTTTCAACGTTACGTTTCTGCCAAGGATGAATATCTTGACGATTTGGATTTAATGGTCGCAGATGAGTTACTCAAATTGAACACCCGCGGTCAGCAATGGAAGTATGATGATTTGATCGGTGACGTGGGAATGATCATGAAGCGATCTCATGAGGTCGGCAAGGCTTCGTTTAAAGCGGCGAATTGTATTGCGTGTCATCAGTTTGGTGGAGAGGGGCAGAATTTTGGCCCAGATTTAACAAAGCTGACTGATGATAAACTGACGGCGTCCCACATTCTGCGTTCGATTGTTGAACCTTCTCAGAGTATTGATGAGCCTTTCGCGGCTAATATTTTCCTGCTCGATACGGGAGACACCATCTCAGGCTTGGTGATGGAGGAAGATGATGAATTGGTGAAAATCGTCGTCGATCCACTAGCCAAAGACCAGTTGACGATTTTGAAGAAGGATGAGATTGAAGGGCGCAAAAAGGCCAAGGTCAGCCAGATGCCCGCCGGTATGGTAGACAAGCTGTCTCGCGAAGAAATCATTGACTTGATTGCATACGTTCTTTCTAACGCGGATCCCAAGCACGAAATGTTTGAAGAAGGGCATGTCCACGGCTCTCAGAATCGCTAGTTGATTCAGCCATGGGACTCCATGCTGGGCGTTCGAACATTGAGGATTTACCGAAGGGTCAAGAGTGGTCTGCTTGGTTGGTGACGTGATGGGGTTTGCCGGTTTCAACCTGCTCCGGTTCATGAACGCACCGTAATATGAAACGGGCAACTTCCTCAGGTTGGACACATTGGTCAGCGGGGAAGTCGGGAAATAAACCTCGGAGCATTGGTGTTTCGACAGCCCCGGGGCGGATCGAGTAAACGCGGATCCCCGAGGCTTCTCCTTCAGCGGCCAACACGTGGGTTAAGATATCGAGCCATGCCTTGGAGGATCCATACAAACTGAAGCCGGGGAACGGGTCGATCGCCGCTAGAGATGAAATGTTGACGACCACTCCCCTGCCCTGCGACTGCATGGTTCGCCATGCGAGTTGTGTCAGGTAGAACACGCTGCGAACGTTGATGTTCAACATGCTTTCAAACGTTTCGGCCGACATAGACTCAAAGTCTCCAAGGGGCGCCGACGATGCGTTATTCACCAAGACGTCAATGCTACCAAATCGCTCGATGACCAATTGGTGCAATGCCTTCGTGTTTTGGGGGTCATTCAGATCGCTCTCAAATCCTGCGACCCGGTTGCTTGGACCGGCGGCCGTGGTGATCGTCTTGATCGCTTCCTCGAGACGGCCTTGGTTTCTGCCGCAAATGGCGACGCGATAGCCATTGCTGGCAAACAAAATGGCGGTCGCTAGGCCGATTCCGCTGGTTCCCCCGGTGATCAGAACTACCGGGTGATGGTCGGGTTGAGAAGAGTTGTTTTCGCTCATTCGGGTCATCGTCAAAAAAGGTTAAATCGTATTTGGTAACCATAACGGTCAAATCGACAATTGCCAATTCTGGCTGGAGGCCATACAAAGGGAATACCGGCTTCAATTCAATCCTCTTACTTGAGGCGTTGCCGGAATAGATCAATTGTTCTCACCAAAAAAATATGGTTTTGACATGCCCAGTTATCGAAAATTAGGCCAACTTCCGCCCAAACGCCACATGCAGTTTGAGCAGCTCGGCGAAAGCTATCTGAATGAAGGCTTGTATTACGAACATGTCGTCACCACCCAAGGATTTGATCGCACCTACAGCATCCTCTACCACACTCGGCCCCCGACGGTTGTGAATCGTACCGAAACGGTAGGGCAAGTTGAGGTCAAAGCGGCGGCCAATCAGGAGATGAGGCATCATCATATCAAGACGCAGGAGATGCATCGCGGAGGGTGTCCGATCACGGGGCGCGTGCCGATGATGTTTAATGAAGACTTGATTTGCTATCGCGTTAAACCAGAATCGGAACAGATCGAGCTATATCGCAACGGCGCCGCTGATGAATTAATTTTCATTAATCGAGGTAGTGGTTATTTGGAAACCACATACGGGAAACTACCTTATCGGCGTGGTGATTATATCGTGATGCCACGCACCACAAATTTCCAATTTCACAGTGATGACATCACTCAAGAAGATCATTTGGTTCTAGAGTGTTTTGCCCCGGTAAGAATTCCCAAACAGTACTTAAATGAAGATGGTCAAATGCTGCTGGGGACTCCTTATTACGAGCGAGATTTCCACAGTCCAACCGAGCTCGCGACACGGGATGAAGCGGCTGAGACGACTATTCTAATCAAAGATCGCTCTCGATTGACGCGAGTGGAAATGGCCCATCATCCATTGGATGTGGTGGGCTGGGATGGGTTTCTGTATCCCTACACTTTCAATGCTTGGGATTTTGAGCCGCTGACGGGGACCTTGCATTTGCCACCACCCTATCAGCAGACATTCGAAGTTCGGGGATTCGTTGTTTGTACGTTTGCACCACGCTTTTTAGATCATCATCCCAAAGCGGTTAAAGTGCCCTATGTGCATAGCAATGTCGAGGCGGACGAAGTGCTGTTTTATGTTGATGGAGAATTTGGTTCACGTAGAGGCGTGGGTCTGGGTAGTATGACGTTGCATCCGGGTGGAATTCCACATGGGCCGCACCCAGGGACCATTCTTAAAAGCATGGACGTGGATCGTACGGAAGAGATGGCGGTAATGTTTGATACGGACCGCCCGCTCTTTTTGACGGAAGAGGCATTGAGAATGGATGACCCTAGCTATCCCTTGAGTTGGCTAGTTTGAGCTAAATCCACAAGGGGATTGATCGGCGGCCTGAGCCGATCTTTAGTCGAAGACTTGGTTGTTTTTAAGGAAAGATAATTTCATGCTGGTAGATCCCGAAGAAGTTGATCCGAGCGAGGTTTACAGGATGATGGTGCAGGTGATCACCCCTCGACCGATCGCTTGGGTCTCGACGTGTTCCCAAGCTGGAGTCACCAACTTGGCACCTTATAGCTACTTTAATGGCATCTGCTCTAAGCCAGCTGCCTTGATGTTTTCTGCGGTCAACAAGCCTGACGGTTCGTTGAAAGATACCGTTGTCAATATCCGCGAGACCGGTCAGTTTGTCGTCAACGCGGTCCCTTTTCAACTGGCTCAACCGATGGTTAAGACGGCGGCTCCTTTAAATTACGACGAGTCGGAATTCGATTGTTCGGGGATGACTGAAATCCCCAGTCAGCGAGTTGGTCCACCTTCGGTTGCCGAATCTCCAATTCAAATGGAATGCGAACTTCTGGATTCTCTTTCGGTTGGAGACGGTCCTTTTGCAGCAACGGTGGTGATTGGAAAGATTCTCTTAATCTGCATCGATGACTTGTTGCTTGACCAAGCGGGCACCATTGACCCCAGCCAGTTTGATGTGATCGGTCGGTTGGGTGGCAAGGATTATTGCCGCACAACTAAGCGTTTTGAAATACCTTAGTTATCGGCTCGCGAGAATTTTTGTGGGTTGGCTGGGAAACGTCGATCCGATCAACAAGAATGTTATTTTTTTAGAAATCCCTTTTCGTTTGCTATCATGTACCACAATGAACTTTCGCAAAACGAACAGTCTCAGCTGGACTTGTTGTTGACGGAACATTCCGAGTTACCCGCGATCGAGCGGTGGCGCCATTGCACCCACTTTTTGCGCGGTACGGCAGCAAGGCCGTCGGTCTACCGTGATGCTTGGCAGCGATGTTTTGTTGATTGGTCCGTTCGCCAATGGGGGCCGGCGCCGATGTGGTCCCCTGGTCCACTGAAACTGAAACAGGCAAACCTCTCTCGTTGGGCAGATTTTGTGGGGGTGAGTGTCCATGATTTCCAGTCGTGGTCGGTCGAACATCGGGCACAGTTTTGGGCGGACGCGGTTGAGCGATTGGGAATTGATTTCTCCCTCCGAGGTCCGGTCTTGGATGATTCCGAGGGCCCTGAGCAGGCGAGGTGGTTTCCGGAGGCCAGTTTAAATATTGTTTCCAGTTGCTTTCTAGCGGATCCCGAACAGGTTGCTATTGTTTCACAATCTCCTAAGTGTCCTCTGAAGAAATTGACCTATCAGGAGCTGCGGCGACTGACCAATCAGATATCAAACAGTATCGTCCACGCAGGATTCCTTCCGGGGGATGCGTTGGCCGTGTTCATGCCCATGACTCAATTGTCAGTGGCGATTTATTTGGGGATTGTTCAGGCGGGCTGTGCGGTCGTTTCGGTCGCCGATAGTTTTGCTCCACCTGAGATTGAGACTCGGTTGCGTGTGTCTCGGGCCAAAGCGGTGCTCACGTACGATCATCAACTGCGTTCTGGTAAAGCCTTGCCCCTGTTTCAGCGAATCGTTGAGGCAACGGATTTGCCCGCGATAGTGATCGGGTGCGGTGGTGGTTCATTATCCGTTGAGTTACGGCCTCAAGATCAGGGTTGGACAGATTTTTTGCAGCCCGCGAGCGATTTCGAACCCGTCCTCAGAGGGTCAGATGATCCCATCAATATCTTGTTTTCATCAGGCACGACCGGTGAGCCCAAAGCCATACCTTGGACACAGCTAACCCCCATAAAATGTGCCGTGGATGGACACTTACATCAAGATATCGACGAGGGGCAGGTGTGCGTTTGGCCGACGAATCTTGGTTGGATGATGGGGCCTTGGCTGATCTTTGCCAGTCTGCTCAACCGGGGAACGATTGGGCTTTATGAAGATGCACCGGTGGGGCCTGGATTTGGCAAATTTATTCAGGACGCAGGAGTCACCATGCTGGGTGTCGTTCCAACGATCGTGAAAGCTTGGCGCGAGTCCAAAGAAATGGAGGACTACGATTGGTCGAAGATCGCGGTATTCAGTTCAACGGGCGAGAGTTCGCAACGTGATGATATGTTTTACCTCTCGGCATTGGCTCGTATGAAGCCCGTGATTGAATATTGCGGTGGTACGGAGATCGGTGGGGGCTATGTCACCTCAGTCGTCACTTCGCCAAATGTTCCAGCCGCCTTCAATTCGCCGGCGATGGGTTTGGATTTTGTCATTCTGGACGAAGACGATCACCCTGCGGAATCGGGGGAGGTTTTCTTGATTCCACCGTCGATTGGATTGTCGAGCCGGTTGTTGAATCGTGATCACGCAGAAACCTATTACAGCGCGACACCTCAATGGGTCGGGCAGACAGCCTTACGAAGGCATGGCGATCATTTCCAGGTTTATCCGTCTACCATCGAAGGCCATTCTGTTTGGATGGCTGGTGGACGCGTGGATGATACGATGAATTTGGGTGGTATTAAAACCAGTTCTGCTGAGATCGAGAGAGTGCTCAACCAGGCCGAGGGCGTTAGAGAAACGGCAGCTGTGGCAGTTGTCGATAACGGTCCGTCTGAGTTGGCAGTATTTGTGGTGTTGGAAGATCCGCTTTCAGAAAGCAATTTGCCAGACCTTCAGCGAGTCATGAACGGCTTGTTGAAGACGCAATTGAATCCACTATTTCGAGTCAATCGAGTGGTGATATCAGAGAATCTTCCCCGTACGGCTTCCGGGAAAGTGATGCGGCGAAGTCTGCGAGACGGCGCTTGATTGGCAGGGTTCAGTTACACTTTCACAGATTTTGTAACGACGCCGGGTTGCGTGAAGGCCGCGATATAAGAATGTTTTGCTTTTAGCTTGTATTGTGGTGAACATTTGTATACCTTAGCTTTGTGTGGTTTACAGCGGATCCGGCGGAGGCCCTTTCATGTTGCAGGAACGATTGACGAAAAAACAGCAAGTCGTCTTCGATTTCATTCGATCGAGAATTGAAGAGGAGGGCTACGGCCCCACTATTCGGGAAATAGCTGATGAGATGGGATTTAGTTCTCCCAATGGAGTGATATGCCATTTGACGGCATTGGAAAAGAAAGGACTGATTCATCGTTCGAGTCACAAATCCCGCTCCATCGTGCTTTCCGAACAAGTGCATGAAGAGATCAAAGGCTTGCCTTTAGCTGGTCGCGTGGCGGCAGGTGGTTTAATGGAAGCGGTCGAACAACAAGAGCGGATTGATTTGGGGGACTTATGGACTCATAAAGGGACCTATGTCCTTGAAGTTTCCGGTGATTCAATGATCGACGCTCACATACAAGACGGAGACTTTGTTGTCGTGCAAAATAGGCGGACCGCCAGCAAGGGAGATATTGCAGTGGTCAGGAATTCAGAGGGGGAAGCGACGTTAAAATATTGGTATCCAGAAAAAAATCGGATTCGTTTGCAGCCGGCCAATAAACGTCTCAAACCGATCTATACCCGCGACGCCAAAGTGATTGGTGTTGTCGTTGGTGTGGTGAGGCCATCCCTCTAAGATTGTCGAAATTCATTCCCTCAAAAAGTAATCGAGTCGATCACCTAAAATCTGGACCCTTCGTTTTACCGCGGTCCAATCCTCAAAAGACCTCTGTTCTAATACAATCCAGCAAAGCCAATTCAACGATCCTAGTAGAACGGCGCTTCGGTCTAGCATCTGGATTGCCCGTCGTTCGGTAGCGGTAAGTGGTCGAAATAATTGGTAGTGCTCCAGTGCTGCAGTCCATCTCGGATCATCTGGATCGCCAATGAGACTACCCAACATTCTCGCCAAATCCAGTGTGACAGTGTCCATTTGCATCGCGCCAAAATCAACGATGCCTGTCACTTGATTCCCCGTAAACAAGATGTGGTCATGCCATAGGTCACGAATAACGGGTTGTAGAACCAATGGTTGGTACCCGATCTGTTGTAGATTTTCTAAGCATGGTTGAACTTGGTTGGAGCAGCGACGTAATTGAGAATGTAGGGAAGTCATCATTTCGGAATGCTGGAGCGAGGGATGTCGGTCGATCATCCCCAGTCGCATGGGAAAGTCTCTGAGTTGTTCAATTCTTGCCAGAATGTTCCTTGATTGGCCAACCTCCAATTGGATCTGTGCATTGGATTGATGAATTTTTGCTAGTGTTTCAACGGTGTTTTCTAAGCGTTCCGAGTTAGGGTCTTGTTCAAAGTTTGCCGAGCCGGGCAGCCACGGTGTGAGTTCCCAGAAATGGTTTTGGAAACGTATAAACGTCTCCCCGGCGTTCGATCGAATGGGAAAGGGTATGGGACATCCATTGACCTTGCCGTGTAAAAGAACCCGGTGAATCCAGTCGAGTCGTTCTTGTGTGGGGTGAGGGGTTGGCCATTTCCGAAGGCAATGATCTCCGGCCGGGCTCTTGATCTGGTTGATGATTGCCCCGCTGAAACCACCCGCGTTTCCCATTGGTATGATGGATGCGGAACCGTCGATTCCGAATTGTGAGAGAACGTTGTGGATCACTTCAGAATTTCTTTGACAACGCGGGCGTGTTCGACACCAGTTAACTTCATGTCTAGGCCCTGAAAGGGGACGGTAAACCGGTCGTGTTGGATGCCCAACATGTGCAGCATGGTCGCGTGCAAGTCTCGGACATTGACGATCTCATCCACCGCGTGATAGCCCAAATCGTCAGTCGCTCCGTATGTGCTGCCGCCACGCACTCCGCCGCCGGCCATCCACATAGAAAATCCTTTGATGTGATGATCTCGACCGACGCCACCCTTCCCCTGAAACATGGGAGTCCGGCCAAATTCTCCACCCCAAATCACCAATGTGTCTTTGAGCATGTCTCGTTGCTTGAGATCTTCCACTAGAGCCCATGTTGGTTTGTCTGTATGTCCGCAGCAGATGCCCATGTATTTTTTCAGGTCACCGTGATGATCCCATCCACGGTGGTAAAGTTGGATGAATCGCACACCGCGTTCCGCCAAACGCCGGGCCAGCAGGCAATTGGAGGCGTAACTGCCATCTCCTGGTTTGGCACCGTACATATCCAAAATGTGTTGGGGCTCATTATTGACATCCATTAAGTCTGGGACAGCTGTTTGCATTCGAAAAGCCATTTCATAGGCAGCGATTCGTGTATCGGTTTCTGGATTTTGATTGAGCTGGTTGCGGTGCCGGTTGAGTTGATTGATCGAGTCAATCAATCGCCGTTGAGCAAGGCGAGAAACACCAGCTGGATTCTTCACGAACTGGACAGGGTCGCCCGAAGCATTGAATTCGACCCCCTGGAATCGGCTGGGTAAAAAACCAGAGGACCACTGGCGCGAAGCGATTGGTTGTGGGTTGCGTCCACCAACACTGGTCATGACCACAAAGCCGGGCAAATCTTGAGTTTCACTTCCTAACCCATAAGTGATCCACGAGCCCATCGAGGGTCGGCCGCTGATCGCCGTTCCGGTATTCATGAAGGTGTGCGCTGGGTCGTGATTGATTTGCTCGGTCACCATCGATTTGACGACGCAGATGTCATCAGCCAGTTTCGACTGCCAAGGCAGGAAATCACTGAACTCGATTCCACTTTGTCCATGCCTTGAAAAGGTGCATAGCGGCTGTTGAATTTTTAACGCCTGCCCTTGCAGCTGCGCGATGGGCTGGCCTTCGGTGAATGATTCGGGCATCTCCTGGCCATGAAGCCGGATCAGCTCGGGTTTGAAGTCAAACGTTTCAAGATGAGATGGCCCGCCCGCCATACAAAGGAAGATGACCCGTTTGATTCGAGACGGGAAGTGGGGTAGCCGTCGATGATTTACTGAGTCGGCTGGCGTGCGAGACTCATCAGCCGCTAAGAGGGAACTGATCGCTGCCGCTCCCAACCCTACGCCCGCTCGGTTCAAGAACGTTCGCCGCTGGATCGCGTTGGATGGTTCAGTGTGAATGGGTTGGGGCATGAATCAGTTCCGAGTGATGGTCTCATCCAAATTTAACAGCGCTCGAGCGACGGATATCCAGGCGGCCAAAGAAGCCTGGTCGGCGTCGACTGGTTCACCGTCTAGTAATGAGCGGGTTGTTAATTTCCTGGCAGCGATTGGGTCGTTTTGGTACTCACTTAAGCAAGTTTGATATAAGTCCAAGAGGATTTTTTTTTCGGCGTCATCCGGTTTTCGCGAGGTGGCCGTTTCGAAGGCAAAGTCCAAACCAGTTTTTGGATCACCTTTCGATTGACGCTGTATTTGTTCCGCAAATATTTTGGCCGAAGCTATAAACGAGGGGTCGTTAAGCAGCGCCAGTGCCGCCAATGGGGTGTTTGATCTGGCTCGTTTGGGCGTGCATTCCTCTCGGCTTGGGGCGTCTAGTGATTTTAGCGTGGGGTGTAAAAACTGCCGTTGCCAATGGATGTAGATCCCACGCCTCCACTGGCGTTGGTCCTCGTTTTGTTTGTATGTTCGCGGAGGGAAATTAAGATGTTGATAGTAGCCAGCAGGTTGAAACGGCTTCACGCTTCGACCGCCGACTTCATCTAGATTCAGTAGTCCGCTGATAGCTAAAGCGTTGTCACGTAGGACTTCCGCCGGCAGTCGATATCGACTCTGTCTACCAAACAGTTGATTATAGGGGTCGGTATCGCGCAGGTGGGGCGTTTCAACAGAGGATTGCCGATAGGTTTCACTAGTGACGATTTCTTTTATCAATTGCTTTACGTTCCAGCCACTATCGATGAAGTCCCAAGCGAGGCTGTCGAGCAATTCTGGATTGGCCGGGGGTTCGCCTTGCCCTCCAAAGTCGTCCAGCGATGGGGAAACACCGCTTCCCATAAATAAAAACCAAATGCGATTCGCCATGACTCTTGCTGTCAATTGCCCGCTTGTTCGTGAGGGGTCCGTTAACCAGATTGCCAGATCCATTCGTGTAGCGCGCCCCTCTGTTTTGATAGGATTCATAAATTCAGGGACCGCTGGTTCAACGATCTGTCCTGATTCGTCCAGCCAATTCCCTCGCGGCAGCACGCGGACCACGCGTGGTTCGGGTAAGGCTTGGGTGATCATTGTCCAATCTCCGAGAGATTCGATTTTCTTTCTCTCCCCTTTCAGACTGGCTATTACCGACTTCAATCGATCGCGCTCTTTCTTACCCTGAGCAAGTGCTTCTCCGTCCAATTTTTTGTTTTTTTCCTCCAGCGACCTGCTTTCCTTTTCGGCAAGTTTAATTTTCCGATCGAGAGCATTTAGATGTTGTCGGTGCTCTTCGCTAATTACTAACAATTCGGGTGGCCTTCGGGTGGGGAGAGAGTTGGTACCCACTTTGAAATGCTGTTCATCGTCAATGTCGGCAAAAAACGCCGCCATCGCATAGAAATCTTTGGCGGTGTAGGGGTCATATTTGTGATCGTGGCACTGAGCGCAACCTAGTGTTGCACCCATCCAGACAGCCGAAATATTCCGTACGCGATCGGCGGCATAAATAGCTCGATATTCATTCGGCTGAAGTCCACCTTCGTGGGTCGTTTGTAAAAGTCGATTGTAGCCTGTTGCAATTCGTTGATCGGGCGTAGGAGCAGGCAGTAGGTCACCTGCCAGTTGTTCCCGAGTGAATTGGTCGAACGGCTTGTTGTCATTGAAAGCGTCGATGACCCAACTGCGGTAAGGGGAGATGTTGTGATCCTGATCGCCATGATAGCCTACCGTGTCGGCATATCGAACGAGATCTAGCCAGTACATTGCCATCCGCTCACCAAAGTGCGGCGAAGCTAAAAGCTCGTCGACGATCTGCTCGTAAGCCGAAGAGGAATCATCTTGCAAGAAGCGTTGGATTTGTTCAATGGTTGGTGGCAGCCCTGTTAAATCGAAGTGCAGTCGACGAATGGTAGTGACGTTATCAGCTCGTGGGGATGGTGTGAGCTGTCTTGAATTAAGGGTCCTAAGGACCATTGAATCGATCCATCCATTTCCCCAATCGCGGTCTCCCGGGATGATTTCCGGCTGCTTTTTCGGAGCGAGGTAAGCCCAGAATTCAGGCCACTTGGCGCCTTGTTCAATCCAGTTGGCCAAGATTTTTTTTTCTTGATCTGTCAGACGCTTGCCGGAATCACTTGGTGGCATCAAGAGATCAGGATCTTCGTGATTGATTCTTAGAATCAATTCGCTTTGTTCCGCATCCTCTGGTATCACCGCGCGATAACCTCCCAAGTCCGACATAGCACTATCCCGAGAATCAAGTCGGAGCTCTGTCACCCGCGAATTTTCATCCGGGCCGTGGCATTGGAAGCAGCGATTCGAGAGGATCGGACGGACATCGCGATTGAAAGAGATGGTCTCGATGGCTGGTGATTGTTGCGATCGCGCTGATGCTACTGTTGTGAGCATCATCAGGAGTGAGATAATCGGAATCAGGCGCCTACACAACATATTGATTGATTGTTGCCGGTGATGAATTACCAAGACACCTTCATTGTACTCAGGTCGCCGCTGAATTGAAGTCAGCCAGTCCCTTTTTCGGATTGGAAAACCTTGAAGTAGCAATGGTGGTGACTGGATTCAAAGTGCTGGACGTTCCAAAACTTGTAAGTCAAGAATTTACGTCTTCATTGCCTAGGCAGCTCGCTTGATCGCGTCTTGATTTAATTTGTTGTAGAGTGTTTTTAAACTGACTCCCAATTGACTGGCGGCAGCGGTCTTATTGCCGCCGGTTTGCTCGAGTGCCGAATGAATGGCTTGCATTTCGATTTCTTTAAGTGTTGTTCCACTCATTTGAACGGAGCGAGCGATGGCTTGACTACCAAAGTGATGAGGAAGATCGGAGGCAGTGATAGGTAATTTATCACTCAAGATCGCGGCGTGTTCGACGACATTAGCCAACTCTCGAATGTTTCCAGGCCAACCATAGTTTCTCATCATTGAGAGCGCGTCATTGGCAAATGGATTTTCTGGAAGCGGTCCAGCGCGAAATCGACTTAGTAGATGCCGTGCGATTCCTGGAACGTCTTCAATTCGCTCACGTAACGGCGGTAGTCGTATTTCAAATGTATTGATGCGGTACATCAAATCTTGTCTGAATTCCGCCGCATCGACCATTTTGGGTAAGTCGCGATGGGTGGCGCAGACAATTCTAACGTCGACCGTAAACGGTTGGTTATCGCCGACCCGGCGTATTTCTCCTGATTCTAAGACACGTAATAATTTAGACTGTGTCGCTTTGGGTAACTCGCCTACTTCATCGAGAAAAAGGGTCCCGGAATCCGCAACTTCAAAAAGACCCTGCCGATGGTCGTCCGCACCGGTGAAGGCGCCTTTTCGATGCCCGAATAATTCACTCTCAATAAGGTTTTCTGGCAAAGCGCCACAATTGACCGCAACAAAGGGTTTGTCGGCCCTCAGGCTATTGTCGTGAACCGCCCTCGCGGCAAGTTCCTTGCCAGTGCCGGTTTCCCCTAAGATCAGTACGGTGGATTCGGTCGGCGCGACTTTCTCAATCAAGGCTCTGACGCGCTGCATATTTCGGTCGTTACCAATCATGGTAGGCCGTCCTTCCACGCGAACCAAGCGACGGGTCAGCGCAGCCACCTTGTTGTTTAGTTCAATACGTATCGCAACTCGTTTGAGAAGTGAATTTAAATCGGTCAGTTTGCATGGTTTGTGAAGGTAGTCAAACGCCCCGAGTCGCAATGCGGAGATGGCGGTTTCCGTCGATCCTTTACCAGTTAAAATGATCGCTTCTGTGCCCGGAGAAAGTTCCTTAGCACGTGCCACCACGTCAATCCCGTTCAGGCCGGGCATATCGAGATCCACGATCAAACAGTCAAAACGATCGGCTTCGAGTGCCGCAATGGCAGTAGAGCCATCGGGACAAACGGTAACGGAGTGTCCCATTCGTGGCAATTCAGCCGCAATCAAATCCTGTAAATGACTTTCGTCATCTGCAAACAAGACCTTTAAGCTCTTAGGCTGCGATTTGGTTGTTCGTTTTTTGTTCATGACTTTTTATTGGCAAGCTGACAGTAAAGGTTGATCCAAGATTGGTGCCCGCGCTGTGAGGCGCGATGTGACCGCCATGCTCTTGGATGATTTGATAGGTAATTGAGAGGCCGAGTCCGGTACCCTGCCCGTCGCGTCGACGAGTAAAAAACGGTTCAAAAAGATGCTGCATGACTTCCTCGCTCATGCCACAACCATCGTCTTGGACTTCTAAAACAGCGTTCGCGTTCTGACGTGATAGTGTGATTTTGACGTGACCGCCGGGTGCTACGCTATCCAAGGCGTTCGTGATTAAGTTTAGTACCACCTGCTTGATTTCCTGAGAATTGACTCTCGCTTGTAGCGTCGCATCCCGTTCAAAATCGATCGTTCGATCACGGTATTTGCTAAGTGGACGAACCATTTCAATGACCGTTTGGACGATTTCCGAAAGGTTCGCTGTCTTCTTTTCGGTATCTCCCATTCGAGAAAAATCCAGCAACGCAGAGGTGATTTCTTTGCAACGAAATGCTTCATCCTGTATTCGTTGTAGATATTTTTTCATGTCATCAATTTGTGAGAGTTGTTCCTGAGCATCGACGCCAGCGGGTGGATTGAGTATGTCGTAGATCCGGGTTTCGAGCGATTCTGCGCTCCAGGCAATGCTGGCGAGTGGGTTGTTGATCTCATGGGCCACTCCGGCTGCCAAAAATCCAACGCTGGCCATTTTTTCGCTACGAACCACTTCTTTGGTCCGAACTTTGACCTGACTGTTCAAATGCGTTTTTATTTGTTGGAAATTTTCAGTCATGTCATTTAAGGCACCAGCCAGTTCAGCCACTTCGTCTTCGTTTTTTAACTGGATTCGATAATCATAATTACCGGCCGCCACGATTCGTGAACCGTGGACTAGTGTTTCGAGCGGTCGAAAGATGCGGCTGTCGAATCGCTGGTAGAGTACACACAGCAGGAAAAGTGCGCCTGTTGTGGACAAGGCCGTAAGACCCATCCAGGTGTAATACTCGCCTCGGACTCGAAGGGAAAAGTCGTCCATGCGCTGACGCATTAATTCTGGTAAACCACCGATCTCATCCCGCATCACGATAATTAACTCTTCTAAAGCCGGGGTCTCTTTGGCAGGCTGGAAAATGAAATCTTGCGAGCTAATGATCGTTTCGAACTCTCTTATCGCTGCATCAATGACTTCAACCGAGGCCAATTCCTGACTCGTATTACCAATCATCGTATTTTTTGATTCGGAGTTTTCCAACTGATACTTGTAATCCTCCAGTGCTGTTGCAACGAGATGTAGCTTGGTTTGAATCCCGGTACTGCGGATCCCATTGGAAACACTCGGGTAGGCGACAATCGCCATCGGAGGTCCGGTGTCAACGTCAGAACGAAGATCATCAACAGCCAGGCTCAATTGAGCTGCCAGGGGTAATTCAATCACCCGACTACGAATACTCTTTGTGACATTTCGAAACTTGAGTGAGCCTAGTAAACTTGCGGCCGCCAAGGTCGTAATGATGACAACCAGCATGGCCATCCCAATATACATTTGAGAGCGAATTTTGTGTTTGGCCAGCAATCTGGAACGCCAAAAAGAGGAGCAGATGGATTTCATGAAATCCATGCTCGACGATTCAGTTTTGTTTTTTCTTGAGTGATTCATTCAGGTTTTCTCAAAAGCTTGAAAAATTTACAAAGACCTGGAAATACTCGCAACGTCAATAATGCTCCTTTTTTGACCAGAGCGGACTTTTTGGCAGACTTAACTGGACTTTGGTCGCGACCACCCAAAGTTGATGGAGTGCTGGACGACACCGCCGAGGATCTGAAGAAGCAGGTAGTTTAGGAAGGGTGGAGAGGCGGTTCGGTGACCGCGCACTGAATCGATAAAAGTTGCGAGTCTGATTGCTCGTCAGCTACCCGATGATCCGGTGCTAGGTTCGGCTAACGCGGCGAATTAGCCATGATCCGATCCCTACCATCACAAGGTTGCCGATCCAAACACAGAAGGGAGGCAGGTCTCCCGATTTCGCCTTCTCGACCCCAAACATGAGTAAGGGGTAGTAGGCCAATAAAATGGGGATGAAGCAGACACCGAAGATAGTCCAAAAATCACTTTTTCGCATGTAAATTGCAAGTGGGGCGCCCACGATGATGAAGCAGAGGCAGCTAAAACCATTCGCCCAGCGACGCCATGGTTCTGTTTCCAACCGGTGTTTGCGATACACTCTTTGCTCGAGTTCCTGTATTGCCGAGTTCCACTTGGGTTGCGTGATTCCGATCACGTCACCACCGACCATCTGAAAGGCCGCATGAAGGGCTAATTGTTTTTGCTGTTCTTCAACGAGTTGATTCTGCGATTTCAGCTCCGCTTTCATGTCTCGCAGCGGCAAGTTCGATGGACTGCGTCCGCTACCTGTCTTTTTAGTAACATCTCCCAGAGGCAAATCAATATCTTTGGTGTCAATATATAGCCGCAGGTCGTCTCCTTGTTCAATCCAGCCATTTTGAAGTCGAAAAACCAATGCATTGCGTTCTGTATTGACGTGGATTTGAGCCTTTTCAGCGCGAATCACAATTCGATTGTTTTCGTTTTCGTCGTGTCGCTCAATGTGGGGCCTCAGTAACGTGTCGCCGGAGACACCATCTACCCAAATGGATAGGGGGCCTTTACTGAAGGAACCTTGTGAACCTAACACCGAATAGATTGTTTTTGATGACGAATTTAGGATCACTCGATAAATTCCGGTACGTCCCCAAGAGACTGCGAGATCATTCAAGTAAACGGTGAACAGACTTAAAACCACAGCGATGGCTAAGCCGGGGAAAATGACTTTATTGGGTGACAAACCGAGCGACTTGATAGCGACAATCTCATTCGCCCCCGACATTCTGCCATACACAATACAGACAGCGAAAAGAACCGTTCCAGGGATGGCGAAACAGAGAGCCGTCGGAATCGTGTAAGGGATTAACTCGAGAATTGTCGCGGGTGTGAGACTCTCCTGCCAGGCTTCTTGGACCAGAAATACCATGACCATCAAGAGAGTCATGGTGCAGACACTCAGCAAAAATATCTTCGTCAGCTCGCCGACGACATGCCGTGTGATAAGATTCATTTCGTTTCTTGATATCCCAAGCGCGCGGATTGAATTCGAGTCAAACTCAAATAGATGTCGCGAGTTTTACCACGACTCTTTTAGACCGCATATAACAACTGGGTCTGATAGCATGCGCGCCAGCACATTCAGGCGTCAAGTTCGAGAGAAGAGCTGCTGCCGTTCTGATTCCGCAACTGTTCCATTAAAAAGCTGAGTGAGCGGCTGTAAAACCGAATGGCTTCTGAAGGCGTGTGATGCTCAATCGCTTCAACGGCTTGAGCATGGAATTTATCAAGCGTTTCCCAATCAATTTTCCAGGCTTGATTTTTAGCAGCATCCCGTAATTCCTCGGCAATTTCGCGCAATTGATTAGAAAACGCCTCTCCACTACCAAACTTAGTTCGGGTATGCGGGCCTTTTCCAAAACGGCGGTTCCCCATCACTCTCTCCCGGCTGTCTCCGCCACCGACCGCCTGAATCAGCAGCCAGATTAAACCTCCAAGAAAAACCATACCGGGAATTAAGGCCATGAAGGGAGACATCATGACACCAAACAACAGGGTCGCCATGCCTGCGGCGATCACCACGACCCAAGAAATCGGGTTGATGCCCAATTTCGCGGGGCTGTTGCCCCGTAAAGTAATCGGTTGGACGGACGCCGAGGTGGCCAGTTGTGGATGAGTGACTTTGACTACGATGCATGTGATGTTGTCATTACCACCACGCAAATTAGCTAGATCAACCAGAACGCGCACTGCTTCATCTGGAGCAAGATTAGCTAGGATCGAACCAATCTCTCCGTCAGTCAGCAAGCCTGTAAGCCCGTCACTGCAGAGAAGAAAGGTGTCGCCAACCTCTACGGGGAATGGACCTTCGACATCCACTTTGCATTCGGGATACGGCCCCAAGCTTCGCGTGATGACATTCTTTGGAATCTTGCCCGCCTTTTCCTCTTCGTCGGAAAGTTGGCCGCTGGCCTTCATTTCCCAGACCAGGCTGTGATCGAATGTCAGCTGCTCAATCGTGGTGTTTCGCATTCTGTAGACGCGGCTATCGCCAATGTGAGCGGCGACAGCACCTTGAGGCAGTAACGTCAGGACGCTGCAAGTGGTCCCCATATTATGGAAATCATCGTTGGCCTGACCGCGACGGTGGATTTCTGTATTTGCACCAATAACCGATTTCTTGAGTGCCTCTGGGGCCGAGATGTCATCAAATTTCGCGTATAGATGAGGGATGTGATCGATGGCAAGTTTGCTAGCGAGTTCCCCCGCGGCGTGGGCCCCCATGCCGTCGGCCACGATAAAAAGATGGCCTCGCCGCTGCCATTGTTCTAAACCGGAAGCCATTGTGACCGAAAGGTTATCTTGATTGCTGGAGCGGCGCATACCGATGTCGCTGAGTGACGCAACTTGAATGTAGGCGTCCCAATTTAATAAACTCTCGCTCATTTGTGTCCGCAATTTCTTTTTGTGGCTTCGACGATAATGCTGCCTCGGATGATGATATCTTAACCTGCTTGCTGCCGAGTAAAAACGGGCATTTGATTCGATCTATTCACAGACGGCAGGTATTCCTATACTTCGTCGCCATTTTGTAAGCCAAAAGTCCGTTGATTGCTCTCTAATGACTGCTCGAAACCACAAAAAACAACATAAAAAGCGCCATTCTTGTCAGGTTCACGTCTTTCGAGCTGTGTTTCTGATTGCGATTGCCATGGTGATGACCGGTTGTGTGCAGCGGCGTTTGATGGTTCGTAGCCAGCCGGAGGGTGCTTTTCTAACGATCGATAACCAGCCTATTGGATACACCCCAGTCTCGGTGCCATTTACCTATTACGGCACTCGCGAAGTGCAATTGGAAAAAGATGGCTACAAAACGGTCAAGGTTCAGGAGAGCGTCAAAGCTCCGTGGTACCAATATTTCCCGGTGAGTTTCTTTACCGAACACTTTTCACCTCGCGAAATTCGAGACCAACGCCTGTTGGACTTCACGTTAGAGCCTCGAGAGCAGGTAAATGAAAACTTTCTGTTTGATCGAGCATCTCAGTTGCGCGGAGATGTTCAACGAGGTACCGTGACCGCACCCATTAACTAATTCTTTTGCCTAAAATCTGATTTAAAATTGGGGCCATTGTCCTTTGTTGCGTCCTACGCTGTTGAATACAGAGCGCAAGAAAAAACCCGGAAAAATTCCGGGTCATCGTTATCATTTATTCTTCGGTCTTATCCGGTTCACCACCGTCATCAGGTGGCGTTTCTCCTGCGCCTACACTGACTGGTTCATCCGGTTCATCCGGTTCATCCGGTTCGGGTTCGGCCGGTGGCTCAATGAACTCGCCCTCAAATTTCAGGTGCTTCATCTTGCCACTATCATCTCGAACGGCTTCTACATCGATTTTATTCATTCCTTGGAAAGTACCTTTGAGCAACTCTTCGGAAAGAGGGTCTTCAACGTAGTTTTCTAACGCGCGACGAAGTGGGCGAGCCCCGTAATCCAAGTTAGTTCCTTTCTTGATGAGGAATTCCTTGGCATCAGTCGACAGGTCAAGATGATAGCCTCGTTCGAGCAAGCGTTCTCGAATCTTTCGCAATTCGAGATCGATGACCAGTTTGAGATCTTTCTTTTCAAGATGACGAAAGATGATCGGTTCATCCGAAAGTCGGTTAAGGAATTCCGGGCGAAAAGCTTTTTGGATTTCGTCGAAAACGCGTTCTTTCATGTTTTCAAAACTAGCGTCATCACCTCCTCCGGAAAAACCGAGCGCCGATTCGTTCTTAATCGCATGCGCTCCGACATTAGTCGTCATGATCATGATGACGTTGCGGAAGTCGACATTGCGTCCAAAACTATCCGTCAGACGTCCCTCTTCCATGACTTGCAACAGCATGTTGAAAATGTCAGGGTGTGCTTTTTCTATTTCGTCGAGCAGAACCACGGCGTAGGGGCGTCGACGAATTTTCTCGGTCAATTGGCCTCCTTCCTCGTAGCCAACGTATCCCGGAGGCGCCCCGATCAACCGACTGAGGTTGTGCTTTTCCATGTATTCCGACATGTCAATCGAGAGCAATGCGTCCTCGTCACCGAACATGAACTCGGCGAGTGCCTTAGCTAAAAGCGTCTTGCCGACACCCGTTGGTCCGGCGAACATAAAGCTACCGATTGGACGTTTGGGGTCCTTAAGGCCAGAACGGCTTCTACGAACAGCTTTCGAAATAGCGGCAATGGCAGCGTCTTGGCTGATCACGCGACCGTGTAACTCTTCTTCCATTTTCATCAGCCGCAAGCTGTCCTCGGTCGACAAACGGGTCAGCGGGATGCCCGTCATTTTGGAAATGACTTCGGCGATGACTTCTTCGTCGACAACCCCGTCGGTCTGTTGAGACTTCTCTCGCCATTCTTGCTTGATCTGGTCTTTTTTCTTTCTGAGTTTTTCAGCCTGATCGCGGAGGTTGGCAGCCTTCTCAAAATCTTGATTGGCAACCGCATCTTCTTTTTCCTTGTTCAACCGCTCAATGTCTTCATCAATTTCTTTGAGATCAGGTGGACGCGTCATGGTGCGTAACCGGACGCGTGCTCCAGCCTCATCGATCACGTCGATGGCTTTGTCTGGTAGGCACCGCCCAGTGATGTAGCGACCAGAGAGATCGACCGCAGAAACAATCGCGTCATCGGTGATCTGAACGCGGTGATGGTCTTCGTAGCGTTTCCTCAATCCCTTGAGTATTTCAACAGTCTCATCCATTGAAGTTGGATCGACCAAGATTTCTTGGAACCGTCGCGCCAAAGCACTGTCTTTTTCAATGTACTTTCGATATTCATCCAGCGTGGTTGCGCCGATGCATTGGATTTCGCCACGGGCCAAAGCTGGTTTGAGAACGTTCGCCGCGTCGATGGCTCCTTCCGCGCCACCGGCACCCACTAAGGTATGCAGTTCATCAATGAATAGGATCGTGTTTTTGGCACGTCGTACTTCGTTCATGACCGCTTTGATACGTTCTTCAAATTGCCCACGATACTTCGTTCCGGCGACCATCATGGCGAGGTCTAGCACGACAATTCGCTTATCGGCTAATATTTCAGGAACTTCACCATCAATCACCCGTTGGGCAAATCCTTCGACGATCGCCGTTTTACCGACTCCAGCTTCACCTAACAAAACAGGATTGTTTTTAGTGCGCCGACAGAGGACCTGAATGGCCCGTTCAATTTCTTTTTGACGACCAATCACGGGGTCTAGCTTGCCCTGTCGCGCCAATTCGGTGAGATCTCTACCGAAGCTATCTAAAGCTGGTGTTTTGGATTTGCCGCTTTTAGAACTCGTGCTTTCACTGGCACCTACCCCTTCACGTCCACCTCGTTCACCCCCTTCACCCCCTTCGAGGCCATTACCCAAAAGGTTAAGAACTTCTTCGCGGACTTCCTCAAGTTTCAGTCCTAAATTCATCAGAACTTGAGCTGCAACCCCCTCTTGTTCTCGCAGGAGGCCCAACAAAATATGTTCCGTTCCGACAAAGTTGTGATTCAGGTTGCGAGCTTCTTCCATCGAATACTCGATGACTTTTTTTGCTCGAGGCGTTTGGGGAAGCTTGCCCATGGTGATCATCTCGGGACCACTCTGAACGAGCTTTTCCACTTCGATACGAATCTTGCGCAGATCGACTTCCAGATTCTTTAGAACATTGGCCGCTACGCCGGTGCCTTCCTTAACCAGCCCCAGCAACATGTGCTCGGTACCGATATATTCATGATTGAACCGCTGAGCTTCCTGATTGGCCAGCTGCATCACTTTGCGGGCGCGGTCGGTAAAGCGTTCGTACATATTGATTGTCCCATTCTAAATTTGCAGTCGGCGTAGTTGCCTGCTGCTATCTAAAAGCCATCAAGGTGGGTTTCCCCGCCAAGCGGCTTGAATCTTTTTAGTTCGTTTAAAGCTTCGTTTCTTTTCAAGTTTCGTTGGGTTCGGTCGATGTTGTTGGAACATCTTGGGCACCCACCGAAGCAGGTATCGCAGTTTGTTCTTCGTTTGACTCGTCTATTTTCATCTGGTCAATTAAATCCCGTTCACACTGGATCTCAAATTGCCAGTGAACCGAGTCATCAAATCCCAGCATTGTATCCAGCTCGTTTTCCGCAAAATCCAATTGCTTGGTATGACGAAAGAGAGTGGCAAGCAATAACCGAGATTCTACATCACGCTCTTTGTTACTTAACTGACGTTTCAGTAATGCCTCTGCTTCAATCCAATTCCCTTTTAAGTATTCGCCTTGCGCCCGATTAAACAAGGTGTCACACTCATTCTCCGATAAAAAGTCGTCGTTATTAACCACTTTGGCTTCGGCCGCCATGACTGGTGGACTGGACCACACTCCGATCATTCGGTACGAAATCAAAGTGGAACAAATCCAAATCACCGCAATGGCCGACCAAGCAATTACGGGGAATGTTTCACCCAATAACGTCGGCCATACAAACGTCGCTACCATGGCAACGTTTAGTAGAACCGAAAATCCAATTGCCAGCGTCAAGGACGACCAGGTCCCTCGCAGCCACAATCGGGCGAGCCCTGGCCATCCACAAAGCGCCAATTGACCGATATTTCGTTCGCCCAAATGCATTGTGTCGCTCCGGTTTCCCTACCTAGAAAATAACACTTAGTTGACTGATGAACGGCCCAAAAATTACACGGTTTTTTGGGATTTTATGCCAAGTATTAGTCCCAGTTGAACTTACGTCAATTGCAATCGATTGCGGCGTTCGTTGCGATACCGTGGGTGACCGCTGCAACCCTTTTATCTTTACAGCCTGCAATCGGCTCTTCATGCTATCGAACAGCCGGTTTGTGCGTATAACTAAGACTACCGCGTTTTCGGCATTTCAACGGCTTGATTTATGCAGCAAAGCCAGTGCCAAAGCGTTGAACAAAAGAATTACCGCAAAGAAAGTCGATTTACCCCGCATTTTATAGGTGAATGCACTCTTTTTCCGGCAAACATTTCAAAATTGATACCCGCTACAAGCCAATGAAATTGGGTTCAACTGTCAAATTGCCCCATTTACCGACTGTCAAAGTGGCACAATCTGCAATCATTTAACGCCGGCGCTTTAAAACTTATGGAATCTTTCAGACTGCCATCAGCTACTTATCGCATCCTCGATGCTGCGTTTAATCGGGCAGCCGAAGGCTTTAGGGTGGTCGAGGATTTTTTACGACTGAGTCTGGCAGATCGATACTTGGCTCGGACGACCAAGGACCTGCGCCACCAGTTGACCGTGGCATCTACGCAGCTAGATGCTCAAGCGAGAATTGCAGCACGTGACACGCTCAACGACGTCGGTTGTGACATTCAAGCCGATTCGGAGTTTGTCCGTGATTCGAACGAAGACGTCGTGCGGGCTAATTTGGCCCGAGTCCAGCAGTCTTTACGAACGCTGGAAGAATACGGCAAAACCATTTCGGTAAAGTTCTCGCAGAGTGTCGAGAAACTGCGTTACCAAACTTACACGCTCGAGAAGGCTATTCTGACAACCCTCTCGAGCCGCCAGAATTTAGAGCAGGCCCAGCTTTATGTGCTCATCGATGCCCGGTTCGAATCGGGTGACTTTGAACCTCTAGTGGAACAGTTGATTGAAGCCAAGGTCGACCTCATCCAGCTGCGAGAGAAACGGTTAAATGACCGTGAACAGGTAAAAGTTGGCTTGCAACTGACTGCGCTCACTCGAGACACCCCAACACGCTGGATCATGAATGATCGGGCGGATTTAGCCGTGGCTGCTGGAGCGGATGGAGTGCATGTTGGGCAGGATGATTTATCGGTGGCCGCAGCCCGTCAGATTGTGGGGGCAGCAAAGATGGTCGGCGTTTCGACCCACAGTCTTGAACAAGCGCAGCAGGCCGTTTTACAGGGGGCCAATTACATCGGCGTGGGTCCCGTGTTTGTTTCTCGAACAAAACAGTTTGATGCTCACATGGGATTGGAGCTTGTCCGCGAAGTGGCGGATGAAATTCAATTGCCAGCCTTTGCGATCGGTGGAGTGAATCAAAACAACATCGAACAGATCATGCGAGCAGGTCTATGCCGGGCGGCGGTCCAGCAAGGAATTGTGGGTGCGGAGCAGCCGTTTCAGGCGGCGGCTCGTTTTAAGTCGCTTATTAGTTCGTCGCGATCGGGTGAATAACACGCTCAGCGTCTCAGGTCGATTGGTTAACCAACCTGCTCACAGAAATGGGGCACGCGGTTGAGATACAATATGACGAGTCAAGTGGCGAACAGGTCTAAAGCTCAAACCACTGACGCTCACACTTTCGAGCGGTGGTCTGAGCAGTGGAGGCAACTGGGGATAGGTTAGATCAGAACATAGCTGCTTTTCTGAATTCTATCTGTTACATTATCTAAAAGATTTTGCTGATAGGGATCGACGGACGACTGTTGCAACCGTCTTTTTTTTGGGAGTGATTTGATGCGGTGTTTTGGGTTTTTGATCCTGTCGCCCCTTTTGTTGGTGGGTTGTTATTCGGGAGAGCCGGAGGCAATGTCTAATGGAGATGGTTCTTCTTCATCCGCCGAAGTGGTCGTGGCGTTAACGCCGGCCGAACAATTCGAAAAACTGAATGATGACTATGCGGTGGCTGTCCGAAATGATGCGAACGACGTTTCAATTTATCCCCAGAAATTTCTGAATCTCGCCAAGGAGCATCCAAAAGATCGGATTGCTTTCGGCGCGCTAAACTGGGTCATTGTCATGTCCAAAGACCCTCAACAAAAAGCAGAGGCGGTTGATCAACTGTTAGACAAGCACATTGATCAATCGGCGATTGCTCAGATATGCGAGGTGATTCAGCGGCAGCCGTTCAGTGAACGCTCGAAGGATCAACTCACGACGATCATGGAAAAATCCCCCCATGAATCAGTCCGTGGCATGGCTGCCTGCGCCCTGGCCTCACACATGGCCACCGCTCCAGCCGGGGATCGGAAGGAACAGGAAATTAGAGATCTATATGAGATGGTCATCGAACAGTACGGTGCCAATCCTCAATTAGTAGGGCGGGCCAAAATGGCGTTGGCCAAAATGAAATTTGCGATTGGCAAGATCGCGCCCGAGATCTCTGGAAGCGATCTGGATGGTGTGGCATTCAAGCTAAGTGATTATCGGGGCAAGGTGGTAGTGCTTGATTTCTGGGGTGATTGGTGACCTCCTTGTCGGGCCATGTACCCCCACGAGCGGTCGCTCGTAAAGCAACTAGCCGATAAACCGTTTGCCTTAATTGGGATTAATAGTGATCGCGATCTCGAGGGGTTGCGAGAGGTCGTCAAGGAAAAGAACATTACCTGGCGCAGTTTTTGGAACGGACCTCAGGGGACAGGCGGCCCCATCTCCACAGATTGGGGTGTGACCAGCTGGCCGACCATTTACGTTTTGGATGCCGAAGGAAGGATTCGCTATAAAAATGTCCGGGGGCCGGGAATGGATCAAGCGATTACGGCTTTATTGGCCGAACTCGGGCACGAAGTCGATCTCTCGAACCACGGCAGACCCACTCCCTAGCGTTGGGATTGTGGCTGGTGCTTGGCACGACCCTCAGCAGCGGTTGCCTGCTGGCTGGAGGCTAGTCGGAAACCTGGCTTCACGCCACGTTTGTAACCTACACCGCTCTGCGATGCCTAATTTGTATCCCCTCTCCAGTTCTCATATCGGTTTTTCATTCTCGAGCCCAAGTGTTCCACATGTTCGTCAAGGCTGGTTACCACTGGATTGATCTGTCATGAGTGAACCTGAGATTTTAGATTCGAACGCTCGTCATGAACGGGGATGTGGCCAAGAAGCCCGCTCGCTTCGCCGTAACTTTTCGTTGCTTACGCTATATCAAGTCATGATGCGAACTGGCTGGATCTTTAAAACAGAGAGCATCATCATGCCCGCCGTTCTTGATGTGATGGGTGGCAATGCCTTGTTGCGAGGATGCTTACCCATGCTTAACCGATTTGGTCAAAGCCTGCCTCCACTGCTGGCTTCTGATCACATCCGCCAAATGAGACAAAAGAAATGGATATTGGCGGTTTGCGCGGGGGTGATGGGTTTTTGTTTTGTTAGTTTATCATTGGCTTGGCAGTGGGATAGTTTCTCTCCATCGGGTTGGTT
The DNA here is from genome assembly GCA_022447555.1 of Mariniblastus sp. Classification (GTDB taxonomy): domain Bacteria; phylum Planctomycetota; class Planctomycetia; order Pirellulales; family Pirellulaceae; genus Mariniblastus. The sequence goes on along the minus strand of JAKVBF010000002.1, from coordinate 244,818 downwards.
ACCCACAGCATTCCTCGGCATTTACGGGATCTTTTTCATCTTTGTCGGTTTGCATAATCTGTCGATGAGCTTGATGTACGGAAAGCTGATACCCGTGACCCAGCGAGGCCGTTTGATGTTGGTCTCGATGACCTTGGGATGTGGCTTGGCGGTTTTCTGTTCATGGTTTCTTTTGCGCGGTTGGCTGGATCAGTCAACTGGCCGTTTTGAGCTGATTTTTCTGTTTACCGGAGTGGCGTTTCTATTGTCCGCTTTGCTGGCATGTCTCCTGAAGGAGGAAGCGGATGTTCCCACGGCTGAGACGCAGAAAATCAGGCAAGTTTTTCGACGCAGTTGGGCCACGTTGCGAACCGATCGGAATTTTAGAACGCTGGTAATGATCGCCGCTTTGTTTGGTATGTCGATGACGCTGTTTCCGCATTATCAGGCGTTGGCTCGGGGGAGGTTGGATGTTGGCCTGAAGGCGATGGTTCCATGGTTGATTGCGCAAAACATTGGGGCGGCCGGATTCAGTATTCCATTGGGGTGGTTAGCAGACCGTTACGGGAATCGGTTGGTATTGCAGTTGCAGATGTTGCTGTTAACCTTTGCTCCGGTCTTTGCCATTTGGTTTGCTAATATCAGTGACGGGGACCAATGGTTTCTCTTAGTGTTCGGCCTGTTGGGTCTTTCGCCAGTTATCATGCGGACCCTCAGTAATTACACGCTTGAAATTGCAGAGCCAGAACAACAGCCCAGCTACCTGAGCACAATGAGCGTTTGCATGGCGGTTCCGGTGATCGTGACCTCGTCATTGGTTGGTCTGATGGTTCAGCGATTGGGTTTTGAGCCCGCGTTTTACGTCGTGATTGCTGCGGTTTTTATTGGTTGGCTATTAACCTTAAGTTTGGAAGAGCCTCGCCATAGCCTTTCGCAAAAAAGTCCTGAGGCCGATGGTTGAGTCGCCCATCAGAGATTTTTGGTTGTCTGATTTTCAGTTGACAAAATGGCCGTGTGGTGTCAGATAAGGGGGTGTTGGCGTGTCACAGAGAGACCAGACTATATACAAACAAACGGAGAGCAGAAATGAAGTTGTTGATTGCAATGCTAATGATGGCGGGTACGGCGTTAGAGGCGGCCCCGCAAGACGGGCCAGATTTGACGGGGGTTAAATGCATCGTTAATGGTAACGCAGCAGCCAAGGCCGGGAAAAGTTCTAATTATCTTGACGGCAAGGTCTATTTTTGTTGCGGTAACTGCAAAGCCAAGTTTGATGCAGATGCAAATAAATTTACGGTCAAAGCCAATCATCAACTCGCGCTAACGGGACAGTATGTTCAGGTTACCTGTCCGTTTGGCGGCAAGTGTGCTGAAGACGCGTCGACAAACGTAGGTGGTGTGAAGGTTTGTTTCTGTAACAAAAAAGAGATGGAAAAGGTTGAATCCGCCACGGACTTGGCTGCCCAGGCTAATATGGTTTTTAACCAAAAGTCGTTTTCCAGAGCCTTCAAACTAAAACAGAAGATCGACCTTGCGGGCGTTCAGTGCATGTTGATGCCTGCCAAAGGCGTGAAAGCCAAATACGCGGTCGACTATAAGGGCGGTAAAGTATTCTTTTGTTGCAAAGGTTGCGTGGGGAAATTTACGAAGAATCCCGAAAAGTTCGCCGATAAGGCCAACCAGCAACTGGTTGCCACAGGTCAATACAAGCAAACGGCTTGTCCTTTGTCCGGTGGCGATATGGATGACGAGCAGGTGGTGTCGGTCAGCGGTATTGAGGTGAAATTGTGTTGCGGAAACTGTGTCAACAAGGTTGACGGTCAAGCGAATGACGCAGCCAAATCGGGCCTCGTTTTTTCAGATAAATCATTTGCCAAAGGTTTTGAAAAAAACTAACGGTATGAAAAAATAGAGAGCCCGCCGTTTATTGGCGGGCTTTTTTTATGCCTGCACTGGCTGGAGGCGTGGATTGGTCTGTTTTCCAATGCGCAAAACGGGCATACTTTGAAGGTCCGATATGTTTAAAGGCGGCAAGGATGCGAATTTTTTTCTCGGTTGGCGAACCCAGTGGCGATCTGCATGCGTCCAATTTGATTCGGCATCTACAACGGCGCTCATCGGATGTTGAGTGCGTTGGATTTGGCGGGCCAAAAATGGCGGCAGCGGGCTGTAATTTAATTTACGACCTGACACAGTTGGCGGTCATGTTCTTGGCTGGCGCGCTCAAGAATCTGAAGACGTTCCTAGTTCTGATTGGTGAGGCAGATCGGTATTTTGGAAAACATCAGGTCGATGCAGTGGTGTTGATCGATTTCTCAGGTTTCAATTGGTGGATTGCACGCAAGGCAAAAAAACATGGGATTCCCGTTTTCTATTACGGCGTACCTCAGATGTGGGCGTGGGCGCCGTGGCGGATCAAAAAGCTCCGCCGACTGGTTGACCACGTCCTGTGTAAATTACCGTTCGAAGTTGACTGGTTTTCAGAACGTGGATGTCAGGCGACTTATATTGGACATCCTTATTTTGACCAGCTATTCAGTCAGCAATATGATGAAGGTTTTATAGAACAACACCAGTCGTCAGGTCGTTCGTTGGTGTTATTGCCAGGTTCCCGAGATTTGGAAATTGAACGCCACTTGGAGATGATGCTGGATACCAGCACTCTGCTGAAGCGACATCACCCTGACCTAAATGTCATGGTAGCTTGCTATAGCCAAACGCATTTGGAGCAAGCTCAAATATTAGCAGATAAAATGCGTTGCGATGTTCGCTGTTTTGTCGGGCGGACGCCGGAGTTGATGCGGATGGCTGATCTCTGCCTCGCATGCAGCGGATCAGTTTCACTCGAGTTGCTATTTCACCGAAAACCTACGGTCATTGTTTACAAGGTCTCAAGATTGGTAATGTTTTTGCAATCGATATTTCTCCGCTGTAAATACATCACATTGGTAAATCTGATTGCCTGCCATGATATAAAGCGGAAAGCGGTTCGTGTTTACCATCCTGAGAAACCGGGCGCTGAACCTGCGCCGATGCCAGAGTTTTTAACCCGAGTTGACTGCCCCGAACGTCTCGCCCGCGCCTTAAATGATTGGCTGCGGGAGCCTCGTCTTTTGGAGCAGAAGAGGCAGGAGTTGAATACCATTGCTCAACGTTACGTTCAGCCCGGAGCGACCGAGCGCGCTGCTGATTATCTAATGACCGTGATCGACCCCAAAACCGAGATGAAGGGTACGTCGGCAGCCTGAAGTCAACCGCGTTGCGATCGCCTGCACGTTAAGTGTTACCCGTTAGCTCGTATTTCTGTGACGGGCCAGCTGTTTAAATGTGGTAAACTGTTTCGTAAACGTTGCCGCGATCGGCGGTCATTGCTGTTCCTTTTGAATCCCTTCTTCCTTGAGGTAGTCCATTGTTTCTTGCGGAGCCGAGTCGCACCCCATATGACCTGAATTTTTCGTTGTTCGGATTTCCGGTTCGTGTTCACCCAGCGTTCTTGGTGTTGCCTTTACTTTTGGGTGCTGGCTTATTGCAGAATCCCGCAATCAATGCCGGTGTCATGCTGTTGTTCTTGATCGTGATCTTTTTTGTTTCAATTCTGGTTCATGAACTCGGGCACGCCGCCGCATTTCAATATTTTGGACAAGCATCAAGAATCGTGATTTATTGGATGGGAGGACTTGCAATCCCCGACCAGGGAGGGAGTGCCTGGAGCCACCGCCGAAGTGCGTCGATCGGGTCAAATCAGCAGATCATCATTTCGCTGGCCGGTCCGTGTTTTGGTTTTCTCTTCGCGGGTTTGCTCGTTGCTTTGATCTACTCGACTGGTGGAAAGTTGGTCTATGAGCAGCGCGGTTTGTTGCCATTGTTGTTCGTGGATTTGCAAGAATCTGTTTTCGCGGAATCCGGACAAGTCAACACGATTCGGATGATATTGAATGTCAGCTTGTTTGCGAATGTTTTCATTAATGTTCTCAATCTGGCCCCGGTTTATCCTTTGGATGGCGGCCAGGTCGCGCGGCAGCTTTTTTTAAAATACGACGCTTATAACGGGACGCGTTTCAGCATTATGTTTTCGATTGGCGTCGCGGCGGTCATTGCGGTTTTGAATTTTCGAGAGGATCGCTTCATCGCGATTTTTTTTGGTTTCATGGCGTGGTCCAATTACATGACGCTCAAACAAATGAGTGGTGGGATGGGCGGTGGCCGAACTTGGTAACGCGTTGGTCTTGAACTAACAAGAACTGGTTTTTCAACTAGGTTCGCAGTATTGAAAGCGTTTAAACTCTCTTCCGAATAAAAAAAACAAAAAAAAACGTTTTTTTTTGTTGTGTTCTCGGAACCTTAAAAAGCGCATCCAAATCATGGCAGCGGACGGCTGTTTTAATGGGTTGAAGAGCGTTTTTCACTATTCTGAACTTTTCATAGGTACTTGTTTTGCCCGGTTCCGAGATCTTTGTAGAGCGTTCTATGCGGTGTTGCCCGGCGAACCGAAGGAAAAGAAGCGAATGGTCGCGAATGCTGGTTTTTGCCTTTTGTCGACTTCCGTTAAAAACTGATTCGACGAAAAAACTTCGGTAAACGTTGTTGTTTTCCAATCGTTCGAGTTTCTGAACGCCTCGCTGAAAGACCGTGAGGTTGGGTCTTACAGGGGAAGCAAACGGTTTTAGAACCCGTCCCTGATGGTTTTATCACTGTTGCCAAAGCAATTTTTAGTCCTCCTTCTTTACGATTGAATATTTGCAACTCGTTGCAGTTGATTTTTTGAACAATTTTATTTGGTTTTAGCGAAATGGCCTAAAGTTTTACGTGTTTGGTTATTTTTGAAACCACGACTCTCCCCTTTAGATGGTTGGGGTGGGAAAAAAAGCAGGAAATAATATTGAAAAAAAAACTCAGTTCTCTACAACTTACGCGTCGGAATTTTTTTGAGGACTTTCGCAAGAAGGAACACTGGCATACGTCAGGGATTTCTTCGAACGAGTTGTTAAGATGAGACCGGCGATTGAACGTTTAATCTTTCTTGTTGGAGAACTGGCTCAAAGGTTGTAGTAAGGCTTGAGAGGGAGTTCCCAAAGGCTATTTACGGAGGACGCATCTGTGGCCAAGAAGAAAAAGGCAGCCAAGAAAAAGGCAGCCAAAAAAGTCGTGAAGAAGAAAGCCGCTAAAAAAAGTGGTAAAAAGAAGGCAGCTAAAAAGAAGGTAGCCAAGAAGAAGGTTACTAAGAAAAAAGCTGGCAAGAAAAAAGTAGCGAAGAAAAAAGCTACTAAGAAAAAAGCTACGAAGAAGAAAGCTACTAAGAAAAAAGCTAAGAAGAAAGTAGCTAAGAAGAAAGTAGCTAAGAAGAAAGTAGCTAAGAAGAAAGCAAAAGCTAAGCGTAAGAAGTAATTGCTTTCGCCTACGAAACAACGAGAAAGGGTCGCCAAACGGTGACCCTAGCTTTTTGCGCCGCCCGACAGGTGAGAACTTGGCGGGCCTTTTTTTAGAGTCGTAAATTCTAAGATTTTATCCCAATACAGGTAGCTGCGGCTGAACCGGCTTGGCCGCGGCCTGCTGCGATAGGTGTTTGACCAACTGGTAAGCAATTTTTTCTAGGTAGGGTGCCACCTGAGGATCGTCGAAGTTCGCCCCCATGGCTCCCTCGTCACCCCGCTCTCTCATTTGGATGTTGATAGGGATTTCACCTAGGAAGGGTAATTGGGCCTGCTCGGCATAAGTTTTGGCGCCACCTTTGCCAAAGATGTCGTACTGTTTTCCCGTGTCGGGGCAGATGAAGCTGCTCATGTTTTCAATCATTCCAATAATCGGGATGTTGACCTTCTCAAACATGGCGACGGCTTTGATGGCGTCAATCAAGGCAACTTCTTGCGGCGTGCAAACAATCACGGTTCCAGTGATAGGTAGTAATTGAGAGAGCGATAAAGCAATGTCGCCGGTGCCTGGTGGCATATCGATGATCAGGTAGTCGAGGTTACCCCATGCGACGTCACGAACGAAGGTCGTTACGGCAGAGTGCAACATGGGTCCACGCCAGATAACGGCCTGGTCAGGAGGGACCATAAAACCGATGCTAATCAAGGGTATGCCGTTAAAGTCGAGGGGGCCAATCTTATCGTCTGCTTTGGTGACTTGGCCACGCACCCCTGTCAGGTGGGGGATACTCGGGCCATAGACATCGGCATCCAATAGGCCAACGCGACAGCCGGAACGCTGCAGGGCCATCGCCAAGCAAGTGGCTGAAGTGCTTTTCCCTACTCCGCCTTTGCCCGATCCTACTGCGATTACGGCCTTTGCGGTTAGTCCCACCGTACCCATGGGTTGCGCAGGGCGGTCGTGATGAGCGATTGTCACGGAAATTTTTCGTTCGGGGCAGGCTCGCCGGACCGCTTCTTCGACCGATTGATGGAAGTCTTGCTTGACAGGCGACGCGAAACTAGTCATTCCCACTTTGACTTGAATCTCGCCGTCGATTTCGTTGACTTCGTGAATCTGCTTTGACTTGGCAATACTTCGGCCGGTTTCAGGATCTTTTACATCCTGCAGTTGAGTCAGGATCAGCTTTTCGATGTCCGAATTAATACCCATGCGATTGTTCACTTTGCTTATCGTTGTAAATTTTTTGGTTCCACGCTGTGGCGGCTAACGATTGGCCAAGGCAGATTGGTTTCAACTTGCCGCTCGATACTGGTATTGGGCCATTGAACTCTTTGGCACTGCTTTTCATAAAGCCCACGAAAATTGGCTAATTGGAATAGATTGTTGTATACTTCGCGAAAACCGAACCGGTTAAGCTCTCGCTCGAAATCTGACAGTCTATCGTCTACAACGCCGACGAAACATGCTTGATTGGGGTTCGAAGCGTTGAATCCGGCAAATTTGAGCCGTTCCCAAAGATTGTCTTTGTCGGTTGTCAGCTCGATAACTGCAATCAACCCGGTTGTGCAACGTATTTCACTGGAAAGATGCCTTAAATCCAGCACTCGTTGGGCACGGATTTGCGGGTAATTAAGATTGATAGTGGTTTGCCACTTTCCCGTCGATTCAAGAATGGCAACGGGGGGTTTGCGTTCGAAAAGAGGGGGATTCATGATTGGGCCTCATCATCTTTGTCCGATTCGAGGAACGCAGAGGAATCAACGACATGATCGCCTTTCAAGCCCGTCCTCTCTTCCAGATTAAAATGGTTTAGGCGCCTCAATAGTTTAGCGCGATTCAAGCCTAATAACTTGGCCGCTTTGGATTTATTTCCCTTTGCCCGGTGAAGGGCCCTTGCAATCAACCGTTGCTCGATCGACTCCAGATAAGATTCGAGCTCAATTTGCACATCAGTTCTGGATTCAAATTGAGTTGCCCGACCCAACTGCTGGACCTCCTCCGGAAAATCGTGGCTCTGCAGTGTGGTAGCGGTCGCGTTGTCCCAAGCCAAGAAAACGGCTTCCTTAAGTTGGTCGATATTTCGATGCCATCGGCATTGGGCCAACATTTCTAAGGCTTCCTTGGAACAGCCGCCAATCTGTTTTGTGGCTTGGGCGTTTCGTTCCTCGATAAAGGCTTGCACTAAAAGCGGTAGGTCGGCTATCCGTTCTGAAAGTGCCGTCGTTTGAAGCACCATAGTCGTTAGGTAGAATGCCAGCTTGGATAGAAAACGACCTGAAGCAGCCAGTTCCAACAGAGAGTGCGAACTGGTAGCGATGATCCGTAAGCGAAAATTAGGCAATTGGGTGAAACCATAGAGTTCCTCCTGAGCTGCGGGACTAAGCTGGTCAATATTTAAGATCAGCAACCAGTCTCGACCGGCGCTGCCTTGTTGATCATACACCCAATTCTTGATTTTCTTTTGTAGTATTGCCCGATCAACTAAGGCGCCCTCAAGAGTTACTAGTTGGTCTTCAGATTTTCGACGTTCATTGAAAATGATCTGAGCGAGATGTGCTTTACCTGTTCCGGTTGGACCTTCAATGAGCAGATCTGCTTGGCATTCGATGGCGATTTGGGCCTGACGACGCATGCGTATCGCAGCCGATGACTGGCCGACCAGATGGGTCATTGTATGGGCGGCGTTTAGTTCGTCACTGAGAGCGGCTAATGTATCGTGGAGTTTTTTACTGGCCAGACCGTTCTGGGAGTCAAGATCCAGTAGGTTAGACGAGTCTGCGATCGCTAAAATAACCTGCTTGGATTCAGGCAGTCGATCGTCCAATCGGGTGAAAAAAGCCGATCGATAGTGGGTTTCTTTTTCGTGCTGGCGGGAAATCGTTGCGTTTGCGGATTGCCCGGTTAACAACGAGGGTGGTGGGCACAATCCTCGGATACGGTTTTTCAAGTGATTGTTCAGTTCAGTAGACGAGTAAACACATCTCAATCCAATCAATTTTTCTTGAGGTATTCCGACCCATTCAGCGCAGGATTGATTGGCGTAAAGAATCTCAAAATTCAAATTCATCAGGTAACAAATTGCTGAAGATCCTTCGACGAGCTTCGCGACGGACGGCGTTCGACTTCGAGATTGGGCCATATGGATGTGGGGGGTAAAATGAATTCAGCATGGAAATTGTTAGGGATGCTCAAACGGTGATTTCAGATTCCCCTAGCAGCCCCTAAAGACCATTCTGTTTGAATCCCCGGTGGAATTCGAGGCCGAGATCCATTTTTTGCGGTCCTTGAGGAAAATTCGTAGCCTCAGGACCCTACAAACGGCAACTTGGCGAAGACGATGGAGCTAGGCGAAGTCAGACCGACTCTGCTATAGTTTGAAAAACGTTCAGCTATAAAGTTTTAAGTTATGTCGCGCGAAAAAATTCTTTCGAATGCTCCTAATCCCGAAGATGATGATCCCAAGTTACGTCCCTCCCGAATGAGCGAGATGATCGGTCAGAAACGGGTGATTGAACGATTGCGGATTGCGATTGAAGCAGCCAAAAAACGAAAAGATGTTTTGGGCCATATCCTGTTTGATGGTCCGCCCGGACTCGGTAAAACCACCTTTGCCCATTGCATTCCAAATGAGATGGATGTCCCGGTTGATTTCCTCGCGGGTCCCAGTCTTAAGGCTCCCAAGGATCTGGTGCCGAGCCTGACCAATCTTAAAAAACATCAAGTGTTGTTTATCGATGAAATTCACCGCGTCCCGAAAGCGGTCGAGGAGTATTTGTATACGGCAATGGAAGATTTTAGAATTGATCTCATTATTGGTGATGGAATCAACGCGCGGACGCACAATATGAAACTCAGCCCATTTACATTGATCGGAGCAACCACGCGAGCTGGAATGTTGACCGGGCCTTTGCGGGATCGTTTTCAAATTCGCGAGCATTTGGATTTCTATTCATTGGAAGAATTGACCGTGATCGTCAAAAAGAATGCGGCGAAATTAAATATCGATATCGATGAATCGGCGGCATCGGAAATTGCCAGTCGAAGCCGGAATACACCTCGAGTTGCAAACAATCGCCTGCGATGGGTGCGAGACTATGCTCAAAGTCGCGCAGATGGTGTGATCACTGCGGAGGTAGCGAAGTCCGCTTTGAAAATGGCGCAAATTGACGAATTGGGGTTGGATCGACAGGATATTCGATACTTGGAAACATTGGTAAGAGTTTGTATGGGCGGTCCCGTGGGCGCGGAAACCATTGCTGCGACGATGAATGCATCAGCGGATACCCTGGTGGACGAAATCGAACCTTTTTTGTTGCGAACCGAGTTGATCATGAGGACCCCTCGTGGGCGTGTTGCGACAGTCAAGGGGCACGCTCATTTGGGTACCGAAAAACCAGCAGATCCTGATCCGAGTGAGTTGTTTCCGGATTCTCGGAAGGAAATTTGATTTTCGGGCCAATCGAAATGGCTTTCCTAATCCTCAATATCCCTCTACACTCGCCGCAAATGAGATCAACCGGCGATCGGGACGTTGACACGTTTTCAGCCGAATCTTACGATTCTCGGTTTACTTCAAGTTTGCATTCTCAATCAGAATTTGTCGATCGTCGATAGTCGTTACATAAGAGGCCATATTCGGTGAGCAAAATCGCTTTCCTATTCCCCGGACAGGGCGCGCAACAAGTTGGAATGTGTCGTGAGATTTGCGAGACCTTACCGGTAGCTCGTGAATTGTTGGACCGAGCCAATAGCGTTTTAGGCTATGATTTATCCCAAATCTGTTTTGAGGGTCCAGCGGATCGATTGAATTCGACGGTCGTTAGCCAGCCCGCGCTCTACGTCTCCAGCTTTTTGGCGTTGGAAAAGCTAAAACTCGAATCGCCGGATTTAATTGATCAATGCCAGATGGCGGCGGGATTGAGTTTGGGTGAGTATACGGCGATCGCATTCGCCGGAGGTTTTTCATTTGAGGATGGCTTACGTCTGGTCCAGCGGCGCGGGGAGGCGATGCAGGCTGCTGCAGATGAGACCCCGAGTGGCATGGTGAGCGTCTTGGGTTTGGAGCGTGAGCAAGTAGCGTCTGTATGTGATTCTGCGAGACAGGACGGTGAAGTCCTGCAGATCGCTAATTTACTTTGCCCGGGTAACACGGCCGTTTCGGGGCATCAGGAATCATGCAATCATGTGGCAGACGCGGCTGAAGCCGCGGGTGCCATGAAAAGTGTTCCGTTATCGGTGGCGGGTGCGTTTCACACCTCGATCATGGAATCTGCGGTCGAGAAGCTGAGGGAGGCTTTGGAGCAGGTCGAAATCAAATCATCGCGGATACCCGTCTGTTCAAATGTGGATGCCAAACCACATACTGAACCGGATGAGTTTTGTGACTTATTGCTTCGCCAAGTATGTTCGCCAGTGCTGTGGCACGATTCGATGCAGCAATTACTAGACGACGGTTTCGACGAATTTTATGAAGTGGGTTATGGCCGGGTGTTGCGAGGCTTAATGAAACGTGTGTCTCGCAAAACTCCCTGTCACGGTGTTTTGGGTTGATACAACATAATGCGATCGTTTCGATCGGTCGCTCATCATTATTTAAGGATATGAAATGAGTCTGGAATCCCTGAAAGTTGATTTGACAGGTCAAACGGCGATCGTGACTGGAGCCTCACAGGGGTTGGGTCGCGCCATGGCGATTGCGTTGGCTGGAGCGGGTGCTCGGGTGGCATGTGTCGCGAGGAATGCTGAGAAATTAGCTGCCACCGTTGCCGCGATAAAAGAGGCGGGTGGTGAGGGTGAAGTGATGGCAGCCAACGTTAGCGATAGTGAAGCGGTCGATACGATTGTGACTACGGTCGCGGAGCAATGGGGCCAGCTCGATATCATGGTCAATAATGCCGGAATCACGCGAGATAATCTTCTGCCGGCCATGTCAGATGAACAATGGGACGACGTGATCAATATTAATCTGCGGGGAACCTTTCTGTTCAGTCGGGCCGCGAGCAAGGTGATGATGAGAGCTAGAAAAGGTCGAATCATCAATATCTCCAGTGTTTCAGGCCTGATCGGAAACGCTGGACAGACGAATTATTCCGCTTCCAAAGCTGGAATGATTGGAATGACGCGGAGTTTGAGCAAAGAGTTGGCCAAGCGCAAGGTGACCGTCAACGCGGTGGCGCCAGGTTTTATTGAAAGTGAAATGACCGAAGCCCTGGGTGACACGATTTTAGGAGAAGTTAAAAAATCCATTCCGGCCCGCCGTTTGGGGACTCCTGATGACGTTGCGGCGTGTGTTTTATTCCTTGCCAGCCCAGCTGCAGGTTACGTTACAGGTCAAGTCTTGACAGTAGATGGAGGGATGACAGGGTAGAAATAGGGTGGCATGTGCCAAAATCAACGAAAACGCTACACTAAGTGGTTCTTAAGTGGTTTTGGACGCCTTGACCCTTTTTACAATAATCCTCTATCTTGGTTCTTTTGTGCGAATTACACTGGCCGTGAAAACAGGCCGTTTAAGCTGTGTAAAACTTAAAATTTTAATGATTTAACAAAGGAGGCCGATCAATGTCGTCGGTCGAAGAAAAAGTAATCGATATTGTTGCCGAACAGCTAGGTGTCGATAAGGAAAAAATCAAACCGGAATCTAATTTCGTTAATGATTTGGGAGCCGATTCGTTGGACACCGTTGAGCTTGTAATGGAGCTCGAAGAAGAATTCGATATCAGTATCCCGGATGAGGCCGCTGAGAAGATTCAGACGGTTGGTGAAGCCATTAATCACATAGAAAATGGTAGCTAAGTTTTTTAGATATGAAGCGTCGAATCGTTGTTACCGGTTGGGGAGTGGTCAGCTCGCTTAGCAGCGAGGTTGAAGACTGTTGGAACCGCATCCTTGCCGGTGAAAGTGGTATTCACGACATTCGTCTAATCGAAACTTCGGATTTGAAGGTCAAGATTGGCGGTGATGTATACGATTGGGATTGCTCTGCTCACTTGGATTCGAAAGAGTCTAAAAAGGTTGATCGGTTTTCCCAGTTTGCGGTCGTGGGTGCTGATCAAGCAATCCAGTCCTCAGGAATGGATTTTACGACGGGTGATAATCTTCGGTATGGTTGTCTTTTGGGTTCTGGAATTGGTGGTTTGATCACCATTTCCGAGCAGATGGAACGATTGATACTAAAGGGTCCCAGTCGTGTTTCTCCGTTGACCATTCCGAAATTGATGTTGAACGCAGGGGGTGGTAACATCGCGATCCAACACGGTCTGCGGGGGCCCAACTACTCCGTAGCCACTGCCTGTGCGAGCGCAGGTAATGCGATGGGAGACGCTGTGGATCTCATTCGTAAAGGTGATTGCGATCTGCTTGTCACGGGCGGGGCTGAATGCGCTCTCACTCGGATTGGCATGGCCGCCTTTCAAAACATGAAGGCGCTTTCATTTCGAAATGACAATCCGGCTGCTGCGAGTCGTCCTTTTGACCGGGGCCGAGATGGCTTTGTTCTTAGCGAAGCGGCGGGAATCCTCATATTTGAAGAGCTCGAACACGCCCGTGCGCGCCGTGCCGAGATTTTCGGTGAAGTGATAGGTTTTGGTACAACCTGTGATGCAGGCCACATCACCTCTCCAGATCCTACTGGAAGTGGGGCCGCGCGAGCGATGACCTTGGCCTTGGAGAACGCGGGGATTGCGCCGGAGGAAGTGGATTACATCAACGCTCACGGAACGAGCACGCCGCTAGGTGATAAAGCCGAAACGATCGCGATGAAGTCTGTTTTTGGGGAACATGCTTACAAGGTAAGCGTTTCTAGCACGAAAAGTCAGATTGGGCACTCGTTGGGTGCCAGTGGCGGCGTGGAGTTGATCTTTTCGCTCAAAGCGATTTTGAACAACACGGTTCCTCCTACGATCAATCTGGACGAGCCAGATCCGGATTGCGATTTGGATTACACCCCTAACGTTCCTAAAGAGCGGAAGATCAGAACGGCGATGAGTAACAGCTTTGGATTTGGTGGTCATAACGCATCGATCATTGTCAGAGAATTTACCGACTGATCGATTGGGTGATGAGGCCTGCTACTTTAGCCTGTAAGGCCTTCGCTTCACGGTGCGAGAGCCACGCACCATGGTGTAGGATTCCGTCTTAGTAGCCCTTACTGCTTTCTAATTCGACATCCACGAATTGTGAGTGTGTATCGGAGTAAGTTTTTCGGACCAGTTCCCGAGCTACTTGGTCCGAAAGAAAACCTTCCGAGAAGTTGGGTATATCCAAATCAATGGTGCCTCGACAAGCAAATACCAGATGGCGGATCAGATCGAATGGGTCTTCGTCACCTACAGCGAAGCGGATCGTTGTAGGGCTGAGTCCTGCTGCCAGCAAAGCTTTTTCGTTCAGCTCGGAATGTGTTGTGAGGGCGGGGCAGCTGACGATCGTATTGGATTGACCAAGACTGATCATGTGCCCAAACGTAGGTGATAGGGCGTCGAAAAACCGTTTGAAAGTGACCGGTGCGATCTGTCCCATATCGATCGTAAACAGCGGCGCTGGTAATCCAAGATTCATGTATTTTTGGCAGAGATCGAAGTTGTCATTTCCCGAGATCGCGTTGCAGTGCACGGTAATACTCGGATGGGCATCTAGGAATTTAGCGAGAATCTGCGTATTGATACACTTTCGCAGCATCCTAACGGTCAGCGTTCGCATCCCTTGCATGACTTCAAAAGCTGCGTCAGCATTAAGGAAGGCTCCCTTAACGTAGTAGACATTCCAAAACATCGTTTGATCCCATGAGTGCTCGCCAAACGTCTCGCCTTTGGGAATAAACATGTTTTCATTTTTACCAATCACGCATCCCGCAATGGCCCCGCCACATCCGCTGAGATCCTTTGTGTAGCTATGGATCACATAATCCGGTCTTTCGACCGGGTTCTCGCGTTGGAGCGTCCGGTACAGGAATGGAGTTCCCACGGTTGCATCCAACACCACGGTTAAATTATCAGAGTGGGCTCGCTTGCAGATCTCAGCGACATCCATGACGTAGCCATGTGGATTGCAGGGAGACTCGATGTAGACGTAAATTTTTCTCCCCTGAGCTAGGCGATCTGCGTGTTTCTCACGAACGTGCTCCAAACACTTGGAAAAGTCGTCTGCAGAGAAACCGTCAAAGGTTTCTACAGAGACTTCCAAATTTCCATCTTTGGCATACCAATCGTGGATCAATTGATAGGCACCACCGTAGATATTGCGACTGGTGATGAGAATGTCATCTCGGCCCAAAACGTGCGCTAAAACGGCATCGATAGCAGCCATTCCGCTGTTGAAGTTCCAAGCCAAGTACTCGTTTGCATGGGGCCCCGCTTCTAGATCGACAATATGATTTGCTAAACAGACGCTGGTCGGATTCAGTAATCTGGAGTAGATCTCAAGCATCAGTTCTTTGCCGCGAAACGCATCCGCAATCCATTCAGCACATGCGTAGATGTAGGTCGCCGTTCGCGTAATGACGGGGGTGGCTGAGAAGAGTGCGGTGACGTTATCAAAAACTGGGTAAGGGCCTTTGGCTGTCTGTGTGGCCCCTGAATACCCGAGGGATTGGTAGGTTTTTCGAAACGGATGCTGGAGGGTGTCCAGTAGTTTGGCGAGCTGAAAGGATAGAAATTTTTTCGCATTAAAACGCTGGATTTTATCGGCCTGTTCCAGATCATTCATCGATTCAAGCGTTAGTTGCCACAATCGTTCAATGTCGTGCTGGCTTTCGTACATCCTCGCAACGATTTTTTGCAGCGTTTGGCCGTATTCTTCGTCGGGCTCGATCCCAAAATGGTGCAATTGCTCACTCACCAATTCTTCGACGGTGGTCGCTTGAGTAGAGTTCCGCCGTGGAGACAGCTTTTTCATTAGTTCAATTGAGGGATCGGTCGCCATGAAAAACTCCGGTGAATGGGAATCGCTTGAGCTGGTATCATTGGATAAGTAATTCTTTGAAAAGGCAAGCTCGAACGCCTTTGGTTTCCCTCGGCTACATTGACGCAGTTAGATGAAGAAAACAGTTAGAATTGGAATTCGGCGGTCGACACGGTTTTACGGTTTGTTGTTCGTGGTGTTTGGTTTGTTTGTCACGTTCTTTGATCTCCGGAAGGGCTGGGTGGGGGCGGTTCCCTGGTCAGAGGCGGTTTGGTCGGCCGCATTCAGCTTTGTGGGTATCTGCGGTCTTGGGGCCCTTGTTGCCGTTTTCTCACCCAAGCTAATCGGCCGTGGGCTCTCGTTGAGTCAGCTGGCCGAGTCCACCCGACGGCCTCGAGATTCTTTTGCTAAAAAAATCCATGCGACAAATTGCTCCAGTGAGGAGGAAGTGAAGTCGCCCGAGCAAATAGAGGACCAAGAATCTTAGTTTATTTTTCCCAGGACGTAATCCAGCTGTGTCGGAGTCAGAGGTTCGAGCGCGTGGTGCTGAAGTGAGGTCGTTTGGTCGATCAGCGCGCCGAGGATTACCCTGCCCTTCGCATCGGTTTCACAGAAGGAACTGCCAATCAACGAACATCCTGTCATATCCGACCCCCGCAAATCGGCTCCGGACAGATTGGCCCCTTCGAGATCAGTGCCGATAAAAATTGCGTTCCTTAAATCAGCGTTGCGAAGGTGACAGTTGGACATATTGGCATGCGAGAAGTTTGCAAATTGAAGATTGGCATTATTGAAATTTGCGTCTCGTAGTGCAGCACCTTGAGCTAATAAATGCGAAAGTTCACGACCCTTAGCATCCATGCTGCGGAGGTCATGCCCGGCAAAGTTTTTCTCGGCAATTAGTCGAGCTGCTGTACGGCGATCGATCTGAGGCGCCATGTACCGTTGTTCCCTCCACGGGTCGGCTTCGTTGTGATAGCCTGATTCAGCTTCCCAGAATCCCAGCCGATCTTCCGACAGGAGCTCGATCTGGCGTAGCCATTTGACGCTTTTGTAAAAGTACTTTCCCGGGACAATATTACGCAGTGGGCCGCCATGTTCCGGTTCGAGGGGCTCGCCATTAACGGTATGAGCGATCAACGTCTTGTGTTCCAGCGCCTCCGCCAAAGGGAGTGAGGTCGAGTGTTTGCGGGTTGAATGGGCGACGAACGAGATGAATTTAGCATCCTGTTTCGGTGGGCAAGACTTTAGCAGATCTGCCAATAGTACCCCAGTAAACTCAACCCCGGGTTTGGACCATCGCGTGACGCAGTGAATGTCGATGACCGCTGTGTGTTGCTTCAGTTGATGCAGATCGTTCAGCGAAAATGGTATCGCTTCATCGATCTCTCCCGAAACGTTCAACTCCCATGGTTGATGAACTGGAGCGGGTTTCCGTTCACCAATGACAGGCCATTTCCCATCGGCAACTCGTTGTTGTCCCGGTGGTAACAAGCCAGATTCTTGGTCATCGTTGTGAGCAGAAGACATGATTCCGGAGTCACTTTCTAGACGTCATTGTGATTACAGGTGTGGCTCAATCGAGCACAATGTTTTTTACACTAAAGTTTGTCGTATTGTGGACGAAACCTGCGAAATCATTAAGGTCCGAAGGTTTCAGTTACCCGTCAAGCGCTGAGGCATGGAAAATGCACTTAATGAGAGAGGGTGACGATGGAATCTCATCGGCTGTTCCGTTACACCGAACGAATGTTTACCCTCTATCTCGCTCGTAATTTTAAGGAGAATCGGCTATGAAGCACTGTTCATTCAAGCGTTTTGCAGTCTTGGTGGCTGCGCTGGCTTTGGCTTTGGTGATCACCTCTGAATCACAAGCACAACGGTATCATGGGGCTCGCGGCCACCATCACCCTGCACATCGGCACCATGGGGGGCAATATGGGTATTCCAGTCCAGGGGTTTCAATTCAGATTGGTGGTTCGGGGTTCAGCTTGTACAGCAGGAACTACGGAGCCTACTATGGTTATCGAGGCCCGCGATATTATGCCGCACCGAGCTACCGACCGGCCTGCAGAACGTATGGAGGGTATTATAGCCGACCTAGCTGGGGTGGAATCTATTTCGGTTGGTGATATCGCTTTATTTTTGGCCGTCCCTTCTTGGCTGTCCCAAATCTGAATTGGGCGGGATACAGCTTGAGAGACCCTCTTATGAATAAAAAGGTAACCCGCCCTCCTGTTGAGACTAAGATAAAGAATGATTTGTTTAATGGGACATAGGTTGTGACAGTCTATGAAGTTCATTTTTGTAAAAAACCGAGCGCGCGGGCCGGCATGGGGCATATCGTTCGCGGCAGCCCTGTTAGCGTGCGGGATCACGTTGGTATTAAGCCCGGTACCCAACGGATCACTTTTTGCATGCACTCAGGATGATTTGGTCCCTGTTTCCAATTTAAGCATCGAGACCCGTATTGTGCGCCTCCAGGAGGAACTTGCTAAACAGCTTCGCGTCCTTGGGAGTAGGCACCCGGACGTCCTTAATTTGCGAGCTGAGTTGCAAATCCTTAAACGATATGTCGGCGAGCCTGCGGATGATATCCTGGCAAAAATCATCGAATTAGAGATCGAGTTAGCCAAATCGGAATTGGAATTTTCGGGTAATCACCCCAAGATTAAGTCTCTCCGAAAGCAAATTTATCGTTGGCGGATTTTCTCAAAACAAGAACGAATCGGATCTGAAGAACTGTTTCGCTTAGACATGCAGCTCGAGGCGTTGAGGATCAACCTAATTGCTTTGCAGGATTCTAATTTAGCCGCTGGTCATCCGGACTTCAAAAAAGTTAGAAAGGAGATGCAACGTTTGCAACAAGAGCGCAATATCTTGGGTTTGCAGGAAGAATGTGAACGGCAAGGGTTGTACATCTGGGCCAGCGAAATTGACCGCCTAATTTCTTCAGAGGCCAAGAAACAGGGCCTTTCCTCGGCGGAATGGATGCAGCAGAAAACGAGGGATTTTGGGCAATCCGAAGAAGAGTTTCGGACAAACACCGTCTGGAAGCATTTAGCTCTACAAAAGTTAGCTAATTCGAAGACGCCATTAAAAGACAAGCAGTTACAGGCTGTGATCAGCCATTTTCGTAGAGTGCAGCAATAGGACAGACTAGTCGATGCTGGGACAGGCTAGTCGATGCTGGTTCCTCTAGTCAAAGCGTCGGCGTCGATCATCCTAGACCGCCGTTGATTCTAGAGTTCGTCCAATTCTTTTGTGACAGGTTCCATGATCTTGGTATTACGTTCGATGGCTAGGACTGTGGTTCGCTGTTGAGTGCCATCGCGACTGGCTGCCACGATTGGCAATACCTGCCGTCGATCAGGTAGATTCATTTTAACGGAAAAGGTTCCGTCATTTTCAAGCTTAATAGGTTCCCCGGCAAGCGTCACGTTTGCGTTTGGGTCGGCCACACCCTGGATGATCATGTGCGCGTCGACCTCAAAATCGAAAGACTGTAATTGATTACTGATTCCGTTGCCGAGACGAACGAATTCGGGCTGATTCATCGGCCGATGTAATTTTTCCTCGAAAACCTCTCGCAATTCGTTGGTGGTTGTCGGGGAATAGCCGCCACTTAACGCGTAGAACTTTTTGAAATCATCGGCGATATCGATCCAGTTGTGATCGAAGGAGTCGCTGTTGGGCGCCGGTGTGGTGACACAATTACTTTTGGCTACCAAGTGAAACTTACCGCAATCGGTTGTATAGCCGATCGCTATCCGATAGCTTTTGGGTGGTTCGGGTACATCAACAAACCAATTACGAACGCCTCCATGGACTTTGATTTCCCGAACGATGGTCTCCGTGGAAGTGGTCGAGTTGTCACTCACGACATTCAGTAAACGAATGACCGGCTGGGCTGTGTGCCACTGGTCTGCTAGAGCAACCTTGGCTCGCGCGACGGTCGATTTGCTGACTTCCCAATATGCTTGAATCCAGTAAGGGTCACGGACCACGGCAATGACCCGGTCTTGTTCTGGTTCTGTGCCACCCCTTTCTAGGCTGTTGATCAGAGCCAGATTCTTTAAGCTTTCCTGTTGTTGCCGCTCTTGACGGATTTGCCGAGCGATGCGGGATTCGGAAGCGGCTGATTTGGTGGGATTAGAACGCCGGGAGTCGGTCCCATTCGATGATATTTTACGAGACACAGCGCCTTTGGTAAGCTTCGGCTTACCGAGGGTTTTGACGCTTCCGCGCGGTATCTTACCCGATCGAGCTTTCGATTTCGCCTGTTTTAAAAGGGCTTTGACCAGTTGCTCTTTGCGCATCGAATGCCAACCGGGAACACCGTTGGTTTTGGCCATTTGCGCTAGATCTTTTGACGTACGGGACCTAAGAGTTGCTGCAGTAATCAATCGAGTTCTCCTGTTCGATGCTCTCTCAAACCGATAGGCGGCCCAAAGGTCGCTTTTACTTGAGCTGAAGGATTCCCAATCCTGCCAACCAACTTTCTCTCTGCTCAGATCCTCCCGAGCTATACCGCCGATGAGTGTCTTGGCTTGGTCTTGCTGTCAATTGGTGCGGCGAGCACGTTGAAAAGATGTGAGACTGCGAGCAGGTGTTGAGTTCAAAGAAGCCTTATTATTTAGCCCTTTAAGGCAATCAATTTCCCGTTCCAAACCAATTCCCATGATAATCTAAATCTTAAAATTCACAACTATTAAGCGGCTTTAAGTTGGCCTTTATTTTCCCTTAAGTTGTTATATTTAAATGGTTTGCGTAAATAGAATGAATTAGTTAAATCACTTGGATTAACCCCTTCAGGAGAGAACGCTGAGGGGATCCAGTAGGAAATTAAGACGCCTTCCTAAAACAAATCCATAGAGGGTTTTAGGGCAACTTCGTGAAAAATTTCTCAATCTTTTCCCAACGTTGGGTTGTCAGTAAACGTGTGGCGGATAGATTCTTGGTGATCCAAAAGTGTTTGTTCAACGTTCATCAAGGTTGCTGATGTGGAGCCAACTTCAGACACTCGATCGCCGGCGGCTAAAGGGATGCATTTGGCCAGCCAGGTGACGACGATCAGTCTGATGATGGTTTTGCCAGCCGCTGGTGGCTACTACGCGGACGCTTACTTTGGTACCCTGCCTTTGTTGATGATTGTGGGCCTGATCTTGGGGCTTGTTGCCGGAGTCTGGCAGTTAACCAAGTTGGCCCAAGACGAGCCACCCAACACGGCCCAGTTGCCGTCCGAAAACAGATCTGATGATTCCTGAAACTCCAACCAAATCGATACTCAGACGTGAGAGTCTGGCGGGTTTGCTGCTGCGGTCTTTTATCCTCTCGCTCGCGGTTGGTTTGATGACTGTTTTCTCAACGATTTTGCAGAATTTTTTGAGTCAAACACCCGTCACTCTCATCAGTGCTTCAAGCGTCTTTTTGACGATTTGGTTTCCGATGGTTTTATCACTTTTTATGAGTGAATTCCCTCGCGGCGACGAGTTTATCTTTTTGAGGATCGGCGGAGCGACATTTTGTCGCACTGGAATGCCGCTGCTCGTCATTCTGTTGTTGAGTTATTCTAGACCCGAACTTTTAGATCAGATGGTTTTCTTGATCGGTTCCGTTTACGCTGCGGGATTGATAGCGAGTATTTTGCTGTCGGTTTTTAGACTGGGAAACCCGTCAGGCAGGCAAAATTTGAATGAGGTTCAAAGTGCCATTCATTAACGACGAAAAGGACGCGAAAGCCAATTCTCACTTGGACGCGCACGATGAATCGCATGGGTCCGCCGAAGGTCACTCAGACCACGCAACCAGCGAAGGTTATTCCTTAGATGAGGGGATGGCTCACTACATGGATGCGGGGCATCTATTTGGTCATGTCCAAGACAGTTACTACATTGAGCTTCCAAGGTTTTTGACGGGTGGTTCTGCTGTTGATGAACATGGGCAGTTGGTGCGGGATGCCAATGGGGAGCCGGTTAAAGAAGCGGGGAAGTTTAAAATCCCGAATTTGACAGGTGCCACGGTTGATTCTCCTCTGATGCCTGGTTTCGTCGGGCGTCCGACCAAATTCATGGCTCTGGAATTATTGGCTGCCCTCATCATCGCCGTCGCCTACATCTGGCTGGCGCGTAAAGTGAGCCTCGAAGGTAAGGCCCCGAAAGGGAAGGTTTGGAATTTCCTCGAGTCCATTGTCTGTTTTATCCGTGATGATATTGCCCGACCGACGATTGGTAAGCAGGATGCCGATCGTTTCATGCCGTTTTTGTTGACACTGTTTTTCTTCGTCATTGTTCTCAATTTGATTGGGATGGTCCCCTCATTGGGTGCGGCCACCAGTGCCTTAGCCGTCACGGCTGTATTGGCACTAATCACCTTCGTGATTGTGATGGGCGTTGGGATGAAGAAGATGGGTGTGGTTGGTTTTTTGAAGGCTCAGGTGCCTCATATGGACCTGTCGCCCGCTTTGGCTATCATCTTGATTCCTTCCATTTGGGCCATTGAGATTTTTGGCCTGTTTGTGAAACATTTCGTGTTAGCCATTCGACTCTTTGCTAACATGTTTGCTGGCCACTTGGTATTGGCCGTTTTCCTCGGTTTTATTGGTGTGACCTGGGCGAGTTGGATGGTCTGGGCTGTGGGCCCAGTGGTGGTCCTGGTTGCGGTTGCACTAAGCCTATTAGAACTTTTTGTCGCCTGTTTACAGGCGTATGTTTTTACATTTTTAGCAGCCCTGTTTATCGGGGCGGCACAGCATCCGCACTAGTGTGAGGGTGTGTTGAATCCAATTGGCAGATTTACATTTACAACGAATTACGACGGAGACTTTTAAATGTCTAAATGGGTAATGATCGCGACCTTCTTCGGTCTTGGTTTGCTCTGCACACCGCTGATGGCACAAGATGGTGCGGGTGGTGCAGTTGCTGGTGCTTTGGTTCCAGGTATTGCTGGGATTGGTGCCGGTTTGGCAATTATGGGTGCAGGTATGGGGATCGGCCGAATCGGTGGTTCCGCGTGTGAGAGTATCGCTCGCCAGCCGGATATGGCTGCCAAAGTTCAAACGGCAGGTATCATTTTCGCTGCCCTGATTGAGGGTGCGGCATTCTTTGCCTTGCTCGTTTGTTTCTTGGTCGCTCGCTCGTAGTTTCTGGCTCGATCGTAGGATTTGGAGTAAGCGATGTTGGATAGCTGTTATACGCGGTTGCTGATATTGGCCGAAGGTGGGCATGAACCCGATCCGCTCAAATTTGATGCGGATTTGGCCCTGTTCACATTGGTCATATTCTTGGGGCTGTTGTTCGTTCTAGGGAAATTTGCCTGGAAGCCTTTGATTCAAGGGCTCAACACCCGCGAAGAAAATATCGCCAACCAAATTGAGAGTGCGGAAAGAGCGAACGAAAACGCCCAAGCGAATCTTCGTCAATACGAGGAGAGATTGGCTTTGGCTACCGACGAAGCCAAAGCCGTTCTGGATGAGGCCAAGAAGGATGCAGTTGCGGTGAAAGACCGGATCTTGGGAGAGGCTCAGGAAGAGGCCCAAAGGATTCGAGATCGCGCTCTTGCCGATATCGAAGCTGCCAAAAATGCGGCCGTTCGCGATTTAGCGGAGAAGAGTGTCGACTCGGCAGTCTCGTTGGCGGGTAGCATCGTAGGACGGTCCCTGGACAAACAAGATCACGACAAGTTGATTGAAGACTCAATCAGCAGTTTTACCGATGGAGCTTAATCCAGCGATGGACCAGGAAGTGAAGCACGCAACCGTTTTTGACTCTGATCAGCAGCAGCTGGGGAGCGTTTATGCGAAAGCCCTTTTGGGTTTTGGGCAGGAATCCGACTCGGTTGATGCATTGATTGACGAATTGGATGGCGTGACCGATGCGGTCCTTGAAACACCACAGTTACAGATGGCTCTCGAGTCCCCTCGAATTGCAGGGGAAGAGAAAGAACGTCTGATCGAAAAGGTGTTCGGTGGTAAGGTCAGTTCGGATTTGGTCAATTTTTTGAAAATCGTTGGCTCAAAAAATCGTTTTGATTGCTTGGCCGCGATTCGCTCGTCAGCCCATCGTTTTCACGATGAGATGGCCGGTCGCGTGCAGGCAACCGTCACGACGGCTCATCAAATTGATGATTCCGTCCGGCAGGGTCTGGAATCCAAGTTGTCGGCAGTTTTGGGGAAACAGGTTGGCCTGACAGCCAAAGTCGATGACAAGATCATCGGCGGTATGGTCGTTCGGGTAGGCGATACGGTCTATGACGGCAGCGTGGTCAATCAGCTGAGCCGCGTTCGCGCTAAGGCCGTGAAACGTGCGACGGATGCGATTCGGCAATCGATAGAGAAGTTTATGACTTAACCCTCGGCGGTTTGTCACGAGATCATTCAGCAGAATAATACAATCCATGAATCGCCTGCGGGCGAGATCGAAATAACGAGGAAATGAAATGAAAATTAGTGCTGACGAAATTGCCTCCGTCATCCAACAGGAGATTGCGCAGTACGAAAGCGAAATCGACGTGAGTGAAGTGGGTACCGTGCTGGAAGTCGGTGATGGTATCGCACGGGTTCACGGGCTGACAAACGTCGCCGCCGGTGAAATGGTCGAGTTTCCAGGCGGTGTGATCGGGCTGGCTTTCAACCTCGAAGAGAACAGCGTGGGTGTGATCATCCTCGGTGAATACATCAAGATCAATGAGGGCGATCAGGTCAAAGCCCTGGGGACCCTGCTGTCGGTTCCCGTTGGTGATGCGGTTGTTGGCCGAGTGCTGGACCCATTGGGTAATCCACTGGACGGAAAAGGTCCGGTGAACTCTTCGGAGACACGACCGGTTGAAATCATTGCCCCGGGTGTTGCGGAACGCAAGCCAGTGAGTGAACCGATGCAGACCGGAATCAAGGCGGTTGATGCCATGACGCCGATCGGGCGCGGTCAGCGTGAATTGGTGATTGGTGACCGAAAAACAGGTAAAACGGCCATCGCCATCGATGCGATTATCAACCAAAAAGGTTCGGGCGTTAAATGTTTCTATATCGCCGTCGGTCAGAAAGACTCTTCGGTCGCTGGTGTGATTAAGGTCCTCGAAGAAAATGGGGCGATGGACTACACAACCGTGATCGTGTCAGGTGCCAGTGCACCGGCTCCTTTGCAGTACATTGCTCCTTATGCGGGTACCGCGATGGCTGAGCATTTCATGTGGAACAAGGGTCACTGCCTAGTCGTTTACGATGATCTTTCGAAGCAGGCGGTTGCTTACCGAGAATTATCCCTGTTGATGCGTCGTCCTCCGGGGCGTGAGGCTTATCCGGGAGATGTTTTTTACTGCCACAGCCGATTGCTGGAGCGGTCTTCCAAACTGAGTGATGAATTGGGGGGCGGGTCGATCACCAGCCTGCCGATCATTGAGACACTGGAGGGTGAAGTTTCAGCTTACATTCCAACCAACGTGATTTCGATCACCGACGGACAAATCTACCTGCAACCGGACTTGTTCTTTTCAGGTGTGCGGCCCGCGATGAACGCCGGTATTTCGGTGTCGCGAGTGGGTGGTGCGGCTCAGGTGAAGGCAATGAAAAATGTTGCAGGTAGTTTGCGTTTGGATCTCGCTGCGTTCCGTGAATTGGAGGCATTCGCCCAATTGGGGACGGATTTGGACCCCGCGACTCAAGCCCGCCTTGACCGCGGTTACCGAATGGTTGAACTGCTAAAACAGCCACAATACAAGCCTCTCAATGTCGTTGATCAGATCATGGTCATCTACGCCGGTACGAATGGATTCATTGATGAAGTTCCCGTGTCCGAAGTGGGCCGATGGGAAGCTGAGTTTTTCGATTTCATTCATGGAAAACGAAAAGATGTTTGGGACAATCTGGACGCCAATAAGAACGACGGCGCTGCCATGAAAAAAGCCGATAACGAGACGACCAAATTGGTCCGGGAGGCTTTGGACGAGTTCAACCAAACGTTCAAAGCATAAGCTTGACGAGTTGGTCGTTGCTGCGATGCAGAGGCCGGTCAAAACCTTAATTTGGAAAAACAAATGGCTAACGCCAGAGCACTTGATAAACGTCGAAAATCGATTCGCAATATCAAAAAGATTACGCGAACGATGGAGCTGATCGCGACCGCGCGATTTAAAAAGGCGATGGATCGCGCGTCGGCAGCGACGGATTATACCCAGCGGATCACCGCCGTTGTGGCGGATTTAGCTCGCGCCGGGTTGGAAGTAAGCCATCCTTTGCTAGAGGCTCGCGAGACCCATGAGTCCGGAACCGTTCTGGTGTTGTCGGCCAATCGAGGATTGTGCGGTGGTTACAACGGGAATGTGATTCGGGCTGCCCTGAATCGTCGAATCGAAATGCAAGAGGATTTCAACGAGGTGCGAACCGAGGTTGTTGGTAAACGTGGGAATTCAGGTTTTCGATTTCGGGACATTGCGGTTGACGAATCGTTTGTCGATGAAGACGGGGTTTCCTACATCGAGGATGATCCCGAATTCGCAACGATTGACAAGATTGCCGATCGTTACCTAAGGGAATTCGCATCCGGTAAGCTCGATCGACTTGACGTTACCTACACCAAGTTTATTTCGAGTTCTCGTCAAGAGGCGATCGTCGAAACACTTCTGCCCTTGGGTGAATTAGAAGGTGCAGACACACCCGTTGATGAAGAAGGAGTGAGCGATGGAGAATCGCTCTACGAGTTTGTTCCGAATGCGAAGAGTATTTTGGATGAGGTCGTTCCAACCAGTTTTAAAGTGAAGCTTTTTAAGTGTTTTCTTGATGCGGCTGTCAGTGAGCATATCTCGCGGATGGTCGCTATGAAGAACGCAACAGAGAATGCAAACGAGATGATCAAAGATCTTTCTCGAACGTACAACCGAGCGAGACAGTCTCAGATCACCGGCGAGATCATGGAAGTGATCGGTGGCGTTGAGGCACTCGAAGGCTAAAGAAGAACAAACATTATAAGAAACCAATAACCAATCACTGATATAGAGACTTCCTGACGGAAAATAGATATGGCAACAGCAACAGCAGTGGGAAAAGTTTCCCAGGTAATCGGCTCGACGTTCGATGCCGTGTTCAGCGAAGATGCGATGCCCGCGATTTATAACGCGGTCAAAGTTGAAATTGACGCTGGCGGAAATACTTTTAATTTGACCGGTGAGGTTTCCAAGCACCTTGGTGGTGGGCGCGTACGTTGCGTCGCTCTTGGTTCGACTGAGGGTTTGCGTCGGGGCCAAGATTGTGTCGACACGGGCGCTCCAGTTTCCGTTCCAGTGGGTGAGCAGACCCTCGGCCGGGTGTTCAATATGCTGGGTGAGCCAGTCGATGGTCGGGGAAGTGTCGAAGCCGAAGAGATGCGGGCGATTCACCGACAGGCACCGAGTGTTGAAGAGCTTTCTACGAACACCGAGTTATTTGAAACAGGGATCAAGGTGGTCGACCTCCTGACTCCATTCGTTCGAGGTGGTAAAGCGGGATTGTTTGGTGGTGCTGGTCTGGGCAAGACCGTGATTCTGACCGAATTGATCGCTCGAATCGCCAGTTCGCACGGTGGTTACTCGGTTTTTGCCGGAGTGGGAGAGCGAACGAGAGAAGGAACCGACCTTTGGTTGGAAATGCAAGAAACAGAAATTGGTCAAACGGGCAGAAAAGTCATTGAGCAGACCTGCATGGTGTTTGGTCAGATGAACGAGCCGCCTGGGTCCCGATTGCGAGTTGCGTTGTCGGCGTTGACGATGGCTGAGTACTTCCGTGATCAAACGGGTAAAGACACACTTCTGTTTGTCGATAATATTTTCAGGTTTTCTCAAGCCGGTTCCGAGGTGTCAGCCCTTTTGGGCCGGATGCCATCTGCAGTCGGTTACCAACCGACGCTGGCAACCGAGATGGGGGCATTGCAAGAGCGTATCGCGTCGACCAAGAAGGGTGCGATCACCTCGGTTCAAGCGGTTTACGTGCCTGCCGATGATCCCACTGACCCCGCTCCGGCCACGGCGTTTGGCCAGTTGGATGCGTTCCTTTATCTGGAGCGATCAATTTCTGAAAAAGGTATTTACCCTGCGGTTGATCCACTGGCGTCCTCCTCCCGGATTCTAGATCCCCAATACGTTGGTGAACGCCACTACGCGATTGCCCGACGAGTCCAAACGACCTTGCAACGATATCGTGAATTGCAGGATATCATTGCCATTCTGGGCGTCGACGAGTTGGCTGAAGAGGACAAGATGGTCGTTCATCGTGCACGGCGGATCGAGCGATTCTTGTCACAGCCGTTCCTCGTTGCCGAAGTGTTTACTGGCAAAGCGGGGCAGATCACTCCACTGGAGGACACGATTCGAAGTTTCGAGGAACTTTGCGACGGGAAGTGGGACCATCTTCCAGAAGAGGCTTTTATGTACGTGGGTTCAATCGAACAGGCCGAAGAGCAAGCCAAACAAATGGCCGGTGGCTAAGGAATGTATGGTTACGAGTAGGTTGTGAAACCTCGTGTCTGCCTAGTAAGGTTTTTTTAAATGTCATTGCAAATTGTCGTTGTAACGCCTGAGAAGACAACGCTCGACCAAAAGGTTGATGCCGTTACGGTACCGATGTTTGATGGCGAGTTGGGTGTCCTGCGTGGTCATGCCCCACTCATCGGTCGAATGGGCCCTGGTGAATTGCGCACGACCCGTGGCGGTGACGTCAGTCGGTTTTATGTAGACGGCGGTTTTGTTCAGATATTAAACGACGTCGTTTCGGTGCTGACTGGGCGAACCGTTCCGGTTGAAGAAATTGACTTGGATGCAGCTAGGCAAGAGCTAGAAACAGCAGAGCGACAGCAGGCGTCTAATGTTGAGCTGATGGACTTAAAGCGCAAGGCGATCGCTCAGGCCAAAGCCCAAATTCGTATGGTTGAGAACGGCAGTTAATTCAGACGTTTGCCGGATTAAATCATTGCTGTTGGCCAACAGCCGCAATAAACCTGTCGGCATCATCAATGGCCAGATAGGCAACTTGGAACTCGCGTTTTGTGCGATTCGGTATCGTTGCTTCAAAGGGCTCTCTTAATTTCAACACAACATTGTGAGGGGCTGGAAATCCCACATTTAGCGGCGGCAGAGCGCCTCTGTTTGATTTAGGTTCTGCAGTCTAAACCAAAGGGACGAGACGGTTACCGCTACCTCAATCCAGTGGTTCCACATGGAAAGCGCCAAGTGCAAAGCGGCTGCTTCGATAATTGCTGCAAACGCTAAGCCTCCTAAGAGTGCTTGCCCTACATGTTTGTGATGATAGGTGAAAAATTCGGCGTCCGGCGGAGGGTCCAAATACGATTGGCCTGCCTCCCCTCCCGTCGGTTTGGCGAACGAGTACTTAAGCATCTTGGTTTCTCTGACTCTCGTTTTTTAAAGGGAAATGATAAGGTTTTAGACTGGGGGGTGATTTCCGAGGACGATTGGAAGTGCCTCCGAGAATAGTAATCGATTGGTTGCGAGAACCGAGGATCGTTTTAGACAAAGTTCGTTGCCTTTTCCATCGGTGATCTGGCCGCCTGCTTCAAGTAAGAAGATCCAAGCGGCTGCAAAATCCCACGGGGATAATGTGTATTCAAAGTAAACACCATATTGCCCGGTGCCTACGTGGATAATGTCTAGGGCTGCGGCGCCCATTCTGCGGATACCGTGAATGCCTTGCCCAAAAAAATCACTGATTGCCGATAGGGTGGTTCGCATCATTTCGTCGCGATCATAATAAAAACCAACGGCGACCATGGTCTCAGCTAAAGAGTGCTGAGAATTCACCTGAACCTGTTTCCGGTTGTGCCACGCCCCCCTGCCCTGCTCTGCTACGAACCAGTCGTTTCGGATTGGGTCATAGACGACCCCGCAGATCGGCTGCCTCTGGTAGCAGTAAGCGATCGAGACAGCGAAGTGGGGAATTCCGTGAGCGAAATTGTTGGTGCCATCAAGTGGATCGACAACCCACAAATGCTCAGAATCGTCTGGTGATTGGGCAGATTCCTCCGCCATGATTGCATGGTCTGGGAAAGCCTCTTGGATGATTCGAATGATAGACTGCTCGGCGGCAATATCGGCCTGCGTCACAAGTCCCTCAGTCCCTTCGGGATGACTTTTAGTGTTGGTTTCAAAATCCTTTCGAAAATAGCAGCCGATAATTTCACCTGCACTTTGAGCTGCCAAAATGGCTACCTCAAGTTCCGGAGACGTTGGGAAAGGTGGTTTCATGGTCGGGCCAATGGGGCGAATGGTGTCTTGGAAGCTATTTGTCGAGACCGGGGGACTCTCTTTAGCCGTTTTAAGGTTGGTTCTAGGGTGGCTGATTTTATCACAACCAAGAGTTCTCGTGCGGCATGGGTTAAGGATTCTGTGTTGCCATCGCCGGCGTTACAGGCGATTGTTTCTTTTGACATTGTTTGGTGAAACGAGGTGTTGTCCCTTAGAATGGGATTGGTTGAATCAAATGTTTCGTGGAATGTTTCCTTCTTTTTATCGGGTGATGACATCCCCGTGATGGTTGGGTGGTTCCCTTTTATGCGTGGCTTTTTATTCGCTTTCGTTTGAGGCATTTTGAGCCGGTGCCCGACCCATCTTCCACTCTGGGCGGGCGGAAGTTTTGTTCTAATGTGAATGTTGACTTGTTTTCAATGGTATCCCAACGTCGAAATTACAGGACGTCGATTTGGCCTGCATTGCTGATCGTGGCGGTTTGGTTGTGGATTTTTTGGCCTTTGCTTACAGGCCAATCGGTTGCTGGGTTTCGAGATTCGGCTTATTTGTATTACCCGCTATTCAAGTGGATCGATATGGAGTGGGCGGCGGGAGCGATCCCATTATGGAACCCCTACGATGGTGCAGGCCAGTCCTTGCTGGCAGATGGTTCCAGCAGCGTTTTTTATCCTGGAAAGCTGATTTTTGGATTGAGTTTTCTGAGTTACCCGACTCGCTATGGCTGGTACTTGTCGCTTCATGTGTTGTTGGCTGCGGTGACTTCGTTTGGTCTGGCCAAGACACTTGGTTGTAATCGATTGGGCAGAACGGTTGCCGCCGTCAGCTACGCGTTCGGCGGGAGTGTTTTGTTTCAAGTGAGTAATGTCATCTACCTAGTTGGCGCAGCCTGGCTGCCACTGGCGCTCATTTGTGTCTGGATGATGTATCGCAGTGGCCGATGGATCTGGCCGTTATTGGGCGGAGCGGTCTGCAGCCTGATGATTTTAGGGGGAGATCCTCAGATGGTCTATCATGTTGGTTTGATTGCGGTGGCCTCCCTGATCGGTGGGTGGGTGAACGGATTGAAACAACCGGGACCAGACAAGAAATCGCTATTACTGCCATGGCTGCTGGCTAATGCGTTTCGTCTATTGATCTTGATTCTTGTAACGAGTGCTCTTTCAGCGATTCAGCTACTGCCCAGTTACGAGCAAGTCCTGTCCAGTCATCGGGCGTCCAACCCGGATCTCCCTGTGACGATCTATCAGGCGATCTCTCAAGACTCGCCCGGATCTAGCCAATCATCGGCAACGGAGCGGGCTGCAGAAGGCTTGTTGGGAATACCCGTCCAAGGGACGCATGGGGATCATATTTACCAGTTCAGTCAGCCCCCCTGGTCTCTGGTGGAGCTTTTGTGGCCCAACGTGAGTGGGCGACCTTTTCCGATCAATCAGAGGTGGGTCGGCGGATTACCTGGAGCTGACTTGATGTGGGTTCCATCAATTTATCTTGGTGTCATACCATTGCTGCTTGCAATCTGTAGTTTTCGTCTGTGGGGTAGATCTCGCCAAAACGTGTGGCTCTCCCGCGTCGCCATCTGGTTTGTGCTGGCCTCATTTGGTTGGTATGGATTGGTTTGGCTCGGCGGGGAATTAAGTCTGAGTGCGATTGGTCAAAGTCGTGTTAACGGTGACTTGTTAGAACCCAGTGAGTGGAAACTGGGACCCCAAGTGGGTGGGCTCTATTGGTTCATGGTGATTGCGTTGCCAAAGTACTTCTGGTTTCGCTATCCGGCCAAGCTGTTTGTGATTGCCGGATTGGCGATCTGCATTTTGGCAGGCCGAACGTTATCCAATCCCTTCTCAGGGAGTCAGTTTGCCAAATTGGGGGCGGGAGTGATTTGGTTCACCATGATTAGCGGTGCAGCCTTTCTATGGTGGATTGAAGAGGTTCCGCATTATCAGGACCCGGTGTTCGGCCCGCTTCAGGCAGCTAGCCTCCAGTCGGTGATTCTATTGGCCTTGGTCCATTCAGTGGTGGTGCTGCTGGTGGGGATTCCCATTGTGAGAGGTATAGCGAAAGCAACATTGCCCCGTCCGAGCTTAGGGATCGCGCTGGTCGGTCTTCTGATTGTCGACCTGCTGATTGCCAATACGTGGATGTTAGGGTTGGTGCCAGTTGAGACTTTTGAGTCTGCAGTCGGACGACGCTATTCGATCGGCTATCCCTGGAACGACGAAGCGATTCCATTGCCGGTTAAAATTAGTGAGCATCAGAATGACAACCCTTATTCCGGCGCTCGGTTCGCGAGTACCTCTTCGCCCAATCGACTGGCGGAGAACGTGGTTTGGCAGAGGGAAGTGCTTTTCCCTAAACACCATCTTCCCTTGCGAATCATTAATCGCCAGTCGTTTTCTTCGATTGCCGGTAGGGCTCCCCAGTTCGGGCTGTTGGATTTGCTTTATCTTTGCCGCAATGAGTTTGGAGAATTGATGGAGATCGAAGTGGCGTCCAACTCGCTGAAGCTGGAGGTGAGGGTGCCGAGCGACGTTCCAGCCAAGTCATTGCCGATGCCCGCCGGATTAGATTGGAAAGTCCATGTGGTGAACCTTGACGACGAGAGCTGGCAAGCTGAGCAAAGCACCGGGCTGCATGAAGGAGAGGGCTGTGAAATCACATCAGGTTGTTGGCAGATTCAATACGTCTACTGGCCGTCTTCATTCGTTTATGGAGCTGCAATCAGTGTGTCTGCTTGGCTTGGTTGGTCGCTTTGTTGGGTCGTGCTGTTGTTCGTTGGCAGTCGCCGTCAGCTGTGTTTGAGACCGAAACAATCACTCCCCTAATTCTTACTTTTGCGGTTTCGGTTGGAGGATGACGCGGCCGGATCATCAGCATTTTTTGCATACTCGGGGAGCGGTTCGCCCTCTGCGCGAGGTGGGTGGAAATTATGGTACCGGCGACTGCACCGGTCCTTGAATCCGACCAGAGCGCTTTCCCGATCGTCGGGTGAGTAAAATGCCTTATTCATTGCCGCGTCGAGTTGCCGCTGAGCTAGCTCGTATACTGGAAAATCTTGCGTCAGGTATTGCCTAGCAAAATCGCGATCAGCATCACTGATTTTCGTATCTTTTTTGGATACGTTGGCGCGGACATACGATAGATCTGAAAACGTAGTAGGAAACATACGTTCAATGCAGGCGCAGGCCTCATCGAATC
Source organism: Mariniblastus sp. (assembly GCA_022447555.1). Lineage (GTDB taxonomy): Bacteria > Planctomycetota > Planctomycetia > Pirellulales > Pirellulaceae > Mariniblastus. The sequence goes on along the minus strand of JAKVBF010000002.1, from coordinate 212,151 downwards.
GTTCAATAGGGAAAAGTAGGACGCGTCCAGTATCTACGGCAGCATTGATAATGGACATGTTGGTAGAGTCGACACCGCCGTTTAAAAAGTAGATTTGGCTGTTGGTTTGGGGGTGCACGTATTGTTGAACCAACTCGGCATCGGCAAACTCTCGAAATGACATTCGCTGAGCGATGCAGTTGACTTCCTCGAAGTTTCGATGAAAGAAATAACGAGAGATAAAACGTTCGATCGGATCGCGAACAAAGCAAATCGCATGGACTTTTGCATGTTCATGAGCATAGGGCAGATCCAGAGATAACTTGTGGTCACTCATGCAGTTCACCCAAGGATGACATCGAACAATCTCACTGACATCGTCAAATGTGTACTGCTTGGTTTCAAGTAATGAATTCGAGTTGTAATACCCATCGCCAAAGTTGCGATTCATTAGTTGTCGCAGTGTGGATCCACCGGCTTTGGGTACATGCACGTGTAGCCAAACGTCACGCATATTCTTGAGTCCATAGTGAGAGTGAGTGATTCTCTTAGTTTCTCAGTAATGGAAGAATCCGGCAATATTAATAATTGCGTGAGTTGAACGTCAGACGGGCGAATGCAGGGTTATGAAGTGGCGATTTTCTATGCGTGGATAGCGGCGATTCATCCAGCCGTCGGTAACGAAGATCCGTTTTGAAGTCGAATGACGCAAGCCGATTGACGTTTCAAGGTTGAGTGTGTTTGCCTAAAAACCGCGGGCTTTACACAGTGGCAGAGGGAGCGGTTGGTCTGATCAGCTTTAAAATTCCGGCATAAAGACCCAATGGAATGGTCTAGATTTGATAGTCCAATGGACTTTCAAATTCACCGGGGTTGTCACTTCTCATTCGAAGGCTCGGTTTTTCCATCACGACGGTTGTGAAGGGTTCGACACTACTGGTCAACCAGACACTCGATCCAATGACCGAATCATGGCCCACAACGGTGCCACCTCCCAAGATGGTTGAATTGGCATAGATGACCACATTGTCTTCAATGGTAGGGTGGCGTTTTTGGGTTCGTATGAGTTGACCTTGGTCGTCTTTGGGGAAACTCAATGCGCCCAAAGTAACCCCTTGATAGATCTTGACGTTCTGACCAATCACGCAGGTTTCACCGACCACGACTCCGGTTCCGTGGTCGATGAAAAAATGATCGCCAATTACAGCTCCGGGGTGAATATCAATTCCGGTTTCACCGTGTGTCCACTCGGCCATCATTCGGGGAAGGAATGGGATATTAAGTTTGTGTAATTGGTGCGCGAGGCGATGGACCGTAATCGCCATTAACCCTGGGTAGCAGAGGACCACTTCGAAAAGGTTGTTGCAGGCGGGGTCTCCATCAAAGGTCGCGCGAACATCAGTTGCTAAGCTTGATCTGATTGCGGGCAGTCCGTCTAAAAACTGGAAAGCCAGCGCTTGACCCTGCTCCAGCAAACGATGGTCGCTTGGGAGGATGGCTGTTTCAACGAAATCAGAGTCCCGGTTCTCGGAATGGGCAAATCGACGATCGAGCACGAGTGATTGCGATATGAGTCCGGAGAGGCGTTTGGCCACATCCTGTAAGCGGATTTCCAAAAATCGATGGAGATCGTTACCGCTCCCTTTTTCTGTTTGGAGGAAACCCGGAAACAAAATGGATTTCAGATCTTCGATCACCGACACCAGCACGTCCCTTTTGGGGATCGGATTGTTTTCGACCCGCGTGACTTTGGGATGTGTCGAAGCCAGCTCGCAGGTTAGTCGATCTGCCAGTTCTCTGATGGCGCCAATATGAGAAGGTTCAATTTTCATTGCAAAACTGTTCATCATCTCCAGTAAATCGGGCAGAGCGTTACATCAACTTGATCCTACTCTTTGAGGCCCATAGTGTTTTGCTATCTACCTCAATTTCCCCGATGTGATTGCACTTTGGGAACAGCTACTGAGAATCTGGGGGGATTACAAGGGACCTGAACAGCTTCTCAGCAAAGCTGACCTTAATCTTATACTCCTGTAGTGGAAAAATAAGCGGAGGTAACGTCCATTGTGTGATAATGAAGATGTCTTCAATCCGGTATTTAGAGAATCCTCGATAAATTGATCGTGCATCTTGTTCAAGATTAGTTTGGCATTAAACGATGTTAAACCTTTTCGAAATACAGCAATACGGCCAAGGAAGGCAGGTCCGTTAACAGATTTTTCTTCTATCTGAGTGTTAATTTCGACACCGTTAACGCTTACGAAAACGGATTTACTCCTATGCATTTCAGGGTTTAGATGGCGATTGAATAAGGCTGTTGAGCCACCTCTTCGTCGTCTCGCGATTTGGCTTCGGAGATAAGATTTATGGAAAAAATTATAAGATGTTGGGGTTCTTCGAATGAGCCCGACTCGGTCGTTCTTAAACGGGAGCTTGAGCAGCTTCAAGTGCATCGGTCAGGGTCAGGAAACCTTCGTACAAAGTTCTTCCAATGATCGCGCCCGATAAGTTCATCTGGGCTAGTTCGACGATGTCACTGGCGGTGGTCACTCCACCCGAGGCGATGATGGGGCTCGATACAGCCTCCGCCATCTCTTTCATTCCGACTAGATTAGGACCTTTCAACATTCCATCTTTAGAAATGTCCGTGTAGATAATTCCAGCAATGGCTTGTTCTGAAAAGTGTTTTGCATGCTGTATGGCTGTTGTTTCTGATGTTTTCAACCAGCCATTGGTGGCTACCCGTCCCTGCCTCGCGTCGATGCCAATAATGAGATGGCCTGGAAATTTTTCAATCATTCGGGTTGACCACTCGGGGTCTGTCAGCGCGCGCGTCCCAATCACCAAACGATTGATTCCCATTTCTAGGTAATCTTCGATAGTCGATTCTTCACGTATCCCTCCTCCAATTTGGAGATCGACGGAAACTTCTCTTGTGATTCGGGCAAGGGCCTCTCGGTTGGGACTACTACCGTCAGGGTTCAAACCATCACGGGCTCCATCCAAATCAACTATGTGCAATCCGGTTGCACCTTCGGCAATCCAGCGGTGGGCCATATCGGCCGGATTGTCGCCATAGATTGTTTCTTGTTGGTAATCACCCTGCGCGAGTCGGACACACTTGCCACCACGAATATCAATGGCTGGCCAAATACGCATTTTGTCTCCCGCGGTGTAATTCGAACTGGTTTGGAAACACTATTACCTGAAGTCTCGTTTTTGGCGTGGGGCCAGTTGCCTTAGCAGACCCGTTCACGACCTTCTTCAAGTATCCGGTTGCGAACTAGAGTTCCAAGGAATATGGCATAAAAACGCGTAAATCGCAAGTAGCGAGCGGTTTTAACAAGCCGGGTTCGCTGTGACGATAAGCTCGAGAAAAGCAGGTAGCGTCGTTATTATTTGGGTATGTTGAAAAGAAGGATGTAGCGTGTCACACATTTCACGGCGTTCAAAGCAGTTTAAAGCGAGTCTAGCCATCCCCATTGATCAGGAGTTGAGCCATCAAATAGACCGAAAAAGGAAGCCTGCAGGGATTGGGTGATGGGGCCCGGTTTACCGGTCCCCACCGGAATGTCGTCAACACTTCTCACAGGCGTGATTTCTGCGGCCGTCCCCGTTAAGAAAATTTCATCGGCTAGATAGAGTAGATCTCTAGGGAGTGCTTGTTCACGGACTTCTAACCCTTGTGTCTTGGCGATCTGGATTACCGAATCACGAGTGATGCCCCCGAGGATGGCGGCTGCCAACGGAGGGGTGTAGATCACTCCATCTCGAACGATGAAAATATTTTCTGCCGAACCTTCGCTGATCAGTCCGTTATTGACCACGATCGCCTCGGTGTATCCGTTGCGTCGGGCGTCGCTGGCAACGAGTTGGGAGTTGAGGTAATGGCCGCCCGCTTTGGATAAAACCGGGTTGGAGGCGCTGGTCATTCGGCTCCATGTCGAGACACAAACATCAATGCCATTTTTCAGACCATCTTCTCCTAAATAGGCACCGAATTTGACGGCGGCAATGATCACCTCGGTTGCCGCGTCAGCCGGAGGCAAGACGGCCAACGTACCAAATCCATGGTAGATCAATGGGCGGATGTAAGCGCTTTCCAGTTCGTTGTCTGTGATAACATCTCGACAGGCCTGTGCGAGTTCCTGTTCGTCAAAGCTGACGGGGAATCGGTATATTTTTGCAGAATCGATCAGGCGCTTGATATGAGCTTCGAGTCGGAATATCGCACGACCTGTATTTGTCTTGTAGCATCGAATCCCCTCAAAAACGCTGGTGCCGTAGTGCATCGCATGAGCTAAGACATGGACCGTCGCCTCTTCCCAAGGTATGAGCTTACCGTCTTTCCATATCGATTTGGTGGATTCGATAGCCAATGGATACGCCCTCTGGTTGTGAATGCTGTGGAATTAAAAAACGCGACGTCGGTGAGTCCGACGTCGCGTGTCATCATAACCAAAATGAGCTTTTTTTTAAACCGAATTAGGGTAATTAGAATGATTACACAGGGGCTTCGATTTAAAGCAGTTGTTGAATTCAAAACGAATCGGGAGAAACGAGTTATTTGAATTCAGCACTAAATTAGTCTTCGGTGATTACCTCACCGCCGTTGCGAGTTGACAACGCTCGCCAGGTGAGCAAGTCGATCGAATCACGTACGAATCCAGTCGATCCGTCCATGCGTGCCGTGCTGACACCCCCTGGGTGATAGCTTCGAGAGGTTACAGCTGCCCAAGTTGGATTGGCGGCTGAACCGTTCTTGCCTTCTTGCCAGTTGGTCCAGTCAGCATCATACACATTTCCATCGGTGTGAGTGTAAAGGACTTGTGTGTTAGGCGCGAAGGTTGTAGTGAATCCGGCTTGATGAACTCGGCCATCAATCCATTCAGTGTGTCCTGAGCTGGTTTTGAAATCACCACCCATGCTACCAACGGTAGAGGGGTCAGTGGGCATTCCGGGATCGGTGGTAGATCCGAGGTTTCGGAAGTATGGGGTGTAAGCTTTGACTTCGGCAAGAGCCAATGTGTTACTTGAACCGTCGCCACTTGTGAATTGGTTCATGTCCCAGTGCCTACCAGGAGCAAAGGCTCCCTGACCATATGAGTTGTTTGCGGGGCTGTGAACGAACCAAACACCTTCATTAACAGCATAGTTGAGTGGGTAGTAGAGCGTGCTGCCAGAGACTCGTTGCTCGTCCCTGACTTCACTGGGGCACAAGTAGGTATCAATTCGGAACTGTGAAATCATTGCTGAGGCTCCATTGATATTTACCAGTGGATGTTCTTTGTAGCCGATTTTAAAGTTGATGACTGAATTCAAGTTTGCTTGCTCAAGGTAGGGCAGGATCTGAACTTGAGCTGACCAACCATTGAGGCTAGTTGCCGAATCGATGGGCGTTCCATCTGCATTTTGAGTCGGGTACAAAGAGGCGGCTGGAAATTGGGAGAGTGCACTCTGGTAATTGTGCATCGCCAAAGTGATTTGACGAACTTTGTTAAGACATGCTGTACGGCGAGCTGCCTCGCGAACCGCTTGTACGGCCGGTAAAAGCATTCCAATCAGGATGCCGATAATGGCAATCACCACGAGTAACTCTACGAGTGTAAAACCTTTTTTCTTCATAATATATTAACCTTTTTTTATATCTTCTTGGTGTTTGTTGATACTGAGTCTCAATTGCAATACTCGTTTATATTATGCGGAATTATTTCTCACAAGAGATTATGTCAAAAATATTAAATTTTTTTAAAAGCTTAGTGCTGCGGTGGATCTTCAGAATCTCATTTCTTGGTTTTTTCACCTCAGTTAGCTATTAACGTGTCCAATCGCCGGGTTTTTCAACTTTGGACTCACGTTGTAGGCCACCCAAGTTGTAGGCCACCCATTATGGCTTGGTTCCTAATGGAAATTGGCTGTCCTTCTGGCAGACGAAGAACAGGATGATCGAAGAACAGGATGATTTTCTGCTTTGTGTAAGTATGACCCGAGAAAATAGGGGAATCGGTTGGCCCTCAATCAATCCTGAGCTGATCGCTATGTTGCGTTAAGCGTTGTGTTTGGTGAAGTAGACCGAGCATGCCTCAGAAAGTGATGGAGTTTTGTCGTTTAAGGGCCCAATCGCCAGACTGATTGGAGGGGTCAAAAGCTTCCGATTTCCGCATGTCGTATAATCAGGCCCATCTTGGGACACTACGTGCGGGAGATGTTTTGCCGCAGAAGATTTTTCGTTAGATTGTGCGGTGGTTTGGTCAAGCTAAGGGTTGCTCGTGATGAAAGAACTGCTGAACTCACTTCCTCAAGTTGGAGCCGTTGTTTGGCTCGGTATTCGCCCCGATCGACGCGTTGCTGTAGGTGAAGTCGAAACGGTTCAACTGGATAGGGAACAGGGAGTCGTCGGAGATCATTTTAGATCGGCCCCTGGGGCTAAGCGACAAGTCACCCTTTTTCAATACGAGCACCTAGCGGCAGTTGGTGATTTACTGCATGTTGATGCGGTTTGCCCGTCCGCTTTGCGTCGCAATATCGTTGTTCGGGGTATTAACCTACTAGCACTGAAACAGCAGGAGTTCAGGATTGGTGACGCTCTGCTTTACGGTACGGGCCCCTGCCCTCCATGTAGCCGAATGGAAGAAAATCTGGGACCTGGTGGTTACAACGCGATGCGTGGGCATGGAGGGATTACCGCCCGGGTGGTTCAATCGGGTTGGGTGAAACTCGGTGACGCTGTACTGCTACATCCCCAGAAAGCAGATTCACAGGTAGCTCTCCGCCCTGAAGTAAACGATGAGAGTTAAACTACCCGGTTCCTCTTAGAAACCGGGTTTGTTGTTTGAGTCGAGCAAGCTTGAAGAAAAGCGTCACTCTCTTTAAGGGGCGTCCGAATCGGGTTTGTCCGATTTGCCTGTGCCGTTCTTCTTGTCTTCCTTCTTGTCTTGCTTCTTTTTGGTGTCTTCAAAGAGATAAGCGTATTCGCCGTAGCCCTCTTCGGCCAATTTCTCTTTGGGCACGAAACGCAGCGACGCTGAGTTGATGCAAAAGCGAAGCCCGCCCTCCGATTTAGGGCCGTCTGAAAATACATGGCCTAGGTGAGAGTTGCCCGTTTTTGCCCGAACCTCAGTTCGCGCGTAACCTAGTTTGTAATCCGTCTTGCTTTCAAATTCATTTTGATTGATCGGCTTGGTGAAGGCCGGCCATCCGCACCCCGAATCATACTTGTCTTTCGAAGAAAAAAGTGGTTCGCCCGAAATGATACAGACATAAATACCCTCTTTGAAGTGCTTGTCAAATTTGTTTGTCCAAGGTCGCTCAGTTGCCTCTTTCTGCGTAACCTCGTATTGCAATTTGGTTAATTTTTTTCGCAGCTCTTTGTCAGTGAGAGGTTTATAGGGCTCTCGCTTGATTGGCTTAGTTTTTGACTGATCCTGTTCTTTTGGGTCTTGTTGATCGGCGTTGCCATCTAAATTACTCAAGGGATTATGCTCACTGGTTGGAGAGAATGCCTCAGCCTTCTTGGTGGCCATCTCGTGGCTAAGGACGAAACAAGAAATTGTGATGCCTGAAATTAAAATCACAAACAACGCGTTGATTTTACTCATTGGTTTATTTTCTCGCACAAAAGGTTCATGCGTCGACGATTGGCCCCCAAGTCGGAGTGACCCACGCGAGACGCGGAGCGAAATTGAATAACTTTGTCTTTATCATCGATGAAAAACTCGACGTCGTCAACAAATCGAAAAATCAAGCTGGTGAATTCCGCATGCAGATAATGGCTGTCCTGATCGACTATTTTAGCACGGGGTTGTGATTCAATGGCCAACTTGATTCGCTGCATTTCCTCGGCTGCGGAACCCGACATTTTGATCGGTTCCATGTGCTGCTCGGGTGATCCTGTCTGACTCGAAACACCATTGGGTGTATTGGGCAACTCGGCGAGCTGGCCATTGGTGACCCCTAGATTCGTCGGCCGACTGGCGGAGAAGCTTAATAAATACATCCCTAACACTCCGATCAAGCCCAGCGCGATTGCCTTACGGAACCAGCGGGATCTAGTTTTTAAATCATTCAAAGGTCTGCCGTCTGGGTAAGTAAATGAGCCTCATGACAGTTGTTGCACTAGCCAGAGGCCCACTAGGACCAGCATTAAAAAGGCAGGCCAAAACCACCAACCGGTCGACGTGTCCCCCGATCGCAGTTGGATCAATCCCTGCGACCACTGAGTCAATTGATTATTGCATTGATTAGCGTCTTCAAAAACCATGATTTTCAACCGATTCTTGGAATGAATTTTGGTTTCATCATCACGAACGACCCCAAAAATCTCGGTTCTTTCATTATTGAGTCCTGCGAGTCGCGTCACAGAGGCTTTGAAACGGTAAATCTGTAGCCATCCGGGACGACGGATGGCATACAACTCCAATTCTTCGAAATGAGCCGATTGTCCGGAGAAGCCATTGGCTTGAAGCCACAGTCTGATGTCTTTTTCGGTGACTCGGTTACCAATCACGTTAAGCCACCCTCCCTTTGCCGGTATTTCTCACAAGCCCCTTGCAGCAACCGGAACCGGATGATTAGGTTAACCGAGTCTAAGCCAAAACACGCCCGGTTTTCAATGGTTCTCGGTGTTACACCAGTTATGTTCTCGCTCAGGAGAAATGATGGAAGTTCTAGAAATCGCAATCGCCTTGGTCCGTCGAATTGACGGGGACGGTATACACTGGCTACTGCGGGACGAAGATGACGCGAAGTATTTGAACTTTATTGTTGCCCAGCGACTCGAGGGTGAGTTGCTTCGTGAAACTTTGAGTCGTGAAGTGGCCTGGCGTTGGGAGTTGAACCGAAAGCGAGATTTTGTCGTTTCCAGTATGGCTCAGTTAAATGTCGAGTTGGATGCCCAGTTTCCGGGCCAATCAGAGATGTGCCACTGGAAAGTAGCGTTCGTCAATGTGGACATTTATCGGCCAGCGGCTCTGGAGCAACTCGGCCGCGATGTCAACGCTCGGTGGGTGGATTCAGCGACCATTTCGAAAGGTACGGCGTCCGATGGCCGAGTTCTCGATCCATTCGTGATCAACCTGAACAAGCAGTATAACGTTATCAAAGCGTGGGAAACCAATCAGCTCGGTTGGCACGAATGTGATCCAAAGTCTTGAAGTTCGAGCCGTCTAGAACATTAGAGACAACCATCGAAGCGATGGAGTCGCCGGGACAAGCTTCTAGTGGGCAGCGGCCAACTTCCATACGGAAAAAGCGACCCATCCAAGAAGGATCGACCTCAGCGTCCACGCGACCGTCCGGATCCAATTCGTGAGAACGAGTCTGCGTTGGTATTTGGCTTGATAACCCCGAGTGAGTTCACCGTGGCAAGGGATTTGCAGAAAAGCCGTCGACGCCCAGATTAGAAAAACCAGTCCGACACCCATCAGTAGCAAAGAAGTGTTGGGAATGGGCGGGTATCGGATCAACAGGACTGCCGTGAATGCTTCGATCAACATGGGGGGGCCAACTACCCAAGTTGTTCGCCATTGATGCTTTTCTTGATAGGGAATGAACCCCTCCTTGCCAACCTCTGAAAATAAAGGGTAATGAACGATCTGCACAAACCAGATCAAGCCGGTCATGAACAATGTCGAGAAAATATTCAGTATCAGAAGGAATGTAGGCAGTAGGCTCATAACGCTTGATCCAGTCAGTTGGGCCGCTCGCCGAATTTTTAGGTTCCGGTTGGCGACTTCGATTTGGTTAGGATTGACGAGACTAGATAGCTGTGCGATTGGCTTGGCACAACTTCAACTCGTAGGCAATGCTTTAAACTTTGTAGATTCTATATTTGTAGATTCTAAATTCCGTTGCATGAAACCCTTGCTGCTTGCCAATGGGTCTCTTCATCAACCTTCAACTCCAACATCCGATTTATATTGTTCATACACGTCTCGGAATAACCGGACATCATTCTCAAACGTTTCTGGAAGCAGTGGGCCAAACGAGAAACGAAAGAATCGCTCATAGGGAGTGACATAATCAGGGTCTTTTGAGTGGGGCCGCGCCATGTCACAATCGGATGCGCACAGGATAGCAGCACCTTTTTTGAACAAACGCTTGTTGAGTTCATCGCTGGTCATGCCCTCAGGTAATTCCAGCCAGTGGTAGAACCCACCGTTACCCGTGTACACGCCGAGCCCCATTTCTTCGAAGGCTTGGCCGTATCGCTCACGTTGCCAATTGTAATGCTTCTCAATGGCTTCACGAGCCTGCTTGACACGTTTTGGTTCGAGCAGTTTGACAGCATAATGCTGCGAGGGATGGCTGACACCACCCATACCAAAGCTGGAATAGTTGGCCATGGTTTCAATGTTGCTCTTACTGGCAACCATCCATCCAATTCGAATGCCTGGCGATTGGAGCCCCTTGGTGCAGGCGCCGGCGATGAACACGTTGCTATTGTCTAAATCTTGAACGAACTCAATGCCGCTGACAGAAGGCGAGTGAAACATTTCATATGCTTCATCAAGCAAAATTCCGTTGCCGGATGCTTCCGCCATTTGAATCAATTCTTGAAGTTCTTCACCTGAGCGAGTCTGACCTGAAGGGTTCTGTGGATTGGAGATAACAGGCAGCAGACCACCGCCAGTATCTGGTCCCGACCGGTCAAAATACTCGGCGTTGCTGGGATGGAAGTGGTTCTCTTTGGTGAAGGGAACAATCTCATACTCGGTTTCCGTTTGCGTCAAAATATCAAGATAGGCAGGCCACTCAATATTGCCAATTCGGACTTTGATATGCTTCTTTAAAAAGGCCAGCACGGTGTAGATTCCGGGGCGACCACCCGCGAAAATCATCACATTCTCAGGTGTAATCGACGATCCGTAGCGTGAGTTATAGTACTCGACAATGGCCTCACGCAGCGCTGGATGGCCCCAGGCTTTGGGATAGAACCGATCTTCCCAAGTCACCTCGACGCTGCTGGGTAAAGCAGGACCTCCGAATTTTTCCAAGGTTGTTGTCAGCGGGAAACCTTGGGACCAAGGGTGGGTCCCCTCTGTTCCCATGAATTGACCAAAGGTATCGTGAAATGCATAGAGTGTTTCGTAGATTCCCATCGGTGGGCAGTTGTCAGAGAGGAATGATGCTACTCGGGGTTCCATGGACTGCTCACAATCATTTCGCACTTGAGTTTCTCGCTCACTCATTCTTAACACCAAAGACCACTCGAAACGGCTGCGAAGTCATACGCCCGTGCGTTGATAGCTTCGAACCGTTGTCATCTGACGAACCCTTTAGATAAATGTAAAATTTTTTTCTCATTTGCGAAAGGTTCCTTTTGGATACAGGCCGAGGTATATGACGGTTTCCAGCGGCATTCGTAGATAAGCGGTAGCGAGTCACTCCGCGATACGGGGCGAATGGCGAGTTTCGCCACTTTCCAGAGGCTGGGAGCCGAGCTGTTTTCAGTAAGCCTTCCTCACGCGGTTTAGACCTATGCTAAATCGTCCAAGGGCGGTCCCGCCAAAATGTAGTTTGGGCGAGAAAGCATGGGGAATTCCAGCTGCAGATCAGTAGGAAGGTTCCCGACGAGTTCCCATTCAGAACGCTGAGATTCTGATAAGGTGGCGTCCTCTGAGTCCAAGGTGCTCAATTCCCGTTGCAAAATTTTTAAGAGCGTTTGCAGAAAGGCAACGATCATCGGGCCAATCAGCAGACCGATCGGGCCCATCGTCGCGATCCCTCCCAGAACACTGAGTAGCGCGATCAGAGGGTGAAGGTTTGATTGTCCATGTAATACCAACGGCTTGATGATGTTGTCGGCAAACGAGATCACGGCCAAACCGTAAATCCCCAAACCGAGAGCGGCCGGCAGGCTGTTGTCAACAAAAAACAGGTACAAACAACAGGGCACCCAGACGGATGCCGCACCGACGAAAGGGACGAGCGCCAAACAGCTGGTCAGCATGGCTAGCAGGAAAATCGAATCAAGCCCCGCGAAGTAGTATCCGACGCCTCCCAGCATTCCTTGCACTAACGCCGATAACAAGGTGGCCAGAACCACTGCTCTGGAAACTTGTCCGAACTCTCGCATCAGCTCCTCTTCGTGTAAGTCATTAATTGGCGATAGATTTTTGATGGAAGCGATCATGCCGGGGCCGTCCACCAGAAAGAAATATAAACTAATGATGGTGATCAATGTGCCCAGGAGGATTTTTATGGCAAACAGTGTGGTCGAGGCCCCTAGTGATAACAGTTGATCGCGGGCATAGGCTAAGACGGGTTGGGCCTCTTCGATCAGGTGTTCGGTTGTGGGATTGGCGTTTTCGCGCAGCCAAGACTTTAGTTTGCCACCCAGTTGCTGGTCTTTAAAGTTAGCGTATGAGCGAAAGGTCTGGCCTATTTTTGAATGGTATTCCGGATAAAGATCGGCCAGTTTCACCGGGTCTGATTCGAACTGAATCGACTGATGTAGCTTTTCCAATTCAACTAGCTCACTTTTAAATTCGTTCCAGGCTGTCCTGAGTTGCGGCTTGACGTTTGTCGCGATCGGGCTCAGTCCCAGTGCGGTGGCTAGTTTATCTCCATTGGACGCAATATTACCGAGTAGCACCTGTTGTCGATCGAGTTCCGATTTCCGCTCAACAGTGTTTTGCGGATCACTCGCCCGCATGTCCATGAAATCCGATTCGATGGCTCTGAACTCTTTTGCGGATGGGAAATCCACTCCGATGCGCTCACGTATTTTTGAGAGGCTGTGCACCAATTCTGCAGAGCTGAAACCACGAGCAAATTGTCGGGCCTCGGCTGCGGCTAGGCCAAATAAAACGCCAAAAGGAAGCAGGACAACGAGGATGATTGAGATCGTCGTGGTGAGCGCGGCAAGTTTTTTTCGGCCGCCCATTTTCCGGAACAGCCAGCCGTGAAACGGTCCGAAGATGACGACCAAAATCGCGGCCAAGAACATGGGTATCAGAAACCCAAACATGACTTTAAAGAATAAAATCGCCAAAAGGGCAATTACCAGTAACAAGAGCACAAACGAGAAGTATTTGGCCAATCGAGGACTCCCTAAAACTAAGCGGTATGTAAACGGTGGTAATGCCGATTTCTATTTCGCCCGATTCTCGCAATTCTTGGCTTCCGATACCATTGGGGATACAGCACCGTTCAAAAGGGGTGAAAAAGGCCGAATGCATAAGTGTCATTTGGTCATGATGGTGGGAGTTTGGCGTTCGAAATCTAATTGTCGAGAAAATCGAACGGGTCTCGTGGCAATGATGTAAACTGGAAATAGCTCGACCCTAAAGATGGAATACTAATGCATAAATTGACTGTTTATGGCCTCTTTTTTTTGACCTGCTTATCTGCTTCACGGTTAATAGGCCAAGAGCATTGGCCGGAGTTTCGAGGGCCGACCGGTGATGGCCACACTCATGGTATTGGCTTGCCGTTGAACGTAGGTGCTTCTACTAATCTCAAATGGAAAACGCCCATTCATGGGAAGGGTTGGTCATCCCCGGTGATCTGGGGCAATCAGGTCTGGCTGACCACTGCTACCGAAGATGGAAAACAGATGTCCGCGATTTGTGTGGACCTCAAATCGGGCGAAATCATCAGGGATCAGGTGATTCATGAAAACACGGAGCCGGGATTTTGCCATCCAACCAACAGCTATGCCAGTCCGACGCCAGCCATTCAGGAGGGGCGTGTCTACTTGCATTTTGGCAGTTACGGAACGACGTGCTTAAACACCGGTACGGGTGAAGTCATTTGGCAACGAACCGATCTCGAATGTGATCACTTTCGAGGTCCCGCATCCTCTCCTATTTTGTACGACGATAAATTAATTGTCGCATTTGATGGATTTGACGTGCAATACGTGATTGCTTTGGATACGCAGACAGGAAAAACGGTATGGAAGACAGAACGGAACATTAAATACGGCACCAAGAATGGTGACCTTATGAAAGCTTATGGTACGGGATCGGTATTCGATATTGATGGACGAGCTGTACTTGTTTACCCAAGTGCCGTGGCGACGATTGCATACGACGTCCAGACGGGAAAGCCGATCTGGACGGTCTATCATCAAGGAATGAATGCATCGGCACGTCCCTTAATTTCAAAATCAGGTTTGGTGATCGTGACCAATGGGATGGGGAAGATGATCGCAGTGAAGCCCTCTGGTGTAGGTGATATTACGGCTTCGAATACGAGGTGGCAAATTTCCAAAGGGGTTGCTAAAAAGTCATCGCAGTTAATCATCGAAGATCGTTTGTATATGGTCAGTGACAAGGGGATTGCATCGGCCATTGATGTTGCCACCGGTGAGATCGTGTGGCAGGAAAGGATTGGAGGCGTATTTTCGGCCTCGCCCGTTTTTGACGGAGAGAAAATTTTTGCGTTCAGTGAAACGGGTGATGTCCACGTTTTGCAACCGGGTGACGCGTTTTCTTCATTGGCTCAGTCTAAGCTGGGGAGTGGTTTCAAGGCCTCCCCGGCCGTCGTCAAAGGGCAGATGATCTTGCGAGGTTTTTCGTATTTGTATTGCGTTTCCTCACAAAAATAACGACTTGCTTGCAGTCGCCGGTCAGTCCCGAATCTCTGGTGCAAACACCCAAGGCCGAGCTTGCTTGATGACGAGTTCACCGGTCTTCGTTATTTTGTATTCCACTTCCATTGCAAAGGGCAAGCCATCTTGGGGCCCGTAGAGTTTTTCGAAACGGTAATGGATCCGACCTAAAGCTTCTCGCATCTCACTCAGTTGCGAGGGGCTGAGCAGTGATTGCTGATTTTCAGCGTCACTCGATTCGCGGATGATTTCCTGTCCATCGCGGTCGTTCCATCCCAGTAACATCTCTTCCGGCGAGGAATCTTGGTCCGGGTTGGTGACGAGGTCCTCGCCGATTTGCGTGTTCAGATAATAGTTGCCTTGCGTCTCGTAGAGGATGTCATCGGTCACGGCGACCCCGTTGCGTTGCTCCCCCTTAAAATTCGGATGCAACAGGACCCCCATGGCACTGGTTTTGTGATCGATGCGGTAAAATTGACGTTCTTCATACGCGCGGAAATTCCACAGGCTGGCGAACACTTGTTTGATTGATTTAGACAAATGGCCCTCACTGGTCTTGTGGGTGAACGAGTCGTAGAGGCCTGCCCCACTAAATCCGGGTAGATCTTCGCTGTTCGTGCTGGAACGGCAGCGGACCGAAGATCCCTCCGGGAATTGGCGGTGGGTCTCGGCGAGCGATTCAAGCATCCAGGAGGGCATCTCGCCCTGTTCGATCTGGCTTCGTAGAGCTTTTAATTCGTTGCGAATTTGATCGGGATCGGTTTCGCTAGATCGCATTGCAAGAATGCGATCAACCTCATCGTAAAGTCCATTATGCTTCATGAACTCGTCGTAAAAATAAAACGGGACTCCGAAACCATCTGGGACTGCCCCTTCACGGAGTTTGATGCGATGTAATGTCGCCAAGTTGCTGGTTTTAACACCGAAGCTGTCCGATTGGTTGAATTGAATTTGGTCCAAGGGTTGGATGCTCTTTACGTCTAAGTTTCGCGCAGGGATTTGTTTTTGACTGGGTCTGAGGTCTTTGAGGTGTTGATCGACCTCAGAACGAGTGGCAGGTTGGATCCGATAGCCTTGGGGCGTTACCTGATAACGAACCAACTGACCGATGAACGATTCGATCTCGGGTTGGCTGGAAGCATCTTTGACAAACGAGTTGGGAATCTGATCTTGTACGGCCCGTAAGTTGACATGCGATAGGGGCGTTTGACGCATTTCGGTAATGACACCAGCGACTCGTGGCATCTGATTGGGGAGCGTTTTGTAAATCACGATATCTTGCGGGGAGGGCCGTTCATTCCCCTCCATAAGCCGCAATCTCCCGAATGAAGTGGCTGAGTTAAGAGGTAGAAACGCGATATTACGATACAGTTCCGAGTCGAGATGGACGGCCAGCTTGGCCTCTTCATATCGCTCTTTCTCTTGTTCATAACGATCGACGTTGCCTCGCAAGGGATGAAACGCAATGCGTCCTTTGAGCGGTGGCATTTTTTTGATCAGCATATTTTGAATTCGCTGAATGTCTTCAAAACCATATGAGTCACTGGGTTGAAAATCAAAAATATAAAGTCCTGCGGTTCCTGAGGGGTTGGTCAATCGCGGCAGATAAGTGATTGCGCCTCTTTCACGACTGTTGATCCCAATCATTCGCATCCAAGGGGGGTGAGCGCGGTGGTTTCGCGTATTCATAAAGTAGACCTTGTGATTTTCTGGGTCGGCTTTATCGATGATGAATTTGACAAATTCCAAATCGGCAAGGTAAGCATCTCGTCCGACTTCGGGACCTTTGTATGATATTTTTTCAAAGGTCTCACGGTCGGGGATCTCCGCGATTCCCATTTCGAAATCGAGATCGGCCGGTTCAATCCTCTGAACTGCAGGACTATTGCGTCGATCGGGTCCCCTTGATTGGGCCCAAACGGAAGGTGCTGAAAGCAATAAAATCATCGTGGCCAAGGCTAATTTTCGGTTCATTTCGATTCTTTCGATGACCATGTTCAATGGTATGAGGCAGGTGATAAAAACCGATCGTAAACACTGATCGGACATTTCAAATTCACGACCAATATGTCATGAAACCAGTTGAGGGTGACTAAGTTGCGTTGCGGAGCACGGGAATATCATTTTTCCTTAGTTTTCTCGATGCCATCCCGTCGCTCACTCACGAGATCCGGGGGTGATCATCATTTCCAGTCGTTTTCCATTGCGAAGGACGGCGATGGTCGTTTCCTGACCAATCTTTAAGGCTTCAATCGCATAGGTGTAGTCATAGATGTTTTCAATTTTTCGTCCCGCCAGTTCGACAATGATATCCCCGCCTTGCAGGCCGGCTTTCTGAGCCGGAGCGCCACTGGTTGCTTCGGAGATGAGCACCCCAACGTCATCGGAGGCGTAGTCAGGAACGGTTCCCAGATAAGCCCTCATGACTCCGCGGGATTGCTTTCGATCTTGAGCTGCCTGCTTGATGTAAGTTGGGATCTCTTCGTTGATGACGAGACTGCGGGTGATTAATCCCATCAGCTTTGAAATCCGCGTCGCGTCGGGATAATTTAATTTCTCAGGTGTGTCACGGGGGGTGTGATAGTCAGAGTGTGAGCCGGTGAAGGCGGATAGAATAGGAACCCCTGCACGATAAAAAGAACTGGCATCGGTCGGGAGTTGCGTATCGTTGCTGAGTTTAACTGGCAGCCCCACAACGGCATTTCGTTTTTCCACTTCTCCGGCCCAGTAATCACTACTGCCAATGCCTTGCAAGACGAGTTGTTTTTCCAAACGCCCTACCATATCCATGTTGATCGCTGCTGCAATGCCTGGATAAATGGATTTACGATTGTCAGCTTCTGCTGGTTGAGTATCAGATCTTTGGGCTTGCTTAAGCGAGTCCAGTACCGTTTGCGCTTGATTCCAAGTGTCTGATATCTTATTCCGTTCTTGTTTCCATTGGGCGATCTCATCCGATTCACCCGCTTGTTTGATTTGAGAGTCGTAGGACTGGATTCCCTGTTCCATGAACTGAGAAAGCAAGCTCAGTTCGATAATCGATGTTTTCCGCTTTGCGGTGTCCATGGTGGGAAGGTCATTACTAATTTGTTCAATCAAATCGCCGATATCATCAACCGTAATATCGTGCGGGTTGGAGCCTTCGGGGATTGGTTTTGGCGTCGTTTCCGGCTCTGACGAAGCCTGGTTTTTTAGGCTTCCGCCCAGCAATTGGCTGACAAAATGCTGTGAACCGTGCAGTCCCAATTCCTCGCCCGACCACGCGGCAAAAACGACGTCTCGTTTCATATCTAGCTTTCCCTTGCGTTTCAAGTCAGCTAGGTATTCGGCAATTTCCAGCATGGCCGCGATCCCTGAGGCATTGTCATCCGCCCCAAAGTGAATCATGTCGCGTTCCTCATTCTTGGCTAGTGACCCGCCGGTGCCGCGTCCCAAATGATCAATGTGAGCTCCGACTAAGACCGCTTGATCGGATGGTGAATCTCCCATCATCAGGCGGCCAACGACATTCCGACCTTTGCCCACAACTTGTTTTACATCAACCGAGCAGTTCAATGTCAGGTTTTTGATCGGGAACCCCATCATGGGTTCACCGGCGTCCAGTCGGTTCTGTAATTTCTGGAGGTCTCCCCGCCCTGCTTTGGAGAGCCATTCGTTGGCGACTTCATCGGTGATGCTGATCGCACCGACACTGGATCCGGATCGGGCAAAGTCGTTTTCGAGACCGACTAATTGTTTTTTTACATTCGAGTTAGGTCCGCTTACGACCACGATGCCGAGCGCCCCTTTATCACGTGCGTCCATCGCTTTTTTTCGCAGGCTACTATGATATTGAAGATGCTGACGGCGCTCGGGCGAGATGTTCTCCGGCATGTAACGAAAGACCATTGCCCATTTATCTTTGACGTCGAGATGGACATAAGAATCGTACTCTTCTTGGCCTTCAGCGGCCGGAGCTACGATGCCATAGCCCGCGAATACAATATCGCCATCGGGTAACGTGCCCGTTTTGGAGTAGGAAAGAGGACGCCATGCCGTATCGAGTTTGTAGCGTTTCGCCTGATTTTGAGTGTCGTCTTCCCAGAGGATTGCCAGATGGTTGTCTTGACCCATGCTTGAGCCTGCAGGGAACTTAAAATTCTGATACCAACCCCCACGGTCACCGACGGGTCGGACGCCTAAGGAATCCAGATAAGCCGCGACATAAGCAGTTGCTTTTCTTTCACCTGTTGAACCGGTCATTCGCCCTCCAAGCTCTTTGCGGCACAAGAAGTCGACGTGTTTGATAAAGTCCCGTTGATCGAAACTGGGATTGGTAGAATCCGCTGCGCCTCGGCCCGATTCGATGGCGTCTGCCATGCCATCTTCTTTGGCCATGTCTGTCGGTGCCACGGCTAAGGATGTCATGGCATTGGAGTGGTTCCAGTCAGCAATGTAAATTTGGGACGCTTTTTGTTCGTTGCGGTTAGACGTCCAAGTCAACGTCGTTCCGTCGGGCGAGAAACTGGCCAGCCCATCGAATCCATCGGTTTCGGTGACTCGTACTGGAGGCGATTTTCCAGCGGCGTCCACGATGTAGAGTTCGAAATTTGAGAAACCATGTCGGTTGGTAGCAAAAATGAGATATTTACCGGAGGGATGGTAGAAGGGAGCCCAACTCATTGCCCCAATTCGAGTCAGTTGCTGCGGGTCAGAACCGTCAATATTCATTGTCATGATTTCGGCGGTCAGCCCATTCTCAGAAAATCTCCGCCAGCAAATTCGTTTCCCATCGGGTGAAAAGAACGGGCCCCCGTCGTAACCAGGTACTTCGGTTAGCTGACGAATATTCGTGCCATCTGCATTCATGACGAAGATGTCCATCATGTAAGCCGGATCGGTTTCAAAAAGCTTGGCTTGCCGTTCAGTAAGTGGTTTGGAGTAAGCATTCCGATTGGAAGCAAACGCAATCAACTTTCCATCAGGCGAATAAGATCCTTCGGCGTCATAGCCGATAGTATGAGTGAGTCGTTCGTAGGAAGATTTTTTTCGGTCGAACGAATAGATTTCGTAGTTTTCGTCATAGTCCCAAGCATATCGGCGGGTTTGACCCGACTCTCGAAACTCAATTTCCTGCTTTTGTTTCTCGCGAGCTTGGGGATCGTCATGAGTTGAGGAAAACAAAACCTGGTTGCCGTTAGGGTGTAGCCAAGCACAGGTTGTTTTCCCGTGGCCGGGTGAGATTCGTTGGCTGTCACCAAATTCAAAATCTAAAACATAGATTTGGAAGAAGGGGTTGTCAGCTCTCCGTTCACTCTGGAAAACCATTTGTTTACCATCGGCGCCAAAATAGCCCTCCCCCGCCCTCCGGCCATCAAAGGTGACCTGCCTTGGATTGCTAATGAAGTTAGACTCAATCGGTTTTTGGTTCTTGTCCTGAGCTTGGGTCGATTTGGGGAGGTTGCTGCTGGACACCAAGCTAAAAAGCAAAGCAAACCCCAGTCGAAGAGTGAGGGAATTCAGGGTGCGATGCGGTGAAATCAGGGCCATAGTAGACATCTCAAGCTTGCCAGGATCAGCGGCAATATTAAGGAGACTTAAAAGCAAACACGTTGAAAACGGAATTTTCCGCCAAAAACCGGCCGTTTTCTAGTCGAAACGAACGACTGCTGATCGATATTCCGTGAAAATATCCGGTGTTTGATGAAATCAGACTGAAATCGTTACGAACCAGCTGGTATTTTCGGTAAATAACTAATACGGACCTTCATTTTTGCCGTAATAATCAAAGAGGCAAGCGAAAACGCGCCGGCTTCTAAACGTTTTTCATCGAGATTTAAAAATGATTGCAAATCGAAGTTACGATTGTGTCGTGATCGGAGCGGGGCCTGGCGGGGGCGCTGCGGCAGCATTGGTCGCCGAGCAGGGGTTTTCAACGCTTCTTTTGGAGCGGGACAAGATGCCTCGGTTTCACGTTGGCGAATCATTGATGCCCGAGACTTATTGGATTTTTGAACGACTCGGCATTCTTCACGAGCTCGACAAAATTGGTTTCACCCGAAAGAACGGTGTCCAATTCGTTAACAGTGCTGGAAAGGAAACCGCGCCCTTCATTTTCCGCGACGTGGACGATCGAGATTGCAGTGAGTCTTGGCATGTTCAGCGAGATAAGTTTGACCAGTTGCTCTACGAAACGGCTTACAACCGAGGAGCGACCTGTGCGGATGAAACACGGGTCTTAGATATAGATATTCGTAAAAAATCCCCGCATCGATTGACGATCAAATCTGCCGGTGGCAAAGAACAAGACATCTCCACCAAAGTGATCATCGATGCGTCGGGACAACAAGCGATGATTGCCTCTCGTTTGGGACTCAAAGAGTACTATCCGGATCTAAAGAAGGCCGCGATATGGGGCTACTTTAAAGGTGCCAAGCGAGCCGGGGGGGGGAACCCCGAAGTGACATGTATCTTGCATACGGAATCTAAAGATGCTTGGTTCTGGTACATCCCGTTGGGCAATGAGACGGTTAGCGTTGGCCTGGTTGCAGACAACGACTATCTGTTGAAACGGGGTGGTTCGCCTCAACAAACCTTCGAAGAGCAAGTCAAGCAATGTGTTGGCATCAAAAGTCGACTGCAGGATGCTCAGCAAGTTGGGAAGTTGAATATTGCCAAAGAGTTCTCTTATCGAACGACTCAACAAGCGGGTGATGGTTGGGTGTTGGTTGGCGATGCAGGTGGGTTCATTGACCCAATCTATTCATCCGGTGTTTATCTGGCTTTGAAGTCTGCCGTGATGGCCGCGGACGCGGTAACGGATGGTTTGCATAAGAATGATATTTCGGAGAGACAACTTGGGCGATGGACCGGAGATTACGAGTCGGGTGTCGATCTGTTGCGGCGGCTCGTTCGAGCGTTCTACACCAAAGAGTTTAGTTTTGGCCAGTTCATGAAGGCTCACCCACGACACGCCGGCAATCTAACTGATTTGCTCATCGGCCGCGTTTTTGAGGGCAATGCGGGAGAAATCTTCGAGGACATGGACCCTTGGATGGAAAAGGTCCGAGCGGGAGAAGAAGTCCCCCAAGTCACTGCGAGTTAGGGTGATCAAAGTAGTCGATCGGACATAGGGGATCTTTATCGGGGGATGTTTATCCCTTCGGATTCCGCGGATCAATCGCACCTTCGGGGCGTTGAAGGTCGGCCGGTACACGGGCTTCGCGCTCCATTTCTAACAGATGCTGGTCGTAAGCTGACTGGAGTCGTTTAACGACGTCGGGGTGGTCTTCGGCGACGTTCTTTGTTTCTGCGATGTCGGTGGATGTATCGTACAATTGGACTGGCATGGTTGACGGCTCTCGGCCCTGTTCCTGTGCAGAACCCCGTCCTTTAGATTTCTCCTTCCAAGGGTAGAACTTCCATTGACCCTCTCGAACGGTTCCACCTGCATGTGCCACGAAAAACGTCTGATGAGGAGATTTCGCCCCTGCCTCGCCCAAGATCAGAGGCGCGATATCTTGGCCGTCGATTTCACGAGTTGGCAATGTTGCGCCGGCCCATTGAGCAAGGGTGGGCAGTAGATCGATCGTGCCACAGACTTCACGACACACCGTATTCGCCGGAATGGTACCTTTCCATTGCATCAACGTGGGCTCCTTGATTCCGCCGTCATAAACGGTGAATTTCCGGCCTCGTAGGGGGAGTGATGATCCGACCGCAGCCCCGTTATCACTGGTGAAAATCACAAGCGTGTTTTCAGCCAGGCCGTTGTTTTCCAGACAATCTAAAATTTGCCCCACCGACCAATCGACTTCCTCGATGCAATCCCAGATTAGTTTTTTGGTGCGCCCAAAAAATTCGGGTGAGGCGGCTAATGGAAGATGTACCATCGTATGAGGTAGATACAAGAAAAAGGGCTGCGATTGCTCGGTTTTCGATTCAATAAACCGGATTGCTTCCTCGGTGTAGCGTTTGGTAATCGTCGTTTGATCGACCGGATATTCGATCACTTCTTCACCTCGCATCAGCGGTACCCAGTTCCGCTTCTTATGTCCTGCCTTGACTTCGTCCAATGTCAAGCCTTCGCGAACGACGATGTTACGGGCCAGTTTGTTGGCGGGGTCGATCCACATGTCATTGCTGTAGGGAATTCCGTAATAGGAATCGAAGCCCTGATAGGTTGGTAGGCAAGGTGGCAGATGGCCTAAGTGCCACTTGCCAACGCAGGCAGTTCGATACCCCGAGCTTTTTAGCATGTCGGCAATCGTGACCTCTTCAGGGTGCAGCCCCTGGTTGGAGTTAGGGAATAGCACTGGCTGCATTCCTAGTCTGCGGAAGTGGCAGCCTGTCATTAAGGCGGTACGTGAGCCAGTGCAAACGCTGCAGCCCACGTAAAAATCATTAAATCGTCGGCCGTCCCTTGCCATTTGATCTAAGTGGGGGGTTTGGGGCCCTGTGGCGCCATTGAAACCAACATCCCCCCATCCCATGTCATCAATAAAAATGATGATCACGTTGGGGCGACTAGTTGCGGAAGCCGTTTCCTGAGCGATTGAATTCACAGTCCAGCAGTGAGCAAACGACGCGACTAGGAGGCAGCCAAGGGCTCGAAGGTTGGTTCGTAACATGTTCGCTTTCGTTTGGAGGTTGAGTTTTAAGTCTCTGAATTCTTGACGGGAAGAACTTCAAAATCAAGCCGCAGAGTAGACTTGAACATCGACAGAGTTAACTCTTAGAGCCATCGGAATGGATGGAGTACGATCCATTCAACTTGGTGTGGTCGGGTCGGGCAATCAATTTTTGATTTCAGAATATCGCTATTTTGGTTCACTAAGCCCTAGTTTGCCGCTGGAAATTAAAGAAATTCGTCCCTATAACTCAGGTGTCGGTTCTCGTCATTGATGACGAATTTCATTCTGGTCGGTTCTCCGGCCTCTTTCGCAGCATTTTTTTCGATGGTTATCAGAATATGTTGAATCTTCAATCAGAATCATCGCGGCGATGGTTGGTCACGATGGACGAGAATTTGGACGAAATTTTAATCGACCACGCACACTGTGAAAAAAAGGCAGCAGGTTGTGCGATGAATTTGATTTTCGCTTACATCGACAACGAGGAACTCTGCCGTGAAATGGCGGAGATCGTGCGAGAGGAGTTAGAGCATTTTGAAATGGTGCTCGATCTACTCAAGGCTAGAGGGATCAAGTTCCGTCGGCAAATGCCCAGTAATTACGGTCGGCAGTTGAATGATTTGGTCCGGAAGACTGAACCGGAACGCGCGATTGATCGTTTGTTGGTTGCCAGTTTGATCGAGGCCCGATCGTGTGAACGTTTTGATTTACTTCGAAATCATGTCAAAGACACCGAGTTGGCCGCCTTCTACGACAGCCTGTTTGAATCAGAAGCAAGGCATCACACCACCTACGTGCGGATGGCGAAGTATTTTGGATCAGAGGATGTGGTGCGGAATCGTTTGGAAGAACTTTCTGCTTTGGAAACCGAAATCATCAATCGAGGTGACGCATTACCACGGATGCATAGTTGATTTCCTCTGCATTGGATTCATTCGTGTGGCGTTCAGGAGACTGACGTAGATGGTCCGAGTCATTTATTCCGCCCAATGTTTTATCGACCTTCGTTCAAGATAAGTGTTTTAGTTTTATGAACCCATCATCAGATGATTCACCGCGAGATTTGCCTATCCCATTGGGGCATCCGTTGGCTGGCCACGAGGATTTGATTGACGCTTTGCGGGAATGCGGTCGTCTGTTTCACTCTCGTGGCTGGTCGGTCGGGACTAGTAGTAATTACAGTGTCGTGCTCGGCAATGAACCGGTGGACCTCATCGTGACGGCGAGTGGCATGGACAAGGGCCGCTTGGAACGCAATGACTTCGTGCGGGTTGGCGGTGATGGAAAACCGTCGTTTGAAAATCAACCGCGTTCGTCTGCGGAAACGATGCTGCACGTGATTCTTGCGGAGATGCCGGAAACGGGGGCGATTTTGCACACGCACAGCGTTTGGGGGACGCTGTTATCCGATTACTTTTATTCGGAACGCGGCTTTGAAATTGAAGGTTACGAGATGTTAAAAGGCCTTGAAGGGATCCACACACATCAACACCGGCAATGGGTTCCAGTTTTTGACAACACGCAAGATATACCGAAGTTGGCGTCACAGGTTCGCGAAGCCTTGGGCGATGAAACGGATCCGTTGCAGCACGGATTTTTAATTCGAAATCACGGACTTTATACTTGGGGGAATGATGTGTTCGCTGCTCGACGGCATGTCGAAATATTTGAATTTCTGTTTGAATGTGTCGCTAGAAAAATGAGCTTGCCTCTAAAATAGGCCTCAACCTTCTAGCGGTTTTCGATACAATGAGACCGAAAGTCTGTAGAAAGCTCAGGAAAATTCAGCAAAGTTTGGAGTGATAGCGTGGCCAGTGTTTACGTACCCGATACCGATCAGCGTATCAACGATCCACAAGAGATTGCCGATTTCCTAAAGCCTTATGGAATTGATTACGAAAAATGGGACGTCGAAGGCCGGATTGGTCCCGAAGCGACCAATGAAGAGATTTTAGAAGCATATTCGCCCGAGATTGAACGCCTTAAAGCGGCGGGTGGTTTTGTAACGGCGGACGTGATCAATGTGACGCCTGAGACTCCGGGTCTTGATGAAATGCTTGCTAAATTTGATAAAGAGCATTTCCATACAGAGGATGAAGTCCGTTTTACGGTCAAAGGAACGGGTCTGTTTCACATCAACCCTGAAACCGCGCCGGTTTTCAGCGTAACGGTTGAGTCGGGTGATCTGATTAGCGTTCCCAATGGGACCCGCCATTGGTTTAATCTGTGTGGGGATCGCACAATTCGCTGCATTCGGCTGTTTGAGGATGTGTCCGGTTGGGCACCTCACTACAAGGAAGAAGCAGTGCATGAAAAGCATCAGCCACTTTGCATGGGTCCAGGCTACCTGCACGACGATCGGGACGGTCAGTTTGATCCGGTTGTAAAACTCTAGGTTCAACCAGAATTTAAATGAACGGGATAGAATTCCATTGCGACTGTGTCTTGCTTGATATCGAAGGCACAACGTCGTCAATCAGCTTCGTCTACGAAGTTATGTTTCCTTTCGTGCGGGGAAATGTTCAGGGGTTCTTGGAAACCAGTTGGAACGATCGATCGGTTCAGGAGTGTTTGCCTTTGTTGGCCTCTGATCTCGGGCGAGCATCGATAGAGGATTGGCTGGAGGGTGACCTTAAGCAGCAGCAGCGCCGGGTGTACGATTCAGTGATCGCTTTGATGGATGCCGATGTAAAAGCCACCGGTCTCAAGCAGTTGCAGGGGTTGGTTTGGAAGAATGGATTTGAATCGGGTGAACTGGTGGCTCATCTCTACGACGATGTGGCTGACGCCTTGAGGCGGTGGCAGGAGCAAGGGATTGAACTTCGGATTTATTCCTCGGGAAGTGTTGCGTCTCAGATTATGTTTTTTGGCAACACCGTCGAGGGCGATTTGCTTCCGTTGCTCAGTGGGCACTACGATACCCAGGTCGGTGGTAAACGGGAGTTCGGCAGTTATCAAAAGATCGCCGCCGATATCGGCATGGCACCTGAGCGTATTCTATTTCTAAGTGATGTTGTGGAGGAATTGGTAGCGGCCAAGACGGCAGGGATGCAAGCTTGCCTTAGTATCAGACCCGGGAACGCTTCGGTGGAGCAAAGTGATTTTACATCGGTCACCGGTTTTTCTCAGTTGAATTTGGTATTATCCCAAACAGACTGAATTGCGTGCTGTATGACCGACGGGATCTTTGTTGAAGAACCTACGTTCTATACGGTCTTTGGTTTGCTCAAAGAGCCAAGCAGTGATCCATGCGGCTCGCGATATCAGCCAGCCTTTCTTTCTTCCCTCCGCCAACCTCAGCGGTGCACCAGCCACTGAATTGGATGTCCGACAGGGCCTGCCGAACGGCATCCCAGTTGACATCCCCGTCGCCAATTTTACAAAAACCGTTTTCCTTACCCCAATCTTTTACGTCCAGCTTGATGATTCGGTTACCAAGTACTGGAATCCAGGTTTCGGGTGGGCTGAATTTTTGTACGTTGCCGATATCGAAATAGGCGCCGACCCATGGGCTGTTGATTTCATCCAAATAATTTTTTAGCTGTTCGGGTGTTTCACAAAAACCGTTCCATACATTTTCGATCAGTATCCGAACACCCAGCCGGCAAGCCAGCGGTATTGTTTTTCGGATTTCAATAATCGATCGTTGCCAGACGTCATCATGGGTTTCTTGTGGTCCGGCAACTCGACCCGGAACCAATAAGACCGAATCCCCACCGAATGCCTTGGCATCAAGCAGGCATTGTTCCAAGATTTTTTGGCCCTGGTCGCGTTGAGATGCATCGGGAGATGACAATCGGATGCCCCAGTGTTTTTGATTCACGAGACCATGCACCGGTAGGCCGGTTTGCCGAGAGGCTGCAAGGACTTCCTCTACGTTTAGATTGGATGGGCTGATGAGTTCCATTCCATCATAGCCCAGTTCCTTACTGAGCTGAAATTTTTCCAGTATCGAGTCACCTTGGTTAATCATTCCCCATTTGACCGATTTGAAAATACGCCCTCTATTGACAGGAGGATGCTCATCCTGCAAAAAATCGTTCGATTTGAAAACGGTTCCGAACAAAGGATTCGGTGCCAACGTAACTAGACTCGTCGCGGTGGTGATCTGAGTTGCGGTTTGAATGAATTTTCTACGCGTGGTTGTTGGGGAAATGCGATTTGACATAGGTGGAATGGGTTTTCGGCAAAAGATGTTATAACGGTTACGTTAGTTTATAAGCTGGTATAATACCAGATTAGGCCGGTCTAGGTTCTGGCTAGGGAAAAGAGAGGGATCTTTCCTTAAGAGATTTTCAAAAATGACCAAAAGGTTGAAACCGCCGCATTCATCCTGTTGTCAGTAAAGGCGTCGCATTTTTGACCAACTCTGCGCCCTTGGCTAACCCAGAAAATGTCAAAGTTTCGTTTATGAATTCAGAACGCAGCCAATCCGATTTTCCCAGTCAGGACTTGACTGGTCTGACTTTGGGGGACTATCGCGTGATTCGACGTCTCGGGCGAGGCGGTATGGCGGAAGTTTATTTGGCAGAGCAGGTCTCGCTAAAACGAAATGTGGCTCTCAAGATCCTGCATGCAGAACTGGCCAAGGATCAGTCTTACATACAACGATTCCACCGAGAGGCTCAGTCAGCGGCTGCGTTGGTACAAGCTAATATTGTTCAGATTTATGAGGTGGGTGAAGTCGATGGGCACCATTTCATTGCGCAGGAATATGTGGCTGGACGAAACTTGCGGCAATACCTCGGACGCTACGGGGCCGTTGAGCCAGTGATGGCGGTGAATGTTTTGCGGCAGGTCGCGCTGGCCCTGCAAAAGGCAGGTGAAATGAATGTCATTCATCGGGACATCAAACCTGAAAATATAATGCTCTCGACCAAAGGCGAAGTGAAGGTTACCGATTTTGGTCTGGCACGTGTTAACGATGAACAGACCCAGCAGGGTTTGACTCAAATCGGCATTACGATGGGGACACCTCTTTACATGAGTCCCGAGCAAGTGGAGGGGAAGCCGGTTGATCCTCGAAGCGATATCTACTCATTGGGTGTGACGGCGTATCACATGTTGGCGGGTGAGCCTCCGTTTGATGGTGAAAATGCGTTGGCCATCGCCTTGCAACATATTAAAAAACAGGCGGAGCCATTGCAGGATGTGAGACCCGATATCCCGATCGAGTTGGTCGGAGTGGTAAGCCAGATGATGGCCAAGTTGCCCGACGACCGCCCTCGCTCGGGTAATGTGTTGATCAAAGAACTACGAAAAATTCGTATCGATCTCGACGAGGATTGGGGGCAGTTGATAGAGAAATTGGCCAGTGCTGAAAGCGAGTTGGCAGGTGTTTCGCTCACCGAATCAAAGTTGGCCGTGACTCGTCAGTTGCAATCGGTCATGAAAGGCAATGTTCAAAATTGGTGGACCCGACCTGTTACATTGACGATTTTTTTGGCTTTAGCCTTATTCGGCGGTCTTCTTGGGAATTGGTTGGCCAGTCAGAATGTGACACAGGATCCACTACAGTTAGCAGTCGACAATATGCCGAAAATCCCGCGCCGAACGACGGTCAAGGAACAATATCGTTTTGCTCACGCCCGCCCAACCATTGAGAATTTCGAATCTGTTTTGGATTATTTCTCGGTCGAGGCAGCTCCCTCTGACCAGGTTTTTACGACAATTTTATTCCGCAACTTTGCACTTGAGCGCATTGGCGAAATTCATATTCAGAATCAGGATTGGGAACGCGCATTGCCGATCTATGAAACCTTTGCCCAATCCAATGAGAGCGAACGTCTTAATATTGTTGGCCACGCCGGACTTGCGATCATCTTTGAAAATCAACTCGAAACCAGGAAGGTGAAAATCGAATTAGATGCAATCAATGATGAGGACATCAGTAAATTGAATGAAATTCTTGGGCCGCGAATCATTGAGATGAAGAAGCTATACGGTGCGAGTCAAGTTTTTGTCCACTCGGCCAATAGCTTTCTCAGCCGGTCCTGAAATCAGCTGAGGAAGTTGTGGTTGATCCACCACCAAAGGCGCGAGCCTATCGAGCGATAGCCGGTGAAAATGCGTGCCTGACCACTGAGGCCAATTTTCAAAGGTGTGCCATCCGAATCGATGGGGACGCGGGCAAAATATTGGATATGGCCATGTTGGTGGGCCGCAACCATTTCCGTCACCAGATCGGGCAGACTCGATCGTCTTAATTCTGTTGGGTCAAAGTTGTTTTTCTTTTCCCGTAACAATGACTGATCGGCAACGCCAAGCGATTGCACTTTGGATTCAATGACTTGATTGGGTCGTGAGTATAGCTTGATTTTGGTGAGTAAATTATCGGCGGCAAAATTGACCTGTTGCTCGTCTAGTAGCACGATGGCATACCATGAGGTTAAGTTAGCTACTTCGCACAATCGTTGACCTCGTGTGGCAAATACGTTGTCATTACGGCCGGTTAAAAACGGTTGTTGATCGATGATTTCAAGGTTGTGGCCTCCGTTAGACGAGTGCTGATAAGGCGTCGCCAGAACGGTGCCTGAAATAGGGCTTTTGATTTCCAGTTGTTCTATTCGGTGTTGGAGATCGTTGGCCATTTGCGACAGTTGTCGGATCTCACTGTCAATCGTTGAGAGCTCCTCTAGGTTGTTAGAGCCGCTGATGGCCGAACCGTTTAGAACGAGTCCCTTTCGTTCGCCGATTTTAAAAGCGAGTTTTCCAGCAGCTTCCTGATAAGCTAATTCCAGATCTAGATTTTGCAATTTAGCGATTGTGTCGCCCTCTTTGACGACGTCACCATTTTCGACTTCGCAGTCTGTCAACATGCCTTGTTCCTGCACATAAATCGTTTCCAGTTTGTCGGGTACAACAATCAGGGAACACCTTAGGTAGTGGGGGATCGGAATGAGTAGAAGCGATGACAACACCGCAGCGATGATTGCCAAACCGAGTGTGAAACGAGTTTTTTCAATTTGATGCATGCGACCTGGTACCGCCATGTAACGATATAACTTGAATGATGGCCAGAATAACATTCCAAACATCGAGAAAATGGCAATTCCCTTGCCTAACGACTCTAATCCATACGGTTCCAGCCAAATCATCAGGAACCAGACAATCGAAAATAGGATGAACCAGCGATAACAAAACGCGGCCACCGTGTAAGAGGCAAACGCCCAAGGGCGATTGGTTGGCATCAATTGATCGTCTGGGATTTCCAGTCCCAGCCAATGACGACCTAGCAATGTTGTGAGTGCCTTGGTCGATTTTTGATACATGTTGGGTATTTCAAGGATATCACTGAGAATGTAATAGCCGTCAAATCGGAGCAATGGGTTGCCGTTGAAGAGGACCGTGCTGATGGAGCAGACCAACATGATTTGCAGACAGATATCCTGAACCAGTCCGGGTTGTACGAACCACCAAATGAAGGTTGCGATGGTCGCTAATATTAGCTCGACATACATTCCGGCCGCGCCGATCGCTGCGCGGTGCCATTTGTTAGGCAGTCGCCAGCTATCTGAGACATTACAGTAAAGGCAGGGAGTGAGGACCAGCAGCATGAATCCAATTTCGTGGCACTCTCCCCCCAATCGTTTACAAGCCAGTCCGTGTCCAAACTCGTGGAGCATTTTGGTGACCGCAAGGACGCCAACGAACATGTACCATTTATTGACATCAAAAAACTGTTCGAAACCAGGCATTCGAGCTTGGAATTCGGCGAAATTTACGAGCACGGACATCAACGCAATGATCCCTAGAGCAAGCCACGCAATCACCGCCGTCGGAGTGAATAACCACCAAACCCAACGATTTAACCAGTTTAAAATCCGCTCCGGATCAAACCCGCGATAGCGTATGGCCAAGATATTAGAACAGGCCGTCAACCGTTCCATGATCAGGTTTTTACGGCCTCGCCGAAGCAGCTCGATCCCTTGGCCGTTCACATCTGAAATGACCAAACCGTCTTTGTGGAAGCGGGTTAAGAGTTGCTGCAATTCGCTTCGAGAGATTCGTTTGGGGGCATTTTCGCTGTGGAAATTGTCGATCAAATCATCAATCGATTTGGTGCCATCAAGTTGCTGCAGAATATGAAACACGTGAGGCGGAAACTGATAGTATTTCTGGCCTAGCGGTTCTTTAACCACCCAGTACTCGACCCCCTGATAGGTCATGGAATCGCAGGTCAAATCGGAACGCATTTTCATGCGTACGACAGGACCTGAATTTCGCTGGCCAGGAGGTGGGGATACGGACACGGTAATTAGCTATTGAGAGGGTTTGATTAAAAGAACACTTGCGTACGGAAAAAGTCGATCACCTGATAAAACCACACGAATCCCAGTGATCGTTTGCCACAATTGATTCGCGCTGTCACGCCCGAGCCCGGGCGTAACCCAGATAATTCTTTCACGTTGGCGTCAACTACGGCACGAAAATGGGGTGTCCCCGTGGCTGCTGAAAGCTCTGCTCGATCGGCGACGCGGACCAATTCACCTTCAAGCGGTAAATTGGGGTTGGTTGCAACGCGGAATTCCGTATTGAGTTGATGATCCCCACTGTGGCTCAGAGCTTCGCTCACATAGCCGATTTTATTTTGCGGGATGTCCAGCTCCAATTGCCAGCCGCCTTGAAGGGCTGCAATTTCTAAGACGTATTGATTGGCGTTGACCGGGAGATCTTCCAAACGCTTTCGCGCCTCCCACAAGACGACCGTTCCATCAATAGGACTGTAGAGTTTTTGTAGAGATCGCTTTTTCAGCATTAGCTCAAGTTGTCGCTCTTTATTGTGCTTTTGCTTTTCGAGCGTTGTTAGCTTATTGCCCAACGCAATCGAGTCTTCTAGAGGCAGATCGGTCTGTCGAGCCAACATGACGTTGGTCATTTTGATTTCTTCTTGAATCGTATCCAGTTGAAACTCTTCCTGCGAAATCTGCATATCGAGGTCTTGGTTTTCCATCACAATCAATAATTCGCCTTTTTTGACGACCGACCCGTGGTCAACATATACCTCTCGTATGATCCCCTCGGTTTGGGCAAACAGATTCTTTCTCAATTGGGGCTGCATCACGCCATTGACTCGCATCTGAAGTTCTTTCGGATAGAAAGCGAGTAGTAGCAGGATGAAACAAAAGACACCCAATCCGGTCATCGTTTTCGTAAAGTGATCGCGGAGAAGGAACTTCTGAAGTCTGCCCAGTCGCGTCCATACAGGGAGCAAGATGATGTCGCTGTGTTGAGTTGCGTTGGCCAAAGCCAATTCCGAATGCTCGGTGACCAGTTTGCAGGGTTCGGCAATACTCTCTTGTTTCACATCGGCATCGAAGAATTCGATGATCAAGGCTCCAAGCTTCCTAGCCTTGAGGCGGCTCCCCGGCTTGAATTGTTGTTCTGGATTCTCTTCGGGCTTGAGAAGCAATGGGATCACCGCTAGTGTGCGGCAATGAGATTCATCCATGTACTCGTTGATTCGGTTCGCAATCCGAGGAGCCAGATCGTCGGTTTCGCCGGTGATCCAAAACGGGGTTTCGATGCTTACACTGGAGGTGGCAACATCGGCCAATTTCCTGATTACATTGGCTCGGTTATCAAAACGGTCTTGGCTACTTACGGCGACGATCTTGCATTGGCTGCCGTTCCAGCGAGCGATGCTGACGCGGTCAGAAGCAAGGACCCGACGAGCTTCATTGGCGATAGCAAATGCGGTTTCATCGAGGTCAATCGACCGATGAATTTCCGTCACGAAATCGAGTGTCGACGAGATGCTCTCGGCGTTTTGATTCAGTCGAGAAAGTTCCTGATTTTCATGCCAACGGGGGAACAGTTCTGCAATGCGAGCCAGGAACTTAAGATAGCCCTGTTGAGCAGATTCTGAAATGTCCTTGCGTTGTAGAAGTTCTAACGCGCCACAACATATTTTTTTTCTGTTGTAAACGGGAGCCGCCAAGATCAAATAGGCGTCGCCATTTTGCAACGGATTGATGTCATGTGACAAGGCTTCCGACGAAACGGCCATCGGTTGTTTGGCTTCGATGACGCGGTTCATGACGGCCGCGTGAGATAGATTTTCAGGCGGTAAATTTAGGTCAGGGCGCCCCGCCTTGTGAGTGATTCGAGAGTCGTTATTTCCAGACGACTGCCAGAGTAACGCGGCATGACCTCCGGTTAACTTTACAATTTTGGTCAGCACGGTTTGACAGAATTCATCAAAAGAAACATCCGACCGCGATAGTTCGCTCAATTGACCAATCGTTTGACGAACTTCCGCTTTGACTTCGTCCGCTGTATAGGTTTGTTTGGATTCACCAGTTGACATGATTCACGACAGGTTAAAAGTTGGACGGATAGGGCTGAAAGACGAAAATTCCGCGCGAGATGACACCCTGAAGTGGGGCGCGTTCGGCGACATGTTGAAAATCACGAGGTGGAATAGTTTTTTTGCTCTAGGCAAGTGCTCTAGGCAAGTTTAGGTTCTTCAACGGCTCTGACAAGCAACAGCCGAATAAGAGTGGTTAGTCGTAGACGTCTAAGATTGGATCAAGTCCCATCTCGATGTGAGACTTGGCGAGTTGCTTCTCGTTGTACATGAGTATTTTGCGCGCCCGATAATGCTGATTCTCAAGCTTTTTCTGAGCTTTTCGGAACAGTTCAATCCACCATCGGTCTGAACGGATTTTTCCGATTGTGCGGTATCTTTCCGCCGGTTTTCGGCCGTACGCTGAATCCAGTAATGAATCTTCTCCCGAGACATATTGCCTGAATGAACCCGGATCTCCTTGCCTGCCACAACGACCAAAGAGTTGTAGGTCCACACGGGCAGACTCGTGCATCTCGGTGCAAATGACGTGCAAGCCACCGGATGCCTTAACACGCTCGTCAATTTTTATGTCCGTTCCGCGCCCCGCCATATTAGTGGCGACGGTCACACGACCATGTTCTCCAGCCGATGAGATGATCTCCGCCTCTCGTTCAATTTGGCGCGCATTGAGGACAGCATGCGTAACGCCTGCTCGATGAAGCAGCTCCGAAAGCACCTCGGATTTTGCAATGGACCGAGTGCCGACCAGAATCGGCCGCTGGGTCGTATGAATTTCGATGATCTCTTCCACGACCGCCGCCCATTTCTCATCTTCTGTTTTTCGGTAAATGACCGGCAACTCAATTTTTTGACTCGGCCTGTTCGGTGGAATGATGGTGACAGGCATTTGGTAGATTTTTTTGAATTCCTTTGTGGCGCTGGCGGCCGTTCCCGTCATGCCTGCAATCAGGGGGTAGCGACTCACGAACGACTGGACCGTGATTTTTGCAGAGGTATTCGTGTCCATCGTGATGTCTACGGTTTCTGCGGCTTCAATGGCTTGATGGATTCCACGACTCCAACGACGGCCTTCAGAAATCCTTCCCGTCGACTCATCGACAATCACAATTTCACCGTCTCGAACAACGTAGTCTCGATTCCGTTGATAGTCTCGTGCAACCTGAATGGCACGTTCCACAAAGTCATACATTTCCGGTAGCCCGACGCCATCGAGAATTTGGGGTTTGGCTAATTCTCTGACCCGAGCGGTGCCATCGGGTGTTAGATCAACTTTTTTACGCTCTTTGTCATACCAGTATTCTTGATCTTCTTCAAAATGAGAGACACTTTTCGCTGACCATTGATAGAGCATTCGCTGTTGATCATGGGTCACATCATCCTCAGCAGAGCTGATAATGAGCGGCGTTCGGGCATCGTCGATTAAGATGCTGTCAGCTTCGTCAATGAGCAGGAAATGGGGAGTGCGATGAACGGGTTGATGCTCAGCCGACGGTTGGGTGCCGCCTGCCTGCCCGGAGCCGAAATATAGTTGATTTTGTTTTCGCTCGCGTTCAAAGGAATGGTCGCGGAGGAAGTCGAAACCGAACTCCTTCATGGTTCCATAAGTGATGTCGCATCGATAGGCCGCTCGACGTTGGGACCGTGACATTTCTGATTGCACTACACCGGTGGTCAAGCCGAGTGATTCGTAAACCGGTTGCATCCATTGGGCATCGCGCTTGGCCAAATAATCATTGGCGGTTGCCAACAGCGCGCCTTTTCCCTTTAAGGCGTGGAAAAAAAGAGGAAGCGTAGCTGTTAATGTTTTACCCTCACCGGTCCGCATTTCTGCGACATGCCCCTGGCACATGGCACGTCCGCCCTGCAGTTGAACCGGGTAGTGGCTCATTTCTAAAAATCGCTCGGCCGTCGCTTTGACAAGTGCAAACGATTTTGCCATGAAATGCGACGATTGGGTCTCAGTCTGTTTCGCCTCGTATGACAACTCCAATGCCATTTTTCGCAACTCGGGATTCTCCAAGGCTCGGTAGCCGGTTGCATGACGTTCGACGTCGCTGAGAAAAGTGTTTAGATTCACGGGAGGAACTTTGTGGGTGTGGTTATCGTAAATACACTCTTAATGAAAATCGGCATTGTCAAAACCGATCGCTCAGTCTCAAGAAGGAAACGGCCCGTTTCCACCAAAGAGGGGTTACGCTCGTAACAGATGTTCGGCCAGAAAATCGGTGGATATTGAATTTCTGACAGATTGGCTTAAACGGAGGCCTTCGGCGTGGCTGGCAATGGGAACAGGCTGCCTATCGGGTTACCAGTGTTTTGAGACCGGCGGAAGCTGGAATGATCTGGGAATCGACCATAGATCCGTCCTTCTTGAGTTTGGTGGTGCGGCTTTTTATGCACGTTTTAACGTGGATAGATCTGTTTTTTAGTCGAACTAAAGGTTTACCACTCAATTACCATGCCATCGCCAACGACCGCTCAGGGGCTAGCACTCTTCTTCTGAGCGGGCCGCTTGTTAACGCTTAATTCCGCCTTGAAGCTCACCCGCTGATGCTCTAGTATTCCCCGCCATCTTTTTCCCGTTCCATGCTCCATTTGAGCCAGTTACTTGTCCAGCTTTGATTTCAAAAAGTCAAACCGAAAATGTTCCGTCACGGGACGTGATTTTGTAACAGGTGAGGAATACGTTTCCGCGTTACTTCAGCGTGAGGATGACCTCGAGCGGCTCGATTTTGGTCTCGAGGAATGGAATGAGCCACCGGAAGAGTGTGTAGGTTGGTGGAAGTCACGAGTTCCCGATTTAGATAAAGGGCGTGTCTATTGGGCGCCCCGCAATGTTCTACTTGCTTACTTTGAGCATTTGATGGAACAGCCAGCATCAGGCGATATGCAATACGTAATGGGTTTATTGTTGGTCAGGAAAAGAATTTTAAGATTGGTTGATAATACTGAAGGAGATCAAGGTCCACGGATGGTGCTGATTGATTCTGCGCAAAAAAAGAACTACGAAATTGGGGTGCCAGATTTGACGTCCGAACAATTATTGATCATTCAGGGCGAGCTGGAGCAGAAACTGTTTACGGATCATCGGCAAGTGGACGTCGATGGAGGGGACGAATGATGAGTCGAAGCTTCCTTCATCAAAAGTCTGAATCCCACGCTCCAGAGCGCTATGCGAATTCGCTCGATGTACTCAAACCGTCTAATTCGGAGGTGCGGGCAAGACACTTTCGATGCTGTTTGTTGATAGGATGCGCTGCCTTCTTTCTCTCCCAATCGGGCTGTCAGGTATTTCAGCGATTTCGAGCTCCTACTTCTGTTCCCGTTGCATTTCAAACGGCTCCCAATAAATTTGACTTGATGCAACACTTGCAAACCCAGTCCGATCGAGCCACGCAGATTGAGGCAGATGTGAAGGTTTCGATGGATGGAATGCCGAGCTTGCGAGGGACCTTGGCGATTGAGCGTCCCGACAGTTTGAGACTGAAGGCGGGCGTAATGGGCATGACCGATATGGGAATTGACGTGGGTAGTAATACGGAGGTGTTTTGGGTTTGGTCCAAAGTGGCTACCCCAAATAATCCGAGCGCGATTTATTTTGCTCGCCATTCAGAATACCAATCAAGCAAAATGAGACAAATGTTACCCTTGGAGCCTCAGTGGATCATTGACGCACTGGGCTTTGTAGAATTTTCTCCCACCGATCAACACGCCGAACCGTTCGTTCGCCCCGACAAGCAAATCGAAATCCGCTCAACGATCATGACTCCGCAAGGGCCCACCAAGCGGGTTTGTGTGATTGATTCGACTCGAGGTTTTGTCACGCAACAGGCGTTTTACGATAAGTCAAATCAGTTGATTGCTTATGTGAATTCTAAAAATCAGGAATACGATTCCGACTCCGGGGTCAGCTTGCCGAAGCGGATTGAGTTGTATGTCAGACAATCGAGCGGTGAAACGACAAAGTTGGTGATCAATGCTAATAGTTACCGAGTGAATTCAATTTATGGCGATCGTTCTCGGTTGTGGTTGATGCCCAGCCCCGGTGATGTTTCCGCGATCAATCTGGCAGAGGTTGGGGGCGTTTCAACCGACCTGTCCACGCGTCAATTGGTTCCCGAGGTTGGAACCGCGCGCGATCCTGGGCGTAGTTCCTCTCAGAGTTGGTACGTGGACCAGATGGATCCGACAGCTCGCTATCTAAGATAGCTGTTTTTTAGGAGGTTTTGATTGTCACATGTTTTGTTGTGAAAATTGATCTCATCAACGATCCCGCCGATTCAGGTCTGCCGTTCGGACTGATTAATGCCGTTTTACTTGACACAAAATGTTCCGTCACTACTATTCTAAACATCGGGTTTCAAGCTTTTCCTCAATGATTCGAGGACGAAAAGCCGATAAGAAGATAGAAATTTTACGATGGGCTGGCAGCCCTCGATTATCCGTCGATAGGAGGATTTGAAATGACGCATGTTGTAACCAAGCCATGTGATGGTTGTCGTTACACGGATTGTGTAGTCGTATGCCCTGTAGAGTGTTTTTACGAAGGGGAAAAGATGTTGTATATCAACCCCGACGAATGCATCGATTGCGAAGCCTGCGTGCCGGAGTGTCCCGTCGAGGCGATCTTTCACGAAGATGACGTTCCGGAAGAATGGCAGAGCTTCATTCAGCTCAATGCAGATAAGGCTCCGGAACTGGAAAATATATCGGAACGTAAAGATCCTCTGGTTGACGAGAGCTAGATGGATTGCCTCCGGCTCTGCCGATGATTAACTGAAAGCCACCTTTGAAGGTGGCTTTATTTTTGCGCGATTGGAAACGTGGCGGTGTAGAGAGCGGCCATGAATGAGCGGTCTGACACGAGGGAGAAGGAACTGGCGGTAAAGTATCCAATCTCAAGCATCCAGGCTTAACGAGCGACCTTTCAAAAAAGTCCGCCAGACTTCGTATTTCGGGTTGTCCAGTTTGACCTTCAGAATAGGGCTCTGCTGGGGGCGTTTGGGCTTCTGGATGAGGCGCATTCCCGCATCGGCCAAGAGTTGGTCACCTTTCTTGCTGTTGCAATTCAGGCAGCAGCAGACGACGTTTTCCCACGTCGTTTTTCCGTCACGGCAGCGGGGGATCACGTGGTCGAAGCTGAGCTCTCGGGCTGTCAATTGCCGACCGCAATATTGACATGTGTTTTGGTCGCGTGCAAAGAGATTGCGACGATTAAATCGCAAGGTCAATCTGGGAACTTGGTTGTATGAATTCAACCGGATGATACGCGGTACGAGGATCGAAAAGTTGACACTCTGAATCCATTCTTCATGAGGTTGCGTCTGTTCCTCATCAGCAGCTAAGAATTCACTCATTTCCAACCACGCCTCAAAGTCGTAGTTGTAATAATGCCCGTCTTCGACGTGGATGACTTCGGCGATGTCCCGATAGAGCTGCACCATGGCACGGCGCACTGAAATTACGTGCACCGCCATATAAGAGCGATTCAGAACAAGGACACTTCCATCCAAACTTGATTGTGTCCGACTTTGCTCCATTCAAAGTCTCTCCATCAGAACCGATTGAGACGGCCCCCAGTGAACGCTTGGCAGATTACCGGGCACTCGAGCGAGGTGTCAGGTCTGGCAAACGTGTGAATCCCGAGTTTAACAGATTCTTACGACCGTTTTTAATTTTAACCGAACCATCCGTTGGTCGACCATCCCCTGAATGAAAATACGGTAAGGCTTATCTGAGATAATCGTTAGTTATTAAACCGATTCGAAAATGATTCGCGTTTTGGAGTTCACCGCTCTTTACTTCTTATTCATTAAGTCTGGTGTGTTGGCATATCTTTGCCACCTGCTGACGGCATATAAATTGTCGCGAGGCAATTTATAAAATCCGTGGTTTTTTGGTTGCATCGAGCTTGGCAACTACTACCATAACGGCAACATTTTGTTTGGGTTGAACGAAATGAACGATGTAACCATGGATTAAGGAATGACCATGATTCATTATTCTTGCGATCGGTGTCAGCGAAGGATCGATTCAAAGGAAGACATTCGCTATATTGTACGGATCGAGGTTCAGGCAACCATTGATTCGGTAGATCCAGATGATGACGGCGACCATTTGATGGAGATCGAAGAAGTTCTAGAGTGTCTTGAAGATGCTGATTGCCAAGAATTAGGCGAGGATGTCTACCAAAATCGTCGCTTTGATTTATGCCAAAGCTGTTATCAGGAATACAAAAAGAACCCGCTGGCAATGGATGCTCAGGTCAGCTTTGACTTCAGTGATAACTAGAAAAATCGGCTGCGAAACACGGTAATGAGACGGTTCTCTTGGAATCTTTGGTCTTGTGCTGGTTGTTAGCCAATTTTTGATTTCGCTGTGCAGATGGTTTGATTTTCGCGAAATATCCTGCCGTTTTTATATATAGAATTTTAGAAATCGGATCGCATGCCGCCCGTATCGACCTGGAAATGGTTACCCAATCCGCCAACCCTAGACGAAAAGAAGTGAGATACAGTGATGATGAAAAGCTCCGGGCCTTTGTTTTGCATGATGGTTCTCAGTACCCTCATTCATACGGTTTCTGATGTCTCGGCTCAAGATTCTTTAGACGCGCCTTTCTGGAAATCGGTATTCTCCGATAATCACGTACTGGACATTCGGATCGACGTCAGTCGCGAAGCGTGGGACGGCATGCAACCATCGCGAGAACGTGACCAACGTAATGAAAATCGTTACAGCTACAGTCGGGCGAAGATCACGATCGATGGCCAGCCATTTGAAGACGCTGGTCTTCGCTTCAAAGGCAATTCGTCATTTCGTGGCTCAGGACCTCGTTTAAAAAAGCCGTTCAAAATTGACCTCAATCGATTCACCAAGGGCCAGAAGCTGCACGGCCGAACCAAGTTAAACCTCTCGAATTCCTTTTTGGACCCTTCTTTTATGAAGGAGAAGCTTGGTTACGAGTTGTATCGCGCTGCGGGCCTGCCGACCCCGGGTGTCGGCTGGGCCAACGTGACTCTGAATCTTGGCGGCGTCGCTGAGCCGATACCTTTGGGTATTTACGTTCTGGTTGAACAGGTTGATCGGCGTTTCCTTGCAAATAACCTCGGGAAGGATTCCAAAGATAGCTTGTTGATGAAGCCAGAGGTGGAAGACTTATATTACATCGACGACGACCCGAATTCCTATCACAGCTACAACATCAAGTCGGGTGAAGAGAATATAGAGCAACTGAGGGCGTTCGCGAGTCTGCTCAAGTTGATTGAAAACGGGTCGGAAACCGCGTTCGAGAGAGAGATTGGTGAGCGGATGGACTTGAAGCAGTTTGCGGGTTATCTCGCAGCTACCTCCATTTTGGCCAATCTCGACAGCTTCGTAGGGATGCCGCATAACTACTATCTGGTGATGGACAAGGCGGATGGCAGGATGCGAATCCTACCCTGGGACGTCAACGAGGCCTTTGGTACCTTTACCATGTTTGGCGGTGCTGAGACTCTTGCTCGATGGGACATTGACCGTCCGTGGGTGGGACGCCGTCAGCTGTTGGAACGACTTTTCCGCACGGAGGATTTTCCGAAACTCTATCGGGCCGCGCTTGCAGAATTAATGCAGCAGGCGTTCACCGAAGAACTGATCTTCGGCCGCATCGCAGAGTTCAAAAAAGTTCTCTCGTCCTACGTGGCTAAATCCGACAAGATCTTCTGGTTGAATGGGGAGACACTGAGACACAAACCGGCAGAACATTTAGATGGCTTCCTTATGGGAATCGAAGGCGACTCGGAGGGTTTCAACCAGGCCGTCGGAAGGAAAATACTTAGTATCAAGCCCTTCGTTTCAAGACGTATTCAGTCGATCGAAACACAGCTTTCAGGGGAGAGTGATGGGAGTGCGTTGGGGCGGCGAAAGTAGCCTGAAATACGGATGACAAATTGGCCGACGGACGTCTGGCAACGTTGACTCTGGGAGGGAAGATAATGAATCACACCGTTCGTGAGGTAAAAGAGAGCGGTTGCCCGTAACGAGAAGATATGCTCTTGCTCGGGTGCGTTCGAGGTTTAAGCGTTGCTACCAGGGCAGGACGGCTTCTTTTCGGTCACCGCCGATCCTGCTGAAGCAACTTGGTTGAAGCCGATATTTCTCCGTGTCCCTGTTACCACTGAAACATTGCTTAGATCATGCTTTAGGAATTGAGCTGCATGGGATGCTGTGGATTGTGTGATTTGACGCACGAATGTGGTTAACCGGATTGGTAGTGCCAAGACTTAGTGAGTCTGTTTAGGTGCATCATTCGGCGGTAACGTTTCGTGATGTGGTGAGGTTAGAGAGAGCGGCTTCGTCGTTGCTCATCTTGATTCGATTGAGTCGCACTCCTCGGCTTGTGATGCGAAATTCCGATTGATAGAATCGGCCCTCTTAGGTTGGGTATCCTATTCATTGGATCTGACTTGGTAACAACAAATTATGTACAACGAGATACCATGAAAATCGCGGTAATTGGTGGTGACGGGACGGGTCCAGAAGTGACTCGCGAAGCGTTGAAAGTCTTAGCGGCTGTCGCTCAGGATGAGTCTTTCACCTACGAATTGACCGATCTCGATTGGGGTGGGGAACGTTATCTTGAGACTGGGGAAATTATTCCCGAAGGTGGGATTGAGACGCTAAGATTGCACGATTCGATCTATCTCGGCGCGGTCGGGCATCCAGATGTTGCACCAGGTGTCATTGAAAAAGGTCTTTTGCTGACGTTGAGGTTCCAGCTTGACCAGTACATCAATCTGCGTCCAGTGAAGCTTTATCCGGGCGTCGAAACACCCTTAGCGGGTAAAGGTCCAGAAGATATTGACTTTGTCGTGGTTCGCGAAAATACGGAAGATCTGTATGCGGGAATCGGTGGTTTTTTAAAAAAGGGAACGGCTGACGAGGTGGCAACCCAAACGGCAATTTATTCTCGCAAGGGTTGTGAGCGCTGGCTGCGTTGGGCTTTTGAGTACACGCAAAAGCGCAACAATCCCAAAGGGAAACGCCTTACTTTAGTTGGTAAAACAAACGTTTTGACGTTTGGTCATGATCTTATTTGGAGAACGTTTCAGGAAATCGCTGATGACTATCCTGACGTCGAAGCAGATTACAATCATGTCGACGCATGTTGCATGTGGTTTGTAAAAAATCCCGAATATTATGATGTTATCGCCACGACCAATATGTTCGGTGACATCATTACGGATCTTGGCGCAATGATCCAAGGTGG
Organism: Mariniblastus sp.; assembly: GCA_022447555.1. GTDB lineage: Bacteria > Planctomycetota > Planctomycetia > Pirellulales > Pirellulaceae > Mariniblastus. The sequence goes on along the minus strand of JAKVBF010000002.1, from coordinate 169,441 downwards.
GATGGGGGTTGCGGCGGGAGGCAACATCAATCCGGATCCGGGTGGAACGAGTATGTATGAACCGATGGGGGGGAGTGCTCCAAAGTACACGGGACAAGATGTGATCAACCCGATCGCTGCCATCGGAGCCATGGGGATGCTTTTGGAGCATTCGGGAAAGCCTGCTGCCGGCAAACGGGTTCTTAATGCCATTCAGTCGGTGACGGGCAACAAGATGAAGAGCCAATCGGCTGGTAAGATGGGCTTTTCAACCACCGAAATAGGAGATCTTGTTTGCGAGGCGCTTTAGAAAAGGCACGGATTTAGATGAGGGTTTATCATGCTGGAGGCTATCGCCCGATGTTAACCAATTCCCGTCTGGCCTCCACATACTTGGTGGCCGAAGATGTGATGTAGGCAGGTAGCTGTTGCCGATATTTCTCTAGCCAATCGTCATTACCTGCTTGGATCAACTGGTGCACCCAGATTTCAGGCGGCCTTTGCGTAGGACGTCCTGCGACGGCACTCCAGTGCCGTCCAATACTACTGGAGTGAGCCGTTTGTTGGTAGTGTCGCCAATCAGAACGTAGACGCTGCTCTGTTCGAACAAATTCTGAGGCGACATCACGGGCCTGTGCATCGCCGCTAATAAAAACAGGAACGACAAAGGCAGCTCCGTGGCGAAAGCCATCATCAAACGCTCCTAGGAATTTTCTAGTTCCGGTTGCGCGGCATTTCACCATCAAAACCCCGCCTCGCCAATTCCCAGGGACGCGACATGTAATCGATAGTTCTCGACTCCCCCGAAGTGTGGAGATTCGGGATGGCTTGAAACAGAAATTTACCCCAGTGCCGCGTTGGATGGTGCCGCTGGTGACTAAAACCGCATGTTCCGGCGTCTCTTCGTAACGCCGTAGTTTGCCGTTTTGTTGTCCGGCTTGAAATCCCGCTTTCGCTCCCACGGCGTCGAAATAACCACTGGAGAGATCTAGTCCCAGTGTTGTACTGGAGTCCTTGCGATCCTCAACTTTAATCGTACCGACAATGGAAGATTGCATCTCCGTGCGAGGTTGGTAATCCGTGATTTGGAATGCGCCGTGATGCCACATGACTTCTATTTGGAATTCTTGAATGGTTGATTTTGATTCCGCTTCTAGATTAAGAGAAACTGGAATGATAATGTTGACCGTTTTTTGCCCATCAGAATGAAGCTGCTTTACGACTGCTGAGCAGGTAGCCGGCACGTCAAAATCTACCTGCTCGTGGGCTGAGGTGATGCCGCTTGGAATAAGGAAATTGCTACAGGAAAACCAAAAAGTCCATTGAAAGAGATAGGAAATTTCGCGTGTCACAAACACTCTCCGGCTGTTGACGGTACGAATCAACTCGGAAACATCCTGTTTCCCGAGTCAACACTTTACGGGCCTCCGTCGTGGAGTGCGTTGATGCGGTTAAGAAGCTACGTGAAATTACGCAACCTGATCGGTAAGGGTTCATTCGAACGCTCCAAATAATAGGAAGTAGTTTCATTAAGTCAACTGTCTAGCAAACAATGGCCAAACGATGGTAGAGACTGCTCGTCTGATCTCGTACTAACGGAGCCAACAAGCTAGCAGTTAGAGCGGCGGGTGATTTTGGAAACTTTAGTGCTCAATCTTTTTCCAATACCGCTCGAAGGCGCCCTCTTTAAAAAAGGGTGGGCTGTTGTCATGGTCATGGCACTCCATGCAGGCGCTTTCTCTAGCTTCATCAAGAGTGAGTCGCATCTGTAGGCGTAGTCTTTCCAAGACCGCTTCGTCGGCGCCGTCGTTTTCAGCTTCGACGTGCGCTGAGCCAGGGCCATGGCAATTCTCACAACCGTTACCGGAAAGGTGAGGGTCTTTGGCCAAACTGATGAAACCGCTTTCGTAGGGATAGTATTTCTGGGGATTCCAGCCTGTTACGTGGCAGCTTAAGCATTCAGGATCGTAGTTGCGTTTCACCCAAGTCCGTTCTCCGGGATCGGTCAGGTCCAAAGTCGCTCGGAAATGGGGTCCGCCTTCTCCATTGGTGCCCTCTTCCCAAATTTCAAATTCCTCATCGTGGCAATCCATACAGGTTTCGGATCCGACAAATTGATGCCCCGTTGGATGTTGTCGTGGCTTGATGTCCGTTAATTGGCCATTCAGGTAAAGCTGTTTCAATTCGTTTTGGTAATTCAAAAAGATACTTTTAATTTGGTCGGAATCTTGATAGCGGGCGTCCAACGGCACCCGTTTATATCGAGGTTTTAATTGTCCATCCTCTTCATAGAAAGCAACGATTCCGGCGTACATCCCTTTCACACCAACTTGGATCATGGCCGTCCGTTTGACTTGAGAAGACTTGAAACCGTTGTCGACCGGGTTGGTTTCGATGTACTCGGGTAACATGGTTGGGTCCCCTGCCCCACCTGCCGTAATCAGGACGTCAAACACAGGATATTGTTTTGCTAGTTCACGACATTCATCGAGACCGGTCTGAGCTACCAAAACATTGACGTCGCATTTTTCCGAAAGCAATTTGGTAACCGTTTGGTCGAGTCCTTGTTTTACCGATAAGAGAGTGAGTTCTGAATTGTCTTTGAGCTCGGCAATATGTTCGTCACCTAATATTTGGGTGATCCCAATTTTTTTACCGTTGATTTCGACAACGATGAAAGGGCTCTGCATACCGGCTTGCATGATATCAACGTTGGCACAAACGAATGGATTGTCCGTGCCGGTTGAATCTGCCATCACTTGAATCAAATCAATCGTCGGCAGTTTAAGATCGTCGACGCCCAATCCAATGGCCTGATAGTTCATGGCCTGGCATAGCGCCTGATAGGTGTGGCGTAATTTGATAACCGGTTGTTGCCCAAACCGTTTGACTTGGTTTCCCGCATCGATGGAAACGAGATCCCAACCACGTTTGAGCAGAATTTTTTGCACCGTATGCCGACGCAACATTCCACCCTTTTGAAGGGCTAACGTGATGCACCCGCAGGGCTCCAAATAGCCATGCTGACGACCTGAGACAAACAATGCGAAATCAGGTTTTGGCCAATCCTTTAATAGTTCTTCGGCTGTGCCAGATTCGCTTGGATCCAAGGCAGGGTCCTCATCATCTTGTCGGAATCCGTTCAATGGTAAGACGCTAGGGATGGTGAGGCCAATGAATTCCGTATTTTGATTGCACCCAATCGAAATCAGGAGCGTCGCCACGCATATCACCGCGCCGCAAAAAATCATTGCCCTTTGAACGTTGCCAATGCTTGTCATGAGTAACCTCTCATTGGGACGGCTACGACAAGTGGCCGTCTGCCTGATATCTTCTTTGCGAACCCCGGTTTGGCCTCAATGTTGACGAGGGTGGAATTGACCTGGAATATTTTATAGACGGTCTTTACCCCTAACGATAAGCCTTATGAAAGAATACAGTTCGAACAAATTTAGGTAAATGGCAACGTTGGATGAGACAGGGGTGCCATCACTGACGGAGTAGCGGTCTAAGAGCCATTTTTAGGGGATTCCACGATCTTGACGCGAATCGAAAAACGGATTTGTTTTCGTTCTTCAGAGGGGTCATTTGTAGTGATTACAGCAAAACCTTCAAATTCTCCCGGCTCGCCGGTGTCGCTCAGTGTGAGTGTGATCGGGAAGGTTCGGCCCGGTAAAACAGTCTGAGTCTCCGGTAGATTCACCTCAATATTTTCGGAGTGTTCAGCCAGTGTGAGTTCAAGATCAGAGCTGCCGGAATTCTTGATAATGAAATCGTGACTAGCGGGTTGCCCTACCACTCCATCGAACTGTTGTTGCGGGGCTGTACCCGAGAGGTCGAATTCAGGCTTAACTGAGGTGGGGTCGACTCGATTCCATTGGTTTTCAAAGAAATGTTCCTCGGTATTTGAGTATTCGAACCAGCTCCACCCAGTACCGGCGAGGGTGCCCAAAAAGATGGCAGCAAGAGACAGGACAAGGTACGCAATAGCCGATTTCACGATTGCCTTCTTTCAATTCAATTGGCGGAGCTCATGTGGCCACACTGGACGTGGGTTGGATTACTGAGGATTTTAAGTGTTTTGGGCCGGGCTGTCATGCCGACTTTGTTTGAGAAATAAAGAAATGGTTGGGATTCGAATTGCACCGCATTGAGCTCGTGGGAGTTGTTTCCTGATTGGCAGCGAGAAAAACAGGTACAATCATTTCAAATGACTGAACGGGTTCTAGACGAACGGAAGATTTACCTTGATGATTAGCTAGTTGACGTTCATCTACTACAGGTCGGTAGACAGGCTGTATGTTCTCACGATTTTGGCGTTTATTTCGTTACTCTTTACAGATTTGGTCGGCGGCTCACGCATCTCGAATGTCCGCCGCCTTGGCCTACTTCACGATGCTCTCAGTAGCGCCTCTGGTTCTGATTGCGATTGCTATTGCGGGCTATGTGTTCGATGACCAGCTTGCTGAAAAACAGGTCGTGAATCAAGTTGCTATTTTTACGACGCCTGAGATCGCGAAGACGGTCGCAGGTTTGATTCAGAATGCGAAACGCCCTTCTAGTGGCTTGGTTGCAAGTAGTCTCAGTTTGGTCGTTCTATTTTTTGCGGCCTCAGCCGTGTTCACCCAGCTGCAGTTTACTTTGAATGCGATATGGGAGGTTTCACCGCGACATAAGTTTTTAAATTCGTTGCAGATGCGTTTGTTTGGGGTGGCAATGGTTTTTTGCGTGGGTCTCTCTCTTTTGGCCTCGTTAGTCTTGAAGACGATGTTGACCACCGTCAGTGGTTACATGGGAACCGATTACCCGGGTGCTTTATCGTGGCTGCATTTTGCGGATCGAAGTGTCATGTACCTTTTGGTCCCTTTGGTACTGTCCCTCTTATTCTGGTTGGTACCCATGGCAAAGATACGCTGGACGGATGTTGTACCGGCTGCATTGTTAACCTCTGTGATGGTGAATGTGAGTCGTAACGCGATCGAAATGTATTTGAAATTTTCCACCACCAGTGAAGTCTATGGCGCAGCGGGTTCCTTGGTAGTCATGTTGATTTGGGTTTACATTAATGGGCTGGTTGTTTTTTACGGCGCCGCGTTTAGTCGCTCTTGGACCGAGACATTTGGGTCTTTGCGCGCTGATGATCTGTCGAAAGCCGGGGCCAGTCCAGCCGATTAGATGGCTTCCCACACCGGCGACTGAGGACCTAAAGGATTGAGGGCGCACGGCCGAGAGGGAGCCTTTAGGCTATGGTTTCAACGTGTTCGGATGATTAATTCACGCCCATCTCGTTAAGGAGTTCGCGAGCTCCGAATACGTTACCCGTAATCCAAAGGACGTATCGAATGTCCACGCCAATCGATCGACTGTAGGACGCGTTCCAAGCGAAATCATTGATTGTAGCCTCGAACGCTCGATCAAAATTAACACCGACCAATTCACCCTCGGCGTTCAGGATGGGACTACCTGAATTGCCGCCCGTAGTATCGGTGTCGTAGAGGATGGCCACGGGAACATCTCCCAGTTTCTCGTTTTTGAAACGTCCGAATTCTTTTTTTGCGTGCATGTCGAGGATTTTCTGTGGCGTGATAAACGGGGTTTCACCGGTTGTCTTATCGACCACGCCTTGAAGTGAGGTGATCGGAGACTTGTATACCGCATCTTCGGGAGAATAGCCCTTAACTCGGCCAAACGTGAGTCGCAATGTCGCATTTGCATCTGGCACAAAATTGGCATTTTGAAATTCCTGTTTGACGGAGACCAACTCTCCATAAAGTTGGTCCAATCGCCCATTCCGTTCTTTGCCCTTCTCACGAAGCTCGAGGTAGTGAGGATACAACTCGATGGCCCAGTTAAGAAATGGGTCGTCGAGCTCTTTGAGTTCAGCCGGTGATTTTTCAAATCCTTTTTCGACATATGCTTTGTCGATGAGCCAAGATTGCCGGTACATGGAATCTAAGTAGTTGCGACGCAGTTCGTCTGTCAACGCTGCCACTCGTAACGCGTCAATTTGCTTTGCCTCGGGAATTGCGTTGAGTCGGTCAAGCATCCCCGAGAGCAGGACCTTATCGGTGCCCGGATCCAAATCTTGTTGTGTTAGTAATTGACGCTTTTTCGTTAATTCGAAATTCCGGTCCATGTAAGGAGATTCACGTTGGAGATCCGGTTTCTGCCGTTCGACCGAGCTGTCATACATAGTGAACGCCAAATTCATCATCCGGGATGCCGATATCAAGTTCTGCAGGTTAAGTTCTAGCGGTGCGGCTTCTCCCATCTCTGCATACACTTGGTTAATGTCGGCGAGGAGCCGTCCGGATTGTTTTTTGCGATCCGGATCCGAATCGATATAAGCTTGGAGTTTGGCCTCCTGAGCTGCTCGATGTGCGGCGATTTTAGCCCTTCTTAGGCCCTTTAGCTGACCTCGGGAGCGTTTTTCGACATTGGCCAAGGATTTGATTCGGGAAGTGTGTTTGAGGGCGACGGCTCGATTGTCTTTTCCAGCAGCTTCCATTTGTTGAATTTGCCAGTCGTAGAGGTCAACGATGAAGGGGAGTCGGACCGACTGCTCGTAGCTCAAAAAGCTAGCCGTTTTATGACGGGCTGTGCGGCCAGGATAGCCAATCAGCATAACGAAATCACCTTCATCCACTCCGTTCGGATCGACTTGAATGAAGCGTTTGGGTTGGTAAGGGATATTCTCTTTTGAGTAGTTGGCGGTGGAACCGTCGGGTGCTACGTAGGCGCGTAGGAATGAAAAGTCTCCCGTGTGTCGTGGCCACTCCCAGTTATCGGTGTCCCCACCAAATTCACCGACCGAAGCGGGCGGCGCAAATACTAATCGAACATCCGTGATGTAAGTGTAAAGAAATAGGACATACGTTTTACCAGCAAACATTTCCGCAACTTCGGCTCGCATGCCAGCGTTTTGCTGTTCGGCAGATTTTTCCAGTTCCTTGCGACGTTGGTCGATGGCTTTTGTCCGCTGAGTCGCTTCCATTCCATCGTCGACCACGGAAAGGACTTTGTCAGAAACGTCACTGAAGGCTTCGGTGATTCTGACCGTATATCCTTTGGCCGGGATTTCAGCGGCTCCTGTTTTAGCCTGAAATCCGTTCGCCAAGTAGTCGTGCTCGGTGGAGCTGGCACTCTGGATAGCGCGATAGGCGCAGTGATGGTTCGTGATGATCAATCCATTTGGAGAGACAAATGAACCGGTGCAGCCATTGACCTTGCAAATGCCGTCGATCAGACACACTTGGTCGGGATTGAAAATGTCCCCAGGCGACATGACGAGGCCTTTTGCGGGCAGGTTTAACTGTTCAATTTCACTGACGGGATACATGCCCTCATCAGCATTCGCCGATAGCGGTAGCAGGCAACAACATACGACAATGGCTCTTAGCTTTTCTAATGGTTCGCTCATATTTCCATTACTTTCAAAATGACGGATGTTTCTCACGGGAATGCTTTATTGGAAGTTAGCGGCCATTTCGTTGTAACAGTTCCCGTTCTCGCGTCAACGAGGTGAAGATCGTCTTAATTAAGTTGAGGTCGAATCAGTCTTGTTTCGGTCCCTTACAAGATTGCGGCATTTGGTGAAGAAGGATTGAAAGGCATCTCGTTGGTAATCGGGATAGGTCCACCGCGACTTGTTCCATTTGTGTTGTTGGTAATGCAGAGTGACTTCTGCGTAAATTCCATCCCGAAGGTAGACACGATGATCCCGATCCTTGGTGGTCGCTAAGACTAACTTGGCTTCGGTGATATAACCCGGGTCGATGTTTAAAGGTCTTGTTTCCGGGTGCGGATGAAATGTGGCGTACTCTTTCTCCCACTGATTTGAAGTGATCTTGAAATCGGGCAAATCGGCCGGATTCGTGAATTGAAACGCGACCAGTTGCTTTTGCAAATCGGCCCCCATCGTTTTGGTGTAAAATCCTGTTTCGGTAAAGTCAAAAAGGGCACTTTCGAGTTGAACCTCACCCCATTGTTTGGCAGCTTGAGCAATGGCCCATTGGATCGCCGATTCATAACGACTTGTCACGGCGGCAATGAGGAGAACCGGGTAGTGGGGGTTGAGTTGGCCCATCGGCGTTACCTTGAAATGGAAGTGCTCGACCATCGATCCGCTGCGGATTGTCGCACTGGGGTCAGATGGTTGTTTGTTAACGTAGATTGTATTTAAAAAAATAAACCCCGCGCGTCGGCCCGGGGTTTATTTGTGTTCGTTAAACATAATGGTGAAATCGAACAGGTTATTTCTATTCTTCTTTGTTAAGTTCTTGGTTCAGCCGTTCCTGAGCCGCACCGCGACTGTTCGGATCCGCACCGACGCTGGTGGCAGGATTGCCAAAAGGATCCGGTGGGAAGTAGGGCCGTTGAGGCACCGCTGGTCCGTATTGATACGGGTAGCCATAATTGTAGCCGTAGGAACCGTTTCGCATATTCGAATAAGCTGCTAAGGCTGGTGACGTGGATCGAGCGTAGCCACCATTGTAATTGTAGGCCCCATTTCGCATGTTTGAATAAGCTGCCAAGGCTGGTGACGTGGATCGAGCGTAGCCACCAAGATTCCAATTGTTGCGATAGCCGTACCCCCCGTAATAGCCTTGAGCAACATAAGGTCTGTAGTAGCCAACGCTGGGATTGTAGTGGTACTGGTAGCCATGGTTGCCACCTTCGTGAACGTGCCACGAATCATCTTTATGAAAGCCGGAAGCATTGGCGTGGTTGGGGTGAACGCCCGCAGCACCGCCGTGGGATCCACCGATGCCGCCCTGTGCAAAAACCGTTGAAGAAGTGGAGAGTATGACAGCAAAGGCCACCATTGCCGCAGCCAATGTCAAAAGGGACTTACTGTTCATTAATTAATTCCTTGTTGTTGAAGTTTTCGTTGTAAGGGAATCGCGGTCCGGAAATATGGAGACGGATTCTAATTTTGCTGCCGGAAAGTGTATGTTTTGTTAGGGAAGGCTTGGTCGCCAATCATCTGATCGGTTAATTCCCAGATTTGTTCCCCTTGCTTACCAATGGACAAACGTTCTACTGCCGTTAGCTCTTGGCCGTTGTTCAAGGCCTCTCGAGTGTTGATGATCCAATCCTTGCCATTCGGCTTCCAGCTACCCGTTACGACTCCACCTTTGAAGTCAAAAGACCATGAACGAATCGATTTCGATGGTGCGTGCCAACCGATTCTCTGAGTTCCTAGGTTGGAGATTTTTCCGTCGGTGACGCAAGAAAATTCTCGAATCAGAAAGTTTTGATTGGCAGACCAATAGCAGCTGACTGCAATGACCGTTGCGTCAGGTTTGCCGCTGGTAGGGTCTCGGGTGGTCCAGTTTCCTTGCAGCCAGTCAAGATCTTTCAACTTACCGTAATTAGAGGGTGCCTTTGGTGGTAGCTCATGGACGCTGAGCAGCATCCACACTCCATTTCTTTTTGCATAGTTTGCAGAATAGTTCGTGGTTCGTGATTGACCATCAGGTCCGGTCACAACGGTAGAACCTAATTCAAATGCAAGCTCGTCTAGCGGAAAGCCTATCTTGTCAATGTTGATATTAATCTTTTGGCCTTTGTTATTCACGAAAAACGAGGTGAAGGCTTGTTGGATCTCTTCACGTCCGTTGATCAAAGTGGCTGTTTGATCAATGTATTCGCCGTCGGGCGCCCAAAGTGCAGCTAAGGCTACAGCGTCACCTTGATTAAAAGCATTTTGATAAGCAACCGTGCTTTTGCGAATCATCTGTTCATCTTGAGTGTGGTCAACCGCTTGACCGTGTACAAAGGGAACCGCAGATACAAAGAAGACTAAGCCAATGGTTCGGGCGAAAATTTTCATTGGGGAGTGCGCATCCAAATTTTAGATCGTAACTGGAGGGGAAAAGCTTTGAATCATTATTACATCGGTCGTTTGGAGCGTCCAGATTCGGATCGCAAAAACAGGCGAAACATTGTTTTCAACCAAAAATCGATTCTGGAGATTCGTGGCCTTTGGAATGTCACCCAAATCTCTCATTTTCTCACGGTGGATTCCTAATCGCGTGCCTTACGCGTTATCCGTTGGAGGCAAAATATTACAAGACGATGAGCGCGGCCGTTTTTTGAAATCGGGTCGATCGGAATAGAAAGTTCGAATCGATAAGTTTTTCCGTATGGGTGGGGCGAGGAGACGACTTTAGCCAGCCACAAGGGGCAATTGGGCAATGAGTGTTAATAAGCCTTCGCAAAAATGGCTTTACGATCTGCCGGTTGACCGGTGAAGATACACGTTCCTTTTTCCTCGTTGTCCTCGAGCGGCATGCAGCGGGCGGTTACCTTGAGTGGTTTTAGCATCTCTTCAACCTCGGGGGTGTCAACGAAATGACACACCGCAAAGCCCCCGTGAATCTCAGGTTTAGAAGGATTAACGGGCGTAAAAAATTCTTTGAATTCATCCAGTGTTGTGAAGGAATGGGTATTGTCTTCGCGCAATTTCAACGCGCGGTCGAATAGCGTCTGCTGAATCTCATCCAATATTTGGAGGACCGTGCCAACGAATTCGTCTCGGCTGACACTGCTAGATTTAGCTTGGTCTCGGCGACCGACGAAAACACTACCCGACTCAAGGTCACGAGGGCCGACTTCGACACGAATCGGTACTCCCTTTTTGATGTGATGCCATTTTTTCTCTCCACCCCTTAGATCACGATCGTCTAATAGCACCTGTAACTCTCGTCTGGAGTACTCCAGTTGGTCCAATTCAGATTTCAAAGAATTGCAATAATCCAAGACCTTGGATCGTTCTTCATCGTTTCGATAAATGGGTAGAATGACGATATGTTTGGGAGCGAGTCGGGGCGGTACGATTAACCCGTCATCATCGCCATGGGCCATGATGAGCGCGCCAACCATGCGGGTGGATAGCCCCCAGGACGTTGTCCAGGCGTGCGATTCGGTTCCGTCCTGATCGTGGAATTTTATCTCTTGGGCTTTGGAGAAGTTTTGGCCGAGGAAATGAGATGTGCCGGCTTGCAGGGCCTTTCGGTCTTGCATCATGGCTTCGATGGTCAAGGTCATGTCGGCCCCTGGGAATCGTTCGCCCGCGGTTTTTTCGCCACGAACAACGGGTAGGGCCATATGGTTTTCAGCAAAATCTGCGTAGACATCCAACATCATTTTTGTTTCGTCCATCGCCTCTTCCTGAGTGGCGTGGGCCGTATGACCCTCTTGCCATAGAAATTCAGCTGTTCTCAGAAAAATTCTCGGCCTCATTTCCCATCGAACTACGTTACACCACTGATTGATTTTTAGAGGCAAATCGCGGTAGGACTGAATCCACTTGGCAAACATGCTACCAATGATCGTCTCACTGGTCGGGCGCACGATGAGCGGTTCTTCCAGTTCACCGGCTGGTACCAGACCACCCTCGGGTCCCGGCTCCAAACGATGGTGGGTGACGACCGCACATTCCTTGGCGAATCCTTCTACATGTTCGGCTTCTTTTTCAAGGAAATGTTTGGGAATGAATAATGGAAAGTAGGCGTTTTCATGACCCGTTTGTTTGAACCGTCGGTCTAGCACGCTTTGCATGTTTTCCCAAATTCCGTAACCCCAGGGTTTGATTACCATGCAACCCCGAACATCAGAGTTTTCGGCCATATCGGCCGCTTTGATTACCTGCTGGTACCATTCGGGATAGTCTTGTTCGCGAGTCGGCGTGATTCCGGTTTTGGCCATTCTTCTAATTACTTGGTTAAGTCGAGGGGGCGAGGAAACCTGTTACATCAACGCATTTATTTTAGTGATCCGCGGCAATTGCCATAGCGGACGGACTTTTATTTTAAGGGATCGAACGTTTTTTAGTGGGGTTATGTCATTCCGTAACCGGAGACCTTCAGATACTTACAGGATTGGAACAGGTGGTAGGCCATTCGGCCAGCTATAATGGACTTTCTTGAATGACGGTTTGATGAATTTGTTACCTTGTAGAGTTTTTGCCATGAGCCAAATTCTGTTGCCTCGAAACATCTACTTGCTCGCGTTTCTGGTTGGTTTTGGATTGCTTTGCCCCCCGTTAGGGGCTTTGCAAATTCAAAATTGGCAGCAAAAAGAGCTCCCGACACGCTATTGGCCTGAAGAAGTTGATTTTGATCCAGCGATTCCTTCCCCCAAGGACGTTCTTGGGTTTGAGATTGGTCACCGGCATCTCAATCATGCTCAAGTGGTGCGGTACCTCCAAGCGTTGGCCGAGCAATCTGACCGAGTCACGATCGAGCAGTATGGGCGCACCCATGGGCAGCGACCCTTGTTGATGCTAACGATTACTTCGGAAAAAAATCGCCAGCAGTTAGATGCTATTCGTCGCCAGCACAAACAACTTACTAAGCCAAACCGATCAAGCGAGGTGGATATCGGCGATTTACCAGCGGTGATCAATATGGGGTATGGGGTTCATGGTGACGAGTCCAGCGCAACGAACTGCGCACCCCTAGTGGCGCACTACTTGGCGGCCGCAAAGGGAGAAGAGATCGATCGGATTCTTGAAAGTTGCGTTATTCTGTTGGACCCCAGTTTGAACCCAGACGGATTCAATCGGTTTGCAAATTGGACCAACGACTATCGTGGCCGCGTGCCAAACGCCGATGGGCAACATGCGGAACACAATCAGAACTGGCCTCCGGGCCGGGTGAATTATTACTGGTTTGACCTGAACCGTGATTGGTTGCCTGTTGAGCATCCCGAGAGTCGTGGGCGATTAAAGCAATACCATTACTGGAAGCCGAACGTGGTTTTAGATTTCCATGAAATGGGGACAAAGTCGACTTACTTTTTTCAACCTGGTATTCCGCAACGCACCAATCCCTTAACTCCTTTTAAGAATGTTGAATTCACCAATCGTTTTGCCGCGTATCACGCGAAAGACCTCGACAAACGGGGGAGTTTGTACTTTACCCAAGAGCGTTTTGATGATTTCTATATGGGGAAAGGTTCGACCTATCCTGATTTGCATGGGGCCGTGGGAATTCTTTTCGAGCAGGCCAGTTCCCGGGGGCATGTACAGAGGAACGAGAACGGATTCTTGCGATTTCATGAGACGATCGCCAACCAATTCACCACTTCCCTGTCGAGCCTTCGAGCAACGGCCGATATGCGGTCTGAATTGAACGACTTCAAACGAGATTTTTATGCTCGGGCAGCGGCTCAGGCCAAAGCGAGCAAGATCAAGACGTTCGTTTTCAGTAGTCCTGGAAATCGCACTCGCCTTGAAAATTTTGCCGACGTACTTTGCCGACACGATATCCGGTGTTATTGGCCCGAGGAAACATTAGTAGTTGGCGATCGCTCTTTTGCCAAAGATTCAACCTTGATCATCCCGGCTGCCCAGCCAGAATTTCGATTTATAAAGTCACTTCTGATGCGGCGGAAATCATTTAAAGAGAATGTATTTTATGATGTCTCCAGCTGGACTTTGCCGTTGGCATATGACTTGAATCAAACCAGTATTTTGGAAACGGTTGATGTTTCTCAGATGCGCCGAGCCAAATTACACGAGCGAAGATCATTAGACTTCAAGCCCGAACCAGAGGCTGTTTCGTATCTCGTCGATTGGCGAGATGATGACTCGGTCTGGGTTCTTAATCAGTTGCTTAAAAAGAATATAAATGTGAAAGTGGCAAAACAGAGTTTTGTCGTGGATGCCCAATCGACGGTCACATCCTATCCGATGGGGACGTTACAGATATCATTGGGTATCCAGCCGGAAAAACGTGCGTCCATCGAAGAAGTGCTCGCAGCAGGGGCCGAGCGAGGAGTCTTAATCAGTTCAACAAAGTCTGGACTGACCTCTCAAGGGATCGATATGGGAAGCAGCAGTTTTGCTACGATTCCGCACCCCAAGATCGCGATGCCGGTGGCCGGCGGTGTTTCGGCTTACGGTGCCGGTGAAATCTGGCATCTGCTGGACACTCGCGTTGGTGCGGCCGTTGCCATGTTGAAATCGGATCGCTTTGAGACCTCTGATTTGTCCAGATACACTACCCTGCTTTTTCCTTCGGGACGGTATAAGTCGGTTTCCAGCGAGCGTTGGCAAACGATTCGAGAATGGGTCGAAGACGGAGGGACGGTGGTGGCCGTCGGTGCGTCTGGCAAGGCGATCGCGAATGCCATTTCAGGCAATTGGACGGCGGATGCAGAATCGGGGCAGGTAGAAATATCCAATCCAGCCGGCCCGAATCAGTTACCTTTTGATTCGGCAGCGAAAACGCGAGCATTGCAATTAATCAGTGGCGCCATCTTAAAAGCAAAAGTGGATTTGACGCATCCGCTGTTATACGGTTTCAGCCGTAAAACCATGCCTGTCTTTCGGGATCACACCACTTTTTTGACTCCCTCTGAAAACCCCTACTGTAACCCGATGATATACGATTCGGAATCGCCGCATTTGGCAGGTTATTGCTCGGATGAGAATCTCGCGAAGGTCGAGCAGTCGGCCGCAGCGGTGATTTATCCGTTGGGGGATGGCCGCGTTGTCGTGATTGCCGACAACCCAAATTTCCGAGCTTTTTGGCACGGGACAAGTCGCGTATTTCTGAATGCGATTTATTTTGGTCACATCATGAACCCCTGAGCCACTCGTTTCAAAGGGCTTTTTGCTGTTGTTCACCGAGAGAATCGGTAATCCCTGCTTGTCACGTCTGGACGCAGCTTGGATTTGGGGTTTGAATATCCCGATATTGCAAGATTGAACTCTTTAGAGGTGACCAATGAGAAGATGCGTTTTTATTTTGGCCTGCTGTTTGGCATTTCAGCAATCGATGGCGCTGGGACAGCAAACAGAACTGTACGAACTGCGAGTCTACTTAAATGATTCAGCTGAAAAGCAAGCATTGGTTAACAACTATCTCAAAACGGCTCTGATGCCAGCCCTTCACCGAACAGGGATGAAGCAGGTCGGTGTTTTCAAACCGATGAATGCCGACGATTTTTCGATGTTCGTCCTGCTGCCTTTTGAAAACCCTAACGACTTTGTCAATCTACGGACCAAGCTAGAAAGCGATTCCGCCTATCAGGCATCGGCCAAAGGTTACTTCGACCAGCCTTTAAGGAATCCTGCTTTCAAGCGAATTGACAGCCGTTTCCTGAAAGCCTTTTCGGGCATGCCGAAAATCGAAACGACCGCCTTGTCCCGCGAAAAAAAACCACGTATTTTCGAGCTCCGTCTTTATGAAAGCCACACCGAGGACCACGCTCGACGCAAGGTTGAAATGTTTGATAATGGTGAAATCCAGTTGATGAGAGATGTTCAAATGGGCCCTGTTTTTTTTGCGGAAACGTTGGCGGGTTCCGACGCGCCCAATCTTGTCTACATGCTCAGTGCGGCCAATTCAGGCGAGCACGGAAAGCATTGGAAGGCATTCTTGGAGCATCCTGAGTGGGATCGGATGAAGAATCTTAAAAAGTACGAGGACACCGTCTCTAAAATTCAGAACTGGATCCTTGTCCCAACGGATTATTCGGATCTTTGACCTTGGCTGTTTCGTGATTGGGTAGGCTCACTGCAATCATTCTGGCGGGTTCGTACCCCCGTCATTGAATCCGCTCGGTGCCGACTCTAGAATTTTGGCCTTTGATTTATCTTCAACATCGTGAGTGTGCTATGAGTCGCCGATACGTAAATGAATTGTCGGATGGTGAAACTGTGGACCAGATTTTTTTGGCATCGGAAAAACAGTTGCGTCCTAATCGGCAGGGGAATTTGTATTTGCAGGTCAGGCTGAGCGACAAAACGGGCTCCATCACGGCCATGATGTGGAATGCTTCGCAAAAACAATATGACGGATTTGAGAATGGCGATTTCATTCAAGTCAAAGGGGCAAGCCAGTTGTACAACGGAGGGATGCAAGTCCTTGCCAAAGGAATCACCAAAGTTGCAGCGGATAATATAGACGAGACCGAATTCACGACTCTTTCGAATTCTACTTTGGAGAAGATGACATCACGGATCGCCGAATTACTACGGTCGATGCGAAATATCCATCTGCAGAATCTGGCAGAGTGCTTTCTGGTAGACGATGAGTTCATGCGACAGTTTCGATCGGCGCCGGCCGGAATCAAGAACCACCATGCTTATCGTGGTGGTCTGCTTGAGCACACGCTATCATTGATGGAAGTGGCAACGGTGGTTGCTCCCCACTACCCAGGCCTTGATCCGGATCTTCTTCTGATGGGCGCGTTTTTACATGATATGGGTAAGACGAAAGAGCTGACCTACGAGCCAGACCTGGGATACAGTGATTCCGGACAACTTCTTGGGCATCTTATCCAGGGTGTGGATATGTTGGATGAGAAAATCCAATCCACAACCAAGCAGTCGGGTGAAGCTTTTCCTGCGAACTTGAGTGTGCGTTTAAAGCACATGATTGTTTCCCATCATGGTCAATATGAATTTGGTAGTCCCAAATTACCGATGACATTGGAAGCGATCGCCTTGCATCATTTAGACAATATGGATGCCCGGATGCACTGTGCGCAGCAGATGATCGAGGAAGATGTAAATACGGACAGTCAGTGGACAATTTACAACCCATCGATCGGCCGAAAAATTTATAAAGGTTAAGCTTGTTCTTGGGAGAGACACCTCTTTAGTTCACGACAAGATGCTGTTGAATCCAAATTGGCTTCCTATGCATTGCCTCTAATCCGTCGATTGCTCGCATTTTAAATGAGCTAGGTTGGTGAGTTGTTGGAAAATAGCCGCGTATTGGCGGGCGCTTTTATTCCAAGAGAAATCCCTCCGCATGGCATTGGTGATCATTTGATTCCAGTGTTCCGGTTGGTGAAACCACGCGATCGCTTGTCGTATGGCCTTCAAAACGGCTTTGTTGCTGAACGCTTCAAACACAATTCCCGTTCCCTTGCCGGAAGCCGGATCATACATGGTGACTGTGTCTGCGAGCCCACCGGTTTTGCGGACGATGGGAATGGTCCCGTATATTTGACTGTACATTTGATTCAGGCCGCAGGGTTCGTAAAGCGATGGCATGAGAAAAATGTCGCTTCCGGCCTCAACTAAGTGAGCGAGTTTGTTATCGAAGCTGTTTTCAAAGGCAACTTGATCCGGAAATTTTGCTTCAAGGTTTTCGAAAAATTCGAGGTATTCAGGTTGTCCATTTCCTAATACGGCAAGGCGTATGTCATTTTCGGACAGAAGGATCGGCATCGAATCATAGAGCGTTTCAAAGCCTTTTTGGTGTGTCAGACGACTCACCACTCCAATCACCGGTGCGGTTGGTGAAGGAGATAGGCCGAGTGTTTCCAATAAAACGGAACGGTTGCATTTTTTTCCAGAAGGGTCATCGGCGTTAAACCGAGCCGGTATCAATGAGTCGGTGGCGGGATTCCACGCATTTGTGTCGATGCCATTGACGATTCCGAACAGAGAGTCACGTCTCGCTCTCAGTAAATGTTGAAGCCCCATTCCGTATTCATCCGTCTGTATTTCCCGCGCGTAGGTGGGGCTGACGGCGGTCATCAAATCCGAGTAAAGGACGCCCGTTTTGAGTAAGTTTATTGAGGGGTCTGATGCGCCTTGACGGGCTAAGAGTGTTGCGGCAGCCCCTAAGTTTAGAGATTCCAAAATCTCTGGCGGGAAGATCCCTTGATGGCCAATGTTGTGAATGGTCAAAACGGTTCGAGAAGCTCGGAACAAGTTATCCCAACCGTAAACGGTTTTTAATAGCAACGGCAGGATTGCGGTTACCCAGTCATTGATATGAAATACGTTGGGGGCCCATTGAAGGCGTTGGCAAATCTCAATGGCGCCTTGACTGAGAAGTAGAAACCGAAGGTGTTCATCGGGTGCGTCCCCATAGATTTCAGGCCTATCGTAAAGCTCGGGGCAATCGATCAGATAAAGTCGAGGTGCTCGGCACTCGCGCTTAGTTCGAGGATACTCGGTCTCGAAGATATTGAAGGTGTGAATCGATTCACCAAATTTGAGTTCGACGTTGTTGTCAATTTTGGTGAAGGTTCGTCCTCTCTCTTGATGGAGATCCCGATAGCGAGGGAGGATCACACGAACATCATGACCTAGCTCAGCCAATGCTGCTGGGAGAGATTGCGACACATCCGCTAATCCACCAACTTTGGCCAAGGGTGCTAGTTCGGGTGTGACGAAACAGATTTTTAACATGGCCCGAAAACCGTCACAGAACGAGGGTGAACAAAGTGCTAATCAAGAACATGTATAAAAGCGGTTGATTATATTTGAATATACAGACATGCGGATTTATTTTCTATGATCTATCATCGCTTTTAAAAGCAAATTGCAAGGTCCCGTGCGGGTATCGGAACGTAGGGGGCGATCAAGCAAACAGAGCGTCCCGGCCGAAGTCGTTTCGGACCTGTCTTGCCCGGAGTGGTAAGTGGTAACAACCTCATCTAAACTCTCGTTATGAAATCAAAAAAAGAAATGGAATTGAAAATCCTCGCGTTGGTCAACGCCGACGGATACCAACCGGTTAAGCCGAAGGTTATTGCGCGGAGGTTAAAGCTCGATGCATTAGGTGAGCGGGATTTAAAACGGGCCATCAAGGAGTTGATCAAGCAGGGGCGGATTGCTTGGGGTGAGAAGCACTTGATCGTGAAGTCCCCGCAAAAGCAGGAGGAGCTTCAAGAAGCGGATGTCGGAGAAGGCGTTGGTCAAGCGGATGGAGAATCGATAAAACCCAAAAGACAAAAACCCAAAAGACAAAAATCGGATGAGGTGGTCGGAGTCTTTCGCCGAGCCATCGCTGGGTTCGGTTTTGTGACTCCGGCGGGATCGACGGTGACTGACCGCTCGGAAGATATCTATATCCCAAAACAAAAAACGGAAGATGCTGCTGACGGAGACAGCGTTCGTGTGCGTGTTTCCCGTCGTCGTCAGGGAGCTGAGGTTCGTGTCAGCGGACGAATTATCGAAGTGGTCCAACGACGCACTCACCGGTTTGTTGGAACCTATGTCGAGCATGGCCGACACGGTTTCGTGAACGTGGACAACGGGGTGTTTGAATCAGGTGTATTGGTCGGTGACGCCGGTGCTAAGAACTGTAAAGTCGGTGATAAAGTCGTGATCGAGGTGGTTCAGTTTCCCTCGAAGCGCGAAGATGGGGAGGGCGTCGTTGTAGAGGTGTTGGGAAAACGTGGCCAGCCCGGTGTCGACACGCTGACGATCATCCGTGAATTTGATTTACCCGAAGAGTTCCCCGAGTCTGCCCTCGAGAACGCTCGGCAGCAAGCGGAGCGGTTCGACGAGTCGATACCTGTTGAACGGACCGATTTTACGGGGACGACGGTCATCACGATCGATCCCAAAACGGCTCGTGATTTTGATGATGCGATTTCCTTAGAGCGTATTGAAAACGGGCATTGGCGATTGGGGGTCCATATTGCTGATGTCTCCCATTTTGTTCCTGAGCGGTCTGATTTGGATACGGAAGCTTACGCTCGAGCAACCAGTGTCTATCTGCCGGACCGAGTGATTCCCATGCTACCAGAGGTCATTTCGAACAACCTGGCGAGTCTTCAGCCGGACCGGGTTCGATATACCATGACGGCGGTCATCGAGTTCGATGCCACCGGTGTTCCGATTGCCACTGACTTGCATCACGGAGCCATCAGAAGTGCACATCGTTTTAACTACGCTGAAATCGATGACTATTTGAGTAACGATCGTCCTTGGAAATCACGGCTCAAAGAACCCGTTTTTAACTTGGTCCGTGAGATGCACACGCTGGCCATGATCTTGCGAAAGCGACGGCTCGAAAATGGAGCGATCGAGTTGTTTTTGCCCGATATCAAAATTGATTTGGATGATGACGGTAAGGTGACCGGCGCCCACGTAGAGGAAAATACCGAAAGTCATCAGATCATTGAAGAATTTATGTTGGCAGCTAACGAAGCGGTGGCAAAGAAATTTACGGATCAAGAATTGTATTTGATGCGAAGGGTGCACGAATCCCCGTCGCCAGTCAAACTGAAAGAGTTGACCACCTTTATTCAACAGATGGGAATCGAATGCGAGAGTTTGGAAAGTCGATTTGAAATCAAACGGGTGGTGGAGTTGGCTCGGGATTTACCTGAAGGGAAAGCGATTCACTTCTCAGTTTTGCGAAGCATGCAGAAGGCGGTCTATAGCCCTCGCGAGATTGGCCACTACGCCCTTGCCAGTGATGCCTATTGCCATTTCACATCGCCAATTCGGCGCTACCCCGATCTAGTCATTCACCGGATGTTGTCTGCGCTAATTGCCGGTGAAAAACCGAAACATAGCTTTGATCGACTGGCGGCTTTGGGAAATCATTGCAGCGAAAGGGAACAGCGCGCGGAACAGGCCGAACGATCTTTGAAAAAATTAAAGCTTCTTAATTATTTCGCCGACCGGATTGGCGACCAGATGGAAGCTGTGCTGACGGGAGTTGAGCCTTTTGGCCTTTTTGCTCAGGGAGTTGAAATTCCGGTGGAGGGGTTGATTCCATTGGCCAACCTTCCGGATGACTCCTACAGCTTCGAACGTTCGGCACGGACGCTTTCAGGCTACCATTCTGAAAACCAATATCGATTAGGCGACCGAGTTTTGGTGAGTGTTGCGATGGTTGACACGAACAGTCGACAGCTCGAATTTCAATTGGTGAAAGTGACTGACAGTACCCCCCGGGCAGCCCAAAACAAAGGCAGAGGTGGAAAAAAACGAAATAGGGGATCTTCAGATAGAAATGGAACGCGACACGAGGATTCTAAAAAGTCTAAGTCCGGTAAAAAAGCAAAGTCGGGGATGACGCGGAAGTCGAAAAGTAAAAAGTTTAAATCCAATGCGAAAGCAAAAAAGAAAAAAACTGGATCTTCTAAAAAACGACATGCCAAAGGATCTGCAAAGACTGGGCGAACCATCAAGTCGAAGAGTGGTTCGGCGTCCAAGAAGTCTAGGCGGAAATGAGTTGGAACACCTCGCGACTAGTTTCGGCGATTGCGGCGTTGGTTCCCCTTGCCAAAGTATTCAGCGGGCGGTTGACCAAATGTTTCGGTAAAGGCTCGTTCAAACGAATAGTTTGATTCCAAGAACTTAAACAGTTTTGCGAAACGACTGGCGTCAGTTCGCAACTGGGTCACAAACAGGTAACCGGCCAGCGCCGCTTCATGTTCCGGTAGCTTACCGGTGGCAAAATCACTTGGTTCCTGCATCTTGGCCACGGCAGCTTCCGCCTGTTCGTCCCATTGACTGACGACATCGTCACGGGGATAGAGCTTTGCGGCTGCCCAGTAGCCAGCGCCGTCAGCGAACCAGCGCGGTATGTCGGGTGCTAGGTTTGAAATGTACAAGGCCCCTAATTGCTGTGCCAGATTTGCTTGAAACTCTTTTGGGTCCCGGTTGCGAGCCGTCAGCAAAGCCGCATAGGCATCGATGGTGTTGAAATTCCAATAGCCCCTAAGTTGATTGGGTAGATCACGGCCCGTTAGCATCACACCGAGTTCGTTGAAATCATATCGTCTCTCAAAGATATAGATCGTCGTATTACCTTTTATGAAGGGGCGATCTGATTTAGCTTTGAACGTTGCCCGGATTTTCGGCGCCATTTTTTCAGCCAGTTCGCCAAAGATCTCAAGACGGTCTGGAAGAGTCGCTCCAACCACTCGGAAGTTCTCGGTCATATTCTCCGTAGCAGACACGTCCGACATGATCAACTTCCAATTTTTCCGCGTGAGCGTATTTCGCTCGGACATTAATTCTGCGTGAGACTGCTTGCCAGCTCTAGCGGTGGCGGCCACCGTTCGAATCGCTAGATCGGGATTGTCACCACCATCAAACTTAGCTCCTTCGTCTATCCATTTTGCGATTTGGGCGATGGTTTTGTCGTCCAGTTTCCCGGAGGGTGGCATGACTTCTGAATCGATGCCTCGTAAACGCTTGATCAGGTTACTGTCTTTCGACTTGCCCGGGACAAACGGGTTTCCGGAATCGCCACCCCGCAGGAACTGTTGAAAGTTGGCCATGTTGAAATTCCCACGAACGTTGTTGGTGTCAATGTGACATTGCCCACATTTCTCAATTAGCACGGGTGCGACGTGAAGGCCGAATGAAATGGTTTCCTTACCGGTTGATCGAGTCACCTGGAGTCGCTCTTGATCCATTTCGGGAGGATCAGAGGTGAGCATAGAGATGTTTTGATTCGGCATGTCGCCATCGTAGCGAGCCCCCTGCGCGATCCAGTTTTTGAGTATTTCCAAGTCTTTTTCGGGGAAATTGCCACCCGGGGGCATATCACCATCGACAATGACTTCGATCAGTCGACTTTCATCTGCTAGACCTGAGGCGATGTGTGTACTCTGCATTAACGCGTTGTAACTGGCTGCACTGAAATCCCCACGATTCCCGCGAACATGACATCGGCCGCACTGTTTCACGAGTATTGGCGCAACGGAATCTACAAAGCTGACGGCCTCTCCATCGGCAGACATTGCGCGAGGTAGTGGTTTGAGTTCCTGCATCTCAAGCCCTTGTTGCTTTAGTAATTGATGAGCCATTTCAAGACGTTCGTGCTCGGGCGACAGCAATTCCAGTAGCTCGACATCCGCTGATTTTGATAGTTGTTCAAGCTGCGCCTGGGCTTGATAAACTTTCTCTTTACAGGCCCCAAAATTTTTCGATTGGTACAGTCTTCCAGCGCGGTCGAGAATGGAGGCAATGGTCTTAATCTGCCGTTTTTCTTTTGCCGTCGGTTCGTCCGATAGACCCGCTTGGTAAAGAAGGGAACAACCTATGAGAACTAGAGCTGTGGGTAATGGTTTAAGAGTCATTGCTTCAGGCTAACTTTTAAGTTGTCAATGAAAGCGCCGTTTTGAACTGGACCGTCCAGTTTGAAACGAATTTTTTGTGCGTTTTTGCTAGTGAGAACCTCCGAGCTAATTTTTACAAAAGTAAAATCAGTCGTATTGAGTGATGGGGTGCTGTCAGGTGAATAGGTAAATACGGTTTTCCAGCGTTCTTCTTTTTTAAAAGATTTCACCTGCACCTTAAATTGAGTCATGGGACTCTCGTTTTCCAGACGAACCCAAAACTCGAGCCCGACCAGCCTTTGGTTTTGATTCACCGGGCGGAACTCGACTCGTTGGGAGGCGCCGTAAAGATGAAGACCCGCTTGACCTTTTTGAGCAGCACCGGGTTCTTTGGTCGCCTCGGCTTCGCCAAAGCATCCCAAAGTTCCATATTTTTTGTTTTTGTTATAGAGATCCCAGATTTTTTGTGGTTTAAAAAAGTACTCAGCCTCGAAGCCAATGTTCATCACGGCCGTCTGGCCTGATTTGTTGGCTGGTTTGTTGGCTGGTTTGTTGCCTGGTTTGTTGCCTGGTTTGTTGCCTGGTTTGTTGCCTGGTTTTGACCGTTCTTTAGCGCGCAAGTCTTCAATGGTCAGTCTGGGTTTAGCGTTATTAGACAAGAGTCCTTGGGGGCGATCGGACGAGCCCGCAACGACGTTCGTGGTTTGATTCTCGGCTGCTGATAGAGGAACTCCCGAGATAGGATCGCCCGAGGCTGAATTTATTTCGGATGGTGTCGGTTCAGAGTTGCCCGAAAATCGGATGGCAATCAGGATGATAATCACGGTACACAATAGGCCCAATGAACCCATTGAAATCCAGAGTCCGGCGCGCTGGGGGCGCGGTTTCGCAGAAGAGACTTTGTTTTCACCGGTGCGTTGGGTTTTCGGTGTCGTGGTGTTTCTGTCTTTTTCGGAGTTTGTCGTCAAGACAACGGACGCTGCCGATCTTGTCGAGATGGAAGGCACATCAAAATCGAATTGGCCGCGTGGCGAGCTTGTTGCTGTGAATGCCCCCGTTTTTACGTAGCTCTCGATTTCGGAGACGATTGTGCTGGCATCGGGGAAGCGATCACCAGGTTTTTTCTTCATCATCCTGTCGCAGAACTGGCTGACCTCGGGGGGACAGTCTTTTTGAATCTCGCAGATTTCTTGAGGCTCTTGCGTTTGATGCATGGCGATTCGTTGTGCCAATGTCCCGCCGGGAAAAGGCGGTTGACCCGTTAACAGGAAGTAAAGGGTGCATCCCAGGCTGTAAATGTCGGCACGTTGGTCCACCTCGTGACTGTTGACGGCCTGTTCGGGTGAGAGGTAGTCGGCCGTACCCATAACACGTTCATTGTGCAGGATCGTCAGTGACTCTTCATCATCGGCAGTAAGTAACGCCAGTCCGAGGTCAAGTATTTTAACCGTTCCTCCATCGGTCAGCAAAAGATTAGCGGGCTTGATATCGCGATGGATTAATTGGCGATTGTGGGCGTGATTCAACCCGACGGCAGCTTGTCGCACGTTCTCCAGTGCCGCTTCGTGCCGTAGTGGTCCACCTTGCTTAACGCGCTCGTAGAGATCAACTCCTTCGACGTACTCCATCACCATGTAGTGAGTGTTGTCAACATTGGAGATGTCATAAACTCGCACAATATTGGGGTGATCGAGAGCGGCGGCAGCTCTCGCTTCACGATAAAAGCGATCCAGAAAACTTTTATCGCTTACTTTTTTTCGAGGGAGAACCTTGATTGCCCGTTTCTGTCCAGTGATTTTATTTTCTGCGAGATAAACGGTACTCATTCCGCCACTTCCCAAATGCCGTAGAAGTTTATACTTGCCGAGAAAAAACCCTTTGTATTTCCCAGCGGCAAGTTTGTCCCGATGCCATTCGGTAATGATTCCGGCTTCGATCAAGTGACGCGTCAGTTGGTCCAGTTCCAGCGGTTGACCATCGGCTTGTTTCTCGAGTTCCTCCAGCACTGAACCGAGTTTCTCTGGAGCAGCAATACCGCTTCGTTCAAGCAATCCTAAGAAAGTTTTGGCGCTGGATTCCGCCATGAGCGATTTACCTTAACTTGTTGGTGGAAAATGAAATGGAACGGACCGGTAAGATAGAGTGAATAGGACTGCGAAAGTTCCTTTGACAATGTTATTCTACTTCTAAGTTGACGTCGGGGCCTCAGCCGGCTAACGGGTGACAAGTTTCAAGCGGCATTTTGAGTCCTGCTGTTATCATTCTTGCGGTTGTGGCGAATTTAGCAAATCAAATTGGTTTAATTCGGTTCGTTACTGAACGAAATTAGTGTTTTGGAGAGAGTTCTTTGGCTCACTTGGGTATCTTCGCGAAATACTGGCAGGCCGGGCGGGTTAAGACCCGTTTGGCCGCTGGACTGGGGAACCAGCCGGCCGCGGAGCTCTATCTGATTTTCTTAGAGCATTTAACGGCCTCTTTGATGGACTGCTGTGACCGGCGAACGTTAGTTTACTCCCCGGATCAGCATCGTGATGCATTTGTCAAGCAATTTGGAGATGCTTGGAATTACGTGGCTCAAGTCGAAGGTGGTTTGGGAACTCGTTTATCCCAATTTTTTTCTTGTCCCAAAAATACTCCAGCTGATGGGAAATTGATCGTGATTGGATCTGACACGCCCAACCTGAGGCCTGATATGATTCTTCAGGCATCCAAAAGGCTTGACCATTCCCCCGTTGTTCTGGGACCTAGCGAGGACGGAGGTTATTACCTGATTGGCAGAAATACTCATTTGTCGGCGAACGAAGTCGATCTTTTCGATAAGATACCGTGGAGCACTCAAGGCGTTTTAAAAGAAACCGTGCGACGTTTAGAGACTGCCCAAGTTCCATATGATCAGCTGCCGACGATGTGTGACGTAGACGATTTGACAGACCTTCGTGATTTAATGCGTTCTTTGAAAGCAACTCGGAATCCTACTGACCTTCGGTTGATGGAGCGGATCCAAATCTATTTACCAGATCCTTCTTTTTTAGAGGTCTCTGAATGACCCATTCGATCGTCGTGGGTGCTGGCGTCGTGGGACTATCGATTGCCTGGGAGTTGGTCAAGCGCGGTCACCGGGTGACGGTGGTTGAGCGTGGACGGATTGGACGACAGGCTTCGTGGGCTGGCGCTGGAATTTTACTGCCGGCAAACGAGCAGACGGCTGTCCATCCGCTAGAACAGTTGACGGCTCTGAGTAATCGATTGCATGCCGAATGGTCTGCTGAGCTTCGTTCCGAAACCGGCATCGATAATGGTTACCAAGTTTGTGGAGGGGTCTATCTCGCTCGCAGTGCTGGGGAGCAAGCAGCCTTAGCGGGGCTACAGTCATTTTGGGATGAGTGTCAAATTAAGTATTGCCCAATGTCAAGTAAGGAGTTGGCAAAGCGTTACAACTTTATTGAGACCTCTCAAATTCGAGCCGCTATGTCGGTTCCGGAAGAAGCTCAGATTCGGAACCCGCTTCACCTACTAGCATTGGAGTCGGTCTGCCAATTGCGCGGGGTGGATTTAGTGAGCCATGCGGAAGAGGTTGTATTTGAAACTCAGGGGAATGAGTTGGTGGCGATCCGGTTAGGTGAGCGTCGGATCACCGCAGATGTTTTCTGCGTTGCCGCGGGCGCTTGGAGCTCGCAAGTCTTATCGCCACTGGGGATCCAATTGCCGATGATTCCTGTCCGCGGTCAGATGCTTTTGTATCAGTCATCGCGATTCGTACTAAAAACGATCCTGAATGAGGGTTCCCGTTATATCGTCCCCCGTCAGGATGGCCATTTGTTGGTGGGTTCCACCACTGAAGAAGCGGGCTTTCAAAGTCTGACCACAGCAGAGGGAATCCGTGAGTTGAAGGAGTTTGCTGAGCGTCTGATTCCCAAATTGACTTCGGAACGGTTGCTCAATTCATGGGCCGGTTTACGTCCGGCGACCTACGATGGTTTTCCTTATTTAGGAAAGATACCCAATTGGGAAAATGGATTTGTCGCAACGGGTCATTTTAAAGTTGGTTTGCAACAATCCACGGGAACGGCTGTCTTGATGGCTGAACTGATCGAGACGCAAACGCCCACTGTGGAGATGGCCGTTTTTGCACCCTCTCGGGTGCCCGAGTTCGGGGTCTGATCATTGTTGGGCTCGTGGTCAGTCATCAAGGGATGTGTTGATCGTTAATTTCACCACGTACACAATACTGCCCGGTAATTCTCGTATGTCCCAGTCTAACGTTTGAGACGACGGCAAAGCGAGCCGCTGCTCAAATTCTCGTGTGATCGCGTTCATCCATTGCGGGCCTCGTATCAAGAACCAGGCTTCGCCCTGTTCTCTGAATGCTTGCAGGTCGTCATCGGTGAACCGCCCGACTTGGCATGTTGGGCGCGGGGTAACTATTGTTTGGGGCTTGATTTTATAAATACCACTTGCGGGAAAGGATAGGTAGTTCAGGTGTTGAGGATCTGATTGGAATCGTCCCGTCTCTAGAGTCAGTAGCGAGACGTGGTCCTCTAATAAATTGGAAAACAAGAAAACGGTGGCTTCCGAGTTTTCGGAATTGATCAATTCGATCGCAGCCGCCCAGTTTTCGGTTCGATACCGAGCCGGTTTGTTTTCGTCCGAAAATGGGTTCGGAAGCGTGCTAAAACTGATTGCATTGAGCCATATCAGAGCGGCTGCGATAGTCTTAAACGATCGGGACGAGACGCTCGATAATAAAAGCCCGCACAAAACAGGCCAGGCAATGGCGCCGACTTGCGCGTATCGGTTGAGTGCGACGGGAGCGAGTCCGGATAGATCGGCGACCCACAGCAAAATAATCGGAGTCAGGCCCCATATGACCGCCAGTCCCGTCCAAGTCAGTAGGTGATTCTCAGGCGCGACGTGGGGTGCAACACGTAATCTTTGCCAACACCAAGCCGGCATGCAGACAATCAACGGCGCGACGACATAAACCAGAATGGTGGGCTGTAATTCTGCAAGTAATTGGGCGGAGTCGGAAATCGTTTGCCAATCGGTTCGCTGAGAAAAAACACGTTGGGTTAACAAAGCCAGAGGGAAGAATGCCATGCTGCCTAACAACAACGAGATGATGACACGACGAATCGGTTTTTGCCGAAAGAATAAGATCAGGAAAACCGCTTCGGCGATGATTAGAGAAACGGCGGTTAGGTGAGTAAATAAAAGTAGAGCGGTCGTGATAGCCAACCCCAGATTGATCGAAGATGTTGAAGTGGTTGTTCCACTGAACGTCTGAACTCGAGTTTCCCTAGAAAAAATAAAAACCTGTATTACACTAAGCAGTTGTACCAGTGCGTACGGCCGAGCTTCACTTCCATAAAATATGAATTGGGGATCGATAGCCACTAGCAAACCCGTTAACGACGCAGCCACAAAAGAACGTTTAAAGGACCAAACAAATAGACTCGCTGCAATCGCGGCCAGGCTTCCGTAGACCACAGACGGCAGACGGAGCCAGAATTCCGTTAATCCAAACGGCTGGCAAACGAGCCACTCGATCCAGAAATAAAAGGGGCTTTGATTCCCTTGTCCCGCACGGTTCCAGACGATGTGGAACGGACCGTCGACACACCAGGCCGTATGCAATTCATCAAGCCAAAGGGGTTCGCTGATAGCGACGCCCAGTCGCAGGAAGAGGGCTGAACCCGCGATTAGCAGCAAGGTCCCCATCAAGACAATGGGATGGAGCAAGGGTCGATCGCTTCTCATGATAGGGTTCTCCGCACCGAAGACCATCATCCCATCATTTTCATGGCGAGATAGGGCACAATCGAAAAGAAGGTTCTTAAAATCTTGAGCTGGGAGAGATACCGAAAGTAAGTTGGCTTTAGGCACTGTTCGTCTGATCTGAACAATCTTTGACGGATTTTGGTCGCAGCCTCTCCACCCAGTGTGATGGCTACCGCCGATAATGACAGTAGCGTGCTATGGATGACGGCAAGCCAACCGGAAAATTGTGTTAATGTTGCAATCATTATCATTTCCGTTTCAAGCATTATCACTCCTCGTCCTCTTGTTTCTGGCCAGACTACCGGACTGCCAAAGCGAGCCAATACCCCGTGGGGTAATTCACTGCAGAAAGTGGATGATTTAGCTGTCGAGTGGAACGGGACTTGGATCGGTTGCTAGAGAACATCTTACACCAATCCGATTAACTCGGGAGACGCTTAACCCGTTAAGCCTGGTTCAAGAGTGTGCTGAGGCGCAAAGTTTTCAGCAACCAACACGCGTTGAAACCCGAGATTGGCCAGTTGCTTTTGCGACCGGGAACGCTCAGCGATTGTTGTGCGGTCAACCGCCGTGGTGAGCACCGCGATATCGACCAGATTGCTTGCCCGTTGCAATTCAGTCATCAACTGAAAGGCAGGTCCAATGTCAATCAGCACTAGGTCATAGCGATGGGTGACGGTCTGTAGCATACTACCCAGAATGTCAAACACGTGTCGCGGCCATTGGATGGTTGGCGCCTCGGTTTTTAATGGAAGGAAGTCTACTGTATGTTCGACCAGTGAAACGATAGTGGTCTCAAGGGAGTTTGTTTCCTCAACGCGTTGGATCCAAGAATTATCTGTTTCGACGTTGAGTTGATTTGAAAGATCTGGGCGATTCGGGTGTCCGTCGACGAGTAAAACAGAGCGTCCAAGATGAGAGGCCCATTGAGCTAGCGTCATGGTGATCGTTGAGCATCCTTCTCCAAAGCGTGTCGAGGTAATACCAATCCGGTTTTCTCCTCGACCCAGCATGCTAAGCAGCGTTCGCCCTAATGAATCAACGGACTCCGCGGCATGGTGGTTCATTTCTTCTACCGCTGCAGGCCATTGGAAGGATGGGTTTGGCTCTGAGTGATTGGAAAAGGCGATGTCTCGTGTGGCGTGGACGGCCGAGGTTGGTGGAGTCAATCCCTTTGCGACACTTGGAAGATGGATACCTAGATCGAAATACGATCGGGATGGGAGTGAAGGAATCGAAGAAAGAGGAGTTTGGTGATCGAAGCCCAGGGATTCCGAGATGATTCGAGTAGGAGGCCGGGTGGAGTCGGTTTCTGCCAACGGATGAGTGAAAAAAGAATCGAGCGGGATTCCGTGGAAATGATTGTCGGTGTGTTTTTGGTCTTGCGCCGAAAGCCAATCGGTATGGGTCTGCAGTGGCGCCGTTGAATTGCTAAGGTTTGGTGTGATCTCTGAGGCCGATGAACGGTTTTCAAGGGGTACGGTTCCGCCAGAACTTGTGATAACCGGCATCGGTACGTCGTTCGTTGTGTATTGATGGGTAAAAGCGGAAAAAGAAGAGTTCATGCGTTCAATCCATTGATCACATTCGAGAATTTAAAAGTCCGTAGATAAAATGATCGGTCCGCATTGTGGATGGCTTGAACAGTAGATAAATTAGAAGGATTGCAACGACGCTTAATCCGATTAATCGTCAACCTTTTACATAAGACCTTTCGGAGGGTGGTCACTCACTCCCGAACCAAAGATATCCTGAAGGCGTTTGAACTTTGTCTGTCGCTTCCAAAACCAATACTGAACAGCTCATTTTGGAGCGACTTGACCGCGAGATTCTCGTTCTTGATGGCGCAATGGGCTCCATGATCTACGCTCTCGGTCTTGATGAGGCGGCGGTTCGGGGGGAGCGATTTGCCGACTGGCCGGTCGATCTAAAGAACTGCACAGACATCATGGGCCTAACCAACCCGGATTCGATTGTGGATATCCACCGGAAGTATCTTGCAGCCGGAGCGGATATCATTGAAACCAACACTTTCAATGCGAGTCCAGTTGGTTTGGCGGATTTCGGTTTTTCAACGGAAATCGTTACCGAGATTAATCACGCGGCTGCCGCAAATGCGCGTCGGGCCGCCGATGAGTACACTGCGAAGACCCCGCTTAAACCCAGATTCGTCGCTGGCTCGATTGGACCTACCGCTCAGCAGACGGCGATTTCCACCAAGGTCGAAGACCCTGCTTTTCGCGGCATTACCTTCGAAGAGATGGAGCGTTCTTACTACCTTCAGGCCAAAGCGCTGGTGGAAGGTGGAGTGGATCTTTTATTTCCCGAAACCGTGATTGATACGCTCAATCTCAAAGCTTGTTTGTTCGCGATCGCCCGATACTTTGAAGAATCAGGACGGCGTGTGCCGGTGATGGTTTCTGGGACCTTTGCGGAGTCCGGAGCCACGTTTGTATCGGGCCAAGTGGTGGAGGCGTTCTGGAATAGTCTATCCCATTTCCCGATGCTTAGTATTGGAATGAATTGTGCCTTGGGTCCGGATGTCATGCGTCCTCATCTTGAAGAGTTATCGAGCATTTCGAGCCCCTTTATCAGTTGCCATCCCAATGCCGGAACGCCCAATGAGATGGGGCAGTTTGATCTTAAGCCAGGACCTATGGCGTCGACTCTTAAAGAGTGGGCGGAGAATGGTTGGTTGAACATTGTGGGTGGCTGCTGCGGGACCACACCAGAACACATTGCTGCTATTTCCGAAGCGGTTCAAAGCGTAAAGCCCCACCAGAAAAATGCCATTGTGCCGCTGACACGGCTTTCTGGTTCTCTACCGCTTACAATGCGTGAAGACGCAAATTTCTTAATGGTGGGTGAACGGACGAATGTGACCGGGTCACGTAAATTTGCCCGCTTGATTCGAGAAGAGCTGTTTGAAGAAGCGATTGAGGTTGCTCGCGATCAAGTCCAAGGTGGGGCTGCCATCATCGATATCAATATGGATGATGCGTTGCTAGACGGCGAAGCCGCCATGACGAAGTACCTCCGTTTGATTGCGGGTGAATCGGACATCAGTGCGGTTCCTGTGATGATTGACAGTTCGCGGTGGTCCGTGATCGAGGCTGGTTTGAAAGCGGTGCAAGGAAAAGCCATAGTCAATTCCATCAGCCTCAAGGAGGGGGAAGCCGAGTTTCTTGAAAAAGCGAGACTGATTCGTCGTTATGGTGCGGCGGCGGTCGTGATGGCGTTTGACGAGCAGGGGCAGGCGGTTGAAACCGACGATAAGGTTCGGATTTGCAAACGCGCCTATGACTTGCTGATTTCAGAAGCAGGATTCCCTCCCGAGGATATTATTTTCGACCCCAATATCCTGACCATCGCAACAGGAATGGAGGAGCATGACAACTATGCGGTGAACTTCTTTGAGGCGACGCGGCAGATAAAAACCATTTGTCCGGGCGCAAAAATTTCGGGTGGCGTTTCCAATGTAAGCTTCAGTTTCCGAGGTAACAATACCGTTCGCGAGGCGATCAATGCGGCATTTCTATACCACGCGATTGATGCCGGTTTGGACATGGGGATTGTGAATGCGGGTCAGCTTGAAATCTATGAAGAGATTCCCAAGGATCTACTTGAGTACGTCGAAGACGTCCTTTTGAATCGTAGGTCCGACGCGACGGATCGGTTGCTTGAATTTGCCGAGACCGTTAAAGATACCAAAAAGCAGGGTCGGACTGAAAACTTAGAATGGCGAGAGGCTTCGGTTGAAGATCGCCTTTCACACGCTCTGGTAAAGGGGATCGATAAATATGTTGTTGAGGATACTGAAGAAGCTCGACAGAAATACGATCGATGTTTGCAGGTTATTGAAGGCCCCATGATGGACGGGATGGCCGTGGTGGGTGACCTGTTCGGCAGCGGTAAGATGTTTTTACCGCAAGTGGTAAAATCAGCTCGCGTGATGAAGAAGGCGGTGGCCTATCTGATGCCCTATATGGAACAGGAGAAAATGGAGGCGGGACACGAGAGCATGAGCTACCGCGGGAAGATTCTCTTGGCGACCGTTAAGGGGGACGTTCACGATATCGGTAAAAATATCGTGGGTGTGGTTTTGGGTTGTAACAATTACGAAGTGATTGATTTGGGCGTCATGGTGTCCTGTGAAAAAATTCTGGAAGCTGCCGTGAAGCACGGTGTTGACATTATCGGTTTGTCGGGGCTGATCACGCCGAGTCTCGATGAAATGGTTTATGTCGCCAAAGAAATGCAACGGACCAAGATGAACGTACCGTTATTGATTGGCGGTGCCACAACCAGCGATAAACATACGGCAGTAAAAATCGCGCCCCAGTATCAACATGGTGTGGTGCACGTTTTGGACGCGTCGCGAAGCGTCGGCGTTGTGGATCGGTTAATCAATCCGGATTCTAAAAACGAGTTCATTGCCAATAATTCGGTGACACAGGCCAAGCTGGTGGCCGGTTATGAAGAACGGCAAATGACGTTGGTGCCATACGAAGAAGCCTTTGAGAAACGTTTTCAAACAGACTGGGAAACGGTCGATATCGCGAAGCCTTCCTTTAGTGGGACTCGATTGCTGGGAACCCCTTCCTCAGTGCGGTGCAGTGGGTTACCCCAACCGGACGAGTGGATTGATTTAGAGGAAATCGCCGAATTCATCGACTGGACGCCGTTTTTTATGTCCTGGGAGTTGCATGGAAAGTTCCCGAAAATTCTGACCGACGAGGTCGTCGGCAGTGAAGCGCAAAAGCTCTATAACGATGCTCTTCAGATGTTGCAACGAATCATCGATGAACGGCTACTCGAAGCACGCGGTATTTTTGGTTTTTGGCCGGCGAATTCTGAACAGGACTCGATCATTGTTTATGGTGACGAGGAACGTCAGCAGGAGATGGTTCGTTTTCATATGTTGCGACAACAATGGCAGCGGCGTGGTATCGCACATTTTCGATCTCTCGCCGATTATGTGGCACCTATCGAGAGTGGGCGTGCGGATTACTTGGGTGGTTTCGCAGTGACCACCGGTCATGGTTGCGACGAATTAGCTGCTACTTTTCGAGAGGACCACGATGATTATAACGCAATCATGGTGGCTGCTTTGGCGGATCGATTAGCCGAGGCGTTCGCCGAAATGCTTCATCAACGAGCGCGACGGGAATGGGGCTTTGGGATGACAGAAGATTTAAATCAAGAAGACCTTGTCAATGAGAAATATCGGGGTATCCGACCGGCTGCCGGTTACCCAGCCTGTCCGGATCATACAGAAAAAGAAACGCTTTGGAGATTGATGGATGTCGAAGCGGTTACCGGTATCCGATTGACAGAGTCGTATGCGATGTGGCCGGGAGCGGCGGTCAGTGGGCTCTATTTTAGCCACCCGGACTCTCGGTACTTTTCCGTCAATAAGATCACGAAAGATCAGGCGGAACGGTATGCCAAAGTCAAAGGGGTCGCCCTACAAGAAGTAGAGCGTTGGTTGTCGCCGGTCCTAGGCTATTAGCCATGATGAATCAAGGTCGGTCTCTGCCCTAACGATAACCGCTCCGGATTTCATTGAAAAAATGTTCCCATGCGAAAGGAATGCGTGGATTGTCTTTCAATACGAGACGCGATGCCGGGTGGGTAAGTCATCGGAATGAGGGGTGTTCTTCTCGGTGGTGATCCCAGAAGATAACGTTATGTAAACGCCTCTTTCAATCACAGGTGAACCTTCAGAGAGACGATGCTATGAGTGCGGTTTATTACGTTTTTCTAATGTATTTGTTTGGCTTTAAAATATTAGAATTCGGTTTCATGGTCGGCGTTTGGGTGATGGCTTGCCAATTGCCCAAGGCTGCGGGGCGTAATTGGTTCTTGATTGGAATGGGTATTTTGATTTGGAGTATTTTGATAAACGGTTTGACCCTGTCTGGACTGCGCATGGTTTACCCAGAGGTGCTTGCTCTCATTGGCCTTTTCGGTGGTGTTCCCGCCTGGTTTTGCCTCTTTATGGGCATTCGTAAAATGGTTGGGGTGCTCGCGCTGGTTGAAGATTCGACCTGGCCGGCACTGGCCACGGGGCGATTTCCAAGGCGAGGAACAAGTTTGTTGATTATGGGAATCTTCGGATTATTACTATGGCCTATAGCGCCCTATGTACGCGTGCAATCGCGTCGAGATTTGTCGGCCATTGACGCAGGAGAAATCGACGAGAGCCAGCGGGTAGCGACCGTCAAGGCCAGCGCTCTAGGCTGGTTGGGGACGCTTTTGTTGATCGGAGGCGGTTTGGCTATTCTGATTATTCTCTTAGCACTCGTTTTCGAATGGGCCCCTTCTAATGGCGTCGGGTCTTGGGGTTGAGGACCGAGGTCGTGACCGGCTGTTAGAGGGTGGAGGTGGCCCAACCCTCAATTTTTTGTCGTTAAAGTTCCAATGATGTGCGTGTCGGAGACCTTCTGGTTTGCATGGAAGCAAGCCGACCGCGGATTGTGAAAGCGTTGGAAATTGTTTCTTGGATTTAATTGTTTTCGACAGTTGTTGACGACAGGTGGATCTTCAACTTTAATCGTCTTTTTCCCACAACCTCTTTCGATATAAAATTCCGTGGCTGTCCTGATTCAGATCCAAAACGCGCATAAGAACTATGGTGACCAAGTCCTGTTAGACGGCGCTGATGCGTCGATTGTTGAAGGAGCCAAGGTGGGATTCGTCGGTCGAAATGGAGCGGGAAAATCGACGTTGTTACGAATCATTTTAGGCGAAGAAGAATTGGATGCCGGTAGGGTGGTCACCCATCCCCGCCTGCGAATTGGTTATTTGCGTCAACACGATCCGTTTCTCCCGGAAGAATCCGCCCTCGATTTTTTGGAACGTGACAGCGGTCAGGCGGAATGGAAATGTGGCGAGGTTGCTGGTCGTTTTGAATTGAAGGGAGACTATTTACTGGGTCCCGTTTCCAATCTGTCTGGAGGTTGGCAGACCCGGGTCAAATTGGCAGCATTATTGCTACATGATCCCAATCTTTTGTTGCTTGACGAACCAACAAATTTTTTGGATTTGCGTACGCAGATTCTGCTGGGGAATTTTTTGCGAAGCTTTAAGGGTGGCGTCTTGGTAGTTTCTCACGACCGCGCTTTTTTGAAGGAGACTTGTGATCAAACACTTGATTTAACTCGCGGCAAGTTGACTTTATATCCCGGAAAGATAGCTCAGTTTTTGGAATATCAAGCCGAACGGGTAGAGCATGACCTGCGTGTGAATCAGGCCATTACGACCAAGCAAAAGCAGCTGCAACGATTCATTGCGAAGAATCGTGCGGGGGCTAATACCGCCAGTCAGGCTCGATCCAAACAGAAACAACTGGATCGTTTGCAGACCACGGAGATCGCCGGGTTGGAGCGGACGGCTTGTATTCGAGCGCCCCGTGTGTCGCCTCGGCAAGGGACGGTATTGCGGACGAATGGTTTGACGATCGGTTACCCAGATCATCAGGTTGCCAAGGATATTAGCATTGAGATAGAGCACGGGCAGAGGGCTGCGATTGTTGGAGATAATGGCCAAGGTAAGACGACGCTGCTTCGATCACTTGTAGGGTCTCTTGATCGGTTGGGTGGGGAGCTGAAATGGGGCCATGCCAGCGAGGTGGGAACCTACGCTCAGCATGTTTACACCACCCTTCCTGAATCAAAAACCGTGCTCGAGTATTTGGAGTATCAGGCGATGCCGGGTACGACCAACCAAGACATATTGGCATTGGCAGGCGCGCTGCTGTTCCGAGATTCACACGTCCGTAAAAAAATATCCGTTCTTTCGGGGGGGGAGCGAGCGAGGCTCTGCATGGCCGGGTTGTTGCTGGGAGATTACAACATTCTGGTGTTGGACGAACCTGGAAACCATCTCGACGTAGAAACCGTGGAAGCACTGGCTCAGGCGTTATTGGAGTACAAGGGTACGGTTTTGTTCACCAGTCATGATCGGCATTTTATGAGTCGTGTAGCGACCAATATCATCGAAGTACGGGATGGTTGCGCTCGGAATTACATGGGCAACTACGAGGCCTATCTCTATTCCATGAATCAGGAGATTGAGCAGGGTGAACGCGTCGCCCCACAGAAAGGAGCGGAAGGTAAGGACCCTGTTTCGGCTCAGCCCGTGAAAGCAGTTCAGAAATTAAATCGAAAGCAACAGCGTGAAATCAAGAAAGTAGAGCAAAAGATTGCATCTCTTGAGACAGAAAAAAAAAGGTTGAACAAGCAGTTACTTGAAACGACCGATGCCAGCGAAGCTCTTAAGCTGCACGCTCGGTTCACTGAGGTCACGGACGAATTAGGACGGTTCGAAGAACGCTGGCTCCAACTGACCGAGGGTTAAGACGCTGGAACTGAATGGCTCCCGCGGCCTCTATTTATCCCAGCAGCACAGGTCTGTCGGCCGCTGCGAATATCAACCTTCCGAGACCCGAACAAAAAATGTTTGGTCGGCGATCAGTTTACCTTCCAATTCCAGCGTCATTCGCCAAGGCCCGAGCTTATTTTTGACGGGTTCCCATATCGTGTCGCCCAGATAAAAATCCCAGTCATTCGTTTGAGCGTAGACGGTGCCATCAAAGGGTGGCCGGACAGCACCTGTGTCGTCTGGTATGTCGGGGTGATAAATGCAGTAATCAACGGGCTGGTTTTTAGCTCCTTGAATATTGACGATGAATCCGAACTCAATATCAATCACTGCGGGAATGTCAGTGGTGAATTCAAGAATTTTGGGCAGCTCTTTGGAACGGGAATCCCAGCGGGTGTAGATTCCAAAACTTCTTATACGAATGGCTGTTTTGCGTTTCGCCATGTCGTCCCAATTTTGTATGATTGCCGTGTGAGGAAGAGCAAAGGGAATTTTTTCATCGAAAAACATCCGCCCGATTTTTTTGACGATACCAAGGTAACCCGGTCGACCAAAATTAACAAAGGCCCGGGTGCGGATTTTTTAGGACAGGTAGAAAATGGAAAAAGTCGCAATCTTTGTGGATGTACAGAATATCTATTACACCACGCGTCAGGCATTTCACCGACAGTTTAACTACAGAGAGTTTTGGTCGCAGGTGACCAAAAATCGCGAGTTGGTTGTCGCCTTTGCTTACGCGATTGAACCGAGCGATGCCAAGCAGAAAGGTTTTCAACAAATCCTTAAAGACATTGGATTTGATGTTAAGTTAAAGCCCTACATCCAGCGAAAAGATGGCAGCGCCAAGGGGGATTGGGATGTAGGAATCACGTTGGACCTGCTTGAATGGGCCGACCGAGTAGATACGGTCGTCTTAGCCTCGGGTGATGGAGATTTCGATTTGGCGTTGCAACGCGTCCACTCCAATTTTGGCGTCCAAACAGAAGTGTATGGAGTGCGGCCATTAACGGCCGGAAGTTTGATTCGAGCAGCACAGGCGTTTCACGAGATCAAAGGACCTCTGCTGCTGTCATGAGCTGTCTTTGGTATGCCAGATGTTTTAATCCGGTCTCCATGCCTGCTCGCGGTGGAATCACTCCCTATTCAAATTTTGGGATTGTCGCATAATCGAGGACTCTTGGATGTCGGTTATACCTTGATCATATGGCTAAAATGTCTCCATCACTTTTCGAATGTTTTGATTTGTCCCGAGCGGTTGCTCAGATGTCGAAAGAGCTGAATCTGACAAGCCGTCAAATTCACAGCACGGTTGATTTGTTGGACTCAGGGAACACGATTCCTTTCATCGCTCGCTACCGAAAAGAAGCGACTAAAGGATTAGATGAAATAGAAATTCGGGCGATTGAAGATTTACTGGAACGCCTGCGCGAATTGGCCCAACGAAAAACCACAATCCTGAAAACGATCCAATCGATTGGGCGATTGACTGACGAGTTGTTTGAGAAGATTGTCCAATGTGGCGATCGACAAGTGCTCGAACTTCTTTATGTTCCATTTAAACCCAAACGAAGAACGCGCGCCACGGCGGCTCGGGAGCGAGGTTTGGAGCCGTTGGCCGATATGTTGTTGAAGCAGGAGCCATTGGGGCAAAGTAGGAAAACGATCCTCAATGGCTTTGTCGATCCAGATAAGGGGGTGCCCGATGCGGACGCGGCTTTAGCAGGTGCCTGTGATATTGTGGCAGAAGCTTGGGCTGACGATCCGGACATCCGTGCTGAATTGTTAGCCGATGCGATGCAGTCTGGGCAGGTCGTCTCTCGTGTTAAACGGGGTAAGAAAAAGACGGGTCAAAAGTTTGAGAGCTATTTTGACCGAAGGGAGTCGATTCGTCGGATTCCTTCCCATCGTTTTCTAGGTATGAAGCGAGGAGAGACCGAAGGGTTCTTGAAAGTCTCGTTGAGGCTTGATGATTCGCGAGTTTTGCGAGGTCTGAAATCCAAATGGGTTCCCCCTTCCGAGTTCGAATTCCGAACCGCACTGTTGGCGACTGTTGAAGATTGTTACGTACGACTTTTGTTGCCTGCAACCGAAACGGCGGTGATGCAAAGACTGAAAGGACAATCGGATAAAGAAGCTAGTCAGGTCTTTGCAAAGAACCTTGGTGAGCTGCTCTTAGCCCCACCGGCCGGTGCGAAAGTAACGATGGGCATCGATCCAGGATTTCGAACGGGATGTAAAGTGGCCGTGGTCGATGAAACCGGGAAGTTCCTCGCGAATAATACCATTTTTCCGACAGCTCCAAAAAATGATACCATTGGGGCATCGATCAAATTGCATGACTTGATCAAAAGGTTTGGCGTTGAGCTGATTGCAATTGGCAACGGAACCGCTTCTCGTGAGACAGATCAGTTTGTTTCGGAATTTCTGGTCAACAAAGGGTTGTCGTTGACCAAGGTCATGGTGAGTGAGTCAGGGGCCTCCATTTATTCGGCAAGCGAGTTGGCGGCGCGTGAGTATCCGGAACTCGATTTGACGGTTCGAGGTGCGATTAGCATTGCTCACCGGTTACAAGATCCCTTGGCCGAGTTAGTGAAAATTGATCCCAAGTCGATTGGTGTTGGTCAATATCAGCATGATGTGAATCAGGTCTTGCTGAAAAGCAGTCTGACACGTGAGGTCGAGTCCTGTGTGAATTCGGTGGGTGTGGATGTAAATACCGCCAGTCGTTCACTGTTGTCATTTGTCGCCGGTATCGGCCCTAAGTTGGCCGATCGGATCGTCGAACATCGGGATAAGAAAGGGCCTTTCGACCGTCGTCAAGACTTGTTGGGTGTTGAAAAATTGGGGCACAAGGCGTATGAGCAGGCGGCAGCTTTCCTGAGAATTCGCGGCGGCGGAAATCGCTTAGATGACTCAGCTGTCCACCCTGAAAGGTACGGGCTGGTCGAACAGATGGCGACCACCTTGGGCGTTGGCAGCGGAAAGTTAGTGGGTAATAGGGCCTTGGTAGCCAGATTGAATCCCGATGACTTTGTCACGGACGAAGCTGGTCTGCCAACGGTTAAGGACATCCTTGAGGAACTGGCCAAGCCAGGTCGCGACCCTAGGAAGGAATTCAAAGAGGTTCAATTTAAAAAGGGTATTGAATCCATCAAAGATTTGTGCGAGGGGCAAGTGCTGGAGGGGAGTGTCACGAACGTAACGAATTTTGGAGCCTTCGTCGATTTAGGCGTTCACCAAGATGGATTGGTCCACATTTCTGAATTGGCGAACCAGTTCATCTCCAATCCCAGTGAAATCATCTCGGTCGGTGATGTCGTGAAGGTTAAAGTGCTGGATATCGACGTCGATCGCAAGCGGATTGGTTTGTCGCTCAAACAGGTGGGAAGTTGATTGGTGCTACGGTAACATAGCGTTCTAGCGTTTTCGAATTTTGAAACCGCGATCGATTAGCAGGCTTTGGATTCTTTCGGCGTGGTCGCCCTGAATTTCGATGGTGGTAGGATTTGAAAGGTTTCCCCCTGCGCCGCATGAGGATTTCAATGCGGTCAAGAGTTTGGCGTGTTGGTTGTCTTGAGCTAGATCACGTATCACCGTAACGACTTTACCCTTCTTTCTTTTTTCCACGCCAATCCGTAAGGTCTGTTTTTCTGGTGGTACTTCGGCACCCGTCGTCGGCAGGCATTCGCATTGCTCGGTTAACTGATCGCATTGATCACATTTAGGGGGGCGATCAAATGGGGTGCCTTCAAAGAGTCGCATCGATTTGATAATGGCCGTCGGAGATAGGTTTTAAAAAAGGTAGGTTTCATCGCTGCTTGCCCGCAAGAGATTTTTTGCAGAGCGGGTTGCGAACTTCTTCTGTAACATCATTTTTCGATGAGCCAGATATTTCGATAACGTACCGGGTTGCCATGATCTTGTAGGAAAATTGGGCCTGGAGTCGGACCGACATTGACCGGAGCAGCGGTCGTTTTTCGATCCGGTAGCTCTAAATTGTCATGGATTTTGACCCCGTTGTGCCAGACGGTCATCCGGGCGTTCGATTTGAGTTGCTTGTCGGTGTCATATTTGGCCGAGGTGAAGTCGATGTCATAGGTTTGCCATGAGAGAGGTGGTAGACACATGTTGACGTCCGGTTTTCCAA
Organism: Mariniblastus sp.; assembly: GCA_022447555.1. Lineage (GTDB taxonomy): Bacteria > Planctomycetota > Planctomycetia > Pirellulales > Pirellulaceae > Mariniblastus. Next base: position 128,364 of record JAKVBF010000002.1, on the reverse strand, counting down.
CCGAGTAGATGCCGCCACATTCATTTTGCTCGCCGGTAAGTCCAAACGAGTCTAACATCTGGATTTCCCAGCGGCCCTGCACATAGATACCACTGTTACCTCTACCCTGCCCTGATTGGGCAGGCATGTAAGGGAGACGGAATTCCAGATGCAAGCGAAAGTCATCAAACAGGCGTTCGCTGGTGGTTCCTTGCATCAAAAGCCCGTCGTCTGTGATTTTGCCATTCTTCCAGCCGTCGGCCGATTTTCCATCAAATAGAATCACCGCGGAGCCAGGTGGTTTAGCGCCTAGCGAGGGGCTTTTGCGGTCGACTTTTTGGAGTTTTCCAGCAATCATTCCCCTTCGGTTCATCAGGGTGAAGGTTCTGTCTTGAATGACCCCATCACCATGTTTAGAACCTTGGAATTGAACGAGTCCCTTACGCCCCGTGAAAGGGTCGATGCTGCCCAGAGGTTCAAATTTTCCAGGAGCATCCCATTCGGTCCGCTCCACTTGCTCCCGGCCAACTGGGCTCCCGGCACCGGGTAATCCGCCACGGTACAAAAAGGCTTTGAAATTTCCTTTGCCCATTGCGATGACTTGGAGCCCGAATCGCCCGGGAGTCCCATCGAGGTTCAAGTTCCCCAGGTACTCTCCCTGATAGTCAAAATCTCCATCAACTTTGGGCGCGTTAACGCCACGAGTTGTTTTCTGAGCGTTGGTGGTTTGGGCATGGAGTCGCCCCAAACTGGTGACGAACTGAAAAGCAAACAGCAGTACAAGACACAGCTTGAAGGGATGCAGCATGATTGATTTCGTTAAAAAAGTGACCTGTCAATTCTAGTCCGGTATACGGAGTACCTTTGAATTCCTTAGTGTATCGTTGGCTTGCCAGGCAAGCAAAGGACCCGTAATAACTTTTGTCTCAAACGGTACCATCAATCGCTTAGCGGCCCGGATATTCCCCTGAACCACGCATGATCCAAGTCAGATCCGCACGGACTTTCGGGGATTGGGTGAATGGATCCTGATGTTTTTCCCCATATTGTCGCAGGGCGGTACCCAGTTCTCGAGCGATTTCTCGATACCCGGGATGGGTGAAAACGTTTGCGACTTCGTCGGGGTCGCGTTGGAGATCGAAAAGCCACGGGGGGTCAGAAGGGGAGACAACCATCTTATAGCGGTCGGTGACCGCCATGAGCCAGCCCCACTCCTTACCTGTTCCGCGAACAATGCTGATGTCTTTCCAGTCCTCAGCCGGTTGGGATTGAAATAAGCGCGTCGCATCTCGTCCGTCGAAAGGCTGGTCCGTTGTGATGTCCAGCATCGGAAGGATGGTAGGGACAAAATCAATACTGCCTAAGGCTTGATCGATCTGAGTTCCTGGCGTTATTTTTCCGGGGAACCGAATGAGAAAAGGGACACGAGTGGAACCCTCGTAGGGTACCCCCTTATTTTGCCGATGGTGTTCCCCTCGTAAGTCTCCATGATCTGCGGTGAAAACAATCACGGTATTAGCTAGGATCCCAGCTTGCTTGAGTTTGTTTAACAGTCGTCCAATATTGTCGTCAATACATTTGACCATTCCGTAGTAACTGGCCATGCCAAAACCGGACTTTTGTTTTTTGCCCCAGGTTGGAAGCCCTTCTTCTGATTTGTCAAACGTGGTCGGTTTGAGATATTTATGATTTTGATACATCGAAGCATATGGCTCGCGAACGGTGTCGGGGCCGTGAGGGTCGGGTAGGCTGACCATATAGCAAAACGGTCGCGATTTATTTTGATTCACAAAATCGATCAAGCGGTCCATAAGGAAATCGGTGGTGAAAGACTCTTGGGTTGCGCCATCAACACCGTAAGTTGGTTGTCCTTTTTTTCGCGAGGCAACTCGGGCTGTCTCGCCGGCTAATTCTAATTTTTTCCAGTGTCCTCGGTTAAACATGTATCGATTATCGGCAAAACCAAATTTTCGTTGAGGTGCCCAGCCGGGTTTGGCGGCTCCGTCCAGATGCCACTTACCGGCGAAACCGGTGGCGTACCCATGCTTGGCGAGGATTTCTGCAAAACTGACGACGTTATCGTTAAGCGGAATGTTATTATTCGTGACAGGTGTTTTCTGCGGATATAAACCGGATATTAGGCAGGCTCGGGAGGGGCTGCATACGGGAGTCGTGGCATAGAAACTGGTGCACAGTGCACCTTGCTCGGCGAGCGAGTCAATGTGTGGTGTTTCCACGACGTCGGGTCCCCACATGTAGGCCTGACGACCTTCCATCGTTTTTCGGTAACAACCAAGTGTTCGGAAATTGTGTTCATCGGTCATGATCACAATCAGGTTCATCGATTGAATGGAATCGGTCTCAAGCTTTGAGGCATTGGGTTGTGCCGTCCCACTGGACGCCATTACTAAAATCGAAAGTAGGATGGTAATGACCGTGATGCGGATGGGTGTTGACATGCTGGAGGCCTGTTAACGTTGGAAAGGCACCCAATCAAGAGAGCCCCGTGAAATTACCGGTGATCCCGGTGTTGTCATTATGGTTGATGATTCAAATTTATCTATCGGTTTGATTTTCTAATCTTTTGAACAGTTGCGCCGCGTGGAGGTCGGCAGGTTGAAGCTGTTCGGGTGGGATCGCCTCGTACCATTTACCGAAAGGTTTTTTGATCGATTCCATACGAGACTTTACCCCAATGATGTTGAGTGAATCGGGACCAAATAATGAGGGTGGCCAGTCGATAGGAACCTCTGACTGAATGCGCCAGAAAGTCCCTCTTCCACCGGAATGCTTACCTAGTCCTCCGCCTCCCCCGCTTCGCCAAATCTCGTCACCCCGACCAACATCGATGTTGCAAAACAGATTCTCAAAAGGGCCCTTACGATGGTGGTCCAGAGAGAGATTGATACCCGAACCGTTTTTGACAACGTTGCCACTCGTGAAATGATGTAGAGTGATGTCGTGGATAAAATGCGTTTTAAACTGAAAGTTTTGCACAAGGCAATCTTGCCCCAAAAGAATACCATGATGCCCCGTTGTACCGTCCCAGGGCAATCTTTGGGAGTCGAGCAGCACTCCGTCGACCGTGCAGAAATCGCCTTTCAGATAGATGCCACTATCGCTGTTAGATATTTGGACATTTCGGATCCAGCAATCGGCGACCTGATTCATTGCAATCCCGTTCATGCCCCGCTCGGTGAAGTGACCCTCGTAAGGTTTTCTAGGAAACTCAATGGTGAGATTTTCGATCCCCACCTCGCTGACCGTAGGCTCATAGGTCTTGAGAACGGGTGACCAAGATTTACGGAGGTCTAATCTCAAGGGGCGTTGGAGTGTCACGCTCGTATCAGTGTGAGAAGCAACGGTATTAATAAGCCGAACGGTGTTGTTCGGTGTAAGTTTGGCAGTATCCCCCGCGTCCCCGGAGTAAATGTGTTTGACCAGTGATTTCTCAGCATCATCGTGCAATTCGATCGTAACGCGTTGACCCTGGCGAAGCAGCCCTGTCGGTGTTTTGAGTTTTAATATTTTGGAACCTCGCTTAGCCTCCGCAATAATAGGAGCGACTAAGTCACGTTTGATAGTCCCTTTCACCCATAAGAAGCCTCCGGACCAAGAGTAGTTTGAGGTAGGTCGACCCGCGGTGTTTTCACTCATGTTGGGTTTCACATCTTCCAATGCCCTTGGGCAGATAATGACCGTTTTCCCTGGGCCAGCACCTCGCAGCACCAAGTTAGGTCGATCGATTGGAATGATGTCGTTAATCATGAATCGGCCCGCTGGAATCTCAAGGACTCCTTGGTGAGTCGCTTTGATGGCTCGCATAAACGCCTTGGTGCAATCGGTTTTTCCATCTCCCACAGCTCCGAACTGACTGACGCTCTGAGTCGCGAGAGCGGTCGGTAGAGGGGACTCTCCCGAGCGGTAACCGGCGAAAGAAAAGTCGGGTAACCGGCTTTGGGGAGACCACTTTTCACCACCTTCGCCCCACAAGTCCGAGTGAGTCTGCCCAAAAACAAGGCTGATGGGCAAGAGGAGGCCGAGGGAGATGATGAATCGTAACTTTATTCGGTGCACGTTCAATTTTCCTGTTATTTTGGGACCCAACTGAAAGCGTGGGCTCCCCGACTATTATTGTAACGGTTTGTTTCTATGGGCGGTAACAATTGGTGGTTGAAATAAACTATCATTCATAGCATTCTAAGAGTGCTATGGGGTGGGACCCTCGCAAATACGAGATTGGTTGAAATTTGATCTAACTCTGTCCAGGGAGATTTGTTCGTGTACCGATTCATTTTAACGGCCGTTTTTTGTCTGATGTTGGCCGTCAGCAACTCGGTGGTTGCATTGGAAACCGGGAATAAAAAACAGCCCAATATCATCGTGATTATGTCCGATGATATGGGGTATTCGGATATCGGTTGTTACGGGAGTGAAATCAACACGCCCAATCTGGATGAGCTAGCCGCAAACGGTCTTCGGTTCACTCAATTTTACAATACGGCTCGCTGCTGTCCGACAAGGGCATCGTTGTTAACCGGTTTGTATCCCCATCAGGCGGGTGTGGGATGGATGATGAACGATCAGGGGTTGGACGGTTACCGAGGGGAATTAAACCGCTCGAGTCAGACCATGGCCGAGGTGTTGAAGCCAGCCGGTTACTCGACTTACATGACTGGCAAGTGGCATGTCACCAAACACGTGAACCCCAAAGACGATGCGCAAAAGTTCAATTGGCCACAGCAGCGAGGATTTGATCGTTATTACGGGATCATAAACGGTGCGTCGAGTCTGTGGGATCCCAATTCACTAGTCCGAGGAAATGAGCTGATCACCTGCGTTAACGATGCTGATTACCAACCAACGGATCCGTATCACTTTACCGATGCGGTGAGTGACAATGCGGTCAAATTTGTCAAAGAGCACGATCCCAAAGCACCTTTCTTCATGTACGTCTCCTACACGGCAGCGCATTGGCCCATGCACGCACGACCCCGTGACATTGAAAAATATGCCGGCATGTATGATGTCGGATATCAAGTGATTCGTCAGAAACGGCTAGATAAAATGAAAGGCATTGGGCTGGTTTCGGATACAACGTTACTGACCGCTCCTGTTGGTCAGTGGGAACAAATCAATGACAAACGTTGGGAGTCGGCTTGCATGGAGGTGTATGCTGCCATGGTGGACCAAATGGATCAAGGGATTGGTCGAATTGTTGGTGCACTCAAGGAAACGGGGCAATACGACAATACCTTGATTTTATTCCTGCAAGACAATGGTGGTTGTGCTGAGGGTTGCGGTCGGGGTGGAGAGAGGCCTCAACGGGCTGCCGCGCCGACGCTGGATCCATTACCGGCCGATTTAGTACATTACTTCGGATCTGTTCCAGCGCAGACCCGCGACGGTTGGCCTATTTTGCGGGGACGCGTGATGCCGGGTCCTGCCGATACCTATATCGGATACGGAAGAAATTGGGCGAATGTGTCCAATACGCCTTTTCGGGAATACAAACACTGGGTCCACGAGGGTGGGATATCAACTCCGCTGATCGCGCATTGGCCTGCCGGGATCAAGGATCAAAACGAATTGCGTCATCAGCCGGCCCACCTGATTGATGTGATGGCAACGTGTGTGGATGTCGCGTCAGCCGATTACCCGAAGCAGATCGGGAGCACGGAGATCACCCCACTTGAAGGGAAGTCATTGGTCGCTGCGTTTGAGGATCAACCGATAGATCGCTGGCTGTATTGGGAGCATGAGGGGAATCGCGCCGTGCGCGACGGGAATTGGAAGTTGGTTGCCAAAGGAAAGATGGCCGATCGATCTCAGCCAGTGAAGTGGGAGCTGTACGATCTGTCGGTCGACCGTATCGAGCAAAATGATTTGGCGAAAGCGCAGCCCGATCGCGTCAAGAAAATGGCCGAGAAGTGGCAGGAATATGCAAACCGGTGTCAGGTTTATCCATGCCCAAAGGCAAAGCCAAAGCCAAAGGCAAAAGAAAAGCCGGTTAAAAATAAGAAGTGATCAACAAACAGGTTTCATTACGGTTGGCGAGGACGATTTGATTCCGATGACCGCGCCTGAAATCAATGGCAAGAGTCTTGTATTTAAATCAGAAATGAAAAACAGCCGCTACGATCATTGTTTTTGTGGGCTGAGATTCATGGGACCCAGCTCATTCCTCGATCAATTTAAAAGACCTTGTGATGGTGATCGGCTTTCCTTGGGTGGGGAAGAGTCGCAATGTGAGCTGGTGTTTCCCGTATCCTAGGTCTGTCGGGAAACCGATCGTTTGGTAGCGGCGAAGCGGACTTTGAAATTTCCTGTCAATGCGTTCCGCACCGTTCCATCTCGTGTCACTCCCCTGGACCACGGCACTCATTGTTTGCCAGGGCCGATCGTTGATGCGAAAACCGACCGTCCATGGTCCATTCGACGTGACATCTGTTACCTCGACCACGATTTCGGCTTGTTCTTCGTCGCCCTCTCTGAGCAGTTCTGGAACGTGAGCGGTCATTTTATTGCGGATGTCTTTGAGTTCCTGTTTGAGGACACGTGTCCAGATTTGATAACCCTTAGAATTCATGTGCAGGTCATCTGCAGTGAACAATTCACGGCGGTAGATCCTTGTTGGTTGCCTGTCTTTTTTGTCGGATTTCGTTTTCATCATCGGCGAAACAATATTGGCATATCGAAGGTTGTGATCCCGTTTGGCCATTTGCAGTACTTGGTCGTTGAATTGCTTCATTTTGGGCCAAAGGGCCCAACGCTTGGGACTCGGCTTGATCGGGATGAAAACCACGGTCGTATTGGGTAGTTTCGCGGCAACTTGACTGTAAAAATATCTAAAATCTTTTAGCACCGATTGAACCGATTTTCCTCGCGCGATGTCATTGTCACCTTCGTAGATGACAATGACTTTAGGCTCGTAATTGGCCACGATTCGGTTGAAATAATGGTTCACATCGGACGTCACGGAGCCCCCGAAACCGCGATTGATGATCGTCTCGTTGGGGAACCAATCCTCCGTATCCCAGAGGCGTATCGAGGAAGATCCGACAAACAGGATCCCTTTCTTTTGGGGCATCTGCTGTTGATCTTGAATTTCGAATTTCTGAATTTGGCTTTCCCAGCGATTGGCGGCGCCTTGTTGCAATGCTTGAGCAGGCAAGGGATTCGCGATGCACAGAAGCAGGTAACTGACAGTCAGAGAAAAACGAGCTATTGGATTCAAGTTGCTTTCTCAGAAGTTGGGATTGAAGATTGTTGAGTCATCGCTCAAAGTAGTTTGACGTGACAAATTGTATCAGGAACGAGATATGTCATCCATCATTTATAAAATAGTTAGTCGCGAACTCTGGGAGGACGCCCAGAAAGTGGGAACGTTTGAAGGGGCTGAGATAGATGTCGCCGATGGTTACATTCATTTCTCTACGGCTCAGCAGGTCCGTGAAACGGCGGCGAAGCACTTTTCAGAGCGAACAGATTTGTTGCTGATTGGAATTGAATCGAGCCGGTTGGGTGATGCGTTGCGTTGGGAGCCATCCCGTGGGGGAGCACTATTCCCACATCTTTATGAAGCCCTCTCATTGTCAGCGGTGGTTTCCGAAGATCCGCTGAATTGGGGCGTTTCAGGTCAACACGAATTTCCTGCACATGTTGGGGGTGTTTCCGAGTAGACGATTAGGAAAGATTGGAGTGGTTCTCTTAACCGTTTTGGAAGGTTCGTGTCATCGCCTTTTCAGCTGCTCGACGACTTCGGGCAATGGGAATTCAAGGATTGAAACATCTCTGAATTTGTGAATCTCCTTGAGTCGATTCCAGCCTCGTGTTACGAGTGTTTCCTGCTCGGCAACAAAGTCTGGGTCTAATTCGGATTTGGAAAAGGGGCCCTCGACGACCACCGGTTCGAAGTCCTCGGAGACAATGAACTGGGCGAGTGCAGGATTGCAGCGGAGGTGTTTTTCGGGCGTGGTGTGCAATAGCTCTGGGTCGATTTGACCAATCACGAATCGCAAGTAGAGATCGCTGGACAGGACGTTTTCAACGTCATCCCCACAAATACTGCACAGATAGCCTTCGTCACATTTGGCCATGATTTCTTCTTGATTTCTTCTTTAGGGGTCAATTGGGTGATTTAATTTAAGCCGAGAACATCATACATACTATACATTCCCACTGGTTTGTCAGCCAAGTATTTGGCTGCCGCGATGGCGCCCAATGCATAACAATCTCGGTTGGATGCAGCGACACGTAATTCAATTTTTTCACCCATCATTCCAAATAGGATGGTGTGCTGGCCGGCATCATCACCTGCGCGAACAGCGTGGTAGCCAATCTCATTAGACGCGCGTTCCCCGGTATCCCCCTGTCGGCCGTGTTGCGCTCGAAGTCTATCCATCTTCTGAGAGATCAGTTCCCCAAATTTGAGTGCGGTACCACTGGGGGCATCGGTCTTAAAACGATGGTGTGTTTCGAGGATTTCGACGTCGACCCGATTGCCCGATTCGTGCAAGGCGGCGGCGGTAATTTCAGACAATTTCATGGTTAAGTTTACCGCCAAGCTCATATTTGGCGCCCAAACAATCGGGATCTCATGACTGGCCGATTCAATCTCAGCAATCGTCGAGTCTCCGAAACCAGTGGTCGCAACGACCAAAGGTAAGCCTGCCTCAACGCATCGTTTTAAAATACCGGGTACCGCTTCCGAGCGAGAGAAGTCGATGACGACCTGCTCGCCGGCGGGCAGGTCGGTTGTCACGTGGACTCCGATGGCCGGTACGCCAGCCATGCTCCCAGCGTCTTGACCGACAGCCGGATGCTGAATGGCTTCGATAGCACCGATCAGGTTGATTTGGTCATCCGCAGTTGCCAGATCAATGAGCCGTTTCCCCATCCGACCGGCGGCGCCATGGATTGATACGTTGGGCATGAAATGTTTCCTGTTCCTATAACTTTTGAATCGCGGCAATGATGTTTTAACGATCGTTGGGTTCTAAAAATGGGGGATTGGAAAAGGCAGCTTGTTCCGAAACGGTTTGGTCCTCACCGACAGCCAAACACCGGTGAAGGGTGGTCATTCGTGGAATTTTCATAAGCCACTGAAATGCCTGGAAATTCCTAGCTGGACCCAGAATGGCTCGAAAAACTCTAATTTGCATGGAACCGAAAGATTGTCCGAGGTGTAGGAAATGACCAGTAAAATACCAAAGTCAGGACAGGCGACCAGCGTTTTTAACAAATCCAACATGGAGTTGCATTGGGGCCGAATATACGGTTCACACAGATCCGGGTTGAGGCTCAAAGCTGACTCAGTTGGTTGCCAGGATTTAATAAGAGCGCGAACACGTAGTTGTCTAACGGCGTAGTTTATTCGGAGGAAAGCTCAACTTCAACGAGGCCGACCTTCCATTTTTCGAGGCCCTTTGCCTGTTAAAAAAAAACGATTATGCCGCTCGAAGTGGCTGTTGTGTAACGGTTTACCAACAAATTGGCGGATTTTTACGATGAATATTTGACTATCAGTATCGCGGTACCTAAAATGTGCCGCTCGCTGTACTGGCTCGGCAATCCACTAGCTTTTGAAGCTGGCCCGATCAGCTAACGGAGAACAGAGATGGCAAAAATGAAGAAATCCGAAGTAAAACCCTTTAAAGAGATGTTGCTCGTGTTGCGGGCAAGATTACGAGGGGATGTTTCGACGTTGGCCGATGCGGCTTTGTCCAAGTCTTCCGGAGGTGGTTCTGGAAGTTCCTCGGTCCCTAGCCATATAGCCGACATCGGAAGTGATACCTTCGAACAGGATAACACCATCTTATTGATGAATAACGAAGGGGAAACGCTTTCGCAGATTGAAGCGGCACTTGAACGTATCGAAGAGGGCGTTTACGGTATTTGCATTGAATGTTCGCAAAAAATCCCGAAGATGCGACTGAAAACGATCCCGTATACTCCCTATTGTGTCAAGTGTGCCAGTGAACTCGAGTCTGAGAACCGCTAGTTCCAGCGATTCCACTGAAAATGAATCAAAGGATGTAGCCCTTCCATGGAATCGCTACGTCCTTTTTTTTGGACTGGCAATCACGGGTGGAGGTCTTGATCTGGTTTCCAAGACGTTTGTTTTTACCCGTTTTTACAACGTCAATTCTGCTGAACAAGGAAATGGCCAAGTCCCTTATTGGTGGTGGGACGGGGTGTTTGGTATTCAAACGTCTCATAATCCTGGAGCTCTATTTGGGCTTGGCGCCGGTTACAGTTGGGTCTTCGCTGCTATTTCAATTGCGGCCATGATCGGAATGATTGGCTGGCTCTTTGTATTTCGCGCTGCTCGCGACCGTTGGCTGACGACCGCGTTAGGCTTAGTCATGGGTGGCATTATCGGTAATCTCTACGATCGATTGGGATGGGGCTACGTTCAGGGGTACCCCGAAGCGGTTCGAGACAATGTCCGAGATTGGATCTTATTCCGTTTGGAGGGGGTGCCATTTTTTGACCCTTGGCCCAATTTTAATATCGCTGACAGCCTGCTGGTATCAGGAGCCGTATTGTTGTTTTTACACGCTTTTTTTGTCGTTCCCGCAACAGAAGAGCGGTCTGAAGTGGATCCAGAAAATTCTTAAAAAGAGAACTTCGTTTTCGCGGGATGGCGGCCAACGTCCCCTGCGGAGTGCCGCTCGAGGAATTTATTTTGTATCAAAAGGATTTACCTATGTGTTCTCCTGAGGTCGAAAGCCGCCTGAAACTGGCCAACCAGCTTGTTCGGGAAGCCGGTAGTATCATTCTCAAGTATTTCCAGACCGATCTGTTTGAGTTGCAAAAAAAAGGTGACGGTTCGCCACTCACGATTGCCGACCAAGAGACGGAGCAATTTTTGCGCAGCGGGATCGAAGGCCTGTTTCCCGAGGACAGTATTGTTGGCGAAGAGTTTGATGACAAACAGGGTGAAACAGAAGTTCGCTGGATACTAGATCCCATTGATGGAACCAAGAGTTTTATATCGGGCGTGCCACTTTTTGGCACGATGATTGGCGTGGAAATAGCGGGTAAGCCAACCATTGGAAGTGTTTACTTTCCTGCTTTGGACGAAGGCGTGTATGCTAGTTCCGGCCAAGGGGCTTGGCATTTTTGCCGAGACGAAACACCTGTTCAGGCAAAGGTGTCTACGAATTCTAATATGGCCGAAGCGGTGATTGTCACCTCTGAGGCAGAGACATTTGCCGATCGAGATGCAGTTGATGTCTGGGGTGCATTGACCGATGCAAGTTATTTCGCCCGTACTTGGGGGGACGTATTTGGTTACATGTTGGTGGCTACGGGGCGTGTTGACGTGATGATTGACCCGAAGTTGAAAATTTGGGATGCGGCTGCCGTTCAGCCGATCATCGAAGAAGCCGGAGGGCGATTTACCGATTGGGCCGGCACTCCCTCGATTGATGCTGGGGAAGCGATTGGTTCAAACGGCGCGATCCATGAGCAGGTGTTGCAGTTCACGCGTTCCAAGGCCGGTTACTTTGCCTGAGCTCTGGCGGGTACACGGTACGCGAATTGGAAATCGCTGCACTCCGTGAAATCAGCTGGAAATTTCGACGTTTGCCGAGGCATCCGGTCTGTCGGAAATCAAGTGCCGCTAATTGTTGAGTGTTGGCGATCATATTTTGCCTTGGTTTCTCGACAAAACGATTCAAACTGGTGGAAATCGAGAAGTTAGAATTGAAAATAACTCATGTTTTAATAGTTTAGTATTTGAAAATGAGGGCGAAGCGAATGCTTTGCCGAACCCTTTCCTAAAATGAAGTTTTCCGGATTTCCGTTATGCGAATTAGTGACTCATTCTACTTACCCAGTCCGTTTTCTGTCTTCATGACTCCGTTGGCTGCTTTCTGCCTCTTTGGTTTGATAGGTTGTGAAACGACCGACTATGAGCCATTGATCATGAAGAAGAAATTGCAGGAGCTGGAGGAGAAGCTTGATCGACTTGGTGATTCCGACAAAGAGAAGCTCGAGGCTCGCATTACGGAGTTGGAGAAGCAACTCAAGTCTCTCGGCAAGTCGGGAGCGTTGGCCACACCGAGGATTGCGTCTGAGCCGAAAGTGGCTCCGCTGTCGGCGGAAGACCGCTCGTCTTTGATAGACGAGATTGAAGCGATGGATGGTTATGTTTCTACTAACGAAAAGGGTGAAGTGTGGCAAGTTGATTTGAGTACAGCGACCTACGACAACGGTCTGGTTGAAAAACTGCAGCGGATCCCTGGTTTGGAAAGTCTTCTTCTGAACGGAACTCATACCGATTTCACCACATTTAAACTGGTTGGGGCAATGAGTCCTCTAGAGTCCTTGAGTTTGGAAAAATCGCCGGCTACTGCTGAGGCGATGGCTCAGTTAACCTCGCTGCAAAATCTAAAATTTTTACAACTGTTTCGGTCGGATGTCAGTGACGAAGCTTTTGAGTTCATTGCCAAAATCCCGAACTTAGAACAGGTGCGTTGCGGCCAAACGCGAATCAGCGATGCGGCTCTTAAGTATCTTGAGGGATCTCAGACAATTCGCGCTTTGGACTTGATGGATTGTAATCGCGTAAGCGATCTGGGGCTTAGGTACCTCGAATCAGTTCCACGGCTTGCGTTTCTAAAAGTTTGGGGGCCTCAGATCACGGATGCGGGAATGGACTCGGTGGGTAAAATGAAGGGCTTGAAAGTTCTTGGTTTGAACGATACCGGAGTGACCGATAGCGGTATCGCAAAGTTATCCGGATTGAATCTACGAGAAATCTATCTGTTTCGGACAAAGGTAGGTGATCCAGCCATGAAGGTGTTCGCTGGGATGCCAGAGATGATAACGATGACGCTGCGTGACACACAGATATCAGATGCTGGTGTGGAGTCACTGACGGCGTTAAAGAAACTGTCGAAACTAGATCTTAGCGAGACGAATTCGCCGGGTGTGACTGACGCGTCGGGGGCCTCGTTCTCAAAAATGACCGAGTTGAAACAGCTGAATTTATGGGACACCAAAGTGGGTGATCCGACCGTGTCGCAGTTAGCTAATCTTCAGAAATTACACTGGTTGAACCTCGACAAGACAAAGATCACCGACGCCTCGGTCGAGTTGTTAGACGGTTTCCCTGCCTTGGATTGGGTGCATCTTGGATCAACCGGAATCACGGATAAGAGTGTGGCTGAATTGCTGAAACTCGAGAACTTGAAATACCTGAACATTTCGTTCACGGGCATTACTGAGGATAAATTCTATGACCTATACGATGCCTTCTCTGAAACCGACTGTGAATTAATTGGGCCTTAATATTTTGGTCTTTCAGCTTGGTCGAAATGAGTTAAGGACGAGGTCGAAGACGTCCGTTTCGGCCAATGTTTCATGTGTTAGCATCTCAGGTGAAGAGCTCAAAATGACGCCTTGCTGCTCCTCCTTTACAGCCCGTGCCCCGTGGGAACCGCGGATCAAGCTGGCATCTAAGGGGATGGTATTCGTTCGAGGGTCAAAGTGTAATTCGACCGGGTCGTACCCGGGTTTCCGGTGGATATCGACAGTGCGAGTGAATCCTGGCGCCCTCTGATCCTCGAGCCACCAATAATAGGCTTGCCAGCTGTTGGGGGCTGATACCAAGATTACCTCACCGCTGCGGGGGTGGTTCATCTTTAATTGGTGTCGGTCTTCGAGAGCGAGAACCTGATCGATCCCCTCTTTGTCTTTAAATATCTCAGTGACTTGTTGGATGACTTGGGGGTCGGCATGATTCACAAAAATGTGTGAGAACTGATGATCCACCATTGCCCATGCCTGGCTGTTGGCGAAATCAAGATATTCCCCGTCATCCTGTTCATGGACGGAAAGTAATCCCGCTTCTCGTAGCCGTCGATTGGGATAGCAAACGTGATCGACCTCGGTGATGACATATTCACTGACAATCAGCCAAGTGATCTCCTCATCGGCTTTTTGCAAATCGTGGCCCAGTTGTCCGATTACGGCATCCAGTTCCTCAACCGCCTCCAAAGCTCCGGAGGAGTTGGGCCCAGATTTTTGAGCTGCATAGTCGAGGTGAGGCAGGTAGATATAGAAAAAGTCGGGCGCGAATTGTTTGAATGCCAGCGCCGCTGAGTCGGCGATCCAGCGGCTGGATTTTATGTTTGCCAATGGACCCCAGAAATGCTGTAGAGGGAAATGACCTAGGGTTTCCAGTAGTTGGCCATAAAACTCCTGAGGCTTGGTGTAGCACCAGAGGTCTTCACTACCATCGGGTTGGTGGATGGGCGCTGGCATGCACACCACGTCGGCGTTGCAGCCCTTGCTCAGCATCGGAAACCATGCTGCCGATTTCAAGTTTGGGTCAATGGTGGGTAGTACATCCCAGATTTGAGGTGCCTCGATCACTTTATTCCAGGCGGTCCACATCTCAACTTGCCCAGAGTCCCTCCAGAAAAAACCATTGGCAACGACTCCGTGTTGTTCTGGCGTTTGCCCCGTTAACAAATTGGCCTGAGCGGGCCACGTTACTGAGGGGAAAGAGTGCTGAAGACGCGCCTGACTCCCACCCTTCACCAAAGTCATGAGTTCGGGCATGTTGCTGAGGTCCGACTGACGCAGCGCCGGGATGGTTAATAAAATGACCTTCTTCGCCATGGTGTTAATTTTCTGTTAGTGGGGGTAACTCTTTAATCACCTTATTAAGGAAATCATACGACTGTCTGGCAATCAGGACTGCGTTGTGGCTATGTCGGCTTAGTTCTACGTGGAGGCCGCCTTGGTAATCAATTTCACGAAGTGATAAAAGGATTGGGGGGAAGTGGATTTGCCCCTCGCCAAACATTAGGTGTTCATGAATCCCGGCAAGCATGTCCTCGATATGAATGTTAACAATGCGGTCTTTCCAACGCTGTATGAAGTCAACAATTGGCAGTTCTCCCATACAAAATAAGTGCCCAATATCGAGTGTGAGCTTTAAGCGAGGCGAGTCTACCCACTCAAGTAAACGATCAAAGCTTTGCATTGTGTCAATGAACATTTCGGGTTCCGGTTCGAAGCCGATATCGATTTGTTTGGCTTCGGCGTACTGTAGAATCTCTTTCAAATTTTTGCCAAGTGTGTCCAACGTTTCTTGGTCATCCACCCCCGCAAGTTGTTGACCCGACCAAAGAGACACGCAATCGCTACCAAGTTCGACCGCGGTGTCGATGCAGTATTTAAGATAGTCGATCCTTTTACGAGATAACGAATTATCAGGGTCGACTAGTGTGGGATGATGCTTTCGATGAGGATCAAGAAGAAAACGGGCGCCCGATTCGATGACACTGCGCAATTGGTGCGTCGTGAGACAATCCCGGATTTGTTCCAGTTGTTCATCACGATGTCGGCTAGTGGGAGCCAGCCAAGCGTGATCGATGGTGATCGCCACGCTTTGATAACCAATTTCGCAAAGCAGGTTCAATGCTTGAATCGGTTCGTGGTGCGCGAGTCCGTTTGTGTTATATCCCAGTTTCATGAGTGAGCGACAGATTCGAATTTAATTGAGGCAATGTGACGAGCGCAACTTCTCTTTCATCATGAGCCATCACGAATATAAATCAATTAGACTGGTGCTTGGATAAACAAAGCTAGATGGAAAATCAGGTCGGCGATATCCACTTGCCAAGAAGAATTGAGGGAATCAACAGGCAAAGGACTGTTAAGGGGTAGATAAGGTTGGGTTGGCCGAATAGCAGGCAAAATGAGGCATCGAATACGATCAGGCTTTTGAGCAAAGAAATCACTGCAAATTGAATGCGCTGAGGCTGGCAGCTTTGAATGGACAGAACTAGCCGAAGGATAACGGGGCACGCAATCAGAAGGATGAGAATTGGGAAAATCTGTAAATCAACGGCTTTTGTTTCCATTGAGCATTGGGTCATCGCGAATCCAGCCATGCCGGTCAAGATAATGATCGTCCCAACGACAAGCGGTGTTCTCGCATTCGTTTGAGACTCGTTTTTTGCGAAAAGGGTCAGGCCTGTGATTAAAACACCCAGGCTGATCGAGATCCACCATACGTAAATTGGCCACCCCAGCAAGTCATTCTGAACGAGCTGAGATTGTGCCAGATAGCTGGCGCCCAGCAGCAGGTTCAAACTGCGGCAGACACCCATCATGATCGGGCCTGCAAGCGTCTTTTTAAGTGGACCGTTATAAAGAAGGATCGTTGTGGTTAAAAACAAAGTAATGATCCATGACCGAAAACTGACGCAGGCGGCCAAACCAAGGCCTGCAATGAATAACGAGACGCATAGCGTTCGGGCCTCATGGAATCCAATCGTCCCAGTTACAAGCGGTCGTTTTCGAGAGTGTTGTTGATCTAATTTAAGATCGAATAGGTCGTTGGAGACCATCCCCGCGGAGTAAAGGCAAACACTACTTAAAACGAGTAACAGGACCGGCGCCACCGGTGTCCAACCACCTTGAACGATTAGAAACCCAACTAGGATGTTAGAGATAGCAGAAGGGGCTGCCGAAATTCTTAACAGTTGAAGCCACGGTATCAACCGATTGGGCGACGAGGCCTTCGTGGGTGGTTCGTTTAAAGGCATGTGACTTCTGGGTTAGGCAGATTTAAGTACATCAGCATACTGACCCTTTTTGAAACCACCAGCATTTCAAATAAAAAAACCCGACCGATCGTTGCCAATCCGGCCGGGTTACCCCCCTGGGAAATCGCATTACTGCGATCCCTGTATTGAATCTGAAGGTTTTTATCGGCCGTTGGCGGGAGGTGACTTTGCTAAAAATTACCGAGAATAGGCAAAGTCGGGATCGGGTAATCCTTGAGGGTTATTTCAACTTTTTGGATGAAATTAACTTAATTGGCTGGGCTAAGTGTCCGATTAAGAAGATGAGGGGCTGTCTTTCCACGACCGCCAAACTGCGCTTTCACGGCAAGATTGATCCACAGATTGGATTTGACGGAATGACCCAGGATAGTAGATTCAACTGGATCCAGACACTGCCAGCTTTGGTGATTCCGGTCTGCCTCGGTTTGACGCTCTTTTTGGGTATTTCCTTTCTGATCGAGCAGGAGTTTGTAACCAATGAAACGCTACGCCGTTATTTGACCGGTCATCCGATTTCCAAAATCACTCTAGCGATGTTCTGCATTGGTTTGGCTGCGCTAACCCTTATTGCGGGGAATGTCGCTGCTCAGTTTCGAGCATGCAATCATATTCGTTTTCCCGGTCTGCCCAAAGTTCCGCCGAGAACTGCGACCGGTTTAGGCGACGTATTGGATAGACCGGTTCCTTCGGCCGGGCAGAAAGCGGCACAACTCAATCGCTACTTGCAAGATTATCCCTCCCGGTTTCAGGGCCACTATCTTTGGCAACGGCTTGAAAAAGGGCTGCTGTTTATACAACGCAGCAACTCGACCCGGGGTATCGAGGACGACCTGAAGTACCAAGCAGAGCTGGATATTGAGAGACAGCAGCAACGTTATTCGTTGGTACAGATTTTAGTTTGGGCGACTCCAATGCTAGGGTTTTTGGGCACCGTCTTGGGCATCTCTCAGGCATTGGGTGGGATTCAGGTCGGTCCCGAGAACGACTTTCAACAGATGATGGGCGGACTTAGAAGCAGTCTCTATGTGGCGTTTGATACGACGGCGTTGGCACTGACGCTTTCAATTGTACTAATGTTCCTTCAGTTTCTAGTGGACCGATTCGAGAACCAATTATTATCGTTAGTGGATGAAACAGCTGTCTATGAATTTGCCGAATCTTTTCCCAAAGCTGCAGATATGGATCCCAGCGCTTTGGCGATCGAACGAATGGGACGGGTTGTTATGGCGAGCTCCCAAGAACTGGTCCAGAGGCAGGCAGAGGTTTGGCAATCCACCATTCAAACCGCTGAGTCCGCGTGGCACAAGAGAATATCCGAATCACAGGAACTGGTAAGTTCCAGCTTAAGAGAGTCATTTGCCACCGTGGTAGACGATCTTCAAAAAGCGATTGGAAAGAATATCAGAGACGCAGACGAATCCATGAGTAATCGATGGGGGCAATGGCAAGTAACGCTTTCAGATAACGCTCGCTCGATGGCGAGTCACCAAGTTGAGCTTATGAGACAGTCGGAGGCACTCAGTGAATTGCTAAAGGAAATCAACGAATCCAAAGCCTCCTATGCAAGTGGTCCATCGAGGCAGGATTCACAGGCAAGCTCCAAGCTTCTGCAGGAAACAGTTCAGCAGATAGCTGCTTCGCTTTCTCGAATAGAGCGAACCAAAACCCTCTCGGGCGTCGAACCTGAATCCGGTGTTTCCGATCGCTCCTACGTTTTTCAGGGCGGTTCCAATCATCCAGTAGGTTGGAAGTCGGGCGCGCGACCAATTTCGGTGGATTCATTTGTCTCTCAGACGCAGAAAAAAGCGGTATGAGACGTTCTCGACGCCGTCGTGAAACCCTTGCGGTATCTCTCTTTCCCTTTCTTGCGGTGCTGATCTGCACGTTTGGCGTGCTGGTCATCCTTCTTGTTCTGGCCGTGAAGGCCGCGGATGAGAGTGCTCAAAAGACCAAGCAAATGGACGAGCAGAATTTTCAAGAGCAGGCCAGGCAATGGAGTGACCAGCTTGACTTCGAGCGAACGCGATCGGAAGGTCTGGCGCAGGTGCGGCCGGAACTTGTAGAGCGGTTGCAATTGGTCCGAGACACGCGCACTCACTTGGAAAATGAAATTGCCAAGTTGAATGAGGAAGCGACCTTGGTCGCTCGGCAGCTCGTGCGTCAGGATCACACTCAGGTGGAAACCGACCTCGAAAGCATTCGTAAAGA
This sequence comes from Mariniblastus sp., assembly GCA_022447555.1. Classification (GTDB taxonomy): domain Bacteria; phylum Planctomycetota; class Planctomycetia; order Pirellulales; family Pirellulaceae; genus Mariniblastus. The sequence continues at coordinate 109,582 of JAKVBF010000002.1, read as the reverse complement.
GATTGAGGAGGTCGAGTCAAGATTAGCTGAGTCACTCGCCGAGTTGGAAGTGAAAGCGGCTCAAGCCGTAGACAATCAGCCGGTGATGTATTCGATTGTGCCTCACGGCGGCGCAGGGGGTGAATCTCGGATGCCCGTCTATATTGAGTGCCGTCAGGATAAATTGATATTACAGCCTTATCGGATTGAAATGGAGCTCAAAGATTTTGCGGCTCCTGTGCATGAACAAAATCCATTGGATGCTGCGTTGCTCACGGTGCGCGAATATTTTTTGAGATACGACCTCGAGGCGGTTAGGGGAAAACCGTATCCGTTATTGGTCGTTCGTCCCGATGGCGCTGAGTCTTATGTCCTAGCTAGGCATGCAATCCGCGACTGGGATGACGAATTTGGTTACGAGCTGATCTCGGCAGATAAAACATTGGCATATGGTGACGCAGATCCCCAGTTGTCCGAAGCGATTCGAAAAGCCGTTGCCATTTCAATGCAGCAGCAGCAGCGGCTGATGGCTCATCGAATTGCGGTTCAGACCGCCAGCCATCATCAGCGGACGATGGCGCCGACCGGGGGAATGAGAGCATCACGGCAACTGGGAGGTTTTGTCAGTGAAACGAGCGACGGCTTGGCTGGGTCGGAGCGATCGAGTGATCGGGGAGCACGGGGTCGAGGGGAAGCGTTGGCGGAAGGATCGAGATCTTTTCGTGATACTCGGCAATCTCAAAACAACGGCCCGAATCAAGGGGTTGGCCAAGACGGTACGGAACGACAGCAAAATGGGACCGCTTCGCCAACCAGTTTAGCCAGACAGAGAGGGGAAAACTGGGCATTACCCTCCAGAACGCCTGGCGCGGTAGGCTATCGTCGACCCATTCGAGTGTTTTGCTCGAACGACGAGATTTCGATTATGGGGGCCGGTCCTTCGGCTGATCGAGTAAGCATTGCTTGGGACGAAGACCGAGTTTTTTCCGTGGACTCAATGATTGATGCAATTTGGAAAATGATTGAATCGTGGGGTGTCACAGGGGCCAACGGTTACTGGGTTCCAGAACTTCGATTCACGGTGGCCGAAGGTGCCGAGGAGAGAATGGAACAGCTCCTATCATTATTAGAAGGAAGCGGCCTGGCCGTGGAAGGAGTTGAGAAATGAAGCCCAAAGATCTCAATGCCGGCCAAGATTCGTTTCTAGATATTGTCGCCAACCTAGTAGGGATTCTTATTATTCTCGTCGTGCTGGTGGGCGCTCAGGCTCAATCGTCTTGGACTCAAGACAAGCAGCAAAACACGATTCACGAAGAAGCTCTTAAATCACTTCGGCAGGAATTGGTGCAAACGGCGAAGGATGCAAAAAGTCGTCAGATGGAAAACGATGAAATCGAAAAGAAAATTGCAGGTCAAGCGTCGATTGTAGACCGCCTCCAAGAACAGCGACATTCCATGATGGTCGAAATGTTGCTCGTGAAGGATGAGTTGAAAAAAAGAAATTTAGAACGAAATGCGGCAGAGCAGGAGCGACTTGAAACGACGGCTAAGTTGGATGCGCTGCAATACCAGCTTGCATCGACTCAGAAGAATATCGCGGCGATCCCTTCCCGAAACGCCACTGAAATAAAGGAAATTGAACATTTTCCAACGCCGATTGCCAAGACGGTGTTTTCGGACGAAGTTCATTTTCAATTGATGGCTGGCCGGATAACCTTTGTACCGATGGATGCATTAATTGAACGAATGAAATCCGAATGGAAAGTGAAAGCAGAAAAGTTGCAGCGGTCCGACAACACCTACGAGACCGTTGGCCCCATTGGAGACTTTCGTCTTCAATATAAATTGGCTTCCCGGCAGTTAACGATGGATACCGAGATGGGTCCCGTCGAGCGTCGAGTGACAGAGTTTGATCATTTCGTATTAAGGCCGCTTTCTAGTCAGACCGGTGAGTCGGCAAAAGAAGCTGTCGCAAGCGGCTCGGAATTTTTAGCTCGATTGGATCGATTGCAACCCGAGCGAACCACTATTTCCATTTGGGTTTACCCAGATTCTTACGACGATTTACCATCGCTCAAAAAACGTTTGCGCGAAAAGGGATTTCAAATCGCTACATGGCCGTTACAATTCGGCAAGTTGATCTCGGGTGGTCCCAATGGATTCCGCGCCTCCGCACAATGATCTCAGGTTTACCTTGGGTTGAGCCGGTCCCGCCATGTTCCTGCCCGCTGTTGGTCGGTCATCGAAGTCTTCATTCATCGTGTTGTATTTTTAAGTGGCCAGAAAAAATCCAAGACGGAATATCAGCCGTATCGAGACAAAGAATGACGCCGGTCGGTCCTTTGGCGGATGGGAAGTCCGTATTCAGAGGCGCGGTCGGAAAACGGCGAAGTATTTTGGGGACAACCTTTTCGGCGGACAACGTAAATCTCTGCTGGCTGCTAAAGAGTTCCGAGACAGCCTAGAGCGAGCGTGGCAGAAATACACCGTCAAAGAGTTGGCTCGCAAACCTTCAATTCGAAATCGATCTGGCGTTGTGGGTGTTCGGCGTCACAAGCAAATTGACTCGCGAGGCGATTACGAATTTCATTATTGGTATTGGGTCGCCCAATGGACCGACGGCCACGGTCGCCGCCGTACTCGCTCGTTTTCCGTCTCAGTATTTGGGGAAGACGAGGCTTTCCGATTGGCAAAAGAAGCACGTCGCACGGGTGTCAATCAAGCCAATCGTGGTTGATTAACACCAAGTCTATGGCCACGAAATGGTGACTTTCTCGTCAACTTTAATTCCCAACATTTCAGATAAACTAAGCCCCACAATTTCGATTTCGACAAAACCTTCGCTGTTCAACTTTGCCACCATCGTCGATTCGGGTTGCTCGTGCGGGTCGTCAAATAAACCAACCGTTTGATGCCCACCAAATGCGATGGAGATCCGTTCGTCACGGGGGGCATCGGCTACCTGCGTCTGCTGAATGCAGGTTATCAAACTGCCGTTTGGACCAATTTCGGCAACCTTGCCAGTCACGCATTTTGGCAATTCACTGATCTCCGTTCACTTGCTTTTGAAAACGGTCGAGGTTGTGGGATTCGATCCGTTGAGTTTTTTGTGAGCTTCACGGCCGTCCTTATCTTCATCGATCTTACTGTGCCATGCAACCTTGATTGTTGACCCGCGTTCCCCCCTGCGCCAGCTCGTAGAAGCCGATAGCCATTTTAAAGTCATTGGCGATTGGTACTAATGTTTTGGTAACATTTTTAAGATTTGTTCGCGTGCCTGACTCGGAGACACATTCTTGTTAAGTGACTTGGTTTTCCCAATAAGATTCCCAATGGCTTTTGTATTGCCTTTGAGGATCTGGGCAATGATTTCTGGGTTTTCATCTAGGACTCGTTGGCAAATGGCCGTTAGTTCTTCTGAGTCAAGATTTTCGATGCCCAAACTCTTCATTGCTTGTTCGACAGAGACTGAATCGCTCATCATTTGTTCGAAAACGTCTTTGGCCCGCGAGGAGTCTAATTGATTGGTTTGAATGTGAGTTAAAAAGTCGACAAACTGATTTGCATTGACCGGACAAGCTTGAATGTCGGTTTGTGTGGCGTTGAGGTGACGCAAGAGTTCTTGTTGCAACCAATTGCTCACCAATTTGCCATCCTTGACCTGATCGGCTACCGTTTCAAAAAAGTCAACGAAAGTGTCACCTTGATTGACCAGCACATCAGCGTCATAGGCGGGCAATAAGTAGCGTGACATTAAGATCTGTCGGCGTTCCGCGGGTAGTGATTTGATTTCGGCTTGGATCGATTCGATGTCTGCCTGCGTCGTGCGAATCACGACTAAATCAGGATCGGGAAAATAGCGATAGTCTGCTGAGTCTTCTTTAATGCGTTGCAAGACAGTATGCCCCTTAGAATCGTCCCAGCCGCGAGTCTGCTTGGGGGCTTGGTCGATGGTCATCCCATCTTTGTTCCATTGTTGGAGCTGGCGTTCGGCTTCAAATTCAATTGCCCTTTCCACACTTCGGAAGCTGTTCAGGTTTTTGATTTCCACAATCGGCGTGGCTTGATTACCTTCTTGTGTCGCAAGACTGAGGTTCACATTCGCATCGACCCGCAAACTACCCTCTTGCATATTGCAGTCGGATACCTTGAGACTGGATAAGATCAATTTGAGTTCATTCAAAAACGTCTTAGCTTCGTGACCCGACCGAAGGTCAGGTTGAGTTACAATTTCCAATAATGGAGTCCCTGCCCGATTGAAATCAATCTTTGTTGGGCCTCCCTGCATGGTTTCATCGTGACTGCTTTTTCCGGCATCCTCTTCCAGATGGGCGCGTTCGATATTCACTCGTCGCCCACTCGATACCGACTGGGGATCGATCAAGTCCAAGTAACCCTTTCTGCAGATCGGGCGATCGAATTGGCTGATTTGATATCCCTTGGGTAAATCAGGGTAGAAGTAATTCTTGCGATCCCAGTGAGTGTTTGGTTCAATTTCGCAATTCAGAGCCAAACCCGTTTTGATGGCCAGTTTGAGAGCCTTTCGGTTGAGGACCGGCAGCGCCCCAGGTGCTCCGATGCAAACGGGACAGGTTTGCGTATTGGGAGATGCTCCAAAGGCCGTGGCACAACCGCAGAATAATTTAGTTTCAGTGGCTAACTGAACGTGGACCTCGAGACCAACAATGATCGTTGCTTTGACCGACATCAGGCGGGCCTCCGATTGTGGAAATCGGTTTGGGATTGGAAGAGGTGACCTGCCCGAAGTAAAGACGATTCTTTGAAACGTGGACCTTGAAGTTGCATTCCTATTGGTAATCCAGAAGGATCAAAACCACAGTTGAGCGACAAAGCCGGCAGACCGGCGAGGTTAGCCGATACGGTGTAAACATCGGCGAGGTACATCGACAATGGGTCTTGGCGGCATTGGTTGATCTTGAATGCGGTGGTGGGAGTCGTTGGTCCGAGAATTAAATCGACGCCGTTGAATGCGGTCTCGAAATCTTGCTGAATCAACCGTCTTACCTTGGAGGCCTGTAGGTAATATTGGTCGTAATACCCTGAGCTCAGAGCGAAGGTACCTAGTAGGATTCTGCGTTGAACCTCGTCTCCAAAAAAATCAGCCCTTGTTTTACTGTACATCTGATCGAGATTGTCGGTTGGGGCGCGTTCAGTGTATCGGACTCCGTCATAACGTGACAGATTCGCACTGGCCTCACACGGTGCGATAACGTAATAGGCGGCGACAGCGTTCGATGAGTTGGGGAGCTCGATATCGACTATCTGGGCCCCTGCGCTTTCAAAAATGTCGATCGCTTGCTTCAGGGCAGAGGTAATTTCCACGCTCAGCCCATTCTCTAAATGATCGCGGCAAACCCCAATTCTAAAACCCTCGATGGGCCGGTTGATTCCGGCGCGATAATCTTCGCTAGGTTCTGTTGCCGATGTCGAGTCGCGGGGGTCGTGGCCCGCACATGAAGACAGGAGTAACGCCGTATCTTCGACTGTCTTGGCCATGGGGCCGATCTGTTCTAGGCTGCTGGCATAGGCGATTAACCCGTATCGGCTCACCCGACCGTAGGTCGGTTTCAATCCGGTAATCCCGCAAAAGGCCGCTGGTTGCCGAATGGATCCGCCGGTGTCCGAGCCTAAAGCGATAGGGGCCATACCGGCCGCGATCGCAGCTGCGGAACCGCCACTCGATCCGCCAGGAACGCGTTGGTGGTCCCAGGGATTGAGCGTGCCGCCGAAATGTGGATTCTCTGTCGAACTACCCATGCCAAACTCGTCCATCGACGTTTTGCCAATCAGAATTGCATCAGCTTCCCATAGTCGTTCAACTACCGTTGCGTTATAAAAAGGCACGTAATTTTCGAGCATGGGCGAGCCGGCGGTTGTTCTTACGTTGTGGGTGCAAATCCCGTCTTTGACTGCGATTGGCAGACCGGCTAGAGGGCCGACCGGGAGCCCTTTTTTGCGGCGTTGGTCGACAGACTTGGCTGATGCCATGGCGGATTCTTCTACGACCGTGTAGAACGCATTCAATGTCGCGTTTTGATTGGCAATCTGTTTCAGGAAAAAGCGGACGCAATCCTCGGCGCTGAGCTGTTGCGATTCCAACGCATCGAGTAACTGACATGCGTTGAAAGAAGAGAGGTCCATTTAGCTCTCCTAAGATTCCTGTTTGCCAAAAACGGGTGGGACTAGGAAAGACTCTCCATCGGTCTGAGGAGCATTTCGTAATGTGTCCGTACGGTCGCAACTTGTTTCTTGGCGATCGGTTCTCATAGGGTTGGCGTCGATTGCAATGCCAAAAAAAGGTTCGACGGAATCTAGGTCCAATTGTTCGATTCGACCCACGAAATCCAATAAGCTTTCCAGCTCACTTTGAACCACTGGGATTTGCGATGGTGGCAACTCGATTCGGGCGAGCCGTGAGGTGTGTTCTGCGGAAATTTTTTTTTTGGAGCGACCCATCGAGTCACCGTATCGTGCAACGGGCGGAGACTGGTCGGACGACTAGCCGGCCAGTTTGAAAGGCTTTTTGTTTGACGGCTGTTCGAACCGTACCACTTTGAATGCACTGGGTGCAAACTCTTGTCGTTTTGACGCCAAATGCGGACGTATCGAGTCAAAACGACGTGCGAAGTATACCAAGAAGAAGGCGTTTTACAACGGCTAGTTTTTCCTCGAGCTCAACCAAAACCGCCGATAAACCCTCCTTTAGCATCGCTTTTGGGATCGTGGCGAAGACATTGTCGACAGGAATTCATGGCGTCCTCAAAACTGATGATCTGTTGCTTGTAGTGAGGGTGTTTTTTAAACCATGATATGATCAGTAGCTGAAGACTAATGTCTAATAGCTGGGTGGGTGGATCTGCTTGACGCTTCGAGATACCAGTCAATAAGTCTAATGTTTTCGCAGCTCGGTCATGCTGCTCGGCATGTCCCGCAACACTTTGGATCAGCTTCCCATGTCGCAAGATAAGCCAGGCGACCCTGCCCTTACGCGCCTCAACTTGAAGCACGCCATTGAGAGTCGTCTCAGCCAACCGCAGGCCGCTCAAACGTCGGTCGAGCCAAGCTAACTGGTTCAAACTGTCTCGAAGGCTGGCCGCTCGTTCGAAGGCGCGTCTCCCAGATGCCGCGATCATTTTTTTCTTCAATCGATTTAAAATGGTTGAGTCTCGACCTGTTAAGAAATCGAGCATCTGTTTAACGCGCTGTTGATATTCTGCCGAACTGCAATAGGCAGCGCACGGCGCCGGGCAGGTCCCCAGCTCATACCGAATACACTTTGCCGTCGATGCGTTTTCGAATAGTTGCAACTGATCATTGAATGCGAATTTGGTTTTGTCGGGACAATCTCGGAGTTGAAATTCATGATTCAAGCTCTCGACGGCGAGTCTGAGCCGGTTGGTACCGGCAATCGGACCAAACGCGCGGCCTGCCTTTGGCAATATTCGCCGACTTAAGTAGGCGTTCGGCGCAGGAGAATGGCTGATGCATAAAAAGGCGGGTTTCATCCGAACCGGTTGCCCCTGTCGGTTGAAATCAGGTCGCCAACGATGGATGAGCTCTTGTTCGCGAATTAAGGCAAGTAACTCATTAGAGATGGGCTCCCAAACGAGAGATTCGCTGTGTTGGCGAATCCGTATCATTTTTTTGTCTGCGGGTGTCTTGGCAAAGTATGACAGCAACCGGGACCGAAGTGATTTAGATTTTCCAACGTAGACTAGTCGATGGTTGGGATCCAGCCAGCCGTAAACACCAGGAACATTTGGACAGTTCTCGCGCAACATCTTCCGCGCTGCAAATCGCTCTTTCGGAATGCTACTGTGTCGCAACTGCCCCCGAGTCTGCCGCACGAGTACCGACGGGCCAAATCCGGGAAATTTCTTTGGCGACGTCAGCAATGTACTCATGATTCCTTCCCACTTATTTCCTTCGTCCCACCCATGGCTCCCTTGTTTGGCAGCGAAGGCCACTTGTGTTTTCCGCAAAGTGGTGAAGATTTTGTCTAACGATTGGGCGGCTGCCAAGTCATGGGTCGCCCATATTTTCGTTATTCCCGGTAAAGTTTGCTAGTGGTCGACCGCAATACGATAGCTTGTTCCGTCAAAATGTACCGACTTTAACGGATTGTTGTAAGAAATTGGGAATTGTCTTAATTGACTTGATAATTTCGATTTGACAGGACGATAAGAGTAATGCCCAAGCCGGGAGGGCGGGACATGGATTGTCCCGTGTCAGGATAAAAGTCATAGCATGACGATGGAGCGACATGCTGTGACTTTTTTTTGCGCGCTCAAAGATACCCGCGATTAGAGTGACGCCATTCAAAACCGGATCTGAGTTTTGAGTTAGTTGGGTTACGTTCACCCGGACGAACTTTCAGAGATTTTCATCACTGATTGCGCCTGCTTATTTCAGGAATCTTTTTACGGACCTACCATGGTCGTTTCTGTCTTGATTTGGGTAACCCTTTTTGGGGAACAATCGAATTCCCCAATTCCGTCGATTCTTTTATGTAAGAATTTGCGAAGCGGTCTGTCTTCGGGATAATTCTAATTATCGCCCAAGCATTTACTGCGGACTGCTTCATGACTACCTCAATTGGGAAATCGATTCGAGGCCGGAACAGTTACAACCCGGTTCTTTTGGTATTTGTTGCGTTATGCATAGGAATCTTTTCGGATCGTTTTGTTGACTGCCGGTTTGCCGTCGAGTTGGCCTTTGCGATCGGCGGTATCCTCGTTTGGTGGTCGCTTTTTTTCCTGTGCAAGTCTGGAAATCGGCGGACCGAGGCGATTGCGTCGCTCGCCTTGCTGGTTTCTATAATGGGTCTCGGGGCAGGCTGGCATCATGGCCGTTGGAATTGGTTTCCTGCTGATGATATTAGTCTATTTGCGAGTTCGTCTGCTTGTCCGGTGTGTCTTCTCGCGACCGTTAGGTCTGAACCTCAGCTAACAGCTGCGGTAGGGGAAGAAGTATTGAATCCGATTCCCTCAGATTCACGGACCCGATTTAGAGTAGAACTTGAACAAATTCGTAACGGCCGAACTTGGCAACCGGTAGCGGGCCAATGTGATTTGGTGGTGCATGCAAAATGCCGAGAGATTGGCTCGGGCGACCGCGTGCTTGTATTTGGTCGATTGGTGAAAATCCTTCCTCCCACTAACCCAGGCCAATTTGATTTTTATCTACATCATCGGGCGGATGCGAAATTGGTGGTCGTACACGTCTACACCGAGTTGGCCATTAAACGGGAACCCTCCCGTTCAGATTTAAGTAATGTCTGGATTTTGGCAACCATTCGACGCAGCTTCAATGACTGGATCTGGAGATACATTGACGCAGAGCGGGCCGGTTTGGCTTCGGCTATTTTATTAGGTAATCGCGAGCAACTGACGGTCGCGCTTCGCGAGGAGTTTATGGAAACAGGAACGGTTCATTTATTAGCAATCTCAGGTTTGCACGTGGGGATCTTGGCCGGAGCGTTTTTCTTGCTGTTTCGCATCGGTTTTTCCAGTAGAAAAACCGCTTTGCTTGGGACCATTGCATTCGTCATTTTTTATGCTTGGTTGGTCGAATTTCGTCCACCCGTGACGCGTGCCATGATTTTGCTGGTACTGATTTGTGTAGGTCGGCTGATAGGAAAACAGGGGTTTCGTTTTAATCTCCTAGCGGCGGCAGGGCTGGTGGTGCTCATGATCAACCCGGCAGATCTATTTCGAGTGGGTCCACAGTTGTCTTTTTTGGCCGTATCGGGAATTATTTTTTTCCGGGATTGGATATTTTACCGGGGTAGTACGGAACCCTTGGACGAATTGATTCGAAACACGCGTTCAATGCCGGTCCGTTGGGCAAGGTATTTAGGATATCGCGTCAGACAAGTGTTGCTGGTCAGCGGTTTGATCTGGCTGTTGGCCTTGCCACTCGTTGCGTTTCATTTTCATATTGTCGCGCCAGTAGCGCCATTGCTTAACCCGCTGCTATTACTCCCCATGACTCTTGCTTTGTATGGTGGGATGGGCGTGTTGCTGTTTGGCGGATGGTTGCAGCCGGTCGCAGATCTCTTTGGCGCTATTTGTACAGTCTGTTTACGGGCATTGGAATCGACCATGCATTTTTTTCAAGGCTTACCATTCAGTCATTATTGGACAGCGGGCCCCACAGCCAACGCGATTTTATTTTTTTATTTGGGGTTTCTCTTAATGTTCATCTGTCTGCCGAAATCCAGGCTTAAACGATGGCTGCCGCTTGGAGCATTGCTGTGGCTGGTGTGGGCATGGATGGTTCCAGTAGCATTGGCTTCCTACAAGGAACGCGGGGACACAGACGGAGATCTTATTTGCACCTTTGTTGACGTAGGGCATGGGACCAGCGTGCTCGTTCAAACCCCTGAAGGTCGGTCCTTGCTGTACGACGCCGGCACGTTTGGCGCGCCGCGTATCGGCTTGTCGAATGTTTCAGGCTTGCTCTGGTCTGAAGGCATTGAACATTTGGACGCTCTCGTTATCTCACATGCTGATGTGGATCATTTCAATGCCATTCCAGAACTTTGCCAACGGTTTTCGATTGGTGCAGTTTACATTTCTTCGGTAATGGAATCGCACCCTTCCGAATCGGTGCAGTTTTTGTTTGATCGTCTCATGGATCGCCGAGTCAAAATAGGCGAGTTGAATGCGGGTGACTGCCTTGTAACTGGATCGCATCTTCTGATATCTGTACTTTCACCGCCCGTGGAAGGGACGGGTGCAACGGATAATTCGGATAGTATCGTCTTGTTGATTGAAGCGTATGGAAGAAGGTTTTTGTTGCCCGGTGATTTGGAAAGTTCGGGTATGGATCTTCTGATTGGAGGACCCGGTGTTGATTGTGATGTTGTGATGGCTCCTCATCATGGTAGCCTTAACAGTCGACCTCGAGAGTTTCTGGAATGGTCTCACCCGGAATACGTGCTGGTGAGTGCCAGCCAAAATAGAGTTTCTAAAGAAATCATCAATGCGTTGTCTGAGGGTGGGCGGCAGGTCAGTCAGACAGGCTCCCCGGGCGCGTTCCGGTATCGGGTGTCGGCATCAGGACGCCTATCAGTAGAGTGTTACAGTGGGGGAGAGTGGAAACGGAAGAAAGCCATAGTCATGGATCGGCACCCTTGAGTCTGGCTCGTTTTAAGTTTCATCCGACGTGGCATATTCTCGGGTTTTGACAACCCAAATAGCGAACCCGAGTGCCACAAGAATCACTAGGCCAAGACATGCGAGGTGGAAAATAGTCGACGGTGCTTCGTTCAACAAGTAGTGAGTAACGATCACGTCTTCCCGAAGTGCCATTTCGTTCCCGAACCAATTTAAGCCAATGAACTGCAAGTGGTAACGGAGGGTCAAGCGACTGACGACCGCCGGAATATTAGCCAGAAACATTCCAGAAAGAAGCGTGTAAGCCGCCGCTATCACCATCGCCCTTCGGTAAAACATGGTACCAATCAGCGAATAAACCGCCCCATATGATGCGCAGGCAATCAGGTACAGGCAATTCATGCTGAACCAGACCCACACGGGCGAACGCAACGAGCCCGACAGGATTTGTGTGGCGGCAATACAACCGGTGATGGCAACAAAGCAAACAACGAAACCAAATAGGACGGCTGCAAGGTATTTGCCCAGAATGACCGAGACCCGCCCACGGGGTCGACTCGCGACATAGATCCAGCTTTTACCTTCCAATTCGGAGTAGATATTGGGCGTTGCCCAAAGAAGCATGCCCAGCAGGCAAGAAATGGAAACGAACAACAGAGTGATGAATAGCGGATTTTCAGGACTATCACCTGAAAATTGGAAGCCTAAGAAAATGAGCGACAGCATCACAGGCGGGAAACCGGCAAGGATGATGGATACGGCCAGTCGTTGTAGTGAAAGGAAATTGATGAATTCAAACTGGCAGGTTGCGAGAATACTGTTCAGCCACCTCATATCAAAGTCCCCCCCTGTGATTCTCCACGGTGAATTTTCATGAGTGTGGCAAATAGGTGACCGAGCGATTCGTCGGCCGATCGCATCTCATATATTTCAATGCCGTTTTCGACCAGCAGAGAGGGTAAGGCGTCGTAGACTTGGGCCGCAGAGCACGTCTCAATATGCAGAACCTCTCCATTTTCACCACGATCGGGTGGATGAATGGAGATTTCCTCAACCGAAGGATGTCCCATAAGGTGGCTGGCTAATAGGCGAGCTTGGGAACATCGTATCCGAACCCTGTTAGGTGTATTGGCTAAGATGCTACTCACCTGCTCAGGGGATCCCGAAGCTAGTAGTCGGCCACCAGAGATCAGTAAAAAGGATGGATGGACCGCTTCGACCTCATGCAGAATATGACTGGCGAGAATCAGGCTTCGACCCTCGGATCCCCAATTCCTAAGGAATTGGATCATTTCCATTCGGCCGACCGGATCCAATCCATTAAAGGGTTCGTCTAAAATCAATAGATGGGGTTCGTGAGCGATTGCTTGAGCCAGTTTAGCCCGTTGCCGCATTCCCAGTGAGTAGTTTTGCATCGGGCGATGCATGGCATGATCAAGCCGAACTTGAGTCAGTGACTTTGTTGCCATTTGACTCGCAGTTTGAGATGAGAAGCCGTGCATCTGAATCATGTATTTAACCCACTGATACCCGGTCACACGTGGGAAGGCGACTTCACTGGCTGGGCATAAGCCAATATCTCTTAACAGGGAATCTCGGCTCCAAGGATTTCTTCCGAATAAACGGACGTGCCCCAGTGTCGGTTTAAGTTGGCCCAAAATCAAATTGATCAAGGTTGTTTTACCGGATCCGTTGGGTCCCAATAGTCCATAGGTACCTGGTTCCAGAGTCATGCTGATGTCGTTGACACCGATGACGGTTCCGTAAAGTTTGGTGACTTGATCCAGTTCAATCATCAACACAGTTTCCTAAATACGAATCGGTGCTGAAACACGACGGAACAGGACAGCCAATGCCACAAGTGTCAGCAAGCTGAGTATCATGAAACTGGGCCAGATGTTTAAAAAGGTGTCAAAACCGAAAATCCAACTTTGCACTTCTCCAAGATTGTTATAGAGGGAGATCAAAGACCAGTTTTCTACCAGTGCGGAATCCATCACCGTGTTAGAGAAAGGAGGGCTGCTGAGCGAGATGGCCTGTGTCAGAACGATGGCCAGCCAGGCACCATGCCCCATGATCCAAAAGGCGAACCAGGCAAATGTGGCGAATCGAGATTCCTGAGTCAATGATGACAGCATCAAGGCGAGTGAGGCGGTTGGTAAGATCACAAGAATCGTCGCCGCCACAATCCGGAGGGGGATATCCCATGTCTCACTGATCACGGACCAATCCGTCGACAACATGATCCCGAAAATATACAGCACTAACGCCGGCAGACAGGTGATGAAGGCAATGAAGGCAGCGGGAACCAGTAGCTTTCCAGCGATGTATTCAAATCGACCAATCGGCCTTGAGAAATAGAGCAGGAAGGCGCGAGAACGAACGTCTCTGGAAATCAAACCCGGGGCGATAAATCCAACCAGAAAAAGTAGCAACATGGCTTGAGGATAGCGAAAGAAGGTCATCAACAACCATGACCAAACCACATGACGGGTTCCATCATCAGGTGATTTGAGAGAGTCGAAGAGCTCATCACTCTTGGGAAGCATGCTGAGGGTTTCCTCGTATCCACGCATCCTGCGGATGGAAGGAGGGAGGTTGCGGTCCCGGTCACGGTTGCGACGACCTCGGCGATTTTGAGTCGGCTGAAAACGTTCACGTTGCTCCATGATCTCAATAATGTCTGATTGCAAATCTGGTTGGGCTATGTATTGTTCCAGCAGGAAAACCCCTAGGCCCCAGTACAAAACAGGAAAAAAGCAGACCAGCATCAGTCGGCGCACCCACCGCGACCGGATTGCAAGTCGGATTCCGGTCTGAGAAATGATCCACCAGCGACGTGAGGCAGGAATTTTTTTGGAACCCCAGCCTCGATAACCAACTTTATGGAGGGGCAATGCTGGCCTCCTCTACGGCGGAAATGAAAATTTCCTCAAGAGAATTCTTTGAAGGTCGCATGGAATGCAGTGCGATTCCATGGCGTTGGGCCATTTTCCAAATTTGATCGGCCAGTCTATCCGAGTCACCCGAGATGCGGAGCTGCATGGGATTCTCTGTTGTGTCTACTGTCAAACCCAACCGTCGTAAATCTTCGGCAAATTCAGTTGACGCTTTGGCCACACGCAGTGTGATGGTCGGCGATGTAGGGCGATTTAATACTTCTAGACGTTCACTCAGCCGGACCTGGCCTGCCGCTAAAATTAACGCATGATCGCAGATCGCCTGAACGTCAGGGAGAATGTGGGTCGAAATCAAAACGGATTTACCGGCCACGGTTGCCAAGATTCGAATTCGATTTAAGAGGTTTTCCCTCTCTTCCGGATCAAGCCCCGACGTGGGCTCGTCGAAGATTAAAAATTCCGGGTCGTGAACAATCGATGCAGCAAATTTGATTTTCTGCCGCATTCCAGTCGAGTAGGTTTCAATTTCTCGATAGCGTTCCTGTTTCATGCCGCAGAAGTCAAGGATTTCATGAGAACGTCGCAGCGCCTCGGTCGAGGGAAGCCCTGCCAGACAGGCGGAGAACTGGACCGCTTCGACTCCTTTTAGTCCGGGAATGTAGCAGTCGTCTTCTGGCATGAAGCCGATTTTCGATCGAATCTCGCGGCCTTGTTTGCCCAGCTGATTTCCAAGCACGGTGCCGCTTCCGCTTGTTACTCGAACCAGGCCCATGATGACTTTAATCAGCGTTGATTTCCCGGCTCCATTTGGTCCCAGTAACCCGGTGATTCCAGGTTGGATTTCAAGACTCACATCGCTCAGGGCCGGCATGCTGCGGTAGTTCTTGCAGATGTTTTGAAGGGAAATTAAAGGGGACATGGCAAATTTAAGTTGAAAAGATCGGCACTTGAGAGATGAGGCGACAAAATGTTTACATCCACTCCAGTTTTGCGTGAGCATGCAATCTGGTAAAGAGGTCCGCGTAATTATTGAAAAACAACCGTGTAGATGCCCGATAAATACGGTTGGTCTCCATTTATTCACTGGACCCCGATAATCACGGCTCTTATTCTATAGTAAAACGGCAGTCGATTAAGGCTTTCGGATAAACGTCAGTTTTATTGTTGTGAAAATTGTTTCGAAAACCTGTTGCCTGATTGATTTTGACGTAAAACTAGCTCAAGGAGAAAATGATGTTTCACCGGATTCCATTTCTTGCTGTGATCGCCGTCGCGACATTGTTGACGATTCCTGCAATGGGTCAGTCATTAAATGGTGAGTGGACGGTTGCTTCGGGAACCATGGATGGGCAGACGGTCCCCGCCAATGCGCTGACGTCAATGAAATTGACGATTAACAGTGCTAATTTTTCAGCGGTTTCAGGGAGCCTTACTTCCAGTGGAACGTTGGGTGCGAACAGTCTTGCCAGTCCTGCTCAGTTGGTTTTTACGATTGATAACGGTGCCGATTCCGGTAACAAGGTGAACGCCATCTATAAATTCAATAACGGTGAATTGACCATAACCTTTAGCAAAGGTGGTAGCTTTCCAAGTGGCTTTGACTCCACAGCAGAGAATAAATGCTTGCAACTGGTCTACCGACAAGGGGGCACGACAGGTGGCTCGACTGCAGCTACCAATCCAGGCCAGCAACCTAACGCAGTCGATGCAAATGTTGGTGCGGGTGAAGGTGGCGGTGGCGCTGCTTCCGTTTTCAAATAGCGGCCTTCGTTACTGTCTTACAAAGAATTAAAAAAGGGTTGTCATAAAGACGACCCTTTTTTGTGACATTGGGGTCTGTCGAAGGTGCGCTTTGGGAGGGACTCGCGTTAATGGACTACCAGCCGATGACCATGTTCGACTCAATGACTTTTCTAGCCTGTTCTAGATCGTTTCCCGTTTCATGCATGTACAGACGAATCGCATGAACCTTATCTCCAGCCGCTTTGGAAAGGCAATCCCGGGCGATGCTGCAGGGATCTGATTTTGATGCGATACCAAGGACACCTTTAGAGATAACCCAACTGTCGCGAGGGCGTTTTGTGAGCCGAACAATGCTCTCACTTGGATACGAAGAATTTGCAACAGTGGTTGCCGCGTCTTCATCATCAGCCCAAGTAATAATGATATGTGAATCCGTTTCAACTTCGAATAATGGCATCTGTGATTCCTTTTAGCGAGATTAAATTTCCAGCTCGGATTGAGGCAATGAAGACTTTTTTGGTCGGGTATCAGAGTTTCGTTGATTTTGCCAGTTTAATGGTTCATTTACCAGCCTCGATCACACGAATTCGAATGATGCGGATTGGAAATTTCCGCAGCCTTTATTTTTCGACCAGTTCGGTCTCCCAGAAGCCGCCAAAACGATTTGGTTTCTGTAGAATCAATTGGTGGTTTCCTTTTTTCAAAATCGCTTAAGAGGATGGTTTTCGAGTGTCCGTTTGATCTTGGAGTGGTTTAATAATGGGGTAGCTCAATCGTCCCCGAGAGGAATTCCGCTGGTGACTCATTCTGTTTGATCAAAACACCTCCGCGTACGCTATAGCCAGCGAATTCCCCGTTAATCGATCGACCATCGGGAAGGCGGAAACAGAGGGGTTCGCCCAAAGTGTGTTGAGACCGATTGAGACAGTCTTGAACGACTTTTTTCGGTTCCGTTTGACAACGGTTTTGAACCGCAAAATAGCGGTCTAGCAAGTTTGTTAAAAAGGGGGTCATGTCTTGATGTTTGCCCGTGATTTCTTGCAAGCTAATGGCTGATTTTCGAACAGCCTCTGGTAAATGACTTAGGGAATTATTGACGTTGATCCCAATCCCAACAATTTTGAAACCAGTGCCTTGATGCCGAACTGTTTCAATCAAAATGCCACCTAGCTTGCGGCCGTTCACAAAAAGGTCATTAGGCCATTTAATGCGCGGTTCGATATTGCAATCGATGCCGCAGATCAGCTCGGTCAGAGCCAATGCGGTGGCCAAACTCGTTGTCAGGTTGGGCGTGGAATCAGGGAATGTTTCGATGATTGAGAAAGTAAGACTCCCCTGCCCCGACCACCAGTTTCGGTTCATTTGACCGCGGCCTGCCGTTTGGCGTTCGGTGAGCAATAGTTTGGGGCACTCCTTAACCAGTTTGTCGGCAAGGCCAGATTGTTGAATCTTCTGTTTGGCCCAATCATTGGTGGAAGGTGTGGTCTCTAGGAAAGTCACGGATTTTAATGATCCATGATCATTCAGTTTTTGCAAATCGAACTGGTTTGTTTCCGACATGTGATGATCGTATTTAGCTCTACGGCTGGTTGTCAAAGAGGATCAATTACCATTAACTAACGTACCTTGGAAATGTAAGTAACCATATAGTGAACGGGAAACAAATGACATATTCGCTAACGGGTCGAACGGCCCTGGTCACAGGTAATAGTGCCGGTTTGGGGAAGTCAATTGGCATGGCTTTGGGAAAAGCCGGTGCACGAGTGCCGATTAATTTTGCCAACAATCGAGACCGCGCCGAGCAGGCCCTTGCTGAGTACCAAGCTGAAGGGATTGAGAGTTTTCTGGTGCAAGCTGATGTCACGAATTCCACTGAAGTTGACGCGATGCTGGAGGAAATTTCGGCCAAGACAGGGCCGGTTGATATTCTGGTCCCCAACGCAACTGGTCCTCAACCGCAATTGACCCTTGAAGAAACCAGTTGGGAATTATACGAAGAAATGATACGTTTTTTTATCAAAAGTCCATTCTTGATAACGAAGGCATTGTTGCCACATTGGAAGCAGCAAAAATGGGGTCGAATCGTTAATATTACGAGTGAGGTATTTCATGATTCCGTTGCCCCCTTTAGCGCTTACGTTACCGCAAAGGGAGGTCAGATTGGTTGGACTCGTACCATGGCCAAAGAGCTGGCTCCTTATGGAATAACGGTGAACTCCGTTGCTCCCGGATGGATTCCCAATGAGCGGCATGTGAATGATCCTCAAGATGCAAAAGATGCCTATCTGGCGGCGGTTCCAGCAGGTCGATGGGGAGTTCCTGAAGACGTGGCTCAAGCGGTCCTCTATCTGGCAAGTCAGCAAGCAGGCTTTGTGACCGGGCAGACCTTGTGCATCAATGGTGGTAACACGCCTTGGTAGGACCTTTTCTTGATCAGTCGTTTCGGGCACGCACCTAGTTGGAATTGCTGGGAGGCTGCCAATTTTTTTCAAACGGTTTCATTTGCTTGGTGCTTCCGGGTGCAAAACCACCGGTGCCCCTCCGCAATGCATCGGGGACTTCGGACGACGACGTATTTGGCGAGATCGCGGGCGCCAATGCTAGATTTTTAGAGTCCTTCCCCGAGGTATTTGGGGCCTCATTAAAGGGATTAGGTATTAACGGCTTGATCGTTGGATAAGCAGTCTCGGGATAAGTTGCGGTCGGTGTTTCAGACGGCATCGTAGGGCTTGCCGGGATCGGGGAAAACGCTCCGGAACGCGACTCGGGCATATTATTTTGTAACATCTTGGTTGGCGTTAAATCGGCACTGCCTCCAAATTGGTTTTCGTCATTGGTTACAGGTGCTTGAATTGGATCAAGGGAGGCCCGAGGGATGGTTGGGAGAGCTGGCTGCAGCAAGTTGTTATTTGTTTGAGCGGGGATTCCCGTTGTGGCTGCCGATGTTGGTGGTAAGCCAAAGCCGTTTTGATCGCTGCCCGCCATCGGTTGGTGGGGATCCGCCGGCGCATTCAATTGGCCAGCTGGGCTTGGCGGTATCGGCTGGAAACTTTCGGTAGCTCTCTGGGCCGAACCTATTGACTTCTGGGGCGTTGGCGTGAAATCGCGATTCCATCCGTCAATGGAGTTGTGATTGTTGTTAGTTTTAGAGGGAGATCCCTTAAAGGAAATATCCTGCGGTGTCTGCTGCATTGTGTTCTTTAGATTCTCAAAAGAATTCGTCCCAACATTTAAGGGATCCGAATTATCTGCATTCATGAATGGGGCTGGTGTACCTTCGAATCCATTGCTTTGTTCACTTGCCAATTGTGGATTCATTGAGTCCAAGCTATAGGGCTTGCGAATCAGTCCATTATTCAAAGTCGCCTCTTTTTCGTTCTGAACGCCCCCTGCTAAGTCATTGACTTTTTGCTGGAACTCCTGCTCGCTAGAATCAACGGTCTCATTGGCCGTTCCGGTTGGTTCCGGAGCAAATTGTGACGAAGGAGGAGGTAGCTTTTTGGTCGCCAAATTCATTTTATCCCGATTCCAAAACCCCATCTTGGAGAAATTTGGCTTAAGGAAATTTCGGGTTTGGCATCCGGGAGCAGAAAGAAGGATAGCGAAAAGGAGAATGGTAAGCAGTCTTAATTTGCTGAAATAGGTCGGCTTCATTTTTCCATCCCGTCGCCAAATGTGTCGAACGCTCACGGAGTAATCGATCAGTATGCTTCAAAATTTTTTTGAAGAAAACGTGCGCGAGGAGGATGTTAGAAATGCTCGATAATCCGGTCAATAGCTGAATGGAAATGCCACCATGATCCGCTAGCGTACAAGCAGCCTCAGTAGAAACGACTGAGGCTGCATGACGTTAGCGGATACTGCTGACTTAGGAATTTGCGGCCGTCAATCGTTCGGCAACGGCGTCCCAGTTGACGACATTAAAGAAGGCCGAAATATAGTCCGGCCGACGATTCTGATAGTTCAGATAGTATGCGTGCTCCCACACATCCAATCCGAGAACCGGCGTCCGGCCTTCCATTAGCGGGTTGTCTTGGTTCGCGGTGCTTTCAACAATGAGTTTTCCATTGTCGACACTAAGCCATGCCCATCCGCTACCAAACCTTGTCGCAGCCGCATTGGAAAACGCCTCTTGGAAGGCAGCGAAACTACCAAAGGTTTCGTCGATTGCTGCCGCCAAAGCGCCCGTAGGTTCACCCCCACCTTTGGGACACATGATAGTCCAAAAAAGTGAGTGATTAGCGTGGCCACCACCGTTGTTACGGACGGCCATTCGCTTGTCTTCTGGAACCGCGCTCAAGTCAGCAACAAGGGATTCAATAGGCATGTCAATGCCCGTCCCCTCTAAAGCCGCATTCAGCTTGGTCACGTAGCCGTTGTGGTGCTTGGTATAGTGGATTTCCATGGTTCGCGCATCGATGTTGGGTTCCAACGCGTCGAATCCATACGGTAGTTCGGGCAAAGTGTACGCCATGATTTATCCTTAAAACTCGGGAATGTTTTCTGGGCCATTTGACGGGGTGAGTGGTAAGGGCCCACTCCGTAAATGGCGAGGATAATAGATACGGCAAGAGAAGGCAATGAGCGATGGGCGTGCGAGCCGTTTTCTTTCAATTGATTTGTTTGTCGCCGACGAATATATGAGTGTTCGGGCCATCTTCTGAGATCATGAGATAACGGCGGAAATCGAGGACAATCCGCATATAGAGGTCGCTGTTTAGCCGCTTGAACATCTTCTTCTTGGGAGGTTGAATCAGAAGGCGTATCCGGGTTCTTGGATTGCCGGATGAATCGCAACCGGCATCGCTTAATTTGATTTCGACTTGGAATGTTTGCCGTCGTTTGGAATTACTTGGATCTTGGGCTTGCACGAGTGCGGAAACAAAGTCTTGGCAACAGTCAAGTAATTTCGCACCGGTCGCATTCATGAATCCGGTGATTTTTTGACCCACCAAATACGTCGGAGTGTTGCTAACGAATTCGCCGGCGAATAGAACGTGCTTGCCATCGAAATTGGGGCTTGTAGAGTCGGTGATGCCGAGTTGATTTGGGGCAGGCCTCGAGGTCTTCCTCTCGGAGATCATGACTCGATTACGTCCCTGCTTTTTTGCCCGATACAAGGCTTCATCAGCGCGGATGAAAAAATCAGTTGCACTGTCGTTCTGAACCAGTTGTGAGATTCCAAAGCTTGCGGTGATCGTCTGGCCGTTCAACATCTGCTGCGGCCAGTTTTGTAACGAATCTCGGATGGTCTCGGCTCGCTTGCGAGCGGACTCCATGTCGCAATTGGCGCAAAGGATGACGAATTCCTCGCCGCCGTAGCGAGCTACGAGGTCGCGGCTCCTGACAAAGTCTTTGAGCAACCTCGCAAAGGCCACCAAAGCCTGATCGCCGATGTGATGCCCAAAGGTGTCATTGATCTGTTTGAAAAAATCAATATCACACAAAATGAGACTGCATTGAGATCCCGCTTGGCGATGAAGAGATACATATTGATCGATTGTTTTTTCAAAAGTGGCTCGATTGGCGACCTGAGTGAGCGGATCGATTGACGAATCTTTGGTTAACTGGCTTAACCGTTCACGCAAATGGACCTGTTCGGAGGCATCATGAACACGGACGACAGCGCCTTGGTTTTGGATCAGATCACCGACTCGGGTAATGATGGGAGTGATGCTGAGCTCAACAATCAGCTTGCGTCCGCTACGGCCAAGCAAGCTGTAGGTCTCAATCACTTTTTTCCCCGCCTTGATGGCGTGAAGGAAGGGGCAGCGAGCATTGGCGATCAGTTGCCCATTGGGGGTGGAGAGCGTGAGTGTTGTGGGCTTCAAGACTTTGCCCAACATCATGCTGTGACTCAGTCCCGTAAGCTTTTCGGCACTTAGGTTCCAGTCCACGACAACGCAGTTGGGGTCGAGGAAAATAACCCCCTCGCGAGACTCTTTTAAGAGTGTGGTTTGAAAGAAGGATAGCGCATCGCCAAGGATCCCGGAAGCGTGGGTGGGTGTAGCGCCGACTTCAGTGGGGGCAGCATTCAAAGCTGAGTCGATACGATCATACGGCTTGTCGGGAGTCGTTGAGCTCATTAGTCCGCTCGCGGCAGGGGCGTGAAGGCGTTAAATTTAGGTGGTGGGGAACCGACCTGCGATAACAGAGTCTAGGTTGCCTTATGCAGGGCTTGCGCTTAGGACTGGCTCGGAGGGGCGCTTTCAAGCACTTTGAAAAAGATGTCGTGGTTTTTTCCGGTTGTAACGATTGTATTAGAGATGGAAGTAGACTCGACACAAACGGCGATGGATCCATTCACATTCCTTATCTCGATATAAAATCCCATGAAAATTGCAGCGGTCATTGTTGAAGGGCAGCGCCGAGCGGCCCTGCAGAGAGAGAGCAATTGGTATTTGGTTTCTGATCCTCGCAGAGCGGAATTCAGTGTATTTCAATTGATCTGTGAGTTGAGTGATCTGTCGTCTGTGGGGGCAATCGAGTCCTGGTTAGATCGAATAGAGCTGGAGCCGGTCGAGCTCGCTCGCCTGCAATTCAAGGCCCCGTTGGACGCTCCAGAGAAAGTCATCTGTATCGGCAAAAACTATGAGGATCACGCCCGGGAGATGGACTCCCAACCTCCGGATATCCCAATTGTCTTTGGGAAATTTTCCTCAGCCATCATTGGGCCGGGAGACGCGGTGGTTTTACCGGCTCTGAGTCAGCAAGTGGATTACGAGGCGGAGTTGGTCGTTGTGATGGGACGCTCGGGTCGTAATATACCCCGAGCCCAAGCTCTGAATCACGTGTTTGGTTACACGGCCGGCAACGACATTTCCGCGCGCGATTGGCAAAAAGGCCGGCCCGGTGGCCAGTGGTTACTGGGAAAAACGTTCGACACGTTTGCCCCTATAGGACCTTGGATTGTCACGGCTGACGAGTTGGGCGATCCTCACGATTTAGAAATAAGGTGTGAATTAAACGGTAAAACGATGCAAAACGCTCGGACAGACCAACTGATTTTCCGGGTCGATTATCTCATTTCTCACCTGTCTGATTTTTTTCAACTGAACCCAGGAGATTTGATTTTCACAGGTACTCCGGCTGGTGTTGGGGCGGGGCGGACTCCTGAGGTCTTCCTCAAACCGGGGGATGAGTTGAAGGTTTATGTCGAAAACATTGGATTCTTGCACAATCGGGTCGTGTGACCTTTTGCCGGTTCCTAAAGACCTTGCTGTCGGTGCAAAGGTTAAAATCGTTTATGTCGTCAGACGGCTTTAATTATTGGTAAGCGTGGTGTACTAGTTTTGCGGGCTCAAGATACGGCTTTCAAGTCTTTTTCCTTTCGCTGCCGATTCCCTTTTAGTGGACAAAGGATTTTCTACTCTAAAGCGGATATATGGCAATTCGACGCATGGATCAGCGGCGACGTCGGGTCGTTCTTGAAGAGGTGACGCAAGGGGTTCGTCAAGAATCCGGTTTAACCCACTCGTTGGCTCGTTCCGAGTCAGCACACGTCTCATCGGACGCAAATCCCAAAGTCTATTCCAATAGTGCGCATCGACGTCATCAAAAGAAAACAACTGATCTGATTCCCAAGCGTTATCGTTCGGTTGCATTGTTTCTAGCCTTGCTGATCCTGTGTCTTTGCGGCCTTAACGCACTCTCGATCTATTCTGATAATTGGCAGGAGCTGTTTACTCAAAACCAAATGCAGGCTTTTTCATTGAGTGGTCACGGGAGTCTTGCCGGTTGGTTTTGCTCATTCCTACTTATCCTTTCGGGGTTGGCTTCACTGCAAATCTACGCGTTGCGTCAACATCGGTGCGATGACTATCGCGGTACTTATCGGTTGTGGGGTTGGTTCGCTGCATTATTCATGTTGGGGAGCATTCAATGCGTGGTTGACCTAAGCGGGTTGTTTCACAGTCTCGCGAATGGTCTTCTGGGCGCGTCACCTGGTAGTGGCGGGGTCTGGCTGGTTACTGCGAAACTACTGGTTTTGTCAATCTTGGTTGTGCGTGGGTTGTTCGAAGTTCGAGATTCGGTCAGCGCGTTTGCCTGTGTGTTATTTGTTTGGTTCGCCTATACATCAGCGGTCGTTCTGCAAATCCCAAGCGTTCAAGAAAATTTGGCTGGGGACTACCAACCGTACTATGGTAACGGTCTGTTGGTGGGTGCATCTGCCCTCGTTATCGGGTTGGTGCAGTATGCTCGATTTGTTTTCCTGCACGCAAATGGATTGCTTGAAATACGAATAAAAAATCAAGTCTCCAATACGGATTCGAAGGTGAAGTCCAAAAGTCTTGATGCAGCAAATGGACCGTCGAGTCCCTCTTCAAAATCAGGAAACATTTCGGCCAAGGAATCTCTGAGTAAGGCAAGTCGTGAAGAGAAGAAAGTGGTTGTTTCAGAAACACTCACTCCCGAGCCGGCCCCC
Source organism: Mariniblastus sp. (assembly GCA_022447555.1). Lineage (GTDB taxonomy): Bacteria > Planctomycetota > Planctomycetia > Pirellulales > Pirellulaceae > Mariniblastus. The sequence continues at coordinate 85,394 of JAKVBF010000002.1, read as the reverse complement.
AAGAAAATCCCGAACCCGACTCCAAAGCAAACGGCTAAACCACTGCCGAAGTCCTCCAAAGCCACATCGCCACTGGGATCGCGCATAAAAAGCAAGCCTGCGGCGACCCCTGACTTCTCGTTCGAACTCGATGATGACGAAATGGAAATTTTTAACCTGAGCGAAAAATCTCATCTGTCCAAATCGGAACGCAGGCGTTTGCGTAAATTGCAGAAACGGCAAAAACGAGCCGGTTAAAGGGGTTACCAAGCCGTTTTTACGGGGTCTCTCATTTCTTGACTCCGATTTGCGATCCGCACGTTTTCAGCTCGGTGTTGATGGAATAAAATCGTCGCTTTCAATCACCCGGCCCTGATGATGGCACTCCCACGATGACCGTACGAACCCGCTTTGCTCCCAGTCCTACCGGCTACCTTCATATTGGCGGCGTTAGAACGGCACTGTTTAATTGGCTGTTGGCTCGTCAGAGCGGTGGGCAGTTTATTTTGCGCATCGATGATACAGACACGGAGAGAAATATCGATTCGGCGTTACAGCCCATTCTCGATGGTTTTAAATGGTTGGGTATTGACTGGGATGAGGGTCCTGAAGTCGGAGGAATCCACCAACCCTATTTCCAGTCTCAGCGGTTATCGTGTTACCAAGCCGCCACCCAACGTCTGCTGGAATCGGGCAAAGCGTATCGTGACTATGCAACTCCTCAGGAGGTGGCTCAAGAACGTGAAGCCGCGGAACGGGAGAAGCGAGATTTTGTTTATAGTCGTCGATGGATGGCCGAAACGGAAGAGACTTGTCAGAAATTTGAGGCGGAGGGGCGATCGTTTGTTGTCCGTTTGAAGATGCCTCGTGAAGGAACGTGCAACATTGAAGACCTTGTTCGAGGAGAGGTATCTTTCGATTGGGACCGTGAGCAGGATCACGTGATACAAAGGGCCGATGGAACCTGCCTCTATCACTTGGCCAATGTGGTCGATGATCATGATTTTGAAATCACGCATGTGATACGCGCTGTGGAGCATTTGTCAAACACGCCTCGTCAAATCTTCATTGCCGAATCGCTCGGTTACCAATTGCCCAGCTATGCGCACATCCCATTTGTCGCGGAGCCCGGCAGCAAAAATAAATTAAGTAAGCGTAAAATCGAACAATACATGAAGAATCATGATTTCAAAAAACTTTTCGATCACGGGGTCGCCATTGCAAATCGAATTGATTTGGAGGTGGTTCCCAGTTCTTTCAATCCGGTATTGGTGGACTTTTATCGGGATATCGGTTTTTTACCGGATGCGATCGTGAATTATCTTCTGCTGGTGGGCTGGTCGCTTGACGACAAGACGGAAGACTTTAGCAGGCAGCAAATGACGGATTTATTTTCGCTGGACCGTGTGGTGAAGTCGGAGGCCAGTTTTGATCCTGAGAAATTGCTGGTTTTTCAACAGCGATACATGAATGAGCTACCGCTTAAACAGAAAGTTGTTCGTTGTCTGCCATTTTTACAACGAGCCGGTTTGGTGGGCCCCTCGATTGAATGTGAGATGGGTCCTTACCTTTCGAGCATCATCGACGCGGCAGACGACCGGATCACAGTGGCTGGCGACATTTTGCAATTTGATGATTTTTTTATTCCCGATGAAAAACTCCAGTACGATTCAAAAGCGTTTCAAAAGCGTCTGGTGAAGCCGGAGAATGCGGGGTATTTATTGGATCTTTTCAAAGGCGAGCTAGCCCAGCAGGATGATTTCAAGGCTGATCCCTTAAATGCATTGTTGCACCATTTTTGCGAGTCTCAGGGTATCAAAATAGGGCAAATCATACACGGTTTAAGAGTGGCCGTAACGGGTAAAGCGGCCGGGTTTGGGATGTTTGAAACCTTAGAAATTCTGGGGCGCGAGCGGTGCATTCATCGTATTGAACGCGCTCTTGAGCATTTGCATGGGGCCGCGGAGTGATCGCTGTCTTCGGGCAGATTCTGAGGCGGCTGCAAACCGTTAGGGCTAATTCATCAAAAAGCTAAGGTCTGCGGTGGGGCCGATCTCTTGAGGTTCGCAGCCTTGTCGAAACAACATCATTCCAGTGGTGCCGCTTAGTAGGCAGGTTTTGCGGTCCACTGTGAGCCAACTACCTTCGCGAAGGCCAACAACAGGGATTTCGTTTTCCTCTAAATATTCGGTCAGTCTTTGTGCCCGAGTTTCGCCCTTGTGAGTCGAGTTTGGATCCGCGTCTAGGTAATGCGGGTTTAGTTGAAATGGGACGAGGTTGAGTGCTTCAAACGTGGGGGGCTCAACGATGGGCATGTCATTGGTCGTGCGAATCGTGGGACCGGCCAAGTTAGTGCCGGCGCTGCTACCCATGTAACGAGCCTCTCCACTCGATATTCGCTCTTGCAGATGAGATATTAAATCCAATTCGTAAAGCGTTTTGAGCAGGCGGAAGGTGTTGCCACCCCCTGTGAATATCCCTTTTGCCGACCGAATCTGCTCCTGCGGATTGGATGCATGGTGAATGGACCGGATAGGAATTCCGATGGGTGCAAAGGCCGTTTTCACAATCGATTCATAATGATTGTGATTTGCCAGAGCGTAAGGGATAAAGGTGACTTCATCGCAACCCAGGAAGTGACTGGCAATCGCTTCACGGCAATGTTCCAGAAAGCCGGTCGGATGCACCCGGGAGCTACTGATTAAAAGTAATTGGGACATCTTTCTAGTTGTCGCTGGATTCTTGGGAATTACAAGCCGAAGAAACGGGTCTGGGCAGAGATTTCATTCTCGGGCCTCGAAAAATTGAAAGAATTCAGATACCATTCCGTTTGAAACCGATGGACGCGAACCGGGGGAATTTCGTTTGGCCCATATAGAATTTGGATTTAAGAGACATCCATGAATGCACCGGAAAATGAATCGCTGGATTTCGTCCGTCAAATCGTAGCTGACGACCAGTCAAACGGGAAACACGCAGGGCGGGTGCATACTCGGTTCCCTCCGGAACCTAACGGTTACTTGCATATTGGGCACGCAAAGTCGATTTGCCTAAACTTCGGAATCGCCGAGCAGTACGGTGGAAAATGTAATTTGAGATTTGATGATACGAATCCCGAAAAAGAGGATACCGAATATGTCGAGGCCATTAAGGAAGATATTCGTTGGCTAGGATTCGATTGGCAGGATCGCCTATTTTTTGCATCGGACTATTTTGACCAACTCTATCAGTGGGCGATACAACTGATTCGAGGAGGGCATGCTTATGTTTGTGACCAGACGGCCGAAGAGGTACGTGAGTATCGTGGCGGTTGGAACAAGGAAGGCAGGAACAGCCCTTATCGCGAGCGCAGTGTTGAAGAAAATCTCGATTTGTTTGAGCGGATGAAACAAGGCGAGTTTGCCGATGGTGAGAAAACATTGCGGGCAAAAATCGACATGACTTCTGCCAATATGAATTTACGTGATCCGGCCATGTATCGAATCCGACATGTTCACCATCATCGAACGGGTGACGCTTGGTGCATTTATCCGACCTATGATTGGGCACACGGTCAAAGCGATTCGATGGAAGGAATCACTCACTCCATATGCACCCTTGAGTTTGAGAATCATCGTCCCTTGTATGATTGGTACCTTGATCATCTCGGGGCCCATCATCCCCAGCAAATCGAATTCGCCAAGCTGGTTCTCTCATATACGGTAACCAGTAAACGAAAACTGCTCGAGTTGGTGCAGGGAGATTACGTAGACGGTTGGGACGATCCCAGAATGCCGACATTGAGTGGTTTTCGACGTCGTGGATTTACACCCGAGTCGATTCGTCAATTTTGCAATAAGATTGGTGTCACCAAGTTTAACAGCCTCACGGACCTGTCGTTGCTGGAGCAGAGTATTCGAGAGCATTTGAATAAGATCGCACCTCGAGTCATGGGGGTTCTGGACCCACTTAAGGTGGTCATTGAGAACTACCCGGAGGGTGAGTCAGAAATGAGGAACGCGATCAATAATCCCGAGGATGACGCTGCTGGAATTCGTACCATCCCTTTTGGTCGCGAGCTTTATATTGAGCGAAGTGATTTTTTGGAGGACGCACCTCGGAAGTTCTTTCGGTTAACTGTGGGGCGTGAAGTTCGATTGCGGTACGCGTATTTTTTGAAGTGTGAGTCGGTGGTGAAGAATGACGCGGGTGAAATCGTTGAGTTGCGATGCACCTATGATCCAGAGACGGCTGGTGGCAAAGCTCCGGATGGCCGAAAAGTCAAAGGCACGATTCATTGGGTCTCGGCGGAACACGCTGTGGACGCTGAGGTCCGTCTTTACGAACATCTTTTCACTCAAGAAAACCCATCCGATGTCCCCGAGGGGGTGGATTGGAAGGAGCTGCTCAACCCCGATTCACTTAAGGTTCTCACGCATTGCAAATTGGAGCCGAGTTTGGCAGAAGCCCAATCGGGAGACCGATTTCAATTCGAGCGAAACGGCTACTTTTGCGTCGACGCGCAGGACTCCACAGCCGACAAATTAGTGTTTAACCGGACCGTATCCTTGAAAGACGGATGGTCTAAAGCGAAGAAGAAAAATGGCTGATCCTCGGGGAGCATCGGTATTTAATCCGTTTAGGAATTCATGATCAAATCCAACTGGTCTTGCATGGGTGTGTCCATTCGAGGTCCAAAGCGTCCGACGACCTGAGACGCGAAATAGTTACCCCACTTCGCTGCGTCCACCGCACTCATCCCATTCGTCAATCCGTAAAGAACCCCTCCCGCAAACGCGTCACCGGCTCCGACCGTATCCACCGCGTTGACCTTGAAACCGGCAACATTGGTGACCATTCCATTTTCAGAGACATGGCAACCATTCGGGCCGTCCGTGATAAATCCTAGCTCACACAGATCACTCATTTGCTTGGCACATTCAGCGGGGTCTTCGTGACCGAAGAATTTCCGAGCTTCGTCAGCATTGCAGAAGACCGTGTCGCAGTTTTGGGTAACCAGGGATCTGAAATCGTCTTGAAACAAGTCGACTAGAAAAGAATCCGAAAAGGTGAATGCTGTTTTTACATTGTTTTCTTTTGCTGCTTCCAAGGCCTTGAGTGACGCTTTACGGGTTGGTTCTCCCGTCCAGAGATAGCCCTCAACATAACAGTATTGACACTGAGCAAGGAGTTGCACATCAATGTCATTTTCAGTCAGGGTCGCAGAGATGCCTAGGTGTGTGCACATGGTGCGTTCGGCGTCGGGCGTGGTAAGAATGACACTGGTTCCAGTGGGGAGATCGGTCTCGGATGCTGGAGGAACGTAGCACTCAATACCTGCGGCTTTCAAATCCTGGTGGTAAAATTTTCCATTGGGATCATTAGCCACTTTGCCAGCATAAATTCCCGATCCGCCGCTTTGAGCAATGGCAACCATCGTGTTCGCGGCCGATCCCCCAGAAGCTCGAGAGAGCGATTTTCCTTCGAGGTAGTTTAGTACGCCAGCTTGTTGAGGCGGTTCCATCAGCGTCATGGCACCCTTATTTACGGCCAGCTCGGTGAGTGCGTCTTCGGGAATCTGGGCCAAGATATCAACAATGGCGTTTCCAACGCCGAACACATCATATTTTTGAGTCATCAGGATTTCCTTGGAAGGGCGTTCGTTACCTTGACTAGTAGAGCAGTCGAGACTTTTAACTTACTTTGCGACTCGACGGAATCTAAGGCGAGTTCTCAGTTTCCTTTGACTTCTCAAAAATCGCAACCCGCCCTGCCCTTCAGCTGGCAAAACGATAGAATGAAATCATGGCAAAAATTAGGACTTTCGTCGCGGTGGATGTTCCACCGCGGATTCAGAATAGCGCAGCTCGTTTGATTGAAAAAATGCAATCAGATGCCACGGGCTATCGATGGAACAATCCCGAAAATCTACACATAGGATTGAATTTCCTTGGGGATGTTCTGGAGAACGAAACGCCTCAGGTGTGTCGGCTGGTCAGTAAGGCGTGTAACGGGGTGGCAGCCTTTCCAATTGAAGTGGGCCAACTCGGTTGTTTCCCAAGTGATGAAAAACCCCGCACCATTTGGTTAGGAGTGACCGAAGGTGCTGAATTTCTTGTCGATTTGAATGATCGGATTGCAACGGAGTTGGCAGAAATGGGATTCCCGCGAGACCGACAGGACTATCATCCCCATGTGATTTTAGGGCGAATACAGCGAGGTGGGCATTGGAGTCAGGCGCTTGTGGAGAGTCGCCGGCAGCATGAAAATCATCTTGCGGGTGGCTGTGTTATCAATCAAGTTGTGGTTTACTCCAGCTTTATGGATCGGGTGGGTCCCACCTACACACCAATGTCTCGAATCAACTTAAGGTAACTTTTTCAATGGATGGAAAGAGTGCCTTCGCTCTGCTGGGTGAGCTCCCTCAAGTTTCACGCGGGGGGAAAATCAAAATTTTTCCCAGTCTGGGGGATATCTGAGTTTGCACCCAGAGCAAAATAGTGTACGTTCGTCTACTAATGACTGGCCGGCATGAAAAACGGCGGTTTTTCTGCGGTTTTTTCGATCCGGATGGACCATCGGACGTTTTGGTTCGCCGTCGTGTTGTGACAGAATGCTGGCAATGATTGATTTTGAAGTTAATCGAGCCAGAAAACACCAGTCAGACATTGTTCGAAGAGTTTGGTTATTTTTTTTTGACCTGTGACCGAATGTGTCGCGGCGATTGCGAAGATGGTAACAAGCGAGGTGAATGATCGACTTGTGAAGGCGATTTGGGAATCCTATTCTAAACAGGGTTCCTGCGGATGTCCTCGAGTTGCAAACTAAGTCATACTGAGCAGGAGTGGAAAATGGTGACCAAGACCGATGTTAAACCTTCAAATGCGACAACCGTAGCAAAGGGACTGACGATGGCCAAAAAAGCAAAAACCCCGAAAACGACGAGTAAGAAATCCAAGGCTGCCGAAGTCAAGCCGGTTGATAAGTTATTGAATGATAATGAGAATCTGAAAACGGCGGTTCAGCAAATTGAAAAACAATTTGGTGATGGCTCAATCATGGCTCTGGGAAACGATAATGTTTCTCGTATCCGAGGTATTCCCACGGGTAGCCTCTCGCTAGATATTGCTCTTGGTGGACAGGGTTTACCCTGTGGTCGGATCGTTGAGATATACGGGCCCGAATCAAGCGGTAAGACGACGCTCGCCCTTCACGCGATTGCCAGTTCTCAAAAAGAGGGAGGTATTGCTGCGTTCATTGATGCGGAGCATGCTTTTGATCCTACTTGGGCCAAGAAATTAGGTGTGGAGTTAGACACCTTATTGGTCAGCCAGCCCAGCAGTGGTGAAGAGGCCATGCAGATTGTTGAAATGTTGGTTAAATCCAACTCCGTCGATATTATCGTTGTTGATTCGGTGGCGGCCTTGGTGCCCAAGAAGGAACTAGAGGGAGAGATTGGCGACTCGCACGTTGGGCTGCAAGCAAGATTGATGAGCCAGTCGATGCGCAAACTCACGGGATCTATCTCACGTAGTAAAACGTGCACTATTTTCATCAACCAAATCAGAGAAAAAATCGGCGTGATGTTTGGTAGCCCCGAGACGACTCCCGGTGGTCGCGCCCTTAAATTTTACAGTTCCGTGCGAGTGGATGTTCGACGCATTGCCGCGTTGAAAGACGGTGACGAGCAGGTGGGACAACGTGTCAAGGCAAAGATTGTTAAAAACAAGGTCGCTCCACCGTTCCGAATTGCCGAGTTCGATATGATGCACTCTAACGGAATTAGTTATGAGGGAGACCTGCTGGATTTAGGTGTGGCCCATAAAATTGTCAATCGAAGTGGGGCTTGGTTCAAATACGGATCGACTCACATTGGCCAAGGTAAAGAGAAAGCTAGGAATTACTTGGTGGAAAACCCAGATGTATGTAAAGAAATTCATCACAAGGTGATGGCGATCGGTGGCTATATGGAAGACTTGGCGGAAAAATTGGAAGAGGTTGAAGAGAATTCCTAAATCCTCCACGCCTGAATTGGATTGAGACCATCTACGGGTTATTTGAAGAAGCTTCAACCCACGTACATTAAGCTGGCCTCTCGAATCCTCTGGTCCTCTCAGAAATCCTTTCTAACACCATCAAACTAAGCGTTTGATGGTGTTTTTTATTGTTGCATAGACTATTGAAGGTGGCTTACAGGTTAGGCTAGGCCCTTTAGTTGAGGTTATTGGCGAACTCAGTCAGTCGCCTTCTTGAGTTTCCTCTAAGGAGTCCGTTCTGGTCTGAAATCAAAGGCCAAAGTATCATTGTGTCTGTTGATTCTTCTAAATATCGATAGATGCGCTTGAAGGTTGAAAATTTAGGATGCGGGGGCACCAACGCTCGTGTCGCCATTGGCAAGGAACCCGATGAAAACTGACGAAATAAGAGATAAATATCTTGAGTTCTATCAATCCAAAGACCATCGTCTTTGCGGCAGTGATGTGCTCGTGCCGAAGTGGGATAAATCTGTTTTGTTCACGCCGGCTGGAATGAACCAGTTCAAGGATCACTTTTTGGGAAAAGTGGAGTTGGACTACACCCGCGCAACCTCATGTCAGAAGTGTCTCCGAACTGGGGACATTGAGAATGTAGGACGAACCGCCTATCACCATACATTTTTTGAGATGCTGGGGAATTTTAGTTTTGGTGATTATTTTAAGCGGGAGGCAATTCTATGGGCTTGGGAATTCCTTACGGATAAACGGTGGTTGGGAATTTCTGAAGAACAATTGTCGGTCACGGTCTATCTGGATGACGACGAAGCTAGTGATATCTGGCATCAAGAAGTCGGACTGCCAATCAGTCGAATTGAAAGACTTGGGGAGCACGATAATTTCTGGCCGGCCGGTGCGCCAACAGATGGCCCAGATGGAGTATGCGGTCCTTGCAGTGAAATATTTTACCATCCTGAAAATGGGCCAGAATGCGAGATCTGGAATCTCGTTTTCACTCAGTTTAATCGTGAAGGAGATCCGCCCGAAAATCTTATTCCGTTACCACGTAAAAATATTGATACCGGGATGGGGTTGGAACGCATGGCTGCCACGCTACAAGGCGTCTCGACCAACTATCACATCGACACACTACTACCGATTGTTGAGGCAGCAGCCGAAGTGACTGGCGTTCGCTACGTGGCGGAATCGGATAATGGTCGACGTTTGCGTCGGATAACCGATCATATTCGTGCCTGCACGATGGCGATCCATGAGAATGTATACCCAGGGAGCAATAAAGAAGAGTATGTTATTCGTCGTCTCTTGCGTCGAGCGGTTCTGCAAGGACACGAAATCGGCCTGAGGGACCCCTTTCTCTACAAGTTGGTTCCCGAGGTGGTTAACCAAATGAAACATCCGTATCCCGATCTGGCCAATACGATGGAGCGAGTGAGTCAAATCGTAAAAAAAGAAGAAGCGAGTTTTCTAGCGACTCTTGATGATGGCTTGGAACGGATTGATCGGATTTTCGATTCGATGAAATCGAGCAAGACGACGGTGGTTGATGGGCGCAGTGCGGCCGAATTGTATCAGACGTTTGGAATCCCGGCAGAGTTATTTGAATCCATTGCTGCGGATCGTAGTTTCTCATTTGACTGGGGAAGTTATGGAGAAGCGATGGAGGAGCACGGGCGTGTCAGCGGTAAGATCGCTGATACCGTGATGGGAGATTTCGGTCCGATCGATGAAATCAAACGAACCTTCAAAACAACAGATTTCCTTGGCTACGAGACGACCTTTTCCAAGTCGACCGTTTGCGGCTTGGTGGAGGGTGATACGCAGCGGGACGCCCTCGTTTGCAATTCGTCTTTGCCGCAACAAATGGTGATCTTAGATCAGACTCCATTCTACGCCGAATCAGGTGGGCAGGTCGGAGATACGGGTTTGATCAAGGGACCCAGGGGTGAGTTCAGAGTTTCTGACACGCGCAAGAATGGAGAGCTGATCATACACTTCGGTCTAATTGAATCGGGTGAAATTAGATCGGGCGAGCAAGTGGAAGCGATGGTCGATACGTCAAGGCGTGATGCGATCCGGCGAGCTCACTCGGCAACCCACTTGTTGCATCACGCACTACAAAAGGCATTAGGTGCGCACGCGCAGCAGCGAGGTTCAAAAGTCTCAGATGATTGGCTGCGGTTTGATTTCTCCAACATGAGCGCGGTGACAAACGAAGAGTTGACCGCGATTGAAGAAATGACCAATCAAAACGTGGCGGATGGGGTGCCGGTAAAGGCCCAAACGTTGCCTCTGGAAGCGGCGAAGCAGCAGGGTGCGATGATGTTATTCGGTGAGAAGTATCCTGATCCAGTCCGCATGGTGTCGATTGGCGATTTCAGTAAAGAGCTTTGTGGAGGAACTCATTTGGAGAACAGCTCCGAAGTCAAAGCGTTTGAAATCATTTTAGAAGAGAGTGTTTCGTCTGGGACACGCAGGATCGAAGCGTTGACGGGCGACAAAGCGATAGCAAATCAGGAGCAGATTGCTGCTCACATTGACAAGTTGGCTGGTTTGTTAGGTGTTACCAGTTCTGCGATTCCGGAAGCGATCGAGGCATTGAATCAAAAAATCAAAAGTCTTAAAAAACAGGTTTCTGCTGGCAAGCGGACCACCGCGGTGAGCAGCAATTCGGCGAAGGTTCATGGGGAAGAGCTGACGGACTATTTTTCAAAACGCGATGTGATGCGTCGTTCAGCGCGGCTGTTGAATGTCCCGGGCCTAGACGTTTTAAAGCGAACGCTATCGCTACTTGAGGAAGTCGCAACACTTGAGGCGACTTTAGACAGGATGGGTGAGACTGAGCAATGGGACGCAGTGTCATTGATTGAGCAGGCAGAGGTGACACAAGGGGTACGTATCATTGTTCAGGAGGTGCCCGGCTCCAATCCCAACTTGATGCGGCAATTGATCGATCAAGTTCGAAAGTATGATCATCCAGCTGCGGTTTTTTTGGCGACCACGATGGGCGGGGACAAGATCATTCTCGTTGCGGGAATCAGCAGGCAGCTTGTGGAGCAAGGAATCAGTGCTGGGAATTGGGTTAAAGAAATAGCACCGATTGTCGGCGGCGGCGGTGGGGGGAAAGCCGACTTGGCTCAAGCGGGAGGAAAGCAGCCCGCAAAGTTACCGGAGGCACTCTTACGTGCTCGGGAATACATAACCGTCCAGATCATCGGTGGTTGATCGGCTCTAGTGAGGCTGAAGTGGAACGCTGAATCGAGCTTAGGCAATTCAGGATAGCCAGTCAGGTAATTCGCCGTGTGCGGGTAAGTTTATGACGCGAGCGGTTTCGATGCCGTCAAATTGAGCGACACAATCTACGGATTCCTGGGAGGTTGGTGAATCGAGATTCAAAACACCAATGGCTCGTCCTCCAACTTCATCAGCCACTCTGCCAACCGCCATTTGAGCAATGTTGACCCCTTCTTGCGCCAATACGTTTCCGACGTAGCCAATCACTCCAGGGATATCCTGATGAGTGAAGATCAACAGAATGCCGTCCATATAGGCATCGGTAGGGTAGTTATCAACCTTGACTAGTCGAGGCATGTCTTTTCCAAAAAGAGTGCCACTGGCTTGACAGGTGATTCCGTCTCCTCGAACGGTCACGGAAATAAGAGAGCTGAACGTTGCATGGTCGCGTTTGGCATGGGTCGCCACCTCAATTCCTCTTTCTTCACATAAGGCCGAAGAATTGATGATATTGACATGGTCAGCGACGTTTTCAAGCAAACCGGCACAAAAAGCTGATGTCAACAGACGCGTATCCTGCTCGACTAACTCACCGTGATACTCGAGGGCGACGGATTCGACGGCCCGCCCATGCCAACCGGACATCATGATTCCAAGCCTGAAGGCAACATCAAGATAACCACGGATTTTTTCCATGGTTTTTGGGTCCACTGCAACGGTGTTAACGGCGTGACGGATTTCCCCATTTTTCAAATAGTTCGTCATAAGCGTTACCGCTTCTTCAGCAACCTGAATCTGAGCCTCTTCAGTGCTGGCGCCCAAGTGGGGGGTACAGAGAACACCCTCCATCCCAAATAGTGGGCTATCGGTGCAGGGTTCGGATTCGTAAACATCCAGAGCGACACCGCCCAGGTGCCCCGAGTTAAGACCCTCTACCAGCGCGGCCTCGTTATAAATCCCACCTCGCGCACAATTAATCAGGCGAACGCCGGGCTTCATAGACGCAATCTGAGAAGTGCTTATTAAATCCTTTGTTTCGGGTGTGAGAGGCGTGTGGACGGTTAGGTAATCAATTTCTGGCAACAAGCTCTCTACCGTTTCATATGGCTCGATCCCGAGTTGCTCAATTTGAGAATTGGAAAGAAACGGGTCGTAGCCGATAACGGTCATCCCAAAAGCGCGTGCCCGCGAGGCCACTTCTTGACCAATTCTCCCTAGGCCAACAATTCCTAGTGTCTTTCCTGCCAGTTGTCGGCCAGAAAATTTCTTTCTGTCCCATTTGCTATCCAAAAGACTTGCGTGGGCTGGGGCTAAGTTGCGAGACAGCCCCAGCATTAAAGCCAACGTGTGTTCTGCGGTGCTCACGGTGTTTCCGGTTGGCGTATTCATTACGACGATCCCGAGCCGCGTAGCCGCTGGCTTATCGATATTGTCAGTCCCAACACCCGCTCGCGCAATCGCCTTCAATCGTGTATTGCCTTCTAGTGATTCCGCGGTGATCTTCACACCACTACGGCAAACGGCACCGTCAAACTGAGACAAAGCAGTTCGTAACGCCTCGCCGGATAGGCCTGTTTGAATTTCATAGTCAATACCCTCGGCCGCTTCCAGCAATGCAAGCCCCTCTTGGGCAATGTTATCGAGGACCAAGATTCGGAGGGCGTCGGATTCAGACGCGTTCGTATTCATGGGTTTGGGTGTACTAGTGATTGACATTGCATCCCGCATCTGATGGGTTGTTGATATTGACAAACTGTCGCAACGCGACAGGGAATGAGTTCTGGAAATTCTCTGAATTAGCTATTTTTCTTTGCGAAATCGAGCATGAAATCATGCAAGACGCGCACACTCTCAATGGGCATCGCATTGTAGATAGAAGCTCGAATTCCGCCAACGCTACGATGGCCATTCAAACCAGCCATGCCGTGCTCAGTCGCTTCATTTACAAACTTCGCGTCCATTTCCGGGGATTTTAGCCGGAAAACGACGTTCATCAGTGAGCGATTATGAGGTTGAGCGTGCCCCGTATAAAAGCCTTCGCTGGTATCGATAAGGTCATAAAGTAAATCGGCTTTTTCTTGATTCACGCGACTCATTTCAGCCAGTCCACCCATCGTTTCTTGTAGCCATTTACAAACCAGACCGGTGACATAAATGGCAAAGGTCGGGGGCGTATTCAGCATTGATCCGCCCTTTACCTGCTGGGCATAGTCCAAATAACGAGGAAGACGATTCCCGGAACGCACCAAAAGATCTTTTCGGATAATGACCGCCGTGACGCCTGCAATACCGCAATTTTTCTGAGCGCACGCATAGATTAAGCCAAACCGACTGATATCCAGGGGTTCGGATAGAAAGTCAGATGATTGGTCGACGACTAACGGTGAATCATCGACGTTCGGCGGATTCCGAAATTGGAGGCCGTGAATGGTTTCATTGGACGTGTAATGGCAGTAGGCGGCGCCCGATGTTAACCGCAACTGATCGTCGTTGGGCAATTGATTGAAATGAGTATCACTACCATCCCACGCCACATTTAATTTCCCATAAAAGGGGACGTCTTGACTGTTCTTTTTACTCCATGTTCCTGTGATGATGCAGTCAGCTGTTTGCTCTTCATCCATGAGGAGGTTGGCTGGAATCATCGTATTTTGGAGTGTCGCGCCCCCCTGCATGAAAAAAACGTCGTGAGTCTCGGGGACGTTGTGCAACGCAACAATCCGTTTTCGAGCGTCGTCGAGGATTTCACCAAAGGCGGCACTTCTGTGACTGATTTCCATCACGCTGCTTCCGACTCCTGGAAGATTCAAAAGCTCATCGCGTATTTGTTCTAAGACCACCAAGGGTAAAACAGCGGGGCCCGCTGAAAAGTTCAAAACCCGATCGGTCGCGGTAGATACAGACATAACTAAACCCAATCAATCAATAAAAAATAGCGAACTAAGAATCCGCCCCAATCAGATTCTAATAGTTTACCAAATCACGTGAAAGTGGCGGTGGTTTGGAATCGTAGAAGGTTCAAACGGCGATTGGCAGATGAATCTTGGGCCGTTTGTCGTAACGTTTGGAATCAGGGACGTTGAGACCGATAGATGGGAGAAAACGGAAGCTAATTAGCGGGTATTTTGATTCTGGGCAGTCTGAGCCATCCGGATTTGCAGCTCGTTTATTTGCTGAGCGACTTGAGTTTGGCTGTTGTCCAGTTGTAATACGCGATTGTAATTCTGAATCGCTTGAGCGTATTGCCCTTGGCTTGCCCGGACATAACCCATTGCGGCTAGAGCACGCACATTTTGGTTGTCCAATAAAAGGGCGTCTGTTAACAGGTCGGCCGCTTGACGACTTTTGCCGAACTCTTGATTCAAACGTGCAAGTTCGATGAGGGGTTCGACACTTGTAGGATGTTTGCCCTGCCAGGCGGCTAAAGAGTTCATTGCTTCTTGGTTGCGGTTGGTATCGACTAACAAGCAAGCCAAACCACGATGAGCATCTGCATTCATATCGTTTAAAGATATTGACTGACGGTAAAGTTGTTCGGCCTGAGTGAGCGCCTGCGGGTTGTTGGTTTGCTTACCCAGAGTGTAATAGCTTGATGCCAGATTGTAATACGCGTCGGAGTTATTGGGATCGGCGGAAAGTGCTGTTTGGAATTGGTTGATCGCTTGCGTCATCTGGCCGGCATCAAAAGCTTCTTTTCCAAGGCGGTTGTAACGGTCCGCATTCATCATGCAGCCAAAGGAGCACATTAATAGGGTGCCCGCGGTAAACCTTAGGAGAGCGTGAGAACGTAATGAAAGAGAGCGGGTCGGGGGTTGGTCGGTACGGCAAGACATCTGAAAACTCACGGGTAATACGTTCGAGAGAAAGTAATCGACGCGGAACTTTAGACCATGTTGACCCGCCAAACAATATCAACGAAAAAAACCGCCTTAAAAGACGGTTTTCGGTGTCGGACTGCAAGCAGATATTAAACTAGGCAATTTCTTCAATGACGGCTGCGTTCGCTTGGCTCATGTCGGAATCCAGCTCGGCTTGGTAGTTTTGGCCGTGTTCTGCAATTTGACGATAGCCAAGATGAATGATGACTTCCAAGATTTCGCTGCAAGTGGGAAACATTCGACCGCTTGCACGCTTGTAGTCATCCATTGCTTGCATGAATTCAATTTCCGAGGCATTGTACTCACGTTCGCATGTTGTTGGATCAATTTGGCGACGGCGTTTCACCTTTCGACGCTCCCCTGATACTTCGGTATTTTTCTGACGTCGATCTTCTTGATCGCGACGACCCGTTTCGTTCAATTGACTAATGGATGACTGTGATTCAATGCCCGTGTTCTTGGTTTCTTTTTTTGTCGCCATCTGAAATTCCCATGCAAGTTGGATTGAGTTGAACGTGTAAGTGCTTTCTCATTTGGGTAACTGCCCGAGTAAAAATAGCGCATGTAGGTCAACTTTCCGGGGAAAAAAGAAATTTCGGAACAGGTAAAGATTAAAGATCGTTCGGGTGATCCGTCTGTAACGATTAGTACAGGTAAAACCGGCGGATTTTAAACGACATTTTTGATTGAAGCAGAGGGTGACCTGCTTCAACTATTTTTTCAACAAGGCAGACGCGCCGTAACGAGATGCCAATCAACGAGCTTCGTTAAAACATTCGAGGGAGACTCAATGATCCGGGTACTGTTGTGATAGCTGGTCTGCGGAGAAGGAGACTGAGCGGGCATAAAAAAACGCCGGCAATTTCAACTTGCCAGCGTTTCGTGATGTTTTAACGAGGACCGATTAACGACGGTTGAAAAACTTTTTCAATACGTCGCCGGCAGCTGTCGTGGAGTCATCGTGACTGAATTTGGGTCGAGGTGGTAGTTTACCATAAGCCTTCTTTTTCTTCTTGGTGGTCTCCGACGCCTCTTCTTCTCCAAGTTCCTCTTCGGAATCCTCTTCGCCTTCTTCAGTATCACTGGAAGCATCTGAACTCCCGGTAGAATCGGCGGGGTTCACCGAGTCGATGGTAGTGGTGTCCGAGATGTTGAATTGGACGGTCTCGGCCTTTCCAAAATCTCGTCGTGGCTCGGCGTCGTCGGGAGCGGCGAGCCAGTCGGTGATACTATCTTCGATGGATTCAGGATTTCGAGGCTTTTCTTCCATTGTGCGTGAGGCGGCTTCAACGGCATTGTTCACTTTCGGTTTCTTACTACCAGCTTTAACCGGATCAATTAGCAAGTTGAATTGAAGTCGGCCCACCCGGAGTGAATCACCCGATTTGACCACGTGGGTATTGGCCAATTGCTCTCCGTTAACAAAGGTGCCGTTGCGACTACTTAGATCATCCAGGGTGACTTGCCCCTCCTTGATACGGATGGCGCAATGCTCACGGCTAATAAGATCACTTGATGGGCGAAGATGCGCGGTTTCACCGCGTCCAATAATGAACTCAGGAACACTGATGACGATCTCCCGGCCATCATTTTTCCCGCCAACTACTTTCAATACTACTTGCATTCGACGCCTTTTTTCTGAACCTGAGTTGCCATCTTGACTGGGTTGCTTGTGTCGGACGATCTCGTCCGCGCCGGTCAAAAATGCGATTAGAAAAATACCCACAGGTTTTCGTCTGATTTACTTAATTTTATCTTCACAAAAAATTTATGTCAAATCGCTCCAAGGTACATACCTAAAACTCGCGTTAAATTCTTTACGTTTCTCCTACGACTAATAGAAAATGCGCCGAAATCTAGCCTAATCGGTAAGGTCACCTCAAAGTGAAGGCTGGAAATGGTGGCTACCGCTTTTCATTCCACTGTTTTCTAACGTACCGTTCGTTCTCAATTTTTTCCGTAGTTTGAAATTCATTTTCTGAAAGTTGTGCTGGAAGAAAATCGAACTTTAATTGACGGTTAACGGATTGAATCCAGGCTTCCGTGAGTTCATCTCGATCGATCAGTTTTCCTGACAGATCTTGGATGCCAGGTAGTTGGGGTGCGTAGGTTGATTTTGCGAGAAGGATACTGCCGTGCTGCAAGAGTGCGTTCCGGGAGCGACGTTGAGCGCTGCCTCCGATCTTGAATTGATCCAAGATAACATCACCCGACGTCCGACGCTCAAAACAAAGGAATGCTTGATTTTTTTCCTTGGTCTTTTGTGCACTAGTTTTCTCTGGAATCTTGGGAAATAGCTGAGCGGCGATATTCCATTGCCGAAGCGTTTCGATTGTGGCTTGGTGTATCAGATCGTAGAGCTCTGTGTTTTTTTTGGACCATCGGTTCGCACTCGGTACGCAAAGGCTATAGGTGATTTCCTGATCGTGCAAAATCGCTCCACCCCCAGTTGAACGACGCACGCATGTGCAACCGAGACTTTCCTTGTGAGCCAGTCGCGTTTCGTAGGATTGGAAATAACCAAGACTCAGGGTTGCGGGGTGCCAGTTGTAAATCCGCAGCGTCGGCTGTGCGTACGTATCTGCTGTTTCCATCAGCGCTTGATCCACTGACATATTCCAGCTGCCGGCGGCCGGAGGATCAATGATCAATCGACAGGTGTTTTTCATAGTTTGCTAAGTCAAGGGAAACGGGACGTCCTATTCGTCAAGGTCATCTTCATAGGCCGTAAGAGGCGGGCAGCTACAAACGAAATTACGGTCGCCGTAGACATCGTCAATTCGATTAACGAAGGGCCAAAATTTCGAGAGCCTTGTAGCAGGGCTGGGGAAAACCGCGGCATTTCGGGAATACCTTCGAACGGTTGTGTTTTTCTCACCGGTTGTGCCTGAAGAATCATGGTAGGTCCAATTCTCCTCGGCAATTTCATAGACGGTGTGGGGAGCATTGCGAGGTAGACTTTCATCCGCTGATAGTTCCCCGTTTTCAACTTGGCTAATTTCCTTGCGAATTTCCAACATTGCATCACAGAAGCGATCCAATTCGTGTTTGGATTCGCTTTCGGTGGGCTCGATCATAATGGTTCCCGGTACGGGCCATGACATCGTGGGAGCATGGAATCCGTAGTCCATCAGACGTTTTGCGATGTCTTTTTCATCAATTCCGCAGGCCGCCTGGATAGGGCGTATATCGACAATGCATTCATGAGCGACCCGGTCATTTCGCCCTTTGTAAAGGACCTCGTAACTTCCCTCTAGCCTCGAGGCAATGTAGTTGGCATTTAAAATGGCAACTTGTGTTGCCTTGGTTAAGCCTTCTTCACCCATCATGTGAATGTAGGCCCAGGAGATGGGCAAGATGGCCGCGCTGCCAAAATGGGCTGCTGATACGGCGCCCCCTGGAGAGAGCCGATTGTCGTGGCGGATGACGTGATTAGGAAGGAAGGGTGTCAAGTGTTGCTTGACGCCAATCGGCCCCATACCAGGGCCGCCCCCCCCGTGAGGAATGCAAAAGGTTTTATGGAGGTTCAGGTGAGAAACGTCGGAGCCAATCAGGCCGGGAGTGGTTAAGCCGACCAGAGCGTTCATGTTGGCCCCGTCAAGATATACCTGACCACCTCGCTCGTGAATGATCTGGCATGCTTGTTGAATCGTCTCTTCGAAAACGCCATGGGTACTGGGATACGTGATCATGAGGCTCGACAGATTTTCGGCATGCTCATCAGCTCGAGCCAAAAGATCGTCCATGTCAATGTTGCCGTTTTCATCGGTTTTCGTGACCACCACCTTAAGACCCATCATGCTCGCGCTGGCAGGGTTGGTCCCGTGCGCTGAACTCGGTATCAGACAGATGTTGCGATGCGACTCACCCAGACTCTCTTGATACCGACGAATAGCCAGTAGGCCAGCGTACTCGCCCTGTGCGCCAGAGTTGGGTTGCATTGAGATGGCATCATAGCCTGTGATCTCCACAAGCCATTTTTCCAATTCTCGGATCATCGCGTCATAGCCGGTTGTTTGATCACGAGGGGCAAAAGGATGGATGTTGGCAAATGCTGGCCAAGTAACGGGAGCCATTTCAGTGCTTGCATTCAATTTCATCGTGCATGAGCCCAAAGGAATCATGCCATGGGTTAAAGAGAAATCTCGATTTTCAAGACGTTTTAAATACCGGAGCATCTCTGTTTCGGAATGAAATTTATTGAACACCTCATGTTGGAGATAACTTGACGTTCTTTCTAGCCCCTCCGGTATTCGGCTGGGGGCGACTTCCGAGTTTGAGTCGAGGTCCTCCACAGTGAATGGTGCTACTTCACCCGAGAAAATCGACCACAATAATTCGACGTCAGCAGCCGTCGTCGTTTCGTCTAAACTGATTCCAAGAATCCCGTCCTCGGAGTGACGTAAATTACATTGATGTTCGACCGCTCGTCGCATGATGGCGTCGGCCTGTTCGGTGGCCAGCGACAGTGTGTCGAAAAATCCGGTTTGTTGAATCGTAAATCCTAAACGCTCCAAACCCGCAGCCAACAGGGTCGTCAGCCGGTTGACTCGAGTGGCAATCTCTCGAATCCCTTCCGGGCCATGGTACACGGCAAACAGCCCCGCCATGTTTGCTAACAAGGCTTGAGCTGTGCAGATATTAGAGGTGGCTTTGTCTCGTCGAATGTGCTGTTCGCGTGTTTGCATCGCCATTCGCAGCGCCGTTTTTCCACGAATATCACGCGAAACGCCAATGATACGACCCGGTGCGGATCGCTTGTAAGCATCTCTGGTTGCAAAAAAAGCGGCGTGAGGGCCGCCGTAGCCCATTGGAACGCCAAATCTTTGGGCACTTCCCACAACTATATCCGCTCCCATCTCGCCCGGTGGTTTTAAAAGTGCCAAACTCAATAGATCACTCGAGACGGCTACCAGTGCTTTTTGATCGTGGGCAGACTCAATGAGTTCCGTGAGATCATTGACTTGGCCGTAGGTGCCGGGGTACTGCAATAACGCCCCAAACAGGTCGTGGTCATTCATTTCGTTGGGAGATCCGAGGACTATTTCGAAGCCGAAATACTCAGCCCGAGTTTGCAGAACATCGATTGTTTGAGGGTGGACATCATCGGCTACAAAAAAGAGGTTGGATGGTTGTTTACCTGCCCGTTTGCATAGCGTCATCGCTTCTGCAGCAGCAGTCGCTTCATCTAATAACGAGGCATTGGCCATGTCCATCGCTGTCATGTCCATGATCATCTGTTGGAAGTTGAGCAGAGACTCCAACCTGCCCTGAGCGATTTCTGCCTGATAAGGTGTGTAAGCGGTGTACCACCCTGGATTCTCCAGTACATTTCGCAAGATGACCGCCGGTACGTGAGTTCCGTGATAGCCCATGCCGATGAACGAACGAAATACTTGATTCTGTTCAGCGTACTCAGCGAGTTTCTTGAGCGTTTCCGATTCCGAAGAGGGACGCGGAAGATCCAACAAGTGCTCCAGAGCAATACTGGCTGGAATAGTCGTTTGTATCAAGTCTTCTAACGAAGAGGCGCCTACGGTTTCCAGCATCTCTTGGATTTCCAATTGGCTAGGTCCGATGTGACGGTTGATGAATTCATCCTGTCCGGTCAACTGGTCAATCGCTTCATGTTCGATGGTTTTGGTGGTCATTTTCAAGCTCACGAAAAACCCTTTGCCGATACAAGATCCGGCCGTCGGGTGGTAGGGAATGGATACTCAAATTGAATGGGCATTCAGTGGGTTATGAATCACAGCACATTTTCTCGTAGGCAGTGTGATCCATCAATTTGCCAATGGCATCAACGTTGGATAATTTTACTTTAATGATCCAGCCTGCGATGTAAGGGTCCGTGCCGAGTATTTCTAAGTTGTCCGGTAATTCCGTGTTGGCTTCGATGACTTCGCCATCGACCGGGCTGTATAACTCACTGGTGGCTTTTACGGATTCGACTTCGCCGAACGGCTCGCCCGACGTTACGGTCGCGCCCACCGCGGGTAAGTCCATATACACGAGGTCGGTCAGTGCTTCGACGGCATGCGCAGATATTCCAATGGTGGCAATTTTGTCCGCGTCTTTCTCTTCAACGTGCACCCATTCGTGTGACTCTGCATACAACAATTGTTCTGGACTCACTTGGCATCTCCAATTTCGAGGTGTTGGTTTCAGTTGTTTGAATGATTCGATAATTCGGCCCAGTTGTAGGTCAACTACGCGAGTAAAAAGGAAGTGAGACGATCTTGGCGGCGGCTCGCTTTCCTCGAATGTCTATTTCTACTAATGTTCCGGGAGCAGTAAATGCGGGTTCGATATAGCCCATGGAAATCGACTTTTGTACCGTTGGAGCAAAGGTGCCGCTGGTGACGACTCCAATTTTGTTTTCATCGACGAAGATTTCGCAATCCTCTCGCGCTGCTCGTTTCCCCTCCAACTCAAGGCCGACTCTGACCGGAAGCGAAGCATCATTTTTGGCAGCTAAGATCGCGTCTCGTCCGACAAAATTCCTATCTTTAAGATTGATCGCGAATTGTAGATCGGTTTGGGCCGGGTTAATCTCCTCTCCCAGTTCGTGCCCGTAAAGTGGCATAGCGGCTTCAAGCCGCAGCGTGTCGCGAGCCGCCAAGCCGGTCGCCCCGCCACCTAGTACAGCTGCCGCTTGGATCACCTTGTCCCAGACAGCTTGAGCTTGCTCGCTGTCGACGATCAGTTCGCATCCATCTTCACCGGTGTAGCCAGTGCGACTGAGAATCATGGAAACATCACTCAGGGTTGCGGCGGTACCGGTGTAATATTTGAGGTCAGCGGGGTTTACCGAACACATGCTGGCCACCATCGCATTGGCTTTGGGCCCTTGAATGGCAATCATGGCGGTTGAAAGCGTACGGTCGTCCACGGCAATATCGCTTTGAGAGGGTATTTGAGAATTGATCCAAGTAACAATTTTTTCACGGTTGCTCGCGTTGACCACCATCATGTGAAATGGGGCTCCACTTGCATCTGCTAGATGGTAGACGAGGACGTCATCTAGAATACCGCCGGATTCATTGGTCATTAACGAGTATCGAATCCGCCCGACATCGACTCCTGCGACGCGGCGGGTCGTCAGGGTGTCGAGAAATTGGTCAATTGCGGTACCTTTGAAAAACAGCCGACCCATATGAGAGACGTCAAAAACGCCGACCGAATTGCGGGTCTGGTGATGTTCATCCATGATGCTCTGGTACTGGACCGGCATGGACCAGCCGGCAAAATCTACCATCCGGCCGTGGTGTTCAGAGTGCCACTGATGGAAAGGAGTTTTGAGAAGTTGTTCAACGGAGGTCACAATATCCCCTTAGAATCGGTTAAAACATCGGGCGTTCGAGCCAGGCGGCACCGCGATTTTGCAAGTGAGGCGCGCAGCAAGATCGGCTGGCCGAGGTGGTAGTTGTACGTCAAAGAACAGTCGGCATTTTAACCAATATGCTTTTGCCGGCTAGTGCCGAATCGAGCGTTTCACGACTGGTTATTAAGACTTCATACCAATCCAGTACCCTACTGCAGCACGAGGGCTTTGGCGGGCCTGTGCAGAGCAGATTTCAGTCGTCTGACAGACAGAATGTCTCTGAATCAGCTTCTCTTTTCCGTTTCTTGCAGCTCGAAGCAGAGCGTGAAGGTTGCCAGCAGCATCTACGGCTCAGGGGTCTGATGCTGAGGGGCCTTATCATTTTTGTGGCGATGGTTGTCAAACCATTTCAATACGTGGACCACTTTGGCGATCAGTTGACTAGGACGCGCCCCAATACTGTGGGATGCGCCCGGTATGCGAACCAACGCCGTATCCACCTTCTGCAACTTCAGGGCTTGGTAAAATTGCTCGGTTTCCGACATTGGGGTTCGGTAATCCTCGGTTCCGGTCAAAAGCATGGTGGGGGTGGTTACGTTTCCCACATGGGAAATGGGAGATCTTTCCATGTATTGTTCCTGGTGTTCCCATGGGAGGCCCGGAAACCAGTACTTGTAAAAATAATTGTACATGTCCGCGGTCAATGCAAAGCTATACCAGTTGATAACCGGTTTGCATACGACGGCCGCCCGAAACCGATCGGTCTTGCATACGATCCAACTGGTCAAAACACCGCCTCCACTGCCACCTGTGACAAATAAATTTTCAGGGTCAATATTAAAACGTTGCTCGACGCTACTCACGCCGCTCATCAAGTCGTCGTAGTCGTTGCCTGGGTAGTTGTGGTGGATGAGGTTGGCAAAATCGGCCCCATAACTAGTGCTGCCGCGAGGATTCATATAAAAGACGACATAACCCTGTGAGGCCATTAATTGCAACTCTGGTGTGAATCTGGGCCCGTAATTTGCAAACGGTCCACCATGGATTTCCAAAATCATAGGATATGTTTTTTGCGGGTCGTAGTCCGGTGGAAGAATGACCCAGCCTTGCAGATCGAGGTTGTCATGAGTTGATTGAAAGCGGATTTCTTCTGTCTTGCCGATCCGCTTGTGAGAGAACAAACCTTTGTTTAAATCGGTCAACCGTCGTTCTTTTTGATTGGGCCCAGTCAGGGCCACGTCGGCCGGATGGGTGGGTGACGTTTGCGTGAAGGCGATGATTTTGTCTTCTTTGGAAACACTGTAGCTACCACCTCCGTAAGGCCGCCCGAGCGATGTCCCCCCGATATTTTCTGCGACCACTGAATAAGTCCCATCGAGTGGGGTGATC
Source organism: Mariniblastus sp. (assembly GCA_022447555.1). Lineage (GTDB taxonomy): Bacteria > Planctomycetota > Planctomycetia > Pirellulales > Pirellulaceae > Mariniblastus. The sequence goes on along the minus strand of JAKVBF010000002.1, from coordinate 61,620 downwards.
GCCACCTTGGTAACCCCACTGTCATCAAACTGGAACGCCAATTCGCCCGGGGACAACCATTTGGGTGATCGAATACTACGATCCATCTTTTCCATGATGACACGCGAATTTTTCCCATTGGCATCCATCAAGTAAAGCTGGTCTTGTTGATAGCCGAGGAGTGTGTCGTCATGGCCGACGTAGGCAATGGTCTTTCCGTCTGGCGAAATGACTGGATTTGAATCGGGACCCTGTCGCGTGGTTAAGGGTGTGATTTTGCGATCGGCAATCTGGATTCGGTAGATCTCGCTATTGACCGGATCATATTCGTGATTGGCATGCCTATTTGCCGAAAAGATAATCGCTGAATCATCTCCGACCCAAGCGTACGGTCCAGGATGGTGGAACTCTCCGTGGGTTAATTGTCTGGATGAGCCGCCCTCTGAATCAATCACAAAAAGGTGATTGAAAGCCTCAGGTAGATAGCCCGCGCCATCACGCCGGTAATTCATTCGGGTAATGACCGCCGGTGGTGCGGCCCACTCAGCACCGCTTGGTTTGACCGGCATTGCCGCAAAAGGTTGGGGTTTGCTAGGTACACTCATCGAGAAACAGATCAGTTTCCCATTTCGAGACCAAGTCAGTGAGCTGGGCGATTGATTCACATTGGTGAGTTGGGATTTTCTTCGTTCCGCAATCCAATAACAATGGATTTGATTGCTCCCATTTTCATTGGAAACGAATGCGATTCGATCTCCTTCGGGTGACCACCTCGGTGATGAATAATTGAATTTCCCGGAAAATAAAGGGAGGTGGCGCCCACTGGAATCAATGGTCCATAAAGCGGTCCGCCGGGAATCCTTCATGATGTCGAATCGGTTTCGAACGTAGACGATGGTCTTGCCGTCGGGCGATATTTGCGGATCCGACGCAAATTCTATTTCGAATAGGTCAAGCAGCTGTAGTTTTTCCAGTTTCTCTTGGACTTCGCGGTCCGGCAGTTGCCCATTAAGGGTGCCTGCACCGGCGAATGAAAGGAAAACGGCGGTGACTATAAAGGCTCGATAATTCATGGCAGAGTCCATTGTCGAACAGGAAAACGAGGGCTTAGATCACTTAGTTTAGTCGACCCCATATCCGTTTGTTATCCGTCGTTCCCCATTTTTATTTCCATTTTGCTAGATGAAGCAAGGCGGGCATTGCAGGCTTGGGGTCGTTAGGGACACCTACTGACAGCGAGGTAAGCAGAGGTCTTAAATACCTCAAGCCGTTTTCGCAGATAGAGAGGATTTATCCACAGGATTTGAAAACAGATCTTGGTAACGCCATGATCTACCCCGGCACTTATTTTTCAATCGTCTGAGGTTCATTCAGTAAGACGGGGGAAGATGGTTCCTCGTCGTCAAATCTTATCGGCGGGAGCGGCGTACTTGGTTGCGTCGCAGAGGGACTTGCTGGTTTGATTTCTTCCAGTGAATCGCCCAAGCTAGCTGGTGGGGCAATCGGAGGAGGCAGTAACTCTGGCTGCTCTAATCCGGGATTTGACTTTGGTTCCATTAGTTGTTCGGTTGCCGCGGCAGGCGTCATTTCCTCAGTCGCGATGACGTTGCCAGCTTCGTCCCACCAGGTCCAGATCCCCGACTCGAGGTCGGATTCATAGGTCCCCTCGATTTGTTTCATACCGTTGGGGTGCCACCAAATCCAGGTACCCGTTTTATTACCGGTTTCATAGACCCCAGCCAGCGATCGCTGGCCATTTCGGTGCCACCAAGAATAACGGCCTTCTCGATTGTCATTGATGTATTGACCTTGCATTTTAAGTTGACCATTGTCATGCCAGGCAGAGACAGGGCCATGTTGCATCGCGCTGCCGCGTGGCATGTATAGAGCAGGTTGAGCATCCCACCAATTATCAGTGCCGTCCAATGCCATCTCTGAATCCAGAAAGTAGGCTTCGGATTCTTTTTGTTTGGGGCGATAAAATGACGTGTTCCGTACAATTTTTTTTCCTGAAATGAACTCCTCATTTCGTACCACGTTGTTTTGGCTGTCCCACTCTTTGACGGTCCCATCGAGCTGGCCATTTCGGAAACTAGCCTGTCTCATTTTATTAGAGTTGGGATACCACCAGTTCGCATCGCCATGCCGCTTACCATCGCGATAAGGGATCTCTAAGATTTTTCGGCGTTCGTTGTCAAATAGTGCCCAGACGCCATCCATCTTGCCTTTTGTAAATGTCGCGGTGGAAAGAAACGGACCCTGAAATTGATTGAAAGGCTGAGTGCGGAAAAGGCCTTCGGAGTTGGCTGGATGCCACCGCTGCCACTGCCCCTCCATTAAACCTTGATTAAATTGACCCGCAGCCAATACCTCGCCTTTTTGGTTAAAAAGTCGCCAGATACCGTGGTTGTAGAAATTACCGAGTTTGTCCTGCGATACATTTTTCAAAATCTGAACGCTGCCGTCGGAATAGCGCGTACGAATGGTCTCGATTTGATCGACTTGACTTTCGTTGACCGGTTGATCAATTTTTCCGGTTCGAAGCATCGACATGACACGATCATCAATTGGCGAATTGGGATCGCCTGCAGCGCTTTGTTGCATCCAAACCGAGTTGTCACGAGGGTTGACCGGTACCAGACCAAAGCCCACTTCAGGTAAGAAGGATTCGTCTACGGGGATCTCTTCGGTCAATTCTAGTCGACTGTTTCGCTCTTGAATCGCGAAATCGGAGCGGATAACTTCCTGCCCATTTGATGTGAGCGTTCCGGTGATCAATGTCACCATCACTGCCAATCTCACCCGTGCTTTTTGCTGACCGATCATTTTCGACTCCGGACTCCATACCCAGGACTTGGTTCAACTTTTCCAGGCGCTGTATCGGCGTCTGCTGAACCATGAAATGTTCGTTTGATTAGTGCTATTCTGACACAATCTAAAAGGCAAGATGGCCAATTTTTTGAGAATGGCACGCGTTTTAGAAAGTTGGTCAGAAAGAGCCGTGGGGGCCGAGTGAGTTTGCCGATTGCGACTAGTCCTGATTGTTACCAGCCCTATACATGGCAAGGTCGACCGCCATCTGAAGGTTGGGAATTGGCCGATTCGTGGGTGAGAAGTAAACCCTTAAAAGCTCTCTGAACCGAAAAGGTTCACACATAAGCTTTTGGTTTGAGGTGCCACTCTGGTCGTTTTACTGACCGACACAATGCGCTCTGGTATTTTGCAGCCATCGCGTTGATCCCCTATAGTGGGAGTGTCGCGTGAAACGTTTGTACACATTGGTCCAACGGCTGGTGGCGGCCGTAAGGATTTGGTGGCAATGTTAATTCGCCTAAGAGATTTGGACTTGAAAATGAGATGTAAAAAAGTTGCATTAGCTTTGGCTGTTGCCGGTATGGTGTATGGTTTTTTAGCCGACGGTTTGCAGGCAGGCCCCTTTGAAGAGGAAGGGGGTTCTCAATCGAAACCTAATATTGTTTTTATCTTTTCTGATGATCATGCTTACCAAGCCATCGGGGCTTATGGTTCGCAAATCAACAGGACTCCCAATCTAGATCGCCTGGCGAGTCAGGGAATGCGTTTCGATCGTTGCTTGGTTACGAATTCTATCTGTGGGCCCGCCCGAGCCGTGATCTTGACGGGTAAGTACTCGCATTTGAATGGCTTCCGTCAAAATGGTGACAAATTCAACGGCTCCCAACAAACGTTCCCCAAGCTGATGCGATCTGCGGGATATCAAACGGCCGTTGTAGGTAAATGGCATTTAGGATCAGATCCAACCGGCTTCGATCATTGGTTTGTACTTCCAGGACAAGGTAACTATTACAACCCCGACTTTCTTACACCCAACGGTCGGAAACAAGTATCCGGTTATGTTACTGATGTGACGACCGATCATGCATTGAAGTGGTTAGATGATCGGAATCAAGACAAGCCTTTCATGCTGATGTTGCAACACAAGGCTCCTCATCGGGCTTGGTTACCCAGCAAAGACCACTTACAAACGTTTGAAAAAGAAAGCATCACCGAGCCAAGTAACTTGCTGGACGATTATTCAGGTCGGGCTGAGGTGCTCGCTGAAAATGCCATGGAAGTGGGGAAAGACATGCGACCGGGTTTCGACTTGAAGTTGTTCCCTGATCCGGAATCGGATCAGGCGAAACGATTTTTCCGTCGGTTTACACCGGAGCAGAAATCCGATTGGATTGCCGCGTATAAGAATCGGAATGATCATTATTTAAAATATCGTGAGTCGGCGAAGACGGATGAACAAAAGCGACGTTTGCATTATCAGTATTACATCAAAGACTACCTGAGGTGCATTTCCTCGGTCGACGATAATGTAGGCCGGGTTCTCGACTATCTGAAGCAAAATAGCCTCGAAGATAATACGATTGTGATTTATTCATCGGACCAAGGATTTTATCTGGGCGAGCATGGTTGGTATGACAAACGATGGATTTTCGAGGAGTCATTGAGAACTCCCTTGATCATTCGATGGCCAGGCTTGACCGAGCCCGGCAGTCACACCAGTCAAATCGTATCCAATTTAGATTTCCCGGAGACGTTTTTGGATGCTGCTGGAATTGAGATTCCTGCCGACATGCAAGGTCGCTCACTGAAGCCGATTTTGGCTGGGCAACATCCTTCAGATTGGCGGCAGTCGTTCTATTACCACTATTACGAACTAGGAACCCACAACGTGGCGGCTCACTACGGGGTGGTGACGGAGCGGTATAAATTGATACATTACTACCGAAAAATAGATCGAGAGAATGGTCGGGCAAAAGTCAATATTGACCAGTGGGACTTGATGGATCGGCTGAAAGATCCCAATGAAAATATGAGTTTCATTAACGACCCGCTTTACGAGGAAGCCCGAGCGGAATTGAAGGTGGAACTTCAACGACTTAGAGACGAGCTGAAGGTGAGTTCAAACTAAAAGACGAGGTTGGCCATAGATTGACCCTTGAATTTAGGCCTGTGTCCTAGAACAATCGAATACCGTCGTTCCAGAGAAGCCTCGACAAGTAACTACTTATTTTTGACATGAAGTGAATCTCATGGCGTTTGGCCCGCGGTACAAAGCCCGAAAAATAGCGATCGACACCGACGGTCCGTCAGCAAAGTCTTCGGATATGCAGGAGCGACTTGAGCGAATTGGTCGTCACTACGATGAGTTGGAAGCTGTTTTCGACGATCTGGAATCCAGAATTGCCATGGATGATCGTCTGCAACAAGCGGACGAGAGTGACGGGCCAAGGTCCGGGTCAACTGCTTACCGTCCGCGGCAACCGCGTTAAAAAAATTGTAAGAGAAAGGACTCTCAATGCCATTTCTGAAACTGTCTGGGGGGACGATTTACGATCCAGCTCAGGGCGTCGATGGGGTGGTTGCCGATCTTTGGATCGAAAACGGCAAGGTGGTATCCGCACCTGAAACCCCGACGGACGTGGTCACGATCGATGTGAGCGGTCGTGTTGTGATGGCGGGCGCAGTGGATATGCATTGCCACATCGCCGGTCCCAAGGTGAACACCGCGCGCAAGATGCAGCCGGAACAAGGGCGGGTCGGTAATGGTCTGACCGGTCGTGATTCACCGATGGGGAGCGTGCCTGATATCTTAACGGCAGGCTATCGATACACGGGTCTTGGTTATACGACCTGTTTTGACGCCGCCGTGACTCCTATGGGGGCGAGACACATCCACCATGAATTTGAACTGATTCCCAATATTGACACCGGTTTTTTTGTTTTGGTCGGTAACAACCAGTTGGCGCTGCAGCTGATCGCTGAAAATGATCTCGTTGGACTACAGTCTTTTTTGGGTTGGTTGATCAACCGTGCCGGAGCCTTTGCGCCGAAATTGGTAAATCCGGGCGGTGTGGAAATGTGGAAGCAGAGAGCTGCAGGAAACGCGCGTGATCTTGACGAGCTGATCGACGGTTTTTCGGTAACGCCCCGTCAGGTGGTTCAGGGGATTGCCCGTGCGGCCAATGAGTTAGGTCTGCCTCATCCCGTGCATATCCACGGCAACAATCTTGGCATCCCGGGAAATTGGTCAACCACTCTTGAGACGATGCGATCGCTAGATGGTTTAAAGGCCCACATGACTCATGTTCAGTTCCACAGCTATGGAGGCAGTGGTGATTCAGACATGGGTATGGAGTCCAAGGTGGGACCCTTGGTCGACTACGTCAACGAACACCCGGAACTGACGGTCGATGTTGGACAGGTGATGTTCGGCGAGACGACGAGTATGACTGCAGATGGGCCGTTGGGCTATTTCCTCCAAAAAATAAATGGTGACAAATGGTACTCCTGCGACACCGAATTGGAGTCGGGATGCGGAATTTCTCCGATCCACTATCGAAATCGCAACTTTGTCAACTCGTTACAGTGGGCCATTGGGCTGGAATGGTACCTGCGGGTAAAGGATCCTTGGCAAGTGGTGATGAGTAGTGACCACCCCAACGGGGGTAGCTTTTTAGCCTATCCTCAAATCATACGATTATTGATGGACGCGAGCTTCCGACGTGAAACGCTAAAACGAGTGCATCCACGCGTGCTTCAAGCGAGTTGCTTGAGAGATCTGGACCGAGAGTACACCCTGTCAGAAATAGCGATCATCACACGGGCAGGTCCCGCTCGTATATTGGGGCTTCCCAACAAAGGCCATCTCGGAATCGGGGCCGATGCGGATGTCGTGGTCTATACCCCTTCCGAAAACTACGAAACGATGTTCAGTTGGCCATGGTTGGTTGTGAAGGCGGGCCAGATCGTGGTTCGCGATGGTGAACTACAAACGCCGGCGACAGGCAAGACCCTTGGCGTTCATCGCGAATTTGATCTCGGTCGTGAGAAGCAGATTGAAGACTGGTTTGAACGCCATTATTCGATCTCCGTACGCAATTATGGTCACGGCCGTGTTGGCGCCGAGCGAATCGAGTTGGTTAGATAAGATCAGCTTGTCTGGAGTCTGAATTCCCAAGCATTGCCGTGACGGCTTAGTCGGCGCCCAGTCGCTGAAGAATGGCGTAGATTTGACGTTGGACTAACTGCGGCGCCACAGCAATGATACATTCGCATTCTGGTTCATAAACAACTCGGATGTTGTTGAGTTGATTTAGATTGAAGTTCAAAGCGCCCTGAATCGCTTGCATTAGGGCGTCGGGCGTCAAATCTCCATTTAAGATTTTGTGACAGGAATAGACTTCCAGCTCCGTGGATTTAGCCGCGGCTTCGAAGGTCGTGATCTCTATCGTGTTCTCATTGATGAAGCGGCTGGTAAGTCCCATCGTTCGGATCAACTGTCGCAGCGCCTCTTCAGTAGAATTCTCATCGATTTCCCCTGGTACCATCGTTTGCGGGGTCCAGCCGGTTGGCAGGACGGCAGCCCAATCGACGATGACATCCACCTCGGAAACTTGTTGGATTCGGTTGAGCATGGTTTCTATCGAGACAGGTATACGGAATGCTCCGGTAAATGGCTTCGCCGTTTTGGCTTCCGCTTGCGCCCAACGAATGGGAAATGCGTCTCCCGGTGCGGGCTCGCCACTCGTCAATTTCAGACCGTTTTGTATTTTTTCTAAATAAGCTTTTATTTGGCTGTGAATGACGGGTGTTTGGCGAATGCTCAGTTGATTTTTGAAACGTTCTATTGTGGGTGGGTCGTCTTCGACCGTCCATGAAGAGGGGGCAATAAAGTTTTTAATGGAATTGACGAACTGTTCTAATTTTTTTCCGTCGGGATCACTCAGCTTGGGGATTTCGTATCGCACTTCAAGCTGCGTTTGGTGGTCGATGGGAGTGATCCATGGAATCTCGGTGCCATCGAATACCACGGTTAATGCAAGTGGACGAACCAGTTCCCGAACAATACTCAGGAAGTCCTTGTCGACCACCTTGATATCCACGGGTGTCGATAAGTCAATGTTTTTGCAACTAATGGCATCGATATCCAATTGAAACGGAACGCCTGTAATTAATGATATCTCCCGTAAGGCAACGATCATCGGAGTTGCTTTGTACTGGACTCCGGCGCAAGGGTCTTGAAGCCGTTCCAGTAACGTTGTGTCAAACGGATCTGGTTTTTCGAAGTGGTATTTTGGCAAACCGATCAATTGAGAGTTGCGAATGATGGCAGCCAAGTCGTTGATTTCCAGAATAGAGGTTCCTTGCCGTTCGAGTAAATTGGAAAGCTCTCCAAGTTTGGAGTTCAAAACCGAATCCCCCCCGCTTTTGTTGAGACCGATCAGCAGCGAGTCCAATCCATTCGCAGGCTTGGGTTGTTTCTCTTCTGGCGGTTTTGGAGCCATCACATCGGGTTTCATTTTGGGTCGTTCGAACGGAGTTGGTGATGGCGTTGCTGGGTCATTGGTTTCAGAGGCTGGCGAATCCTTGGCCGCGTTTTCGGATTCTGTTTTCGAAGGTGGCGATTTATCAGGGTTCACCTCTGGAGTCGAATCTGTCGGTGGTGGATTTGCTGAGGTAGTTGCCGCGCTCTTGGTCGCGGGATTCATCCCTTCGACGTCCGGAGCTTCTGCAATGGTCACATTGGAATTTTGATTTTTTGAACCGGTCGAGTTGCCGATGATCGCGCCGATGATTGTTAGGACCACTAGAATGGAACCAATTGCTGCCGAGCCGGCAATCACCCATTTTTTCCTGGATTGCGCCGCGGCCGTAGTCCATTGAGATCCGGTCGTCGGCGCCACTTCATGATGCTTGGAGGCGGACTTGGCGTCAGGGGCTTGAAAAGGGTTGGCGGCATCTTGAAACGGTTTGGTAGATTTTTCTGCCGCTGGTTTGGAAACCATTTCGGCTTGTGGACGAATGGCGGGATTTTCTAAGATTTTTTCGATGTCATCAAAATCAAAACTGGCCTCGGTGAGTGTGCCGGTTTCCTCATGAGGGATTTCATGGCCTTCGGGGGCCTCCACCAATACCATGCTGTTGCATTTAGGGCAGGCTAATTTTTGACCAATGGCTTTGGGTTGTGTGACCTTCAAGCGAGCAGCGCATGTTTCACAAAGAATGGTAAATGGTTCCACCAGTAGGTACCTCAAGAATCGGCTTACTACGCTTTACGTCAACACCTTCGATGTCGCGAAATGATATCGGGTTCCCTCACGCGACACCACTTTCGCCGGATGCGTTATTTTATGGTTTCGGCATTCCGTTGTCCCGCACACAATTGGGGAAACGCGAAACTCTCCTAATTTCTCCATCGGGCACCATTTTTCACGATTATTCGGCCTGAAATACGCTCGGCAGCCTGTAGGCCTTGTCTGCTGCTGCTGCGCGGGTGGTGATCAGAATGATCTTCTGGTCGGGTTGATCTGGGTCGGGTCCCACGACCCAGATCAGTTTGCAGTTCGGATCTTGTGCACCAGAAATGTCTTTGTTGGGGTTCGCACGTATCATGATTTCTGTGAGGATCTCAGCCAGTGTTTTTTGCTTCAGATCGAATTCGCCTGGCCGTTGATTTTTCGTAATGCCCTCAGCGAGAAGGTCATTCCCCAGCAATTTAATTTTAAATGGAAACGGCATTTCTCCCAAATCGTCGGTTATTTCGGACTGCAAATCGGCCAGTAAAATATTGAGATCTGGGTTGGTTGTGACATTCAGATCGCGCTGCATTTCTAAAAGTTGTTCGATCGAACTGGGCACTTTGTTAGTACTGTTTAAGAGGGCCGACCCACTGTTTCCGTTGGCGTAGTTGAGCAGCAATTCGGTCCCGCCCACGATGTTGTGAGCGGCCATCGGCGGGAGCCAGCAATTGGCAATCACGTTGCCACGCTCGATACCGATCCGTAGATTTCGGTAGAGGTCCATGATCATTCCGGCGTATCTCGATCGGACGGGATTCCAGTAGCTGTTTCCTGGTGAATTGGCCGCGAACTGAGTGATTTGATCGAGGCTTTTTTGAGATGTTGACGTCAGCCAATCCTGTAATTCCGCCGGTTTTAAATCGAGTGTTTGATCGAATTGAAGTTCGAAAAAACTACCGTTATCCACATGGATACTCAGTAGGACTCCACGAATACTGTCATCCAGAGTTGCCGACATCTGACGATTCAAGGCGGCAAGAGAGCCTCCCATTAATTTTTGACCTTCATCATTGAACAGTGCGTTTCGCAAAAAGAGGATGGAAATCTGTCGCTCGCGGTCGCTAACCTCCACCAGATTTTTCATGGTCCCACTCAATGCGACCGCGCCAGCCAAATCGGCGGATTCGCTTATCAAGTCGGCTGGCCCGATCAGGAATTTCTGTGTGGTTTTAGGTTGTGAGTCTCCCTCGGTAAAGTAATACGCGGTTTCATCAGAGCCCACATAGATTCGAGCCCCCATTTCCAATTCGGTGGATTGAGGTTTGTTCCAAAGATCCAGTAATCGTTGGCGATCCCATGGTTTGGTTGTTTGCACCGAAACAACGGTCTGATACTCAAAATCCACTGAGTGAAGCGAGAGCGTTAAGCGTTCGATCTCATTTAAGGGGATACCAGTTTTTTCTTGCCATCGGTCGAGTTGCCCAGTTAGGCTGGGGCCAATGGAATCGACTAGGAGTTGTCCCTGTGCCTCTTGCAAGAGATTTGCTAAGCGAAACGTGAAGATCAACTTCGCACCGGGTGGCACATAGGAAAAGTCGATGGGATCGCCCAATGTCGGGGTTTCCCATAATCTGTCCCCGTCGTCTTCAAGTAATTCTTGTATCCATTTACCCGACGTGGACGTGGTTGCAGAGGGATCCATTTTGGGTTCGTTGGGTTTTGTCAATTCCGATGGATCAGTTGGAGGGTTCTGTTGAGGTGGTTGGGTCGACCGCTCGCTGACAACACGTTGGTTCGCATAGATTAAAAAAGCGGTCGCGAGTAATCCAAGGGTCACTAGAGAAGCCACAATAGCAAGCGGCAATGCTCGTTTTGATTTCTGACGACTAGAGATTTTAGCTTTGGGGGTTGCTTGAGGATTGGCGATGCCGGTGAGTTGAGGTTGTATCTCAGGAAGTTTTTTAATGTCGCTTTGAAGCGTGCCCGGTTTGAATTTAGTAAGCCAAGCTCGATAGGCGATCAGAGAAGCCGGCCCGGGTGGGCTGGTCGATTTACCTACGGGAGTGGGTGCCAGTTCGTTCATCACTCTAAGGAATTCGTTAATCGAGGGGCGCTTGGAAGCGTGCGGTGAAAGCATCGATTCGATCAACTGAATCAGAGTGGGGGGGAGTTCTCGTTTGGCAAGCTCTTTAGTGATCCCGCTGCTGTCTGGCGGCAGGTCGTCCGTATCTGGGTGCTTGTGCACTCGGCCAGTTGTGAGCCGAAAGAGCACGCAGCCCAGTGCATAGATATCAGCTGCGGGCGAGCCCCCTTGATCGGGTTGCTCTGGCGCCAAGTAGTCGTACCTCGATTCTTCAGAAAGATCGCCACCCGTTTCGGCGACCATATCCGGCATGATTTGAATTCTTAGTTGGGCCGGGTAAGTGCTGGACAACCAGATTGATCTCGGAGAAATCGCATTGTGCGAAAGACCTTGCTGATGCATGCAGGCCAATCCCTGCCCAGCCTGATTTAACACTTTGCAGGCATCTTGCCATGGCATACGAGCCTTACGTGGAACCCGAATGGCTAAATTCTTCCCCCGGATCTGCTGGGAAACGACAAATCGATAGTTCGGTAAAACGACCGCTTCATAAACAGCAGCTAGGTGGTCGGAATTCAATTCTGAGACCTTGTGAATCAAGGTCTCAATACTCTTCCATAAAGAGAGATCGTCCGGCGAATTGCCAGGAAGGAATTGAAGTAGGACCGGATGCCCGGTGCTTTGGTGCACGGCGGAGAAACTACTTTTTAGAGGACCGGAATCTGTACTTCCAACAACGGTGTAATTCCCATACTTAAAGGGACCACTTGCGCCCTTGGCTAGAATCTCCGCCTGGAAATCGGAAAGGACCTTTTGTTCAACCAGCCATTTGGATAGAGTTTCGACTTCGCTCAGCCCCTGAAACCTGGGTTGCTGATCGATTTCCGTTCGAGCCGCATCAAACGTTGCGGTCAGATCATGCAGATCTGCTCCGCGAACGAGGCCGCTCTCGGATAATAAGTTCCAGAAATCTTTTGAATCGATAGTCACGTCTTTTCGAGACGATTTCGTCCCATATTGATGATCATAGCTACATACAATTGAAGATTTCACTTATTGTAGGTGATCCTTGTCAAACAGCGAAGTGGCGGCCACGATCAGGTCACCCAATTGTATTCAATTCGTTCGTTGATAATTTGCCCTCAAGGCCCCAATCCCAATCAAAAAGTCATCCAATGAAAGCGTTTGAAGCGGTTCAGCTCTATTTTCACCGCGCTGCGGACAATTTAGAGATGCCTCCAGAAATTCGGAAATTACTTTTACAACCCAAACGTGAGGTTACGGTTGAAGTTCCCGTTGAGATGGATGATGGGCGCCTCGAGACGTTGGTTGGTTTTCGGGTACAGCATAATAATGCCCGTGGGCCCATGAAGGGTGGATTGCGGTACCACTGGGAGGTCGATCTCGACGAAGTTCGCGCACTCGCGTCACTGATGAGTTGGAAGACGGCGGTGGTCAATATTCCCTATGGCGGAGCGAAAGGTGGTATCTGTGTCGATCCCGGTCTGCTGAGTAAAAAAGAGAAAGAGCGGGTCAGTCGTAAATTCATAGATCAGATTCACGAGATCATTGGACCGGATAAGGACATCCCGGCGCCTGATATGGGTACTGACTCTGAGACGATGGCCTGGATGCGAAATCAATGGGAAAAGTACAACGGCTTTAATCCAGCATGCATCACAGGGAAGCCGGTCGAAGATTACGGAGCGAAAGGTCGTGAGGAAGCAACGGGTCGTGGCGTTGGGATCTTAGCGTTCAAAATGCTACGTCGATTAGGCCGGCGCCCGCAGGATGTCTCGGTAGCGATTCAGGGTTTTGGGAACGTTGGTTCTCATGCGGCTAAATATATGCATGAGTCAGATTTTAAAATTGTTGCCGTCAGCGATATCACAGGAGGCTACTACAACCCGGACGGGTTAGATATCCCTGCGGTCCTGCATCACATTCTTGAACACCCTACCCTAGAGGGTTTCGAAGGCGCAACCTTGATTTCTAATGAGGAATTATTGGCACTCGAGGTTGATATGTTAATCCCGTCAGCACTGGGCGGCGTGATTACCAAAGACAACGTTGATGCAGTGAAAGCCAGCTACATTGTCGAGGGAGCAAACGCTCCTATTCATCCCTACGCGGATGAAATACTTTTCGAACGAGGTGTTTGCGTCGTGCCAGATATCTTGGCCAATGCGGGTGGCGTGACAGTTAGTTATTTTGAATGGGTACAAAATCGTCAGTATTACAGTTGGGATCTTAATCGTGTCCGCCAGCAGTTAGACTCGGTACTTTCAAATGCTTTCGAAGAGGTGTGGACTGCTGCCAACAAGCACGGCGTGAGTTTGCGAACCGCGGCATTTATCATTGCCGTTGAGAGAGTACGGCGGGCGACGGAATTGAGTGGGATCTAGAATGGGCATTTGTCATCGGTTGCATAGGGAAGATACCAGCCAGCGATGACAATGCCTTTCTCCGATTTGAACTTTTGCAAGATGATTGCTTAATATGAGCCGACCTGAACCAGCACAACCGACCACCACGCAGCAGGCGTTGGAATTCTATACGACCAAGCACCGTGAAGAATCCGAGGTGTTGCAACAGGCGGCCATCCGGTGGGGCCGATTCAGTTACCTGCGTGGCGGTTCTTTTTTGGTCGCTCTACTTTTTGTCTTTCTTGGTTTAGCGAATGCTGCCGACGGTCGCTTGCTCTGGTATGTTCTCTCGGGGCTTGGGTTTGTCGGTTTTTTAGTCGTGACCTTTCTGCACGAGCGCATCCATTTCCAGATCCGCCGCTCCCAATTATTGGTGGACATGCATCGAGAGTCGATTGCAAGGTTGAAGCGTGACTGGGACCAGATCAAAGTGCCACCCTTTAGTGTGCCTCGAGAGCAGCAGGCCGTCGCTTTTGATCTGGACCTGACGGGCGATAGTTCTTTGTATAAATTACTCGGCATCGCCAGAACTCCGCTCGGGATAAAAACGTTGGGAGACTGGATATTAAACGGCGCTTCCGCAAAGGAGATTGCTGAGCGACAGTCCGGCGTGGAGGAGTTGTCCCGCGATTTCACCTATCGTCAACGGTTCCGGCTCTTGTGCGCTCAGTTGCACACGAGTCAATCGGGTCCGAGTCGTTTCATTGAATGGTCGGAGAGTCCCCATTGGTTTGTAGGGCGAAGGTGGTTGCTGTGGCTCAGTCGAGTCACATCAGTGGCCGTTCTTGCCGGTTTACTGATGCTATTTTTGGGCGGGGCTGAGCCGGGTATCGCGGTCTCGATCATGCTGACAGGGTTGGCGGTAAATTTTTTCCTTTCCGTTTTCTTTGCCGGCGCGATGCACGATGTATTCAACCAAATTGCGTCTCATCAAAACGAGGTTTCACACTACGTCGATCTTTTTGGTATGGTTGGCGAGTTTGAGAGTCAATCTCCTTTCCTGAAAAAAATACAGAGTGATTTGACACAGGATGGCGATGATGTGAGAAGGCACGTTGGCTCTTTATCCTGTTTGGCTTGGCTTGCCAATCTTCGGCGTAACGGGATTTTTTTCCTGCCTTATTTAGTGCTCGAATTCATGTTTTTCTGGGATGCCCATATTTTGGATCTGCTAGAAAATTGGAAATCTCGCAATGGTCATAAGGCCGGGCGTTGGTTTGAAGCTTTGGGGCGTTGGGAGGCGATTTTGGCGCTATCCAAACTCAAGGCAGATCATCCCGATTGGATTTTTCCAAGCGTCAATGAGCGATCTTCAACCAGCAGCAAGATTGTTTGCCGTCAGTTGGGTCACCCATTAATGGATGATTCTCGCGTTTCCAACGATGTGACCGTCGGACCTACTGGCACGGTATTGTTGGTGACGGGTTCTAATATGTCGGGAAAAAGTACGCTGTTGCGAAGTATTGGCGTAAACGTGGCCTTGGCTCAAATGGGCAGCGTTGTTTGCGCCGAGGCGATGACTCTCACCACACTGCGCATCGAAACCAGTATGCGAATTGTCGATTCGTTGGCTGACGGTGTTTCGTTTTTTATGGCCGAGCTAAAACGATTGAAAGAAATTGTAGACACCGCACAGCGTCAAAACGAAGTGGGAGAGCATGCGATGCTGTTTTTGCTGGATGAAATCCTTCAAGGGACCAACTCGCGAGAGCGGAATATTGCAGTGAGTCGGGTGGTACGTAAGCTCATTGACGAGAATGCGATTGGCGCGATATCGACTCACGATTTAGATCTCGCGACCACCGACGAGTTGGCGAAGGCGTGTTGTACCGTCCACTTCGCAGAACAGTTCATTGATCAAGACGGGCAACGTAAGATGACGTTCGATTATCAGATGCGGCAAGGGATTGCCGAAACGACCAACGCGTTGAAACTGTTGGAGATGGTCGGCCTAGGAGAGTGATTACCCTAGGAGTGCCCATCGGTATTGGGAATGACCGGTACATTTCCCTCAATTCCCAAAAGATGTCTTGTTTTTAGGGAAAGCTTGTCGCGACCACTCATGACTTTATTTGGTGCGAGCAGATTTTCCGGAGCTCGCTGAATATTGTTCAAAAGGTTCCAGTGGAATGCGACAAGGGATTTAACCGTCCGTTTTCCATCGTAGTCCAAGTATTGGATCAGCTTGCCACCCTCATGGTACCATTTCTTGATACGATTCGCATAGAGACGGACAAGTTGGTTCAATGATTGGCTAGGTTGTCTCAATTTAAACCGATGAATCTCCAATTCTGTTTCTAACAGATCGTCCTGAGCGAAAAACACTTTGTTACGGCGAATGTCCGGCAACGCGTTTGCCAGAACTTGCGTTAGAAAAATAGCTTTACCTAAACGACAGGCTGAGAATTCGTAATCGTCCTTGATGAACCCAAGAACGGGGACTGATGCGGTCATCATCGCGCCGCCGATCCGATAAGCGAGAACTTCCAGTTCGTCGAACGTTTTCAGTTGTCGGAACCGAATCCAGTAGTCAGCCCCCTCCAGCATGTCAAAAAGATATTGTTTGGGAACGTCGAAATGTTCGCAGGCGTTAACCAGTGCAGCGAGATCATTCGAGGTGCACTGTCCACGAAAGGCATCGCTCAAATCGTCACGAATTTCGCACCAAACATCCAATGGTAACCCATTGAAACTCTCCAGATCGAGGAGATCGACACACTTGGCAAGATGGCAGGATAGAGCGTCTAGGCCCAGTCGGCGGGGTTTAGGTAGATTAGAAGCCATCCAAGCATAAGACTTGAAATATTGATTGGCTGTCGCGCGGCAATTCTTGTACCCCGCTTCGACGGCGGCTGCATTCAATTCAATTCGTGGACGGGTTTCTTGCATGGAAGTCGCGAAAACGAGTACAAAATTTTTACGAAAACATTATCGAAACCTCGTTCGATTATGGTCAAAAGTTTGTCTTAGGATAGGGTTTAAAGGTCTGGGAAAAGTAGACCGTTGCCTCGACGCGAGGCTGACGGTCAAATAAGCTAGGGTTAAGGTTCGTCCTGTGCCGTTCATGACGGGCCTTCGCATTATTCCACGTCCTAACTGACGGAAATTCATGAAGATTTTGTTAGCCAGTCCGCGCGGTTTTTGTGCCGGTGTCAACATGGCCATTGAGAGTCTGGATTTAACATTGAGCGAATTTGGTTCGCCGGTCTACGTCTATCACGAGATTGTCCACAATAAATACGTAGTTGAGACGTTTCGCGAGAAGGGGGCTGTTTTTGTCGATGACCTGAAAGAGGTGCCTTCGGGTTCCAACTTGCTGTTTTCGGCCCACGGGGTTTCTCCGGAAATCAGGGCAATTGCCAAAGAACGTAAATTAAACGCGATCGACGCAACCTGCCCTTTGGTGACCAAAGTTCACTTGGAAGCGATCAAATATGCCCGGGAAGGTTATACGATTTTCTTGATTGGCCACGAAGGTCATGACGAAGTTATCGGTACGATGGGCGAGGCCCCTGAAGCAATGGTGCTGGTAGAGACCGAAGAGGAGGTCGATCTACTTGACATTCCAACTGATGCGAAAGTGGCTTACCTAACTCAAACCACACTTTCAGTGGATGATGCAAATCGAATCATCGCACGTTTGCGGCAAAGATTCACGAATCTGGTGAATCCTCCCAAGGAAGACATTTGTTACGCCACTCAGAATCGCCAAGAGGCGGTTCGCAAACTATCCTCGAGTGCAGATGTGTGTCTGGTGTTGGGAAGTCAAAATAGCTCCAACAGTCAGCGTTTGAAAGAACTTGCTGCCGATTTTGGCGTACGTTCCTATTTGATTGATGGGGCTTCGGAGATTTCCCCCGAATGGTTCAAGGGTGATGAAACGGTTTTGGTGACGGCTGGTGCGAGCGCCCCCGAGACGGTTGTCGAGGAATGCATTGATTGGCTGAAAGCCCGTTACGAAGCGGACGTCGAACTTTGTATGGTACGAGATGAAAATGTACATTTCCCTTTGCCGAAAGTGCTCCGCCAGTTGGGATGATAGATTTGCGAGTCGCGTGCTCCTCCAACACCACTGTTAGGAAGGACTATTTAACGAGGTCGACGCTCGGTGATTTCTCGAATCCGCAAGCCGCGGAAATCAATGTCAGTCGTCGGGTCATGCCCTTGGAGAATAATGGTGCCTGCTGCCAGTCGCCGACCGCGACGAGGGTTTAAGTCGGGTTTTCGTTGATCCGACCAGTCAGTCACCTGATAACCATTCACCCAGACGCTGATGTGAGGCCCTGAAGCAACGATGGTTTTCGAAAACCAAGCCATGTCATCTGCCGTGACCCTCCGGGCATCTTGACGTCGAAAAATTCCTCCTGTCCCACAGTCGACGATTTGTTTCCGGTCACCGTTTTGATACTGATTTTGGATTTGACTCTCATAGCCGTTCATCAAATCATTGGGAATGCACCGAAAGAAGACTCCAGAATTTAATCCCGGAGCGTTGGTTCTACATTCCGTTTGAAATACGAAGTCGGCGTAAGTTTGTCGTGTCTCGATTTGTCCTTTGCCTCCTTGGATATTCATCACTAACGGGTCGCCGTCTCGGACAGTGAATTGGCTTTGCAGTTGTTGATCTAATTTCCAGTGTTGTAGGCTCGCTTCGATCAGTGAAGTGAGATCGAGCGGCTTAAGGTGGATATTGCGGAAGGCAATATTGCCTGAATGGAACTGTAGCCCGATATAGCCTTTTCCTAGTGGTTGCGGGTCGACATAATCCATCACCTTCGTACCGTTGAGGAAGGCCGTGATTCGGTTCTCCTGAGCCGTTATATTCAATTGGTTCCAACCTTGCCGCTGTGGTTTTAGGGGGATTTGCGTTGTCTTGCGACTCACCAATGAGCCGGTTGGAAAGGGGTTGGTTGGTGCCGCGATGTTTAGTTCATAGCAGTCCCTTGCTGGATTCTTTGGCTGCGGGCTGGTTCTCAGAAAGACACCGCTGTTGGCACTCGCTTCGCATTTGAATTCCAGTCGTAACTTGAAATTGTCGAATTGTGACGTGGTCCTCAACAGGCTTCTTTCGCCCTTAGTGGCTTGGATTTGACCCTCTGTCACGTGCCAGTCAGTCGCCCCACTTGGCTCGGGTTTCCAGCCATAGAGGGTATTGCCGTCAAACAAGGCGATCCATCCCCTTTCGACGTCCTCCGGTGAAAGCCCCAATCCGTTTTGAGGTGTGAAATCTTTCTGAGATCTTCCAATTTGTTGTGCTGTGGCGTTCGCTGACAGGCAGCAGCCTAAGAGTAAAAAGAAACCGTAAAGGGCCACACACGACTTGCCGTACGACGACGGATTTAACCTTGTGGCTTTAGTGTTCTTCATAATCCGATGGATTTCAGTCATAATCATGGATTCTTGGTAAATCAAGCGACTCTTGGTGACATTGCCCGCATTGCATTCAAAGCGGTTTCGAACTCACTTAAAGTATCATGATTGCATCTTTGATCCTCAACAAAGTGCCCTGCATTCGATGATTTTGGGAAACCTTTTTTCATCGTGCCTGTTTTTTGGCTTGAGGTAAGTTGGCGAACTGAAATCAAGTGAATAATTCAAAATTATCGAAATTCAATACGTTCGAAAACTATGTTCTTTTGACGGGCGCCACGGGTTTGGTGGGCCAATACTTGACCAAGGACTTGTTGTTGGCGGGCCAGCAGTTGGCTTTGGTTGTTCGGCCCAGTAAACGTTTGGATATTCATCAACGTGTTGAGTTGATTTTGCAGCGTTGGGAAAAGGAGCTCGGTTGCTTGTTGCCGCGGCCGGTGGTGTTGCAGGGTGACGTAGCTGAGGCCCATCTCGGCTTGAATGCGAGAGATCTTGCGTGGGTGCGAGCGCACTGTGATCGTGTGATTCACAACGCTGCCATCCTTCAGTTCGACGGTGCTACCATGGACGTTGAACCTTGGCGTACCAATTTTGGGGGTACGCGGAACGTGTTGGGATTGTTAGAAACGATGAAGGTCCGTGAATTCCATTATGTTTCCACCGCTTATGTTTGTGGGACGCGTCCGGATTTAGTGATGGAGGAAGAGCTTGATTCAGGGCAGTCGTTTCGCAATGACTATGAACGAAGTAAATTCGAGTCCGAGAAGTTGGTGCGTTCTTGCGACGGTGATTTTAGCAAGACCATCTATCGCCCTGCTGTCATTGTTGGCGATTCCACCACGGGTTTCACTTCGACCTATCATGGCCTTTACATGTACCTGCGTCTGTTAGCGACCTTGGTCCCGCAACAGGAACGCAATAGCGAGGGAGTCATTGAAACGCCGATTCGATTGCCAATGCAGGGAGATGAGCCTCGTAATTTGGTTCCAGTCGATTGGGTTTCTGACGTGATGACTCGAATCATTTTGAACCCCCGAGCCCACTCTCGTACGTTTCACTTAGTGCCCGATACCTTCGTGACTGCCCGGAAAGTGATTGAGGCTGGATATGAGTATTTCAACTCAGCAGGCGTGGTCTTTTGTGGTCCATCGGACGTTCGCCCAAAAGACAATGATTTTTCGGCTAAATATTTTGAGAATGTGACGACTTACGAATCTTACGAAACCAGTGATCCGTCGTTTGACGCAAGCCATCTCAAAGAGTTTGTTCCCGACGTTGCCTGCCCGGAAATCACTAAGGAGGTGATTTTGAAATTTATGGAATTTGGCGTTCAGGATCGGTGGGGTAAAGGGCGATCAAAAGCACCCGATCATTCGAATCTCCTTGCATCGCACCAAGACGTTCTTACCGCGGCTGCGCTGGCCGCAGACGTCCCTGATTTCTCGGTAGGGATTGATCTGATGGGTCCGGGTGGTGGGCAGTGGACGCTGGAGCGAAAGTCCGGCGAGGCGTTTCTTCACCGCGGTCTCTCTCGAGGTGATTTCGTCTTGAAGTTGGCCGCACATGTCTCCGGCATTAGCAAAAATGGGACGACCATAATCTCTTCGGTTGATCTGAGTGATATTTCCAGTTGGACAGAAGAAATCAACCAGGCCTTGAAAGCTGGAAAGCCCTAGAGATTGGGTTGATCAGTCGATGGAGGTATCCTTTGACCGGTCGGTATGAAAAGGTTTGTACTCTTGCATGCGGATACCGGTGCGCCCAATTTTGTAGTCAATCCCTCGCCAAGAAATTCGTTTTATAAAGAGCGCAGTGAGCGTGGCCCAAGCATGCACCCAGGGTGAGATTGCAACGGCGATCAGGTATTGGCGAGTGGAGATGCAGACATCGGTTGTACGCCCTGATGAACCCGGGCGTGTGGCAAACTGTTGACTATTAATGTTTCCGATCCATTTGAGAAAGCCCGCGTTGCACAGTGGATAAATGACAATGCATGTCAGGAACACGGCTGTTGATAGCCGATCGGCTTGGGTGACGGCAAAAACTAGTCCAGCCAAAGCGAACAGGTTTAGGAAGAAAATACTCAACGAATGGAGGACCACCAACGGCCATGACCAGTGGTACAGTTTGGTTGTTATTAATTGCCGTGTGATGAAGCGACGAGTAACGCCAAGGTCGGTTGACTCGTTGTTGGTGACGACGAGACGGTTGACCGGATAGACGTTGCGTTTTGTTTGTCGTAGGACATCACTCAGCAATGTGTCCTCACAAAACGCATTTTTCAAACGGTCACAGAAATTCGTCTGAGTCAATAAGCGCGTTCGAAAGGCTAAAGAACCTCCCCACGGGATTCCGTAGAGGTTCATTTGAACCACCGCCGCGGCATTCCAGATTTGCCGAACCCAAGAACCGAGCGCGTGATCACGGGGGTCGAACCAACGATTGCCACTGGTGGCGTCGATGGCATTGTCGGCGAGTGGCGCAATCAAATCGTTTAGCCAATCAGGGTCACAGCTGGCGTCTGCATCTACCAACGCAATGACTTCAGGAGGGGACTCCATGGCAATTAAGTCGTTGAAGGCGGTAAGAAGTGCCGAACACTTGAGGCTACAAGACGATGATGGTTGATCAATGAGAAGCGTTTTCGGAGGGTGCTTAAACTGTTTTGAAAATTGTTTTACAGAATTAAGTGCGGGGTCGAGTAGGTCATCAACCACGCACATCAGGCGATAGTTGGTGTGAGATTGAGCCGCCAGCCCCGCCAAACAAATCGGCAACGAAGGATCGGATCCTCGCAAACAGAGCACGACACACGTTTGAGGCTGAAATGCATCGTTTTTTGGGAGGTCAGAATGCCGGCTCATACGTCTCGAGTACAATCCTATGTAAACCGCCTGAAACACGTTGAGTAGGATATAACCAGAGGCGCAAAGGATACTGAATACAAGTATCATAAGTGAACGTTACATTTTTTTAGATGGATGAAATTTTGAAATGATACTTATGAAACGTAAGCGACTAAAAATATCTCAGTCCAATGTATCGAGTCGCCCACTGATGAACAGGAAGATTCTTCAATGGATGAAGAAATGCTGGGGGTTCTATTGGCTGGCACTGGTTGTCGTTACCGTTGGCTGGGTCGATAGTTCTTCTAGGCTGTTTGCCGATACGCCTCCGGGTTTTGCTAGCGGCATAAAAATTGGGGAGGTGACCACGGATTCGGCCTTGATCTGGGTTCGACTGACGGATCGAGCTGAGGCAAATTTTGACTCATTGCCTATATTGACCGAAGGATTGGAGCCCAGCGAAAAATCCCAAGTCAGTATGCCAGAGAACGTTGCTTCGGGAATTGAGGGGACGGTTCGTTTGGAATATTGGAAATCGGGTTTTTCAGACCATCCTAAGGTGACCTCTTGGCATCAAGTTAAGCCCACAACCAACTCGACATACCAATTTGAAATGAAAGGTCTTGATAGTGGTACCCACTACGAATTTCGAGTGGAAGGCCGGCGCGCAGGGCAAAAATCAGTCGGAATGATTGAAGGACGTTTCGTAACGGCACCCGCCTTTGGCCGGCGAGCACCAGTGCGTTTTATTGTGTCTACCTGTCAAGCTGTTCGCAGTATTGATGCTGGAAAACAAGGGCACATTTCTTATCAGAGGATGTTGGATTTTAATCCCATGTTTTTTGTGCATACCGGTGATATCGTCTACTACGATAAAGTTCCACTGGCAAAAACGGTTGCGCAGGCGCGCGCCAAATGGGATTTAATGTTTAGCTACGGCCACAATCGTAAATTCCATCAAAATATCGCCTCGTATTTTATGAAAGATGATCACGATACTCTCAAGAATGACTGTTGGCCGGGGCAGAAATATGGTGAGTTGAAATTCGATGATGGCCTCGCAATTTTCCGGGAGCAGGTTCCGATGGGAACTCATACTTACCGCACCTTTCGCTGGGGTAAAGATCTGCAAATATGGTTGACCGAAAATCGTGATTTCCGCTCGGAAAATCGTATGCCAGATGGCCCAGGAAAGACGATTTTGGGGCCGGTTCAAAAGAGTTGGCTTAAGAAAACATTAAAAGAATCTGACGCGACTTTTAAATTTGTGATCTCTCCGGGACCATTGGTGGGGCCGGATAAAAAAGGAAAGAACGATAACCATTCGAATCCCGGGTTCGAGACCGAGGGGCGAGAGCTAAGGGAATTTTTTAGCGGTCTGGAAAACTGCTACGTCATTTGTGGTGATCGTCATTGGCAATACTGTTCGCAGGATCCAAAGACCGATTTGATTGAGATGGGATGCGGACCGATTAACGACCAGCACAAGTTTGGCGGGAATCCTGGTCGGGACCCTCAATATCACCGCTATTTTAGCGATAAAGGTGGTTTTCTTGGAGTCACCATTGATGGCATGGCGGGGCAAGCGGAGTGGTTTGGGACGAATCAAGATACTGGAAGCTCGGTTGTTTTACATACAGAACGTTTACCAATAAACAAACGGCCTTGAGTCCAACCAGTAAGCGTACCGCGTTTGGTTGCCTGCGTTAAAGGTAGGGTGTTAGAAGCCGCGCGATTCCATCTCGCAATCGAAGAAGGACATTGCGAGCCATGAACGCTTGATACTCAAGCCGCGTGGCGCTATGTATTTTCTTATCAATAATGTCTGCCAAATCTCGCGCCAGTTCTTGGCTGTAACATTCCACGTTAAATTCGAAATTCAATCGCAAACTTCGGGGATCTAAATTTGTAGACCCCACCAACGACCAGGCGTTGTCCACTAAAATCAACTTTGTGTGATCAAAAGGGGGGGCACTCAGGTAGACTTGGCAGCCGCCTGCCGCGATTTGGCCTAACGAATTTGATGCGGCCCATTGAACGAGCGGGTTGTTATTGATTCGGGGCACCATTACGTTCACCTCGACCCCTCGCATGCCCGCTAATACCAACGCTCGAATCATACTTGAATCAGGAAGAAAATAAGGGGTTACAATGTCAATTCGCTGGTTGGCCATCGCGATTGCCGCCAAGATCGTCATCAATAGTCTCTCAAAATCTTCGTCCGGTCCGTCGGTTATACCTCGAGCCAGCGCGTGACCTTCAAAATCGAGTGTCGGCAGCCAAATCTCTCCCTTCAGTATTTCATCTGTAGTGAATGCCCAGTCCGTGATAAATGCTTCTTGAAGATGGGTTACGACAGGTCCGCGAAAACGAAAGTGTAAATCTTGCACCGGGTGCTTTGGGTTTTGCTCCAAAATGCAGGCCTCGCGAATATTCATGCCGCCTGTGAAACCGATCTTCCCATCGACCACTAGTATTTTCCGGTGATTTCGGAGATTGGCATAATGGGCGAAGCGAGGACCTTGGGTGGGTAGAAAAGTCTTGCATGGAATCCTCCGTTTTTGCATTTCCCGAGTGGCTCGCGGCCGCGAATATTTAGAGCCGACGTCATCAATTAAAACACGAACTTCGACGCCGCGCTGAATGGCTCTTTCCAAAGCGTTGATAAACGCGATACCCACACTGTCGTAATCGAAGATATAGGAAACGAGTGAGATTGATGCGGTTGCATGGTCAATGGCTTCCAGCATAGCTGGGTATGCCTGATCACCATCCAGTAGAGGTGTGATCGTGTTTCCAGGGAGCAGCGGTCGTTGCGTCAGCTTGTCGACCGTTTCTACGATTTGTTTGAATTGTAGATGACGTGTTTTGACTTCGTCTAGTTGCTCGATGACCTGTTCGGGAACTGGGACCGTGATTTGATCGAGAACGTTTTGTAATTCCTTGTTGACCATGCTACCGCGACGTTGGATTCGATTGATGCCCAAACAGAAATAGGCCAAAGTTCCCATAAACGGAGCCAGCCAGATCAGTCCCACCCACCCTATCACCGAAGCGGTTTCACGTTTGTTAAGAATCGCGTGGGTCGATGCTGCAACGGCAATCAGTCGTTCAGCTGCCGCCAAGAAGAAAGGCCAGTAAGTTTCGAGGAGCAGAGTCATCTCAAAATTCTCTCATGAAACCTTCGGATTACCAGCCATGGCGGGGTGCTTCCGGGAAGCCACTTCCTTCATTGCTTCCGTAAGATGGTTCTAGGGGTGAGCTGAGTGGCAAGCAATCGCTATGCCCGATCTATTAAGCCGCTTGTCGTAATTGTCTGAAACCACGAGATAATTGATCCGTCAGTGCGTCAATGTGTTGTCGGTTCATAACGGTTGACAATGCTGCGGTGCATGTATTGATCATCATGAATCCAGACTCAAACATGTGATTTACCAACCATGTGATTTGCTGTTGTTGGGACGCAGACATATAAGCCGAGCGGTAGTCTGTTGGAGGTTCTGATTTGAGATGGACACGGAACATCGAACCAGCACCGGTCACGCATGCCGGTAAGCCAATTTCACGAATCGATTCGGTGATCGTTGTTCGCGCATAGTCGCCCAGGTCATTGATATCCTCGACAGCCGTATGGTCGAACAAGCTCATGGTAACTTTTCCAGCGGCCATGGTGATCGGGTTAGCAGAAAAAGTTCCCGAGTGGGGGAAAGGGATCTCTGCATGTTGGGGATCCAGTAAATCCATGACTTCATTTCGGCCCGCGAACGCGCCAACGGGAAATCCACCGCCGATTATTTTCCCCATTGCTGTGAGGTCCGGCTTCGCATCAAACCACTCCCCTGCTCCGGCGTAACCCGATCGAAAGGTGATCACTTCGTCCAAGATCAACAAGGCCTTATTCTGGTCACACCACTCCCGTAACATTGTGACAAATTCGTTGGACGCAGGGATTAAGCCGACGCGGTGCGGCATGGGATCAAGAAGAATACAAGCGAGGTGGTCGGCTTCGGAATTAAGGATTTCACGCGCCAACGACGGGTTGTTAAAGGGGATGATGATCACGTCATCCAAGGCGCTTTGGGGGGTACCTTTCGCGACGGGAACCGATGCGGGCCGTTGAGCGTCGCCCCAATTTTCTGGTTTGGGTTTCTGGCTCACCTCCGCGTAGTCGTAAGTTCCGTGGTAAGTTCCCTCAACCTTGGCAATCTTGGATCGCCCCGTGAAGCAACGGGCTGCTTTGATACAGGCCATCACCGCTTCCGTGCCTGAGTTGACAAACCTTAACTTCTCAAAGTGCGGCACACGGTCGCATAGTAACTTAGCAAATTCCAATTCAGCAATGGTGGCCATTGTAAATGCTGTTCCCTGATGCAGTTGCTGCTGGACCGCATCGACGACGTCCGGGCACGCGTGGCCGTGAATGAGTGAGGCCATGTTGTTGGCGACATCCAGTCGGGCTACACCCTCGACATCGGTGACGTAGCATCCTTTACCAAATTTGGCATAGACCGGATTGGGTTTGCGAAAGATAGTATTTCGACTGACGCCACCCGGCAAATATTTTTGCGCCTCCTCAAAAAGGTCGCGACTGCGATTCGGTGATTTTGAATTTGATTCCATGAAATTGGCTTTAGAGGGCTTGGGATAAAAGTTGACGTATCGCAGCTGCGCGACCCGAGTATACTCCTGATTTTCGTTTAGGGTACCGCCACTTTTGCGTTGCTCTATTGTGGATCCTAAGGTTTCGGCTTTCAAAGGTTAGGTCTTATTATAAAAGGGAGCGGTTAAGCCAAATAAGGCGGGCAGGGACTTGAATTGTGATTTTCACGCCGAAACCAACGTTTCCAAGTTATCACCCCAATACTAATCGCGGTTTCGAAGAGTACGCCCAAAAGCAGGTAAAGGCAAGGAGTTACGGTTAGCCGCATCTCAAGAGTCTGCCAAACGTCCGTCCTCGCACAGCCCAATCGGATTCTAGAATGTCGGCAAACTCCATCCTTCTGATTTTCCCAAATCAGCTGTTTGAGCAACATCCCGGGATCTCCTTGCAACCCGAGCGAATCGCTCTCATCGAGGACAGTCTATTTTTTGGCGATGCTCAGTACCCTGCCAAGTTCCATAAGCAAAAATTGTGGATGCACCGTGCAACGATGAAGCGGCACGCAGAAAAGCTCACTCAGCAGGGTTGGGTGGTGGATTATGTGGAATATGCTGAAGAAGAAAACGTTCTCGAGTCCTATCTGGCAACGGCGTTCCAAGATTCTCTAGGCCGAGTCATCATTGCCGACGTCGTTGATCATACGTTGGAGAAGCGATTGGATAGGTACTGCCGAAAATTTGAGATCGAGCGAGAGGTGATCGAAACGCCGCTATTTTTAAACAGTGGTCAGGAAAATACAAACTACCGAGCGGACAAGAAGCGGTGGTTCATGGCAGATTTCTACAAACATCAGCGGCGGCGTTTAGGTGTTCTTATGGACGGTGATCAGCCTGTCGGGGGCCAGTGGAGTTTTGATCAGGACAACCGAAAAAAAATTCCGAAACGTGTGCTTTCCGGGATACCTCAATTAGAGCCTGCCGATCACGACCTGATTGACTTGGCCGCTCGCGACCATGTGAATCAACATTTCCCCGACCACCCCGGCTCGATTGATCAGTTAATCTACCCGACTTCTCATGAGGCGGCTCGCTCATGGTTAAATCAATTCCTTCACCAACGATTTGCATTATTCGGTGACTATGAGGACGCCATCGAGCAGAATGAGTGTTGGCTATGGCACAGCGTCCTTACTCCGATGCTGAATATCGGGTTGTTGACACCGGCTGCTGTACTCTCAGCGGCACTTGAGTATGGTGAACGATCGACCATCCCGCTCAATTCTTTGGAAGGCTTCGTTCGCCAAGTCATTGGGTGGCGAGAGTTCATGAGAGCCACTTATGAAGACCTCGGTGCCACCATGAGAACCACTAACCACTGGAACCACCAGCGTTCGATCCCCGCAAGTTTTTACGATGGAACCACGGGGCTTTTGCCCATTGATGATGCGATTCGTCGGATACTGGATACCGGGTACTGTCACCATATTGAACGACTCATGGTTTTGGGTGGTTTCATGTTCTTGTGCGAGTTCGATCCGGATGAGATTTACCTTTGGTTCATGGAGATGTTCGTGGACAGTTATGACTGGGTGATGGTTCCTAATGTCTATGCGATGAGCCAACACGCGGATGGAGGTTTGATCACGACGAAGCCGTATTTTTCTGGATCAGCTTACGTTCGTAAAATGAGTCACTACCCCAAAGACGATTGGTGTCAGATTTGGGATGGATTGTATTGGCGGTGGATTTGGCGGCATGTCGATGATCTAGCCAAAAATCCTAGGTGGGCGATGATGTGTGCGATGGCGAAAAAAATGGATCCGGTAAAAAGGTCAGAACATTTGCAACACGCGGATAATTTCTTATCGGGACTATGACACCCACTACAATAGGGTTCTCGATATTAGGTGAAATCTGGTTGCCGTCTGGCTGGTTGCGGTCGTATGACGTAGCTGCATAATGCGATCACTTTATTAAGCGATCTGCGGTTCATTAAGGAATCCTAAGATGCCACAGGCTCTGTCTCTAGTTTTGCTTTTTACGCTGTGTTGCGCGGCGACTTCGTTGTGCTCGCAAGAGATTCGATGGGATATTCGTCAACTAACGGTTGATGCCAACGAGGGGATTGACGTTGCTGATTTCAATAGAGATGGAAAGCTGGATGTGATCGCGGGACGTAATTGGTACGCAGCGCCTCATTTCACGCCTCGCCCGGTGCGCGATATCAAAGACTGGAATGGCTATGTGGAAAGCAATGGTGACTTTGCAATGGACGTCGATCGTGACGGCTGGATGGATGTGGTGGCGGGTTCCTTTCTACCGAGTGAGGTTAATTGGTACCGCAACCCCGGTGCTGAGGGTTTGAGTCTCGGTTTAATGTGGAAGAAGGAGTTGTTGGTCGATACCGGGGACAGTCAGAATGAGGGGCAGCTGTTGGTTGACCTCTCTCAGGACGGCCGTCCCGAATGGCTAGTCAATACGTGGGGGCAGGACGCGCCAATGAATATTTGGAAATTCGTGGTTTCGTCAAAGACGGCCACAGCGGCTTACCAAATGGAACGGGTGCGGATTAGTGAGAAGGGGAATTCTCACGGTATGGGCTCGGGTGACCTCGACGGCGATGGTGATATGGATATCCTGGTCGGCAACGGTTGGTTTGAGAACCCCGGCCTGACAAATGAGAAAACGATCGAGAGTAATTGGCCTTTTCATCCTGATTGGAATGTCCACGCCAGCCTCCCAATACTGGTCCGAGATTGGAACGGTGACCAAAGACCCGATGTGATCATCGGTAAAGGTCACGATTACGGTCTGTTCCTATGGGAGCAGCTGCCTCCTCTGGCCGACGGGACCACTCGGTGGAACAAGCAGGTGATCGATAAAGAATTCTCACAGCCTCATGCGCTTCATCTGGCCGACTTGGATGGGGACGGTCAACCGGAATTGATTACGGGCAAGCGAGTTTACGCTCATAATGGCAAAGACCCTGGCGGGCGGGAACCGCCGTGTCTCTTTTACTATCGGTGGCTGCCAAAGCAGCAGCAATTTGAAAAACACGTGATCGATCGTGGGACGGTCGGAACGGGCCTCCAAATCCGAACAGCTGATTTGAATCAGGATGGACGGATGGACATTGCAGTGGCGGGGAAGAGTGGTACTTATCTGTTATTCAATCTGCTAGGAAAGAAGCCCTCTGATCAATGATCTGATAAAAGGTCCCGGTCGCGAGCCGGGACCTGAGATTGTGTTCGGGCATGGCTGCTCGTTACACCCCATTTATTGGGCAAATGCTTTTTTGAGCGTCTCCGACCCGCCGACCACTGGCAATTCCAAGAAAGTGGCATCCAAGTCGACCGTCAGTTCGGTGCCCGCTTTGGGCCAGAGTGTGAAATCACGATCGCTTGAAAAGATCATCAATCCGATTTGTTGCCCTGCCGGGATGATCTGATCGTCTGGCTGCAGGTCGAACTTGAGTGAATAGAATTGGCCCGGTTGCAAAGGTTCGCTTTCTGTCATCGATTGGTGATTTTGAGGGTCGGCCCAGCCTCGGGTAATGATGTTATCGGTGATGCGGCCCCGTTTCTTCCAGGGCAGGGAAACGACCCATACCGAAAGATTGGCGGCCGGTTTGGAACTGGCTACCTTGATCGACAAACTTGGTGTTCCAGATAGGTGAACCGGTTCTTTCAATTCAGGCGTCACGAATAGAAGACGGTGGTCGGACTTGTCTGATTGAGCCAGTTCGGTACCCGTCAGCGACACGTCATCAGTGAAGGTGTGTTTCCCTTGAATGGGATTGATTCCTGAAGTTTTACTTCGGTTTAATTCCAACCAACCTGTCCCTTGTTGGCTTGGCATGGGACGAGTTGGAAATAGCTCGACGGCAGTGGCGTCAGGATTTGGGTAGTCGCCATAAGGAGTTGGTTCGGTCCGCTTTGATTTCTCTCTTACCACCCAAGCCTTGGGGTCATTCTCGACGTCGTTCTCCACACCGTGTAGATAGCGAGTGAACCAGCGGTTCATCTGTTTCATCGGAGGCGGTCCGCCGTGGCCACCTTGGTGGAAGTAACACTGGACCGGGATACCCCTCTCTTTCAGCGCCTGGTAGATCCTTACCGAGTGTTCGGGCATTACGTTCCAGTCGTTAAATGCGTGGGCCATCAGGACCGGTGCCTTCAGATTTTCCAGCTGGTTCAGGTAATCCCGCCCCGCCCAGAATTCATTGTAATCGCCCGTGACTCGATCCATATTGTTGGCCATTTCTTTGTCCCGAACTTCACAGTCGCAGTGGTCGCGGTTGTCTGGTTCACCACTGTGAATAAAGTCGTACAGGACATCGATATCTTCACCCATATAACCACCTGGATGGCGGACCAGTCCGTGAGAGCGATAGTAGTGGTAGTATGACGTATTGGGCGCGATTGGGATGATGGCTTCGAGCCCTTCTACCCCAGTCGTGGCTGCGGCCAGCGGTAAGGTTCCATTGTATGAAGTGCCCGTCATGCCGACTTTCCCGGTGCACCAATCGGCGGTCACCAGCTCATCTCCATCGAGCGATGTGTAACCTTTGGCTCGGCCGCAAAGCCAGTCGACCACCGCTTTGGGAGCGAGCGATTCATTTTTGCCCCCTACCGTAGGGCAGCCTTGGGATAATCCTGTGCCTGGAGAACAGGAGTGGACCACGGCGTAACCGCGAGGAATCCAGTCGTTTAAATGAGACCGCGAGATGATCGGGCGACGCGACTGGTGCTTGATTGGTGGCGGATTTTTTCTTGCCGGAGGCGTAGCATTTAGCTCATGCTCTGGATTCCAAAAGTAGGCTTTGTCGGTTCCGCTCACACCCGCGAAATAAGGGCTCGTCACGTAAACAACCGGAACTTTAAGTCCCTCGGTTTCCGTCTGTTTTTGTCGAGAGACGGAGACGTGCATGCGATCTCGTTTTCCATCGCCGTCGGTATCAAATTCGGTTTCGACAAAAAGGTCATGATCAATCCAGTCTCTTGGGTTCTTGAATCCATCCACGACCTGAGCTTCACCGTTTTTAAAAGTGGGGACAGTCGGTTTTTGATCCTGAGCCATGCCCGAAAGTGGAATCAGCGAGACCAGTAGGAACGTGCAGCTGATTTGACATAGGTAGTTGTGCTGGAAGGAATGAGAGTTCGGTTGCATCGAAGCGGCCCCTTGAATGATGTGAGTGTCAATGAATGATAATTTCCATGGCGGCTTAAGAAAACCGTGTGCGCAAGCCAAATCCATTTTTTTGCGGCAACCTACGTTTTGGCTAGGAACCGAACCCGTCTATTGGGTGAGCTTTGGAAGGCCTTCCAACAATCTTGCAACGGTCGAGCTACTCGGGATGCCACCCATAGCGTCCAGTACCCGTCCTCGACGGTCGGTGATCAAGGTGCTGGGTAGCGCTCCCTGCTGGGAGAGCGAGGTAATCAGTGTTTCGATTTCCGCACGCTTACTGGATGAAATCGGATCGAGAAGTTTGTAAGCAGGTTTGTATTTCTGGCGATAATCGGCCAGCTGGCTGGGCTGTTCCTCGGGATCGACAGGAATTCCAATGAGTTCGATCTGGTCGCCAAATTGCTCGCGTAAAAGGGTCACTAGCGGTTGATTCTTTTTGCAATTGGGACACCAAGTGGCCATGGTGACGTACAAGATTAACTGTGTCTTGTCGGAGACAACGCTGTTCCACTGTTCTAATTGAAAGGTGCCCCGGTCGACCACGACGTCTTTTTCCACAAAAGGATCTCGGGCCGCATAAGAAGTCAACTCGATTCCCGAAAGGTCAAAAGTGGATGATTTATCTTCATAGCAATGGGCTAGTTTACCGGCTGAAACGATGCCGTACTCAATGGTCTTTCCTGAAGGCCATCGAACACTCAGTAGGGCTGATGTTTGGTCCCCAATCCCGACTAGCATGATTTTACTATTTTGAGCAGCGAACCCCTCTCCGGCCCGCGCTTCACGCAGGTAAGAGTGCTCACCTGCTTTGACAGTGATCACGGCGCCAATCCCGTCTCGATTACTCCACTCGTTGGATGCTTGCCCTGTGAGATTACCACCTGTGAGCTGAACCGCAATAAAATTCGAATGGTTTGGGTCTGTCGATTTCAGCTGGTTGTGGAAAAGCTGCAAAAAAGGATTGTTGGCATTGAGAAGGACGATGTCTTGATGGCCATCACGATCAAAGTCCCATACGGCGTTCGCTCGACCGTCAGCGATTGAGTCCAGCCCCGATATCAACGAAACATCTTTCAGCTCCGCGTCATCCTGATTCAAGAACAGGTGATTTCTTTCGTTCCCGCTCTGTGAGCTTACAATCCGTTGTATTTCTCCATCGACTTCCACCTCTTCAATGAAGTTGTAAAGTTCGCTTGCGTCCGCATCCCATTTTTTAGACTCGGAAAATTCTTGCCCCAGCTGGTTGTCCGTGCGCACGACCATGCGCCAAAAGTCGGATCACAAATCGATCGTCGATGCATATTTTTCAGGGGCGGTGAAAAAGCCTGAGCATACGTAAAGGTCTTGACGTCCGTCATTATCGAAGTCTGCGAACTGGCCGCCCCAAGACCAGCCAGCTTTGCCAGCCGCTGAACCTTCTCCCGATTTGTCTGGAACCAATCGAAACTGGCCGCCCTCATTTGAGAATAAGCGGTTCCCTGTGGCCATTCTGAAAAATCGCTCATCCAAACCATCGACTTGCTTGGTGATTCGTTTACCTGCTTTGCTGTACATGTTGGAAACATAGAGATCGAAGTCACCGTCCAGATCGTAGTCTCCCCAACAAGCGCCCATTCCAAATCCGAGCATGTCCTCCCCTCCAGCCTCTAGGGTAACATCCTTGAAACCTTCCTCCCCGTCGTTGCGCAGCAAAAAGTCAGGTGCGAAATCATTGCAAACATAGAGGTCTTGATCGCCATCCATATCGTAATCGCACCAGGTCGACTGGAATGTATTGTGATGCAATTGGACGTCGTCATTCTCTGGGGCTCGTCGAAACCCTCCATTGCCAGTGTTCATCAATAATAGGTTTGGCGGGCCCAGAGCGTTCAGGATTCGATGTGAACCCTCCTGATTAGATCGCATCACATTCGTCTCAGAGCGGTTTAAAAAGTCAGCGGTCCAGTAGCGACTGCGACTGGATTTGCGACCGGCTGGGAACCCATAGGTCGATATGTAGATATCGAGTAAACCGTCATTGTTATAGTCTGCTGCTGAGATTGAGGTGGTTAATTGGGGCAGGTCCACGGAGATGTACTCGGAAGTCCTGTCGATAAAAGTCCCCTTTTCGTTCAACATCAGTTTACAGGGTTGAAAGAAACAACCGACGAAAGCGTCTTGGTCACCATCGTTGTCAAAATCGCCAAAAATCGTGCTGGTCGTAGGGCCCAAATCCAAGCCCACCTCGGCGGCCACATCAACCAATTTCTTACCATTAAGATTTTTCAACAGCCGGTTGGGTCGCCATTCGTCGCAAAGGTAAAGGTCATCCCAACCATCGTTGTTGAAGTCGACGATCGCCACGCCGGGGTGTTGTCCCGCCTGCTGGATGCGAAAGTACTGTTCCAGGTTGGGTTGGGTGAATTTTTCCGCAAGGTGCTCGAGACCAGCAAGCTGTATCTCACCGGTTTGAAAAATCTGTTCGGCGAATTCCATGTGCTGGGACGTTTGTAGTAATTTTGCTAAGGAGGGATCGTCAATCAGAGATTCCAGAGTTTCCCGGAACATCAGTTGGTCGGATGTGTCGGTTTTGAATTGTTTTGTTTTCCAAGAGTCGATTTTCCAAGAATCATTGGCCTCACCGACACGCACCCATTGAACGTCGCAGGTGGCTTTGGCTGCTAACCAAGTTTGGTTTTTGGTTTTGGCGAGGCCATAAAATCCGACATCCGAGTAGTAACGTTCCGAATCGTTCTCGTCGAAACGCCCGCGAATCATATAGAACTTGGCATGATCGAAGAACTTGACCTTTTTCAATTCCGAGGGCCAGATGCTCAGCTGTTCACGGTTTCGAGATTCGGCGACTTCGGGGGTCGAGGTGTCGAAGTTCCAAGCGGAAAATTCAACCTGCTCAGCAAACAGTGAACGTCCTATGGGATCTGGGACGACCAAGTTAAGTGCGCTTCTTTTGAGAGCACTGAGTTCTGTATTTAGGGCCAGTAGCAGCTCTTCACTATTGACGATTTGACCAACAACCCTCTCTTGTTCCGATAATTTATCGGCCGTTGGGGTCGACTCCGCAGGCCCGCATCCGATTTCTGTTAAGATCAGCGGCCCCAAAAGGCAGACCGTTATGAGCCATGAGTGCTTGCGTGAATATTTCATTGGTTCGGGAATCATCGATATTGGCACGGACCGAGAAGGGCATGCTAGTCCATGTTAGGCTTAGCCACTATCTCTATAGTAAGGTGAATTATAGCCTCTGCTGCTATGCAGGGAATGTCAACATAGTCTCGTGAAGGTGCTCCTAGCGTTGAACAGGAGCTTTCTCGCAGGAAACTCGCCTTTTAAGGCGTGCTACCATTGGTAAATTGCTCGCAAAGTCACATTGGTCAGTTTTACTCAGATGCTTATATTTGGCGGCTTGCAAGGACTCGCAATACTCCAGTGATTTGAGCATTATGTTCCCCGTATTAATTGGTATCTCAGGCATCGCCCTTACGGTGACACTGCACGCATTCACAACCTCTTTGGTTTTGAGTGGTCTTAAATGGTACGCCGTATTGAGCCGAATGAAATATTCTGTGGTCACGACCAGACCGATGATCTTGGGAGGCACCGCCACCGCGTTGGCGACCAAACATTATTTGGATATCACCCTTTATGCCGCAGCCTATTGGTATTTTGAGCAATCCGGAAGGTTCGCCGATTTCGAAAGTGCTCTGTATCTTTCTTCGGTCACTTATACCACTTTGGGATACGGTGATATTGTTTTGACCGACAGCTGGCGACTGTTGTGTGGCATTCAGGCGATGAATGGAATTTTGCTTTTCGGTTGGAGTACGGCTTTGTTGTTTTTTCTGGTGCAAAAACTTTGGTTTACCAAAGCGGCGATTGAGCATCAGGGAGCTTTTAAGCGGCACTTTACCGGATTGCACCACGAGCATTTGGAGTGAGCCGCCTAAGCAGCTCCGCCTAGTTCCATTGAATCCTGTCGTGGAAGGGGCAACCGGCGGCCGAGGGGCGAACCGCAAACCATTCCTCAGAAAGAGTCGGCATTTCTGACCGCTCAAAAAAATATTGGTTTCGGGCGGAGATTTTGCGGGAAAGAGAGGTTGCCTGCTGGATCAGGTGAAAAAAATGGCAGCCCAAAACAACCTGATGGACCTGAGCCTCTAGAGAGGTTACAAATGAAGCTCAATCAACCTTCCAAGGAGAAACTAATGAGACGCAACGTATACGCATTTATGTTAACGGCAAGTCTGTTCTGCTGTTTAGGCTGCGGTAACGGTGGCTTTAACACGGATAATGGCGGAAAGGCCCAACCGAACGCAGCCGAGTGGATAACCTTTGAAGCGGCAAAAAAAGAGCGAAATGTTCAAGGGCAAATCCAAGCCTTGGAAACGATCTTGGCGCAAGATCCGAACGCTGTGGATCCGAATGGCCTGCCGGTCTCCGAGCTATTGAAAATTAAAAAAGCGGGCAAGTAAGCTTGATGGGTCAAGTGACGCCTGAGTGTTTGAACCGTCGATGCCTTAATGCGTGGTTTTTAGGTGATTTGCTAAATAATGCAGCGTGAAAAACGAGTGACCCATTGGGTCACTCGTTGCGACATTATCTTGCTGTAAGTTCGCGGTACTGGTTTCGTCTCGGTTGAGGGGGTTGAATCCAATTTCCGCTTCTATTTGCTTAAAGAAGATGCCAGACCTCAGGGGTCAGCCGTTGGCCCACTTAACCCCTTTATGAACGCTACGGCGGATCGATCGAATTGCTGTCGCGCACCGGAAGAAGATGGATTGTCAGGGGTTCGATGTAAAATCCTTGCATAACATGAAGATTTATGGCGGCGGTAGGGTCCAAAACCTCTTTGGGGCAGACTATGGTGAGTGTCTTACGCAATCGTGTTAACCAAGGGGGAGCAGATGAGAGGACATGCTTTGCTATTAATGGTCGGGCTGCTGTTGGTGGTTGGGTGTGGCGAGTACACCGAAAGCGAGCAGGTGAAGGCGCTCTGGGAGAAATACTATCCATTAAAAAATGAGCAGGCAGAACTCATGGCGGAGTATGATGCCCATCTGGCTCGAATAGCCAAACAAAACCAATCTTCGGCGGGGGCCCCTCCAACCTATGACCCAAAGAGCGGTTTCATCAGAACGCTGCCGGGAGATTCAAATGGCTCCGCCATTGCGACTGAGCTGAATGCGGTGAGTAAGGAAATCAACGCAATTCTTGATGAAATGGTTACTGTTCAGCCTAATGTGCGTTGGCGCGGTACCGGTGAAAGTATCGCCGAAACCCAACGTCAAGGTTTGCAGATGGGCACGCAGAAGCAGGTTGACTGGCAAAGGAATGCGCAGGGTAAAGGCCGGTAGAACAGATCGTCATCCATCCTTATGCAGGAGATAATGTCGTGCCTGCTCTTGTGGCCCCCAACTCTTTAACGACAGCTTCAAGGATCATTAAGCAGTGAGACACACACAAACCATTTGCTTAGTTATTTTGGCGACCATCGCGATTGGCGCTAGCCTGGATTATCTTGAGTCCGTGCTATTGCCCTTCGTGATTGCTTTGTTCGTTGTCATTGGCTGTCGCCCTATTTTGGAATTTGTTGAAAAACGTTTGCATTTGCATCGCTTTTTTGCATTTTTGGTCACCTTCAGTATTGGGGTCGCATTGCTGGTCGGTTGTGCGTTAATGATTTTTGTCTCGGCTAATGATCTAGCGGCCAATAAAGGCCGCTACGAAGCCCGAATGAAACAGATTGTCGAATGGGTTGCGACACACATTCCGAAATCGGCAGAGAAGCTCATCTTGCCTGCCGCGGATATGCTTCCCGCAACAAAGGGGGGGGAAGGCACGGAAAGCGTTGATGAACAACGGGATTTGGAAATGCGGCAAAGCGTCCATGAATTACTTGGGAAAGCATCGTCGTTCGTTCAGGGTTTGCTGTTGCGTTTTGCCAGCTCGCTTTCGAGTCTCTTGTCCTATGGCGTCCTGATCCTGATTTTTGTTTTTTTTCTACTGTCAGGTGGTGAACGCCAGGCGAGCACGGGAGATCCGAGCAACATACTCAAAGAAATCGAATCGCAAATTCGCCGTTATTTATTTATGAAAACGGTTATTTCGGCTGTCACGGGCTTCACATTTGGGTTGGTGTTGTGGTTGTTTGGGGTGCCCTTGGCGATCGTTTTTGGTTTGCTCTGCTTTTTGTTGAACTTCATTCCGAATATTGGCCCTTTGATTAGCACGGTGGCCCCAGTCCCTTTTTTGATGTTGAATTCCGATATGTCGGTCACCTCGGCCGTGGTCTGCTTTGCCTTAATTGCGACGATTCAGTTTGTCAGTGGGAATGTAATTGAAACCCGTTGGATGGGTAAATCATTTGATGTCAGTCCTGTTTTCTTATTGCTGGCCCTGATGTTTTTTGGTTTGGTCTGGGGAATCATCGGCATGTTTTTGGCAACCCCGATCGTTTCCATTATCAAGATCATTCTCTATCAAAACCAAGCCAGTCGCCCGGTGGCCGAATTAATGGCAGGACGCTGGCATATCCCGGAAGTATTGAATCCGACCGAGTCATAAATCTCAGGCTTGGATACGCCGAATCGTTCGAGTTCCCTGTCATAATTGTTATTTTATTGTGCAAACGCGCGCCCACCAGAAGTATACTTGGTCGTGGGCTTGGTACCTTCAAACGTAATCCGCTGCGGCAGGCATGAATCAAAATCAAGCACGAACCACGATCAATACACCGATGGAGTTAACAACATGATGAAACTGATGAAACTGACGGCTGCCTTCTCGATGGCATTTTTTGCGGTCTCAATCGCCCAAACCGAAACGACTCACGCACAATTAGTGCCAACTTACTTCCCCTCGGCGGTTGAAGTGGTTGCTGCACGCTCTCGTCCGTTTTCATGTTTCAAGCCAAATCACCGTTCGGTCGCGGTCCAAGTAGGCTACCCGGCCTATTTTGCTCCACAGGTTCCGGTGATTCCGATGTCGGCGGTTCCAGTCCCCACAATGTCTGCCTATTACGTTCCAACGGTGCCTGTGGTATCCAACTTTATGGCACCCAGCAATTCCGCTCGTCGGTCTCGAGCTTACGCAGTGCCGATGCTACCCGCAGTGATCTACCCCGTTTATGGTTATTAGTGGATTCGAAGTTCAGGCTTCGTAATGACGGTCCACCAGATCTTCTGCCAAGTTGAAGCGTCGTCGATTTCGACGCGTTTTTTATGGAAGCTTCCGACTGAACGTCACACTGTCCGGAAGGACGTTGAATGTCGGATGGGGTTCTCGAAATGCAGGTAGAGGAACTTTTGAGATTGGTTGAATCGAGAAAGAAGGCTGCAGAATAGGCTTGCTCAAACTCGGGGAAGCTTTTTGAGGGGCGATGTCATTTGGTAGCTGATTGGCATCTACATTTTGGAAATGCGTGCGCAGGATGCATAATAATTCACTAATGCCTTGAGGGCTCTGGTGAATTTTCTGATGTTTTGCGTGGACAAACTTTTGTGTCACCACGTCCGAAACAATCGCACTCCGGGTGGGGACGACTCCGTCTGATACGAATGCTCCAATCATGGGACGATAGATTCCAATGATTGAATGGAATTCGACGGAAGGATCATTGTCCAGCTTTGAGATTGCTTTGAGTAGCGGGCTTTGAGGGCGTAGCAAGTCGATGCTGGTTGGAATCCGCTTGGTGAATTCTCGAGAAAAGCAACAAGGGTTATCGGCGACCAGTTGTTTGTGTTCAGCCTTTTGACTTGAGGGCTCTTCCACGAGAACAGATCCCAGCCTGCCAACGGGGCGATTGGCCCAGGGAGATCCCCCATGCGGTGTCGCGATATAGATAACTCGTGAAACAGAGGGGACGGGATTGAAGTAAAACGAGGATGCCAATTGGTTTCGTAAGTCGGATGGGGCTCGAAGACTCTCAAGCGGGCAACTTGATACAGCCTGCCAGACGCGATCGCCGCTGTATGAGACTTGCAGCTTGGCGACCAACCCTCCCATGCTATGACCAATCAAAACAGATTCATCCAGTGCCGGGTCTTGGTGCTCTGGATCGACGTGAGTTCTAGCGTCTTCAAGATGTCGGCGTAACACGGCCGCGCTACGAAGGAACGGTTCACCAGTGGCATACTCAAAAACCCAGATCTGGTATTTTTCCATCATTTCCGGGCGGACGAGTAATTCATTGGCGATGTTAGCCCAAGTTAGTGGGTCCGATAATAGGCCGTGAACGAACACAAGGGGGATTTTTCCCGGCTGATAAGGCTGGATCATGAACAGGCCGGTCGTGTTTTTTGTCGATCCGGGCTGCAGAAATGCGGTCAGGTATTGTCGGCCTTCATCTTTCAAACGATAGGCAATGGGGGCTGACAAATCCCGCCTCAAGGGTACGGAGCATCCGTCAACATCAACGTTTGAGTAATTGATAGGGTTCAGGAATTGGATTTCGAAATCACCATTGGCATCCGGTCTCGGTCTGACCAACAGGGTCGCGGCAAAGTACTGTTGTTTTCGCATGAATTGGTCTTCGGGTTCACGGCAGCGAATCACAACGGTTGGCACGCCAACCCCGGGGAATCGGAAATACTCAATCAGGTCTTTGGTGGAGTAATTGCCGACCGGTTCCACAATGTTGAATTGGTTAGGTTTCCACGGAAAACCAAAGTAGGCGGTGGGGATCGTTTGCCAGCCGCTTGTGGTTTGGACTCGTAAGCCAGACCGAGGATCAAAACGACCGGCTTTCTGCCCGGCCGTGATTAATTTATTACTTGCAGATCGGTAGAGGTCCCCTGCTCTTCCCTGCGGATGCTGGGTCTCAAGCAGTTGTTGCTGTATGGTTGGCCAAACATCCTGAATCGTCTGGAAGTAAAAGTCGACACACTGGTCAGCGCCTTGATCTTCCAGCCGCATTGCCTTTGCATAATTGGCTTCTGCAAAGGATAGGTCTGTGAATGAGTGATTGGTGTCGGAACGGCTGAGCGATTCGGCACTGCGGGGTGCAATGGGAAGTGGTGGATTCCACGATGCCCGTTTGCGTTCATGGCTGCGACAGCCGCTTGATAACGCGGTCAGCATTACAGCAATCAAAGCCATAAAAAGCAGGTTTCTAAATCTTGGGTGCATCATGAGTGAGCCACTCCTGGGCTCAACGCGTTTTGTGATATTGGCCTCCCGCCCCGTGAACCGATTGGTTCGGGGGTGAAAGGAAATAGCGGGGCCGAACCCGTTATCCTTTGGGTTCGTCCATCGGCGGCAGTGGCTTTAGGCAAACGTCTTTCGTATCGGAGGATGCAGAAGGATCACTCTGGCGTTTGTTAAGTTATTACGGACATTCTGAAAATTCCGTATTTACCGACTTGGATTGGGAAACCGTAGAGTGGGGCGTTCGGTGACCCGTAGGTTCTCGAAATCAGATTGTTAAAAAGGTGCAAAGAGCAAAACTAGATTCCCGCGAGTCTTAATACAGGATCCCGTTGACGGGCTCCAGTTGCGGCGGTGGATCTGACTCGTCTAGCGTCTGCCAAATATTGATTTGGATCGCTCGCGAAAAAATAAGCATGGGTCTGCGGGAAGTCGACGCGGAGACTGAGAGCGTGCGAAACGAAATGTCTAAGAAATACAACACGAATTTCTAAGGTTAATACATGAAACACGATGCCGGCTCGGTTACGAGGCGGCATTTTTTTTTTGGCCATTGGCGATATAGCCAGAGTGTTTGTCTGCTCGAAGTTTGCGTGATTCAAAGATGGATTGTCACGTTTTGATGCAAGACGGTGAATTGACGGTGGATACAGATTGGCAGGTGTTATCTTCGAATTCTCAGAAAATATTTTGATCCTTGTTGGAAGATGAGATAACCCAGACGTTCTCTTTTTTTATGAAATCGACCTTTAAAACAAACGTTTTGATCAATGTCGTCAGGAATGTTTCTGAGAGATAAATCGTCTCACTGATTGTTGTAGGGGAATCCTTAAGTCAAGATGTTCGCTAGTGATTGAAATGGAAACGCCCTCGCCATAGACGTCTTGATTGGTCGATGGATTCATTTGGTTTGGTCGACGTATCTCGATTCAATATAAGGTTGGGTGAAATGATTGATGGCGGACTGCTCCTCGCTCAAGAGATGAATACAAATGGCTTAATTGTTGCTCTGATTATCGGTGCGGTGTGTGGTTTTTTGGCGGGGCAGATCGTTCGAGGTCATGGTTTCGGTTGCCTTGGCAACATCGTGGTGGGCGTTCTGGGGGCCGTTTTGTTTGGGTGGTTTTTCGGGAGTTTGAATCTTTTTGGAAGTCCCATACTGAACGAAATTGCCGGTGGTACTATCGGAGCGATTGGACTGCTTTTGATGATCGGTTTGTTTACAAAGTCGAACTAATTTTAAAGTCGAACTAATTTTAAAGTCGCGCTCGTTATAGAGTCGCACTGGTTTGAGTATTTCGCGGGGATCGTTATCGGGTCAACCAAGGATAACGGAATAGAAGAAGATTGCGGATTCACAGTGTGTCATGCGGCGATAGGTGATAGAAAGGCGTTCGATTGATATGGTTCCCGACAAAAGGTGTTTGATGATGAATACAAAGTGGATGCTGCCGGTCACGGCGTTGCTTTTCCTGGTCGCATCGGAGAGTGTTGCTCAGCAACTACCGGCTCCGACGACGTGGTATATCGTTCGCCATGCAGAGCGCGATGGTAGTGATGATGCTTTAACGCCGGTAGGATTTTCGCGCTCAGATACACTTGCCAGTTTGATGGAAGTGTTGCGCGTGACCCACATTTACTCAACGGATACCCAGCGTACTCGTGATACCGCGGCACCCACGGCAGCAAAATTATCATTGCCCGTGACCCTTTACGGTAATCATTCGAAGCAATGGTTCGAAAAAATGAAGGCCGCCCATCCTGGAGACGTCGTGCTGATTGTTGGGCATTCTAATACGGTGGACAAGCTTGTTGAAGGATTCGGAGGCCAAGGGGATTTCAAGGTCTCTGATGATGAGTACGACAACCTATTTGTTGTTTCGACTGGCGGAGGTAAAACGCGAGCGATGCGGATCCGATTCGGTCAAAAAAGTAAATGAACGATGTGTTAGAACAATGCCGGTGGAAGAAGGGTTTAGGTCTTAAAAAATCCAATGAAAAGGGTGTGACTAAAATGATGTATCGATGGTTGAGCGTGGTAGCGTTATTGATGTCTTGGGGCATGCTGGTGGGACAAGAAGCCCCCCAAGCCATGATTGAGGAGATTCAGTCGATTCCAACTCAAGCGGGTGAGCCTTGGGTTATCGGTGGGCAGGAATTCACCACCCTGCCCTCGACGGCCTTAAACGCCAATAAGCAACCGCAGCCGGGGGACTTGGCGGTTGTGGAGTTTGTTGTTCGTGATGGAATGTTAGTCGCGACCACCGTACAACCCTTGGCGATCAAAGCAGCGGAGGTTAACGACGGTCCCTACGTGATTTGGAGAGGCCCTTCAACGGCTGAAGTCTTGATGATGAACGCCGGGCAGGTTGTCCGAAAAACCTACACCAATATCGCGGGTCCTCGCGAGATTGATGATTTCCCAGGATTTCAGCAGTCGATCCTACTTGATCCGACACCACCAGAGTCCCCCAAGTCGGTTTGGTCCCGGCCTTCCAAACTGATGGCGATCAGCGACTTGGAGGGGAATTATGAAAATGCCGTTCGATTTCTACAAGCGAGTCAAATCATTGATTCCAAACAAGATTGGATTTGGGGTGAAGGCCATCTCGTATTGGTAGGTGATTTAGTGGATCGTGGATCTCAGGTGACCGAAGTCATGTGGTTGTTTCATCGGCTCGAGCGGCAGGCACGGAAGGTAGGAGGCGACGTTCATTACATCTTAGGGAACCATGAAGCGATGGTGATGGGGGGAGATCTTCGGTACATCAATCCCAAGTATCACTTTGTGACTTCTCGTATGAAGTTGGACTATGATCGTTTATTCGCTGAGGATACCGAGATCGGTCGCTGGTGGCGCTCAAAAAACGGCGTTGAGACAGTGGGCAACTTATTTTTTGTCCACGGTGGCTATTCCCCGATTTTGGATCAGGCGCAGTTAACAGCCGACACTCTTAACCGAAGGATACGAGAAGGCTTAGCGCCGGCCCGGCCGACCGGGTCAACACCCGCTACCAATCCGGTTCGCCACCAACATGGGCCCTTCTGGTACCGAGGCTATTTTGATCAATACGGTTCGTCATGGGGCGGAAAGGCAACGGAAGAGGAGATCCGAAATATTCTCGAACGACATGGAGCAGAGCACGTCGTGATCGGGCATACGGTTGTGGACAACGTTGGACCGTTGGACAAAACCGGT
This sequence comes from Mariniblastus sp., assembly GCA_022447555.1. Classification (GTDB taxonomy): domain Bacteria; phylum Planctomycetota; class Planctomycetia; order Pirellulales; family Pirellulaceae; genus Mariniblastus. The sequence continues at coordinate 17,734 of JAKVBF010000002.1, read as the reverse complement.
GCGGTTATTGGGATTGATGTAAAATGGCGAGACGCTGAAAAATGTCAGGGGCTGCTGCAAGAGAAGGGAGAACTCTGGCGAGTCTCGATTGATGGAAAACGTGAGAAGCTAGAATTGGGGAAGTGAAATCCTCAGCCTCGGCGAGCGTTTTCGGTGCTAGCTGCCATCAAGCGTGTCAGATTTTACCTTCGACATACTTCTATCTTTTTTGCGTTATCTTTAAAAGTAAATGTTTGGTACGAAGCATTTGTTACGAATGAAGTAACGTGGCTTTACTCCTATGGCGTCAAGGACGTTGCATGCTATTTCGATCGATCGTGGCTCTATTATGCTGTTTCGCTGGGTTGACCGCAGAGGCCAGTTTGCAAGACGAGATAGATCGGTCGGCTGAACGTCCCCGGATGGCCAGGCGCCCTGCTCCCGTGTCGCGTTTGGCTCACTCGTCCGATAGGCGCGAGCCTCGTCTTTTTGGCAGGTCCCGCTCCGAACTCTCGATCCCGGGAGAGATGGCGATCGAGAAGACCAAATTCGATTACCAGAGTCTGCTTAGACCGAGATTCGGACTGGCGTTTGAGTGGGAGCCTGAGTCCAGTGGATTGGGTTTGTATTCCTGCGATGTTTCTATGAAATCCCCTACTTATCCTTTTTTTGGGCCCCCGCCACCGTTAATCAACTCGGGTTATTCATTTACTCAAATGAGATCCACAGAGTCACTAGATCTGCCTCAAAACTTCCACGAAGCCTCGTTGGGTCTAACGTGGATGAGGCGGATCAATCCAAGATGGCTCACTCGCTTTATGATCACGATGGCTTATGCTTCAGACCTCAAAAATAACAGTCGTGATGCTTGGCAATTACGAGGCGGTGGATTTGGAATTTACCGCCCAAACGATCGTTGGAGTTTTGCCGTTGGCGCGTTGGCGACTGGCCGCAGTGACATCCCCGTATTGCCGGCCGCCGGTTTGATTTTTCAACCGTCTGATCGTTTAAAGATCAATTTGATGATGCCCGAACCGAGGATTTCTTGGTGTCTCGAACAGCGGCAACAAAGGCAGTTGTGGGGTTACATTGGAGGCGGAATCAACGGTGGTAATTGGGCATTTGAGCGCTCCGATCAAACGTCGGACCAGCTTAACTATCGAGAATGGCGGGTCGTTGCCGGTTGGGAGGTGACTCCGATCCAAGAAGCGGGGGTGTTTCGACCCGTTGGACAGACATTCCAGTTTGAGATCGGATTGGCATTGGGAAGAGAAATCAATTTCAAGACGGATCTGCCGGATATCTCGTTAGGTAATGCATTACTTATCCGCACCGGGGCTCGCTTTTAACCGATGCTGCATTCACCCCATTGATTGGGCGTTTTGGCTTGTGGTTCTGTGGTTGTGCTGGATAATGCTCTCAACTGGAGCGAAAGCTCTGACGATCATCTTGAAAATTGGTGAAAAAGTGATGCAACAGATATGGATTCCCAAGCCCGGACCGCCTGAAGTATTTGAAATTCGCGAGGTAGCGGATCCCGAACCGGCCGCTGGGGAAGTTCGGATACGGGTCGAGGCTGCCGGGATTAATTTTGCCGATATCATGGGTCGCCTCGGCGTCTATCAGGATTTACCTCCGATGCCGGTAGTTGTGGGTTACGAAGTCGCAGGACGAGTGGATCAGGTGGGACCGGATGTTTCGGAGGCGTTGCTTGATGCAGACGTCCTGGCCCTGACCCGTTTTGGTGGGTACAGCGATACTGTTTGTGTTCCGGCAGGGCAAATCATGCAACGTCCCGGAGGGATGAGCGCCGAGGTGGGAGCTGCCATTCCCGTGAATTATCTGACCGCGTTTCAGTTAGTCCGAGTCATGGGGGGGCTGCGGTCGGGGGATACGCTTTTGGTGCATTCAGCCGGTGGAGGCGTCGGGATCGCGGCCACCCAGCTAGCGCTTCACTTGGGCGCTCAGGTCATTGGAACGGCCTCCCAGAGAAAGCATGCTTTTTTAATGCAACTCGGCGTGACCCACTGTATTGATTATCGGCAGGAAGATTTTGAGCAACGTGTCCAGCAGATCACAAATGGCAAGGGTGTTGAGCTGGTCTTGGATGCTGTTGGCGGATCGTCCTACAAAAAAAGTTACCGCTGCCTCGCCGCGACCGGGCGTTTGGGAATGTTCGGTGTTTCTTCAGCGGCGACACATAAAACGAAAAACCGCTGGTCCTATCTAAAGATGGCGGCTTCGATGCCTTGGTTGCAGTTCAATCCTGTTTCGTTGATCAATCACAATCGTGGTGTTTTCGGCGTAAATCTGGGGCGTCTTTGGAACGAAATGGAACGGGTGCAATGTTGGCTGGATGAATTGTTGAAACTTTATTCACAAGGCGTGGTTCAGCCGGTTATCGCTAAGACGTTTTCTTTTGCAGAGGTGGGCTCAGCGCATCACTACATTCAAGATCGCCAGAACATTGGAAAAGTGCTGCTCAAGCCCTAGCAGATTATATTTTCTTATCGTGGTTTTGACTTGCGATTTTTGTTGGGTCACCTCAGTGAGGTGCTGGTAGGGTGGATGGTGAGATTGTCAGGTTCCTTGTCACCTGGCGTGAGTTTTCCGATTCAATGGTTAAATCCCGGTTGTTCCATACCAAAATAGTTGAAAACGAGGTTGAAATAGTTGTTTTTCACGTTCTGCAAACTTGGCGGCTGTTGGGCTACGGTATAATCTGGGTAGTCTTCCGCTGCGACGTTGAGACTGTATAGAATTCAGAGCAGCAGGTTTATGAAAACAGGTTTGGAATCCCAACTCGCTTTCAATGTTAAAATCATCCCCCTATCACAATCGGTTCGCTCCCCTCATTGCAGGACTTGCTTTGTTGTCGATCTGCGCACAGTCTTGGGTTGCAGGTGGATTGGGGTATGAACAAGATCGGACAGTGAAGCTTGAATCATCATTGGGTTTCAGCTGTTTTCAGCGATTGGATGTTCCGGCGGGAAGTTCCCAAGAGTGTTGCTGCCGTGAAACGTCGAATGAGTGCTGTTGTAGCGACTGCCACTGTGCTGTGTCTTCGCCTTGGGTACCCACTGTTCCGGCTATTCCAATCTATGGCCAAAGCATCGGAGACTTGTCTCTGGCTTGCTGTTCCTTGACATTTTGGTGGACTCGATCAGATCAAATCGATTCTAATAAGTATCGTTTTGTGTCGGATGACTCTTTTTATAAAACGGCGCAGCAGACATGCGCCCTTCTATCTCGTTTTACCTGTTGACGTTTTTTGGCAAGGTTCGTGCGCGCCGATAGGCTTGCGCCTCTGCCTTGCTCAATCCAGAAGATGTAATCAATTTAGGTAAGCGTTTCTGTCTGTTTTGAATGATGCCACTGAACGCATTCGAAATGGATCCCCCGTTTGATTTCACTCCGACAACGTCACAGAGAATCTGTCATGAGTCATAACAAAATTCCGCAAAAAACCAGTCAGGAATTGTCAGTCGAGTCCCCGTCGCCAAAGAAAGCGAACAAGGTGGCTGCGGAGATTACCCCTTCAGTTCAACGTTGGCAGAAAATTGCCCATGGAACACAAATGGTGCTCCAGCCGGTAATTGCCGTTGGAGCCATTGTCTTGCTCGCCGTTGGTTTCTCGGTGGCGCAGAAAAACGGGTATTTCCTGTCTGCTGACAGTCAGGGCGAACCGGGTGGGGTGACTCAAAGTGACATTGAATATGTCTGTCCCATGCTCTGTGTTTCTCCGGTCAAGGAGCCAGGAAGGTGTCCGGTTTGCGCGATGGAATTGAAAGCGAGAATTGTGTCGGGAGATCCCAAAGATTTGTACGGATTGACGATCGCGCCCGCGGCGAGGCGTTTATCCAATATCCAAACGGTGATGGCTACCTCAAAACCAATAAAAAAAACCATCAAAGCCTTTGGTAAGATTGCGTATGACGAAACCAGTGAATCGACAATTGCGGCCTACGTTAACGGGCGTTTAGAGCGATTATTCGTTGATTTCACAGGGGCCCATGTGGACCGTGGCCAGGCGTTGGCCATGATTTACTCGCCGGATCTGTACTCTGCTCAGGTAGAGCTGCTGCAGGCCAGGAAAGCGTTATCGGAAGAACCTTCTGATCGTCAGCGAATTGTGGATGCCAACCGTCGTATGTACGAAAGCGCGCGGCAAAGATTGCTCGAATTTGGTTTGCCCGAGTCTCAGTTGCAGTCGCTCGAAACGTCGGGTAAAGCCGATAGTCGTATTCAAATTACTTCGCCTGTTTCAGGTACCGTCGTCAAAAAAATGGTGGATGAGGGAGAGTACCTAAAGACGGGCACTCCGATCCTTCAGGTTGTCGATTTGTCCCGGGTTTGGTTGGTCGTTCAACTGTTTCCAGAAGATGCCAGTCTGGTACGTTTTGGGCAGCAGGTGGACGTTGTACTGCAATCCCAAATGGGCAAAGAATTTACGGGTCGAATTGCATTTATCGATTCGGAAATCAATCCCCAAACACAGACGATTCCGGTTCGGGTGGTGATACCCAACGAGGCCGGTTTGATCCGGGTTGGAGATTATGCAGAAATCAGAAGCGAGGTACCGGTGGATTCCAGTGGAGGGCAGTTAAATGAATTATATGATCCGCAATTGGCAGGAAAATGGATCAGTCCACGGCACCCCTATATTATTCGCGATGAACCAGGGATATGCCCCGTGTGCGGTGAAGAACTTTTAGACGCGTCGTCTCTTGGGTTTGTTGAAGACCCCCCTGGAAATCAGATGGCAGTGGTTGTTCCCCGTGAATCGGTTCTTGTGTCCGGTGATGAAAGTGTCGCTTACGTGGAAACCAGTCCTGGTCATTTTGAATTCCGACAGGTCAAGATAGGGCCTGTGGCTGGTGAGCAAGTGGCCATCGTCTCGGGAATTAAATCAGGGGAAATGGTGGTCGCCAACGCAGCCTTTATGGTCGATGCCGCATTCAATATGTCGGGTAAACCCTCCTTGATCGATCCCAATCGTGCGGCGGGAAAAGACGAATCGAAACAGGCGGCTAGGGAAATAGAATCGGCCAAAATCGAACAGGCATTCGCTCAATTGGATGATACCGACAGAGCTCTAGCCCGCGCGCAACGACTTTGTCCCGTTACCGGATTCGATTTGGGATCCATGGGAACTCCCGTCAAAGTCATCGTTCAGGGGAAGGCGGTATTCATGTGTTGCGAAGGTTGTCGCACCCGCCTGCTAGAGGAGCCTGATCGGTATCTGGAAATTTTAAAACACGGGCATCCTTTAAAGCACGAAGAGCCCCTGACAGCTAAAGAGTTAGAGGACATTGAGAAAGCGTTGCAAGCATTGAGCGTTATCGATCGACAATTGGCAGAGAAACAAAAATACTGTCCGGTCGCCGAAATGCGGCTCGGCAGTATGGGACCACCGATCAAAGTTGATTTGCAGGGAGTTGCTGTGTTTGTTTGTTGTAGCGGATGTCGAGAAAGTCTTGTCGAGAACGCGGATAAATACCTTGAGAAAATGGGCAAGTTGCCGACACGAAGCAAGCCCCCCACCAAGGAGACTTTGGGCCAATGATTCGCAGTCTTGTAAGTTTTTGTGTTCGTGAACGATTGGTCGTGTTTCTCGCCGCCCTGCTCGCAGTTGCGTTTGGTGTATACGCTTTGCGCGAAGTACCGATTGATGCGATTCCCAACGTGGGCGAAAACCAGGTGATTGTGCTGACCGAGTGGCCGGGTCGAAGTCCGAAAGACATTGAGGATCAAGTCACCTACCCCTTGTCTGTCGCCTTACAGTCTGTTTCAGGCGCTGAAAGTGTTCGTGGGAAGAGCATGTTCGGTTTCAGTTTCGTTCAAGTGACCTTCGCGGATGACATTGATTTTTACTGGGCCCGTTCGCGAGTGGCCGAGCAATTGTTAACGATTGGAAATCAATTACCTTCGGGGGCCAGTCCCTTGCTAGCGCCGGATGCAACCGCGCTCGGGCAGATCTATTATTACGTGTTGGAGGCACCGCCCGGTATGGATTTGGCGGATGTTCGGAGCAAGCAGGATTACGTGGTGAAGTACGCCCTGCAAAGTGTAGAGGGCGTTGCAGAGGTTGCCTCGATTGGCGGTTACGTCCGCCAGTACCAAATTGATATCGATCCAAACAAACTCAGGATTCACAATTTAACTTTGGCCCAAGTGATCCGTTCCGTTCGCGATTCAAATATTGACGTGGGCGCCAAGACAATTGAATCGAGCGGTATGGAGTTTCTAGTTCGCGGTGTCGGGTTCATTGGTGCCGGAAAAACTCGCGCTGAGACCCTTGAACAAATCGAGCAAACCGTTGTCGCGACGAATGATGGAATTCCCATCAGTGTTGCGGATGTCGCGGTTGTGCAGACGGGACCCTCCTTTCGTCGCGGTGCGCTGGACTGGAATGGAAGTGAGGCAGTGGGAGGTGTGGTAGTCATGCGGTACGGGGAGAACCCGCGCCAAGTGATCGATCGGGTGAAAGCGAAAATCGGGCTGCTGGAGAATGAACTGGGAGGAATCCGTATTCACGGGATTTATGACCGCACCCAGTTAGTGAATGAAACGATGCAGACGCTAACTCAGGCTTTGGCCCAACAAATTGCAATCACGATTGCAGTGATTGTACTATTCCTTCTTCACTTCCGAGCCAGTTTGGTGGTGGCAACGACCTTGCCCATTGCCGTGCTTATGGCATTTGTCGCGATGTATGTTTTTCATGTCGATGCCAATATTATGTCATTAGCAGGCATCGCGATTGCCATCGGGACGATGGTGGATATGGGGATTGTGATTTCCGAAAATATATTTCGAGGCGTTGCCGATTGGGAACGACAAGGCCGCCCCGACGGTGATGCCGGTCGAATGGCGACCATAGTGAATATGACGACCGAAGTCGCGCCTGCGGTGATGACAGCGGTCAGCACAACGGTGATCAGCTTTTTGCCAGTCTTCTTTTTAACGGGTCGCGATCATCGCTTATTCGCTCCATTAGCGTGGAGTAAGACGTACGCATTGGTCGCAAGTTTGCTAGTGGCTGTTTTACTAGTTCCGCCTCTGGCTCGTTTGTTGCTGAAAAATCCGCGAGGTCAGCGAACGTCGGCGATTGTCGGGGCCCTTGTATTTGGGGGTTTGATGGTCGCCCTCTGCATCGTGGTGTGGTGGCCATGGATGATGCAATGGGCAGATCAACTGTCGTTGCCTGCCGGATTCTTGACGGGGGTTGTTGGCTTACTTTCAGCTACCTTGGTCTATCGAATTCTGCGAGAACAAGTTCGTCCAATTGAACGGAATCCGATTGCCCGCACCGTTCATTTTGTTTATGAGCCGACTTTGCGTTTATTCCTGAGATTCAAGTTGTTGTTTTTGGTCTTGCCCGTGTTGATTGTGGGGACGGGGTTTGGGGCCTGGCACGGGTTTCCCGTGGTATTTCAGCCGATAGAGAAGCTGGTGAAATGGACAGGTGGAGATCTTAATCGCTGGCAGCGATACGTGGATCTGAAGCATGTTCTGCTCGGATTAAAAACGGACGATTGGATCGCACTGGATGAGGGAAGCTGGTTTTATATGCCCAGTCTTTACCCGGCTGCCAGTCTGTCACAAGCGATGGAAACCCTTCAAACTCAAGACGCGATGATCTGCAAAATACCCGAGGTTGAACATGTGCTAGGGAAAATTGGAAGAGTCGATTCTGCACTGGACCCCGCCCCGGCGGCAATGATTGAAACCTACGTCATGTTGAAGCCTCGCGAGCAATGGCGTGAGGGAGTGACAGAGCAATCGATCTGGGACGAAATCAATGCGGTTGCGACGTTACCCGGAATCACGATGGCCGATGAACTGCAGCCCATCGAAGGTCGTGTTGTGATGTTGCAAAGTGGCATTAAGGCGTCGATGGCGGTTCGGATTTATGGAGAAACGCTCGATGGATTATCTGCCGCGGCAACCGAGGTGGCTTCTTTTCTTAAGCAACATCCAGCGATCAATTCGGGCACGGTGAGCCCGGACATTGTTTTAGGGAAGCCGTACATCGAATTTGAAGTGGAACGTCGAGAGTCGGCTCGTTACGGAATGAGCGTCCGCCAAGTCAATGAAGTGATTGAAGCCGCTTTGGGCGGCAAGATCGCGACGACGACTGTGGAAGGACGTCAGCGTTACCCTGTTCAGGTTCGGTACCAGCGAAACGTTCGTGATGACATGGAAGAACTGACTCAGCTGCCAGTTGTTACCAACACGGGTGACGTCGTCCCCTTAGGACGTTTGGCTACGCTCAAAATGGAATGGGGCCCGGCCGTGATCAATAGCGAAGACGCTCGATTGATTGCCCACGTGGCTTTTTCTCCCTCTGGTCAGTTGGGTTCTTTGGAAACGGTCGAGCAGGTGATGAACTCCCTGACACGGGCCCGTAAAAACGGTCAGCTGACGTTTGCTGAAGGTGAGTTCGAGCTAGAACCCGTGGGTTCGTTTGAAAATCAAATCGAGGCAAATTGGCGATTGGCGGGTATTATTCCGCTGGTTCTGTTGTTGAACATTTTTATTATTTACCTCCAGTTTCGCCGACTGCCTTTAACGCTGATCGTGTTTAGTGGAATTCCGGTTGCCTTCGGCGGTGGCATGTTGGCTTTGGCTATTGGTGGTGTTGAATTGAACACGGCGGTTTGGGTCGGTTTTATCGCCTTGTTTGGTATCGCGATTGACGACGGAGTCATCATTGCAACCTATCTGGATCAGGTGCTAAAGAAATGTCGAGTCGATACGGTGCAAGACATAAGAGATTCGGTGGTACGGGCTGGGTTGAAGCGAATTCGTCCTTGTTTGATGACCACGATGACTACCATCATCGCGCTGCTTCCAGTACTTTATGCCACGGGCCGAGGTGCGGACGTAGCTCGAGCCATGGCGATCCCGGTTTTTGGTGGAATGCTTGTCGAGTTGATCACGCTGTTTGTTGTTCCCGTTGTGTATTGTGGATTTCTGGAATCTAAAATGAAGTTGGGGATCAGGGATGATCGTTTCGAGATCGAAACATCTCCTCAAACAGAATCTCAGTACTTCTCCGAAAATCGCCCATTGTCCATTTAAAGGTGAGAGCGACCGATGATCATAGCTACAATATTACGGAAAACCAGACGCACATTCGTGATTTGAATGCGACCATTCTGCATCAGTTGGACATCGATCATAAAAAATTGACGTTCAAATACCAAGTTCTGGATCAGCGATTGACGGGGGTGGGAGAAGAGGCCCACGTCATTAAAGGCATTTTATCTTAATGCCAGTCAATCGGGAGTCGCACCGATCTTTTGGCCGACGGCGGCCCGCGCCCGTGCCAAAGTGAAGCGAGTTGTTTATCGACTTCTCGTCTGGTGATCGTTTCCCGTTTTTGCAGCGTAAAAGCCCAAGTCATGCGGTGGTAGGGCTGGATTGGTCCCCCAAACCAGCGTTAAACAGGCTAAAGATATCAATGATTGACTCGTGTCAATAAGCTGTCTACCGAGTTAGAGGGTCGACCGATTAGTCTGTGAGTTTTGTGATCGGCGTTAGGGTGAATTTACGAATTTCAACTTCCGAACCTTCAGCCTGTAAGGCAATTTGCCCACTGGTGGCAGTGCATTGATTGCCGTGATTGACTAAGTCTCCGTTGACCCAAACTTTGACCTCATCACCGATGCATTCGATGACCATTTGGTTCCACTCGCCGACTGCTTTTTCAGAGTCATCAGTCAGGTTTAGAATCCTGCGTGCCTTGCCTTCAGTGATTCCCCAATTTTCTTTTGGTCCTCGCCTTGCCACCATATCGGGAACGGCAATGTCTTCCACGATACACCAGAAATCACCAGCATGTTTGTGATTCATTTGGACTTCGATCGACTGCGGAAACATTTTGTATAGCGCGCGAGGTTTGGAACTGTGAACCAGAATCCCGCAATTGCCCGGCGTCCCCGCAAATCGATATTCGATATTTAGTCGATAGTTTTGATGTTTGGCATCGGTGATCAAGTGACCTTTCGGGCTGCCGAGACTTACAAGGTTTCCGTTGCGGACGATGAACGTCTCTTTCAGGTCAGTTTGGTTATCTGCCTTCGGAACATCGACGTGCCAGCCCGCTAAATCTTTTCCGTTAAACAGCGAAATGGTTTTGTCTTGAGATGGTTCAACATCGGTAGTGAGCGCGAGTAAAAAAAGGATGCATAGTGTCACGGGAGATCTCCTGTAGGTTGCAATGATGATCTTGGGGGAATTCCGAGGTGTCTGTATTATTACCCTTCTTCCGTTAGAAGGGGAGGTGTCTGCTGCCCGTGCGAAGCCTTAGCCCTTTTGGGCGAGCAGTCTTTTATGGATTGGATTTTAAAAAGTAAGCGGTGGGTATTACCATTGGGACTGGCGGTCGATGTTTATCGTTTGGCCATCGACCAATGATGTAATTTTCTCGGTCGACTTGCCCGAGGCACGCGATGTTTTATAACGAAAACCGTTAATATCCGACGATTACTACTTAGATGGAAGTGATCGCCTTGGCCATTGGCAGTTTCCGGTGTATTGCTAGGGCGTGTTTGTGGGTGTCGGGCTTCAGACACCCCATTTAGAGTGTTGGGCTTGATGAAGCTTTTGGGAATGAGTTGATACTTAGCTGGTGGACGCAAAATGAAGGAAACCGCTGATGCATTGAAATCCGGGGATTCAAAACCTCGCTGCATTGAGGAAATCGGTCCTTGGCCGTTCATCACCAAGCGAATATTCGAGGCGTCCGATAAGAAACGTACACTGTGGAGTTCACGCCATCACCGCAAACATTTGCAAGTGTCGATTGACAATCAGACGATCGTGGCTCCCTTTCGAGCATTGTCGCTACTTTGGATGCCCTGGAAAATGAATTGGTGGATCGGGATCGGATTCACGATAGGTTCCTTTCTATTTGCGTTGGCGAGTGTTTTGAGCCTGCTCGTTATTTCCATTCATATTTTCAATTTTGCGCCTCGAAACATTATGTTGATGTTTTTTACGGGCTCTCTGTTTTTTACGGGTGCAGCCTATTTGCAACTATTTCAAGCTGCCAATGCGGTCGACATTCTTCATGTTGATCCACCCTCGGAGCAACGCAGACGGTTTTTTGGTTGGCGTCCAAAGGACATTGGTTGGTTGAGTAGCATGTTGCAATTCGCGGGAACGCTGTGGTTCAACATCAATACGTTCGATGCGATGTTTCCATCGCTAAATTGGCTTCAGCAGGACGTTTTAATCTGGCTTCCGAATTTCATCGGATCGATTTTGTTTCTTTTGTCAGGGCATGCGGCGTTCGCGGAAACGTGTCACAAACGTTGGGGTTTGGAACCTCACAATCTTTCTTGGTGGGTCGTGTTTTTTAACCTGATTGGTTGCTTTGCATTTCTTGTAGCATCTCTGTTCGCGATCGTCCTGCCGTTCCCGATGGATGCCTGGGTGGCTAACCTATCCATGGTGTTCACATTGCTGGGCGCTCTGGGTTTTTTGGCGGGTTCCCTGTTGCTGTTACCCGAAGCGACCTCTCCCTCTCCAGATTGAACAATGATGTTGGCGAGATTTGGAAGACCGTCATTCCCTGTCGGTCTCTAACAAGAAAGGTAGCAATTGAGGCAGTCAGCCGATATTCCAATGATGTTTTCGATGGGGATGTCTTGGTAAAGAGCGGGAATTTGAAGCTCCTTGAGCAGTTCGTAACCTTCTTGATGGTGACGGTGGAAATGCGAGTGCCCGGAGTGAATCAGCCTTGGTTGTGTACTCAATCGATCGTCAGTTGTCGTTTTGAGCGGCGCTTGGAACTCGGATTTGTCTGTGGGGGTTAAAAAGGGGCGCTCACCCGGCGCGACATCGGTCAAGCTGAGAACAGGAGCCGGTGGAGTTTGCCTTGGGATCGCCCATTTAGGCTAAATTGAGCGCGTTCAATTTAGGCTGGACAAAATTGGTGAAAACTGTGACTCTTTGCCTCGACTCAGAGTATGGGTTTTCACAATCGTTGATAAACCGCGGGCTTGCAAAATGATTTGCGTGAATTTGAGACTTGATCATTTTTTTTTGATGTTCTGTGTGATCGTGACCTTGTGGTTCGTTACTGAGAGCGCCGCTCAGACCTCTGATAAACCTGTGGAAAAGATTCGCGCTACAAGGTCCGGCATTTCAGGAAACTTGGCAGCTGGTATCGCCGATGGAATGCCAATGCGGCGGGTTAACCATGGTGCCATTGACGGTTCGGCTGCTAATCTTCAAGCCGATCATCCAATCGCCAGGACGTTTCAGAAGATTTCTGAATGGAGTGGTCCTCGTTGCCAAGTCTACGGATACGTCGATCAGGGATTTACGTGGAATCCAGCAGCCCCGCGCAACCGTACCAATGGTTTGGTGCACACGAACTACCGGTCTAATGATTATCAGCTGAATGCAATTTATCTGGTTACCGAAAGAACCGTGGACACGGATCGACAGTCGATTCAACTGGGCGGACGATTGGATACGGTTTATGGAACAGATGCTCGATTCATGTTGACTCAAGGCCTCGATGAAAAACTCGTACCCAATGGGGATATGACACTCGCCTTTCGGCAAGCCTACCTGAATCTTTTTTTCCCGTTTGGTCGCGGGGCGAGTATTAAGATTGGTACGTTCCTAACTCCGATTGGAAACGAAACGGGGTACGCCCCCTCGAACTTTTTTTATTCTCATCTTTTGATGGACAATATCCAGCCGGGAACGCTGACCGGTTTTCTAGCAGAGTATCCGTTAACTGATCATATCAATATTAGTTTTGGTCCAAACCTGGGTTGGGGCACGTTAAATAATATCAATCATTCGGTCAGTTACGCAGGCAGTGTGATTTGGACGTCGACCGATAAAAAAACGCAATTACAATTTGATTTCCAAAGTGGGAAACAAAGAACGGCAGTCACGAATGAGGACGCCCTTGTTTTTTATTACTCTCTTATATTTGACCGTCAGTTGGCCGATCGATGGCATTACGTGATGGAGCACGATTTGATGAACAGCCGTTCCCGCATGGGGAATCCTCAAGACGATTACGAGTTTTACACGCTCGCTAATTACCTGATTTATCAAATTAATAGTCAGTGGAGATCTGCAGTGAGGGTTGAGTGGTTGCAGAATGCCGGTGGTCCGCTGAGCGGTGTCATTTCTGATCCACTTGCCGCGTCAGGTAATTATTACAATATCACCATGGGGCTTAACTGGAAGCCTCGCAATCATTTGAGGTTCCGGCCGGAACTGAGATATGATTGGCAGTCGAGAGATTCCAATTCGACGCTGCCGTTGTCGTTTGATGATTACACATCGGCCAAACAATGGTTGATGGCTTGCGACATGCTTTGGGAATTTTAAATGCAAGGGGTTTCACTTTGGAATCAACTGCGGTTCCAGGGGGATTTGGAATTCTTGAAATTAGCAATTGATCTGTACCGGAATAATTTGGTAATCGTAGCATTCACCGATGTCGGCGATTGGCGGAAGGCCGGGTCCAAAAAGTCTTGGGCGGGAGTGATTTTTTGAATCCATTCCTTTGCCCGCATGTCTTCAATCAAAAAGTTTATTTAGGTTCCTGCAAGGTGTCTAACGTGGGTTGGGCATGTACCATAGCTCGGAGAGATGTATGATAGATAAACTTCGCATAGGATCACTATCAAGCCTTACTTAGAAGCCTAGAGTATTAACGTGGATGATTCAAATACTGAAACTCGACGCCAGATACGGCCTGAGGCTAGCCCTTGGTCTTTTCGTGAAAAGGTTGGTCGTGCCCTTTGGATGTTGATTGGTAAAACAATCTTCCGTTTCACCTTTCATAATTGGTACGGAATCCGCCGCTTGATACTCCGGGTGTTTGGTGCAAAGGTTGGCTCTAATGTGTCAATAAGGCCTTCAGTAAATATTGAGGTCCCTTGGATGGTACATATCGAGGAAGGGGCCACGATTGGAGACCATGCAATCATTTATAGTTTAGGGCCGGTCCATATCGGAGCTCGAGCAGTAATCAGTCAATACGCACATCTTTGCGCTGGTACACATGACTATTCTGATCCGACCTTTAGGCTGATACGTTTGCCAATAACAATTGGTGAGGACGTATGGATTGGGGCTGACGCATTTGTTGGTCCTGGGGTCACGGTCGGGGATCTCGCAGTTTTAGGTGCTCGGTCATGTGCATATAAGGATCTTGAGGGGGGCAGAATTTATGTCGGAAATCCAGCCCATGATTTAAAGGAACGAACCATTAATTAATTTAGTTAAGGCGCTCTTCGCCCATTGCCCATGAAAGATCAATTTGGTTTGTGTTTGTGTAAATCGGGTCTTTTTTAAGAGGCTTTTTTGCATGGCATCGTGGGCAGCTTACACCTTTTGAGTAAAGGGGAGAGTCAAAGCCTTCTTTCCTCAGCGGATAGCGACACGCCCGGCAAATTGCTGGGCGATGGAAAGAGATTTACTCTGCCTCGACAAACGGTCCATGATGATGCGCAAGGAAGAGCGGTTCCTAATGGCAAAAAGCGCTTTGCGACTCACATTTGACTTCGCTTTAAAACTAACGGCAGCTTAGACGATTTGATCGGGGTCAAATTGGCTGCTTCAAGGTAGTAGCGGATCGCCTCGGCCTGGAAGCCCGCCTGATGCTTGATCCGGTTAAACCTCCCTTTTTTCACGGCGGCGATCAGCTCACGGTCTACCACAATGGCGGCGGAAGCGACACCATGAAAGGCCTTGATTCCTAGCATGTTCATGCTTGGTGTGATATTTGGCATATTGGTTTAGTCCGGAACGAGCGTTTTTTACGTCTATCTGGACTCGAGCTAGTTGGACATGCAAAACAAGATGCGTCGCACACTTCTGGACAAGTCAATGCTGAAAAAAATAGCCATGAGTTTTGTCGCGTCGCCTGTGGGCTTGTTCCCATTTCAGCAGTCAGGCATTAAGCAGAAAGGCGGCTCGTTGAGGCCCTGTTACTTGGCGAGGGGCAAGAATCTTCCAGCGGATCATGCCGAACATCGTATTCGGTTGACGACCTGTGGAAAACGGGTACTGTTACGTGAGGTGTTCAGGTAGATTTGCCAGATGGGCAGTACAACGGTAAGCATTCAACGCGAGCTTGTCATGAATAAGATGATCGGAATTGTCACGGCCGTTCTGTTGGCGGCAGCCGGGCCTGAGAATCAACAGGCGGAGTTCAAGCCGATGTTTAACGGCAAGGATCTGTCAGGCTGGCAGACCGAAGGAAATTGGGTGGTCGAGGAGGGAAACGTCGTAACGCTGAAGCCACGGGAGGGTGAGACCGGGTGGCAACGCTATCAGGACTACCTGACGACCGTTCGGAAATATTCGGATTTTGTGCTCGATCTGGAATTTAAGTTTAACAAGAAAGGGAATTCCGGTGTGTTCATGCGCGTTGGCGATTTAAAAAATCACGTAACGAGTGGTTTCGAAGTTCAAATCCTCGATACCCATGGTAAGAAGAAATTTGGGCATCATGACTGTGGCGGCGTTATCCGGACCTCGGCGCCGTCCAAGATGGTTGTCAAACCGGCTGGACAATGGAACCGATATACCATCACCCTGCGGGGGGATCACTTAGTGGTGGTTCTCAATGGTGAGAAGATCCAAGACCTGGACTTGAGCCAAACGGGTTTGCAGGACCGCCCCGCCAGTGGCTACATCAGTTTCCAGGATGAGGCAAAGCCGATTTGGTATCGGAATGTTCGTATCCAGGAACTGAAATGAGAGGGCGGGAAAAAAATTCCGTCCGGCTCGGTTGAACGACCAGAGCTCGTTAGGGATAAATAGCCGAGGCGGGACTCGAACCCGCACGTCCTATCGGACACAGGATTTTAAATCCTGAGCGTCTGCCAATTCCGCCACTCGGCCTGAGTGTTGTCGATTGCTTCCGTCGCCCTGACGAGATTAAGACGGGCGGGACAAAGCATATTTGAACAAAGTTGTATCGCGTTTGGCACTCTTTTCAAATAAACTAATCGCTCACGCGTCTTTCGCAAAGTGGTCAAGACGCGATCGTGGCGTTTTGATTTTGATGTGAAACAGCGTTTTATGGCCAACAGTGGGTTACTTTTAATTCAAAATGAAGGGTCTTGGGCGGTGAGTCCATTGTTGAGTTCACATGGTTTTTTGCCCACCCGCGGTTCTTTGATGCTGGATATCGTCGTTTGTGCGATGTTGTTCGTGATGATGATTTTAGCGGTCAGTATTTATCTGGTTCGGCAGAAACGGTTGTATTTTGCGCACCGTACCATCCAGATTGGATTGGCTTCCTTATTGGCCATCGCCATTGTGGGATTTGAAATTGACATACGATTTTTTACAGATTGGCGCGTAGCGGCAGAGGAATCTCCTTTTTACGCTAACGGATGGGTGGATCGAGTGCTTTGGATTCATCTCGCTTTTGCCATTCCTACGCCGTTTGTATGGGCATTTGTCCTGTATGGCGCGGTGCGAAATTTCAACGTCGCGGAGCCCGGGGAATATAGCCGTTTTCATCGTCGGTGGGGCTGGATCGCTTCCGTTTTCATGCTGTTGACGACTGTGACTGGGTGGGGATTTTATTATCTGGCCTTCGTCGCCTAAGACGAATTCGTCCAATTAGAGAGGGTCTTCAACCATTTTAGGTTCCCTCATTTTCTCGAAGTCAGTCGGTTAGCGTTTCGACTTAGCGGACTTGTGCTTGATCCATGCTCCCAAGTTTTACCGGAATTTTTATTAACTTGCCGTCCCGCTCTACATCCAGTACCAGTCTCTCGCCAATGTCATGTTGCGTGATGAACATTCTCAGCTCTTCGAATTTCTCAATTGGCTGACCGTCAACCTTCCGAATGATATCTCCGGGTTCAATACCCGCTTTAGCGGCTGAAGAATCGGCCACCACTTGGTCGATTAAACAGTCGGCATCGCGTTGGTAGGAGCTAATGGTTTGAGGCCCTTGGACCCCTAGGAAAGCAACCGGCAAATTATTAAATCTGACTTCTGGGCGTTTTTTTGAGAATTGTATTTTATCTATGTACCCGAACTTGCTGACTGAGAGGTTGAGGGTGTTCAAGGCTGGTAGTTGGGTCATTTGTTCAAACATTTGGCTGCTGATTGGGGTCCGTGTCCAACCCATCTCGCGAACTGTTTGGAGCGTGGAGAGCGAGTTTTCCGCTTCGGGACTGAATTCCACTTCGGTTAGATCTAAGACCTGTAGTTTCAATTTAGCCAACATGTTGATTGTTGTTTCATCCAAACGGGCCTGTCCCAGGTAAAGCGACTGAATCGTTTCTGGAAATGGAATTTCATGGAGTTCAAATCCGACCAATTCACATCCCTGAATGGCCAGGAATTGAAGCTGCTTTAGATTGGCCGCTGCTTTGGCATCGTCAACCGAAAGGTTTCTATGATAAAAACGAAGCCCATTTAATTGGTGGATATGGCTCAGTCGCTTCAAGTCACTACTACTGCCTAGCCAATTCTCGCCTAACGTCGCAACCAGATTTGTGGTGCTGCCACTGGTGAAATTCAAGATGGCTCCATTCTGTCTTAGAATGATTCGATCGTTTCGGAAAATAGGATCCCCTTGAAGCCCCAAATTATTTGTCTGATCGCGTGATTCAGACTTACCGGCTTGTAAACGGTTGTAGAGCTCCCAAACAAAGCTTTCGTTTTCAGCAAGACTGCCATTGAGTATTCGGTTGACTTGTTTGTACGCAGCCTTGGCATATAATTCGCCCGTCTTTCG
>JAKVBF010000019.1 GCA_022447555.1 Mariniblastus sp. | reverse complement strand
CCACAGATGCCCCGGGTAGAAATTGTGGGCCTGTCGCTGACAGTTGTACCCGTAGACCACATCAAAAAAATTGGCGGGATCGCTTGTGGAACCAGGCGCACCCAGACCCCATTTACCAAACATACCAGATACATAACCCGCCTTTTTTAATAAGGCCGGGATCGTTACGGTATCCGACCGCATCGGAGCCTGACCCTCAGGCTTGACCTCACGATTTCCGCGAACTTGACAGTGACCTGTATGCAAACCGGTCATGAGCGCACAACGCGACGGAGCGCAAACAGTACTTCCCGAATAATGCTGGGTGAATCGTATTCCGTTTTTCGCTAGTCGATCGATGTTGGGTGTTTCAAATTTCTTTTGCCCATAGCAACCTAAATCACCGTAGCCCAAATCATCGGCAAGGATGTAAACGATGTTAGGCGGACGATTCTCCTCGAAAGCGGAAACCGACTCGGGACATAACGTAATCATCAGTGCGAGGAAAGTTGATGCGATAGAGTATGTTTTTGAATTCATTGATCAATTCCTGAAATCGGACCGAACCTTTTTAAGTGGGACGTACTTCATAACGAGACATCAGTTCCGCCGTTTTGAAAACATCCATTCGTAAAATTCTGGCGTCGCGTAAACCACGCCACGCGCGTTATGCCCCTCGTCCGGGTAGATCTTTAGTTTGGCCTGCTTGCCACCCGCTTTACGAATCTCCCCGATCAGGCGTTCAGAACGTTCTGACGGAACGACCCGATCGTTGCCACCTACGAAGGCATAAACTGGGACGTTGGTCAAATTCTTTGCCCATTTCTTCAAATCGGGTGTCACATCTTTCGGGCCGCCACGACCTATTCCACCAGAAATCGGTGCAATCGCCGCGAATGCTTTAGGATTATTTGCCCCCCAAACCCAGGTGCCATAACCACCCATGCTATTACCGGTCAAATAGATCCGTTTCTCATCAATTGGCAGGGTCGTCTTCAGCTCCGATAAAAACGCATTAAGATCCTCCGGCGTCCAAGTACTTTGCTCTCTGCCAATCGATTTCTTGAGGCACTGTGGCGCAACGATCATACAGGGACCTTTTACAAATTTTTGTAGTCCTCGGGTTAAACTTGTTACCTGGCCTTTAATTTTGTTGATTTCATCTCCCCGACCGCCCGCTCCATGGAGATAGATTAATAGCGGTACCTTGGAATCGTCTTTGGCCGATGCCGGAAAGACTAAATACTCTGGATTCAAGAACTTCACCTTGGCCATTCGTTCGGCTGGAAGCTTGCCAATTTTCGGGCCTCGGTTTTGACCCAATACGGGCATTGTACTCAATAGCGTAATGACTAACGTCAACCACAACTTGAACATGAAATCCTCAATCTTTATAGGCTTTATTCAGAACGGCATAACCGATTGTTCCATTGAAGTCGGCCCGGAGACCCGGACCTTAAATTTCCCACCACCGGTCCACACCAACAGCCTACCTGCAAGGGATCAGAAGATCAAATGCTAGACGCAGTGGACCGCCCTGTTGGGGGGACCGGCTGTGAGCCCGCCAGTTCGTTTAAAACTCGATACGTTGTCCTTGCCTTAAGGATCGCAGATCGTACTTGGTGCCTCGCCAGACCACACCGCCCCGCAACCATAAAAGAAGGCAAGCGCGAAAAAAGATGAACGCCAGTATGGCAAACCCGATCGGCGCCAGCATGAAACTGATACGGGAAAAACAGGTCCGTCGCGCCAATGCTCCCGAAGAAACCACCGCTACTAATGACAGCAATAACAACAACACGATCGCGACCAGCTGAGGGACCCACAACAGCCCCAACGGGGCTACTAAACAGCCGGTGAAGACCGCAACCATTCCGATCGCTCGCCAACATTGGTAATGCGTCAACCCAGGACTATTTTTTTCCAGACCACGAACCATCTCTCCAATACTTGAATACCAGTCCAAGGAGAGTTGCGCCTGGGCAAAAACCACCTGAGCATGTCCCCCCCACCGCTTCATCATCAGCCCCAACCCCAAATCGTCAGCCGTTTCCATTTTTAACCAAGTGAAACCGGGTGTCTCCTCAAATCGAGTTCGCCGAACCAAGTTACAGGCACCCACGCCAACCGCCATAGAATCGTTGGGGTCTTCCACCCGACTAGGAGTCACGAAAAACATCGACGACATAAAGAAGGTTGAAATCGCCACGTCCAATAAAGGACCGGCTGGTTGAATCTCAGGCAGACCGGCCAAATGGTCCGCGCGATGCGCGACACCATCAGAGATAATTTGGCGTAACGCCCCCTCCTCGAAGCAGACATCTGCATCGGTAAATAACACCCATTCGCTGTCAGTCTGTTCCATCGCAATATGAAGGGCATGAACCTTGCCCAGCCAACCATCTGGCAACTCATCTATATGAATCGCGGTCAAACGTTCATCCGCAGCAGCAAGCCGATCAATGATTTCACCGGTTTCATCTTCAGAGCGGTCATCAACAAACACTAATTCGAGTTTGGGATAGTCTTGGTTCAGCAAACTTCGCGCGGCAGCCTCTATCCTACTCGCCTCGTTACACGCCGCGATAATGACACACAACGTTGGCCATTGATTCGGTTCGGGAAAGCCGACTGACTCAACTTGAACACACCTAAATTTCCCAACATTGAACCACGCTTTGACCCAAAAAAGGCCCCACAAAACGATCGAGCAGACACCCACCGCCCCACCAATAAAGCTCAATACAGTCATACGTCACTAAGGGTTAACGTCACTAAGGGTTAACGTCACTAAGGGTTAACGTCACAAAGGGATATCATCGGGTTCGCACGCCGATTGGTTTTTTTTAAGTGCTTTGCAGCACGAGATCCGTGACGGGGACTAACAACTTAACGTGTCTTTATAAAAAAGCTTCGTTGGGAACAGGGCCGCACACGAAACAAAGCACGTTGAATGACCCAGGCACCATTTTAAACGACAATCTCAGGGGGTAAAATGACACATTCAAGGAGGGTCCAACGACCCAATTGCCTGAAAGACGTCACCGCGGTCTAATTCATCGTAGCGATTCAAGTTAAGGTATCCAGAGAACAGGACAGAAACCAATGAGTGACAGAATCATTATGCGGACCGGTGAATGCCTCGTTGCCGGCGGACCACCCTTCACGGCCGCCGAACCCGAAGTGGTCATTGGTGAGTTGGACGGGCCCGTCGGTACCGCCATCGCAACGCTCACAGGCGATCAAGCAGCCGGTCATTCCAAAGTTTTTGCCATTCTGAACACAGACGTGCAGGTTCGACCCGTGACCTTGATGGTCAGCAAGGTCACCGTCAAAAACAGTCGTTACACAAATATTCTGATGGGTACGGTCCAGGCGGCCATTGCCAATGGCGTTCTGGACGCGGTCCGGGCTGGCGACATTCCGAAAGAGAAGGCCAATGACCTGGGTATTATTTGTTCGGTTTGGCTAAATCCAGGTGTATCGACCGATGACAAACTGGATCACAAAGCCTTATTCGAGATCCACCGCAAGGCAATGAGTCAGGCCATTCACAAAGCCATGAATAACGAACCATCCATCGATTGGTTATTAGAGAACCAAGACCAAATCACCCACAAATATTACGAGCGCGGACTGAAAGGTGAAATCTAAAGCATCAAACGGCCAAATCAGATGGAACCATTGAAGCGTCATCCTATTCTCCTCGCTTGGCGTCATGCTTTTCAACGATTGGACCGATCATCAGCGGAAGGGTGAGAACCATCCCAAAACTTCTTGATTCGAACTAGCTTTTGGGGAAAGGGCGCAACCCTAAAAGCATCTCGGCACGCTCCGACAGGGGAATATCGGGCACCGTATTGTCGGTGTATTTCCCTAAGTGCGCCGCGAATAATTCATAAACCGCCTGACGATCTTGGCTGGCATCAATTTCAACACAGTTCTTTTGCTTTCGGAACATATCCACGGTGGGTAACGTTTCCGCCTTAAACGTATCGAATCTAAGTTTGACGCTCGCCAAATTGTCATCGCTCCTACCGGAATACGGGGCGCGGCCCATTATTCGTTTTTCCAGAACGTCATACGGACAATCGAAGTAAATCATTTCCGGCAGCGACGCCTCGCGTCCGAATATTCCCCACCAACCCTCCAGGTTATTTTGCGACCGTGGAAATCCATCTAGCAAAAAGTTTATCTTTCCCGTCGTTCGTGTCACGTTCTCCATCGCATCTTTTAGCAACGTCACCACGATATCATTTGGTACCAGTTGGCCCGCTTTAAGGTGCTCATCGATCCGCTTCGCCGTCACACCCCCACGTTCAAGTTCCTCACGAAGCAATTCACCGGTCGACAGATGGGTCCAACCAAGTTGTTCTTCGGCAAGTTCGCACATGGTCCCTTTACCCGTCCCTGGGCCTCCCAAAACGAATACGATATTGGGAGAGGGACCAGCCTCCCGGGGATCATTTCGGTGGATGACCAGTTTGGGTGCAGGCGACACGCCCTTTTTGTATACGTGCCAGACTCGATCCGTGGGTGGCAGTTCATCTTCGCATGAAATATCGTAGGCTAGATGACCATCGAGTCGGGAGATTCTCCAAGACTGGTACGTGTTGGAGTAGGACAATGAGGGCCGACGCTCCCCTTTTCCGTCCGCCCGGTCCCAGGCCATTTTTCCATTCCAATAACCTTGGGTAGAGACAGTGCCCGATTCCGATTCAGCGGGCGGTGCCGTTGAAGGAACAAACAAACCATCCACTTCGGGTAATCCAGCGCCGACCACTTCGATGTAAAACGTATTTTTCTTTGGCTCTGTATCTTCACAACTCATGGCAACGGTATTTTCGCTAGTTTTTGGATAGGCAAGGCACGCATGGAAGGCCCGCATGGCCCGAAAACGCATATTGGATTTACGATCTAAGTCGATCGGGCGATCGCCCACCATCGGTTTGCGCGATCCCGGGATGATCTTAACCGGCTGGATTCTCGTTGTCACGATGCCAAATCCACCATCGGTCTTTTAAGCCTTGGAAGGCTCGATGCCGGAACTGCCACCGGCATTGGCCTGGCCACGCCCGGATTCCACACCTAGTTCGCTTGGATCCATGACTTCCGAATCTTAGGGAGTCTTCGTCAAATCGACCCAATCCCCGTTGGCTCGAGTCGTCAACGAATAGATGGCGGCCGGGGTCAACTCATCACCACTCAAAGAGTAGACATGGCCGTCGGCCATCCCAACCATGGTTAGGGAGAAGAGGGAGTCGGAAATGCCGGGATGGTTCGAAACGTAGCTGGGATTCTGAAGGTTGGCTCGAAACGCCTTAGCCGAAAGGTCGGTCGGACGAAGCCATTCCACCGAGAGTCCATTGACATCGGCAAAAAGGGCCGTCTCCCCAGCCCCGTCCACAATTTCTTCTAACCGAAGACTTTCACCGCCCGGGAATACCGATTCGGGTCCGGTCAAAAGCAGGTAATTCGTGAACCCTACTCCAGCCAACTCCGTTTCACCGTGACCATGGCTGGGACAGCGGTAGACATCCGGCATTTCCGCCAGTAATTGACGGTTGTTGACCCCGTCCCAAGGCTCGTCGAAGCGGTACCGATCAAAGAGTTCCTGTTGGTCAATGTACGGAAGAATCAACACGCGCCAGCTATGCATTGGGTTGCCCCATTTGTCCGTCAAATAAGCGGGGGGGAACCTCCCATGCTCGAGCCGGTATCCCTCTAACCCAATGAAAATATGCCGGCAATTATTATGGCACGCAGTACGGCGCGCCGCTTCTCTCACGTTTCACCATGCGTGTTCCAAATAAAGATAAGTCACCAAGCCAGCGGATCCTAATGCAACAACCAGCGATAGAAGCATGTAAGTTTTCGATACCATCCGAACGCCCAGTTAAAAGAAGGAATTTGCAAACCGAAAGGAAATTAGAAAACAAACCAAAGAACGTGTCAAAATCTAGTCTTGGGAAAGTAATTCAGCTTACGAGAGCCGGATAACAGGCCACCTTTTACCTTAACCGACAAAACGAAAACAAGAGTCCTTACAAAAACCGCTATTTGAATTGGGGGAGGATTTTGACTTGCTCCACCAAAGGCAAATCGACGAACGTTTCAAATTCAGCCACAAACGCTTCGGACGTCTGTCCGAAGGTCTCCTGAAACGCTCCCTCCCAACCTAACTCAGCAACTCTGGGATGAAACGACTTCAACAAAACATCACCGCCGTGCCTGTTCATTAAATAAGCGACTGCCCAGCCACCACTCTCGTAGGCCAATTGTGCGCACTCTCCTTCATAGGTATCGGGGAGGACCGTTTTACAGTCATTCCGTTTTTCTTTGACCATCCTCATTTTACTAATCATCCGTTGCTCTAAATTCGGCCAAGGGCGTTCTGCATTGTTCCATTTCTTTAACTTGCCCTCGGACCATAGACGTTCGGTGGTGATCTCTGCCATGGCCACGGCCGACCCCTCCGCGAACCAAACGGGGCCCATCTGTTTTCGACGAGTGCGATGATCTTCTGCCTTGATCGAAGCCTGCTGTACCGAATGCCAATACTCGTGAAAAATGGTCAGTTGGTCTCCCTCGGCCGCCGTATCAAACAACCCCGAAAACCCTGGGGGCAGGGACGAGGAGTACCGATGAAAACCCCATTCCGAACCCCCATTGTGACCAGCACTCATCGACGGACGGCCGGTGGCCACAGCCTCGGCACCGATTTTCTGATAAGACAAAAAACCATGGTCATCGTTAAAACGATCCCGCATGCATTCGCGCATGGTCATGTCGCCTCGATCAACGCGACGTTCACAGAATTGCTTGCTCAGTTCGAGCGCTGCTTCACGGTCGGCACCCAACACCCAGTATTCGAGCCGACCGGTCGAACCCCACGTTTTCACGGCCATGGCAAGCGTGTCCGTAACGCCGTCCTTCACTGCTTGGGGAAGGTCCGAAGCCACAAACACCTCTACCTGATTCTTAGGTTGAATACCAAAAAGGTCATCCTGCCGGGATTTCGCTTGAGCGTCGTTAACATCTTGAAAGAGGGCGAATGTCGCGAGAATCGAAAGTAGGGCATTCATCACTGGACCACCATAAAAAGAGACGAGTGAGCGAGTAAGGCTCATCATCATAGACAAAAGAAGAACCGACATTCAATCCACCTCAGTCTCGAGCATCGTGGGATCCATCCGCGCTTTTAAATCAGTGAGCCTATAGTTAGCATGAGCCCATGGTTATCGCATCCCAAGCTTCTTGTTTATCGCATCGCGATAAGTTTCCGGAAATAGCGATTTGCCCCTGACCTTTTTCGCCTATCGCTCGTTTTCATATTTTGTAAAATAGGCGAAATGAGACTGGCTCAAACCAGAATGAGTCGGTAGAAAACCACGCTTTTCGCCCGGTCGGTCCATTTGATTTCGAGCGGATACACTTACAATAGAAGGTTTCAATGGTTTCGGGGATTTATGGTGAGGCGTTAAACGTCTCACTTGAGACCCGTTGTAACACAAAACACGGAGATGTGGCTGAGTGGTCGAAAGCGCCGGTTTGCTAAATCGGTGATGGAGTCAAATCCATCCGCAGGTTCGAATCCTGTCGTCTCCGCTTCAGAGCCCGTTTTCTTTTGGTACCCACCAATCGAAGCGGGCTTTTTTACTGCGCAAACCACGGCCCCATCCCCTTTGCCGGGATCCGGCCCATCGACTGGCCGTAAATCGACTGGGCGGAAAACGACTGGCGGTGAATGTATTACCAACACGCCACAGCCATAGTCTCGATCAGCCCGTCCTGTCCTGCTGCATGGTTTGTTACAACACCGTTGACGGGTATCATCTACGAAGACGGCAAAACGATTCGGCAGCCAGCAAACGGATAAAACCTGATGGAATTCGCCGCAATCGCTTCCCTAAATCGTTTCTCAACCAGGTACTCCATGTCCCACTCAAACCTCCCTGGCAACCATTCCTCCCATTGGTATTGCCACGTCACATTCGATGTCACCGATCCCGAGGCATTCATTTCCTACCTTCGCGATCAAGTCGGCATCGAGCGACAGAACGGCATGACCAGTTACGAGTTTTTTGTGGACCAATTAGAGCATCCGACCAAGGCGATACTGATTGAATGTTTTCCGGATGATGTTGCTCAAAAAAAACATTTGGAGAACGTTCGGGCGGAACTTTTCTTGGCTGGCTTGTCCCATCCAAAAATATCGGTCCTCGGAAATCCCCCACAATCGACTCGCGATCGAATGCTGGAACACGGTTACTGGCCTCCCGCTTTTGAGGGCGAGTTTCAGCATCTCCCCCACCTAGGTGGATTCCGCTAGACCGCCGTTTCCAATATCCCTGCGTGGCCATTGTCATCACCCAAACCGCGACAGTCCGCCAAACCACTTTGTTTCACGAACTGCCTGATTCGGCGATTCTCTACAGTCGACCCCAAGGGGTCAGCTGTGGAACACTCCTTCAAAAAACCCGTGGACGTAGGCTTCCACCACCGATTTTGCCTCGTTGTCCACCGGATACAAACGCAAAAAATAATAGCCCTGTCCATCAAGCTCATAAAACAATTCCGGGGGGAAAACGAAATTCGATTCGAATTGGTCATCCACTAGGCCTAACAATTCACAGGAACGGTCGCAATTCCAACCACTGGGTAAATCAATTTGAAACGACGCCGTCGTTTTGGGCGACAAGTCTCGTCCCACCGAAGGGACTTTTCTGACCATCTGAGTCTCTTCTGTTTGCATTAACTGTATCACGGCAAATTCCTTTTCTACTTGGGTTTCCATACCAAAAAATGGTTATCGACAGGGTTACGAACCTGAAGAATGGGGTTCCAAGGACCAAGCTGTCCGTTTCTACGAACAGTTGATCCTTCCCACAGAAACAGTTATCGAGAGGCCGTGGACACATTAGGTCCTAGTAGCAAAAAAAATAGAAATTTAGAGAGCGTCAACAGAACGGCCTCGGTCCCTCAGCAGGTACGACCGCCTAAACAAAGCATTGGTTTTTCATCTTAGAGTTTGGGTTCGACCCAAACCTCGGGGATTCGACTGACAGAAACCCAAGCCACAACTCCCTGGTTAACATGAATGGCAGGGAACACTAGGGTCGATCGCAAGGTGGGTTGTTCGTTGTGTACCTCTGCTTGGACCAGCTTCAATAGGCTGCGCCAGCTAGGGAACCAATGACACCATTGAACGTGGGTCAAACGGAGGGCAGCTGCCGAGAACGGTGATTTTGAAGGTTTGGTTGTCTATTTTTATGGTCCAGGCTACGGCGTCGAAGTTCAACGAGAAAATGGGTAATTTGCGCTTCAAAATGTACTGAATTCCCCCCTCAACCGGGTGGCCGGGTGAATCTCACGCTCAATGAAGCGCCTGTGGCCTGCTTACGACGCAACGCGTAAACAAGCCTAAACTCGGCCTAAATTCAGGCGCAGTAACCTAGATGGACTTTGACGCATCGCGCCATACCGCTATGCTCAATGCATGCTGACTTCTCCACTGAGTGAACATTCTGCGTGTGGTGTTGGTTTCGTCGCGAGTCGCCGGGGAAATGCATCACATGAAACCCTTCAAGCCACCCTCAATGCCGCTGTCAGAGTGGAGCATCGTGGCGGATTTCTGGCCGACGGCCTCACAGGCGATGGCTGCGGAGTCATGGTGGACATACCGTTTGACCTCCTGGGCTACGAGCGGGGTGAAGTGGCTGTTGCTACGCTGTTCATTCTCACACCAACCGAACATCGGCAGCGTGCACTCAACATTTTTGAGCAGACATTCAAATCCCAGGGGCTGAATGTCATAGGCTATCGGGCCGTGCCCTCCAACCCGGATGTTTTGGGTCCCATGGCGCGTGAAACACAGCCGGAAATTATCCATGCGATGATTGCCTGGCCGCCCAGTTGCCGGACGGAGGCCTCCTTCAGCCAACAGCTATACTTGGCCAAACAACGGGTGCGCACCACCATGAAGCAGGGAGGCATTGTTCAGCAGTTCTACTTTGCCTCTCTATCCACGCGAACCATCGTTTACAAAGCGCTAACGCGCGCTGAAGACCTGCCCAGATTTTACGACGACCTTCGAAATCCCGAGTTCAAAACACGCTTCGGTGTGTTCCACCGGCGGTTCAGCACAAACACCCGAACAGCATGGGACAAAGCACAGCCGTTTCGGCTGATTGCTCATAATGGTGAAATCAACACAATCAAGGGCAATCACTCTTGTGCATATTCAAGAGAGCAAAACCTGGGACTCCCACCAGATGAGCTGCTAACGCACCACAATGTGAGCGACTCAGGTTCACTGAATGGCATGGTGGAAGCGCTAAAATATCGCAGTAGTATGCCTCACACAGAAGACGTGCTCGCCATCATGATTCCGCCAGCGGCGCGCACCAACGGCTACTACGCATTTTGGAGCCGAGCAATGGAGGCGTGGGACGGCCCGGCATTCATCAGCTACTGCGACGGACAAACGTTAGGTGCACGTCTCGACCGCAATGGATTCCGTCCATGTCGGTGGGCCATGAGCGAAGATTTCTTTTATCTGGCCTCCGAGGCCGGCGTGTTTGAAGTGCCCGAAGAACAGATTCTGGCCAAAGGCGCTCTCAGTGCAGGTTCTGGCGTGAGATTTGACCTGGAAAATGGCGCTATCCATTTCCGTGATCCAAGCCTCTCACGCGAAAATGAAGGCGCCGGGTTTGACGCACGACTCAGCCCAATTCCCGCGCACCCGTCACCCCATGAACCCTGGGCAATAGAGCGCCAGGGCTTGTATCTCTTTTCAGAAGAAGAGCGAGACAAGGTGGTGCTACCGATGATTCGAACCGGCCGTGAACCCATTGGCTCTATGGGTGACACGGCACGCCTTGCCGTCCTATCCGAACTTCCAAGATCGTTCTTTGACTTCTTCTACCAAACCTTTGCGCAGGTCACGAACCCTCCGCTGGACTACTTGAGAGAACGCCTGGTGACAGACCTGGAAGTCCATTTGGGTAAACAACCCAACATCTTCTCACCGAAAGAGCTATTGCCGCCCATGCCGGGCTTGACCCACCCAAGTCCTATCCTCGACCTGAGCGACTACGCCTACTTGAGAGAGTTAAGCCGCTCTAAACATCCACCGCTGGGACAGGCCACCGTGGAATTACACACTCACTTTTCACGCGAAGGCGGATCGCAAGCATTCCGTGAACGACTGACATCACTTGGACAAGAAGCGATTGCTGCCGTTCGACAGGGCGCCCGAATCCTTCTTTTGACTGACCGCAAAGCAACGGCAGACGCACCACCGATTCCATCACTACTGGCGCTTCGCTCGCTGGTATGTGAACTGAACAATCGAGGCGTTCGGCTGGAATGCAGTATTGTTGTTGCCAGTGGCGAAGTGCGCACGTCCCATCATGTGGCCGCCATGGTCAGCTTTGGCGCCTCAGCCATTTGTCCTGTACTCCCATTGGAATTGGCAGAAGCCACAGCGCTGGCCGAAGACTCATCACCTGATGAGGCCCGACAACGAGTATTGAAGGCTCTTGAGGGCGGCTTACTCAAGATCATGAGCAAGATGGGCATCAGTGTGGCCATGAGTTATCGAAGTTCCAAACTCTTCTGCACGGTAGGTCTGGGAGAGGAGATCATTGGCAAGTACTTTGACAGCTTAAGAAGTCCAGTGGGTGGCTATGACCTGGACGGCCTGGCCGAATTGATTCTGAAAAATACGTCTCAAGCCGCCACCGGAAAGGAGCCGCTCCCCAATCCATTTTTGATGAAGGAGCAATCTCGTCTGAAACGGGGCGAACGGCACTCCATGACCAGTGCCCATTCAAAGCGTGTTCATGAGATGCTCGAATGGGAGCCTCAAAGCGCGGAAGGACAAGCAAAATACGCGGAATACCTAGAACTGAGTTCGTCACTGAGTCCCACTAATCTTCGCCACTTATTCCAAATCAATAGCGCTGGCCCCGAACTACCACTGGATGCCGTAGAGACTGAATGCGACATCATGCGACGCTTTGGCGCAGGTGCGATGTCATTTGGTGCCATCAGTGCAGAGGCACAGCGAGATCTATTTCAAGCCATGGCTTCTGTTGGCGGCCGCAGTAATAGTGGTGAGGGCGGCGAAAACCCCTATTACGCCATTGATGGCACCTGTGCCTCCACCAAGCAAGTGGCCTCAGGGCGCTTTGGAGTCACCGCCCAATACTTAATGTCTGGCGATGAGATCGAGATCAAAATAGCGCAAGGAGCCAAGCCCGGTGAAGGTGGCCAGTTGATGGGCGTAAAGGTGGATGAACAGATTGCACGTGCGCGTCACTCCACAGCCGGTGTGGACCTCATCTCACCGCCTCCCATGCATGATATTTACAGCATTGAAGACCTCAAAGAACTGATCTTTGAACTCAGACAATTGGCGCCAAAGCACAAGATATGCGTGAAGCTCGTTGCAGGCGTCAACATCGGAACGATTGCGGCGGGTGTGGTCAAGGCCGGTGCAGATGTCATTCAAATTTCCGGAGGCGATGGTGGCACAGGTGCCGCAACGCTTGTTTCTATGAAGCACGCAGGAATCCCCTGGGAAATCGGCTTAGCGGAAGTACACCAAACACTTTGTGATCAGGATCTGCGTAACAACGTGCTGCTACGCGTTGATGGCGGTATCTCCAATGGAACCGACGTTGTGCTCGCCGCCGCGCTGGGTGCGGATGAATTTGGTTTTGGAAAACTATTGCTTGTAGGTCAGGGCTGTATCATGGCCCGCGTATGCGAAAAGAACACCTGTCCGCGAGGGATTGCCACTCACGCAGAAAAATATAAGGCCAAGTATCGCGGTAATGCCGAACAAATCGCGCGGCTATGCCAGTACCTAGCCCATGATGTCAGAAGACAACTGGCTCGAATTGGGGTGCATAGCCTCAAAGAAATCATCGGCCGTTCATCTCTACTACAAGCCAACGGGCAATACATCACCATGCTTGCCAACCGGGGATTGAACCTGAACGGCTTATCAGCACCCGCACAGGCCTATGCGGGTATTTCGGATGGCCCGGCTTCCATCTACGCACGGCAAACCTCTGCTCTGAATCACCAAATAACACAAGATGTGCTTCATGCCCGGGCCGGCAACGAGCCAAAGACTCTAAATTACAGTATTGGCTCGATTGACCGTGCCATTCCCGCACATATCTGTGGCCAACTGGCCGAAGAGCGACACCTGAATCACCTCCAGAGCATCCAAACAAAAGACAAACCAGCCGCTTCAGCGGCAGCAACAGTCACATTAAAGTTCACCGGTTCCGCCGGTCAGGGCTTTGGCGTATTTATGGAGCGCGGTCTGGCTCTGAAGCTGGAAGGCGAGGCCAATGATTCAGTCTGTAAATCAATGTCAGGCGGGCAAGTCGTCATTGTTCCCAATGAAACCGCAAAACTGGACCCTGAAATCAGTTCGATCATTGGTAACTGCGCATTGTACGGTGCCACCGGCGGTGAACTCTTTGTCAGAGGCCTGGCCGGCGACCGCTTTTCAGTCAGAAATAGTGGTGCCACCACCGTCATTCACGGCGTTGGTATGCACGCTTGTGGTTACATGACGGCAGGCACCGTGCTTATTCTGGACGGCGTGTCTCACAACGTAGGGGCGGGCATGACCGGCGGCGAACTCTTCTGCCGGCGGGAACATATTGAAAAGCTGAATCAGGATTACATTATTCCAACGGAACTTGCGCCCGCAGACCTTGAAAAACTAACCGGCTTAATCACTCGCCACCAAGAGCTAACACAAAGCACCACCGCACGCGATCTGCTGCGGCCAGCCGTTGATTTGGCACAACTTTTTGTACGCTGCATTCCCCTCAAGCAGCTCAGCAAAGGAAACCAGACATCAACACAAACCCAGACCCGGTCTAAAACAACCACCGAGCGAATTTCGGTTACAAAGTAACCTCCCAATGCAGCCGGAGGGTGCTGGGGTGACCCACGTGCGTTCTTGGTATATTCCCCAAAGCCCGGGCCTATCCAAACGACTGATTAGGACCGAACCGAGTCGATTAATCACCCGTCAAGGCAAGAATCAAAGAGCCATTTTCGGCCGTCACCGTCGTGGTCAGCCCTGACGTTTTAAATGAAGAATATCGTTTGGGAATTAAGAAAACTACCTCTTCTGCTCCGGCGGTTCGTTCGGCACCCCCGTCGTCGAACCCTTCACGACTGGCTCCGTTTGTCTCCGAGCTCGTTTTTTCAGATTTGGATAGGCCCGAGCCGCTTGCCTGAGAAGCCGCTTCGCCCCTCTTTTGTAGGGTGACCACAACACGGTGTTCCCCGGGCAAGGCTCCGTCTCCTTTGCGGTAGGTGGTGATTTCAAACGATCCATCCGTTCCGGTGACCCCGTAACCGTTGCTCCCCCCGGCGATCGGTTTAAGCATGACCGCAGCCCCCTCCATAGGAAGTCCGTCCAGGGTCACAATGCCCGAAACTGGATAAGTCAGCGTTTCAGATGAACCGCATCCCAAAGCCAACAGAAAGAATAAGCCGAGGAACCAACCCCCAGAAAATCGCCCAACCACGCTTCCTCGCCCCTTTTGATCTATGGCTCCCATCCGGTCACCTGCCCATCTCTGCGACCGCCCAACCGGTTAAAGGTGTCTGGATCCATCGTCTCGGCGATGTAGTGAATGCTGTTGTCACCCATCATCACCTGAACACCAGCCGGGTGATTTGATTTAAAGCCAAATTCACCGTTCCAATTCGAGGGATGGTAACGCCCATCGGTCGCAGTCACGTCCGCACAATCCCAATTGATCGGTATAAGAGTCGATAGCATACCCTGAGCATTATTGGTCGCGCCCCAACCACGTTGAACGTGTCGCGAGTCAGCCCGTCGGGCTTCGCCAAAAAAGATGACGTTCGATTGTCCATCGGTCACGTCCCGAAATCGATAAAGCGTAGAAAGTCGATTGAACGGTCCAGCCGTTTCTTGCGGGTCATTGTAAACCCCAAACGCGTCTGTGTTCCAAACCGTCCATAATGGATTCGAGTGGTTCGGATTGTCCCAGTGAGCCGTGGGTCCTTTCGAGGAGATATAGTTAGTGATTCCACGTCCATTGAAATAGGTCTCCGGCTCCGTATCTGAAGGACAGACTAGAGTGGGAATCGTGTGCGAAGCGATCAATCTACCATCATCCATCGTTTGATAATCTGGCGATATCCCCGAATTAAAATCGTACTGCTCGAAGAGATTGTTTTGCTCGAGATAGGGTAACAGTTGAACCATGATTGAACCGTAGTTGACCGTTCCATAGGCAAAATAGGCGCCGGCGGGCATGTGCCCCCTAGCACTTTCAAAATTGTGAACGGCTAATCCAACCTGTCGCAGATTATTGGCACAGGTGGTCCGACGAGCGGCCTCTCGAACTTGTTGAACCGCTGGCAATAACATGCCAATCAAGATCCCGATGATGGCGATCACCACCAGCAATTCGACTAGTGTGAAACCCCGTTTAACTTGACTTCCACCGTTCAAGGTATTTCTCCAGCTGCGACCTTGCCCGGGCATTCTCAGCCAGCACCCCCTGAAGGTCAGACTATTCATTAAAAAACCCACATCAAATAGAGGATTCTGGCCCTTACCCACTATCTCCATTGACGAACCCATTATGAACTGTTTACCCTCACAGTTGAGGAGAATTGTGGAATTTTATACCTTTCTAGCCTCATCGCAATCAGGGCCGAACTGCCGCACACGCCCGCTGTTTTATCTCTTTTTCGATCATTCCAACTCGGTTCCATGGCAAAACGAACGTACTACGAAATCATGGGTATCAGCTACGATGCCGACGATCAGGAAATTCGTCGTGCCTATCGCCGCATGATTCAGGATTACCATCCCGACCAACATCCGGACGATCACCGATCCGCTCGGCGCGCCCGCCATCTCAATGCGGCCAAAGATATTTTACTGGACCGTAAAAAAAGACGACGTTACGATCAAAAATTGCGTCGCAAGGGCCTGATTCCATCCGCAAAACAAAGTTGGGAAATGAACGTCGAGAAGCAGGTCGCCTCCCCTCCTGTTCACGACTCTGATGAGTACACGCTGGCTCCCGAAATCGATCGAGATTATAAGACGGCACAACATTACGCAGCCCAAGCAAAAGTGGACGAAACGTTAGGTGACGAAAAGCTCGATCGATGGAAGCGACACCCATTCCACCCCAGTCAATGGATAGCGACTAGCCAAACAGATCCCGCCATCAACCCCCGAGAGCGTTCACCCTATTATTCATTAGGTCTCATCTTTTTGTTATCGATTTTGCTCGGGCTCTGGTATATCAGCAAAAATCCCCAGTTTAGATTTTTTCAGCGGTCCAACGTACCGATCTACAAGGACGCTCCTAAAACCCCGCAAGAGCGACAGCCCAATTGGTACCCACCGGCCGATCGCCCCATACCTCCCGCGATCAGACGTTCCAGCTCGACACCCAGAAAAAACGACCCTTAAAACATGCCCGAACCGCCAATTTGTTTAGCCCCAAACGGGAGTTTCGATGACCGCTACTTGGTGAGGATCAACTTACCCTGTTTTGTCTGCCGCAACCGATAAAGCTGCCCGTTATTTTCAATCCAAATCTCATCGCCGCAAACCGCTAGGTCTTTAAATTGAACGATCTTGGGCAGTTTGGTTTCATCCAAGACGCGACGATCGTTTTGGGGATCTTGATCGCCAGAATTTGTCGGTGGTGGTTCGGACATTTTGTTGAAGATTTTTATAGGATGGGCCTTGCGACCCTAGATTTTATTCGGTTTAATAGATACGACGTCTATTGAGATCAAATCTCAATAAAGCTACTTTCTAAGTTACCGTAAAACGCAGCAAGCCACAAAGGGTCTTTTCGGTTTTCTCTCCGATCCTTTCTCGCCAGCCACGCAGACGTCGTCCGCCAGATGTATCTGGCGTATTCGTGGTTTATATGAGGTGATACAGCATGCTTTACCAATCGGCGTTGGCTGCGTTCTCAAAATTCAAACTCAACAGTAATCGACTGACGGTCTCCATCGGACACATTTTGGGCGTTCTGCTGCTCGAAGGTGAGCACTGGGTTGATCCCATTTCCCAAAATCAGGAAGTTCCGACACATAACAGAGAATGGGCCTGGGGCGATTTTGGGAACCACGGGCTCGGCTTACACGGGCGCCACCTTCACCACAGCGGCCCTCATAATTGGAACGGCGGACTTACGCGGTAGACGATGCTTAAAGCAAAATTTCCTAGTGGCATTCGAACTGAAAGTCACTAATTTTTTTCTGGAACAAACGAATGGAAACAAGAACGTCAAACGATCTCAGACCGGCGGGATTCACGCTGGTTGAATTGCTGGTCGTGATCGCGATTATCGGCATCTTGATCGGAATGTTGTTACCCGCCGTACAACAGGTACGTGAGGCCGCTAGACGAACCGCATGCATTAACAAGATTCGTCAAATTGGGCTTTCTGCAATCAACTACGAATCATCTCGACAACACTTACCGCCTCCCAAGCTCGGTGCCGGCGATTTCAACTCCCTGGGGTCCACGTTTGTCATTCTTTTGCCGTACGTAGAACAAGCCAACCGTTTTGACCAGTACAAGATCGACCAATCGATTTCGGCCCCAGGTAATATCGATCTCACTTCCGAACCACTCGATATTTATCTGTGCCCTTCGATGCCGCTCGATGATGCGAATGGGGATTTTGGCGAAGGCAGCTACATTATCAACTACGCAACGCTGTATCGACCCTACGCGTTCGATTCGACCGCAAATGGAGCGTTTGACCAACCACCCGTTTCAGGAACTGACAACTACCGCCTCGGCTTTGAGGCATTTCTGGATGGCACCAGCAACACGATTTTCTTTGGCGAAATGGACAACAGTGTCCAATGGACCGGCAGCTCGGCCAACCCCGGTTCTTGGGGAACTTACACTTGGGCCCAGGGTTATTGGTTCAACTCCCAATCTCACATCGAGGGTACGTTCAATTTAAAAGGACCGACTAACGAAGGTCAAATCAAAGAGTACCGAACCTTTCGTAGTGACCACCCAGGGGGTGTCAATTTCTGCATGGTGGATGGTTCAGCCCGCTTCGTTGCAGAGACCATTGACCCGCAGGTTTTACAAGCTGCCGTAACGCGAGCAGGCGGCGAAATTTCAAGTTTGGACGATTGAATACAGGAAACATTGATGAAGCTTAAACACTCCCTCAAAAAAATAACCCAGGTTGTTTTACTCACACTGGCAATGGCCATATCGATTCCGGCCGCCAGCGATGCCCATTTTATCTGGGTTTACCCCCACGACGGAAAAATCAAAGTCGTTTTTGGAGAAGAGCTTTACCCTGACCAAGCGCAGTTTTTGAATGGCCTCGGCAATATGAAGGTTCATTCTATCAATGGCGGCGACACAACATTGCTCGAAATGGCTCGGATGTCCGACGGCGATGAAGGTTGGTTTGAGGTCCCTCAAGATACGGCTGGGGACGTGGTCAACGTAGAATGTTTATACGGCCTTTTCGGAAGGGGAGATACCAAAATGCTCCTCGATTACGGGGCCAAATACATCAAATACGCACCCTCGGTGAATCTCATTCCATCACCGGCCATGAATCTGGATGTGATCCCCCAATACCAAAATGGAAAACTTACGCTAAAGGCGTACTTTCAGGGCAAGCCGGTTCCTGATGTGGAATTCACCATTCGCCGATCACCCGGTGATGACGTCGTCCAAGTCACACCTGAAACCGGCACCATTGTAACGGAACCGGATTCTCGTTTTATCATCCGAGGAAAGTATACCGTAGAAGAACCCGGAGAACACAACGGTGAAAAATACAATGAAAAACGCTTCTACTGCACGCTGGTTTTGGATGTGCCAACCGCTTCAACGGTGACCGCCGAAACGGAATCGGTAAGCTTAAGCGATGAACCGTTTTCGGTTTCCGAGGCAAATGACAACCTCCCAGACTTACCCTTGGGTTTGACCAGCTTTGGCGGTGCAGTACTAGATGACCAAATTTACGTGGTTGGAGGCAAAGAAGGCAAAGCCCATTCTTATGCCAAGTCATATCAAAATCGCACATTGTTCTGCCTCGATACACGGGCCAAAAAACCGACTTGGACGGAACTTTCCCAATGCATGGGACTGCAAGGACTCGCGTTGCTGGCTCATGGCCATAAACTCTATCGGATCGGCGGATTAGAAGCCCGCAATGCCGAAGGCGAGGACCATGACTTGCATTCAACAGACCAATTTGCCGCTTTCGATTTGAAAACGAAACAATGGACCGGTCTACCGAATCTTCCCGATGGCCGCTCTTCATTTGACGCCTGTCTGTCTGGCAACACGATCTATGTTGTGGGCGGCTGGACGATGTTGGGCGACGAAGATTCCGTGTGGTGTACCGAATCGCTAAGTTTCGACCTGAGCGACCCAAAAGCTAAATGGAAAACCTTCGAGACGCCCTTCACCGTAAGAGCGCTGGCGGTTAGAGCTTTTGAGAATAAATTGTACGCCATGGGGGGCATTGGAGAACGAGGGCCCACCGACGGCGTTCATGTCTACGATCTCGCAACTGAGAAATGGCATGAAGGCCCCAATATTCCGGCTGAGGGTAGCATGAAGGCGTTCGGTTGTTCCAGTGTGGTCACCGATAATCATCTCCTTGTCAGCACCTATGACGGAGAGGTCTATAAACTTAACGCAGACGGAAAATCTTGGACCCAAGTACACGAACTCCTAAACGGCCGTTTCTTTCACCAAATGCTCCCGTTAACGGGACAACGCTTTGTCATGGTGGGTGGCGCGCATATGGAAGTTGGCAAAATTTTCGAAACCGAGACATTTCAGGTCAACCAGCAAGAAAACCGGAGCTCAAACGATGACTGATCTTATCACAGACTGGATCAATCGGATCGGCAAAGTCCATTTAGCCGGCGATTATGCGATCGCGGAAAGCCTTGCGCATGAAGCCATGAAAGAAACCGGAAATGCGCCCAAGATTCTAGAAATCGCAGGGATCATTGCGTTCAATCAACAGCGGTATGATGAGGCGATCGAATTCATTGAGAGGGCGATGTTTGAAACGCCTTTATCTTTCACCAGCCAACTCGTTCTCGCGAAATCATTTGTACAACGCGATCAAGATGATCGCGCCAAGGCGACCACTCAATTTCTTACCGAAATGGTCGACCAACTGCCTTGTGAAATGTTGCCCGACCTTTCTCAACTGACGGCCCATTTAGACCAGTACGATCTTGCGCTTGCCGTCTGCAGCGAGGCAACAACCCGCCATCCATCAGATGACAACGCTTTCTTTGGCGCGGCCATATACATGCAACGCCTGGGTTACCCGAACCGGGAAGTTAAAGATGTGATGCAAGAAGCACTTGCTTTGGCTCCGGACTCGGATGTTTACCGACTCAATATGGCTGCGATCTGTTTCTCGTTATCGCAAAAAGCTGAAGCCTACGAACACGCCCAGCACCTGTCTGAAAAAGCGTTGGAAACCCTTCCGTGCGGTTGCATTGGATCAATGTTAAAAAAGATTTTTGAGGAATTTCGGGATGATATCCGCCTCGGCATTCTCACTGCCCGGCTTCCAAATAACACCGAGGAAACAAAGAATGATTGAAACGCGTAATCCTCTACCCGCAGAAATTTTTGGGGAATTCCAACCACCCAAGCAAGCCGTTCATATCGGACCTCCCGAAAATTTCTGCAACCGTGTGGCCAGAATCATTGTAATGGAATCGGAGCATGAAATATCCGATCGCAAATCATGGTCGAGTATGGAAGTGACCGTGATCAACGGCTCATGCCATGTCGAAGTCAATGATCAAACCCACCTTCTCAAGCCCCATCAAAATATAACGATTCCTCCAGAGGCCAACCATCGAATCCGCGCGATCACCGATTGCCGTGCCGTGCTTACTTTTGAAACCTAAAACCGGTCGGAGTGTCACCTTGAAGGCATTTTGCAAACAGAAAAACCACAAACGTTGTAAAAAACGAAACGCAGCGAAATATCAAAATATCGCCAAATTTCAGTGTGCGAAGTGCGGGCGGTTAGGGTCTTCCAAAAAACAACTGTGCAAG
Source organism: Mariniblastus sp. (assembly GCA_022447555.1). Classification (GTDB taxonomy): domain Bacteria; phylum Planctomycetota; class Planctomycetia; order Pirellulales; family Pirellulaceae; genus Mariniblastus. The sequence goes on along the minus strand of JAKVBF010000019.1, from coordinate 51,473 downwards.
CCGAATCGCGTATAACTCCGCTTTAACCCCCGTACTCCGTTTCTCGCCGCGATAAAGCTAAGACAAAATGATGGAAGTAACTACTGAAACGGAAGAGGTTCCCAAACAGCAAACTGCCGCACTAAAAGGCCCCGCGAACAAACCGTCGGTTCGGCCCGGAGCCAAGAAGAAACGAAAAAAGAAATTCGTTTCTTCGATGAATATGTGGATACGTCGGATTCACCTCTTCTCTGGCCTGTTCATGCTCCCCTGGGTTCTGCTTTATGGTTTCACGGCCCTCTTGTTCAATCACCCAACTGTAACGATTGACTCCCAAACCCAAATAAACAATTTCGCGTTGAACGAGAAGCTCCCCGCAGCGTCGACATTGGCGCAACTGGCTGTCCTATCCGCACAGGAGAAACTAGAGTCCGTGGATGGTGCCGAGACCATTGAATACATCAATCCCGCGTCGGCCGTTTACACACGCAAAGCATTTGGCACGATGGAAAATGCGATGACTAATCTCAGCCTCGTCCTAGATCTAAATAGCGGCTCCGGTTATTTGCGTCAACGAGCCAAGAAGCCTGAGGTCGAGGCGATACCTACCGACACGCCGCAAACTCTGAAGTCGGGTTTGTCGGTAACCATTGAGAAGGATCCCATTGAACAATTTCGACAGGCGGTCCGTTCTCTCCTTGATGACCACGAATTCAACCCCGAAGACATGACTGTCCGCACATTTCCGACGGTGGAATTTGATGCTTTGGTAGACGGCAGGCGTCAGCGGGTTCGTTTTTCATACACCCCCTCCCGTGGCCGCCCCTCACGCACTGACAGTGAAGGGAACCCCGCGGGGGATGAAACAGGTGGGCCCAAAAAAGAATACGCAGGAAAACTCGATATCGTCGGTAACAATCCACGAGATTTGAGCCTCCGAAGTTACTTGCTGCGACTGCACATGGCGCACGGCTATCCCGTACAAAAGAACCACCGTTGGTTCTGGGCCATTGCGGTCGATTTGATGTTTGCTTCCATGGTTTTTTGGGGCCTATCCGGGGTGGTAATGTGGTGGCAAATTAAACGCACTCGTCGGATCGGCCTTTTGCTGCTCATTGGCAGCGCTTTGGTTGCGACTTGGCTGGCCATTGGAATGCATTGGGAATTAGTCCACGGTTAGGACTTTTGATGACTCAACGCATCCGTTCACTTCAAATCCAAAGGTTCGTCTTCACCACCAAACCGTTCCACATCGATTCCCATCGTTTGAATCATTGCCAGATGCAGTTTGGACATGGACGTCGGTCGCCGAGGCTTCAAATGACGGCCGGTAGTGATCCCCCCCCCTCCTTGGCCCGCCAAAATAACGGGGAGGTCGCGCTCTCCGTGGGAATGCCCGTCGGAAATACTGGATCCGTAACAAAGCGTGGATGTTTGTAGCAGCGTTCGACCGTCGGCCTCTTGGATTCCGTCCAATTTTTTAATCAGGTAGGCAAACTGCGCGTGGTGCCATTGTGTCACGCGGTTATACATATCGCGTTTGGCTTCCATCGTATCCCATGAGGTCTTGCCGTCGTCATCCTCTGTGCGACCCGATATATCCCGATAGTGCGACAGTGCGTGCCAAGTTCCGGTGCATTCTGGAATGAAATCAAAGTACCGATTGCTTTGCCCGTGATCCATCATGAAAGTACAAACCCTCGTCGCATCCGACCAAAAGGCCAACACCATCATGTCCAACATCAATCGAACGTACTCGGCGTGTTGGGTCGGGATCCCGGGTTGGGGTCGTGTTAACGTATCGGTCAATTCACCCACCAGCATCGCTTGATCGGTTTGTTTTTCAGCAAATTCAAGCCGTCTCTCTATACTGCGGATTGACTGAAGGTATTCCTCGATTTTTCGACGATCTTCACGACTCCCCGCCCGTTTAAGCGAACGGGCGTTTTCAAGGACCAAGTCGACGACACTTTGATCAATCCCAATCCCCTCACTGGTCCGAAACATTCGATCAAAAACAGATCGTGGCTCGGTTTCTCGTGACAGGGGCGTCGCTTCGTCGCTCCACGAGATCGAATTCCTTGGTAAATTACCGGTGAAATATCCTTCCCCTTTGACTGACAATTCAAGGGACGGCAACAAGGTTTGATCACCCACCCTTTGAGCAACCAATTGATCCGCCGATTTCCCATTCACCTGAATCTTTCGCTCGTCATAGCCACCATCGGTTAGCCATGTAGCGGTTCCCGCTCCATGCCCATTTCCACGGGGCGTCCACAAATTGGTACCGACCACGATGTGTTCTTTAACCGACTCGAGCGGTTGCATCCAACGGTTCAACTTTTGTAACGTTCCATCGTCGCCGACCCTTTCTGGAGCCCAAGACCCTCGCGCAACGCCGTTGGGAAAGTATAAATACGCCAATCGATTTGTTTGCGAGCCCGACCGAAACCGCGATAGGGGATCGGCCACAGCGACCGGCGTGGCCATGATGTCTAGTAGGGGCAAACCCAACATGGCGCCCGCACCCCGCAACACAGACCGCCTCGATATCCGATTCAGTGAAGATCTCATTCGCTGTTCGCCTCTGGCAACTGCCGATGGAGAAAAGGGTAACTTTCGATGACCCCATTCAACAAGGATTGAAATTGATAATCATTCTTTTTTGTTTTTGCGACAATCTCGCGGATGGCGGCCTCGTCATAATATTCTAGCTGACGTCCCAACGCATAGGTCAACATCTTTTCCGCCAGTTGGCGAGTTAAATCGTCCATACGACTGGATACGATGACGTCCCTCAAACCGAGTGGTCCATCAAATTCGGTCCCGTCCGGCAGGCGCCCCTTGGCGTCAATCTTGCGTCCATGTTGCCGGGTTCGCCAGCGACCGAAATTATCATAATTTTCAAGACTGAAGCCAATCGGATCCATCTCTTGATGGCAGGCCGCACAACGAACGTCCCGACTGTGCATTTGTACTTTTTCCCGAAAGCTCAAGTCGTCACGCTCTAATACTCGCTCGGCTATTTCACCCACGTCCGGTGGCGGCTCCGGTGGAGGCGTCCCGAGGATCGTTGCCAAAACCCAATTGCCACGCACGACGGGGCTTGTCCGATCCGGGAAGGCTGTCACGGAGAGCACACTGGCATGTGTCAAGATGCCCCCTCGAACTTTCGTTTTTAACCGGACCGGGCGCATTTTCTCACCCTCGATTCCTTTGATCCGATAGTGCCGGGCGAGCTCCTCGTTGAGATAGGTATACCGCGCGTCAACCAGACGTGAGACAGGATGATTGTCTCTCAACAAAGAGTAAAAAAACAGTGCAGACTCAGCCCGCATGGCAGTCATCAACGTCTCGGTACACCACGGATTATCGATCGGATCTTGCCTGCGCCGAATTCCAACATCGTCAAACCCCAACCATTGTGCCGCGAAAACATACCCTAGCGATTTGGCCCTTCGATTTTTCAACATTCTCGCCACCTGTTCTGCACGAACAACCGGGTCAGACAACTTCCCCTCCGCGGCTAACGCAAATAATTTTGAATCCGGCATAGAGGCCCACAGAAAGTAGGACAAACGATTGGCAATGCCGTATTCGTCAATCGACTGAGGTTCCTGGCTTTCCAGCTGCGTTTCCATTTTTAATAAGAACTGTGGCATCACCAACACGGCAGACAATGTCTGTTGTAACGCTATATCAAAATCTTTTCCTTGGTCGAACCACCGTTGAAATAGTCCGATCAACGCATCCACCTCAGCGTCGGTCGCAGGACGCCGAAACGCACGGTCACTAAACCGCTTCACCACGGCTTTGGCACGAGTCGCCGCATCTTCGATGCCAGCTCCAGGCGATAGGAGTCTTTCTCGGGCCTCAACCCGCTCCACCGAGGCACCTGATTCGAACAAAGCACCGATCACCCGCTCGGCCGATTGGGTATATTGCTCGAACAACGCACCTTGCAAAAAGAGTGTATTCGAGCTGTTGTCAAAACCACTACTCCCACTTAGGTCCTGCGGAAAGCGGCTGACATTAGCCAGATCGACACCCACCAAATCACGTATTGTGTTTTGATATTCAATATGGGTGAGCCTGCGAGCCGGTTCGTAGCCCGGATTTTCAATGCTCTGATAGTCAAAGCCTTCTATTCTGTCGGAAAACCATTCAGCAAAAACCTGTTTTTGCCCCGAGCTGAGTGGCGTTTCTTCGACGGGAGGCATATCGCCTAAGGCGATCCGCTGAGCGACATTCCGCCATTCCTTTAAATCTCTCACCAACGGCACCGCTTGCAACATGTGTCCCAGGTCCAGCTCCCCTTCGGCTGCGGGACCACTGTGACAATCCAGACAATGCGTCCGCACCAGATCAAGACCCGTTGGATGATCCTGAGAGATGGCCGAAGCCCCAAGCCAATAAAAGGGGAGCCAACAAAACAAGATCGCCCACCCAACAACAGAGCGTAGTCTTCGCCTCCGCCCTAGCAATGAGGGTTGAATCAAAGTGGGTCGTATCCAATTTTCCATCGTTTTAATCCGCTCGCTTGAGAGATTACAACTCCGTAGTAGGGCTAGTCGACGATCATGCTTTTGAGGGTTTCACGAGCTTCCTCGTGCCTCTCTGCACCAACGAGAACCTCGACGAGTTTCATTTTAAGCAGATTGTTTACCCCTGCCGAAACCTTGTCCGACCGAACCATCACGTTCAAAAACTCGATCGTCTCCTCCTCGTCGTCAAAAACTTCATGCATTTGCATGATTGCGTAACTGGCCGTAGCTGTTTTATGGTCCGCTACATCAGCCAACCTCTGGGCCATTTCCAAACGTCCCAAGCTCCCCTCCAGCTCACGCATTTCGAACTCGTGTTCACGAGCAAATTGTTCCGCTTCCTCTTCCCACTCTTCCCGCTCTTCCTCGTCCCAATCTTCTTCTTCATCCCGCTCTTCTTCATCCCACTCTTCTTCATCCCACTCTTCCTCTTCCTCTTCGTCCTCGTCCTCGTCCTCGTCTTGATCTTGCGGGACGTTGTCGCCCGATGCCGATTGTGCCACCAAGCCGTCTTGGCCACCTGCCCAAGGACCTTGTACCAAAATGCTTGAAAGAACAAACAACAGCATAAACAACAGGCCGGCCACGAGGGTTTGAATGGGTTGATTGAATGTCATATTAAAAACTCCTAGTTTTGGAATCGTTTTCGTTAAGTGGCTTGCCAGCCATAAAGGTTAAGTCAGTTTCTGCTGATTGACTAAATTCTAGCAAAGCAAAGGGATCGGAAGCCATTTTAACCTGAAATGGAACCCTATCCAGATACCCCGATTTTTGCGTTATCTCAGCGGTTTCATCGCTTTCATTTTTCTTACCCCCCCACTTTCCAATCCAACCACGGGAATGCCCCGCTCATTCATGGAGGTACGATGGATTCAGTTCCAAGTGAGTATCCGGCTGTTGAGAGTAGAGCCGGCGTCCCTGGCTAGTCTTAACCGCCAACGACCACCGTCATTTCTTCGCCGGTGCAAGCATCCAACGATTCGTGGGACCGCCTGCCGGCATTATCTCCCCTCCAACAAGGAACGGACCCCTTAACCAAGGCGCCGTGAATATTAATCGATATCGTTACCCTTTTGGGGCGGTTTGGCAGGTTGTGGACTGGGTGGCGGTTTGGGACGAGGTGGACCCAATCGAATATCACCGCCCATGTTACCGACGAATCTCCAATCCGGATTTTGAGGGATCCACCCCGCTGAGAAGCCGTAAGACTGAGCGACCGATCTGGCAATGAGGTACGTCTCGAAACTGTCGCTGGTCACAAAAAACCGTAGATAATATTTGTTTGGATCCAATCCTCTAAGATCTTTTTGAAACTTTGAACTTTTGTTGGTCAGCAATTTTTCTCGAATGCCCGCTGTCTCCCTCGGTTCCAAAACCAGTTTTGGCCAACCATCGCTCCCGGCTCTCATCCGAACGTTATAAAATTCGTTGCGAAAGGCTACCCGGGAGAACGCGTCGACAAACGCGTCAGGATCAATTCCCTTACCCGGCTCTTTATACAAGGTCTTACGACGTGTCCGCAAAAGGGGTTCCGAACGTGCCCTGGCCGCTTTCTGTATCTCTCCGAACGAGAGTGGGTAGATCCGGCCCTTCGTACAAATAAGTGAAACCGCTTGCGCACCCTGCGCGGCCGGTCGAGGATTGGGTAACCGAAGCTCTTTGGCTGGCACAACCACTTGTTCGGGGGTCTGGTCCAGTTTTGCGCGCAGCGTTCCGACTTCGGTCATCGCCGTTCTTATCGAATCCTCTAGAGCTTTTCGCCTTTTCGATTCTTCCAGCTCTTCTTTCTTGCTCTTGGCCTTTTCCAATTCAGCCAAACGATTCTTTTGCTGAAGATTTTTTAGCGTCAACGTATTTTCGTCGATCTCTTGCACCAACCGTTTGAGTTCGGTATCAAGCGTCTCTTCATCGCGATTTAATGAAACCTGCAAATCGGCTTCCAACAAAGTATGCTGCTCTCGTAGTCGGCGTACCTCCGCTTTCTTTTCTGCGAGCTCGGCCGGGTCGATCTGCAGCGTCTTGCCAATCCTCTGAACGGCATCCCCCACGCCCAACTGTGTCACGACAAGTACAATAACCAAAATACCAACCACATTGGTCATCGTATCCAACAACGAATCCATCGCTCCTTGGTCATCGTCAGTTGTTTTAAACCGAGCCATTCTCAATCCACCTGAACCTGTTCTAGGTTTAAATTCCCTTGGCCCAGAACCGGAAGCTTACCATGAGGGACCTCCAAGGATTCGGCGAGACTCTTGGCCCGCCACCAGGTCGGTACACCATCTGAACGGATCAAGAAAATAATCTTCGCTTTTTCCGTTCCCGCGACCCGATCTAAAAGTTCGAGATACGGGGGACTTTTCTCAATATTCCCAGGCCGAATCATCACGGGTTTCGTCGTTTGATGCAACACAATACCGTTTTTGGTACATTCGATAAAAAAGGGTTTGATTCCGCGCCCGCTCCCCCCCGGAACGACAGTGACCTCTGCCTCTTTGGGAGGGTCTTTTCTTTTCTTTAGTGATCGCGTCAGTTGAGCGATCTGTTCTTTCAAACCGCCCCATTCTTTTTCTAAGTCAGCCAGCGGTTCTTGCTCTGGCACCTCGCCTTGCTCCGAAACCTGCTCCATCGCGTCTCTTTTTTTCGTTGCCAAACTGTATTGGTTTTGGATCAGCTTGATTTCCTCTTGATGGGCCAACAATTTTTTCTGCTTGAAAGACAGTTGGCTATCAAGGGCTTCCCGACGCTCGTGAAGTTGACGTTCCCGTTCTGAGTAAGACGATCTCTGGCGTTCCAATTCAGCGATGGTCGCATCATACTCTTCAGCTCGGGCCACGACATCATCATCCATCTGCATCAGCGCCAAAGCCGAGATCATCAACGTTAACACGCCAATCACACAGGCGAGGATGCTGAGGAACGGAAAGAGTGAAACATTGTTATCATCGGTTTCGGGACGGCGCCCCATGAGACCGCTCTCCTATCAACTGCGACGGAACCAACCCTTTTTGGTTGGTTCGACTTTCTGTACGACGACTTGCTTCTCACCAAGAGAGACTAGCACATCATTTAATTTGCCCAGTCCATTTTGGACGCCGGCAAAATAACCTTCTAGCGATGATTCCGAAATTTGAACCGACTGAACGATTTTCAACTGTAACGCCTCTGTCTGTTTTCCAATCGTTTTAAAGGCGACCTGGAGTTCCCCCGTTGCCTTGTTCATTTCCACAACCTGTCGATTCCAGTCCTCGTGGTAAACGCTCATAGCGGATGAGAAAACATCACGGATTACGTTTACATCCACCCCGCTACTGCTCACGGAGTCGCGCTGAGCACCTCCTTCACGATGATCATTCAAACGCTTTAGCAAATTCTCGTTGCAATACTCGTCGACCCAAGTGATTAGATCCTCTTCGCTTTTTTGCATTGCAGACGCGGGGACTTTTATCAACAAACTCAAAACAAGAGCCAACAGCGTGGTGTCGAAAGCCGTACCCAGCCCCGCGAAAACCGAGTTGAGCGAGCCTTTTATCGCCGAGATATCAGAAGCGTTTTCAAGACTGCCAGCCAAACCGGCCACGGCAGCGCTGATCCCTATCACCGTTCCGATGAACCCAAGAATCGGCAACGCCCAGATGAATACTTTTAAAAGTGTGTAACTACCGGCGACATTATTGGCGTCGATATCCGATTGCAATTCCATCATGGTGACCGTTTCGGCGGTGCTTTTTCGTACTCGAAAGTGCTCTAATCCCCGGACCACTCGATTCACTAAAAAACTTTTGCCAGCGGTCGGCAACTTAGCAATGTGACCCAAAAATAGATCGATCGATCCAATAGTGATTTCTGCTGACAATTCCGTCGGCAAAACGTCCAACAACATTGCCTGTTTTTGTTTAGCTAATTTCTGAGCCTTCAGACCAAGAATAGCGATCGACCAAAATGTCATCAGCACAATGACATACGGCACCCACCCACGGTTCCAAAAAATCTCCGTCCAACCAAATTGACTCAAGGCGACGGTCACCATGTAAAACACTACGGTTGCCGACAGTCCGATCAAACCACTGGTGAGCATGCTGACGTTCGTGCTATTTACGTACGAGGCATCCAATCGTATTTTCTTCTGGGCATTAGAAACCTTCGTATCAATTTGGATCTGAGGGGCTGACGTTCCGGCATTCGACGTCTCACCCATCACGGCCGCCGCCGGAATGAGAACGGTTTTCCCACAGTGCGGACAACCACACTTCCGCCCACGAAGATCCTCACGAACCTTCAGTGTTTTGCCACAATGCGCGCAGTTGATTTGGAAATACATTTTGAAAGTTTTCTATGAACATTACCAAGGGCGCGTCCCTGACGCGGATTGCCACAAACCCTCCGCCGTCGTCCATAAATTATGGCAAATTCGGTTCTGTTTTGCGAGTCATGAAAAGGTCGGATTCCGCACCACTCACGAACGCATCCCATACTATCAGACAGAATGATCTTGCCATTTTCTCACAGGTTTGGAGCCTAGTGTTTCTACCGACGATCAGTGGGATTAAACATTGAACAGGAAATGGCAAATGTCACCATCTTGGACGACGTAATTTTTCCCCTCAACCCTTAATTTCCCGTTTTGCCGTATGGCGACTTCCGTTTTGTGGGTTTCCAGATCGTCCAAGGAATACACCTCGACGCGAATAAAACCTCGCTCAAAATCGGTGTGAATCACGCCAGCTGCTTGCGGACCGGTGAAACCTCTCCTTATGGTCCATGCACGGACTTCCTTTTCACCGGCCGTGAAATAACTCAGAAGGCCAAGGGTGCGATAGGTCTCTCGGGCAACGTTGTCGAGGGCTGGCTCCTGCAAACCAACCGCTTCAAGCATTTCGGATCGGTCTTCGGCCTCAAGTTCCGCAATTTCTGCCTCGATCTTTGCGCAGACAATTGCCAAACCAGCGTTCACTTTATCAGCGTACCGCCGCACTTTCTCGACGAGCGGCGATTGCCCTTGTAGATCGTCCTCCGCCACGTTGGCGATGTACAGAATGGGTTTTGCCGTTAGAAGACCATATGCTTTGATTGATTTCTCTTCTGGTTCGGTCAGAGATAGACTGCGCAGGGGCGTCTCGGTCTCGAGGTGTTTGAGACATTTTTCTATGGCTACGAGGAGTAACTTTGCTTCCTTATCACCGGATCTTGCCGTTTTAGCTGCTTTCAATTGCGCGTTCTGAAGAGTTTCGATATCCGCAAGCATTAACTCCAACTCGATCGTCTCGATGTCTGCGATGGGATCGACGGTGCCACTGACGTGGATCACGTCCTCGTCTTCGAAACAACGAACGACTTGAAGAATGGCATCCACTTGTCGAATATGACTGAGGAATTTGTTACCGAGGCCTTCGCCCTCACTGGCACCCTTAACGATCCCGGCAATGTCAACAAGCTTTAGTGTCGCCGGAATCACTTTCTCAGGAGTGATGTAATTCGTGATTTTTTGCAGTCGGTCATCAGGAACACTCACCATCCCTTCGTTCGGTTCGATCGTGCAAAAAGGATAGTTTTCACTCGCCGCCGCTTTGGAAAGGGTGAGTGCGTTAAATAATGTGCTTTTACCTACGTTGGGCAATCCAACAATTCCGGCTTCCATGGATCGTTCGACCTCAAAATATGCATACTAATGAAGAGTGAATGGCTTGACGGGAACCCCTAAGAACCAGGCTGACGTGGTTAAATAAGGACCGTTCCTCGTTGGATCGCAAACGCCACGAGTTTAAAACAGCGAGCCTCACCAACGCAAGTGCCGTTTGATTTTACTCCGGAACCTGGCCGCATCCGTTAACCATCATTAGCTAGACTGTTTCGCCAACCGCGGTATCGCGTCGAACCCTTGCTGCGCTGCATACCATTGAGGGGCACTTCACTATTGCGAAACGGCGGTTCCTTCCATCCTCTAGGGGGGCCTCCAGCACATTGGTTCTCAGCGATTGGAGTTTCTCAATGAGGCGACCGGCGAGAAGAGGGTGATCTGAGGGGTGATATCGGCCCATGGGGGCCCGGTTTTTTGATTGATTTTTGTTAAGTAGTGTGTTCGGTGAACGCGGCCAGTCTGCAAATCAATGATCCCGTATTGAGACAACCGGCTTTTCTCCCTAAATTGACAACCTAGAGCCCAACGCATTAAGTTCTCTCTCCCCCCAATACGAATGACTCATGCACCGATTGCTTTCCATCCTTACACCTAGCTTGGTTTTGGGAGTCCTTCTCGGGCTAACGCCCCCGATAGCGATCCCTACCAGCGAGCCTGACCTCCGACTGCTACAAGATGGTGAGTCGAATACGGATGCGAACCCGACCCAAATCAAACAGAAATCCACCATGCCTCAAACAGCGTATGAATACGCTAAAATGTGCGAAGCAGAGTTGGGTGTACCGCCGAAAATTGTCCTTGACGACGCGGTAGAGATTCCACTGTATGTTAACGGGGTAAAAACCTACGGTAATCTAGGGCGACGATGCGACAACCCTTCCTTTTTAGGGAAGGCCACCGTGTCGGGATCTACCCTACAAAGGCACGTCGGTCGAACCGCCGATGGAACGCTTATCCCTGATGTTTTATGGATCAGTTTCGGGCGCAATTCAAGCTACAACCACCAACGCGTCATCGGTTCGGTGCAGATGATCGGCTACAACCAAAAGACCGGTGCCACCGCCTTTTTTGAAAGTTGCGACCAAATCGAACCCTGGGTCTCTCTTGATAAAGAAACCCTCCGAATGCGAGGTACGCTGCCTGGGATCGACGAACCGAAACAATTTAATCGAGCTTTCGTTACACCCATATCAAGAGACACCCAATGCGTGGAGTGTCATCAGAACGATCCATTCATTACCAATCCGTTTATTAACGCGGCAAAACTACCTGGAACGAACGAAGCCGTCGTGCCCGCACTCGATGCCGACGCACCGTATTACGTCATCGGTGGTGAGGACTGGGATATGAGGACGCTTCATATCCGAGACAACGCCTGTTTTGAATGCCACCGTGTCGGCATGAGCACCATGCAGATGTTCATGAAAAATGGTTGGGACCCAAACCAACACATGCCTCCCGATGACCCCGGCAGTTTAAATGACGATTTGCAAGCCCTTTTGACCGTTTGGCAGCAAGGCCCAGAAAATGTAGAGGGTGCCGATTGGGTCATTCCACCGGCTCGCGAACAGAGGGGCCAAATCGTCGGCAAGGAATACCCGTACCAAGCCCATTTTAACCAGCCTCGCACCGTTTATAAAAAACCGATGGCGAAAAGATCGAACCAGTCAAAGGAAGGTAACGAACGATGGCCCGACAAAAAGAAAACCGACTCTCTCGGAAACGGGGAAAGCAAAGCGGAAAAGCCGACCCGAGGAATCAATGACCCTGAAATTCAGACCCTATTGAACCGCCTTCCCGATACGCAAATCCGCAGGGGCTTTATCGATTGGATCAAGGAAAACGGAGTCGACGACGAAACGTTCGAGAAACTTAGGGCTATGGTCAAAGAGGGTGGCAAGGGCAAACGCTAACACACGAGGGCTAAATAACCTAATTAACAGTGCCACTCACTGCAGACGACATCGGGACCAGCGCTGATTCTTCAGCATCCCACCGGCTCTTCGACCGCCTCGATAGAATCACCTCAAAAATTGGCGCCAAATAGATAACAGTCATTTCTCATGAAAAAGGTTTCTGCCGTTTGTGGGTGAGTACAGGACCCTCACCTTCCAAGAATTTGTTCGTCTTTCATTTCGGTCGCATCCAACCCGTCAGACCTTATCTACGAAGACCCAATAAAGCACGAAACCCAAAACCAATGCCAAAGGACCTTTCCAAAGGATGGAATCCCCGGCGATCGCAGCTTCGTGAAACCAAGATAGAAACGCAAATACGATTCCGAAGGCTGAGATAAACATCCACGCTCGACGTGCCTTTTCATTTTTAGTCTCACCCGGTTCCTCACTCATCTCATTCCCCCCCTTAAACGCCCGTGCACGAGTGTCGCCAATCTCGAGTTGTCAAAAAGTGTTAGCTCAAAATAATATTGGCCAGCTGTCAACGTGACAACCCTCGACAAACGTTTCTGTCCGGCCAGGATCAAACCGACAGAAAAGAACAACATAAAAAAGAAAAAAAAGACCTTCCCAATGAAACGTCACTTGCGACCGAACCATTCGCCGAAACCAACAAGCTAGCATCCTTTGATTTCAGCCCCTTTTGCGTGAAGTTAGCCGCCCCCTAGGGCGATACTAAAACAAGGTCCTGCCTCAAGCGAAAAATGGGGTCCGACCTGCGACGATTGCAAGGCATCCTCTTATATTCCGTCGAACCAACATGAGTCTCGATTACCGCTTGGGAATTCGGCCGGTTGGCCTCACCAACACAGCGTCAGCCAAACGGGCACACGCAGCGCCAATTTTTGATGCGCCTCAACCATCATCCTCTCCGACCATCGCCCATCGCTTTCAATCTATTTGCACGACGCATCCCGCCCGTGTATGCGTCGAAGACCACCGCGGCGCTCGTGATTATCACTGGCTGCATTGCCAAGCATCCCACGTGGCAAATCATTTGGCCCATCAGCCCCGGTTTGAAACGGGTGCGCGAATCGGTATCCACCTGACCAATTCACCGGAATACGTTGCCGCTTTTTACGGCATTCAGTTGGCCGGGGGTGTGGCTGTCCCGATCCCTCCTTATTATCAGGGGCATCGGTTCCAACAACTGTTAGAAATCACGCAAACAAGTTTTCTGATTGAGCCGGTTCAAAGCGACCCTCTGGGCACCATCCAAGACGGTCACGTACTCGAATTGGATGCCACTCGTGTTCAACGGCAATTCAAACGCATCGAGACCAACCTTCAACTAGCGTTACTGTTGTTCACTTCGGGTTCATCAGGACGACCCAAAGCGGTTATGTTGAGTCATCAAAACGTGCTCTGTAATCTTCAATCCATTTTAAAAAGTCTACCGTTGGCCACCTCAGATCGGACCATGGCCAATATGCCCTTTGCACACGCTCTGGGCAACTCTGTTTTACAATCCCATGTACTGAACGGTGCGTGTCTGATATTCCCAAAATCACTGTTGTTCCCCTTGGCCTTCTTGTCTGCTTTGGAAACCCATCGGTGTACAAACCTGATCGCGGTACCCGATGTTTTCGACTTGCTAATCAGAGGGATCGAACAGACGGATACCATCGCCCCAAGTCTCCGGTTCATGGCCGTAGCCGGTGGGCGAATGAATCCAAAACGAATTCAAACCCTAGCTCGCCGAATTGCACCTGCAGATTTTTTCGTAATGTACGGTCAAACTGAGGCGACCGCCCGATTAGCATGCACGAGAATCAAGCCCTCGTTGAACTCCACGGATACCATTGGCCTTCCGATTCCCGGTGTGGAATTCAGTATCCGGGACGATCGTGGCAATGAGTTAGACAAAGGGGAAGAGGGGACCCTCTATGCCCGTGGGGAAAATGTAATGCTCGGATACTGGAACGACCCTGTGGGAACCGCATCGGTTTTAACCGATGGTTGGCTGAACACCGGGGATCGGGCTGTGAAAGACTTCTCCGAAAATTTCTATATAGTCGGTCGCGATAATGGGCTCATCAAAATTTCCGGTTACCGGTTCCACCCCAGTGAAGTCGATGCCTTCCTCGAACAACTCGATTCTGCGAAACAATACAAAACCGTTTCATACCGAACTCTCGGTCAAACTAAATTGGCGACATTCGTGAGAGCCAGGAGTCTCTCTCAACAGGAAGTTCAAGAACTTCGTCGCATCTGCACCGAAAACCTACCCAAATACATGGTGCCCCACCAAATCAAAGCGATTTCCAGCTGGCCCTTAAACTCCGCTGGCAAGGTAGATGCCCTGGCGCTTTCGCAACGAGCAACCCAGAAGCTTCATCCAGCAGACCTGAACCGAATCGCTTGACATTTAAAAGACAGGAGGGAGTTGTGACACCCGACATTCGTTCCACACTCATCGAATTCATAACCACCGAGGCTGCGACGCCGACCAAAATGACCTCCCAAACGGACTTAATTGAAACGGAGTTGTTGGACTCTTTAATGCTGATGGATCTTCTGATGTTTGTCGAACAGACTTGGGGAGTCTCTTTGATGGGACACGACTTTTCACCCGCTCACTTTCGCACCGTTGAAAAACTTGCGGAATTAATCGAATCTCGCAGACTTTATAAATCAGCCTAATGCCGAACGACGAGGAACAACCTCTTTGAAATGGCCCTTGCAACCCGAACCGATCAGCCAGGTGAAGACCCCATTCTTCAACCTTGTCTACCTCAACGCCCGAGGGCAGGGGGGACCGGACTCAACCATCATGTGGACAAGCGAAATCCCTTGGCAGCCGCTGCACGGTTACATCGCAAAATTCAACCGTCATAGCGACACATTGGCGGGCACCACTCATTTGCTGGTTCAAGCCGTAGGCCAGGCTCTTGCAAGACACCCAAGCTTGAACTGCCGAGTCCTCGGAAGGAAGGTCTACCGGTTTCGAAAAACGAATGTTTGCCTCGCCACGCGGCTCCCCCACAAGGATGAAGTCAACCTCGTGCTCATCGAAGATGCAGACCGACTTCCACTGGGTGCCATTTCCAAAGCGGTATGGCACGCTCAGATCGACTATCGCAGAAATCAAAACCCTGTCATCAGAGATCGAGACCGCTTGCGGCGTCTGCCAAGCTGGGCTTTTCGTTACTCGTTATGGTTTTTCCAATGGCTGGAAAAAATCATCTCGCTTCCAATTATTTGTCGGTTGGACCGTTTTCGTAGTTCGCCTGTATTAGTGAATGATTTCTCTCATCATCGGTTTCCCATCATGAGAGGTTACAAACCGTCGCGGATGCCAGATGAGAGCAAATCACTCAGCGTGACTCTCGGTCCCGCCGAGGAGAAAGTCGTTTGGCGGGATGGCGTTTCGGTACCTCTCCGTGTCGCTCCCATCTGCATACGGGTTGATCATCGAATCTGCGATGGCTACCAATTGTCACAGTTTGTGTCGACCTTGGTGAACCTCTTGTCGAATCCAGAAGAATTGGAATCCTATTCTCAGCATTCCACCACCGAGCCGAGTGAACACCAAGTTAGCCTCGGGAAAAAAAGGGAGGCGGCCTGAAATGCCGGTGGAAATGCAAACCATTACGCGCATCATCCTGCGAAGCGACCACTCAACCGATTTCCCCCATTCCTTTCACCACCACACATCGGACACACCCGTTTTGGTCGATTACACGAAGGCACTTTGTGCAACCCAACATCAGGTCTACCCACCCAGAATACCCAATAACACCCACTGCTTAGCGGCCCTCTGATGAGGAAAAAAAGGAAACAAAATGGACTGGTCGGAAGTTCCCCAAATCACCGTTGCTTCGATGGTCATGATGTACTGGACATGCGTGATGGCGATGGTCGCTCGTAGCTGGTCAAAATTCAGGGTATCTTCAGGCTCGATCCCCAAAACCGGTCTCGAAAAACGGATGTGGATCATTTGGGTTCCAACCATCGTCGCGTGGAATCTATTAGCATGGAATTCCACCAACATCATCACCGGAAAACTGATGACCCGCGGAACGGGCGTTCTAGCGAACCTCTGGTTTGTAATCCTGTACCTAGCGGCGATCGCAGCCTGCTTTGCGTTCTTGACCACCACGCGTTGTTGGTTTGGCATGGGTCGTAACTGGAGTATGGCGGTCACTCCCAAAAAAGAGACGCAACTTATTACCGATGGTGTTTTCTCAAATGTCAGACATCCCATTTACGCACTCAGCCTGATGTTGATGGTCAGCACGATGGTCGTGATCGCCAATTGGATGATGCTCGCCGTGGGGATAATTCACTGCTCCCTTTTGGTACTCAAAGCATGGAATGAAGAGCGCTATCTGACCGAAGCTCATGGCAGCCAATATGAGGAATACCGACTCAAAACCAACCGATTCATTCCCTTCCGAGCAATGTGGAAACTATGCACGACCAAGCGGTAGCCGACGCCTTAGGTTGCCCCGAGGCTCCTCTTACCCAAATTCTGACTGCCAACCTATTTTCCGTTCAGGTTCGATTGGCCCGCTGGTTTCCTCTTCTGTTGGTTCTTTCGCTTGGGCATATCCTTTTCGTAGACTCCTTCCAGATCGTAGGGGTCACCCAATTCCTGCATCTCAGCTAACAAAAGATTCGTCAACAGAGACTTTTGTTCTTGGTAATCAGGATGTTCTGACAAATCCGTTTGCAATGGATCCAATTGGATACCGAGCTTCGACTGGAGCTTCTCGTCATGGTGTTCGGCGAGAAATTCATTTGGGTTATTGTTCAAATTGAACATCTGTGTTTCGCGGACCGTTTTCCCCAAAACATTATATTCAATTAATTTCCATCCATCGGCTGTCTTGATACTTCGCATGCCTGGTTTCGTACCTCCAGCATAGACTCCGTAGACGTGATCACGGATTCGCTCTTGCTTTCCTTCAACCACATCGCGAAAACTTTTGCCGTCAACACTGCCGGGGGTTTCAATCCCGGCGAGGTCACAAAACGTGGGTAAAACATCACTCAGATAAATAAATCCCGAAGCGGAAGAACCTTTTGGGATGCCAGGGCCCATCATGATGAATGGCACCTTCCACGTATGTTCATAAAGATTTTGTTTCCCCATCAAACCATGCCGGCCGACGGCAATCCCGTGATCCGACGTGAACACGACGTAAGTGTTTTCAAGTTCCCCCATACCCTTTAGCTTTTCCAACACACGACCGATTTGTCGATCAATATTTTCGATACAGGCATACTCCCTGGCCAACTCATTCCGAACCGTCGCCTCGTCTCGGCGCCGCATCACACCCGGAACGCTGACTTCATCTCTTAAATCGGGATGTCCATGATGAAACGGGTGTTTCGGTAAGTAGTTGACTTGTAACGCCGGAGCCTGGGGATTCGGCTGATTCAGAGGACGGTCATCGTTAGTTGCCCCGTATTTTTTTGCCAATTCTGGTATCGCTCGCCGTGGATCGTGAGGATGAGATAGACCGAAATAAATCAGAAAAGGATCTTCGTCCTTTTCTCTAATCCGCTGGTCAAGGAAATCAACGACTTGATCGCCATGCCATTGGCTACCGTCTTCGGCGGAACCCTTTCGTTTCGTAGAATCTCGAACCACAGTAAACTTTGCATTGGCCTGCGGGAAACTATTTCCCGTCTTACAGGTTCGATAGGTGTCGTATCCAGCGCGATTGAAAACCGCCGCCATACTTTGCTCGGCTGCCTGCTGAGCAAAATTAGGCGGGCTCGAAACCTCCGGAGCTTTGTTTCCAGGGATATTCCAAACGTAACGACCGGTCATGATCATGGTCCGAGAGGGGCGGCATACCGCCCCTACCCAAGCCCCCATATGATGCGCATCCTGCACTACCATTCCATCCGCTGCCAATCGATCCAAGTGTGGCGTATCGCACACCGTGTTACCGTAACAGCGCAGGGTTTCTTGGGATTGGTCGTCGGTTAAAATAAACAAGAAATTGGGTCGGTTCTGCTGAGCAAACCCCGTACCCAAGACGATAACGCCCAACAGCAAACTCAAAATCAATTGACGTAATTTCATCGTGTGGAATACTCCGACCCATTGAATTGGTAGGATACGTTACTTCTCGGTAGTTTCGGATGGTCTCTGGGAGGTTCTCAAGTAAGCCAACATCTCTAGAATCTCATCTTTTGTAAATTGATTCATCAGCGCTTTGGGCATGATTGATTTAGAGGTTTTCACCATTTCTTCTACCTCCTCCATCAGAACCGTGGTGGGCTCATCTGATTCCGGGTTATCTAATAGAACCACTTGATTTTTATCCTGCTCCTGAATGATTCCCGTAATTGTCAAGCCATCAACGGTTAGGATCATGTGCATCGCGTATTTTTCATCGATTCGGTTGGACGGTTCTAAAATTTCTCGAAGAACCGCCAACGAGTCTCCTTGATAGCGCTCAAACACGTCATCCAGTGCCGGCCCTACCGCCCCTCCGGACCCGCCGAGTTGATGGCACTGCGCACAGGTCGCTTCTTTAAAAATACGTTCTCCGATCTTCATCGAACGCCCCTGCAGGCCACGTTCCAAACCCTCACTAAAATCCCCGACCTTCCATTCCTTAACGAATGTCCGATTGCTTCCAATTGGGTCCTTTGGCGTCACTGGGTTTTGCTGCCACGCTTCAAGATCTTCGACCACCACCATCACACCGTACATCCGTGACCAGTGCTGAGGGAAGGTGCAGACAAACGGGTATTCACCCGGTTCCGTTGGCGCGGTGAACGTAAGAATTTCCTGTTGAAATGCCGGAATCAAACCACTAGCAAACAGAACGTCGGCACTTTCGGGAACGTAAGGTTTTCCTTGGTAGCCCTGTTTCGGCCCAACCGCCAATCCGGCAACCGCAACCTCCTTCAACGTCCCCGGCTGAACGATTAAAAAATTATGAGCCATTAAATCCGTGTTGTCTAACACCACTTGTACGGGACGCCCAGCCTCGACAGCGAAAAAAGAGACGTCGTATCGCATTTCATCTTCGACGGTACCGATTCGAACCAATCGGACCGAAACTTGATCTAACCGCTTACGATACTGTCGCGCCTCATCGACAGAAACCGCTACCAACAACTGATCAATCAGCTGCATCGCGTCAAAGAAGGGATCCGTCGTCCGTTTTTCGGTGGGTGTTTCTTCAGCAATCGTGACCAGTTTCTCCACCAGCGCTCGGGATGTCTCTGAGTCTCGCTCCTTTACCGGCACCGACAGCAGTGTCTGAACAGCCGCTTGAACCATCTCTGGTTGTTCGACCAGCTTGGCGACGGAGAGAAAGGTCTCATCGGGTTGCGAGGCAATCTCACCAAGTGCCAGGATGGCTGCGCGCCTCACATCAGGATCAGCCGAATCCAATGCCGCATTCACACCAGGACGATTTTTATTCCGAACGTCCAACGAAGGAACCATTGAGATCGCCTTCAACCAATCGACCATGCCCGACGATCCCGCGGGCGGCGCCCCACCCAAGCCTGACTCCATCAAGGCAGCATGACCCATTACCCGAAGCATAGGTTTGGTTCCCGCAATCGCTTTTTCTAGGGCTTTTTGATTTTGTATTAGTGATTCGTCCGGCTGATCAAGCAGCATCGCTGCCAAAGATTGGGCCGTGGCCTTCTCCTGGCGGGATTCCGTGGGCAAGGCTTCCAATAATTGGATGATTTCGGATACCGGGTCGGATTCATTCAACACGACTACCGCCTGCAATGCGTCGGCTCGCTCTTGCACTGGCATTCCATCGCGCATCAAAATCGCCTGAAAGACCGGCAAATATTTTGCGTCATCCGTGGACCGAGGAACCGCAAGCAAACGCTCATTGGACAGCCGTTTTAATTGGTACGCAACAATTCGAGGGCTACGGTCTAAAAACACTTTGGGTGGTGCAACGGTCTCCTCATCCTCCTGAGGATCCTGCACCACACAAGGCCCGAGCCTGCCCGACGGCACATTCGCTTCGGCGACCGTAACAGAAAATGATGTCACCCAAATAAAAACGATAAAAATAAGACAACTGCGTAGCATAAGGATTACTGTATCTCCAATTTTCGCATCGTTTCATCCAATGTGTACTGGAGGTATTCATCCATTTCATACTCAAGAACACCCAGTGCAGTTTCTATGGCCTCATCACCCTCTAAAAAACTCAAGGCACGGACTGATTCCAAACGCACTCTGGGGTGCTTATCCGCAATATGTTTCCTTAAGATTCCTACCGGATCATCAACTCGATCTATCCAAAACGACAGGACCCGAATCCCCGCAGCCCGCGCTCGATGATCGTCCGATGCCAATACCTTTTCGAGTAAACCTTGATTGACTCGGTTATGTGTCTGATAGACCCACAACGCTTCGAGTTGTTGATGTTCAAATTCATCGTCGTTAGGATCTAGGGTGGCCACCCATTTTTCCAACGCTGTCATCACTTCGTCGGCATCCCGTTCCGCTAATTCTCGCTTCGCCCGATAACGCGTCCGATCCTCATAGACTTTTAACAACTCCAACAGATCTGCAATGGGCGCTCCGTCAATTTTGGGTGGTGTCACCAAGGGGCGACCTTTGTACGTCACGCGCCATATTCGGCCGTGGCTGTGATCCCGACTGGGATCTCGCAGATTGTGTTGCAGATGTCCAATCAGCGCGTTGTGCCAATCGACGATATAGAGCGACCCGTCCGGTGCGAATTCAATATCTACGGGCCGAAAATTCCCGTCATCGCAAGAGACAATAGCAGGCGTCTCAGTACCCCAGAAACCCGAATCCTTTTCTTCGATTTTATGACTTAAGATTGTCCGCTCGCCTATGCAGTTGGTCACGAGCCAATTCCCCTGTACGTCATCAGGAAAATGGCTACTTGAAACGATCTCGCAGCCAGCCAAAGGGCGGGTCCGTTTTTTATAGAGTTTTGGGAATTTGTAACCCTTTTCCCGTCCCAAATATTTCCTCTCGACCTGGTGGTCGTGATTGCCGCCGGCGTGTTTATAGGGATAGGGCAGTTGTCCGGAGATCGGGGCCGCCCAATACGAGAAGCCGGGTGATGCATCCCCGATAAAATCCTGCCCCCACCGATCAAAAACGTGCCCCCAGGGGTTGGAAAAGGTGTAAGAGACGTGTACCCCAAATTTCTCCGTTTTGGGTTCGTATTTCCAAATCCCTGCCTCGGCTAAACGGGACAAACCATAAGGACTTTCGACCTGAGAGTACTTAAAAGTTCCCTCTTGAAAATAAAGTACACCGCCAGGCCCCCATTGAAACGCCGCTATGCCATGATGCGAGTCCGCCGAATCAAATCCAATCAGTCGGCGTTCCACGTGATCGGCTCGATCATCGCCGTCAGTATCCTGAGCGAACAAAATGTCAGGCTGTTGTGCGATGTATACCCCGTTGCTCCCAATTTCAAAACCCGTCGGTTGATGCAATCCGCCCGCAAATACTTTGCATTGATCAGCAGTGCCGTCCTGGTCATTATCCTCCAGAATCAACAATTTATCGTCCATAGGAGTTTTCGGTTTCCAATGTGGGTAGGACTCCATCGTCGCCACCCACAATCGTCCCTGATTATCAAAATTGATTGCAACCGGATTGGCGAGTTCAGGAAATTGTTCTTCGGACGCCACCAAATTAATTTCATAACCCGGCGCCATCTTGAACAACTTTTGCTGATCGGCCGCCGTGAGGTAATCTAATGTCCCCAGTTTCCCCTTACCTTTATTCGGGTCATTCGCAGCGCCTACATTGGTTTGGGGATTAATAAACGGCAGCGTGTTTGAATCATCTACCTCTTTGGCCACTTTTTCATTCGCGGCTAATTTCCAAATTCGAGCATCACGATTCGCCACCATTTCGTCGAGGATGGAACGCTCCCGTTCCATCACATCTCGGTTGTTGTAGGTCCCTGTACCATCTTTACCGGCTGCTCCGCGATCGCCATAAATCGAAAAACCATTCACCGAGCGATAACGATGCCACCAATGAAAATTCTTGTCCACCACTTCGTTGTACAAGTCTGGGTTTTGGCTCACAACCGAAAGACCGTCCGTGGGCGGCTTACCGAAAACGGCCGCCATCAACAGCGGAGCAAATTTTTGATATCCCAGCCCGTTCAAATGGGCGCCGTTTAGAGTCAACGGATCGGACGAGTTCTTAAACATTTCAAGGGTGGGCGTAAACACATCTGCATAATGAACACCCGTTTTGTTGGCGACGCGCTGCATGGCATCCGCATAACGTTTCAACTGTTTGTTCTCGGTCACTCCATCAGGCCAGTTTTCATTTCCAGCGTTTTCGAACGCGATGGGAGAGACCAACACGATTCGGCAGGCCTCGCCATCCTGATCAAAATCTTCTGACAGGGTCTGACCCACCAACTCTTCCAGGTCCGACTCAAATCGTTTCACGCCATCTTCACCAGAAAACGATTCGTTAAACCCAAAGAAAAACATCACCACCGAGGCCTTACTGTGTTTTAAATGGGATTCGGGAGTTCCAAAGTTCTTCGAACGGATCCGCTCTAAAGGTTCGTCGCCGGGAAAACACAGATTACGCACGGCTAAGTTCAATCCTGGATTTTCTGCGTGCAGCAGGGTTTCCCAATAATTATGGTGCTGCATCCGTTCGCCTAAGGCGTTCCCCACTAAGCAAATTCGGTCGCCCTTCTTTAATTCGAGGTCGGTCTTGTCCTGTCCGAGAGCATATGAACCATTCCAGATGGAAATCCAGCCCAAACACAAAACGATCACTGGAACCATAAAACGACAGTTGTACATATCAACAAACCAATCATGAAGAGTAATGAGCGAATGTTTAATTTTATTCCACCTTGAACCGCCGGGAAGGGTGAAAAGCAACCACCTCGACCAAAATCTTAGTCGTGGAACAATTCCTTATATTTTTTTATCGTTTGTTCTGCCGCCGCATCCGAACTCGGAATTGGAAAGACTTCTGCAGAGATATATCCAGCGTAATGAATGTTCCGAATGGCCTCGGCAATGGGCCCCCAGTCGGTATGTCCAAATCCGGCAGCCTGTCGGTTGGAGTCGACAAAGTGTACGTGTCCAATGTAGGCTCCGGCCATTTCAATCGCGTCTGCGACATTCACTTCCTCAATGTTCATATGAAACAAATCCGCCAGCAATTTTACATTGTCGGTATCCAGTTCCTGTAAAACAGCAACGGCATCCGCTAACGTATTAAAGAGATTGGTTTCATAACGATTTAGAGGTTCGTAAATCAACGGTACGTCTTTTTCTTCTGCGTATCTCCCGAGGTCGTTTAACCCCTCCCTAAGGAATCCCAAAGCCGTCGATTTGTCGAGTTCCGCGCCCCAACGCCCTTGCATCGATCCGATGATTGCGCTGCATTCGAATTCCGCACCAAAATCAATCATCGCTTTGACGAACTCTTGAGCACGCACACGTTTTCCAAGTTCGGGGTCCGACAGACTCAAGCCGTGCTTAACCATTCCGGCCCCGGTGCCAACCGCTGCAACGGCCAGCCCCGTTGTTTCAACCAGCTGATGTAACGCGGCGCGGTCCACGGCATCTGGACCGGGCGCAAAAATTTCAACGGCATCAAAACCTAACGCTTTGGCCCGTGAAAAGGCATGTTCCAACCCCTCCCAATAGACAAAAGGCCCTCCACGGGCTTCCGATACAAGACTTACGGTAACAGCCGAACGAATCATAACTACACTTTCTGTGGGATAGCCGAGCGATATGAATGGGTGCCCGATGCATCCCACCAAACCCTCCGGATATATTATGTTGCTGTAACATCAATAACGGCCTTGATCACGCCCGATTCGGGACGGGTAAATTCCTCAAATTCCTCAATCACCTCGCCAAATGTAGTTCGATGAGTGATCCATGGATTCGTGTCAATCGTCCCATCGGAGATGAGATCAATGATTCTGGTAAAATCGCTTGGCAAAGCATTACGAGATGCCTTGATGGTCGCTTCGGGCCGATGCATGACCGGGTGTGGAAAGCTTATTTCCTGAGTCGAGATACCCACAAAAACCAACTGCCCAGTGGGCGCCAAATATTGCAGCGCATTGGCCATCGATTGGTGGTTACCCGTCGCATCCGTTACCACTGAGTACAAATCGCCCTCGGTAAACGCGCGCATCTGTTCGACTTCGGATCCATCACCTTGGAACAAGACGGTGTTTTCAACACCGTATGTTTTCGTGCAGAAATCGAGCCGCGACGGGACCATATCCATCACCGTCAAACGAGCGCCGGTCAAACGTGTGAATTCAATCGTCGCCAGCCCGATGGGGCCGGCCCCGATCACCAAAACATGATCACCTGGCCCTGGCATTGCCCGATCGGTTGCATGACACCCTATCGCCAAAGTCTCAACCAAGCTTAACTGCTCATAGGACAGCTGGTCGGATGGGTGAAGTTTATCCGCACGGATCATGAATCGCTCACGCAAACCACCATCGATCATCACGCCGATGACCTCGAGAGAATCGCAACAATTTGGATGTCCGGTCCGGCAGGCGAAGCATGTACCGCAGTTCATATAAGGCTCGACACTACATCGATCACCTGGAACCACGTTCGAGACCCCCTCGCCAACGGAAAGGACTTCCACACCTAGTTCGTGACCGGGAATGCGGGGATATTTAAAAAACGGCATTTTCCCCAAAAAACCGCCGTAGTCGGTACCACAAATGCCCATCCGATGGGTTTTCACCAACACCATTCCAGGACCCGGTTCACCCGGATCAGGGACTTCGATGATTTCAAAGGCACGAGGTTCTTTAAGTCGTATTGCTTTCACTATGTTTTCTACAAGCAGGAAAAGTTTTGATTTTCAGATTCTAACGGACACGCGTTAAAAAACGAGCCGGAACATCCCCCAGCTACCCTCTTTTTTTTGCCTTGCCAAACGAGCAAATTCAACCGAATCCGTATCAATACACCAAGCAACTTACGCCTGAAGCCCCAACCACGAAGAGAATTTAAATTTGACCAATCTAATATGCTCTACAAACCATCTCGTTCGGCTAAGATGAATGACAACTAATCGTGTTCGCCAAACCAGAATGTTTTAATAGTGCGCCAAACCGTAACTTTAAATCCCAACGACAATGTTGCCGTCGCGCTCGAAGCGTTACCATCGGGCTCGCAGGTCGGGGATCTGTGTATCCAGCAAGCGATTCCAGCTGGTCACAAATATGCAACCTGCAATATATCACCCGGCCAGTCGATCATTAAATATGGGCTGCCCATTGGAATCGCTCAGATCGATATTCCTGCTGGGCACCATATTCACGATCACAACCTCGCAACGGCCCTCGGGCAGGTGGACTACCAAGAATGGGCCGAACCCAACATTACCGTTCGGACGACCGATCCGGTTTCGTTCCATGGCTACCAACGTTCCGCCGGTCGTGTCGCCATTCGAAATGAAATATGGATCATCAACACGGTAGCTTGCGTCAACCAAACCGCCAATCGACTTGCAGAACGTGGCAATCAATTACTCCTACCCGAATTCAAACAAGTGGACGGTTTCCATGCGTTTCCCCACCCCTATGGATGTTCTCAACTTGGCGACGACCTAGACGCCACCCAAAAGATTTTAGCTGGATTGGTGAACCATCCACACGCAGCAGGTGTTTTGGTTCTGGGGTTGGGATGTGAAAACAACCGGATGGAATCCCAACTCAAATCGGTCCATCCGGACAAGATGAAAACGGTCCGATTTTTTAACACGCAAGATGTTCAAGATGAGATGGAAGATGGCTTGGATGCGTTGCGAGAGTTGGCAGCAACGATCGATCTACAATATCGCACGTCCGTTGATTCCAGTCGTTTGATTTTGGGAATGAAATGCGGAGGGAGTGATGGATTTAGTGGTATCACTGCCAACCCACTTCTTGGCCGCTTGGCTGACAAACACGCTCAGATGGGTGGAACGGTTTTGTTAACTGAGGTTCCGGAAATGTTTGGCGCTGAGTCGTTGCTTTTATCTCGCTGTGCAACGTCCCAGATACATAAAGAACTGGGGGAAATGGTCAATGAATTCAAAGATTACTTCCGAGCCCACGCCCAGCCAATAAGTGAAAATCCTTCGCCGGGCAATAAAGATGGTGGCATCACCACGCTAGAAGAGAAATCGCTAGGTTGCGTCCAAAAAGGGGGAACACAATCTTTGATAAAGCAGATCGTTCCCTACGGAGGAGTGGCCGATCCGGGGCTGGGTGGAATTGCCCTGATCAACGGGCCAGGGAATGATGGCGTCTCGACCACGGCATTGACTTGCGCCGGGGCGAACATCGTTCTTTTCACGACTGGGCGAGGAACCCCGTTAGGTGGACCCGCCCCAACACTCAAAATTGCCACCAACAGTGATCTTCAATCACGAAAGCCATCGTGGATTGATTTCGACGCCGGTCAGTTAATCAGTAAAGGGGTTTCCCTCGATGAGTTGTCGGAACAGTTATTCGAATTGGTGATTCAAGTAAGTTCAGGAGACCTTCAGGCGCGTAACGAGCTGAACGGTTACCGTGAGATTGCCATATGGAAAACGGGAGTCACACTTTGAAAATTCTCCAATTTGGCACGGGCCGCTTCTTGCGTGGCTTTTTCTCACCCATCGCTCCGACGGATCGGTCCATCACCGTTGTCCAGTCCCGGCCCCAAGCCGACGGCGCTCAACGCATCAACCAGCAGGGTGGGAATTACCATGTTTGGACGCGAGGCTTAAAATCGGGCCGAATCATTGATGAATTCGAACAGGTCCAGACGATCAACCAAGCGTTGGATGCGAATACTCAATGGTCGGAATTGGTCGAAGAAGCTTTGAAACCCGAATTGACATTGGTAGTTTCCAACACAACGGCAGAAGGCCTCCAGCTCGATAAACGAGACGAAGAGTCCGGTTTACCGGGCACCTGCCCTCATTCATTCCCAGCAAAGATCGGTTTGTTACTATGGCACCGCTATTGCGCCGGCCTGCCGGGTGTGACCCTTTTACCACTTGAATTAGTTGAACAAAATGGCAGTTGCCTTCATCGATTAGTACTCGAGCAAACCGCACAATGGACAGTAACCCAGCAACCAGAATTTCGGAACTGGCTCGGCTCAGAAAACCGTTGGCTTAATAATTTAGTCGATAGGATCGTTGTCAGCCCATCATCTCCCACACCGTGGTCAGGAGACGATCCACTCGCAGTCGTCGGTGAGCCGTTTCGGATGCTTGCCATTGAGCAGGACGGAGGCGACCAAAGGATCCTCCCAGACGACGCAATGATCCAATGGACCGACGACCTTTCCCCGTTCTTTTTGAGAAAGGTCCGAATCCTGAACGGCCTGCACACGGCAATGGTGGCCAAATTCCTACCCATGGGGATGGCTACCGTCTTGGAGTGCGTTCAAACGGCCTCATCGCGAGAATGGTTGGATCAATTATTGACGGAGGAAATCTTACCCACCCTCGAGCACCAGGGCCTCTCCGAAAATCAATTCGCTGCAGATGTGATGGAACGTTTTGAGAATCCTTTTTTTGAACATCGATTGGCCGATATCGCCAACGGTCATGAAACAAAACTAGCAATCCGAATTCAACCCACCGCGGACGAGTTTTACTCCGCGTTCGGAAGGCGCCCTGACAAGCTCACCGAAGTACTGACCCAAGCGAACCGCATCTAGACCCCTAAAACATCATGGAACATAAATTATCGCAATATGGGCTGGTCCCTGTCGTTAAGATTGAGACGCTCGACCACTCCGATCCACTGGCGAGTGCCCTCGTTGAAGGCGGCTTACCCGTAGCCGAGATCACTCTCCGCACCCAAGACGCCCTTCAATCGATCGCTACGCTAGCTCGCCGAGGCGACATCCTTATCGGAGCGGGCACCGTGCTGAACGTGAATCAAGCCGCGGCAAGCATCGAGGCAGGAGCTCAATTTGTTGTCTCGCCGGGCCTCGATTCCGAAGTGGTCAAGTATTGTCAAAAAAAGAACATTGCTGTGTATCCCGGAGTGAGCTCGGCCACGGAAATCCAAAAGGCATTTAATCTCGGATTAAGGCATGTTAAATTCTTTCCGGCCGAAGCATCTGGCGGCGTTCCTGCCTTAAAAGCTCTCGCCGCGCCATTCCACGAAATGAAGTTCCTCCCAACGGGTGGCATCAAACCCGCCAACGCACGTGATTATCTTGCAATGGACTGTACGTTTGCTATCGGTGGAAGCTGGATGGTCCAACCTGCGCTTTATGCAGACGGAAATTTCACGAAAGTCATTGAACTCACCGCATCCGCGATACATTTAATAAAGAGCCAAGATGATCGAGATTAAACCTACCGAGGCTTGCCAATTTGACATTCTTTCTTTGGGTGAAGTCATGCTTCGACTGGACCCCGGTGAGGGGCGCATCCGAACCAGTCGGCATTTTACCGCGTGGGAGGGCGGTGGCGAATACAATGTGGCCCGCGGATTAAAACGGTGTTTCGGAATGCGGGCAGCTCTGGTCTCAGCATTCGCCGACAATGAGGTAGGGCGTTTACTTGAAAATCTCATGTTGACCGGAGGCGTGGACCTGACCCACGTTCAGTGGGTTGCCTACGATGGCGTCGGAAGGGCCTCTCGGAATGGGCTGAATTTTACCGAACGCGGCTTCGGGGTACGCTCCGCACTGGGCAACTCCGATCGCGGCCATACGGCGGCATCGCAATTGAAGCCTGGCGACATCGATTGGGATCATATCTTTGGGGAGCAGGGCGTTCGCTGGTTCCACACGGGTGGAATCTTTGCAGGTCTTTCGGATACGACCCCGCAGGTGATTGAGGAAGCCCTCACCTCGGCCCGAAAATACGGAACCATCACCTCTTACGACCTCAATTACCGCGCCTCGTTATGGAATGCTTTTGGCGGTCAAGACAATTGCCAACGACTAAACCGAAAAATTGCACCTCTGGTAGACGTCATGATTGGCAACGAAGAAGACTTCACAGCTTGCCTCGGTTTGCAAGTTTCAGGTGTCGACGCCCAAATGAAAAGCCTTCCGATCGAAGGTTTCCAGTCCATGATCCAACAAGCGACTCGGGAGTTCCCCACGTTGCAAGTGATCGCCACCACGATGCGCACCGTTCATACAGCCACCGTCAATGACTGGAAGGCCTTGTGTTGGCAGGGTGGTGAAATGTACGTTTCCGGGAACCGGCCACAACTGGAGATCCTAGACCGAGTTGGCGGAGGCGACAGCTTCGCATCCGGTTTGATTTACGGGCTGCTTACCGGCCAGGGGCCCCAACGAGCCGTTGATTACGGTGCGGCCCATGGTGCCCTGGCAATGACGACACCCGGTGATACTTCGATGGCCAATTTAGCGGAGGTCGAAGCCTTAATGTCGGGTCAATCGGCAAGAGTCAAACGATAAGTCGTTCCCAAACCCAACAACCAATTAGAGAAAATGAAGATCGATGGAAAAACGAAAACTGGGTAACACCGACTTGGAATTGACAACCCTGGGTTTTGGAGCTTCTTCAATGGGTGCCGAGTTCCGCAACGTTGATGTGACGGAGGCGCTAAACAGCGTTCGTACCGCACTGGATTGTGGCATGAATCTGGTCGATACGTCCCCTTATTATGGCCGAGGCCAGTCCGAAGTCCTACTGGGATACGCACTGCAGGATGTCCCACGAGATGCTTACCACCTATGCACAAAATTGGGCCGTTACGCGCCAAACCATTTCGATTTTTCTGCCAAGCGTGTGGCGGAAAGCGTAGACATCAGTCTGGAACGAATGCGAACGGATCACCTCGATATCGTATTGTGCCACGATCCAGAATTTGTTGAACTCAATCAATTAATCGACGAAACCATTCCAGCACTTCGCAAGATCCAACAGCAGGGCAAGGCACGCTATATCGGCGTATCGGGTTACCCAATGAAGATGTTTCGCGAAATTCTCAGCCAAGTAGATCTGGACCTGATCCTTTCATACAACCATTATACTTTGCAAAACACCATGCTGGCTGACGAAGTACCCTGGCTTCAATCCAAAGGGGTCGGCATCATGAACGCGGCCCCCTTCAGTGCACGTCTGTTGACCGAGGCAGAACTTCCCGTATGGCACAAAGCAACGCCAGACGTTCGGGCCCGATGTCAACAAGCGGCCGACGCGTGTCGCGAGGCGGGCAGCGATATCGCCAAACTGGCATTACAGTACTCCATTCAAAATCCCGCATTTTCCACATGCATTACAGGGTCTGCCAATCCCGACCGCGTCGCTCAGTGGTGTGAATGGATTCAAGAACCCATCGACCAGGCGTTACTAGAGGAGGTTCTCAAAATCTTGCAACCGATTCACAACTGGTTTTACATCGAAGGCTTGCCTCAAAACAACGACACACCAAAAATAGACTAGACTTACTATTCTGCGGACAACGCAGATTCAGGATCGCCATTCCATTTCATTCTCCGCATCCGCCAGCCCGCACCTGCATCCAAAGCTCGAGGTTTCCACGATGAAACGCATGATCCCCATCCTTGCACTCATTCTTTCAACCGGTTTGCTGTATCCACCGGTCGTGCCGCTCGAGGCCCAAGAGTCCAAACGCCCCAATGTCGTGGTCGTCATCACCGACGATCAAGGGTACGGTGATCTTTCATGCCTTGGCAACCCGGTTCTAAAGACTCCCCATCTTGACGAGTTGTATCGAGATAGCGTGCGCCTGTCCGATTACCACGTGTCACCAACTTGCTCGCCTACTCGCGCCGCACTACTAACGGGGCATTGGACGAATCGGACTGGCGTATGGCATACGATCATGGGTCGTTCGATGTTGCGAGAAAACGAAGTCACGATGGGACAAATGTTTCAGGACGCCGGCTATGAGACCGGGATGTTCGGAAAATGGCATCTCGGAGACAATTACCCATTCCGGCCCGAGGACCGGGGGTACACCGAAGTTCTCCGTCATGGTGGGGGTGGCGTCGGTCAAACACCCGACTACTGGGACAACGCGTACTTTGACGGCAGCTATTGGCACAATGGCCAAGTCGAACCCGCCAAGGGTTTTTGCACGGATGTGTTTTTTGACTACGCCAAGCAATTCATTTCGACGCAAAAGGCTCTCGGAAAACCATTCCTAGCATACATCTCAACCAATGCACCCCATGGCCCCATGCACAGTCCAAAAGCGTTCAGCGCGCCCTACAACAACCAGAACACAAACGTGGCTAATTTCTTCGGCATGATCGCCAATATTGATGACAATGTCGGTAAAATGCGACAATTCTTGGACCAACAGGGTTTGGCCCAAAACACCATCTTCATCTTCACCACCGACAATGGAACATCAAGTGGACGAAAGGTCTTCAACGCGGGAATGCGAGGTCAGAAGGGAAGCGAGTATGATGGCGGCCATCGTGTCCCATTTTTTGTTCATTGGCCCGAAGGTCATTTAATGGGCGGACGAGACGTCACACCGATCACAGCCCACGTCGATGTCCTGCCGACGCTCTTAGATCTATGCGGTTTACCTCAACCTGCCGAAATTAAGTTTGATGGTCGCAGCCTGGCGGGTCTTTTAAAAAACACAACGGAAAACTGGCCGGATCGCATCTTAGTCACGGATTCGCAACGGGTGAAAGACCCAATCAAATGTCGCAAGTCATCCGTCATGACGAACCGATGGAGACTGGTCAATGGCAAGGAACTTTTTGACATCAAAGC
Source organism: Mariniblastus sp. (assembly GCA_022447555.1). Classification (GTDB taxonomy): domain Bacteria; phylum Planctomycetota; class Planctomycetia; order Pirellulales; family Pirellulaceae; genus Mariniblastus. The sequence continues at coordinate 19,652 of JAKVBF010000019.1, read as the reverse complement.
CGACCCTGGACAAACCCGCAATATCGCGGATCAACATCCCAAAATCGTTGATCGACTCGTTACCTTCTATGAAAATTGGTGGGCCGAAATAGAGCCGACTTTTGACGACGCGACTCAGATCTACCTCGGACACCCAGGCGAGAATCCCGCTCGACTCACTTCCCACGACTGGATCACCACCAGCTCCACCCCATGGAATCAATCCATGGTTCGTAAAGCTCTGAATGGTCCAGGCAACACAGGCTTTTGGAACGTCAATGTTGTGTCCCCCGGGGCCTACGAACTCGAACTGCGCCGCTGGCCAAAAGAAATCGACCAATCCATTCATTCTGCATTGCCCGCCGGTCCTGGAGTTCCTGGTGCCAGAGCCTTCCGCGAAACACCTGGATCCGCAATCCAACCGGTCAAGGCCCGGGTCCAAATTGGAAGTCTGACCGAAGAGCGACCCATTCCCAACGACGCAAAAAGCGTCATCTTTCAAATGGAGCTCCCAACCGGCCCCAACCAACTGAGTGCCTCTTTCCTAGATGCTGAAGGAATAGAACACGGCGCCTATTATCTCTACGTCCGCCGTAAGTAGGAGGCACCCACCGATTCCTTCACCCTTTGTCAGTCAGAGATTCTGGGTTTCCATGACGGTCAACACCACCGCCAATACCAACAGCAAGGCGCCACCCATCCGAGCGAGCATGATTTTCGAAGCGGTGCTACGCTCGCCACCGCCGAACCAGCCTGACAACATCCAGGCAAACAGGACACCCCATAATCCACGTAGACTGTAGATCACATTGATCCGAGCAGCGTCGCCATGTTGAGAAATCGCGTAGACTAAAAACATGGCCTGGACGGCAACCAAGACCGAACCGATCAACAAACTCTTCCAAGCTCGGCCGTCCCTCGATAACCTCTTGGGTGAATCCACCCAAGGGAGCAGACCTAAAGAAAAAAATCCGACGAACCAATAAGAGACTGGGACAAACCTGCCTGTCCCCCAACCCGGTGCCCAGGTTTGAATGCTGATATCAAAACAAGCAAAAAGAAACGCTCCGACCAACGCCAAAACAACCGTCGTGAACACTTTTTTCCGATCCTTTGAGGGGACCACATAATTGATCAATACCACCCCCGCGGTCGCCAAAAAAGCGGCCGCCCAAGTGGTGGAGGTGGGCAATTCACTGCCGAACACCACCAACAAAAAAGAGACGATGATCACCTTGGCACTCGCAATCGGTGTCGCGACTGAAACATCTCCTAAACTGACTGCTGCCAAAATCGCGCATTGTCCTGCAATGTAAAAAACTGCCACCACCATCGGCTGCCAGAGTTTGGTCCATGTGGGTATCCCTCCGCCCATGAACCAAAAACCTGAAAACAACAGGGCTGCCAAAACGTTTGCCAAAAAAATTGAAGACCAAATGGACGTCCCCGAATGGGTGGCCCGATTGAGAAACAATGCAGCAAAAGCGAACAGAACGCTGGCGATAAAAGGAAAAATTAAATAGATGTTGCTTACCTAAACCAAAACGATTTGGACCCTAATGGGACCGTGAACGAAACAACGTTGTAACAGGTAAGAAATCGAAGCACAGGCGAACCATCATCAGTTCAAAAGAACGGACGTAACTGGCCGCCGCTTCATTAAAAACCCGCTCTTTGTTTATCGTCAATTCGAGGCCTTTAGCAATTCGATCCAAGGCCCCACGTAAAACCCGCTGTCGTGGTAGGTTCGACCACTTACCAAATTACCATCTACAACGCAGGGTTGATCAACAAAAATCCCGCCACAGACCTCAAGGTCAAACCGGCATTTGGGGACCGTGGCCATCCTTCGCCCACGAACGCAATCCGCATAAGCAGGAATCTCAACACCGTGACAAACACTGGCAATCGGTTTTTCATTTTCGAAAAAGTACCGGGTCAATCGTACTAAATCTTCGTCGTAACGGATGTATTCGGGAGCTCGGCCACCCGAGAAAAAGATGCCCAAGTATTCGGACGGATCGACCGAGCTAAACGCAATGTCGGCAGGAAGCTTATATCCTTGCCATTCCCGAGTGATCGTCCAACCATCGGCGACTTCATGCATGACCATCTGATAGGTTCGCTTTTCAGGCGCGGCAACTACCGGCAACAAGCCGGACTCCTGAAGGCGGTAAAAAGGATACATCGTATCCAGTGTTTCTGAGGCGTCACCGACCACGATTAAAACCTTATTTTTCCCGCTCATGGCAAATCTTTCTTCCTAATCAAATCATACGCAAGATCAGTCTTAACTATAGAGAGACACACGCGCACCCGATACTGTCTCTTCATTCCGCCGTACTGAACTTAGCCAAGTGCTCCGCACGCAGGATTGATCGATATTACATCACATAGTGCCAACCCACATCAACCAGCTGTGGTAGCGTTCCAAAGGAGAAAGCCATTCTTGGAGCTCCCTAGCAATCCGCTCCATATGTGATTGAAAAATAGATCGGTAATTTACAGACAAACCCCCTTTATCTCGATTCGTTTACTGCAATTTTTTTAGGGTTTTAAACTGGAACAGGGTAATCAAAAGTGTTACATTCGATCGCAGGAGATTGCAATATGGCATTATCTAATTGGTTTAAAAAGCCGTTTTCAAAAACAACGACTGCCCTTCATCATTACAAATCCGGTATTGCTAAAGCTGAAAAGAAGGACAACTTGGGTGCGATTGAAGAATACACCCTCACGGTAGACCACGCCACGGTCGATGAAGGACTCAAATCGATGGCACTCTTTAACCGCGCCTTAGCGATGCACATGGAGCATCGCAATGAGGAGGCCGTCGCGGATCTCGAAAAAGTGATCAACATGAAACAGGCTCACAACAAAGTAAAAACGGCGGCCAAAACGAAGCTCAAAAGAATCTTGAAACGAATGGGTCAAGTCTAGCTCCCTGCCGCCCCCCTCTGGGAAAGATTGGATCCTCCAATACCCTGGGGAATCTGTGAGCATTGCGACAATCGAAACGATATTTAACTATTAATCGTGGTTTTCTGCAATTTTCTGCCCTTCACTTGGGTCGTCGGGTGGTCATAATTCCATTAACCGAGAACATTTGATCATATTCGATGTTGCGGTTGACCTAAGCAATCTGATTTAAAAAGGGACCCAACGGCTAAACGGATTTTGGCCGGTCAATTGATACATTTCGACTCTTGTCTTTAGCGAAAGGAGCTGCGGATGACTGGAGTGAGTGGGGCTTGGCGGATTGACGCCGTCCAAGTGAACACTGAAACGGTTGTGGATGAAGGTTTCGACAAACTCGTTGTTTCGTCGGATCAGATATCCATTCAACCGGCAGGGATTGAGTTTTCCGTGAATCAAGCAACTTCACGGAGTGCCGTCCTGGAATCTCGGTCGCAAGTATTCTTTGCCGAGTTTTCGAAGAGAGATGACAAACTTACTGTTGAGTTATCTCGACCCGCGTTTAACGAAAAGGTTCGTTTATACGCAAGTATGGCTTGATTGATATTCGGTATTATTATTTTTTCCTCACTGAGCTTTATCACGCCAAACTTCAAAGCAGTCGGTTTTACCGACTGCTTTTTTTTATTCACCAATGACTAGTTGCTACAGAAACCCATCAATGTTCGGCAACACTCCTTTGAATCCGATCTATGATATTCCTTTTCATATCGGGTTCCGCAAATCGTATCCGAGCATTCCCGTGGTGTTTTCCCGGTAAGATGTATTTGTAAACCTTTTGGTTCTGACCCAGTTCCGCCTGTGCAACCGTCCAGGTGTCGACCCCTCCGTAGATGAACACCAAGCCTTCTGCATCCGTTTGCAACCAATCAATAACATCGTTCCGGATAGAGGGATCAAATTCCAAATCTTTTTCATACGGAAAAAAGCAAGCCGAAGGTTCCCCATTCCATTTCTTAATCAAATCCCCGAACCGGTCTGTCTGATAGCCGTAATACCCCAGCTGCGTCGCATGTTGGTAATAGTGGGCCGCCAATTTTTCAGTGCTTTCATCTAACAAGTACCAGTAATCACCCCCATCGATTAAATAATTAAGTAGCTCCTCTGGCGTTGCGTCCGATGAGGGGATCATGTTGCAATCTTTCCCGCTTTGCCAAAAGGAAAAGGGGTACTCAAGCACGAAGAGTTCGAGAGCCGCTTCGACACCACCAATTAATTCTACCTGCGAGCCTTTCCCCTTCAAATAATACTTCAACCTTGGCAAAATCGCTGCTTTGTTTTCTAAAACAGCCTGCTGAAACGCCTCAATTTTATCACGACACTCTTTGGTCCCAACCGTCTCAAAGAAAGGATAAAACCGCTGGTCTTTAAGGCCTATCGGGAAAGGAGCTACGTAGGGCACTGAGAGCGCCACATCATCCGGGTAGAAGAAACGGTAATAAGTTGCCGTCTCGCCTCCCTTGCTGATACCGGTACTGATCCAATGCGACTTGTATATCTGGCCCAGCAATTTGCGAATGTGGTGATAATCCGCTGCCGCCTGCTCGATCGTCAGGTATTTCCAATCTTTTTCCTTCGGCGTCGAGGGGCCGAAAAAACGGTGCTCCACGCTAACAAAGTTGGCATTTAAGATGTTACTTAACTCACCGGCGTTTGCCTCCAAGCCATAACCATTTGTGTTGATCACGACCTTGTTTCCAAAACCGCGATGAACCAACAAAACGCGTTGATAAAAATAACCCTTTGTTTTGTCTTGGTGGTCAAGCGGCTGCCTGATCTTCAATAAAAAAGCGGGCCATTCACCTTGGTTCATAACGCGTTCAAATTGCACGTCAGGCAAGTCAAATAAATCGATCTCTAACTGCTTGACTTCGCCAGGCGGTTCATAAACAAACGGTTTTTGAGCATCGACGTTGGATACCGAGAGAGATAAATAGACGAAACAGACAGATAGCAAAAAACACTGATTCATGAAACGGACTCTCCCAATTTGTTTAAAATCAAACGAACAACCCTCATCCTAAACGATTATCAAAATTTGAGTTAACCGTTCGTCGAATTCCTTCATCTTTTAGCCTCACCACTTGCTTTCCCCCTCCCGCTCAGCTCAGAATGAGTTGGGGAAGTTAAAAAGCTCAACGATTCCGATCCATTCATCGAGTCTGATAATGAAAAAACGATGCGCTTATTGTGGGGAAATGATCCTTAAATCGGCGAAGGAGTGCGAGCATTGCGGTAGAATCTTCCCGAAATCCGAAACAACCAACCAACCACGTGCAACCGGCATCCAAAAGTGGGAAAAGGGTGTCCCGAGCTGGGTGGTCTACGGTACGATCGTCTTGGGAATCTTCCTGATAGCGTTGATGTACTACCAGGCTGTGGAACGACTGTCCGACCCCATCGAAAAACCGGCCGCGACCCCCATCAACGATGCGGATGCGCGATAATTCCCCACTCCCTTCACAGCCCCTTTCCTCCCATCGTTCAATGGCATGACCCGACATAACCTTCGACTCTCAGACCGGCAGTGGAACGTCGTTCTGTTATCCACAATTCTGATTTCAACTCTCGCTTCCCCAAATGCTACCAATGGAGAGAAAACACCCAACGTCATCCTCATCATGGCCGATGATCTGGGATGGAAAGATTTGGCATGTTACGGCAACTCAAGTGTCGAGACACCTGTGTTGGATAGATTCGCCAAACAGGGCATGTTGTTCACGGATGCTTATTCAGCCTCACCCGTATGTTCCCCAACCCGTGCTGCCATGATGACTGGACTCGCGCCCGCTCGTTTGAATATCACTAATCATGCTGCCGGGCATCCCCCGGGTTTTCAATTACCGGGGACGCAACTTCAGACACCACTCTGGAATCGGAACCTTTCCTTAGATTACAAAACAATTGCGGAACGGTTTCGACAGGCTGGCTATCGGACCGGATTCGTAGGAAAATGGCACCTTTCTCATCGACCCAAGGGAAGCACAGGCCCAAAAGAAACTGAACTAAGACCAGAGCACCAAGGTTTTGACCTCAACATCGGAGGCTGCGACTACGGAGGTCCACCCAGTTACTTTAGCCCCTTTAAGAATCCAGCAATAACCAACCGCAAACCCAATGAGTATCTGCCGTTTCGTCTGGCCGACGAATGCATCGAGTTCATCCAAGCGGACCGAGATCGTCCCTTCTTTCTCTGTTGGTGGAACTACTCAGTCCATTACCCTTTCGAGGCGCCCGCCGATTTGATAACAAAATATGAAGTCCGAGGAGACCGCGAACCTTTAAAGAACCCTATCTACAACGCCATGATTGAGGGGATGGACCAGGCCACGGGGCGATTGTTTCATTTCATTCACCACTCGGGTCTGGAAGATTCCACCCTTGTCATTTTCACCTCTGACAACGGGCCATTTGCCGCCAATGTACAACCACTGCGCGGCGAGAAAGGCCATCTGTACGAAGGCGGGATAAGGGTGCCGTTCATCGTTCGATGGCCGGGCGTCGTTCCGGCCGGCTCGGTTTCGAACACGCCCGTGATCAGCATGGATGTGGTCGCCACTCTCGAGTCGGTATGCCATCTAGATCCCAGTCGGATCCTCGACGGAATGGACCTAACACCTGTTTTGAAGGGCCACGACCATCTCGATCGAGACGCTCTTTTTTTCCATTACCCCAACTACGCGTTCCACAAAAAAAATCGTTTGGGCAGCGCTATCCGTATGGGTGAATACAAGTTAATCAAGTTTTATGACGGTCCGGAAATCGAACTTTATCATTTATCTACCGACATCGGCGAACAGCGAGAATGTTCCGCGGCGGAACCGGTCGTTGCCGATCGATTACAAAATCGGCTTGAGATTTGGCTTCAATCCACCAAAGCCTCGCAGCCGATTCAACTGCAAAACTAACACCCCAAACCTACGCCTTCAGCGCCGACTCGCTACTTGCGAATACAATACAATTTGTCGACCCCTCGTAGCAACAGGGCACCATCGGCAACGGCAGGCGTGGACCAAAACAGATCATCAACCTGATTTTCACCGACGATCTTAAATTCCGGCCCCGCTTGGATTACAAACGTTTTTCCATTCTCATCCAGCAAGAACACGTGCTTGTCGTCTGCCCACGAGCTGGCCGCGATCGATTTAGCGCCTGGCAAACGGGCCTTGTATACCTGTTCCCCCGTCCCGACGTTATAGCACGCCAAAATACCACGGCTGCAAACGTACAAGTAATCGCCACTGACCACTGGCGAAGCCATCCCCGGGCCCGCCCGCATCTTGGACCAAGCGATGCCCGCTGTCCGCTCTCGTTTATTTAACCTTGTCTCGCCGTGGATGTCACTGCCCACAGCAATCAAGGGGCCTTGGCTCATTGGACCGCTGTTCCCAATAAAGATATGGTTCGCATCAGAGGCCGGTGATGCAGTGAACGAGGAGTCTATGTTGGTCAACTCCCAAACGATCGATCCATCTTGTGGATCGTAACCGATCACGTTCCCCGAACCGCAAACCACCAGAACCGTGCGATCGCCTTGTTTCCAAACAAACGGAGTAGACCAGCAGGTACGCGAACTCCGATCACGCTTCCAAGCTTCCTGCCCGTTGGTCGCATCGAGTGCGACAACGAACGATGATTCATCATTATCACATTGGACGAAAAGATGCCCCGCCTCGTAGGCAAGCGAACTGCCAGTCCCGAAACCATTACCGCTGGGAAAAGCGCCGATATCGACGGACCACTTTTCCTTGCCGTCGAGATCGACTGCAGCCACTAACCCAATCGCCGCGAAATAGCAAAAGACGGAATCACCATCGGAGGTTGGAGATTCGGTCGCGTAGGTGTTCGAGGGATGGATCGGAAACTTCGGCATCTGTTTGGCCAGCGTCTTTTCCCAGAGCTTGGCGCCATCTTTGAGATTCAAACAAAGCAATTTAAATTCCAGAGGATCCTTGGGCGTTTGTCCTCTCATGTTTCGTACGCCCCCGGCAAAACCCATTGGCTTGGTGTTGCCAGGATCGACTGCCGCCGTTAGGAATATTTTCTCTCCCACAACAATCGGGGAGGACCACCCACCACCTGGGATCGCTTGACTCCACGCGACATTCTCATCCGACGACCACTCAACCGGATGGGAAGCGCTCCCTATGTACCCATTCCCATTTGGGCCACGAAACTGTGGCCAATCGGCCCAGGCGGAACCGGGGATCAGACAGACCCAAAAGACCATCGCTGAAACTCTCTTTAATCTCCGTAACACCGCTCGCTCCTCATCTCGTTGAATCAATTAAGTCCGATTTATGGTACGAATCACTAGCGTGGCCAGATTCATCTTTCCGATCGAATTACCCAATCTATCCCGGTTTCTCCTCAAGCCGTCAACCACGCTTACCTCAAACTCAAGCGTTCTGCCAAATTCCCCAATCGGCATGTTTGAGTGGCGAACCATCTTTTCTAAAAATGTTTTTTTGCCGAGGATGATGTTCGCGGGCGGAAGCTCAAATGCTAGTTTTGCCTCTCGCTCTCGGTCTATTTTTAGGGCTCACACTCTATGCTTCACGATAGAGCGACTCAAAAGCCTCACTATGAATGATCGAAAATAAGTCTCTGAGGAAGGTATGTTTGGGGGGCCAGCAAAAACTCAACGTGACGTGAGCTCGGCATCAAATTTGGTCTAGCGACAAAGGAATCCCCGACGGGAGTACATGCTTCACGTCGTTCCTTACCTGATGGGCAGTTTGGGCCAAAACGACAACACCTAGATGTAACGTTCCATAAATCTCGGATCTAGAGGGATGTCGGAGACTTCAATATCCGCTATCAGATCGCGATGCAACTGACTCGAGGGATCCATGACCAGTTGTCCAATCTCCGCCCATAAGAATTGTAAACGAGGCGCACACTCATTGCCCCTCATCCTCAAAGCCGCCTCGTAATCCAACGCTGCCGCGACTTTAAGATATTCCGGGCTCGGTTTTTCCAAGGATAATGCAAAACACATCGAAGCCAAATTGTGGCACAGTTGGTCAAATACGCCGCCTTCATCTCCCAACAAAAACGACTGGTCCATAAAGGTCTTTTGATATTTAGCGACGATCATCAAGATTCGCCGTCCCAACACCCGGTTTCTTCTCAAACCGCTTCGAACGTACCGCTGCTTTTCTGGAAACGGGTTGTCGACACCCTTAAGGTCCACTGAGCCGACCCAAGATCCAACGATCGTTTTGGCGACGAAAAGACCGAATTTAGCCATTGGAACCAACCCCCAACCGCCTCCCACTTGAGCAACGCCAATCGGTTCTAAAAATCGGGCTCGTATGCTACGGGTCATGGCATTGGGTGCGCCCACGTCCGCCAAGACCGGGTTGGGGCCTTCGTAAACGGTTGCGATTGTAAACTCATGCATATTTTCACCGATGTAATTCTCGATCGGAAATTCCGGCATGAAATCGAGAGAGCTTCCGCCATTGGCACAGGCGCGGGTGTATTTCCTGCGTTCATCCGTGTGTACCGAACGCCCACCTTGGATCTGGTAACAGTTGATTGCCGTTTGCAACAGGCATTTCGTGGCATACACCTTGGCAATCATTCCTTGTGTTTCATCACGGATGCCATTGGCTGCCAGACGGAAACATAAATCACCGAGTACCCGTCCAGCCAGTCCATGACAAACGGCGCGTCCAATCCAGCTTTGAATCCGAGGGGCGTTTCCTATCGGGTTTCCAAAGGTATTTCGGAATGAAACCCAGCCACCCGTACCTTCGTTAGATACGTCGTTCCCCGAAGCCTGACGTTGCACCTCCGGATCCAGAATGACATGAGCCAATAATTTGAATGTTTTCGCGGCGCTGTTCACGCCAATTCCCCCACGGCCTTTGGCAAGGGAACTGAACGCTTGGGCCAAACCCTTACCCGGAGGGCCCAACAAACAACTTTTGTCAACTTTGTAATCAATCAGGCGGAAACGGGCGTTCCAAAGATAGTCGAAGGCCGTCAAATCATTACGTTTCATGCGGAAATGTTCGGTATCCGCTTTGGGAACTTCGAACAGAATCATCGCCGAGTCTCGGCCCGGTTTCAAATCATGCCCTTCAAGTTTTACCACCAAGACGCAAAGTCCGCCGTAAATGACATTCGTGATAGGCCATTTGACGCCATTCAGAACGTATTGCTCCCCATCGCACCGTGCCGTCATGTTCAATTTACTGGGATCCGCACCGACCCCCGGTTCGGTCAAGGCAAAGGAACCCAGCAATTCGCCCCGCGCCATACGAGGAAGATAATATTTCTTTTGTTCAGGCGTTCCAAAATCGATAATTGGGGTGACGGGCCCCAAAAAGTTGTGCACTTCAAAAAGGACTGCAAGATCTGGATGAACAAAAGTCAGCGCCCGAAGCAAGGGACCCAGATCTCCCAGTTTTGCGCCGCAACCTTCGTATGCGACCGGTATCGCCAATCCAAAAAAACCGATTTGACAAAGGCCTGCGATGATTTCCTCACGGAACAACATCCGATCGTTGTCGACGAGGGTGCCCGCCTTTTTATGTTGAATCAAAAAATCAAGTGAGTTTCCCATCACTTCCGCAACTTTGGGCGAGGGTGAAAACGTACCCACCTGAAATTCGTGGGCTCTCCCCTTACCGAAAAGCGATGCGATGGTTGGAGCTTCGCCGGAAAACTGATTTTCCGCGGATCGATCCGCATCATCCAACGTCGTCAGAGCGGCAACCTCATCTGCCGATTTGCCAGCTTGGCGGAGGATCATGGCAACGGCGTCCAAGTTTTCCGCATTCGCGTTCTTAGTTTCAGTAACTGATTCCACTAGTTCGTTCTTCTTGAGCATCGAGTGACCTTGCAAGAGCAAATAGTAATGGTTAGTAACTGACGCGGGGGACGCTGTCTACCGGGTCTCATCCTATGGTTGGAATATTAACAATGAACCCATACTACGGGTTCTTAAACCGCGATTTATACGTAGATTTAACCTTTCCCGACCGCTTTCGCCAAGACCCTATCGGGCAAGCTCCAAGGTGATATCGCCCAAAGATTCAAGGAATTTAGGATTTCTAGACACCCCTAAACGAATGACCTGGTCTTAAAGTAGATCAAAAAGGTGGCAATCAGACCGTTGAGACCGCTATTCTCTTATCGGAAAACCTGCAGTGGGAACTTCAACCACCCCTGCGAATCTGACGTGTAAGTCCCAATAACCTTAACGGCCGTAAGCTTGAAACAGGCTTCCGCAGACACCCCAAGTAGTACCCGGGGTGCTTCGATCGGTCGGATGACTCGGGCTCAATCGAAACCAGAACGGCTTAAGAAAGTGTTTCAAACAGCTTAACTAATTCAATATCATGTTTTGGCTGAACCGTCCGGACGTCTAGCATGAGCCGCTCATTGTGAATGCGGCCCATCACCCCTGGGTCACTATCCCTCAGAGCGCTGGCTAAACCATCCACCGACATCTCTTCCGGCTCAATTGACACGCACCAACTATCAATTTTTTGTGTTGGTACACTGCCTCCCCCCAACATCGAATGACAAGCAACCACTTCTGCGACTTTGATCGAATCAAGATGGTCAAGTTGGTCGGCGATCTTGCCCGCCCGCAGCTTCAGATTTTCACTAGAAACGGACAACATTTTGAGTAGCGGGACGCGGGTTTCAGCAACCTCCTCGTCCCGGTAACAAAGTAATGTCTCTTTCAACGCCGCCAGGGTCATTTTGCCCACTCGCATGGCCCGCATCAGTGGGTTCTGAACAATTCGATTGATATACTGCGCCTTGCCAACGATGATCCCACATTGCGGTCCACCCACCAATTTATCACCACTGAACAACACCACGTCCGCCCCCTGTTTGACACTGTCTGACACCAGAGGTTCGTCGGCCAACCCATACTTGGCAAAGTCAACCAACGCACCAGACCCAACATCATCGATGACTGGCACGCCATGTTTACGACCGATTTGAACCATTTCAGCCAGAGACACCGTTTGGGTAAACCCAACCACTTCAAAATTGCTGGGATGCACCTTTAAAAGAGCCCCCGTCTCTTCCCAGACTGCGCTCTCGTAGTCAGAAGTGTGCGTCTTGTTAGTCGTCCCAACCTCTCGAAGTCGACAACCGCTGCATTCCATCACATCAGGCAACCGATAGCTACCGCCGATTTCAATCAATTGCCCCCTCGAGACCACCACCTCTTGTCCGCTGGCCATGGCCGCCAGCGTCAGCATTGTTGCCGCAGCATTATTGTTCACCACGGCAGCCGCTTCGGCACCGGTCAACTCACATAAAATCGATTCAACGGATTTGATTCGCTGCCCTCGTTCGCCCGTATCCAAATCGATTTCAACGCTGGCGTATCCTTCACCGATCCGAGTAACCGCCTCGAGAGATTCAGACGACAGCGGAGCCCGCCCCAATCCGGTATGCAGCAGAATTCCCGTCCCGTTGATGACGGGCCGCAAAACTGGTTGCTCTGATTTTTCTAACCATACCGCCACCCTCTCCGCAATTTCACTTGGAGTCGGCACCGCGATCTCATCGGTCGCGTTGGCCACTTGAGACCGAAGATCATCCAAAAAGGTGCGCACACCGTCGGCCACCACGTTGTGATTGACCGTATCAACCATTCTTTTTAACGGTTCACTCTCCAACAATTGGTTAACGGATGGCAGATTCCGAAAGGGATTGGGCATATTAACACCGAAAAATTTGAGAAAGCGAGGGTGTCACGGGAAAACTATAGGGTACCGTTTGGCTCGATCAACGTCGAGCGTTGTTGACCGAAACGGTTTGTTTCTAAAAAGGAACAACGGTTGATCCATTTGCAAGCTGGTTCAAATTAGTGCACACACCTTCAAACGATCTTGCGGAGGACCACGCAATCGCCAGCTGAACAGACGGATCAAATGCCATTTGAAGGAGGATCAACGGGCGAGGCTTGAGGCGAGGTACCCGAGAGCGTCTCATCAGCGAATTCAACCGCTGCCTGTAACTCGACTGGCTGATCCATACCGCCAACACGAGCTTCCATTTCCTTTCCCGGTTTGAAGGTCACCACGTACTTTTCTGGCACCAATACTTTATCACCGGTTCTGGGATTACGAGCATTTCGTGCGGCTCGTTTTTTGACCTCGAAGACTCCAAAATTACGCAATTCGATACGCCCATCGGTCACGAGCGTATCAATGATGGCATCAAATGTCTTTTGAACAATCTCTTTGGTTTTTAATTGAGTCACGCCGATTTCTTCGGAGATCGTCTTTACGATTTCCTTTTTCGTCATAATCTTGGGCTCCGAAAAACGGATAAAATAAGGACCGAATCGACTGCGTTCGATTTCTTCTAAGTGTATATGCACCAACAACTAAAGTCAACCGAAACCCAATCCTAACCTCACCTCGGCGTGGTTTATACGCTCAGCCGCGTAATTGGTTCTCCGATTTTGCGTAATTTGTCGCGTCCTGAGGATAGAGTCCGTTGCCTTTCTGCAACCCAAACGACAAAACCCACAAATCGGGCGAAATGGTTAAAAAACGCCTCGCGAATCAAGTGGCAAACTTTATCCGAACCATCCTGAACGTACTCAATCCCTCTAGACCGGCACTTTTTCTAAGAAAACACCCGCTTGTTCGGCCTTGGCAAACTACAGTTTTACACCCCCGTAATGTTGAGTGCCTCCGAAAACCGCACCACTTTATAAGGGCGGTAAACTTCTGGACCATCCCTTCCGAACCACCCCGAAAGAAAACATTCAATCATGGCGAAACATTCAAAAAAGCGATCCGCTGCGTTTGATTACAGACGACTTGAGACTCGGCAACTATTGGCCGTCTCCGTCTCCCTCGATGGGGATGGCCTGTTGACCATTCTCGGTGACACGAATGGAAACCATGTGACGATCACTGACATTGACAATGGTCAGCAGGTTCAGGTCGACGTAAACGGACAGGGGCAATATTTTTACCCGATCGGAGCATTGAATCAAATCAAATTTCACGGCGGAAACGGTGACGATTATTTTGAGAATCAAACCAACCTAGATGCCGATGCGAAGGGTCACGCAGACAACGACACGCTTATCGGCGGCGGTGGCAACGACCGCATTAATGGCGGTCCAGGGAATGATGTCTTGAGTTCTCCATCTGGATCAAACACCCTAATTGGGGGTCACGGCGATGACCTGATTGAAGGGGGTTCCGGTTATGACCACGCTCTCGGCGGATACGGCAATGACACAATCCTGGGTGGAGATGGAAACGATCTTATTTCTGGTGATTGGGGCGACGACACGCTCGACGGCGATCTAGGCAATGATGAAATACGCGGATTCTTAGGGTCCGATACGATCTATGGTTCCGACGGTGACGATGCCATCTACGGACAGCATGGGGACGATATTCTCTATGGCGATGGCGGGGCCGATCGTTTGCGTGGAGGGTTTGGCAACGACACGATACACGGTGACGCTGGTAATGACTGGCTGGGCGGCGATGAGGACGATGACGTCATGGATGGGGGCGAAGGCGATGACACCCTTTTCGGTTACGAAGGAAATGACATCCTAAAAGGAGATGATGGGGTGGACCGATTGTACGGTCAAAACGGCGACGATGATCTTTCCGGCGGCAATGGAAATGATTTTCTCCGTGGACATGACGGGAATGACATCTTGAACGGCCTAGATGGAAGAGACCGAATCGCAGGCGATGCTGGAAATGACATTGCCTATGGTGGATCTGGGAATGACATCCTTATCGGAAATGATGGGGATGACATCCTATATGGAGAAAGCGGAACCGATCGGATCTATGGTTATCATGGCGACGACACGCTGCGGGGCGGATCCGACAAAGACTTTCTATATGGTGGTTTTGGCGCAGACAGCCTTTTTGGCGGACAACACAATCAAATGGATCAATTGATGGGCCAGGCAGGTGACGATCGCTTTCTTGTCCAAGAGGATGACGTCATCGATGACCAATCCGAAGTCGATGCCGTGATACGATTTGTTAATCACACCAGCAGTTGGTCCGATGTTGAAATTGAAGTCATTGACCGAGGATTCGCGCAGCTCCATCAACGGACTCAAAACACGAGACTACTCAAAGATTCAGTCCCCTCTGGGGAACTAACCTTTTACAAATATCTGGACCTGGGTAACGCTTCAGCCGTCAACTACCTACAGTGGGGCGGCAACACCTTCCATCGCGAAATACGGTTCGCCGAATGGAACGAAACGGTTGCGTGGGAAAATGACCATATCCAATCGACCGTCATTCACGAGATTGCTCATAATTGGGACAGCGAAATGGAACTAACTGCGGTCGATTCCAGTTGGATTGGCAGATGGAATAACTTTACGGGCCTGAGCGATTGGACGGCGATCAATCCCAATGACTCAGTCAATTACAGTCTCTCGCTCGATCAACAATGGTGGTATTCATCCAACTCAACTTTCTTTGAAAATTATGGCCGGACCAATCCATATGAAGACTCCGCAACCACCTGGGAGTTCCTGTTCTACGGCGATTCAGCAGGGGATGCCATCCTCCAAGACAAGTTAGATCACGTGAACGCGTTGTTGAACGACCTTATGTAGCACCGGTTGCGGCGACCATTTTCACTTTACGTCCGTTAGCCAGACTCTCCTAACACGGATTTCACTGTTTTTGAAATATCTGGTAGCATGTCACGGAGTTTCCGGTGTAGAACTTGAGTCTCCCTAAACACGGCAATCACACTCCTACCTCAGAGAAAACCATGTACCGATGTAACCTCTCGCGGCTACTCACCCTTGTGCTGCTCTCACTCCCTGCACTGGCCTACGGACAAACGAGCGATCGTCTTCAACCAGGGATTATATGGTTCGGTGTCCTGCAAGACGGTCTAGCCCAAGCTCAAATAACGCAACGGCCCATCCTCCTTTTATCGGCCGCCCCCCAATGTGCAGGCGTCCCGGGAATGTGGTGACCGGGCAAACAAAATATGGACAGAAGTTTTCTGTCTAACCCAACCCTGATCGCCGCCTCAAAAAATTTCATCTGCATTCGAACCGCAACCTACGAAGATGCCAATGAGGCGGAATTTCTTCGTAAGGTTTATTCTGGCCGGGAAGGCCAACTAGATAACACGGTATTTGCGCTGTTATCACCCGATGGACAAACCAACCTGAGTCGAACAGGTCGTAGTCCCCAATTCTTTTATCGATCGCCCGAAGCGATGGCTGCTGCGATGGACGTTTTGGCTTTCGGATACCAAGGAAACCCGGCAACAGAAATCACCTCACTCCCGGTCATGAAAAATGTACGCTTGGCCGTAAATGTTGCTGCTTGCGACGGCTTACCGCTGATGATTGTTTATGGCAAAGACCAGGAGCAGTTGCGATCAATGGAAAAAGAATTACTTCCGCTAGCCTTATCGGAACAATTCTCTGGCAAATTGATTTACGCAAAAACATGCGACCCAAAGGAAGTAGAGGGCATAGCCGGTTTCAACAGTGGGCAGTTTGGTTTCGCGGTGGTCACTCCCGATCAGTATGGCGTGAATGGAAAATCGCAACATCAATGGCCGAGCGCCATCAAGCAAGAGCAATTGCAAGCTGGGCTACTTGCTTTTGTGAATGCGACTTCAAAAGTACAAAAAAATCATAACCAGCACGTCCGAGCCGGTAGGAACGACGGTATTTACTGGGAGACTGAAATCCCCGTCGAAGACAAGATGTCGCAAAGGGCGATGCAACGCAGTCCCCAACGTGACAAATAAAATCTGGTTTCATTAACAACGACAAACGGGTGTGGCGAAGGCCACACCCGTTTTTTGGTCGATGTAAGGAACATTACCGATCAAACCCAAATGTCCGAAGTACAGTCGCCATTCGGGAAGCGGATCTCGTGAGCTCGCGCTGCGCCTCCCGGTTCCTTTCCGAAGTCGATCATGAAATTTTCATTCAAGCTCAGGCCCCCCGACTCAGTATTGCAGTCCAATTGCAGCAGGTAAGAACCCTCTTTCGCCATGGCCGGATAAAATTGATTGTCCCACGGACTATACAAAGAATTGGTTACGTACAACCGTTTTCCATCGAGACTAAGTTGGAGCATCTGAGGGCCTCCACTCAACTTTTGCCCTTTAACTGAGGCTGTTTTTCCAATCACCCCACCTAACCATACCTGCCCGGTCAGCTTGGGATTTGTAGGGTCACTCACGTCGTATTGCCTCAAATCACCATGCAACCAATTTGAAAAATATAAAAAGCGATCATCCAGAGAAAGCACAAGGTCGGTAATCAGACCCGGAACCGCAAAGGGCCAACCTTCGGTTTCGATCGATTCGACGCCAATCACATTGTCTGCAGCCCATTTCCCATCACGCTTCTCCCAGTGCCATATCGTACTGCTCAGGGCAGCGCCGACAAATCCGTGTGTGCTATCTGGATTGTGATGGAACCGAACTTCCAAGGGAATCAAGCCGTTTTCGCCTAGATCAATGGACTGTTCGATGGTTCGTTCTTTCCAGTTCCAAAAATGAAGGTGGCGACCGTATTTCCCAGCTTGGACGTCCTCCAGTTTGAATCCCTGTGAAACCGTATTGGGAGCCGCCCATTCGCTTGAAATCATCACGTTGTGCCGCGGCTGATACCAATAGTCGTAGTTAAAATTCATTCCGGTGGAATCTTTTTCCCACCGACCAAGAATATTGAATTCCGAATCCATCATCATGAATCCACCGGGAGCATCTCCGTTGGAATCACCCAACATGGAAATCAGGACGGTTCCGTCTGCCAAACAATGCACGGTATGCGGGGCCGACAACCCAGTTTTTGCTTTAACGGTCTCTGGCTCGATCACTTTGTGTAGTTTGGGCTGTCTGGGATCTTGTGTATCCACGATATGAATACGTCCAGAGGAAATCCCGGGGAGAACGATAAAGCGACGACCAGCACCCTCCTCACCGTGGCAGCTGCTGCAGGCGTTCCAACCAAAATGGTGCAACTCATCCCCGATGTTTGGCATGGGCAAACGATGGATTACCGTTCCGTATGCCGGTGATTTTGGATCAACGTCAATCGTGGCTAGATAGTCGGGTTTCTGGACTCCAGTGCCCGCGTAGATGGTCGGGATGTAAGCGATCGTTTCCGGGGACGCCTGCATGGCAGCTTGGACCGTCGCGTGGGTCCGGTCGCAGCAAGCCGCCTCCGAGACGTCGTCCGAACCTGTCCCTGGCAAGACGTTTTGACTCGCACCTCCTAAGGTCGCCAATGCGGTGGTTGCGGCCGTCGTTTTTAAAAATTCCCGGCGTTTCATTTTTTGCTCCTTAACTTTTACGGTCCGTCACACCGAAATTGTAGCCCCAAGCCCGTGCGATAATCCAGTCCGATTAAAGCCGGGCCCCATTTCCGTCAGTATTTTAGGGTTTCTCCCTTTTCCCCCTCACCCAGACTAACGGGAAACCACTAACATGTGTTTAGGTTAACCTTGCTGCTGTTCCAACGGACCATTCGTCGTGCCTCATGTCTCTTAAACGCATCTTATATATTGAAGATGACCCAGACATTCGCCTCGTTGTTACGATGGTTCTTCAGGCTAGGGGCATAACCGTCGACAGTCATCCAAACAGCCAATCAGCTCTTGATACCGCGCCTCAGATACCCCCAGACCTGATCTTGTTAGACATAACAATGCCTCAGAAAAATGGCTTTGAGACATTGACGGAACTACGGGGACTCAAAGGTTACGGCAACGTTCCGGCCGTATTTCTGACCGCGCGAATCGACATCAACCATGAAATTCTCGAGCCCTTCCAACCGATTGCCGTCATCACGAAGCCCTTCGAGCCGGCCCATTTTAAAACAGAGTTGGATTCAATTTATCAATCATTCCTTAGTAAATAATTTCACCCATACCTACCGTCGAACTTCTTATCAATCGGTTATCAATCGATGCCAAAATTGATTTAAACCCGCTCCATCTCCTCTGAACGGCAGCGTTCCGGTTCGCGATTTAATCGGCGTCAGTGGTAAGAAACTTAGGTTGATCGAATTGGTTGATTCATTTGTCCTCGGAATCCGTTTGGGGTTCGCCTGTGATTTCAATTCGTTTCGCGAGGTCAAATTTCGCCCCCTGTTCCAAAGCGAGGAAATCCGGTTCACCGGGCACCACAGGACGGTTTCGATCGTAGAAATGGGCTTTCCCATCACCCACCACTTCAGCCACTGATTGACGGACGATAATGGCTGTCTTCTCATCCAGTCCAATGCCCAGCAGCTGAGGGTAACGATCCACCAAGCCACTCATGTCCGTTTGTCTCTGCCGTTGGCTGAAGTGTTGGTCAATCGCCACACCCCCGATAAAACCCAACCCCCCTCGTTCGTAACCATCCACCATAATGTCAAAATTCCCCAGCGGGTTGGCGCGAGCCAAATAACGCGCTTGGATGGAAGCGCCAGCTGACGACCCGCCCACAACACCGCCGCGCTGGACAACCTCCTTCATCAACCGATGAGCCTCGGTGCCATAGTATGAGTCTGAGAAATTCCATTGTCGTCCGCCGCCGAACCAAATCCCAGTTGCCTCACGAAGGGGTGTTAATATTTCAGCATCGGTATTGGCACGGTTACGATCCTTGGTGTGTACCTGAGACGCCGAGGCGACCCCATTTTCCCGCCACAATTTTAAGAGCCCACTCTCTAGAAC
>JAKVBF010000018.1 GCA_022447555.1 Mariniblastus sp. | reverse complement strand
GGTCGGTGCCTGAACTGATTGCACTGTTGGGGTCCACGGAGGATCACCTGAGGGAAGGGGCGGCCTTGGCCCTGGGAGCGATCGGTCCGGCTGCTAAGTCGGCGCTCCCCGCATTGGAGAAGGTCAAGAGTGATCCCGATTTATTGATCCGTTCGGCGGCTCAAAGGGCGATGGTAGCGATACAGAAAACCGACGATGGCGACTAATCACGCACACCATCATTTCCTGATGTTCGTGTTTCAAACTGATTCATGAAATAGGCCGGGGCAGATACCCCGGCCTTCACTTTGTACTGAATCGAAGAGGACCTATTTTTTGGCCGGCTTCTTTTTTGTTTGAGCGGATTGGTATTGGCCACCAAACTTCTTGCGAAATTTCTCGACCCGCCCCATCGTGTCGACGAATTGCTGTTTCCCCGTATAGAACGGATGTGAAGCGCTTGAGATGTCAACGTAGTGAACAGGGTATTCGTTGCCATCTTCCCATTTAATGGTTTCTGTTGTCCGGATCGAAGATCGCGTCAAGATCGAGAAATTGGCCGTTTTATCTTTGAAAACGACTTCGCGGTATTCGGGGTGAATGTCGGGCTTCATATCGATGATCTCGTTGATTTCTAGTAGGGTCGCAAGACGCAACAATTCGAATGCGATATCTTATCGGAATTATCGGGGGCGTCAAACGGTAAAAGATCAACGATTGGGCTCAATTTGTCTTTAAAATGCCGCTTTTTCAGGTTGAATCGTTCAGGGATGGGTAGCCGAACCTATTTTCATGGAGATCGGGCTTGGTGGTGGTAGGAGCCTGGCGCCATTCGGTTTTTGAATTTGTAGGGGGGGCTTCGATAACCGAAGTTGGATCACCTCAATCTTGCGAGTTTCAGCTTAAACCTTAATCGATCCTTGTTAATATGGAATCAAATAAACGAGAAGAAGGATATGGAAACTGATGGACGGTTTAACGGGCAAACTGCTGATTGCAATTCCTGAATTAGGGGATCCCAATTTTTATCGTAGCGTCGTGCTCGTGATGATGCATGGCGAGGAGGGGGCGACCGGGGTTATCTTAAATCGCCCATCGAATGCTACGGTCTCCAGTGTGTGGGATCAGATATCCGATCTGGAATGTGATTGTGATGACGCGGTGCATGTTGGTGGCCCCGTAGAAGGACCGCTGATGGCGTTACACACTAGTCTTGCCGCGGCTGAACGCCAAATCTTACCGGGTGTCTTTCTCACCATGCAGAGAGAGCATTTGAATCAGTTGGTTTCTCAAGACGAACACGAATTTCGGATTTACAGTGGCTATGCCGGTTGGTCCCCTGGACAATTGGAGGCTGAGATCGAACGCGGTGGTTGGCTGCTTCGGGAGGCTGAATTCGAACACGTCTTTGAAGCCAATGAAGAGGCGCTATGGAAAATGGTCTGTGAACACCTCGGGCATGATATCATGCTGCCTCACTTCAATCAGAGTAAGAATTTTGTTGATCCTGGAATGAACTAGCCTAGTTCCCTCCAGAACGTGTCAGCAAAAATTGCTTGCATCTTGGAAATTCTGCCAGTTTGTGAACGGATTGGACTTGAGCGACTCCTTAAAAGTCTGCTAATTAATTCGATTCGGGGGAAATGCGCTCTAACCGCAGCTGGAGATCGTCGTGATGAAGTTCAATCAAGTGATGTGTGTTTTGATCATTGGCGTGGGTTTTTCCATACAGTGTAGCTCAGTTGATGGCCAAGGTTTCGACGAGATTGGCTTAGAGGCTTATGAAAAACAGGTAAACGCAATACTCAAGACTCGATTGCAAGCAGAAAAACGGTTTGTGGCAGAGCTGATAGCCGAAATTGGCAAGAAAGAGATTCCCAAAAGCTTGGTGGATACGAGCTTTAAATGGGTGTTGAATCGCCGCCCTAATACCAATTACCCCTTCGTCTATTTTGAGCGAGTGATTCGCCTGCAAGCCAAAAAACTGAATTATAAGATCCCGCCCTTTAACTACTCCGTCTACAGTCGCGAGCGATATAATCAGGATCGTAACCGGCGGGATCGGTAGATTGTTCCAAATGAAAGAACGGAGCGTGAGGCAGTGCCAGAGCGGGCTTTTGGGGGGATATGGTTTGTGTTTTTTGCCCCTGGCTATTTGATGGCGATTGCGTGTTGGAGCGGTACGAGAATGCTGTCTACGACGTAGGAGTCCATGATCTCTACAGCATGTCGCCGCAGTTCCTCAAGGGTTTGGATATACGTTTCTCCGGCTTCTAGACTGCCGTAGCGACGAACCGTTAGATAAACGCTGATCTGTTCTTCAGGAAACTCTCCGGTTCGTATGTGGTAAGCGCTGGTTCGAGATTCGACCGAGACTCGGCATTGGGTTCTGCAGTTTTCGTCCAAAGCAAAGTGGATCGATGGTTCATTGGCCACGAGCCGAGCGCCTGGGTAATCAAGCATTTTTTCAAACGCCGGCACCGTGCCTAGGGCCTCTGTCAGGATGTCGTGATGGTTGCCACGGTAGACGAAATCAAAACCAAACATGTAGTTTAGGGATTCACAGTCAAGCGGGCTGACCGAAAGCGTGTAGGGTATCGATTCGAGCACTAAGTTTTGCTGGTCTGTCGTTTCTTGTAACGAGGGTGGATTCACGTAGCCGCTACAGATTCGTTTCGATTCCACTGTCGCCCAGCGATAATGACCCGGGTCTTTGTCTTCCTCGAGAACGTATTCTCCTCGTTCGCGGCTGTAGAAATTCCGCATGGATGGGTATCTTTTTTGTAGTTGTTCGAAAAAGTGTAGCAGCGTGTCTCGACTGGAGGGCAGTTCCATTTCGGTGTTGAGATTCATGTTGACGTAAAACTCGTCGGAGTACTCACCGTACTTGCTCATATAGATTTCCTTGAGGATGTCTTCGCGAGACGCTCGGACCGGCGTTTCTCTGGATCTGGAATGGGTCTTGAAGGTCGCTTGTGTCAACAGGCAGTCGCACTTTTGAAGGGGTCATACTAACCTCTTCTGCAAGGCAAACGAAAGATGCGAAATTCAATTTGCGGGTCGGTTTCCAAATAATTCTGTCTGGTTCGGCGGGTTGGCTCGATGAGATTCTGGCCGGGCTATGGCCTGGTTGGGTGGTCGCTAGAATAAAGTTTGCTGAATCATTATTCGCCATGCGGAGCAAGAGATTTAAGGATCATGCAGCTCAACAAGGAATTTAAATTAGTTGTCTTTCCCACTGATTTGGGCTGGGTGGGTATTCTGCATTTCAATCACATGATTGAATTGATTCTCGCGGGTCACCCCGGGCAAACTGAGTTGCTGGAGGCCCTGCCCTCGATTGATTTTGACGTGACTGGCTGGGACTTGGCTGAGAAAGAGTGGGTTGATCGGTTTCAACAGTTTGCTTCGGGGGTGCCTGTTTGCTTCGACTCTCTGGAACTGAATCTAGGGGGGGTAACTGAGTTTCAGAGGCTTACGTTAAATCGCTGTCGGAAAATCCCCTATGGCAAAACGATCTCGTATGGCGAACTGGGAGCGATGGTGGGAGCTCCTCGAGCGGCACGGGCGGTTGGTTCCGTGATGAAAAAGAATCGTCATCCATGGGTTATCCCTTGTCATCGTGTCGTTTCCCGGACCGGGATTGGTGGGTTTTCTTCGCCTCGCGGCGTGGAGCTCAAGCGGCAGTTATTGGATCTCGAAGGATATTCGGGAGGCACGCAAAATCAAAGCGATGGCTTTGCCTAGGGTTGAGTTGTTTCAGCAATGCTATCTGCGTCTGTAAAAACAGAGGCTGACGCTTGAGTAAAAATACAAAGGTTGCTGAGTTTGGAGTGAGGCGGGTTAAATAGAAGTCATAAAAAAAGTGTGGTCCCCTATTTTGGAACCACACTTTTTTTATGTTTCTGGGCATCGAAATAGAAAACTACTTCGATGCCCAGCCAAAGCTCAGCCGTGAGCACCTGCCGAAACGGTCGACCCAGAAACCATTGTTTCGGCGGGTATGTCTGCTCTCACCCAGGAGGGGGGGTAATGTCAGATTCCCGCTTGCCCGACATAACCGACTGAGCCCGCGTTGTTTTATGTGAGTTGGGCTCAACTTGGGGATACATTTACAGAGGCTGCTTAAATGCGACAAGGTCGATTTGGGGAAAACGATCAAAAAGAAAAGCGATTGATGGCACTCCCTGATGCTGGCAGACCGGGGCGTATTCTGGGGTTCGGAATTAGATTTCATTTAGGAAAGCGGGAGGAGGGAATCACCGCTGTCGTGGTTGCATGTTAATTCCGAAAGTCGTCAAAATGGCTTATTTGTGGACCGCTATCGTCCTTGTTGACGCTAGCGTTGTCATAAAGCCAGGCCTGGCAGACATCTCGATCGCAAACGCTCCAGTCTCGTTCTCCAACCATCGCGATTGTCTTTTCGCCACAACCTGTGACGATGACCGCATCATCGGGCCTGGCATTTGAAAGAGCGTATTCGATGGCTCTGAGGCGATTGGGGATCACGTGGGCCCGCTCGGGGTCATCGAAGCCATCGAGAATCTGATGTGTTGGTTCGTAGTCAATTTGCGGGCAGACTTTCGACGACGTAATGATTGCGTGGTCGGTCGTTTTTTGGAGTATATCCCCAATTTTTTGCCGGTCTTCTATGGATTGGCTGTCATCGGTAGAGCAGACACACCAGACTCGACCTTTGCTGCCGCATCCGACCGCAGCAATCGCAGTCGCCACTTGAGTTGGGGATTTCGCAGAGTCGACCCAGACTCCGAATGATTGACCGCAGTCGATTCTTTCCAATCTTCCCGGGATAATGGCTGATTCGATCCCCTGGGCAATGGTGGAGAGGTCGATCCCCAGAGTCAATGCGACGGCGGCGGCCGAGAGGCAGTTATAGACATGCTGTTTGCCAATGATATTGGTTCGGACTGCGATGGATTCAGAACCCGCACGAATGACAAACGTTTGTCCGGAAAGGTCTCGATCCAGCATTTTTGCCGTTAGTTCAGCCGACTGATGAATCCCGATTGAGAGTGCGGGTGTTTCGATTTGGTCGAGCAGTCGATGGGTCGTTGGATCATCCGCGTTGACCACCGCAAAGCCCGTTGGCTTGAGGCAATCGAGTAAGCGGGTCTTCGCCCGTAGGTAATTTTCCGCCGAGCCGTGCATACCCATTCGATTTCGTCGAATATTGGTCAAAACGGCAACGTCTAACAAAAGGCCCGAGCAGGCTCGCTGGGCGAGAGAGATGCTGGAGGATTCAATCACAGCGTGCGTGCAATCATTCATTGCCATTTGCGTTAGCTGAGAAGCCAGCAGTGGCGAATTCACGTTGGCGACGGGTGGGTTGGCGGTGGACGTGCCCAAACGAGATTCGATGGACGTAGCTAGACCGGTTGGGTGTCCGGCGGCTGTCAGGATGCTATGAATCAAGTGGCTGGTTACCGTTTTGCCGTCGGTCCCAGTCACGCCAATGGTGGTCATGAGTTCGCTGGGTTTTCCCGCCAAAGCGTGGCAAATCAGGCCGTAAGCCTGTCTGGAGTCCTCGACAATAAATTGTGGGCAATCGACAGCAAGCAGTCGCTCGCCTACCACGGCGGTGGCGCCTCGTCGAACCGCATCGGGCGCGTAATCATGCCCGTCGGTCTCGTTACCCAGTACCGCGACGTACAAATCGCTGGGTTCGCACTCATCCCATTGGCCACAACAGGATCGGACAATGAGTTCCGAGGCACCTACTGTTTTTGCATTGGGTAAAATCTGGTCCAAGCGAATCCCGTTGGGGATGGTTGTACATTGACTGGCACTCATCAGGCCTCCTTGCCTTTTGAATCACAGAGGGGAAGTGGTTTTCCAAAAAACCATTTATCAGCGTCCTTGCTGAACGATCCAAACGATTCTCAGGATTGACGATAAAGTGTCAAGATTGATCGTTCAAACGAACGAAGTGTATACGGGGCGATGCCAGCATTTGTATTTCGATACGTATTTTGGAGGTTGATCTGGTAGGCAGAGGGCCTTGTTTGAGACATGATACTGCTGTCATTTATGGATTTCGGTGGGCGTCATATAACCTTGTAATTGCGACGAACATGGCAAAAGACGACTTTGATATTGAATCGTTAGCGGCGCGCCTACAGTTGCCGTCTGCGCAGATTCGTAAAATGGCAGAACGCGACAAGTTGCCGGGGCGAAGGGTCGGTGGACAGTGGAAGTTCTCTCGCGCCGAAATACATCATTGGCTCGAAAATCGAATTGGGTTGTCGGATGAATCGCAATTGGTGGAATATGAAAAAGTTCTCGAGACTCAAGATTCCGGGCTGGAGCGATGGGGAGGGATGGCCGAGTTACTCACCGTAGAACGGGTGGCGATCCCATTGAATGCGAGGACGAAAAAATCAGTCATCGAACAGATGTGTCAAGTCGCGACCGAATCGGGCGCGCTGTGGATGCCCCGAGAGATGGCAGTGGCGATTGGGAACCGAGAAGAATTACATCCCACAGCCTTGGGCAATGGTGTTGCCTTGTTGCATCCGCGGCGTCCGCAGCCCTCATTGTTGGGTGAGTCATTCTTGGCACTTGGGGTTACAGCAAGTGGCATCCCATTTGGAGGCCCGCGTGGGGTGCTAACAGATATTTTCTTTCTGATCGGGTCGGCCGAGGATTCGGGGCACTTGCGATTATTGGCGAGGATGAGCCGATTATTGCACCTGCCGGATTTGTTAGATAACCTAAGGAACGCTGAGTCGGCAGGCGATGCCTTGAAGAGTTTCATTGACGCCGACGCGGCGCTCGACTAGCTGTGGGGGGGCGTGAGAAATGGATGGATCTCGAATTCTGATAACCGGTGACTATTGCCACGCGGATTTTAAATCACTGGTACCCGATTCAGCGGCGACGATGACGCTGGTGCCAATCGCTCGTTTTACCGAGTTGGATCCCGGTCGCATCTCCTGTGATCTGATTGTAGTGGCGCAGTCTCGTCGGGGGCAGTTTTCCCAAGCCGATGTTGAACGCATTCGAGGTCTCTTTCCGCTGGTTCCCATTGTCAATCTCTTGGGTAGTTGGTGTGAAGGGAGTATCCGTAGTGGCGAGGCGTTGGATGGCGTGGAGTTAGTTTTTTGGCATCAGTGGGAAGGACGTTTTGAAGAATTTCGAAGGCAGTTGGGCATGCGAGAGATTGCCGACTGGCAATTGCCTGCGACCACAACACATGGGGATCGCGTTGAGCGGCGACATCGAGAACGATCCAAGATGGAAGAGCCTCGTACGGCTTACCGCATCGGTGTCTATGCGATGACCATGATCCAATACGAGATGCTGCGAGACACCTTTGGTTCGATGGGATGGCAGACTGATTGGATGCTGCAGGATGATTGGGACGGTAAGGAGCAGGTGGGTCACGACGCGATTTGCGTGGATGCGATGTCCCTTTCTCCGTCTGTCGTCGAGACCCTTCTTGATTTGCAGGGGAGGTTTCCGGCAATTCCTTTGGTAGTGGTTCTTAATTTTCCGCGGCCACAAGAGGTTGACGAGTTGGCCCGAATGGGCGTCAATCAGGTCGTGTCAAAGCCCTTTGAGCACATCGACTTGAAATCGGCCATCGAACGAGCATTGCTGGAATCCACTGAGTCCTGATTTGGCCGATCAAAGCCTGCAGTTGCTGATCGGTACTTGGATGATGGCAGAAGCTCCGAGGCTCTCAAGATGTTCCATTTTTTCGATGATTTCTCGTTTGCTCACCATGACACGAACGGCACACATTGTTTCGTCCTCTAGAGCGCTGACCGTGGGGCTGTCGAATCCGGGGGTGATTGCTTCGGCCTGTTTCAAGAGATCTCTTGCGATGTTGAATTCGAGTAGTGAATAGCTTCGGGCAATCACGACACCCTCTAGTCGGCGAACCACGCGGTTGACCAGGTCGTTGGAATCAAGTCCTTTGCGTTGGATTAGGACCGTTTCATAAGTTCCAATGTCACAAAGAATTTTTAGATCATTCGCAGCGAGCGTGCTGCCAGTTTCCACGAGGTCGACAATTGCGTCGGCAACGCCAAGTTGGATCATGACTTCCACACTTCCGGATAATTCGACAATGCGGGCCGCCGTGTTATGTTCGGCAAGAAAAAGGTGGGTTGTGTTGGGAAAACTCGTGGCGATGTTTTGGTTCTTGAGATCGCCTACGCCCCCTTGGAATGAGCTGGGGACGCAGATCGAAAGCCGACAATTACCGACACCCAGTCGCAGTCTTTGCGTCACGGTGGCCTGGGATTCTTCCACTAGGTCTTGTCCCGTGATCCCGAGGTCGATTGCCCCCTCATCGCACAGGATGGGGATGTCGTCGGTTCGTAGGAACGCAATGTCGATCGGTAGTTGACTGACTCTGGCGAACAAACTGCGGTTCTGTCGCCGGAAACTAAGACCGGCCTGATTTAATAGGGAGGTGGCCTGCTCTGCCAATCTGCCCTTACTTGGGATTCCGATCTTTATTGGTTGGTTCATGCTTCACCTAGCTGATCTTTATTGGAATGACGAGAGGCTTTTTCGGCAAGTCCTGAGGTGCCGATACGGTCCTGGAGTTCTGCTTTCACCTCGTCCAAAGCGATCTCGTGTTGGGCCAAATAGACCCAGGTGTGGTAGATCAAGTCGGCCGCTTCGTGAATCCGGTGAGCGTGTCCAGCCGTTCCCTCCTCGGAGGCGGCTTCAACCAGCTCTCTTGCTTCTTCCGCGATCTTTTCACAGACTTTTCCTGTCCCCCCCGCAAGAAGAGAAGCGGTGTAGGAAACGTTGGGAGATGCCGACTTACGTTGGGTGATGACATTCATCAATTGGGTGAAAATATCGAGTTCAGCGGTTAATGACATGGTGAACAGGTTTCGTTTGAGGCGGGTTTAGACGAGAGCTCTGATGAGATCGTATTCGGCGCTATCGCCAGAAAACTGAATTCATCGTATGATTAGCGAGTTGGTTTGACAATTGCCTGTGACTTGAAATCCGCAATGGACGCCATGGATGAGACCTCCCCCCCAAACCCCGCTGAAGGGGCTGACCACCCTGCTAATTTGGGTGAGTCATCAGAAAGATTGCGAGAAAAAGCCTTGGACTGCTGGTACCTTACCGGTGCCACGGCCAGTGGGAAAACTAAAGTCAGCGTCGAGTTGGCTCAGTTGCTTGATGCAGAGATTATTAGTCTGGACTCGATGGCCATCTACCGTGGGATGGACATAGGAACGGCTAAGCCTAACGCCGAAATCCGCTCGATCGTGCCCCATCATCTGCTCGACATCGTGGATCCCAATGACTCGTTTAGTGTATCTCAATATCGGCAGCGGGCGCTTGAAACGATTGACGAGATACGCTCTCGGGGCAAAGAGGTCGTTTTTGTTGGAGGAACCGCGCTCTATCTTAAGGCCCTGTTGAGAGGGCTGTTTCCAGGACCACCAGCTGATTGGGAGTTCCGAAAAAAAATTGAAGCGGAATTGGAAGGGGTGGAATCCAAGCACCTTTACGAACGGCTTCAGATGGTCGACCCGGTTGCCGCCCACAAACTGCACGCGAACGATCGCAGAAGAATCGTTCGGGCTTTAGAGGTTTATCGGACAACCGGTAAACCAATCAGCCATTGGCAGATGGAATTCGATCAGGTCACTCAGCCCACAGATTGCAAGGTGTTTACGCTTCGCCATCAACGACCACTTTTACATGAAAGGATCGAACGTCGCGTGGATTCGATGTTTGATAGCGGACTGGTGGCGGAAGTCGAGGATTTGTTAAGCGAATGGGGCGAGTTGGGTCATACTGCTGGGCAAGCGGTTGGTTACCAAGAGGTCGTGCAACATTTGGCCGGGGAAGTGGATTTGCCGGAAACGATTGAAAAAGTTCGGATTCGTACGCGTCGGTTCGCCCGGCATCAGGAGACTTGGTTTCGCGGGATGCAGGAATGCCGAATAATAGACCTCGAAAGGGAATATAACGAATTGGAAGTAGCACAGCGGTTGATCGATCTCGCCCAGTCTGAGGGGCCTCTGGCGTAACTTTGTCGCGAATCTGGGGCCGTATTTTTCGCGAAGCGGTTGGACCGATCGGTGGATTTTGAAAATCTTATCAAGCCGACCTTTTGTAATTCATCGATTGGTGCGATAGTTGATGGCTCGGATCGGTGAAATCCGGGTGAGTCATCTTTCCTGCTAAACATTATTTAAGGAATATTCGGTGCTTAGAACGCATACCTGTGGTGAATTGAATACCGGTAATGTCGAACAGACGGTTACGATTTGCGGCTGGGTCGACACGATCCGGGATTTTGGACAAGGCAAATTCATTGATGTTCGTGATCGTTACGGTCGAACGCAAATAACGATTAGTCCAGAGTCACCTGAGGAAGTCAAACAGGCAGTAGAGCAGTTTCATCGAGAATGTGTGGTACAGGTGGTTGGCAGAGTAAAGTCAAGACCGGCGGGACAAGAAAACAAGAAGATATCCACGGGCGAGATAGAAATTCAGGCGGAGCAAGCGGTCCTCTTGAACGCGTGCCAGAATCCGCCTTTTTTGCCTTCGCAGGTTGATTTACCCAATGAAGATTTGCGATTGAAGTATCGCTACTTGGATTTGCGTCGGAAAGAGATGCAGGACACCTTGGCCCTTCGCAGCAGTGTTACGAAGGGGATCCGAGATTACTTTGAGCATCACGGTTTTGTGGATATCGAAACCCCTATTTTGGGCCGAAGTACTCCTGAGGGCGCCAGAGACTACTTGGTGCCGAGTCGTGTCCACAAAGGTGAGTTTTATGCACTGCCTCAATCTCCCCAGATCTACAAACAGATTATGATGATCGCAGGCTACGACCGGTATGTGCAGATAGCGAGATGTTTTCGGGATGAAGACCTCCGTGCTGATCGACAGCCGGAGTTCACCCAGTTAGATATGGAAATGTCGTTCGTGGACTCCGAAGATGTGATGGGGATGGTTGACGGTCTGATAAAACAGTTGGCCAAAGACATTTTAGGAATCGATGTCGAGTTGCCCCTTCCACGGATGACTTATGATGAAGCGATGACTCGTTTTGGACACGACGCGCCGGACCTGCGTTTTGGAATGGAAATTGTGGACTGCACGGACGTCGCGGCTAAGACAGAATTTCGTGTGTTTCGAGGAGTGGCCGATGCGGGTAACTACGTTCGGGGAATCAATGCCAGCGGCGCCGCGTCACTGTTTTCTCGTAAACGGATCGATGAGTTGACCACCTACATTCAGGAGGATTTCGGTGCCAAGGGGTTGGCCTGGTTTAAAGTGAATGAGGAGGGTGAGCTGGCCTCTCCGATTGCTAAGAATTTTGCTGCTCAGCACCTTGAGGAAATCAAGAATAAGATGGACGCCCAACCCGGAGATCTGCTGTTGTTGATTGCGGATTCTTGGGATGTCAGCTGCAAAGCGTTGAACGGTCTAAGGAAGCGGATGGGCGCCGAGTTGAAATTGTATGACGAACAACAGATGCATTTTTCCTGGGTGGTTCAGTTTCCGATGTTTGACCACGATGCGGAAGCAGAGCGTTGGGTCGCCATGCACCATCCCTTCACGGCCCCGCTAGACGAAGATTTAGATCGGCTCGGAACGGATCCGGGTGAGACTCGAGCGAAAGCCTACGATCTCGTCATTAATGGGTACGAGGCCGGAGGCGGAACAATTCGAATTCATGATTCTAGTATCCAACAGCAGGTGTTCGGGCTGTTGGGGATGGATGAAGAACAAGCGAGGGAGCGTTTCGGGTTTCTGTTGGACGCACTAAAATATGGAGCTCCACCACACGGTGGGATTGCGTTGGGGATTGACCGGATTGTCATGCTATTTGCGGGGTTGGATAACATTCGGGATTGTATCACTTTCCCCAAAACCCAACGAGCGGCTGATATGATGACCGAGGCACCGAGTCCGGTTGATCAAGAGCAGTTGGAAGAATTGGCCATTGCGATTTCTAAGAGCGATAGCTAAGTCCCCTTTAATGGCTAGCGTCTCTGGCCAAATAATCGATTCGGTTTCGAATAAACGGTAAATCGCCAAAAGGCAGCGTACCAAGGTCGAGTGGCGATCGCTGGTCGACCACAAAGTCGGTGTAAAAGACCAGTGAGTTGAGCAGGTTGAGAGTGGTTGCTTGGTTGTTCGATTGCTGCAGTTGGGCGACGTATAAGGGAATCGGGTCAACTTGGTTGATTAGCCCCAGAAACTCAATCGCCCGAAGGCGAACTTCCGGTTCTTTGTCCGTTAGCAGCGCGCGGGCCGAGGAAGCCAGGGGGATCGCTTGCTCTCCGAAAGTGCTACACACGATTAACCCCCAATACCGGGCCCACGGGGATTTTGACTCTAACGCAGCTTGGATCGCGGCTTCGGCTCGCGAGTACGGGGCAAGGCTCAGGTTGGCTATGTCAAGTAAATGGGCTATCTGAGTTTTGTGAACCTCAGAAAACAGTTTGGGTTGTGTCTCGGTCTTTTGGATGAGAAAGCTTTCGGGATAGAGACTGCTATCGGGCATCGATTTCATCCGCTCGTTCAAGATCCTCCGCATTTGTTTCAGGTCGGTTTGAAATTTCGGATCGTCTGCTAGGTTACGCGTTTCAAAAGGGTCGGTGGAAAGGTCATAGAGTTCTTCCACCGGTTTGGGTTGGAAGAAACGGTTCTCTAATTCGTTAAGCGAATCGGTATCGGATAAATCTCGCCACTCGGTATAGGCTGCCATCTTGTAGCGATATTGATTTTCTAAACCGTTTGGATAGATGGCGTTGAAATTTCGAATGTATTTTAACTGGTCGGTTCGAAGGGAGCGTACCATGTCGTATTTTTCGTCAAAGCGGTCGGCATACCCTAGAGTGGATTTTGCACCCTCTCTTAAGAGCCCCTCTGCATCTTTATCCAGGAAGGGGAGTCCGTCCATCTGTTTTGGAACGGGGAGGCCTGCCAAACGCAATACCGTAGGCCCGAAATCGACAAATTCGACGAAGCCATTGCTTCTCTGACCTGGCGCGAACGGCGTTAAATGCTGAAAGTTTTTTGGAATATAAACAACCAGTGGGACGTGAAGTCCCGTCTCGTAAACATATCCTTTGCTACGAGGTAGGACGCCGCCATGATCTCCGAAGTAAAAAATAAAGGTATCATCCAACAGCCCATCGGCGTTCAGTTTGGCAACCAAATTGCCGACCTGATTGTCGATGACTCCGATGCGATCGTGATACCGAGCATGCGTGTATCGGAAGAGTTCTGTCTGCGGATAGAACGGAGCCAGTTGGACGGTGTCTAGATCGGTCTTTGTCGGCACTTCTTGAACGTCTTGGGCGGGGAAGTGAAGTGAGCTTTCGTGCGATTGAGCGAACGTTTGAACATGGAAAAAAGGTTGTTTTGGATCCGGTCGGTTTCGCCAGGTCGCTTTTCGGCTGGATGCATTCCAGGGGCTTTGGTTGACCATGGAAACGTTGTAGTCTGTTTTCGAATTGTTGGTCGTATAGTACCCTGCGTTTTTCAGGTATTCAGGGAATAATTTCCAACCCGGGGGGAGGCCGGCCGGCTGAATTTTCCGGTGGAATTGGGTCCCTAACTTTGGGGCGTAAATCGACGTAATAAGCGTCGTGCGGGCAACCGAGCAGACGGGGCTGTTGGAAAAGGCGCGGTCAAACACGACACCGTTGGCAGCGAGACGTTGTATGTTTGGGGTAGACGCACCATCTTTTGAGAACAGCTTGAGGTAGTGGCAAGAATTGTCTTCGGACATGATCCAAACCACATTGGGCCGTTCCAACGTCTTCAAATGGGCCGATTTTTGGGCAACCGTTTCTTGAGCGACGGTTGTTGACGGTTGGGCCATCAAAGAAATGGTGCAAGCCCATAGGAGGCATGTGTAAAAAGTTCCCTTCATGGTCTCTGTTTTTCCTTTCCTTACCGAACTGGTAATCAGGCTAAGCGTTCAGCCAGTTGACTGGCGGTGTCGCAAAGTGATTGGGCTTCTTCTTGTGTTTTGGCTTCCGAGATTGCTCGCACGATCGGTTCGGTATTGCTTGGGCGGACTAGCATCCATTTATCCGGCCAGTCAAGTCTAAGACCATCCATGCTATTGAGTGTGGCAGTCGGAAAAGTCGCTTTGAGTTGCGTGAACAGTTCTGGAATTTGGGCCCGTTGGATGGCGACAGTGGTTTTGTGTATTTGATAGCTAGGCAAATCGGCCACAAGTTCGCTGATCGATTTGCCGCTGGCTGCCATCGCATCCAGGATTTGGGCCATGCCTACGAAGCTGTCTCGCACGTATCCGACTCTCGGGTCAATGGGCCCTCCATTTCCCTCACCCCCATAGGTGGCGGAGAGTTGGATCATTCGATCGGTCACATTGGCCTCTCCAACGGCACTCAGGTGGAGTTCGCTGCCGTAATGTTCAGCGATGTCAGCCGACATGCGACTCGATGAGCAGTTGATGACCATCGGCCCAGGGTTTAGAGAAAGGGCGCGGTTTGCTGTAATGGCAAGGGTGTATTCCTCGCCGATATAATGGCCTTTCTCGTCAATCACGGCCAATCGGTCGGCATCGGGGTCCTGGCAGAACACGACATCAGCGCCATAGGAGAGCGCAGACTGAGCAACCGCTTGAAGGTTGGTCTGGGTAGGTTCGGGGGGGTGTCGGAAGTGACCGTCGGGTTGATCTCCGGTGATCTCATATTCGCAACCGAGCTGCTCTAGTAAGCGTCGACCCATCACCGAGCCGGCGCCGTGATTGCTGTCGAGCAAAACTTTAAAATGTTTTTGGGCAATGGCCTCACGATTGACCGTCGACAAGACCAGTTCGAGATGTCGGTCCGTGGTCTCTTCCAGCCGCCGAATTTTACCGATTTTTTCGAAAGGGACCCAGGGTTCCATGGTTGATCGATAGGCGGTGATGACTTGTTCTCCTTGGTTCGCCGGAATCACTCGGCCGTCCGAGCCGAATAATTTTATTCCGTTGTATTCGGGAGGATTGTGGCTGGCTGATATCTGGAAGCCGGCGACCGCCTTGTGTTGACGGACCAGAACACCGGTCGTGGGTGTGGCCGCGACGTCCGCGTAGAGAACGTCAAATCCGGCGGCTGCAGCGCCGCTGCAGATGGCTTGGGCCAGCATTGCCCCAGAGGTGCGCCCGTCTCGTGTGACGACCACGGTTCCCGAGTGCCCCAGCAAGCTGAGGTAGGCTGTGCAGTATTTGATCGCAAGAATGGGGTCCAACGATTGGCCGACGATGCCACGCAGACCTGAAACGCTAATGATGGGTTCGCTCATGAAGGGTGGTTGCTTGGTTGGATTGTTACCGGGTTGTGTGAATGTTTCGGCCGGATTTAAAATCGAGTCTCTCCCTGATGGGGATCGGAGTCGGGCCGAAACGTCCTGTCAATCCTTCAAGTATTGATGCAATCTCTGTTCGACTCAACCATCCGGGTGTGGAGTGACTAGCTAATGACCCTTTTTTAATAAAATCATGTCTGATAATAACGCCAACGAACTCAAAACCTGCCAGCAACGAATTGATATTGCTTTGAGGGCCAACGAATTAACACCCTCGGCTGCTGAAAATATCCTGATTTGGTTGACCGATCCAAGTTACCGCGAGTACGCACCCCAAGTGGTTGAACATGTGATGGCTGGGAAATGGCAGGTGTTAGATGATGTATTCTGGACCGTGCTGCCCTTTGGAACTGGCGGGCGGCGAGGGAAGATGTA
Source organism: Mariniblastus sp. (assembly GCA_022447555.1). GTDB lineage: Bacteria > Planctomycetota > Planctomycetia > Pirellulales > Pirellulaceae > Mariniblastus. The sequence goes on along the minus strand of JAKVBF010000018.1, from coordinate 59,903 downwards.
TCCGATTGGCTGCAATGCGATCAACGTGAGGACCATTGGTGAAAGTGCCAAAGGTCTGGCCGACTACGTTCATGCCACCAAGCCTGAGGGTCCTTGGTCGGCCGCGATCGCCTACGACACACGCCACCGGAGTCGAGAGTTTGCTGAGTTGTGCGCGGGCATTCTGGTGGCTCGAGGTTTTCAGGTCTATTTTCTTGACGATTACCGAAGCACACCGGAGCTCTCGTTCCTGATTCGTTTGAAGGAGTGTGATTGTGGCATTATGGTAACCGCCAGTCACAATCCGCCCTCGGATAACGCCGTGAAGGTTTACTGGTCCAGTGGCGCTCAGCTCATACCTCCCCATGATCAAGGTGTCATCCAGCGGGTCGAAAAAGTAGAGCGATTCGAAATCGCAGATTTTGAGGCGTCTGTTCAGGCTGGTTCGATTGTTTTTTGTTGCGAGGAAACGGACCAAGCTTTGATGCAATCTCATCTGCAACATAGCGTTGCCGGTCCGCGCGATTTAAAGATCATCTATTCGCCGTTACACGGTGTCGGCGAATTCAACGTCAGCTCGCTTTTAAAGAAAGTTGGTTTTAACGATCTCGAGATTTACGAGCCTCATCGCGAGCCGGATGGTGATTTCCCTAATGTTCCGGGGCATGTTTCCAATCCTGAGAATAAAGAAATTTTTACCGAGATCATCGAGCACGCCAAAAGAACGGGCGCGGAGTTGATCATGGCCTCCGATCCCGATTGCGATCGTTTGGGTGCTGCGGCCCCCAAAACGGTCGACTTGCAAAAAGACTGGGAAACTTTCAATGGAAATCAATTGGGTGTGTTGTTAACCGAGTTTGTTTTGGCTGGGGCGGAAAAACAAGGCGCGCTCGACGCTCAGAAATACATCGTCACGACGTTGGTGACGACCCTGATGGCTCGAAGGATTGCCGAATCCTATGGCGTTCGCTGCTTTTCGGAAAATCTGGTTGGCTTCAAATGGATTTGTGACGTGGTGGACCGCGAGGGTCCAGATGATTTTTTGATTGGTTTCGAAGAGTCTCACGGTTATTTGGTCGGCGACTATTGCCGTGACAAGGATGGCGCTGTGGCTTGCATGTTGATGAGTCAATTAGCCGCTTGGGTCAAATCGCAAGGGATTTCGGTCCATCAATACTTAGACCAACTTTATTTAAAATACGGGTTTCACGCTGAAGCGCTGACGACGATTCGCATGGAAGGTTCGGATGGGATGAGACGGATGACGGCTTTGATGGATAAGTTTCGATCGGATATGCCCGGGGAACTCGGGGATTTGAAGGTGACTGGAAGGCGGGATTATCTTCAGGGTTTGACGGTTATGGCCGATGGCAAAAGCCAACCTTTAGCGGGGCCGCGCTATAATCTTGTTTTCTTGGACACGGAGATTGCGGGTAACTTCATTGCAGCGCGACCTTCAGGTACCGAGCCGAAGGTTAAATTTTATCTTTTTGCCTATGTCGCCCCCGAATTCATCCATGATCTCGAAAAGACCAAGGAAGAGATGGCCCAAAGAATTGCTGGGTATCAGCAAACGCTGCAAGATTTTGCAAATTCCGTTTAGTATCGTGGTAGGATGCGGATCGCAAGTTTGTGGAATCTGAACGGAACAAAAAGCACTTTTGCCGAAACCATCAATCGTTAAGCGCCTCTTATGTCTGAAGCGGAACCCAATCAAAATGATGAATCTGATACGCCAGAGTTAGGCCGCGATTCGGAAATCGCTCGGGTGTCGGCTTCCGATACGGACTCTGTCGAGGCTCCAACATCACCGTCCGGGCCTGTCGCCTATCGAGAGACGGCAGCAAAAGTAAAAGAATTTCCGATCCAGCCAGGTGTCTATTTGATGAAAGACGCGGTTGGCGTTGTGATCTATGTGGGCAAGGCCAAGAATCTGAGATCAAGAGCAGGAAGTTATTTCCAAAAGACGGCTCTATTGGATTCGCGTATAGCGAGTTGGGTCCATGAAATATGCGACGCGGATTTCATTCCCTGCGAGAGCGAGGTGGATGCGTTGTTGGTTGAGTCGAGGTTGATCAAGGATGTTCAGCCACGTCACAACAAAGAGTTGAAGGATGACAAGTCTTTTCCCTATCTGCAAATCACAACTCGCGAAGATTTTCCGCGTGTCGAGGTGACTCGTGAACCCGATACGAGCGGCGTCAAGCTTTATGGGCCCTTTCCCAATGCGGGTAGCCTCCGTGGTGCCGTGCAGGTGATGCAGAAGATATTTAAATTTCGTACCTGTTCTTTGGATATTGACGAGACGGACGAGAGGTGGAAATGGTTTCGTCCCTGCCTGTTGGCCAGCATTAAGCAATGCACAGCTCCCTGTAATCTCAGGATCACGAAGTCAGAATATCGAAAGGACATCAAGCGATTGCAGCTTTTCTTGACCGGCAATAAAACGCGTCTTTTGAAACAGCTGCAAGAGGAGATGCAGCAGGCATCACAAAATCTGGAGTTCGAGCGGGCGGCCAAACTGCGTGATGAAATCACAATGCTTGAGTCATTGGATGAACGGGGTGACTTGGACACCCATGTGCAACCCGAAGTCTTTTACATTGACCCCAAAAAAGGTTTAGCGGGTTTGAAAAAAGTACTGGGTTTGAAAGAGATCCCCCGGACGATCGAGGGTGTAGATATTGCGCACCTCGGAGGGGGTGAAACGGTCGCGAGTCTCGTGAAGTTCATTGACGGCCTGCCTTTTAAGCCAGGCTATCGCCGCTTCAAAATTAAGGAAGTGAAAGGAATAGATGACTTCAGGAGTATTCACGAAGTGGTCTCGAGGCGTTTTCAGAGGCTATATGACGAACAGGACGTGTTTCCCGACATTCTGTTAATTGATGGAGGCAAAGGTCAGTTGAGCGCGGCGATGAGTGCGTTTGAATCGCTGCAAATCCCTCCCCCTGTCGTTTTGGCTTTGGCCAAGAAAAACGAAGAAATTTTTCGACCAGGGATCACGGAGCCATTGATGTTGAGTCGTCACTCGTTTGGACTGAGGTTACTGCAATATGTGCGGGATGAGGCTCACCGGTTCGCCCAGCATTATCACCATATCTTGCGTCACAAATCTAGTTTCGATCGCTAGGGAGTTTTGGTGAGTCCGTTGTTTAAATCGCGGGGCTTGAAGTCATTCGTTTAGGTCTGCCTGATCTCGCAGGCTGTTCAAAACATTCCTCACGTGGGAACTCGGTATCGCATAGCTTGCCGATCGATTGTTTCGGGCAATGTTAATGCCAATCACGTTTCCTTCAAGATCGGTGACTGGGCCCCCGCACTGTTCTGGCAATAGCGGACAATCATGCTGGAAAACCACCGGGAACTCATCGGCCCGTCGGTTTGGAATAGCACCCAGTCGGGACATCATTTTATATCGAGCGGCGCGTTCTCCAGAAATATCTCTGCCTGCCAAAATGGCTTGGGTCAATTGTGGTTCGCCTCCCCTTAGGAAGTGAATGGAGATGGATTCGCCAGGGCGCCGCCCCCGAATGGTATTCACAAGGTCGGTCACGTCTTGCATGTTGGTCTCATCCAATTGGGTAATAATATCACCGGGAAGGAGTCCAGCGCGATCGGCGGCGCTGTTGCGTGAGACCGTGTCGATCGTGACGCCCTGATCCGACGTTCGCGGGCCTACGCCAAGGAAGGCCTGATTGGCTCCAACCACGGATCTCGGGACGGTCCCGTACGTTCCATAGCATGCCACTTGATTGATTTCGTTGGGTGTCAGAACAAAGCTGCCTGGTTGTGGCTGTCGGTCGTACCATTTCACGACCGGAAGATCAATCGCGTTAATTTTGACCAAAGCCAAATCGTTTCGGTCGTCTATTGCAAGGACGTCAGCCGGGAAGATTTCCATGCGGCCAACATGGCATTCTAGCAGGCCCTCCACCTCTATTTCTGACGCTTTTGTTAAGATCAGACCGGATGGGTCAACGATGGTGCCCAAGGCAAGTGGTTCACCATCGGCAACGAATTTGACCGTTGCCAAGGTTGCCTCTGATATCGCAGGTCTTAGCCGACGCCGTAAACTTCTGCCCTGCCTTTCGTACGGACCGATGGGCCGGTTTCGGAGGCTCGGTAATTCAAATGTTAATTTAATACTGCCGTCTAGGTCTTTGGGATCAATGTCATTGATTCCATCAAACGGATTGATCGGATGGTTCCGGAATCGCCTAAATTCATCGGGAGTGAATTCAATGGATGGATCTTCGTTTTCAATGGCTTGGCTGAATTTTGCTCGTAGGTCCGACGGCAGTTCGGATAGCATGCTTTCAAAAATGGAACGCATCTCGCGATTCATTTTCTGAGCACTGACAGGAGCGCACAGGGCCCCGAGGATAACCGCTAGTAGCAGAGTGGGCAGGCGATTTCTGATCGTGCAGGAACTCATCCGTTTTCCTCGAAGGGGTGAAAGACCAAGGTTTAGTCGATGGCGGCGGCGAGTCGAACTTCAACCTTGTAGTAAACGCGATTTCGTTGGAATTCTACCTCAAAGACTTGCCCCACCTGCTTGGTGGAAATCAACTTAATCAATTGGTCAGCAGATGTAATGGCGATTCCATTGAATTGAGTGATTCGGTCGCCGGGTTGGATGCCCGCCTTTTGAGCCGGACCGTTAGGCTGAACCGAACTGACCACTGCTCCTTGGCGATTGGTGCGGATCGTCACTCCCATCCGAGGCCGTTTAGCCTTTAACTCAAGAGGGGGTTCAGACTCGATTAAGTCGGGTAAGCGTCCCCAAGATTCACCGGCCAACATCCTATCCCAGTATTTCTCATAGGTGGATACGTAAACATGGCGGTTCTGCGCAATGTTGTCACCGATGGAGCTATGGATGGCCACCAACTCGCCATCAAGGTTGAACAGAGGGCCTCCCGAGTCACCGCCGATCAAAGTGGCATCAGTCACGAGCTGTCCTCGGCGATCTCCCAAGGCGCGGCCCGTTCGGACCGGGGGTTTTCTTCCTAGCTCAAATCCTCCGGAATGTCCCAAGGCAACGACCCATTCACCATTTTCAGGGGGGCTGTCAGCAAGTTTGACAAAGGGCCATGGTCCGGGTTCAAGGATTTGAGCCATTCCTGCGTCGACTGACAAGTTCCGCCCTAACGATTTGGCGCGGGCTCGCCGCCCACTAGGGAAAATGATCACTAACTCTCCCCTTGGGGAAATCACGTGGCCGGCAGTCAGTATTAGCCCCTTTTCGTTGATAATGACGCCACTGCCAAAACCAATTCGATCACTGATCGCCACGCAAGATTCCATGTTGTCAGTTACGACTTTTTGAACCTTCTCTTCAATGGCTTCCAGATCTTCAATCGTTTCTTGACCAAAGGTCTGTCGCTCATAGGTTAAAGCCATGGCAATGCAAACGAAAAGGCAACGGTATTGTGGAGCAAGGATGTTCATGGGCTGCTTAAAAGGCGTGGGTGGTTAAGCGTTGTTTTGGCAAGGCTGAAGTTGGCCGGCTATGGTGAGGGAAAGACACCACTACTCCGGCCGTGTTACTTAACTAGTCTAAGATAGATTGATGGAGTGAGCCATCAGGCAATCGGTTTCACTCGGTTGTTTAAATCGTGGTATTGCTGTCGTGGCTTGAAGTTGGAAAAATTTGGGTCGGGGTGTTTTTGTTTTTTTGGGGTCGATTTTGTTATAAAAAAAATTCACTTCGAGTCCGCTCCTTTGGGAGGCGAACGGCTTGCGGCGTTGACGCGTTAATCGGGTGGCAGAGATTCCTCTGCTGTAACAGTCGCCCTGCCCCAATGAAGTATACGCGTTGGCACCTCAATTGGTTTCGTTTTAAATCTTGGTGAGTTCACTATTTGCGTTTTCAGACGATGGTGGGAGGGTGGACACGTCTCAAAAAAATCGTAATTTGCCCTCTAGGATTGACATTTGTGTCGAACGTCGTTCGTTTGCGGTGAAACCTTTTGTTGGCAGCCGCGGGAAGCGAGCCTCTCATCATGCCGTTAATTGTTTTCTTTGACAGATACGCCTACGATGGAGCTATTGATTGTGCCAGGGGTAGTTTTTTAGAGACGCGATATGTGGTTCAGTGAAGGAAGCTCGAAGAGATCGATTTTAAGAATCAGCGTATTCGCGTTGGTGGGATTGGCCGGTTGGTGTTTGCCGTCGTTGGCGGCTTTTGGAACTGGGCTGGTCAATGACGACCAAACCTGGATGGACAACGCGGAACAGGCAATCGAGAAGGGTCGGATTGAGGGGAAAGACTTGCTCCTTTTATTTACAGGGTCGGACTGGTGTCCTCCCTGTCAAAAACTGGAAGCAGAAGTGCTGGGCGAGAAAGATTTTTTAGAGCGGGCGTCGAAACAGTTCGTCTTGGTGATGTTTGATTTTCCCCGAGAAAAAGAACTGCTGCCGCGAGTACAGCAGCAAAACCAAAAATGGGCGATGCGTTACGGGGTGAGTGGTTACCCAACGATTATTTTGGTGGACAGTCAACAGCGGCCATTTGCGATTACCGGTTATCAGGAGGGCGGAGTTGACACGTTTCTTGAACGGGTCAGTGAGGAACGACGAAAACGCATTCGTCGGGATCAGTTTGTTAAAGAGGCGGAAGGATTGCAGGGAGCGGAACGGGCGGTTCAATTAGACCGAGCACTCTCAGAAATGGATATGCAAATTGCAAATCTTTACTATGAGCCATGGGTTAAAGAAATCGTTGAGATTGATCGAGATGATCAACTCGGTTTGAGGTCCAAGTGGAACGCTGAAGCCGACGCAGAGATGCGGAAGATTGTTTTGACGGATATTGTGACCATTTCACGACTCGAAAAGCCGGACCGCGCTGTCGCCTTTATTGACGAGGTTTTGGATGCGATCCCCTTCACAGCAGGGCAGCGTCTTCAAATCTACCAAATCAAACTGGGCCTCTATCGAAAACTTGGGGATCAGAAGGGTATGGACTCTGTACTAGACCTGATGATTGCCATGGAAGAGCTGACCGAAGAGTCGCGGCAGAGATTGATCGTAAAGAAAGCGTTTGCGATGGTCGGTACGGGGCGCCGAGTAGAAGCGATGAAGTTACTAGACGAAGGGTTGGGTGAGGGCCCAGGAAAACTTTACCTGTGGTTGGCGAAAGGCCAATTATTCGACTCGGAGAATAATTTTTCCGACGCTATCGAAGCGTTTAATAATGGGATCACCCAAGCAGCAGGAGATCCGGATGTATTGGTCGAATTAATTGGCGCTAAAGCCGACAGTTTAGTTGCCAGCGGTGATCCTTTGGCAGGGATCCAGGAATTGGATAATTTTGCCGAAAATAAACAGATGCCCGCTGATTTACGGGGAGTCGTGTTATTGCACAAGGCAATGATTATGAGAGAAACTGACCGGAGACGACAAGCGAGATTGGCGGAAAATAGGGCGATCGAAGTCGCAGAATCGCAGGGCCAGCGCGCCGAAATGCAGAAATTGGTAGAGCGTCTGCGAAAAAAATATGGCGAATGAACAAGTTCGACCGGTCTGGACTTTTGGTAGGGCATTTGACACTTGGTTGTCGGATGCGAACAATCGGACACCGGTCAAAACGGCTGCCCAGCCAGATCGGGTGGGGAGGCAAAGCGGGATGGTTGTCCAAGCCTGCGGGAATTCGATGAGTTGTCGAAATAAGTGGTTAGGGCCGGGTAGAGAGCCGTTATCTGGTATCATAACTAGGAAACAAAAACCAAGTTCATGGGTTGTTGAATGTTGAAAATCGTACGCGTTCATGGTTGAATAACGGAGCTGGAAGATACTCGGACGCGGAGTGATTCGGTGCCGATTCATTAATATTACTCAGGAGAATTCTTAGATGGCAAATAAGACGACACGTCGAACCTTTGTTAAATCGACGGCCGCATTGGGCCTCGGCTGTTGGGTCGCCGGTGGTGTTTCCGCCAAGCAATCTCGGTCAGCATTGGAAGAAGTTCGGTTTGGCTGCGTAGGAGTAGGTGGTAAAGGATCCAGCGACTCTGCCGATGCCAATAACCAAGATGCCCATGGTAGTAAGGTTGTGGCGGTTTGTGATATCGATGACGGGACTTTGGATAGCGTCAAAAGTAAATTTCCTGGAGCCAAACAGTACAACGATTTCCGAAAAATGCTCGACGAAATGGGAAAGTCGATTGATGCGGTGACGGTCAGTACTCCAGATCACACCCATGCCTCCGCCGCGATGATGGCAATGGATATGGGTAAACATTGTTTTTGTCAAAAGCCCCTTTCGCATTCAATTTATGAAGCACGAATGATGGGTAATCTGGCCCGTGACAAAAAACTGGTCACTCAAATGGGTAATCAGGGTACCGCTTCAGGGAACCTAAGGCTTTCGGCGGCATTGGTCAAAAATGGTTTGATTGGGGATGTGAAGGAAGTGCACGTTTGGACGAACCGTCCGGTTTGGCCTCAAAGTTATGGGTTGGAAGTCAAAACAGAGCCATCTCCCGGCCAAGAAGCAGAATGGAACAAGAAAAAGAATTTGGTCCACTGGGACGAGTGGATTGGCCCTGCCGACAAGTGTGCCTACAGCCCCGAGATCCATCCCTTTAAATGGCGAGGTTTTTGGGATTTTGGCACCGGGGCACTTGGTGACATGGCCTGCCATACGCTGAATATGTCTTTCATGGCCCTAAATCTGAGAAATCCAACCAGCGTCTTGGCGACAACGGATCGCCATGACAATGTAACCTATCCAAAATCATCAAAGATCGTATTTGAATTTCCTGCAATGGACGGGAGACCTCCGGTCAAGATGGTGTGGTATGACGGGGGCGAGAAACCCCCGCGAGAACTGTTAAAGGGTTGCCCTGGAAGGGGTAAAGGCGAGAAGAAGCGTCCCTTCAACAGTGGTGCATTGCTTGTTGGCGAAAAGGGTAATTTCTATTCTCCAGGGGATTACGGTGGCGAAGTGGCTCAAACGGGGATGGTTGTTGACGGTGAATTTACGAATCAACGTAAATTCGCCAAAGATGTTGACTACCCAAAATCGCCAGGTCACTTTAAAGAGTTCACGAATGCGATTCGAGGTGAAGGGACACCAATGTCCAACTTCCCTGGTTATGCAGGCCCGCTAACCGAGACGATCTTGTTGGGTAACCTGGCTGTCTGGTCGGGTAAGAAAGTTGACTGGGACGCGGAAAAGATGGTAGCTGCCAACGCGGACGAAAGTGTCAAGAACATGATTCGTCACGAATATAAGAACGGCTATAAACTCGATTATTCGTCTTAGCACGGAATGTTGCCCCACTTGTAAAGACCAGCCCGGGCGGACGATTTCGCACCGGGCTTTTTTTCGGTTAGGATTTGGGTATTCCTGCGGGTCGCCATTCGGCTAGACGTTTTTTTGTTTGGCGGGATGGGCATCGGCGAGTTTGAGTTGGAAAATTTAAAGTCGGTTTTTTTGTAAATGGGATGAAAGATGATGCGAGCTTTTAACAGGAATTCAGACTCGGCGGCGAATTGGTTATCTCCGGTGGGCCTGTTCGCCTTGGTCACAGTTCTTTTGGGTTGCTATCCCCTGCCCTCCAATTCAGCGTCCACGAACAACATCCCGTCTTATGATGATTTACAGGAGAGCAGTCGGTCCACAGGACCCGGTTTGGCAAATGAAAAAGGGAAACAACAAGAGGGTGGAAAAGTGAAGACAGCGACATTTGGCGCAGGTTGTTTTTGGTGCGTTGAAGCCGTATTTCAAGAGTTGGACGGCGTTCTCTCGGTGAAATCGGGATACACGGGCGGGTTCGTTGATAATCCGACCTATCAGCAGATTTGCACTGGAAACACCGGGCATGCCGAGGTTTGTTTGATCGAGTACGATCCCTCAAAAATTGAGTTTAAGGACTTGCTGGAGGTTTTTTGGAAGACGCATGACCCGACCACCTTGAACCAACAGGGTGTCGATAGGGGAACGCAATACCGATCGGCTATTTTCTACCACGACGAGGAACAGAAGAATTTAGCCAACAAATATAAGAAGGCCTTAAATGACGCGGGAGCGTTTCGTCGGCCGGTGGTAACAGAGATTGTGAAAGCGGTAACTTTTTTCCCTTGTGAGGAATACCACGACAACTATTTTAAGGACAATCCCAATGCTCGCTATTGCCGAGCGGTCATCCAGCCCAAAATGAAAAAGTTTCGCAAGGCTTTTGCTGACAAGCTTAAGAAAGAGGATGACGAAGCAGGTAAGAAATAAGCGGATTTTAGAACCTCCTCCAGTTGGATCGCGAGTGCTTCGATGGCACTCGCTTTTTTTGTGGGTTGGCCGCGTTGATTTTACGCGGAAACGGGGCTGGGAGTGCATTAATTGCTAAATTGGATCGGACATCCACTAGTCGTAAATTTTCATGACAATAAAATAATCGTTTCTGATGAATCAACCGTCGGTTATCACGACCGAAAACAGCCCCTCAAAGTTTCAGAATTGCGATTTTGCCGTGCCTGATAGTTCCACCGAAATGGCCGAGGCCCAAGAACCTCAAGCGACTGGGTCTGCCCAGGATACCGAAACCGTCTTGTGGCAAATCGAGATTTCGCCGGATGCGGGCCAGCCTGACCGTCTCGCTCGGAATATATTGGCGGACGCGAAGGATCTGGGGATTTCGGCAAGTCTTTCGCTGTCGGCAAGCCGCGGATTTTTGGTTCAGGGCCCGCTGGATCGAAATCAGGTCGTCCAAATCGCGGAGACGCTGCTTGTAGAAGCCGTGGTTGAGAAGTATGAGTTGGGCCGATGTGGGGATCCACAATTTGGCGTTGGGGATGCGGCGCATCCCGGTTTGTTTTATGTCCTACCCCTTGCCGGAGTGACGGATCCCGAGGCTGAAAGTGCCAAGCTCGCGATTCAGCAGCTGGGCTATCCTATCGAGGCGGTTCGGACATTCTGTAAATATCGCTCTTCCGTTCTGGCACCGGAGCAAGAGTCGATTCTTTGCAATAAACTTTTGGCCAACGAATCCATTGAGCAGGTTGTGACCGGCCCGCTCCAACTTTCTGAAATACAATTGGGTGAGCCGTATCAATTAAGTATCCAGCACGTGGATGTGATGGGTGCGGATGATTCACAATTAGAGCAAATCAGTCGTGATTGGCAGTTGAGTTTGACGCTGGTCGAAATGCAGACGATCCAAGAGCACTTTCAGCAGTTAAACCGAAATCCAACGGACGCCGAAATAGAGACGATCGCGCAGACTTGGAGTGAGCACTGCAGTCACAAAACACTTGCCGGTCGCGTTTCTTACACCGATGAAAAGGGAACTCGTGAATTCGACAACATGTTGAAGGAGACGATTTTTGCTGCCACGGTCGAGATACGGGAAATGTTGGGAGAGTCGGACTGGTGTGTTAGTGTGTTTAAGGATAACGCGGGGATCGTTACATTTGATGAACAACACAATGTCGCCTTCAAGGTGGAAACGCATAATCGCCCATCGGCCTTAGAACCTTACGGCGGTGCCAACACCGGTATTGGGGGTGTGATTCGTGACACATTGGGAACCGGATTAGGTGCCAAACCGATTTGCAGCACGGACGTCTTTTGCTTCGCGTCTCCAGACACGCCGCTGGAGGACCTTCCTCCTGGTGTCATGCATCCCAGGCGGATTATGAAGGGGGTGGTAGCGGGAGTCCGAGACTATGGAAATCGGATGGGGATTCCGACGGTTAACGGGGCGGTTTACTTTGACCCTCGATACGTCGGAAATCCGTTGGTTTTTTGCGGTAATATTGGGCTGTTGCCGAAGGAAAAATCGTTTAAAGAGCCACTTCCCAACGACCTCATTGTTTCGATCGGGGGGCGCACGGGGCGGGACGGAATTCATGGAGCCACCTTTAGTTCGGCTGAGCTCACGGATGCCAGCGATATCACTTCGGGCGGTGCGGTTCAAATCGGGAATGCGATCACCGAGAAAATGTTGATGGATGTGATGCTGCAAGCTCGGGATCGTAATTTATACAGTGCGGTGACGGACTGTGGTGCGGGTGGTTTTTCGAGCGCCGTCGGTGAAATGGGTGAAGAGATCGGGGCAGAGGTTTGGTTGGACCAGGCGCCTCTTAAATACGATGGTCTGTCCTACACGGAGATTTGGATTTCTGAGGCACAGGAGAGAATGGTCTTTTCCATTCCGGAAGCCAAATGGCCTGAGTTTCGTGAATTGTGTGAGAGCGAATCGGTCGAAGCGACCGTGATTGGTCAATTCAAACCGACGGGGCAACTCATCCTCAAATATGGCGATCAAGTTGTGGCGGATCTCTCCATGCAATTCATGCATGAGGGCAGGCCACCGGTCATCCGCAAAGCGATTTATCAGCCGGTTCCGGTGTCGGAACTATCGGAATCAAGTGAGCGGACAACCGTCCAGAACCGGGAAGATCTTTTAGCAATTCTCAGCAGTCTAAATGTGGCAAGTAAGCACTGGGTCATTCGCCAGTACGATCACGAGGTCCAAGGTGGCAGCGTGATCAAGCCATTGGTTGGAGTTGAGAACGATGGCCCCGGTGATGCATCGGTCGTTCGTCCGATATTGAACAGCCGCCGCGGATTGGCTGTGAGCTGCGGGATGAATCCCTATTATGGAGACTACGATCCGTATCACATGGCGGCCAGCGCGATTGACGAAGCGATTCGGAACTGTGTGGCCGTGGGTGCAGATCCCCGGCAGATTGCCATCTTGGATAATTTTTGTTGGGGCTATACCGATCGGCCTGAAACGTTAGGGACTTTGGTGAGAGCAGCCTTGGCCTGTTATGACGTCTCAACGGTTTACCAAAGCCCCTTCATTAGCGGTAAAGACAGTTTGAACAACGAATTCAGCTATACCGATCCCACGTCAGGGGGACGAGAAACGATTTCCATTCCTTCCACACTGCTGATTAGCGCGATGGGGCAGGTGCCGGACATCGGTCGGTGTGTGACGATGGATCTCAAATCGGCTGGAAACGCGATCTATCTATTGGGTGCCACGGAAAACGAGCTCGGCGGTTCACACTGGTCACTCGTCAATGGATTACAGGGAGGGGCAGTCCCTGTTTTGGATCCCCATGCCGCCAAGCAACGTTACGAGCGATTGCACGACGCCATCAATCAGCGGTCGGTGCGCAGTTGTCATGATTTGAGTGAGGGCGGTTTGGCTGTTGCGATCGCGGAGATGGCTTTCGCCGGCGGCTTGGGGGCAGAGCTTGACCTGAGTGATGAGCTGAAACGGTCTGGTTTGTCCGCCGCTCAGTGCCTGTTTAGTGAATCTAACAGTCGTTTTATCGTTGAGGTCGCTCCGGAACACGAAGCGTCTTTCACGGAATTATTTGCCGGTGATGCTCGGCGTCTGGGAGTGGTCACGGAGGCGCCCGATTTATTGATTTGCGACGCGGGTGAAGAAAGGTTACGCGCCACGTTGGCGGAGCTTAAGGCTGCTTGGCAATCACCACTGGATTGGGACTGACCGTCGCTCAGTTTTGAAACTCATCTTTTATATCTGGTTTGAGAAATAACATGTCAGTCGAACCCAACATTTTAATCCTGCGGGCGCCCGGTACGAATTGCGATCATGAAACCGCATTTGCCTTTGAGCGGGCCGGTGGAAAACCGGTGAGCGTACATATCAATCAGCTGCTCGAAACACCCAATATGGTGAACGAGTTTCAGGTGCTTTGTATCCCAGGGGGTTTCAGTTACGGGGATGATATTGCGGCGGGACGGATTCTATCTTCTCAACTGAAGGGTGATTTGGCTAAAGTGATTGGTGAATTCCACGCGAGTGAAAAATTGGTGATCGGAATTTGTAATGGTTTTCAGGTTTTGATTAAATCCGGTCTGCTGCTGGAACCGGATGGGCAGGGACTGCCGGCGACCCTTTCCTGGAACGATAGTGGACGATTCGTTGATCAATGGGTTCATTTAAAAGCGGATAGTCCGAAATGCCCATTTCTTAATGGTGTGGGAGATCTTTATCTTCCGATTGCTCACGCCGAGGGCAAGTTCGTCGCTCGGAACGAGGCGGTACTGTCCGCTCTGCAAGCGGGGCAACAGTTGGCGGTAAAATATTGCAATCCAGATGGGCACAAGGGGCAGGTCGCGTTCCCTCATAATCCAAATGGGTCCCAGCAACATGTAGCCGGTTTATGCGATTCAACCGGCCGTATTTTTGGTTTGATGCCCCATCCAGAAAGGCATATCGATCCGACTCACCATCCGCAATGGACCCGGAATGATCTGCCTGAAAAAGGAGATGGCTTAGTGATTTTCGAAAATGCGATTAATTATTTTGCATAAACATCGCCAAGGCATGACACTTCAAAGTCCTATTCTTAATCTGATCACTACCTGCTCAATACAGAATTTGGCTCTGGCTAAAAGGATTATCTAACGATGAAATGGTTTCAGGCGTCGTGTCTTGCATCCGCGGTAGGCGGCGGGCTTGGCGGTTCGATTTCGGGTTATTCGGATGGCGGGGCCTGGATGTTTGGAGGATTTTTTCTGGGTGGTTGTTTAGGAGTAATCAGCTTTTTTTTGATCACTGCCGGCTGCGCTTTTCTGATGTCGTCAACCGGTACGAACCAAGCCCCGCAGGATGAATTGAATGGCTTTCAGCAAGCCGTACTTGGTATCACGTTGGGCCTGACCATGTTGGCCCCATTTCTGGCATTGGCCGGTGCGATCGGGGGCGTGACGCTATTGAGAGAGGCTTTCTCTTGAGGGACGGACGCCGCAGTGAGTTGTCTTGGTTGGCTTGCGGACTATTGACCTACGGGCTTCCCACCCTTTAGTTCCAGAATCTTCAGTTTCAACGTGCCCGACACAGGCTCTCCCTCAGTCGGTCCCGCTTCTTTGAGAATGGCGGTTCCCCCAATCATTCTCATCGCGCCGCCGGGCGACATGAATTGATTATTTACCATAAATACGCCATTATTCATCTGAACTTCTTTGCCTTCTGTAGGCGAGAAGTTCTTCGTAGGCAAGCTAGTCGCCAGCATGATTGTTTTTCCATCGGATTTACGAGTGCCCGAAACAATGATCGCTGTGTCGGTAGTTGAGGGGGGCGCGAACGGCGCGGGGCTCTTACTCTGTTCTGCATAGGCAATAACGTTTTCCAGTTCTACGGCTTCGCCCTCCATGATCAAGTCGAGTTGGACAGAACTGATCTCGTTTATATTTTTCGGCACGCGTTTAAACCAGCCCGTATTGAATGTGACCGTTGCTTCGCCAGCCTGGCTAAAATAGGCCGGCAGACTCTCGCGAGATCTTAGCTCAGGTGGACCTTCCTCAAATTCTCCAACGATCTCTTTCCTGCGGGATTCGACGAATCGACGGTAGTTTCGCACACCCCGCGAAAACCCGCGATTGGATTCCATGATTTCACCTTCAAGCAAGGCTTCCGCACGGTTGATTTCATCGATTAACTCTTCTTCATTCCAATAAGTGTCCAGCAGTTCCATTAACGCCTGTTGATACATTCTTTGAGTTTCAGGAATGCGATAGAGTTTGTTGGGTAAAATGGCTTTGGAATGAACCGAGCGTGGGCGGACGCGAAACGGAGGCAGGGGCATCGTCTTGGCATACGAGGAATCGACTCCCCAGGGAATGAAGTAAATTTTATTGTTATCCGGGCGCTGGTAGATGAAGTAATTGTTTTGGTTGTTGCAATATCCATCCCAGAAACCTATCAGGCTCTCCATTGCCCAGAATTTCATGAAGGCGGGGAGGTCAACCCACTTGCCGAGTTCCTCTAGGTCGAGATCATCTTCCGACAATAATTCGGCGATTTTTCGGACCACTGCGGGGTCCGATTTTTTGGTTTTTGCCTCAAAACGTTGTACCCAAGACGGGAAAAAGTCGGTGACCGTGCCTTCAAAAATACTCCCCGAACTGCTGCCAAACCCTGCTTTCAAGAACGGCTTCCGGACGGCTTCGACGTTGGAATAGATTCCCAAGTATTTACCATTAACGGTCACCTTCGCAAAACTGCACCGTGGTGAGACGGTACCAGACCGGTTAAACATTCGATAGGAAAGATACTGGCACATCCGACCGGGATCTTGATTATTGTTGTTTAGCGTTAATCGATCCAGCCCTTTGATGGGCGACTGATCAACGTATTCATTGAATTTGATTTTTAGAGACGGGCGTTGATTGTTAAGTGAACCAAGGAATCCTTTTTTTCTTACCGCGACATCTTTGATTTCTACACCATTGATTGAGATGTCGGCCTTGACGTTGGTAAAAGGTGACTCGGCCAGTTCGTATTGCAGCGAGTCAACGAAGGAACGGGTTTGGTTGCGAATGTCGTCCCAGCTTGCCTCAGGAAGATCGATACGGATGTCGACGATTTGTTCGTCCGCGAATAAGTCGTCAGCGTCGAGCTGATGTTTTTGTGCCGCGGCTTGAGAGGCCGTTAGCATCGCCAGAATAAAACAAGCGGTAAGTGTATTTTTCATGATCGACTTTTAAATGGGAAAATTCGTTCGTAACATGGTATGTCTATAAATGCCTGCCATGATGTTCGTTTTAAGATTTCGTGTTGACTTAACAACGTTAAGTAATTTTAACTGAAAGAGTCGTCGCTGAGGAGGTGTTGCAACAGCCAACTCTTTCGGAATTTTCAAAATCGCAGCGTATCGAAGAATCTGTTCGATCAATCCATCGGGTGACATCATACACTGAGTTGGTGTGGTCGATTGTCTATTCCGCGTTTTCCGTTCTCGTGTTTGACCGTCCGCAACGGCTCAGCGTTTTCCGTGGTTGATTCCTTCGAATGAAATTTGGAGTATTCGTTAATGTCCTTTAGATACTCCCGGTCGACTGGAGGTGTTGAGGTACAGGTTGGTTAGTCGTTGGGTGGTACCTTAAAAAGAAGCCTTTAAAAAAATCGTTGAGCTTCGATAAAATCTGGCGTAAGGACAAAGAAAAGAAACCATCATTCTTGTTGAGTCATTTTTAAACTTATGGGTTCGTACCGTTGGTTTGAATCGTCGGTTTGATTTAAAAGGTGAAGGGTAGGAAGGTGGAAGACCGTCTCTTCGTTTCGTCCATGCGTCTTGTGCTAGCGTCCTGGTTCAGCGGATCATCGTTGGCTAGCTGGGCAGCCGCGCGATAATTTTCTGATTAATAGAACTTTAGCGAAAGAATGGATATTGATGGTTCCGATGTATTTCATACAGGAATTGCGTCGCAATGTTTCGTGTCGTAATCCATCGAAATAACACTAGGAATCTAGAAATGTTTTTCCCCCTAAAACATCGGATTGCAATTTTGGCGGCCGCGTTTGCTGCGTTGGTGGTGGTTGATTCAAGGCCTGCGTTGGCCCAGACAGGAATGCGGACCAATACCCTCAGACAATCTGAAACACGGCCTGCTCAGAAGACAGAGCAGAAGACAGAGCAGAAGACAGAGCAGAAGGCAGAGCAGAAAAAAGTTCCGGTAATCGCCCCAGCAACGGAGACGTTGTTCGCGCCTCCTTCGGCTAGGCCTCTGGCGGAGCCCCCTGTTTATCAAGGCGCCGGCAGCCCGCCAGTTGAAAAAGGAATGGCGGGGTCGGTTGGGACGGGTCGGCGGTTCGGCGTTAAATCACGAAAAAACAATTCACGCATGAATATGAACTATGGCCGTAATGTTGCTACTCGTCGGCCGATGCAAGCTTCCCGAGTGGCTTCCTCGTACGTTCCCCAGCACCTGAGGCTCACCCAGTACACGTCTCAGGATTCCATTGTGGAAGAGTCTTCCCCCATCATGACAGATGGGGAAATGATGATGAGCGAAGATGGCTACGTTGATTCGATGGAGGTTGTTGGTGGGCCAGGTGGTTACTTCGATTCTTGTGACCCCTGTTTTGATCGAGGTGGATGTGGGCCGTGTGCATTAGAGAACTGCTGGTTGTATCGGTTGGGTCCTATTTTTCGTAACACCGAATGGGGTTTTGGGGCTACAGGGTTCAAGTCGCCACGATACGACTTCATCTTTGAAGATGGTGCTGGTGATGAAGTGGATGTTGTCATTCCCGTAGACGATAGTAGTTTTGGTTACTATTTTGATTTCAATATGGGCGTGCCGCTATGTAATTTGACCTGCGGTCTTCTGTCGGCACAGTTTGGCGTGCGTTCGGTACACACAAATTTTGACGGCAATCCAATCTCGCGTGACGGACGAAATCAGATGTTTGTCACCACGGGTCTCTATCGGAGGGTAGACTATGGATTGCAACTAGGCGTTGTTGCGGATTTTCTCCAAGAAGACTGGTTCATTAAAACAAAAGTGACTCAAGTCCGTGGTGACATAGCTTGGGTATACCCCACGGGAAAGGTTTTCGGATTTCGTTTCGCCACGAATACCAAAACCGATGGCGGTTCAAAAAGTGGTACGATTGAACTCCCTTTAATCGGTGAGGGAGTGATCGACTGGACGGCCACAATGAATGCGGAAACGCTCAACAACTATCGTTTCTACTACCAATACCAGTCTCCTTTGGGGGGCATGGCAGAATATTTCGCAGGTTGGAGCAACCAAAGTAACGGAATTTTTGGGGCTGCGTGGGACTTGCCACTTAAAGAGTGCGTCTCGGTGAAAACAGGTTTTACCTATTTTGCTCCGGGCAACGATAACTTGAATGTCCAGATTGGTGGAGACGGACACGATTGCTGGAACGTGTACTCGGGGTGTGTTTACCGACCTCGGGGTCGAAGTTGGAATCGTAGTTACGATAAGCCGTTGTTTAACGTAGCCGACAATGGCTCGATGATCATCGTGCGGGATGTCGAAGTGACCGAGACCACTCGACGGCCGTTTTAAAAAAAAAGGGGTAAGCGGCCGACCGCGACACCAACAAGCTGCAGTGGCAGAAAGCTCTGCCAGAGGGAAAGACTTCGGGGGAAGTTTGGGTCAATTCCTCGAAACCCGGCAATTTTGCCGGGTTTTTTTTATTTATCCCGAGGTTCTGTGGGAACCGGTCTCTATAGGAATAGCGGAATTCTGTTAGATTTAAGCGATCAGCAAACGGCCCGTAGCGTGCCAGGGCGAACTTGAGGCCACTCATGATGGCCCGCCAATCTCCGGTGTTTGGAGACAACGAACGGAAATACAAGTGACAGACGAAATTTACGATTACTTCGGGGGGAATTCATCTCGAAAAGTTGAGCCGCTAGACGAGAGCGAACTTTTTGAGGATGAGGGGGAGACCACGGACGACGCTGATGAGAAAAAGGCGGTCGAAATTGTGGAGTCCAATGAGGTCACCGAGACAATTGAGGTCGTTCAGGCAACGCAGGAATCCGATGGAACCACCACCGTAAAGGAAGAAGTGGTTGCCACCGAATCTCATTGGGATGAACTGGCCAGCAGTTTCGGGATTGATGCGGCTGTGCCCACACCTGCGCCCGCCAGCCCACCGCCGCAAAAAAACCGAACGTCGGCTAAGAAACCGAAGGCTAAGAAAAAGATAGCCACTAAGAAACCATCCACTCAAGCGGAAGTGGTTGAGTTCGGCGCCGGACTGTTTGGGCCGGACGATACTGAGGTTGTGTCCCAGCAAGATGCATCGCCCGAAGAAGACGTAAAACCCGGGATGGATTCAAGCTCAACCCTAGATTCTAACACAGCGTCGTCGGAGCCGGTCGTTGTCGAAACGGAGACTCAAACGCCGCAGCAATCGGATGTAGACGATTTTTTCGGTTTCGATGGACCCGCTGCCTCCGAGGGCCCAGGCGAAGTCCTGTCAGAGCTATTCGTGCCCAGTCCCTTTGATGCATTTGAGCGGCCGGCAGAAGCGTCTGAGCGTTCAGCAACTCCCAATGACGGCAATACGTCGGTTGAGGAATCCGCTAGTCCCGTCGATGCGATTCAAATTTCCGAAGACGGCGAGGAATTCTTCGAATTTGACGTTGAGGATCTGGTAAGCAACCCGGAAGAAAAAGAAAGCAGTCGTCGTTCGCGCCGCGAATCTTCTACCGATCGGGGATCGCGAGACGGAAGAGGCGGCCGAAACCGAAGTCGGGGTACGGGTGGCCGAAGGGAAGTTCGAAGTGACGAGGCTCGGGGGCGTCAAAGCGACTCGCGATCGGATAGGAGTCTAGATGACAAGGAGGAACAGGGGGACGGTAGACGACGAAGTAGCGAGCGCGATTCGGTGTCGGAAGATCGAAACTCGGGTCGAAATCGAAATCGAAACCGGACACGCGGGGGTGAGCGGGGGTCCGGACCGAGTGAGGCAGATTTCCGAGAGTCGCAGGACGGGGACACTCAGGACGAAAATTCCCAGGAAAACCGCGCGAGAGGCCGTGGCCGTTCTCACCGCAATCGAGATGAAGGTGAGCGAGACGGGCGGGGGCGAAAGCCGCGAGGGGAACGGACAAGGCGAAATGATCGAAACGATCAATCTGACTACGAGGACAGGTCAACCTCGGACAGTGAGCAGGAGCAGGAATCGGTGCGTCATGAACGCGGAGGTCGTTCAGAACGAAGTGGCCGACGTGGACGAGGCGGGCGTGGGCGTGGTCGAGGTCAACGCTCTGAGGGGAAACCCCCGACAGAGTCAGATCACGGCGACGAGTTCGGGGTAGATGACTCGCCCAAACGGGGTAAAGTTCCGACCTGGATGGATGCGATCGAAGGGTTGATTGATGAAAATATCGATCGTCACCAGTCTCGCTCAAACGGCGGTGGTGGTGGGCGCGGTCGTAAACGACGTAGATGATTGAGGTAAGATTGAGGTAAACCAAGGATTTTAACACGGTACCTGCCGCCGGTCGGTTTGTCATCTCTCGAATGTTTGGCGCTTCAAGCTAGGTTTGAAAGGTTCATCGGATCGGGCCCATCCGTTTTTGTCGTTCCGCGGCTCGTAAGCACGTCTTCAGTGCTCCCTTCTGGCAGGCGCCTAGCACCCTCTAACACCTTCGAGCACCTTCGAGCACCTTCGAGCACCTTCGAGCACCTTGGTGCTTAATGGACAATGGAAGAGACATGCCTTCGGTTTTCTGGGTCAAGAGGCCGGTCGTAATTGTTTGCGTTCGGCTCGAAACACTCGGAAATCACGGGGTTTCTTGGGGCTTTTAGGTGTTTGGTACTTTGGGCGATTCAGCCAGACTTTTCCGTCCTTGACAGTGCTGCTCATTCTCTGGATCGTAGGAGCCGATCCAAATCTGCAGGACAGAATATATTTGCGCTCGGTCTCGGTTTGGAGGAACCAACGTGAGAACGTTTAATATCACCGTTTCGACGTTCATTGCTTTTGGCTGCGTTGTTGCATTTTCAGGTAACACGGCCTCTGCTCAATACATGGGTGGATTGCAACAGCGAACCAATCGTTACATTGAGGTGACCGGAAAGGTCCTTCAACGTCCGGGCACGGATAACGGCTTCGCGGTGGCTGTGGATGGACTTACCGAAGCGCCTCTGCTGACTTCTTCGGACATTACAGATCTGGGTGGCGGATCGGGCGGTGAAGCTAAATTTGGCTGGACAAACCGATATGGCGGCGACTGGGAAATCCGAACGAACCTGGGGAAGTTTCAAAACAATGCTTCCGTCTCTTCGCCTTCGGGCGCCCCGGTCACTTCGCCACTTTTTGAAGGCGGCCAGGTGGGAGCCATCAGTTACGATTACACCTCTGAGTTTTATAGCTTTGAACTGAACCATCGTAGAAGCCTCAGGCCCGGTTGTACTTGGGTGGTGGGCCCTCGGTTTATCTCGCTAAAAGAAAATTTCGATTTTAATACCGAAACGTCTATTGGCGGTTTTGATTTTACCACCACCAACAGTTTTGCAACTTCGAACTCATTGATCGGTGGTCAGGCAGGTTTGGAATTTGGTTGTCCACTCACGCCGGCTCTTAAACTGACCGGTTTTTTACGAGTGGGTGGCTACGGCAACCCAACCGCGCTGAGAACGACCGCCAGCAATTCGTTCCAACAGGGACAGCAGGCTGAATCTACAAAAGGGATCGCTTCTTTTGTAGGAGAGTGTGGTGGGACAGCCTATTACGAAATCGTCCCCAATACTTGGTCCGCATTCGTTGGTTACGAAGCGACCTGGATTGATGGTGTTGCCCTTGCTCCAACCCAAGCTTTGTCGGTGGGTGAAACCGAGGTCATTACGAATAACACTCCATTTTGGCATTCGATTAATTTCGGTTTGCGATTTGATTTCTAAACGGGGCATGAAGCCGATTGCTTCACGGTCGCACAAAGAGACAGATTCTCGCGTGGGTTGGATCGCCAACGATACCTGCAGCCCAAAAGGTACTCTTGGCCATTAAGCGCATTGATGATCCAGCCCCAAAAAGGAAAGGCTGCCTGAGCTATCAGGCAGCCTTTCGCTTTTTCGATTACTTAAATTTCAGACCGATCATTGGCCGGGTGCAAAATAATCTTGTCCGAAGAGGAGGCGGCCCATCGCTCCTCCAGATCCGTTGTCATTATTCATGACATAGGTGGAATTGATCCATTTTTCGATTCGCTTGTTCGAATCGGTTAAATGGGCTCTGGAATAGGCGTCCAAGTTTTCATTGGAAGAAGCCTTCTCAATTTGAGGCTTGAGTTCCATTAATTTCATGCCGGCCAAGTTCGCGATTGGCTTCATGGCTGCGGTGGAACTTTTGGTCTCTCCGGCTAAATCGAAGAGGCGTTCCAAGTGTTCCGTTTGTAAATTTCGGCGCAAACTGGTGATCGCAGGCTTGCGCTCTGTGTACTCACCGGCCTGCTCTTCCGTCACTTCTTTCCAGATGCAATCGCTGATCGTGTTGATGATCTCGGCAAGAGTTAATGCGTCCGTGTCCGCCGAGACTCTGAATTCGTTGTCGTAGACACGGCGAAGGGTTGTGGGGTTCATTAACCCTGACAAAGCCGATGCTTGAATGCTCATCACGCGGTCGTGTACGGGCCATGTGGGCTCGTCACTCCCGAATCCGCCGTCGCGCCATCCGCTGGACGTCATATGAACAAGAAGTTCGGGGGTTAAGCCGAATGCATCATCGTACATGGTGTTTTCCAAAACGAAGTTCAACGCCTTTCGTTGGTCTTCTGCGGAAACGACCTCGATGGGTTTACGACCATTTGGGTCTCCCTTTTTATCTTGGTTGATGAATGAGCCTCCAATCCAGTTTGACATCATTGATGTGCTTTGGGTTTGCATACGTAGTGTTTGCAAATAACCGGTGCGGGCTTTGTCCCAGGCATCCCCTTTTTCGACGAATTTCTCGAGAATGTGGCCTCTGTGGTGATTGGCCAGACGCATTTGATTTTCGGCAAAATCCAAGGGGTTTTTGCTGAAGTCGTAACGACGAGCCAACGGGTCAGGCCCCGATGTGTCTTGGTCGGTTCCAAAGGTTAATTCAGGTTCGGCCACTCGTGATAAGATTTTGGGTAACTTTTTGTCGTCTAGAATGTACCCGTATTCAATCGCCCACAGGTCGTAAGGCCCAACGCCGATCATGGCATAGTCACCTTGCTTGTCACCCCCCTTAAAGTTGAAGTTGGTAGGGAGATAATCCATGACGCTACCGGCGAGTGGTTTTTTACCAGCGATCTTTTCGCCATTGATTTCGGCAAAGGTATAGATACTAGATGCTTTGAAGTTGTGGCGAAGCCCCAGAGTGTGGCCAACTTCATGGCAGACAAGGTCTGCCAGTAGTGGACCGATGAAGGATTCTGGCATTCCGTCTAGCAATTGCTCCTTCTCTTCCTCCTCTTCCGGTGCTTTTTTCTCGCCACCCTCCTTGTTCTCGTCGTCAAAACGCTGCATGGTCAACATCATTCGCATCATCGCAACGTCCATCTGACGCCCCTCTGCCGCGAGACAAGAGCCATTCACTTGACTGACTCGATTCAGGAGGCCATCCATCGGCTCATCGCCCATCAATCGAGTCTTGATGGTTGATTCCTGGTTGGATCCCGTAGGCTGTTGTGACTCACTTAGAAGCGCTAGGCGGATGAACTCGCGTTTTTCAGGAGGTGCCATTCTGATTCGCGGATCCCAGTTGGGATGTTTCGCATACCAAGCGAGTGTTTCGGCGGTGATTCCCTGCATGGCCACTTTGGGCATCAAGTCATCGAATTGACCCTCGAACACGCGAATCCAACCATCGGTTAAGACGATGTCTGCGTCTAGGATTTGGCCGGTGTTGGGGTTGACTCGGCTAGGACCGATGGCTGTACTGATATTGTTGTTTAGCCAACGAATAAAATTGTATTGAACGTCTTCGGGGTCCTTTTCCATGTGCTCACCGGTCGCCTTATCCTGCTGGCGTACCTCGATTGCGTTCACAATGCCGACCTGTTCAAACGCCTTATTCCAGTGTTCGACTCCTTGGCGAACCCAGCGGCGGTAACGAACCGGCGTGGTGTGTTCGAGATAAAACACAATGGGCTGCTTTGGCGGACTCATTTTGAGTGCGGGTTCGCGTTTTTCCAAATGCCAGCGATTAATAAAACGAATTTTCGTATCATCGGTTTCGTATTTTCCGTAATCACTGTAGCTGGTTGTGAAATATCCAATCCGCTGATCGGCTTTTCGAGGCCTGTAGGTTGGAGAGCCTTGGATTTTACTAATTGAATAGTGCAAGGTCTTGAGTTCGCCATTGCTCATGGGAACCTCAAAGGCGACTTCGGCATTTTTTTCAAATGGCTTGGCTTTTTTGATTTTGATCAAATTTGATTTACCTCGATAAGAGCCGCCAAAAAATACACTGGCGTTCCCCACCAGGAGCGCATCGAGGTCGATGACGGGTCCGCCACGCGGGACCATGGTCAATATTGGAAGGTCAATCAGAACACGGTCTGTGAAGAGGCGTTTTACCGAGGATTTAGATTCATCATCGGATCCGCGGATGCTCAAATTTTCTGCAATCAAGGCGACTCGTTTTCCGTAATTGCGCCAGTAGACATAAAAATCGTCTGACTGAAGTCCGGCAAATGTCTCGCCACCGGATACCGTCGTCGCGATGAATTGTCGGTGTGTGGGACTCAGGTAATCTTTAGGTAGTTCGGCGAGCATTTGGCCATCTTTATCCCGTGTCCAAATTCGGAGTAAGGGTTTTTTGCCATCTGCTGATTTAACTTCAGTGTAGCCTTCGATTACTTTTTCGAGGGGGGGAAATTCTGATTTCACCACCGTTGGCTTGGCGGCCGGAGCCTGTGCGCTGACCCATGAGTTACCACCAAAAATTAGGCAGGCGACCAGAGCCATCATCGATGTTTGACTTTTAGTAAACAATTAATACTCCCTTGTACATCAAAGTTGGAATGGTTTGGATTTATTGGTTCGGTCCATGTTTATGAAGCGAAAGTGTAAGTCGCAATTTTAGGTGAAAACTGCCTAAGCGCATCATTGTGGCGGTTGGAAAGCGGGTATTTTGTATACAAAACCGAAAAACCCGAAGCCTCCTCACAATCGTTTAGCGGAAAGGTGCCAAAACGATGTCAGAAGGATAGTAATGCACCGGGAAAATTCAAATTTTTAGGGGCGGTTTTTAGGCTGTCTTAAACGGGTCGATTCCCATTTTTTCCCGCTCAAAACAGTTGGAATGTGATCCGTATCGCTGGATATTCGTTTGTAATTTGCGAGACTGTTGGCAGTAGTATTTAGTCATTTAGGTCTAATTTTATGAATTTTGGGTTTGAGATCGGTTTCGATCAGCCTTGGTTTCTCCTCTTGTTGCTGCTCGTGCCGGTTCTATGGATCATGAGCTTCCGTTCTCTCGCTGGTTTGGGGAGATCGAGGAGGCTCTGTGCATTAGTGCTGAGAACCGCCGTGTTTACGGTATTGGTGCTCGCTCTAGCCCAAATGCAATGGCGAACTGTGACGGATCGCCTGACTGTGATTTACCTTTTAGACCAAAGCGAGAGCATTCCGTCTGTCAAAAGGGATTTGATGTTGGATTACGTACACCGCGCGGTGAGCGAACAACGTCGAGATCAAAAGAAAGATATGGCCGGCGTCATCGTATTCGGCGGCAATGCGAAAATAGAATCTGCTCCTTTTGACGGCGACCTTCCGCTCATTGGGCGTTTGGAATCCAGCCATGATCTGAAGACCAGCTCCACTAGTTTGGAATCGGCGATGAAATTGGCCAAAGCCGCCTTTCCCGAAGATACCGCTCGTCGCGTCGTCATCATTTCGGACGGCAACGAGAATGTTGGCGACGCCTTCTCAATGGCTCAATCGCTAAGTGAAGATGGCACTGGCATCGACGTGATACCGGTCGACCTTTTTTCAAGATCGGAGGTTGCGGTTGAAAAAGTTGTCCTGCCTTCCGACATTCGGCGGGGGCAAGAATTCGAGGCTCGGGTTGTCGTAAACCACTTACCGGATGGGGCGTTTGATTCAGGGGAGAATGCTGTTTCGGGTAAATTGCGTCTGACGCAGACGACGCCTCAGCGAGAAGAGTTGGTGATTGAGCAGGATGTGGTTTTAGAACCGGGGAAGAACGTTTTTCCTTTCGCTCATAAAGTAGAACGTACGGATGTATTCACTTTTGATGCCACCTTCGTACCGGATGACCCCAATTCCGATTCCGTCACTCAAAATAATACGGCATCTGCCTTTGCTCATGTTCGTGGTAAGGGGCGAGTGCTGCTCATCGAAGATGGTAACCACCGAGGAGAATTTATTCAGCTGGTTGAGCGTTTGCAATCGAGTGATATTGAAGTGGACATCATGCCTTCCACATCGCTTTACACCTCGGCATCCGAGTTGCTTCAGTACGACTCAGTGATTTTGGCAAACGTTCCGCGTGCGACAGGGGAGTCCGCCACGGCGGCTGAAGCATTCAGCGATGCCCAAATACGGATTTTGGTCCGTAACTGTCAAGAATTGGGGTGCGGCATTGTGATGATTGGCGGAAATCGCGCCTTAGGAGCAGGCGGATGGTCCAATACCGAGCTTGAAAAAGCGATGCCGGTCGATTTCCAAATAAAGAATGACAAGGTTGATGCCGTTGGTGCCCTCGCCCTAATGATGCATGCTTGCGAGATGCCACAGGGAAATTTCTGGCAAACGAAAGTAGCATTGGTATCAATCGATGTATTGGGACCCATGGATTATTGTGGCGTCATCGAGTGGAGTAATTTTGGAGGAGCACCACGTTGGTTGTGGAAATTGCCAAATGAAAATGGTACGAGCTCAGGAATTGCACGAGTGTTCGCAAACCGGAAAACGATGAAGGGGCTGGTCGGAAGAATGGCCAATGGCGACATGCCCGACTTTAATCAGCCGATGCGCGTGATGCTTAATGGGCTTGTGAAAACCAAAGCCTCAATGAAACACGTCATCATCATCAGCGATGGGGATCCGACACCTCCAACGGCAACGCTATTAAAGGATTACATCAAAAATAAAATTAAGATTTCGACCGTCGCGGTTGGCACTCACGGAGTCGCCGGTAGTGACCCCCTTAAGAAAATAGCCCAGCAGACCGGCGGCAAGTATTATGTGGTGAAGGATCCTCGGGCGCTGCCTAAGATTTACCAACGGGAGGCCAGGCGGGTTGCAAAGCCTGTGATCAAGGAGTCGACTTCGGGGATGCGAGCCTTGGCGGGTAACCTTTCATCGACGCATGAGATTCTGAGGGGTATTGATATTACGGACCTTCCCCCTTTCTATGGGTACGTCATGAGTACCGTCAAGAAGAATCCGCTGGTAGAACAACTTGCGTTTGCAAGCGAACCCGCCGACAGCGGAGAAAACTCGACTTTGCTTGCTTCCTGGCGGTACGGAGTCGGGCGAGCGACGGTTTTCACCAGTGACGCGGGAAAAGATTGGACGGTGGAGTGGTTTAATTCTCCCATATATCAAAAGTTATTTGCTCAGATGATTCGTCATTCGATGCGGCCTATTACTGAAAGCGCTAATTTTTCAGTGGCGACGGAACTGAAAGACAATCGAGGCAAGATTGTCGTGACGGCATTGGATGAAGACGAGGAATTGATGAATTTCTTGGAGGTCAATGCGCGTGGCATTGATCCTGATCTAGAAAGTTTTGGTCTCGATTTCGCACAGGTCGGGCCAGGCAGGTACGTTGCTGAGTTTGCGATTGGAAAGCCTGGTAATTACCTGTTTTCCATCTTCCCTGGCGAGGGTTATGAGCGTTTGACGACTGGGGTCAGCGCCCCCTACTCTTCTGAGTATTCCGACCGCGAATCGAACGCCGGTTTGCTCGAATCTATGGTTCAGTTAACACCAAGCGGTGGCGAGGCTGGCGAACTGATTGACGGAGGTCTTGATCCATTGGGTTTCGATGACCTGCTTGCCACCAATACATTTCGACCCACGTTAACCCAAGCGGTCGGAGTACAGGATGTTTGGCCTTGGCTTTTAGTCCTATGCGGTGTGGTTTTTCTCTCAGACGTGTTGGTTCGGCGGGTCGCGATCCGATTCGATTGGGTTGGGGAGGCGTTGGGTCAGTTGATTAGAGGGGAAGAAATGCAAGTGTCTTCAAGTCTGGCCCGACTCCAGAGCCGTAAAGCAGAGATAGAAAAAGAAATTACGAATCGTCGGGCCTCGACCCGTTTCACTCCAGAGTCTGATGGAGGGGGGCCGGGTAAAGATCAGCTTGAACGCGTGATTGCGGACGAGATTGACGAGTCTGCGGATCGCCGTAGGCCTCCCAAACGAGAAATATCTTGGGATCGTGAGGGAGATGCCAGATCCTATACGTCCCGTTTGTTGGACGCCAAGAAAAAAGCGCAGTCTAAGCTTAGGCGGGAAGACCGGTCAGATTCGGAGGAGAACTGATTGGTGTGAAGGCTTACACGAGGGATTCCGAAAAGTCAGCGATGCTTGTTCATAGCCCGTATATTAACAATGCTCTGGCTCAAGAAATAAAAAATAAACAGAACGCTCCGCCCTGGTTTGTGTAGCCAGAACCCCGGAGTGATTAAGAGCTTCGACCGAATTGAAGGCAGTGATTTTATGCAACCGAATTTCGAACAGCAGGCAGAAATATTTCGGAGCCAATACGACACCATCAAAAAAGAAGTTGGCAAAGTGATCGTTGGCCATGATGAGATTGTGCATGGAGTGTTGACATGCATGATGATTGGAGGTCATTGCCTGTTAGAAGGGGCACCCGGCCTTGGGAAGACTCTTTTGGTTCGCACTTTAAGTGAGACGCTGAGTTTAGATTTTAATCGTATACAATTTACCCCAGACCTGATGCCGGCGGACATTCTAGGGACCAATATGGTTACCGAATCAACCGACGGAAAAAGACGTTTCGAATTTCAGCACGGCCCCATTTTTACGCAGATCTGTTTGGCCGACGAAATCAACCGAGCGACGCCCAAAACCCAGTCAGCGATGTTAGAAACGATGCAAGAAGGAACCGTGACAGTGGGTGGGACTCGTTACGAATTGAAACAGCCCTTTTTCGTCCTTGCGACGCAGAATCCGATCGAGCAAGAGGGAACGTATCCTCTGCCCGAAGCTCAGCTTGACCGGTTTTTATTCAAATTGAATGTTGGTTACTCAAGCCGTTCCGATCTTTCTACTATCTTGGACCGGACCACTAAGGGGATTCACATCAAGCCGGACAAGGTGATTGACGGTGAACAGATTTTGGAAATGCAGAAATTGGTCCGTGAGGTGATATTGGCTGACCACTTGCGCGATTACATTGTTCGATTGACTCTTGCCACTCATCCAGAAGGTGAATTCGCGTGCGATATTACCAATCAGTATTTACGATGGGGTAGCAGTCCGCGCGGGGCGCAAACGCTGGCATTGGCTTCTAAAGTGCGGGCTCTTTTGGAAGGCCGTTTTAACGTTAGTTTCGAAGATGTACGACAGGTCTATTTGGCGGCCACGCGACATCGTGTGATTTTGAATTTTGAAGCTCAAGCCGAGGGGATCTCGGCGGATGACGTCTTATCGGAGATCCTGGAAAAAGTCACGGAAAAGGTGGATGATATCCCTTTTGCCACGTAGTTGTCGTGTTAACCGTTTTGCTTTGTTGGGTGCGAATATATGTCCAAAGTTTCTTCTGGTGTGATGGGATCGGAGAAGACAAACCCTCTTCTCGCGCCTGACTTACTTGCGCAATTAGAGCGTATGGAATTGGTGAGCAGGAAAATTTTTCGGGGGCGAATGAAAGGAGAGCGGCGTAGTCAACGGAAGGGCCAAAGTGTCGAGTTTGCCGACTTCCGTAATTACGTTGCTGGTGACGATTTAAGATTCATCGACTGGAATATGTATGCTCGACTGGACAAACTGTTCCTTAAACTGTTCATGGAAGAGGAGGATCTTCATTTTTACGCGCTGATTGACGGAAGTCGTTCAATGGAGTTTGGGGAACCGAGTAAATTTCTTTACGCGAAGCAGCTGGCCGCGGCACTCGGTTATATCGGACTTTGCCGCGCTGACCGAGTACGTATCGAAAGGTTGGATTCAGCCGCTACAACAGATGCGCCGACGTTGCGAGGCAAGGCAAACCTTTGGCGGATGGTACAGTATTTAGAAAGCTTGGAATGTGGTAACGATTGCTCCTTGACAGAGGCCATTAAGGCTTTTTCCCTAAGAAATACCGGCAAAGGGATATTGGTACTGATCACCGATTTAATGGATAAGTCTGGCTATGAAAACGCTTTGCGGTATTTGGTCGCCCGCAATCTCGATGTGTATTTGATTCATGTTCTTTCCCAGCCCGAAATCGACCCCGACATCACGGGGGATTTGCGCCTTTTAGATTGTGAGGATGGCGATCACGCCGAAATAAGTGTGAGTCAACGGTTGATAGATCGTTACCGGCAAACCCTGGCGGCCTATATTGAGCAAGCTCGTGATTTTTGTGCGCGGCGGGGAATTGTCTATATGATGACCAGCACGGAACGACCTGTTGATCGACTGGTATCCCGGTATTTGCGTCAGCGAGGTTTGGTGCGTTGAGTTTTACTCCGATGCTAGGACCTTTGGGTTGGGTGATCCTAGGATTAATCCCCCCGCTAATCCTGATGCTTTACTTTCTAAAATTGAAGCGGACGCCACTGGAAGTCCCCAGTACCTATCTATGGACCAAAACGATTGAAGACCTGCATGTAAACAGTATTTGGCAGCGGCTCCGTAATAGCCTGTTGCTGCTGTTGCAGCTTTTACTTGCCCTGCTGTTGATCCTCGCTTGTTTAGGTCCGGGCTGCCGGGGTGAAAAACTACTTGGTAACCGGTTTATTTTCTTGATTGATCAATCTGCGAGCATGGCGGCAGTTGATTTGCCCGACGGGGAGACACGTTTGGAGTTCGCCAAGCGTGAGGTCTCAAAACTCATTGATAGTATGGGGCCCGAAGACACGGCTATGGTGATTAGTTTCTCGAATCAGGCGAACGTGCAGCAGTCGTATACTCGTAATCGAGCTCTGTTAAAACGCAAAGTATCTGCGATCAAACAGACTCAGCGGTCGAGCGACATCAGTGAGGCTCTGGTGGCCGCATCCGGATTAGCTAATCCGGGACGTACTAGCGACCGTGAGACAGCCCGAGACGTTCAGGTTGCGGATGCCCTGTCGGCCCGATTATTTGTTTTTTCTGATGGTGCGGTGACAGCCGTGCCTAATTTCTCATTGGGAAATCTGATTCCCGAGTACCGGCCAATCGGTGGGCTTGATGTCCCCTATAACGTGGGGATTACCGCGTTCGCCATTAACGATGATAGGGATACAACCAGTCTGCAGGCTTTCGCCCAGATCCAAAATTTCGACGACCAAGACCACGCTGTGGATGTTGAGCTTTATGTGGACGGCGAAATTCATGATGTACAAACAGACTTTACCGTGGAGGCGGGAGATCTGCGAGGCATCAGTTTCGATCTTGGCGCATTGCTCGAGGGACTTGAGCAAACCCTTCCGGTTCGGCTCGAAATTAAGAGCCCCGATGTTTACGAGATCGACAATGTTGCTTTTGGCGTGGTTCAGCCTCCCGAGCAAATACGAGTTTTATTAGTCACGCGAAATAACCCCTATTTAAAATTTGTTTTTGAAACAGATTTATTAGCCAGGCGGGCGAGGTTTGAAGTCCAAGAGCCTCGTTTTTTAGAGACAAAAGAGTATGCGGAAAAAGCCACACTGGGCCGATACGACCTGGTTCTCTTTGATCAATGCGTTCCTCCGATCATGCCTGAGAGTAACACTGTTTTTTTCGGTTCTGTGCCCCCTGGAGGCCAGTGGTCTGCGATGGAGAAACAATTTCCAACCTTGGTAATTGATACGGATAATACGCACCCCGTCATGTTCAACGTGCAAATGGGGAACGTATTGATCGTTGAGTCGACACCCGTCTCAGGGCCTTTGGGCAACGTTCCGCTGATGGAATCGACGTCGGGTGTCTTGATGGCCGTAGGCCCTCGCGACGGTTATGAGGATTTGGTGCTTGGATTTTCGATATTAGAGTACACCCCCGATGGAGAAGAAATATATAATTCGGATTGGCCAAATCATTTGAGCTTCCCGCTTTTCATACAGAATATTGTGACGAGTTTAGGTAACGGGGGTTCATTCAACGAAGCGGAAGGGACTCAGCCAGGAGGGCTGGTCCGAATCAAACCCAAGCTTCCGATGAAAAAGATCACGATTCGCAATCCGCTCGGACAGGATGCGAATCTTTCGGCACGGGCCGAACGGCAGTTTGTTTATGGGAAAACTGAAATGACCGGTATCTATCAGGTATTGGAGCCGGACTCAAATCGACAGGAGCAAATGTTTGCCATCAATCTATTGGATTCCCGGGAAAGCGATTTGTCCGTGCGTAAAAAATTAGAAATAGGCTATGAAGAAATTGCAGGAACGGTTGAAACGGTACCCGAATTTAAGCAATATTGGACTTGGTTGGTTTTTGTGAGCCTGTTTGTTTTGGTCATTGAATGGTTTATTTATAATCGCCGCGTATTTATCTAGTATGCCGGGCGTCAAGTTCCACCTCGTCGGATCCGGCGCGATGCCGCACATCAACAAAGGGAGAGCGATTCGCAATGAAAATAAAGTGTCCGAATTGCGGTAAAAAATACGAAATTCCTCCGAGGCATCAAGGCCGGAAATTCCGCTGTCCAAAATGTGGTAAAAAAATTCGGACCAATTACCCAACGCCCACGATTGTTTCACCCATTCCGCCAGCGGATCCGCCACCGTTTACAATGGGGTCGGAGAGCCCCTCAAAAAGCATAAATCGATTTCAGAAAGAGACCGAATTGGGGGACCCCAGTGCTTATAAAGTTTTAAAAGTTGTCAGTCTTTGTTTGCTCGGATTGGGAGTATTGGCGACTCTCTTTTTGGTGGTGGAGTCTCAAACCGGTTTCGTCAGACGGATACAGCTCAGCGCCGAGGGTCTGCCTCTCGATCCGGTCCAAGTTGAATCATCGAGTGGGACCGGATTGACTGAGGGACCGAGTGCGGTAAGCCCTAGTGAACTCAAGCCGAAAAACGAAACCAGACGAGATCCATCAAATACGTTAGATGATAGCGTCGGTCCTAGTGTGGTCGCTGGTTCGAAAGGAGAGGTTGAAAGTCTTCCTCTCTGGTTGCCGGTCGATGAACGCTATGGGCAACAGCCGTGTTTGGGCGAGATAGAGGATTTTGATCCGACGTGGTTTACGAATAGTCCCAATTATGCGTTGCGGGGGCTGGTGAAATTCGATGTCAACGGGAGTCGGATGGAAAAGACAGCCCGCGCTTATGGTAGCCCTACCTTTATTGACCAATATCGTAGGTTGCAGGGGAGTCCAGATTTTTCCGTTCGATTTTACAGTTCCATTGGTTTGGCAAACTTTGATTATGATATTGATGAATCGTTGTTAGTGATGCTGGAAGCGATTGCTACAGATCGAACGCGAGTTGGGACCACGAAACTGCGTTTGGATTTAGCCAATCAGTTGTTGGCGCGACACCATGAACGAGTGCCCTTCGCCTTGCATACGATGGCTCGTCGACATACAGCTGAGATCAAAGGTTTTGCCATTGAATACTTAGCGAATCTGGGGTTGGATGCCCGACCGGTCGCGTCAGAAATTGCCAATGCTTTGAACGACCAGCGGCCCTACATTCCGCAAGATCCGGACCTCGGTGTTCAGACCATAGGGGATGTAGCCCTGTATTGTTTGCAACGACTCAAATCCAACGCGGTGGATGCGGTTCCCCAGTTGGTAAAGGAAATCAATTCACTTGGTGATTCTGAGTACCGCGCGGAACTTAACGAATTGGTGATTGATATTCTGACCCGGTCTCGTGACTTGGAATTTCGGACGGAGATGAGTGCCTGGGCCCGAGGTGCGGGTTTGTCATACATCCCGGCGTCAATGCGTTATTTAACGCACTATCGTGTCCCCTCCTTGTTGGAATCTGAGTATTATCAGCGATTGGAAAACGCGCCGGCGTTCAAAGCCGCTGTCGATTTGTTGGAGAAGCAATGCGGTTTGCAACTTGATGAGATTGAATTCATCACCGCGGCCTATCAAAACTCTGCGGACACGATGTGGGAAAAACGCCCTTTTGTAGTGGTGGTCCGATTGCTAGAGACGGTCGATAGTAGCCGCTTTGGAAACCTACCAGCGGTCAAGAGTGGCGAAACCAGTTATTTACGAGTCGCTCCTGAGATAGGTCTATTGCAGGTGGGACAAGGGACTTTGGTATTGGCCACCGAAGACGACCTGGAAACGATTATTTCATCCAACCGAGAACAAACCCCACGTTTTGTTTTGCCGTCGGAACCGGAAGGAAAAGCATTTCTGTACGCGACGAATCACTTCGTGGTTTCTTGTGATTTTGAAGACGAACGGTGTCGAATGGATACGGAGTTTGAATATTTCCTTCCTCAGGTTACCGAAGGGGCTTTGACGCTACTAGAGTCAGGTACGTTTCAACTACCGTTTGACTTTCCTAAACCTGCTCAAGATGTATTTCAAAACAATTCTTCGACAAAAACGCTGAAGCAGGAGTCACGGTTAAAGATCTCTCATGAGGTCCCCATCGCTGAAGTTCCTTTAACGTTGATTAAAATTGACTGGTTGCGACCATTTGATTCGGAGGGTTTAGAAGCTTGGCGAGAATTGGTTAATGCGTTGGCTATCGAGCGGGCGGTGTTTTCCGATGCTTCTGATCGGATACGGCCCGAGCTTGGAACGGTGAATGATCTTTCCCGAACCGCGGTGGCTGATTTGGTCGCTGCCTTTTTTGTGGAAATGGAGGTTGGGCCCGCCAGTCGATTGAATTTGAGTGGCGAAGAAAAGACGAATCTTTATCGCTTGTTGGAAATTGTCGGGGGTTGGATTGATGGCTCAATGCTTCATTACATCAAAGACTATATGAATGCCGTTCCTTTCGAGCAATCACGCCAAATTGCGTTGTACGTGAACATCCCCAACAGTCAGTCATTGAAATTGATCGCGGATAATATCCAACAAGTCTCCGAAATCGATTTGTCCGATGAGAATTGGCAGAAGCTCGGGCGTTTGCTCCACCACTTTTTTACAATGGGTGACCCTGACGCGGTGCGAGACTGCCTTTTAGTCTGCCAAAAAGCGCCTCACTTCGTGATTGAATTCAATATTCCCATCAAGGCGATCGCCGATAATCCGGAAGAGCCATCCGAATTGCGAGAATTGGCATCGGACGTTCTGAGTGTGGTCCGTCAAATACAGGTGGTCGAACAGGATTATTCTAGGCTTGAAGAGTATGCCCGTGATTCGGGGATCGCAAATTATGCCCTAGAGGGTCATCGAGAGTTTAAGGGAGATCCACCCAAAATCAAAAAACTTGTTCCCGTTCGAGAGGAGGCGAGAGTCTTTGATTTGGTCTTACCCGAACTCCACCCAGAACTCTGGGAGATCCAGTTGGATGGCCCTGTAGATCGTATGGAAGAAGAATATAGAAAGGTGACCGGTCTCAAATACACCGTTCGTAATGGGGATGTGATCGTGGTGCAGCGCCGCAATCACCCGCCCGAATTTGTTTCGGAGGATTGGAATTCCTCTTCCAAATATCTGGGGCAGAACTTGGTGCGTGAAGAGATGGGTGGTTCCGAAGCGGGTTTCGATCGGGTGCGGTATTATTTTGTTCAAGGCCTCCCAAAGGCTCAGAGGTTGATCGTGGCAAACGGGATTCAATATGAAGTACGATGGATGGGTAGGAATCATAAGTCGCACCCGAGTTACGTTGAAAAAATCTTAGGTTCGTTTGGGATCCGAGAATAGCTTGACGGGGTTCCAGTATTTGGTTCATCAGGTCGGATGGATTTCTTTCGGACGCCAAACCCCCAAGAAAATAAAAGGCTCGTTCGTTCGTTCGAGCATTGACCAAGATTCTATGCGAAGGTCGAACACGGCAATGGCGGCAGTAGGCATACGGTGGTGATGTCCAGAGAGTCGTTCTACGAGGTCTTCGAGTCCTGGATTGTGTCCGATGATCATGGTGTTGGAATGTTCATCCGGTATTCGACACAAGGTCTGAATGTAAACATGAGCGGGTGCGAGATAAAAGTCCTTGATGACGTTCCATTCGGGGGGTGTTTCCAGATTGGCTTGGATCAGCTCGGCGGTCTTTTTTGCACGGACGGCGGATGAGCTAAGCACCAACGTGGGACAGGTTTTTTGGCTGTCCATAAACTCAGCCATGCGAGGGGTATCTCGAAGGCCTCGTGCGTTTAGAGGGCGTTCGTGGTCGGTTAGGCCGGAGTGGTTCCAGGACGATTTGGCGTGACGCATCACAAACAGGCGTTTGAACAAATTAATTCCGATATTTTGGTAATTTAAGGGACGTGTTAAGTTTGATTTTATGCTTTCTGCGATAGGACAAAACTACCCCTCAAGTTAAGATTAGTTGATGGATATAGAGCGTTCGCGCATCGAAGAAGACCTGAAAGGCCAATTGGACGGAGAAATCCGCTGCGATGATGCGTTCCTGCAACTTTATGCGAGTGATGCGAGCATTTATCAGGTCGAGCCGTTAGCGGTTGTTCGCCCCCTTAACAAAGATGACGTGGTGTCATGCGTTAAATACGCTCGTGAAAACCACATGTCTATCGTCCCCCGCGGGGCCGGCTCTAACGTGGTGGGGGGAGCCATCGGTCAAGCCATCATTTTGGATTTCTCCTTCGCCATGAGACGTATCCTCTCATCTGATCGCGAAACGGTTACGGTGGAGCCTGGTGTTGTATTGGCGGATCTAAACCGAGAGTTGCTGGGTCATAGCCGAAAATTCGGACCGGACCCGTCCAATCGAAGCATCTCTACTCTGGGTGGTGTTTTATCCATGAACAGTAGTGGAAGTCACTGGCTGACGTCAGGAACACCCCGCGATAAAGTGGAGCGGTTGACGGCTGTTCTCGCATCGGGTCAAGAGGTGGTCTTTCACGCAGCCGAAACATCTAGCTCGGTTGCAGAGTTGGATACCGAAGCGGTTCGTTTGGGGCGTCGGGTCGGAGAGATTCTAGATCGCAACGGTGAATTGATTGACCAACTCAAACCTGATACGAGCGTGAATCAAGCGGGTTACAACTTGTTCGATTTGCGGCAGGAGCGGGGAGTTGATCTAACACGGTTGTTGACCGGAAGCGAGGGGACGTTAGGGATCATCACCGAAGCAGTCCTCAGGACCGATCCAAAACCGCGTCATCGCGGTGTTGCCCTGCTATTTTTTCACCGTCTAGAAGATTCTGCCAAGGCGGCGGTTGAGATCTCGAAAATGGGTGTGGCAGCCTGCGATTTGATGGATCGTCGTCTCCTGACTTTGGCGGCTGAGACGAATGAAAAATATGTCCGTATCATACCGCCAGAGGCAGAGGCCATGCTTTTGGTTGAGATCGAGTCGAACGATCACACACGGCTGACGGATAAACTGCAGGATTTGGTTCAGCGAATACAGCGAAAAAAGAAGTTGGCGTTTGAAGTAAGGGTGACAACTCAGACGGATGATCGGAACCTGTTTTGGCGGTTGACACGCCGTGTGATACCGACACTTTATCGGTTGAAGGGGAACGAGAGAGCCTTGCCCTTTGTAGAGGATTTGGCTGTGTCTCCAGCACTGCTTCCAGAGTTTTTGGTTTCGATACACAGAGTTCTTAACGTTAATGAGGTAACGGCATCCATCTTTTCCCACGCTCCACAAGGGTTAGTCCACGTTCGCCCCTTTTTAGATATGGCAGACCCTGCCGATCGGGAAAAGATGCGTCGGCTGGCCGACTCACTTTTTGAAGAAGTCATTCGACTCAATGGATCGATTAGCGGAGCGAAAGGGGACGGTTTGAGTCGCACGTGGGCGCTTCGGAAACAGTTTGGCCCTTTGTATGATGTGTTCAAGGAAGTGAAGCATGTCTTTGATCCACAAAACTTGTTGAACCCTGGCAAAATCATCGATAATGGTGACAGCCTCCTGACCGAGAACTTGCGCAAGGTCACCGCGAGCACGCCGGCGGACGGGGGCGAAGAAGTGCCGATAGGACTCCCGGTACTTCAACCGTTATTGAAATGGAATCCGTCGGAAATTGCGTTTGCAGCACGTAATTGCAATGGATGTGGGCGTTGTCGAACCAGTTATTTAGAAGAGAGAATGTGCCCGGTCTTTCGGCTGGCTCCGCGGGAAGAGGCTTCCCCCCGCGCGAAGGCGAATTTAATGCGGGCTTTGGTGACAGGGCAGATCCCACCCGAGTCGCTGACACAGGACGAAGTGAAATCGATCGCAGATCTGTGTGTGAACTGCCATCAATGTAGGCTGGAATGTCCGGCAGGTGTTGACATACCCAAACTCATGGTTGAAGCCAAGGCGCAGTATTTTGCGACCAACGGGTTGAAACCGTCAGACTGGTTATTAGCGCGGTTAGA
The DNA here is from genome assembly GCA_022447555.1 of Mariniblastus sp. Lineage (GTDB taxonomy): Bacteria > Planctomycetota > Planctomycetia > Pirellulales > Pirellulaceae > Mariniblastus. Next base: position 21,123 of record JAKVBF010000018.1, on the reverse strand, counting down.
TTGGCTTTACGAAATTTCCGGGCGGATGCCGCGTTTGGTCAATCTACTGATACGGAACAAGCTATTCCGCGCAACGCTTGACCGTTTGTTTGGGATTGCCAGTAGTCGAAAATTGCCTTCTTTCGCCCATCGTAATTTCGCACGTTGGGCTGCGAGAAACCAACTGACCCGCCCTTCCCGTCAACAGGAAAGAAAGGTGGTTTATTTTGTTGACGCGTTTGTTAATTGGAATGATACCGAATTAGGACGGGCATTTGTTAATGTTCTTAAACATAACGGGATTGAAGTTCTTGTCCCGCCGAAACAGCAGATATCGGGTATGTCACTCATATCCGATGGTGCTATTACTCGGGCGAAACGAATCGCTTCGAAGAATGTGGAGTTGCTTGCAGAGTGGGTCCGGTTGGGTTACCAAGTTGTTGTCACGGAACCCTCCGCGGCGTTGGCGATCAGTCATGAGTATTTGTCTTTTGTCGACGACGATGACGCTCAATTGGTGGCAGATAATACGTTGGACGCCTGCAGTTATTTGTGGCAATTGCATCAAAAAGGTGATCTTGAGCTAGATTTTCGGCCGGTGAATGCGTCCATTGGTTACCACCTGCCTTGCCATCAAAAAGCGCTCGGTCCTAATGTACCTGCGGTCCGTCTGTTGAAATTGATCCCTGGTCTAAAAGTTGAAATGATGGAAAAAGGTTGTTCCGGGATGGCTGGTACCTGGGGGCTTAAACGTCAGAATTACGTACGTTCTCTAAAAATGGGTTTGTCGTTGATCAATGCGATTCGCAGCCCTACGATACAGGCAGGAACGACCGAGTGCAGTACATGTAAAATGCAGATGGAACAGGGTACGACAAAACCCACTGTCCATCCCATCAAAATATTGGCTATGGCCTACGGGTTGATGCCAGAGTTAGAAGATTTGTTCAATCGTCAAAGCGAGGAGTTGGTCATTACATGATTGTGAACGTATCATTTTTTGCCGCCGTCAAAGATATGATGGGAACGGAATCGATGGAATTATCCTTAGACGACGAAGCGACCATCGGTGAACTAAAACAAACCCTGGTTGAGCAAAACCCGGCGCTGATGGAGCTGGCCGAAAAATCAATTTTTTCTGTTGATCAGGAATATGTGAGTGACGAAAAGCAGCTGTATCATGGAGCAAATGTCGGTTTCATTCCTCCGGTCAGTGGCGGTTAGGAGACGGCGTGGGTCCGAAACGTTGAAATGATTGAAATAGTTTCCAAGCCGATTGACGAAAAAGCTATCTTGGATTCCGTTAAGACGAAACGGAGTGGGGCCGCCGTTTTGTTCGTGGGTTCGACTCGCCAATTCACGGATTCGAAAGAGACGGTACGCCTGAACTATGACTGTTACGAAGAAATGGCGATCAAAGTCTTAGGTGATTTGCGCGACCAGGCTATGAAACGTTGGCCGCTGAACGGTTGCTCCATCACTCATCGAGTGGGCGTCGTAGAGGTGGGACAGGCGAGCATTGCAGTGGCGGTCAGCAGTCCGCATCGAGTCGAGTCGTTCCAAGCGGTAAGTTGGCTGATGGACCGGGTGAAAGAACAGGTGCCCGTTTGGAAACAAGAGAATTGGGCTGATGGCTCGCAAGAGTGGGTGCATCCTGGCGTCACCCAAGGTTCAGGTCGTATCGTTTCGTCAAGGGAACAGTGATGACGTTGGGCAACTCAGAAGGTTTAGGTCCGATAGTGGATCGGTTTGGACGTGTGCATACGGCTATGCGAATCAGCGTAACGGATCGCTGTAACATTAGGTGTTTCTATTGCATGCCCAATGAGTCCGTGCGGTTTCTGCCGAACAAGGAAATTCTTTCGTTCGAAGAGATTGTCTCGGTGGTTGAGATGCTCTCGCCGTTAGGGGTAAAAAAATTACGGATTACCGGTGGTGAACCATTGGTGCGTTCCCAGCTATACAAATTAATTAGGAATCTCGTCGCCATTCCCGGAATCGAAGATGTTGCCCTGACCACCAACGGTATCCTTTTGAAGGATCAGGCACAGTCACTGTACGAGGCTGGATTGCACCGGTTAAACGTGAGTTTGGACACATTGGATGAGAGTTTATTCGAGCGCATCACTCGTCGCACTGGCTTAGCAAGAGTGCTCCAAGGAATTGAGCAGGCACAAAATGTAGGCTTCAGCAAGATTCGTTTGAACGCCATCGCGATGGCGGAGCTAACGGAAACTGAAATTGTGCCGCTGGCCGATTTTGCTCGTAAAAATAATTTGGAACTTCGATTCATCGAGTTCATGCCCCTCGATGCGGAAGAGTCATGGCAGCCCGGCAAGGTCCTTACAGGGGCTGCGATTAAGGGAATAATCGAGGATGCATTCGGTTTGCTCGAGCCGGTTGAGAGTACGGAGCCGAGTCAGCCAGCGAGGAATTTCCGATACGCTGATGGGATGGGTCAAATTGGATTGATCAACTCGGTTTCGGAGCCCTTTTGTAGTTCCTGTAATCGTCTGCGACTAACAGCGGAAGGGAAACTTAGAAATTGCCTGTTTTCCACCACAGAATGGGACCTCCGGGATCTGTTGCGGTCCGGCGCGTCGGTAGAAGCTATTCGTCATCGCGTCCGAGAATGCGTTGAAGCAAAAAAACAATCGCATGGCATTGATGGGCATGATTTTCAACGCCCTGCCAAAGCCATGTATCAAATTGGAGGCTAGGGGCCTCTTATGGTGTCGAAAGAAAACAGTTTTTGCTATCTCGATAACGCCGCTACCAGTTGGCCGAAGCCTCCTGCGGTGGTGGCGGCCATCCAGCATTTTTATGGCGAATTGGGGGTCGCGGCTGAGCGGTCCGGTTCAAGTCGTGCGTGGACGGTAGAGCGAGCCATTCAGAAATGTCGACGGCAAGTTAAAGAGCTGCTGTCTTCCGGAACAAATGATTCTGTGATCTTCGGCTTCAATGGGACGGACGTGCTTAATTTGGCCATTCACGGCGTGGTGCAGGCAGGGGACCATGTGGTGACAACCGTGGCGGAACATAATTCGACATTACGTCCGTTGGAGTATTTACGGGAACATCTGGGGATATCGGTCTCCTTGGCTGAATGTGATTCGCAAGGATTAATTGATCCGTCGGAGATCCAATCGTTGATGCGGCCCGATACAAGTCTGGTCTGTTTATCCCACGTGAGTAATGTCACCGGAGTGGTTCAGCCAGTGGAAGAAATAGGGAAAATTTGCCAAGACCGTGAAGTGCTCTACCTTGTCGACGCGGCGCAATCGCTGGGTCATTTGCCAGTGGACGTCAAACAGATCGGTTGCGATTTTTTGACCTCTTCGGGTCATAAAGGGTTGCTTGGACCTTTGGGAACCGGAGTGTTGTATATCGCCGAGGAGGCCAATTCTTCCGTGCGCCCCCTACGTCAGGGCGGTACGGGAACACAAAGTCAAACATCCATCCAACCCGTCGAGATGCCTTACCGATTGGAATCTGGAAATCTAAATACGGGTGGAATCATGGGGCTTTCAGCGGGTCTTACCCACGTCTTGGAGACAGGTCTGACCTGCATACAGAGGCACGAGGCAACGCTTTCCGAAAAATTAACGCAGGCAATGGGTGATTTAAAAAAGATCCGTTTGATCGGGACGGAGGCAAAACAGCGTACAGGTACGGTCAGTTTTCAACTGGAAGGTGCCGATCCCAACCAGATTGCGAGCGTTTTGGATTCGGCCTTCGGGTTCCAAGTCAGAGCGGGGTTGCATTGCGCCCCCAAGATGCATGAATCTTTGGGTACGCTCGTGGACGGGGGAACCGTTCGCATCAGCCCAGGACTGTTCAATACAGAACAAGATATTGATGATCTAATTTCGGCACTCCGCGAAATCGCGACCAACATGTCATAAGGAAAGAGGTACCGATGGGACAAGCAAAAAAACAATCACCTTGGTATCAAGACGGTCTCAAGTTTAAATGTTCCGGTTGTGGAGACTGTTGTACGGGAGCCCCGGGTTATGTTTGGCTCAAACCAGAAGAGATTGACGCACTGGCCGGACTGCTGGATATGGAACCGGACGCGTTCGCTGATTTGTATGTCCGAAAAATTGGTGCTCGGTACAGCCTAAAAGAATTTCCCAATGGCGATTGTGTGTTTTTCGATACGGAAAAACGAAACTGTCAAGTTTATAGCGTTCGTCCCGAGCAGTGCCGAACGTGGCCTTTTTGGGAATCCAATCTGGAGACGCCAGAGGATTGGGAGCGAACATGCGAAGAATGTCCTGGTAGCGGTCAGGGTACGCTTTACCAGCTTGGTGAAATAGAAGCTCTGCGGGACGTCGTTAAAGTTTGATACCCAATCCTAAATGGTAAAGAAGAATGAGGAGCGGAGAAAAAACTGGTGCGATGGCCAGTATGAGACATGGCACAGAACGAATATTGGCCTCGCTGAACTACTAAAGCTTTGTTGACATCAGAAATTTCCCAAAAGCGACGGGAACAGATGGCAATCGCTTGAGGATTTCGTTCTCGGAGGTTGGGACTGGGACCGAGCCCCAACACGCTTGAAGTTTGACTCGGTCTGGTAAGCTATGGGATCCAAGAACAAAAAAAGTCTGCTCGAGACGGCGAGGGAGGATGCCAGGTTCGAGTTTGAGAAAGCTTCCGGACCAGACCGTTGCGGCCGCGAAAGGATTATCCGTGATAGAGCGGCTGTCGGTTGATCGCATGGTTGGGGTTAGTAGCGAACCGTGGATTCATCTTCCACTTTAGCCATCAATGACTTAATGGGTTCAACGTTGCTGGCGCGAGCTGGCCATGTCGTACGGATGGAAGAGCCAGTGCTAGTGGTGATTCCTCCGTCGTACCAAAACCATCCACCTGAAATGATGCCAACGACCTCGTGATTACGATTGAACACGGGTCCTCCTGAATCGCCGGGTAAAAGGGGGACGTCTGCAAATATTCGGTCAAGCGTACTTGGTGAAGAAGCTGTCCCCGCGAAATGTCGTACGCAACAACTGACATCTGACCCACCACCCAGTCCGCAAAACTCTAATCGATCACCACTTTTGATTGAATCATTAGCAATTTTAGCGGAGGGAATATCATTTGGTACCCAAACCCAAACAATGGCCACATCCCGTGCTTTATCAGATTGAACGACTTTGCATTTTTTGGCCTTGCGCCCATTTCGGTAAGTGAGCGAAATTTCATTGTCGTTCAAATGGTGCTGAACGACATGCCATGCGGTCAGGCAATAGCCCTCGTAGCCATCTTTGACAGGTTTGCTGGAGTCGACAGCAATAATCACTCCGGTTCCTGTTCCTTCGCCGGCGGTCACTTGGACAATGGACTTGTGATGTTCGGCATTGTCAGTCCAATTCCATAGACCCGACTCGCGTCCCACCTGGCCCTGTACATCGACAGAGCCAACGAGCACCACGAGTCCGGAAAAAAAGAATGCAAAAACCTTGTTCATAAAAGGCCCTCTCATTGCGAAGTTTTCTTTTAGAAGCTGGGTCGGCTCACAACGCGAAACTTCGCAGATTGACACGGTGCATGTGTCATAAAATTCATTTATGGTTCGCACGGAGAGAGTTATCGGTAAGATTGCGAATGCCAGTTGAATTTAAAATACTGGGCTAGAGAGGTCATCTAGGTTCCCCAGACTCTTGCACAAACCGAGGCCAACAAGTGATGCAATTCGTCCTGAATCGGTAGTTTCGAGTAAAAATGAGTTTACAACCGGGGAAACAGCACGCTAGCAGAGGTTGCTGGCGTAATTTTTGCCAAAGCGGTTAGAAACTCATCGATCGGCTTCCGTTCCTTGCCGATTCATAGCACTTGTCTAAAACTTGTTGTGTTTTGAGTGAGTAATCAGGCCACTGGGGCTCGCGTCTTCCCGATGTCGCGATCGAGGAAAAGCGTGTGAATAATTTGGTTTCCCCGGCTGAGTGGGCGGCACTGCTGTATTCTTGGGTGGTGATCGTTTGCGAGTGATCTTCCATATTGAAGTCGCAGCCATACACGTTGAATCTGGGTTGACTGACGCGGTAGTCGAGGCAGTTGCTGTGAAACGGTAAAACCAGATCAGAGACGGTCAGGTTCCCTTTCGATCCGCTTAGATTCGCCCACTGTTGATGCTCTGTAATAAAACTATTGTAAAAACTAGCAGAAACGCCGTTTTCAAAAACTAAATCACCGGAGAATTCCATTGGTACGGATTCGGTCGAAGGGGTTCGTCGGTAATCGGTGAGAATCCGACCTGTCACTGATTGAGGCATTTGGTAATTCATTGCCCATAAAATAAACCGGATGGTGTACCAGCCTAAATCACCGAGGCATCCATGTGGTTCCAAATCGGGGTCTGTACGAATGTTTTCCTCCTTAAAGCCATCGGGTGCGCAGAAACTGAATTGCACGGCGATCCTTCTTAATTCTCCTATGCTATCTGAGTCATCCAGTGTCGACCGCATCGATGCGAGTCGGTCGGTGTGCATGTACATGACACCATCCATGAATTGAACGTTATTGTTCTCGCAGGCGTCGATCATTGTTTTAAGATCCGTCGCATTGATCGCGCAGGGCTTTTCACACAGGACGTGTTTGCCAGCATTGGCTGCTTTGATAACCCATTCTTTCCGCATGCCCGTGGGAAGGGGTATGTAGACAGCGTCCACTTCCGGGTGATCGATTAACTCTTGATAACTTCCCAATGCTTGAGGGGCTTGCTGGAATGGGACGTAGCTTTGGCACTGGTCAATAAATTCCTGGCTTCGGCTAGAATCGCGACTGGCGACAGCGACAACCGTACCGTTGCCCGACAAATTGATTGCTTTCCAATTTTTAAAACCAATTTCAGCGGTGCTTAGAAAACCCCAACGGCATTTTTCGACAGACACAAAACACTCCAAAATGTAAAAAAGAAACGGTATTAGGAAGGGATCGTAACATTCGCCAGATGATTTAGCCGACACGTTCCGGTATCGCAGGATACGAGGTTTTTGTGGTTTTACAAGTAGTCAGTGTTCAAAGAGAAAGGTCAAATTTCATCGATCTCCTCTTTTAAAGCGTTTACCTGCGCCCTGCGTCCAAGGATCGATTGAAGGGTGAGCGACGTGTCAATCCCAAGAAATTCGGCCACGCGGATGGCCAACGCCAAGTCGGCCACCCCATGGTAATGATTGACGAGTTGTCCTCGTTCGTAGATTGTATTCCGATCATTGTCGAACCCCGATTCGTGGGCGTCTACTAATTCTTCGATCCAAACTTCCGGGACATTTGCTTGGCGACATGTCTCAATGGACCAGATCTCATCACCGCGGCATTGGGCTAAGATCGCCATTGCGGTGGTGGGATTGAGGGGCGTCATGAGTAGGGCGATCGTTTTTTGTCTTGGGTTGATAAAAAAGGGCGTACGAGGGCACGCCCTTTTTGAGGCCACAGTGCCGCGAGAATTTAATTCTCGGGCGTATCTGGTTCCGGTGTTTCCGTCGGCTTGCAAAACCGGTCTACCCATTCGAAGAATACGCGGTGCCAAAGTACGCCGTTTTGGGGGGACATCACCCAATGACCTTCCGCCGGGTAATACAAAAATCGTGATGGGACGTGTTGAACTTGGGCGGCGGTGAAGGCCTCCATTCCTTGCGTAACGGGGACACGAAAATCTTTCTCCCCGTGAATCACGAGTAGGGGTGTTTTCCACTTTGCAACAAAACGATTGGGTGAAAATGTATCATAATCTTTTTGGATTGCAGCGCTTTTCCAATAGGGTCCGCCTAGGTCGTAATTCACAAAAAAGAGCTCCTCGGTAGCACCATACATAGACTCTAGGTTAAAGACTCCGCAGTGAGCGACCATGGAGCAGAAACGATCGCTGTGATTTCCCATCAGCCAATAGACCGTGTAGCCTCCAAAACTGGCGCCGATGGCGGCGGTTCGCTTGCGATCGATATAGGGTTCGGCCGTCATGCTGTCGGTTGCGGATAGGATGTCCTGCATGGCTTGGCCGCCCCAGTCTCCGCTGATTTGGTCGTTCCATTGCCTGCCGAATCCAGGGAGTCCTCGTCGGTTAGGTGCGACCACAACGTAACCGTTGGACGCCATGAGGTGGAAGTTCCAGCGATACGAGAACCATTGTCCAATCTGCCCCTGAGGTCCCCCCTGACAGTAAGTTAGCATGGGCCATTGTTTGTCTGAGTCTGGCTTGAAGTCGGGTGGGTTAATGACCCAGCAATGGATCTTCTTTCCATCGGTAGCCTCAACCCACCGCTCTTCTATGGTGGGAAGTTCCAAGTCGGCGTAAATCGTGTCATTGATGTGTGATACCGTTTTTGCAGTGGCGTCTTTGAGATCGACGAGGAACAGCTCCTTTGGGCGAAGCATGTCCATACGGGATACCAAGGCTTGTTTTCCGCCCGAAAGAATTTCTTGCAGTCCCCAGTTAAAGCGCCCTTGGGTGAGCTGCATGGCACCCCGTTTGTTCAGTTGTACTTGGAATAATTGGTCTGTTCCTTTGGTTTCGGAGGCGAACACCAGGGATTCGGAGTCGGGCATCCAGGTCGCTCCATGGGCTGTTTGATCCAAGCCCTGTGTGGCGTCCATCATTTTGCCCGTTTGACGATTCATCACCATCACTCGGTTGCGGTCGGATTCGAAACTGGCGCGTTTCATCGAATGGAACGCAAGGTACTTTCCATTTGGGGAATAGACCGGGTCGTTGTCATAGCCGGGCATTCCCTTTGTGATGTTGCGGGGTGCCGCACTGCCATCCACGGGAACGACGTAGACGTCGCTATTGGTTGATTCGGCCCAGTCGGGGACATCTTTGAGTGTGTAGGCGATCTCCTTACTATCGGGTGACCAATTGAATTGCTCCGAACCAGCGAACGGCGGTACGGGACAGTTTGCTTTCAGTCCTTCCATCAGGTCGGTCATGCTGGTGATGGGTCCTTTGCCGTCGAAAGGCGCAACATGGAGATGCGTGTACGCATAATCATGCCACGCGTCCCAATGACGGTACATGAGCGAATCGATGATTCGTGCGTCCGCTTGCGGCAGGTCTTCGAATAGCTCGTTAACGGTTTTGTCCATCTTGACTTCAACCGTGAACGCCAAATGTTTTCCATCGGGTGAAACCTTTAAGTTCGCTATGCCCCCCTCGACATTAGTGGCCTGAATCAGGTCATCGTTGTTTGGTAACGGGCTCGTGTTTTGGAGGTTAGGGTTCATCACCCAGGCTTGGGATGTTTCGACAAAGAGCGTTTTTTGATTATCGCCCTCTCCGACGACACGGTTCTCTGATTGACCGTCGCGTCCGATAAAAAATAGGCGTGGCCCAGCCGGGGTCGTAATCCACTGAATCGAATTCAATGAAGGCCAATCCCTAAGGACGACGGTCTCCTGGCCAGATTTAAGGTGGACCACGTGCAAGGAGGAACGGCCCCGATTTTCGGCCAAAACGTAATGCCTCACGGTATAGGCGACATGACTCCCATCAGGTGACACTACGGCCTCTCCCAGACGTCCGAGTTTCCAAAGGAGCTCAGGAGTCATTCGTTGTGGGGCTTCGGTTTGCTGCTGGCCGCGGGTCGCGGTTTCCACAGCAGACGCAGAGATTGGAGGCAAGCTGGTAGAGAACAGTAATGCAAGCAATACGAGTTGAGGTCTCATCATTTGCTTTTTAAACCTTTTGTTGGGGTGCAGGAGTTTTAGTTCAGCCCTGTTAATATAAGAGAAAAAAGATTTTGTTTCACCGTGGCACCCACAATTTCGATGAATTTCGTCCTTCCTATAAACGAGCGAAGTCCTATTGGAGGCCGCCGGATTCGCACGGCGTTAGCTTGCTGATCGATGCTGTCTTAACCTGTTTTATCCGGGGAAGCTTGGGTCGATGACTGCGGGGATTCGTTATCGTAGGTATGAAGAATCAAAATTTTCTGCCATATTTTTCGGGAGAGGCCCGTGGTCAACGCTTCCACTTCGTTGGCTGATGAGAGTGCGACTGAATCGTCAAAGCGCTGGACGTAAAGGGCCGCAATTTTGCCCGTGAGCGCCAGCATTTCACTACAGTAGTCTAGGTATCGGCGCAGTTCGAACTGGCTCATACCTAATTCCGGTGAGGCTTGCGTATTCATCGATTGCCGGGCAATGAAAAGACGCTCCGGATCTTTGGTCAATTGGTGCATATCGATGATGTGTGCCAAAGATCGTAATTCGTGAATGGCCGCTAAGGCACGAATCCGTTTGAAGCGGCCCTCAAGGGTCAGCAGGAAAAATATCGCGCCTCCAAGCAAGATAAGGACGTTAAGTTCGGCTTCAATATTGGGAACGAGCACCTCGAGTTCGGCAGAGGCTTCGTCAATGGTGGAGGTGCCGATGATTTCTTGAGCCAAAGGAGGGATGACGAGATAGATGGAAACCAAACACATCGCCAAAAAAGTTCCGCAGCCAAGCCAAACCAAAGCTCTCATCCATCGGATCGGCCGATCAATCCACTCGGTTTTCTGTTCAGCCTGTTGAGAGATATGGAGAAGTTGGCGACACACATTCGCTAAACCGGAGTCCGGAAATCGATCATCAATACGCGACCGAAGCTGGGAGACTGTCTGAACGATCTCGCCCGGGTTCAGAGATATGTAATTCATTGCGTCGGGTCAGGGCCTAAGATAGGAGAGCGTTCGATTACCGTCCCGATATCTGAATGTCATTTGTAGGTGTATCCTGAGATAGCAGGCGTTTGGACTCGTTCAATAAGAATTCGTGATCCATAAAGGGTTGATAGCTGATATCTTGCCACCGCACTCGCCCGCGCCCATCAATCAGCAGGGTTGCGTGTAGCGGTTGGTTTTCGAAATCATCGAAGGCACGAAACTTTTTGAAGACTTCATGCGTGCCGTCCGCCAGGTGCCATTGGAACGGCATTTCCCCGTTGAAATTATCTAAGTCATTTGCGAGCTCTGATTGCGGGTCACTGCTAATGGCGACCAATTCAATTCCACTTGCGCGAAAATCATTGAGTCGCGGTGCAAATGCCTGGAGTTGCTCGGCACAATGCAGGCAGCCGTGACCCAGATAAAAAATCACAATGTGGGGCTTGCCTTGGAACTCAGAGGAGGCGACCAACTGGTTTCCGCCATCGGGCAATTCCCATGAAGCAGCCTGCGAAGGTTCCCAACGAAAAGGTCCGAGTGTATCCAACGGCGGACGAAACCCGGTGTCGGCGGCCAAAGCGGGTGCCTTGAGCCAATCTTTTTGAAAACCGAGTGACAGAGCGACGGTATCCAGTCGTTTGAACAATTGAACGTCCCGATCGATTGATGATGACATGTCCCGTAACGCCGCGAACTCCTTTTTTAGTTCACTTCGTTCGGGTGCGTTTTCGGGCAATTGACTCAGTGCCCATACGAGGCGTGCCTGTGGAATGGTTTCCTGTTTTCGGCGTTTGATTTGGCTGCGAAGGTCTTTAATTCCACCTTCGATGTCACCCCCTAAGATTTTTAATTCCCCAATCCAACTGAGGTCCTCCCCCGAAGCGTCCTTAAGCTGTTTCGCCGCCTCAGTGAATTCGCGTTTGGCAACGGAGGAGTAGCCCCCAATGGCAAGCAGCGCTTTCGTACACGCTTTGGTGATACGCTTTGCGTCACCCAGATCCTTGTTGACCGTTTCAAGTTCCTTCTTTGCCGCTTCAGGATCCAGCTTGGCCTGTTCAGGAATCGGAGGCATGTCGTCCTCCGGATCCTTCATCCGCTCGAGGAGCTTGGCTCTGGTTTGAAGGGTGTCGACCTTTTGTTGCTGATCGGTTTGGATTTGTTTGATTTCCTCAATGGCTCGGTCGGCTAACAGTGCTCGCTCAGAGATGGCAGCGGAGCACCCGAGTAAACGTAGCGTCTTCACTTGCTCCGAAGTGTTTTCCGGAATGTTCAGGTAGGGGGACTGGCAGAGAGCCATGGCCTGACCATATAGCTGGAATTCACGTAACACTTGTAGGAGTCTGCGGCGGCCGTAGCTATGGCTTCCACGATTTTTCTCTAACGTGTTATATTCGGGGTGGCGAGGCAAGCTCACCATGTTTTTTGCTAATTCCATCGCATCGCTAGCGCGGCCTACAAACACGAGGTTGCGAATAAGCCATTCATTGTTGTGGGCAAAATTTGAAATTTCGTCCGGGATCACACTGTCACGCATCATGTATGCGTGATCCACGCGCGTGGACGCCTCCTGTTGAAAGACGGCATCCTCATAACGTTTCAGACGAGAGTAAATGTGACCGGGCATGTGCCACATATGGGCAATCGATGGTGCAGAAATTCCGCACCGGGCTGCAGAATCAAGTGCCATCTTGGGATCCCGATAGTCCCAAAGATGGATCGCGTAATGGTGCGAGGGGTGGAGCGGTTCTTGCTCGAAGATTTGCGTGAGCAACGCATTGGTTGCAATGTAACTTGCAACGGGGATACCGGCTCTTCCATTCTCCCATATCCGGTGGGCTACCAACGCTTTGGCCTCGAGGTCGTCTGGGAATTTAAGGACGATCGATTCGAGGTCCTTAAGATATTGGGCTGCCCGCTTCTTGGAATCGTCCGGCTTGTCTGAGACGAACTTGTTGACCGCTTCGATATACATTTTCTCGCGTTCGGTCACCTTGTCTTTGAGTTCCATTGCTTTGGAAATAAAGCCCTGAGAACGTTTTTTGTCTCGGTTCGTTGCCAGTGCTGCGCCCCAATAGGCCATCGCGCAATCGGGGTCTAACGCCATGGCCTGACGGAATGTTCTCTCTGCTTCGAGGTCCCAAAAGCCATGTAGTTGTCCAAGTCCCTGATTGATGTGGGCTTGGACCGCCTCATGGTTCGAGGTGATCGGGAAAGAGACGTTCCCTGTGCCTCCAAGCAGATAAGCTTTCTGCCGTGGTCCCTTGTTAAAGGCTTCGCCGTGTTGGGAATGACCCTGAAGTATTTGGGTCAAATCATCCTTGGAAACGTCGGTGGAACTCTCCTGTCCGTTCACACCGGAGGTTAATGCCAGAGTAATCCACGAAAAAACCAAAAAATATAAGATACGGGCCTGCATTTGGACGTTAAATCCTCAAGAGATGGTGGATATTAGCGAAGAGCTATCCTAGTGAATAACAACCTAATGGTGATTGGTAAAATCGTAGAATGCAACCCTCCCTAAGGGCCATTGCGGACGAATTTCCCAACTCGGGACGCGGTTGTTCGAGCCGCATGGTTTTTTTCGGAAACAGCACGTTTTCTGTTTTCACCGATAGACTGAAGACAGGGAAACCTTGCCGGTCAGGTGAGCCTCTCTAGGATGGTATTGAAAAAGTTGCCCGCACTAAATAATTGAAGAATATCGCATGAACAATCATTGGACGCCGAGCTCTTGGCAAAAAAAAATTGCAACGCAACAACCGGTTTACCAGGATCAGGCACAATTGGACGACGCGCTAAGGCGTCTTACCAAGCTCCCGCCACTGGTGACCAGTTGGGAGATCGAAAATTTGAAGGAACAGTTGGCGGAGGCGGCCGCTGGAAATGCTTTCTTGATACAGGCTGGTGATTGTTCGGAAAGCCTAGAAGATTGCGAGACCGACGCAATTGTTCGGAATCTCAAGGTGCTCATTCAGATGAGTTTTATACTTATTTACGGTTCGATGAAAAAAGTGATTCGTGTCGGACGTATCGCCGGACAGTACGCCAAACCTCGGTCTGCCGACACGGAAACAAGGGAAGGTGTCACGTTACCCGTATATCGAGGTGATATTGTAAACCGTAGCGGATTTAATGAAAAAGACCGGCAGCCTGACCCGGAACTACTGTTGCGAGGTTACGAGCGGGCCGCGTTGACGCTTAACTTTATTAGGGGCTTGATCAGTGGTGGCTTTGCCGATTTACACCATCCAGAAAATTGGGATCTCGACTTTGCGAGTGACTCGCCCCGGTCTCGGCAGTACCACAAAATGGTTGACTCAATCAACGAATCGATGCACTTCATGGAGGCGGTTTTAGGCGCCACCATGAGAGAGAGTCGGGGCGTTGAAATTTTCACCTCTCACGAGGCTTTGCACTTGAGTTACGAGCAGGCTCAAACGCGTCACGTACCGAGGCGGGAGGGTTGGTACAATCTGAGCACACACCTTCCATGGATTGGCTTTCGGACTCGGGCAATTGATGGCGCTCACGTTGAGTACTTTCGGGGAATCGTAAATCCGGTCGGAATCAAAGTAGGGCCTGGCATGGAGGCTGGTGAATTGATCCGGTTGGTCGACACGCTGAACCCTTCTAACGAACAAGGGAAGATTACACTGATTCACCGATTCGGAGCCGAGCAGATCGCGGATTGCCTGCCGCCGTTAATCGAAGCGGTCAAGGATCGGCAACTCAATGTGCTCTGGACCAGTGATCCGATGCACGGGAACACGTATTCGACGAGCACCGGAGTCAAGACGCGGAGTTTTGACCAAATCATTAGCGAACTAAAGCAAGCGTTTCAAATTCATGGTGCCAATGGTTCCATATTGGGCGGCGTGCATCTCGAAATGACGGGTGACAACGTGACCGAGTGCGTGGGTGGTGCCGGTAAACTGGCGGAACCAGACCTTCATCGCGCTTACAAGAGCGCGGTGGATCCGCGACTCAACTACGACCAGGCGATTGAGCTTTCATTCACCATTGCCGAGCAAATGAAGGCCAACGGCTCGGCGTGACAAACGTGAAATGCGACTGACAAAGGGTTTTCACGTTTTTGCCCAGATGATAAGCTGGTTGGGCTGACTCAGAATAACGGACTTTCACGTGATATTCATGATCGAAAGAGGTAGTGAGCCGGTTGGTCCGAGTGTGTCTCGCTGGAAATCATGGCAACCGTTATGAATCGCTCCGAAAAGTTAACCGATACTCGTATGCTCAATGTGCAGCATTGTGAGCAGCGAATCGGATACCATTTTCGAGACAAGGCTTTATTGGATGAAGCCATCACCCACGCCTCCAGTGCCACCAGTCGGTTGAACTCTTACGAGCGGTTGGAATTTCTTGGTGATTCCATTCTAGGATTTATTGTTTGCGAGTTTCTTTTTCAGCGTTACCCAGATTGGCTAGAGGGTGAACTCACCAAAGTGAAATCGGTGGTGGTCAGTCGGCAAAGTTGTGCCAAATTGGGTGTTGAGCTGGGACTCGAAGAATTTCTGATTGTCGGTAAAGGGATTGGTAGTCGCGGTCCGGTTCCCGCTTCCCTGCTAGCGAACGCATTCGAATCTTTGATCGGTGCGATTTATTTGGATGGTGGGATGCCAGCAACCAAAGGATTTTTACTTCCGTTTGTCGAGCAATTGGTTCGGGTGACCGTAGATGAAAATCCCGATTCCAATTTTAAGTCCGAGCTGCAACAGTATTCTCAAAAACGGGTAGGTCTTCCGCCGGTTTATCAACTTTTGGGAGATCATGGTCCAGATCATGAAAAGTGGTTTTTGGTCTCCGCCGAGATAGGGAAACGAACGTTCCCGCCGGCTTGGGGTCGAAACAAGAAAGAAGCCGAACAACGGGCCGCAGCCAATGCCTTGGCCGAGATTCAGGAGATTGAATCTCCCTTCCCTCATGGTCTCGATACAGAATTTGGGCCGGATAACTCCCCGATCGATTAAACGGTTGCGATTAAAAGATCTCGACGACCGGTTTCCCAAGGACATCCATTTTAGGGGTGATTCCTAGTCCCGGAAGTGTCGAGGCAGACATCCTTCCGCGGTCTCTCTGTGGGGCTCCATCGGCTGTGCTTACCGTTACATAGCTGTTGAAGTCCGTCGAGGTGAATAACAGATCCGTCGGAGTACTGTGGGCCAAACAGGCGATGGCTGCGGTCGTCACATCACCGCCCCAGCTGTCTTCGATGGTCATGGCGATGCCCAGCGATGCGCAGATATCACGGGCTAATTTTGCCTTGGTGAGGCCGCCGAATTTACTGATTTTTATATTGACCACATCGGCTCCATTTTCACTGGCGGCTTTCAGGATGGCCGCAGTGGAATCGATGCACTCATCCATCACAAAGGGATGATCGGTACGCCGACGGATTGAGAGACATTCTTCGAAACTGAGACAAGGTTGTTCTATATAGACGTCGAGATCACGGACGGCTCGAACGACACGTGCGGCGTCATGCATCAGCCAGCCCGTGTTGGCGTCAGCAATCAATCGATCCCCCGGCTCTAAGACGTCGGCGACGCAACGTATCCGCTCAATGTCGACTGAAGGATCACCTCCGACTTTTAACTGGAATCGCCGGTAGCCTTCATTGCGATAGGCCAGTACATTTTGAGCCATCTCATCGGGGCTGACTTGAGAAATGGCCCGATACAAATGAAAATCCTTTTCGAACCGACCGCCTAGTAACTCGCACGTCGATTGTTTGGAAACTTTACCCAAGAGATCCCAACAGGCGATATCAATCCCCGTTTTGACATAGGGGTGTCCTTTAAGGGCTCGATCCATTGTGTCGTTCAAGGGGCCTAACTGCTTCGGGTCTAGGCCAATCAGATGCGGTCCCAACTCTTTCAGACCGGCCCGGACGCCCCCTCCATAGGCCGCCAGGTAAAACGGACCTAGTGGACACACCTCTCCGTAGCCCAAAAGACCATTGTCAGTTTCCACTTCGACGATCGTGCTGTCAAAAACCTCGACGGATTTACCGCCGGACCATTTATAACTGACCTCCTTGAGGGGGAGGTCGACCTGGTAAGCCCGAATCGCTTCGATTTTCATTTTGTTTCCGATTTGGTGGACGTTGTTTTGTGGATTGATATTAGGGCCAACCGATGGGTTGTAGTCCTTTACGGAGGTCTCAAGATTCTTTGTTAAGGTACGTCCCCAGCCATCGGAAAGGTGCCAGCAGGTTGTCACGCAAGGTGATCGCCTTCGTGTTGGCGCGGACCAGCAGTAGCGAAATATCATCAATCACTTCGTGTTGTTTTTCCGACTGCTCGATCGTCTCAACGATCAGGTCGAGAATGGTTTGAGGGTGTTCGGCGTCCGCAGTCTTAAGCAGTGTTTGGATCCCGGCGATGCCTAATGAATTCCCATCGACGGTGTTTAAATCGGCTAAGCCATCGGTGTAGCTAAAGAGTAGATCTCCTTTGGTGAAGTCAATTTCAAACTCTTGATAGTCAGAGTTTTCCGTGATTCCGAAAGGGAGATCTTGCAGCTTCGCCTGAGTGGGCAGCTCGACTTTGGTCCATTGTTTGGTGTTCTGCCGGTAGACAAACGGAGGTGGATGCCCCGCGTTACAAATCCGTAGCTTGCGAGTGGGGGCAAAATAAGAGTGTAGGATGGCTGTCGCAAATCGGTCATTACTTTGATCGATCGTAAACTCGCCATTAATTTTCTCGAACAATTTGTTTGGGAAAATCTGGTTGATATGTTTCCGCATCAAATCGCGCAGCGAGATCGCCACAGCAGAAGCGGATTGACCATGGCCTGAGATGTCAGCCAGCAACATCCTAGTGATTCGGCCGGAGGCGCAACTGCTCAAGTAGTAGGTGTCCCCTCCACCATGTGATTGGTCATAGGGGCGGCTGTATAGCCAGATATCGGCCCCTGCTTTTTCGAAGGTCGAAAGCGTGGGTTGGTTTCCACCCCAGACCTGCATGCATGATAGTTCTTTTGGTTGCATCAACTGATTCCTAACGCGGTGTAAGGGGTCCATCCTATTAAGATTTCCCGATGGAAACCAGTGTTGGCAAGGTTTAATCAATGTGAGGCAATGGTTGCCGATTTTAAAACCGCTATGGGTGGAAAGTCGACCCGTTTCCGTTTTGAGAATCGGGATGTTTTAACGTCGGTCCCTGACAAAACGGAGCCGATGATGGCCGTAGGTCTTGTTTTTAGGCAAAGCCGAAGGTTAGATTATGCATTCCGGCGTCGCAGTGAACGAATCATCGATGGGAGTTGAATGGAATGAAATGTCAAAGAGTTCAAATGGTTTGTTTGACATGTATCGGACTGATACTTGTTGCCGGGTGTGACAGTCCCGTGGCGACGCCGGAGCCATCACCTGACATCGGGTCTCAGAGTGGGACGGCTCAAACGACACAGAGTGAACTCACCGGTGAGCCCGAGTTCATCACGGTACAGCATATCCTGATCGGGTTTTCAAAACCGAACGAGGGGCGTCCCGGGGCAACCAGCTCCGTCCCCGGTAAAAATATCAGTCGGACCAAAGAGGAAGCGGCCAAATTAGCCAATGAACTTTTAAAACGGGGGACTGATGGTGAAGATTTTGG
This sequence comes from Mariniblastus sp., assembly GCA_022447555.1. Taxonomy (GTDB): domain Bacteria; phylum Planctomycetota; class Planctomycetia; order Pirellulales; family Pirellulaceae; genus Mariniblastus. The sequence continues at coordinate 2,876 of JAKVBF010000018.1, read as the reverse complement.
TGAATTGGTTAAGGAGTTTACTGACGATTCGGCCCCCGGGATTTACCAAATGGCAAACTTCGGCGTGACGAATGTTCCCAAGGGTGTCTATCCGCGAGGACAAATGGTGCCAGCGTTTGGGAACGTTGGTTTTCCCTTGGCGGTCGGGGGTGTGGGCCTTGCAACCTATAGCGCCGAAGAAAGTCCTTACGGCTGGCACGTTGTTAAACGTACGAAATAGTCGAAACGATTGACCGCGAAAGTTAGCGATTCTCTGATGGTTCTGTTTGCGGCTCATCGGTTGGGGCGCCACGCGTTCCGATTTCGAACCCCCAATCGTCACCCGGTAAATTACCGTTGTCGTATCGTTCCCCGTTGATGATTCCAATCCCTTGATCGTCCTGCATGTTTGCCCCCACCACGTGGATTTGGTAACCGTCTTTTTTCTGCTGGTACGAGATCGGCTTACCGGAATACGGGTCAAGCAGTGAAGGGTGATTTCCCAGTTGAAGGTCGTCCAGTGAAGGGGGGTAATCCCCATTCTCAATGCGATAATGCTCCAGATGGAATGCCAGAAAGGCCGTGCGTTCTTGGCCGATCCGGCGGGTTTCGGCCTGGCAGAGTTGCGAGACAGCTGGCAGCATAAGGGTGGCCATCACATTTCCCATCAATCTTCCGCGGGTCTGATTGCCGCCAAATAGCGTCTGGATAAAAATCGTGAACGGATTGTGGGACGCTTGTAGCTGGGATAGTGATTCCTCGAATGCGCCGGCCCTCTGCATCTGTTCGGCAAACGTTGCGGCCTGAGTGACTTCGACCTGCTGGTTTAAGAAATCGTTTAAAATGGCCATCGCGATGTCGATATCGAACGAGGAAGACATGAGGTTTTCCGGGCCTTGAATGCCCGTCCAGCCTGTAATCTGTTCCAGCTGATCGTCGCCATAGCGGATCGATTGGAGCATGTCGAGTGAGCAAAAGCGTTCGCCGCGATCGACGCAGTCGGTCAGGTTGTTGAATTCAGGAAGGGACTCCAATTGGGCCAAATACCACTCGACCTCGGATTTGGTCAGGTAACCAGAATCGATCGCTTGGATCTCGGACTGGATGGCCATTTGGACAATCGCTAACCCGACCAAGTGCTCGACTAGCAGTCCTTTTTGCGAAACGAGGTGTCCGAGTCGACGGGTCGCTATGAGATCGTCTAGGCAGTCCTGGTTGCGTCCGTGGGCCAAGTGATTCATGGCCCGTATCTTCAAACTGCGGACCAGTTCTCGGGTCCCCTGAACGACTGGCAGGAGAGCCTCGATCAGACTGGTGCCTGCCTCATCAGGGATGATTAACGGCGAATAAAACTGGTCTTTCTTGCTGGCCGCTACGGCGAGATCCAGACAGGCTTTGTTGGTTTGCAGGTACTTGACCAGTTTTGGGAATTCGTCGTCGCGCCAGGGGCGTGACAACGATTCGTCGTACTGGTCGAATTCTTCATCTGTGGTCAGTGAAACGACTCCTAAAAATGGACCAGTCGGAGGGGCGACATCTGGACCGGCGGCCGCAGCCCAGGCCAACGCCCAGTCGCTCGGAAGATCGTATTGCGGTCCCAAGGCACGCGACAGGTCCACAAAGGCATTGCGGTCGGGCGTGACTCCCTTGCTCCGCCAGTCGTTGATCGCTCGGATGTAGCTGATGGAACCGTCATCACGGACATAAAGGGGGTCGACGAGAAACGTGTTTTGGGGCGCGAGTGTGGCGGGCCCAGCATTCCCAACGTCGATGACCCAGCGCCAGCACAGGTAGATAGCTATCAGGCCGATGATGACCAGCGCCATGCTGTTCAGGACAGGCAGCCAATTTTTCTTCGGCATTGTATTAAGCCCCACGGATGGAGGTTCAAAATGGAAGGTCAGCGGACGGGTTCGTGAAACGCTATATTTTAGCTGTCCGATTCGGTTTGTCAGGTATGTTCGAGTCCTTTTGAAAGGCGTTTTGGGGGTGAGATCTTGCTTAGATTTGATGATTTCTCTGACGATTGATAGGCTGAAACGGGCGTATAAAAAAAGCCCGTCAGAATTTCTCCTAACGGGCTTTTATAAATGAGCGGCGATACCTACTTTCGCACTTGCAGTACTATCATCGGCTTGGATTGCTTAACTACTGTGTTCGGTAAGGGAACAGGTGTGACCAATCCAATATGGTCGCCGCAAAGAATGTTGCCGGCTTATTCACCCGACAACACTCATTGTCTTTGACGGTTGTGATTTTAGATGGCAACTCTTGAATAGAGTGCAGTATGCCTTTGCTATCGCAAAGACAGCCTACCCTAACTCACTAAAAAGTGAGAGACCTGGATATATGTGGTCAAGCGTTCGTCCGTTAGTACCAGTTAGCTGAACCCATTACTGAGCTTACACATCTGGCCTATCAACCTTGTCGTCTTCAAGGGGACTTTCGCGGTAAACCGCAACGAAACCTTATCTTGGAGAGGGCTTCACGCTTAGATGCTTTCAGCGTTTATCCTTTCCGTAGTTAGCTATCCAGCCGTGCCACTAGCGTGACAACTGGTACACCAGAGCTACGTCCATCCAAATCCTCTCGTACTAAAGATGAACCTCCTCAAGTTTCGTACGCCCACGGCAGATAGGGACCGACCTGTCTCACGACGGTCTGAACCCAGCTCACGTACCACTTTCATTGGCGAACAGCCAAACCCTTGGGAGCTTCTTCACCCCCAGGATGTGATGAGCCGACATCGAGGTGCCAAACCGCATCGCCGCTATGGACGCTCGGATGCGATAAGCCTGTTATCCCCGGAGTACCTTTTATCTGATGAGCTATGGCCCTTCCATTCGGAACCGCCGGATCACTAAGTCCTACTTTCGTATCTGCTAGACTGATAAGTC
>JAKVBF010000017.1:24131-86541 GCA_022447555.1 Mariniblastus sp. | reverse complement strand
GTTACCGGTTCTTCCCGGGATAGCGGATGCCGGAACCACTGCATTCCCACTAAAATTAGCTGCAGTCGCGAGTTTCATCTACGGCGTTTACTCATTCACGCTACCAGCCTCCCCCCCTCAGGGCAAAGGCAAGCCGGTTGACATCATCAACATGCTTGGCCTCGATTCACTTCAGTTGTTCAAGAACCCTGCTTATTGCGTCTTTGCACTCTGTTCCTTTTTGATATGCATTCCACTGGCGTTTTATTACGCTCGAACCTACGAATTCGCCAGCTTGATGGCATTCGGGTCGAGGACCGCAGGCGTAATGGCGTTGGGACAGGTTAGCGAAATCTTTTTTATGGCGTTGGTTCCATTCTTCCTGCTCCGGCTGGGTGTCAAGAAAATGTTACTGGTCGGTATGATCGCTTGGGCCGCAAGATATGCTCTGTTTGGCTTCTTTCCCACGGTGCCTGCCGCAATTTTGACAGGGATCGTTCTACACGGGATTTGCTACGATTTCTTTTTCGTTACGGGCCAACTGTACACCGACAAGGTTGCACCACGTGAGATCCGAACCAGCGCTCAGGCACTGATCGGGTTACTCACATATGGTGCCGGCATGTTAGTCGGAAATTATGTGCTCGGTTTTTGGGGCGATGGTATCGGCCTCGACCCAACCACCAAAGAAGGCTGGACCGAGAGCGCGATGGAATTCTGGCTGTTGCCGGCTGGACTCGCCGCCGGGGTCACCGTTTTGTTTGCATTGACCTTTTGGGATCGTCGTAACGTGACCGGGGATTCAACTGACGCGATCTATGACGACTAAGGCTCCTAGGCAATCCTGACTCGTTAAAATTCGCCAAATGGCAGCAACGTCCAAAACCAATCGCTTCATCCGAAAGCACTATTGGCCATTGTGCAGTATTAGAGATTCGGTGATAACACAGAGGTGTTGGCAGCCATTTGAACGCGGGTCCCGAATAGGTGCACCTCCGATAAATACGGGACCGCTCGGGACGCTTAACCCCGCAGTGAATGCAAAATGTCATCGACACTTTTCTTGGCATCACCAAACAGCATGTCGGTGTTTTCCTCGTAAAAAAGGGGGTTGTCTACTCCCGAGTAACCCGTGCCCATGGAACGCTTCAGAACGATTACCTGACGTGCTTTCCACGCCTCCAGAACGGGCATACCATAAATCGGACTCGCGGGATCGTCTAAGGCACCGGGGTTCACAATGTCATTGGCTCCGATAACCAGAACGACATCTGTCTCCGGAAAATCCTCGTTGATTTCATCCATTTCCAAAACAATGTCGTAGGGAACGCGAGCCTCCGCCAACAGCACATTCATGTGACCTGGTAAACGGCCCGCAACCGGATGAATTGCAAAGCGAGTACGACAACCCCGCTTTTTGAGCAACTCTGTAATTTCAAGAATCGGATGCTGTGCTTGCGCCACCGCCATCCCGTATCCCGGGATCACAATCACTTCACTTGCTTCGGCTAACACATCCGCCGCTCCGGCCGCATCAATGGATGTATAGCTGAGCTCCTGAGCATCCCCTTTGGATGCCGCCGAGCCTGTACCGGTACCAAAACCACCAGCGATCACACTGATGAAAGAGCGATTCATCGCGTGGCACATGATATAGCTTAGGATTGCACCACTACTTCCCACCAAGGCTCCTGTGACGATCAACAGATCGTTGGGCAACATGAATCCCGTTGCGGCAGCGGCCCAGCCGGAGTAACTATTTAACATCGACACCACCACTGGCATGTCGGCGCCCCCGATCGCCATCACCATATGAATTCCGAATATAAACGAAATCACCATCACCAAAAGCAACGGCACCAAGCCAAGCCAGACACTCTCAATTTGTATGAACCAAATTGAAATCCCCGCGCAGGATAACAGCATGACTAAATTCAAGAAGTGTCGCCCTGGCAACAGCAACGGTTTGCTGTCAACTTTACCATCCAACTTACCCCACGCAATGATCGATCCCGTAAAGGTCAAACCGCCAATGAAGACACCCAAAACAATTTCTATTTTCTGGATCATCTCGTGATGGACGATCGTTCCACCGTCTCCGTCAATAACGATATGCCCGATGGGCCATAAATAAACACTCAAACCGACCAGCACAGCCGCCAACCCCACAAAACTGTGCAAAATGGCAACTAATTGCGGCATGGCGGTCATTTCGACCCGCTTGGCAAGAACGCTTCCGATCAACGCACCGATACCAATCGCCATGATCAACAATACCGCAACTGCCGCATCGATAGACTCTATTTGAAATAGGGCAGCAATGATTGCGAGAGAAATCCCAATAATCCCCAGCACGTTTCCGCGACGAGCCGTTTCATGCTGGCTTAAACCACCCAGACTCAAAATAAAACAGATGCCTGCAACCAACCAAGCCATCAAAGGAATGTTTGCCATTGTTACTAATCCTGTTTCCTAAACATTCCCAACATGCGATGCGTTACCAGAAAACCTCCGGCAACATTAATCATGGCGATTAAAACAGCGAGCGTTGCTAACAACGCAGCCGTAACCGAACTGACCGTTGCGCTACCGCCGGCCATTTGAAGCATGCCCCCGATAATAATAATCCCACTGATCGCGTTGGTAACGCTCATCAACGGCGTGTGCAATGCAGGCGTCACATTCCAAACGACTTGCCAACCAATGAAACAGGCTAAAACAAACACCGTAAAGTGTTGTATAAAATCTGATGGGGCGTACTGGCCAATTAGGTACAACAGCGTTAACACAACCAACATGGTTGCCCAAGTTCCGAAACCGGTTCCCTTTTTTGCAGAGGGAACGACGGCCTCGACGGTCACCACAGGCTTGACCGGCGGGGGTGGAGACGGGCTCTCAATTTTAGGAGGGGGCCATGTCGTCTCTCCTTGGTACGTCACCAGAGCGCCTCGAACCACCACGTCGTCCGTATCAACAACCAGTTGGCCATCTTTCTGAGGTGTCATGTCTGTCAATAAGTTGACAATGTTGTTGGCGTACAGAGAGCTGGATTGAGTGGGTAGACGACTTGGAAGATCCGTGTAACCAATAATCGTCACATCATGCCGAACCACTTTTTCATCGGGAACGGTCAATTCACAGTTGCCCCCCTGCTCGGCGGCCAAGTCAACAATGACGCTCCCAGGTTTCATGCTCTCGACCATTTCGGCCGTAATCAATTTCGGCGCGGGTTTACCAGGAATCAGTGCTGTTGTGACGATCATGTCAACTTCTTTGGCCTGTTCCGCAAACAGGGCCATCTCCGCTGCAATGAACTCATCGCTCATGGTCTTGGCGTAACCACCTTCGCCTTCACCTGATTCTTCAAATTCCAGCTCAAGGAAATCTGCACCCATGCTTTTGACCTGATCCTTGACGGCTAAACGGGTGTCAAATGCGCGAACAATGGCCCCCAAACCCTTGGCCGTACCAATTGCCGCCAACCCAGCAACCCCCGCACCGATCACCATCACCTTGGCGGGGGGGACCTTGCCGGCGGCCGTGATCTGACCGGTGAAAAAACTTCCAAAAGAATTGGCTGCCTCGACAACGGCACGATAGCCAGCGATGTTAGCCATCGAGCTCAGGGCATCTAATTTCTGGGCTCGACTGATTCGGGGAACGCAGTCCATGGCCAGCGTAGTGATCTTCCGTTCCCGCAAACGGTTCAAAATCGCCTCGTTGCGAGCAGGCCATATGAAACTAACGAGTGCTGCTCCCTCCTTCATTGCGTCGATCTCATGCTCGACGGGAGCCACAACCTTGATGATCAAATCACTTTGGGACCAAACCGAAGCCCCTTCTTCCACTAAGTCAGCACCGGCATCCGCATAAAACGCGTCTGGGAAATTGGCAGCAACTCCAGCCCCCATTTGCACGCGCACCTCATAACCCAGTCCGACCAGTTGTTTAACCGATGCGGGGGATGCCGCTACGCGACATTCACCTTCAGTAAATTCCTTGGGAACACCAATAATCATGAACGAACTATTCTTTAAAATAAGTGGTGAATCATTAGATTCGCTGATCTACTTCCGACGCGATTGATCGTAATTCGTGGCCACTCGGGATACAACCGGACGGATTTCAAAACCTCTAAGCAGCCTAAAAAAGATACTAAATAAACACTCTCTCCAAGTTAATTTGGTCAAGCCAGTACTTGACTTGGCTCTCGCCCCATGACCGCGGCACCCGCGTGTCCAGGCACACAAAAAACGGATGATGCCTCACGCCGGGGCGGCTCTATCAGCCGTTCCACCAATTGAATCATGAGGTTGAATTCAATGGGTTCTTTAAGGTGCATCGCCGATCCGAATTCATGATTCCGATGGATGACTCCAGCAGACTGACTTTTTGAACCCAAAATAACGGATGTTTCTCTCATATGGTTTTTTTCAATCACGCGCCCGACAACATTTGAGCCCAATTCACCTTCGATCCACTCACCGCAAATCACCAAATCTAGATTCCCCTGCCGCGTTGACTTAATCGCGGAACTTTCGTTCGACACCCAACAAACCTGATACCCTTGCTCACCCAGCAAATCACTCATGGCTGCACCAGCAAGCCGATCTGAATTGATAACGAGTATGTGCCCATTGATCAACGAATCCATGCGTGACTTTCAATGAGGCAAGGGATGTTGAATGCGTATCGACCAGCGTTTGAACATTTTGTCTATCCCCTAGGGTATCGGATCGATAAACCTAAAAGTTTGCCAATTTTCCCCCATCCGAATCATCCGTAAAAACTCACACAAACCGAAACATCATTCAAATCCAAGGTTTATCAAAGCCTTAAGTCGGATCGGCTAGTTCTCGGCACGAACAATAACGTCTTTGTGTTTCATCCAATTGATCCTCAACGGATCCATCTTCACCCCGTGCGCCGCTGGTCAAACTCATCGCAACCATAACGAGGCTTTCGATCCGTACACTCCATCCCTTAACGCCCCAAAAGGCTGGCGGCAAACATCAGAGCCACGGGTCCACCCCTCACCGCATATGATCCTGTTCAACCATCCAAACACTCAAAGCTATCTGCTAGGCCAACAGCAAATTCAGTTCGATAAATAATGATTACGAATCTCAAATCAATGAAAAGTAAAGAGATCCATACTGAAAGAACCCAGAAAGCCGCTCTCCATGTAACCACCGCCGAACGGGGCTGACTCAATGAAACCGATTCGCTGTCCCGATCGCGGGATAGGCCGCACAATCAAATGTTCAGTCGAGCCAAGCATCTTTTAAAACCTCCTGAGAATTCGCTGATTCGCCACCGCTCTCTTAACCGATGACACATTAGAAATGCAACCCTTAACATCAGAAACCCTGATGATAATCATTTCATTCAGTCATTCAGCGCGTCGACTTTGGAAATCCATTTTGAATGCGGCGATCGACTTTCACGATGTTTCCCGCCAATCCTTTCAACGCCTTCGGCTGCCTCTTCAGGTAGGTAATCGACAAAAACAGCAGCAAGGAGTTTTTCACCGGGATCTATCCCCAGTTTTTCTGACATTTCAGCTGTGCGGAAAAAACCCCCGCTCGACCAATAGGTTCCCAGACCTGCGGCCGTCAGCAAAAGTAATAAATTCTGAACGGCGCACGACGCGGCTGCCAAGTGCTCCTCATTAATTTGCACTTGTTTTTGCTTAGCCGTTTCTTCATCAAACTGCGGCAACCAATAAACAAGCACAAGCGCTCCGCAGGCAGACAACATTGCCGGTAGTTTGTTGTTGGGGTTGATATCCTGAAACCAGTCAGGTAATTTCCCAGCCAATTTTCGGCACGTCACCGAGTTAACAATGTGGAATCGCCAAGGCACAGCGACCCCTTCGTGATTGCGCGAATAGTGGAAAGGTGCCCAACCAGACTGAACGATCGCATCAAGCACGAGGGGATCAAGCCGATCGCACAATTCGTCAGGCAAAACCCGGGGACTGATTGGGTCCGCCAAAACTTTCCACGTACGACGGCGCTCTATGACATCAGCCACGGTGGAATAATCGTTTGAATGAATCGGATCTCCTTCAGAAATTGGCATTTCAAAACCTTGCAACTAAGGAACAGAATCGCTTTTCTACCGGCCCTATCGATTCTAAATTTTGGCTGATAGAATCGGAAACCTCGATCTTGGTTTAACTGGTAAACAAGGTTTCCAGACCCAAAGAACTCAAGGATTCACAAATAAAACTTCTTTAATTTAAGAAGGATAGACCGAATGTACCAGCTACCAACCAGGGCACAACTGTTTGGGCTGACCACGATCGGTCTACTGGCATCCTCCGTCCTGATTCCAGGAACAACCATGGAAGCGCAAGAATTCACCAAAGTTACGGAAGTCGAGGGTATTTCCGAATACAAGCTTGCCAATGGAGTGCAAGTCTTGCTATTTCCCGACGATTCAAAACCTCAGTTCACGGTCAACATGACGGTGCTGGTGGGTTCGCGGCACGAGGGATATGGCGAAACCGGTGAAAACGGAAAATAAAGACCTCAAAAGAGGGTGACTCGATCCCCCTCTTTCCGGTTCACGTAGATGAAATCACAAAGATCCGCTAGGCTTAGGCTTCGGTGAAAACCAATGAAACGATCCAACAACTTGACCAAACAAACTTTCCCTAAAAATAAGGCCTTTCGATGAAAATGTTTCGTTTTGAAGTCTGGACTTCGTTATCGGTATGTCTGATGGTTCTGGCTGGATGCGTCAGCCGAGGAGGCGCGATCGACGCGGATGCCGGACAAACCCTGCAGGAGGATCAGTCAGCACAGAACTACGATCACCCAGGTATGTTGGATCCAACCAAAGCGGCCGAACAGGCGCCACCCACTTTCAATGTAAAATTCAATACGACCAAAGGTGATTTCGTGATTCAGGTTAATCGCGACTGGTCCCCCAACGGGGCTGATCGCTTTTATAACCTTGTGAAAATTGGCTACTTTAAGGACATCGTCTTTTTCCGAGGGATCGAAGGTTTCATGATTCAATTTGGCATTCATGGTGATCCGGCAGTCAGCGCGAAATGGTCGGAATCAAATATAAAAGACGATCCAGCAAAGCCGGGTGTCTCCAATGACGTCGGCTATCTGACCTTTGCAAAAACCGGGCGGCCTAATAGTCGCAGCACACAATTTTTTATTAACCTTGGAAACAACCGCCGCCTAGACAGTATGGGGTTCACGCCCATCGGCAAAGTCGTCGCGGGATTGGAAAATTTTAAAAAACTGAACACGGAATATGGGGAAAACAGACCACAGGATCAAGGAAGTTTTCAATCCAAGGGCAACGCTTATATCTTGGGGCAGTACCCGAACCTGGACATGATCAAATCTGCAGAGATCGTCCCCGCTAAAAAATAATCCATTTCGACCAAGCCAGTGCGAGCAAACTCTCGGGCTGGCTCTTTTGAACTAATGATCTATGAGCTCTTCTCTCCCCTCGTCTGCTTTCATGGAAAGGATCGTGTCCCTCAATTTCGACGCAATCGTCGTGCTAAGTTTGCAAGGAGAGGTCGTCTACTGGAACGAAGCCTCGGAAAGGATTTACGGTTTTCCAACCTCTACGATATTGGGCCAATCCGTTATTGAAAAAATTGTGCCAACGGAACACCAGAATCGCGCAAAGAACGCATTGGACCAGTTTGTCACTCAGCAAAGGTCAAATGCTGAGTGGCACCGGCTCGAGTTCGAAGCGCAGCGAGCTGAGGGCAATAATATCTGGGTCGAAGTTAGGGCCCGTCTTTTTGATGGCCAACCCGAACCCCAAATCGTTACCATCAGCCGAGATGTTGATAAAATACGGCGTCGACACCAAGAATTGAAACGTGCAGCGACGACTGACTTCCTGTCGGGAATCAGCAATCGGCGAGAATTTCAGCGAATTCTTGAGTCCAAGATCCATCAAGACATTTGTCTGGCGATTCTCGACGTTGATCATTTCAAAGCGATCAATGACCAATATGGACATCTCGAAGGGGACCAAGCAATTTGTCATGTTTCGAAATCACTCGTGGATCATTTCCCGGATGCTTTCTGCGTAGCACGGCTCGGCGGAGAGGAGTTCGGTGTTGTTCTTCCAGTGGATCAACTGGATGTTGTGACCGAACGTTTCGAGCAATACCGACAAGAGTTCGCCATCTCCGAAACATTAGAAATGACATCCAAAGTGACCGTCAGCATTGGACTCGCATTCAACGACAGCACCAAACCAAATGTGAGAATGCTACTGACACACGCTGACCAAGCACTGTATCAATCAAAAAGGCAGGGTCGAAACCAGCTGACCGTAGTGAGCTCCGACTAACCGAAAACCTATCGATCACCTGACCAACGAAGCGGGGTCGCCCTTAGGCTTATGGGGGTCGTAGTCGTCAACATCTGCCAGCTCCAGATTGGGATTAAACCCATCGCAAGGGACGATATTGATATCTCCATGCAGATCAAGTTGTTCTGTCGCGACATTGTGATGCCGAGCCAATTCTAAGACTGCAAGGAAAACACCAATCATAGCTGATTTGTGCATTCCTTCCGCAAACAATGTCAAAAACGAAATACTGCCTTGACTCGCCAATTGGCTATGAATCTGTTTCATGTAAACCTGAATAGGTGTTTCATCATAAACAATATTTGCCTCAGGTTTTGGAATATTGTCTCGAAGGACTCTCCCAAACGCGCTGACTAAATCCCACAGCTCAACTTCTTTTATGGGCTGCTCCGCCAGGTCCACTTTTCTTGGCGGTAAGTCATCGACCACTCGACCGTAACGCGTTTGCCAGTGACTGGTTTTATCCTCTAATAAAATGGCAGCATCCTTAAACTCCTTGTACATCAACAGTCGCTGGACAAGATCTTGCCGAGGATCTTCAACCGTCTCCTCCGTTTCAAACTCATTTCGAGGCAGTGCAGCGCGTGCCTTCATTTCGATCAATAAGCTGGCGACATCAATAAAATCCCCGACGGTATCGATTTGGATCTCTTTGAGCACCTCAAGATATTCGATGTACTGATCGGTGATTGAAGAAAGGGGAACTTGCTCCAGTTCAACTTCATGGCGGCGCACAAGAAACAAAAGCAGATCGATGGGGCCACGGAAATATTCAGTTGAGACGTTAAAGTCCACAGGGAACCCCATTTTGATAGGTTGATTTGACGCTCAAAAATCTAACGATACAAAACTTTAATACAATTGCTGAAACGTCGATCGGAAGAATTAATCCTGCTCGGCGAGTTGCCCGGAAAGCTTGGGTAACCCGGTTATATTAATTGTTTTTCCAAAATTGGCTGATCAAAACAACCCCGTAATTTTATCAGGAATTCTCATGGCTAAGCCCGCAAGCTTTGCCGATGTTCCCCATATTGACCCGTTGGTCCCTTTTTGTGCGTCTCATTCGTTCCGTACCAAACACAATCTACCAACGAGCGCGGCATAGTACGGAAACGTCTGATTCGCCACGGTTAACAGATTCTGCCTGCCAAAGCAGATGATTATCAAGGAGATGTCAACAAATATGACAAACACTGAAATCGTCAACTTACCAGACATTCGAACTTATGTATCTCGAACGTTATGCCAAAGGAATGATTTTGAAGAAGGTGTTTTCCAAGTCACCGAAAAAATACTTACGAAATGCGGAAAGCTATGCGGAATGTTTTTCTGCCTGCACGGCCCACGCAGCGTCAAATTAACGGCAGTTTGGGAAACGGAAAGCAACTCGATCATATTTTACGGATCGAGCGGAGAGAAATTTCAAAAAACAATGCTACCCAACGAACCTCAGTTGGCCAGCTAAGACGCAGTCATCATACATACCATTATTTATAAAAACATCTCGATCAGGAGGAAAAAGAATATGCTCGTTCTTTCCAGGAAGGAAAGTGAAAAAATTAAGCTGGGCGATGAAATCGTGATCACGATTGTTCGTGTTTCGGGTGACCGAGTTCGACTTGGAATACAGGCACCTGCAAACATGTTGATCTTGCGAGAGGAATTAGACGCCGAGTCAGTCACTTTGCCAGAAAACCAAACAGCAGTGGCTTAAAATGCTGTTAAGTGAGACGCAAGGATAAGGCACTACCCACTCAGTCTACAGCGGCAACGATTTCCTCCGAAAGAGTTACCAACTTAGGCCAATCACTTTTGTAGTATAAAACCGACACGGCAACACAAGGTTATTAATTCAACGCAGCTGAATCTAATTCAGCTGCGTTTTTTATTTTGAACGATTTAAATTCAAAACAAGACGAAGGTCTAAAACTCTCCCAGAGCGGCCTCACCCATGTCACACAGATTCGCTGCGTTCACTGAGATCGACGCCGTCAGTTATCTTCCCGGTCAATGGAACCCTTACCCATAAAAATCGGCATCGTTTTTGGCTTCCAAAAACCTTCTTTCACCGCCGGAATCTGGTTTAAGATTTGAGTGATGGATTCGGGTGATTCCTGGTTCGGGAAAATTAAAATTTGGCCATATCCCGTGACGTCAGAGACATTAAACAGACGAACCGACAGATCAATTTTTTTTGTTTCATACTGCGATTTCAGATAACTGGTTGTCTGTTGCATAAGCCCGGCATCGGGTTTTTCTTTAGCATCCAAATTCACCTCCAAGATAGCGAGGGTCAACTGTTCCATTCCTTTCGGGGCAACCCGAGTGTGAATCTTGCCCAATTCAAATTTCATGGGGCAAGATTCAACTTTCATATAGCCCTGTTTCACGAAAGGATCTAAATCAAACATATCAATCAATGATTCTGCTTGACTTGACTTTAGAACAACAATTCCGCGAAGGACATTTTCGGGATCGGATAGCGGCCCTGCAGTCACCAACTTGCCCTCTTCGGCAAGACGTCTGAAATTGCCTAGATGCTCGGTTTGCATCGCTTCGACTTCTTTGCGATCAACACCCTCTAACGATTTTCCGGCCGTCAAAAACACCCAAAACAATTTTTCTTTGGATACCGGTTTTTGTTTTTTGTCTGCCGGGGATTGTTTTTCCTGTGCTGCACCGACAGCTGTCACGCACAGACACAATCCCAAAACAACGAGACCGGAGACAACAAGACCTTTTCTGTCCAACTTAATTGACCTGCTTATAATTGAAAAAAGGAGAGGATTTGTGCCGCCAACGAAGGCAAAAATTACTAAAAGAACCACTTCAACCGCTATTGGTAATGGACTCGAATCAGCCAAATTTTACAATGGATCATCTGTCCACTGGTACAAACCACTGGCGGGTTCCCTCACCAAGCGGCCGTATACCCATGATGTTAATCAAACAAGCCTTTGGTTTAAATGTCCCAAAGCGCTTTATCCTATTTGTTAATGCTATCTTTTTAACATTTGTCTTTGCCTCCATGGGCGCGGCCTCACCCTACCCGCAAGAATTCACGGATCCCCAGTTAGAATTCTTTGAAAATAAAGTGCGGCCCCTCCTCGTTGAAAAATGCCACGAGTGCCATGGCACCGACGCCGAGCCCCTTGAAGGTGGGTTAAGCGTGATGTCTCGAGAGGCACTTTTAAACGGCGGGGAGACCGGTCCTGCAATCGTGCCGGGTCACCCCGAAGACAGTCTCTTAATTGGAGCAATCAATTACGATGAGGTATACGAAATGCCCCCCGACACAAAAATGTCGGAAGAAGATATTGCCGTCTTCGAAAAGTGGGTTGAAATGGGCGCTCCATGGCCTCAGGAAGCTTCCGTTGACACGGCGCCGGAAAAATCGTTTGACCTACTTGGCCGTAGGGATACGCACTGGTGTTGGGATACTATCAAAACGGTGTCACCACCCCAGGTGAGTAACGAAGGGTGGATAAAAGATCCGCTGGATCGTTTTATCTTGCACCGTCTAGAACAGGTGAACCTGAATCCTGCTCGCCCTGCCGACCGCCGCGCATTGATACGAAGGCTTTACTTCGACATCATCGGTCTCCCCCCCACACCAACGCAAATTAAAGCCTACCTGGAAAACGCGTCGCCCGACGCGACGGCAGCCGTTATTGACGAGTTACTCGCCTCGCCCAGATTCGGTGAACGATGGGCCCGCCACTGGATGGATCTGATTCGCTACGCCGAAACCTGCGGGCATGAATTTGATTACCCGCTAACCCATGCTCATCAGTATCGAGACTATTTAATACGAGCCTTCAATGCTGACGTTCCCTATAACGATTTTATACGGGAACATCTTTCCGGAGATTTGTTGACGACGCCGCGCCGGCATCCGGAAAAACATTTCAACGAGTCAATTTTGGGAACCGGATTTTGGTTTCTCGGCGAGTCCACCCACGCACCAGTGGATGTCCTTGCTGATGAGGCCGGGCGGATCGACAACCAAATTGATGTCATGACCAAAACATTTCTTGGGTTAACCGTGGCCTGCGCGCGTTGTCACGATCACAAGTTTGATGCGATTTCAACCGCCGACTACTATGCCCTTTCGGGTTATCTTCAATCGTCGCGACGCCAATTAGCGATGCTTGATCCCGATCAAAAAATTAGGCAGGCACGTCAGGAAAGTCATACAGCGATCGAACACGCGCAGAATTTATTTCCTCATCTGCAGGCTCAAATAAGTAGTTTAGACCCAACAATCACGGCAAAAACCATTGAATCGGCCATGATCTTTCTCAGAAACGATCCCACGTGGAATCAACCTACCGGTTTGAAAATACAAGGAGAATCGCTCAAGCCCATCAATCGACCATCCGGCACAAACCGAGTCCAAGAACTCGCGCCGACGGAGAAATTCAAATGGGAAGGAAACAAACAGTTTCTCTGGATTGACGGAAAAGATGGGGACCAAATCGATTTCGACTTGGTGATACCGGACTCAGGCCACCCAACATTTCAGGCCACATTCAACATTCATTTTACGCAGGCCGTGGATTATGCGGACCTGCAGGTATTGCTGGATGACCAACCCATCGGTCCCGTTCACGACCTATATGCTCCGGAGATTACCTCCGAATTAAAAGAAATCGGCCTGGTCACACTGTCTCCTGGCAAACATAAATTCAGTTTGCGCATATCGGGCAAAAACAAATCTGCCGAAACTCGATACGGTGTGGGCATAGACTATTTGGAATTCAAACCCATCTTGGAAGTGAAAAATCCAGGTCACCCCACAATTCAATGGCTGAGCAAGAAAAACGGAATCTCGAACCAATCGCTTGAACGATGGGTGACCGCCCTTAAATCCGAATCGTTGAAACACCCAACGCATCCGTTTCACCACCTACAGAACGCGACGCGCAAGCGGCAGATTATCGACCAAAACTATGCCCAGTCACATCAAGTCAATCACCAGAATCAACAAAAACAATTCCAACAATATCTGGAACAGTCCACCGAATTCGAGGCTTTCGATCAGGGTATTCCTCGAGATTGGTTCACTTCGGGACAAGCCTTCAATACTGGTATAGGAATCGATAGCGTTTCGGCTGGAGACGCTGCCGTGATGCCAATGGGCGTAGTGACCAGCAGCCGGTACGGAAGGCCCTTTTATGGGGTACTTTACTCGCCCACTTTTGAAATCGGAACCGATCAAATTCACATTCGCGCTCGGGGCGACAGCGTTTCCATCAGGGTAATTATCGATGGTTTCTTCATGGACGTCTACAATGGCCTGTTATTTAATGGCTGCCGAACGCGACTAGACTCCGCAAACGAATTTCGGTGGTATACGCTAGGAGGTGATTTACGAAATTACCAAGGGCATCGGGCCCACTTGGAAATCATCGATCATGGCAGCGGTTTTGCCGATATTGATGAAATTCGTTTTGCCAACCGAAATCCGCTTGCCCGGCCCAACCCCGTCGTCAGTCATCTCGCGTCGGATTCCCCCCAAGATCTTTCATCTCTTGCTCGCAGCTTCGCTGACTACATCATTCAAAAGGCGCCCGGACGCAAACATGCTAGTGACAGTGACGCGTTGAGCTTTTTGATCGAAAACGAATTGCTTGAACCTCAAACAAATATCAATGCAACTAAACCCTCATTGAAAAAAAATGAATGGTGCCAGCAATTCAATCATTTTCGTAACCAAGCCACCACGGCCGCTCAATTGGCGCCCGCTCCGAAAATGGCAATCGCCATGATCGATGGCACTCCTGAAGATCAGAGTATTTTTGTACGCGGCAATCATAAGACACTTGGAAAAGTGGCTCATCGACGAATTCTTGAAGCCTTGGAGCCAGAGAAACGACAACATTCCAAAGAACAAGGTAGTGGTCGACTACAACTCGCAAACAAGATCGCCAATCCTTCTAATCCGCTAACCTCGAGAGTCGCGGTCAATCGAATATGGCATCACATGATGGGGCGAGGAATCGTTGGTTCGGTCGATAATTTTGGCGTACTGGGACAGACTCCCAGCCACCCTCAATTACTTGATTATCTGGCCCAAGAGTTCACCCAAGACGATTGGTCCGTTAAACGGATGATTCGACGAATCGCCATGTCACAAACGTACCAGATGGCGAGCGACTTAAACCCCAAAGCCAATGATTTGGACCCCACAAACCGACTCCTGCACCGCGCAAGGATCAAACGCCTGCAAGGAGAGGTGATCCGAGACTCGATGCTCTCCTGCTCGAATGAAATAGATTTAATAATGGAGGGACCCTCGGTACCTATTTTCTTGACCTCGTTTATGAGTGGTCGGGGACGACCGGGCCGGAACGGTCCGCTCGATGGAGCAAATAGAAGAAGTGTTTACATCGAAGTTCGCAGGAACTTTCTATCGCCGATGATGCTCGCTTTCGACACACCCATCCCCTTCAATTCGATTGGCCGTCGAAACCAGTCAAACGTGCCCGCTCAAGCACTCATTTTGATGAATGATCCATTTGTGATCGACCAAGCAAACAAATGGGGAGCAAAAATCGCTCAATCGAATACCAGCAGGGAGGAGCGAATATCACTGATCTACATGACAACTGTCGGGCGTGAACCCACACCCGAAGAATTGGAGAACACTCAACAATTCCTAGCAATGCAAGGTTCGGAACGGGGGCTAAAATCACCCGAATCCCTTCTCAACAACCCTCAGATTTGGGCGGATCTTTGCCATGTCATGTTTAATGTCAAAGAATTTATCTACATCTACTAATACGGGTATGGTTTCAGAATGAAACGTTCATCGCATTGTCGAAAATTTAGAAATCACGGGCTTAGCCGGCGCGAAATGTTGCAAAATGCCGCTTGTGGTTTTGGTGCCGTTGCACTGTCCTCATTAATGGCCGACTCAAATTACGCCGGTCTCGTTTCCGATGACGAACCCTCCAAGCCCAACTCGCTACGCTCTCGTAAAAGCCATTTCGCGCCCAAGGTAAAGCGAGTGGTATACCTATACATGGATGGAGGCCCATCACAGGTCGATACGTTCGACCCAAAACCGCAACTTGCCAAAGAAAACGGCAAACCGTTCAAAATGCAAATTGAACCTACCCAGTTCAACAACATCGGCAACACTTTGGCCAGCCCCTGGAAATTCAATCAGCACGGCGAGTGCGGAACTCCCGTGAGTGAGCTATTCCCCCATGTTGCAAAACATGTCGACGATATGGCCGTGATTCGATCAATGGTCAGTAATTTCTCAGAGCACACGAACGCGAACTATTTCCTCCACACTGGAAATGGATTTCAAGGACGGCCTAGCATGGGTGCGTGGGTCGGCTACGGGCTAGGTTCGGAGTGCAATGATCTTCCTGGATTCATTGTCTTGAATGGCGGACTCATCCCACCGGGCGGACTTGACTGTTTTAATAGTGGTTTCCTGCCCGCCACGTACCAAGGATCGATATTCAACGCAGGTAACACTCCGATTGCCAATATCCGTCGAGGAGAAAAGACGGATCGACTTCAACGCAACAAACTAGACCTTCTCAATCAACTCGATCGCAACGTTTCGGAGCAGCGTGGCTCAGTCGATCAAATTGAATCCGCCATTGCCAACTATGAACTGGCCTATCGAATGCAGGGCTCCGTTCCCAATTTGGCCAGTCTTGAAGGGGAAACCGAACAAACGCGAGAAATGTACGGTCTCAATCAGCAATCCAAAGGAACCGCTACTTTTGGTCGTCAATGCCTTGTTGCCCGCCGCCTTCTTGAACGGGGGGTGCGATTTATCGAACTCACATGCCCGGGTGTCGGTCATGACCGATGGGATCAACACACCAACCTTAAAAACGGTCACGCTGAAAACGCGCGTGCGGTGGACCAGGGGATCGGCGCATTATTGACGGATCTCAAACAACGAGGCATGTTTGACGACACGCTCGTGATCTGGTCTGGAGAATTTGGTCGCACGCCTTTCGCTCAAGGATCCAACGGGCGTGATCATAATCCGTTCGGTTTCAGTCTATGGCTTGCAGGAGGTGGTATAAAAGGTGGGACGATACTGGGATCGACCGATGAATATGGGTATAAGGCGATCGAAAATAAAGTTGAGATACACGACCTTCACGCGACCATGCTTCACCTACTGGGATTGGAGCACAAAAGGCTGACCTATCGCTGGTCAGGACGAGACATGCGTCTCACCGATGTACATGGCAAACTGATCCCCCAAATCCTTTCCTGATTCATGAACCGTACCAACGCTAACCTACCGATCGTTGGAATTATTGGGATCCCTTACGACGGTGACTCTTCGTACCTGCCGGGATGTCGCATGGGTCCCGATTCGATTCGGGAGGCAATGGCTTGCAGCGCCACCAATCAAGTGAGCGAATCTGGAATGGACCTGCAAACGCATCCTCGGATTCAAGACTTGGGTGATCTTGATTTCACTTCTGCGCCCGATCCTCGCCATTTGATTGAGCAAGGTATGCACGACGCTTTGGAGCGGGTCGACCGCACGCTATCTCTTGGCGGCGACCACTCCATCACGTATCCGATCCTAAAATCGTATCACAAAAAGTTCGGCCCTATCAATGTGCTGCAATTAGATGCTCACCCTGACTTATACGACGTACTAGACGGAAATCGTTTTTCGCACGCCTGCCCTTTTGCGCGGGCTCATGAAGCGGGACTTATCAAACGACATGTGCAACTTGGCATTCGGACTCTCAACGCCCATCAAAAAATGCAAGCCGAAAAGTTTGGGGTCGAAATTCCATCAAGCTTTGAGACCGCTACGGCCGGGGTGTTTGATTTTACAGGAGCCGTCTATGTGACCCTCGACCTTGACGTCTTAGACCCGGCCTTTGCGCCGGGGATCAATCACTACGAGCCTGGTGGAATGTCGGTACGAGAGGTCATCCAAATTCTAAAAAAAATTGATGCTCCGCTGTTAGGAGCCGATATTGTAGAACTGAACCCCGAACGTGATTTCCAGCAAATGACGGCTCATGTTGCGGCAAAATTCATGAAAGAGATATTGGCTAAAATGCTGATTGGCTAAATTGCTGGACAAACGCTAACACATCAACAAACAAACATTGCTAACGCAAAACAGTATCCGACACCAATTACTGACCGACCAACTCAGCAAGCACTTGAAAATAATTCGGAAACGTTTTTGCAACACACCCCGGATCAGCAATCTCTACCCCGCTTTGCTTCAACCCTGCCAGCGCAAAACTCATCGCCATTCGGTGATCACTGTAGGTCTCAAGACGCGCCGGCTGTAACTGTTTAGGGGGATGAATCGTCAAACCATCTGAATGCTCGTCCACTTCAGCACCCAACTTCCGAAGCTCGATCGCAAGATTGCCGATCCGGTCTGTTTCCTTCACCCGATTATGCGCGACACCTGTGATTCGAGTGGATCCCTCAACAAACAATGCGACCACCGCCAGAGTTTGAGCGGTGTCACTAAAATCTGCCATGTCGATGTCGATTCCTTGCCGAGCCTGCCCGATGACCGAAATCGCATCGTCGTGATATTCAACAAAACACCCCATCCCCTTGAGCGCTTCGACAAATCTAATATCACCCTGCAGAGAGTCGATATTTAAACCGTCGACCCGGACACAACCACCACAGATGGCGGCGACCGCCCAAAAGTAACTCGCCGCAGAGGCATCAGGTTCAATCTGGTATTCCGCGGCTCGGTATGTCTGCCCGGCAGCAACCTGAGCCCCACCTTTACTTGAATCCAATCCAACCTCAACGCCAAATGACGCCATAACACAACGCGTCATTTCAACATACGGCCAGGAAACACAGGCTCCGGATATGCTCACCTCCAGACCGTTAGCAGCCAGTGGCGATCCCAACAGCAACCCACTCAAGTACTGGCTTGACACATCTCCCGCAATTTCCGTTTCCCGGCTGAGAGCACGTACCGACTTGATTGCCACTGGGGGGCAACCGCCAGGCGATTCGGCCACAATACTAACGCCCAATTTTTTCAACGCCTCAACCAACGGTCCGATCGGCCGCTGCCTCATTCGTTCGACACCATCCAATCGATACATGCCACCAGACAATGCCAATGCTGCCGTAAGGAATCTTACTGTCGTGCCACTATTGTCGACAAAGAGATTCGCTTCAGCTTTCGGAATGACACCACCGCAACCGTCGACGAGTAAGCGAGTCCCCCCCAATAAGGATTCGACCGAAATGCCAAGCCTCCCCAGAGATTCAATCATGACATGCGTGTCATCACTCACGAGAGCCCCTGCCAATACGGATTGGCCGTTAGCCATCGCCGCACACAACAAGGCGCGATTGGTCAGACTTTTGGAGCCCGGGGGACGAACCTTACCATTGACGGGGCCACTGACGGTTTGAATTTTAATGGCCTGCCCCCCTCAACATTTACACTCATTATGTTCGATTGATGGTAAGAATGTCAGGAGACATCCAGTTTCAAGATTCACTCAGCAGTTAATGACCTCGACGGTCACCGCCGCCACCAACTCACCTGCCCCTAATGTTACCCTACCCGAGCCCGCCTCGAACATGACCCCCCCGCATGTTTCTTACGAAAGCCACCGAGACAATTGCGACCCTGGCCAATCAAACCTATACTCAACAGATCAAAACATCTTTTGAGATACACATCGTCGAGTGTTTCAGCGAATAAAATCTAACAGGGTCGGACCCAAACCTTTCCGTTCCCAAAACTTATTCAGGAGTCATGTATGGACCATCCGAATCAACCCACCTCTCAGCTTGATCGCCGTCGTTTTTTAAGTGCCTCAGCGGCTGCACTAGCGGGATCCGCGATTTTGCCACATCTCAGCAGTCCGCTGCTCTGCGCCTGTGAGCCGAAAAACGTTCCGTTCAGGATCTCGCTAGCAGAATGGTCACTGCATCGGACTCTTCGTAGTCAAAAAATCTCCAATCTCGATTTCCCGCAAGTCGCCAAAGAAGAATTTGGAATCGACGCTATTGAATACGTTAACCAATTCTTTAAGAAAGAAGTGGACGACCCTAAATACATGAAGGAGCTTAAGCAACGCTGTGTTGATCATGGTGTCCAGTCGCTTTTAATCATGGTCGATGGTGAGGGGAAATTGGGAGCGCCCAACGATAAAAAACGGGCTCAGGCAGTTGAAAACCATCGTCGCTGGTTAAGGGCGGCTAAGGAGCTCGGCTGTCATTCCATTCGAGTCAACGCGGGCTCGAGCGGCTCTTACGAGGAGCAGGCTAAACTGGCGGCAGACGGACTGGCCAAACTGAGTGAATTGGCCGCCGAACACAAACTGAACGTAATTGTTGAAAACCATGGCGGATTATCATCCAACGGAGAGTGGCTTGCCCAAGTTATCAAATCGGTTGGGATGGAAAACTGCGGTACTTTACCCGACTTTGGTAATTTTCGGGTCTCCAACAATGACTGGTATGATCGATATAAGGGGGTGACAGAATTAATGCCTTATGCCAAAGCGGTCAGTGCCAAAAGTCATATTTTCGATAAACAGGGCAATGAGACTCAGACAGACTATTTCAAGATGATGAAAATCGTTTTGGATGCCGGCTACCATGGATTCGTTGGGATCGAGTACGAGGGTAGCGAATTAGACGAATATGCCGGAGTCAAAGCAACCAAGAAATTACTGGAACGTTGTCAAACAAAATTTGCCACTTAGTTAAGGCTGAGGTTTACCTCATTTACCAATTGTGTCACAACGAGGCTCGATCTGATCAGGATCGAGTCTTTTTTAATATTTTGTCCTTCCAATTCACAGAAAGGCTAAAGAAAGACACTTAGGTTTTGCAACACATACCACTGCCTATTTCTTGTGCATGTTTTTTGTGCACAAGAAACGAGCAGCAGAGCACGCATTATTTGCAAATCAGCGAATTTGACGTAAGTGCTTGCAAAATAATGACATTACATAGGCGACTTGCCGGCACTTCCATCATGGGGGCAAAGGGCATCGGGCGAACACGGATGAGTGTCGACCGAGCCAGATCCAAGCTTTATTTTGCTTCCCCCTGAAAGGAGTCATTCATGAACGACACTATGGTTCAAGTCGAAGGTTTTGCTGCTCGCTGTCAAAAAGTCCTCCAAGTAGCCAAGGAACTATTCCAGAGCAAACCGGACTGGGTAACGTTTTTCCGAGAAACACTAGGAGTTAGCGGTGCTGCTCGAAGCGTGTTTCCAACACAGTCAGAATACGTTCTGTTCGAAAAGTCGAACGAATATGTTGAGATCCAGAATATGGTGCTGGCGCTCCGAAACCGCAAAATGCCTGGCGGCGGTGCCAATGAGCCAACCCGAGTCATCACCGTGCGACTGCCCGAGAGCTTACACGAGGCCCTCAAAGCAGAAGCCAGCGATCACAATACTAGCATGAACAAGCTTTGTATCTCAAAGCTATTACAGGTGCTTATCGACAACCCCAAGCAATCTGCACCCCCTCGATCTGCCGCCCCGGCAAGCATGGGTTCTCCGATGACGGCCAAACCAGCATCACCTGCCATGCCTCAAACAACCATGCCAGCGACTCCTAGTTTCCGGTCAACTTTTAGCACCCCCACAATGAGTCCGCCGAACGCCAATAAATTCGGCCAATAAGATGGAACGACTTCCGCTGGAAAAGGAGTTTCACGGAAACGGACAAAAAAACGACTGGAAAATCATGAATGGATCTTGTTGAACCCGAAGTGCTGATCAAGGATGGTTGGCACTTTGAATTCAAACCGTTCATTTTGAGCCAGTATTGTCAATTTACGATCGAATCTGGGATGTCGTTATTGTCGGCGGAGGTGCTGCCGGTCTAATGGCGGCTGCCAGCGCTGCTGAGCGCGGACTGGCGGTTCTGGTTTTGGAGAAAAATCGCAAGCTGGGCGTCAAGGTTCTGATGTCCGGCGGAACGCGATGCAACATTACTCACAATTGCGGCCCAAAAGAAATTGCTGTCGCGATCGGCGATCAAGGTCGCTTTCTGTACCCAGCACTCGGGGCACTCCCCCCCCAAAAGGTGATTCAGAAAATCGAAAAGCAAGGTGTCTTAACCAAAGTTGAGAACACTGGTAAGATTTTTCCTCAGAGTGACCGGGCGATTGACGTTCGTGACGCATTGGTTTCGCTTGCCATAGAAGCTGGCGCTATGATTGAACCGCTGCATCCGGTTGAGCAGATCAGTCGTCCTAGAGCGCACTTTCATGTTACCACCCAAGGGAATCTCGTAACCGCCCGAAGCGTCATTCTGACCACCGGAGGCAAATCCTATCCGGGGTGCGGCACAACCGGCGACGGGTACCAGTGGGCTCGTCATTTCGGCCACACGATCGTCTCCCCAGTGGCCGCATTAACTCCTATTCGAACCACCGACCCTTGGCCAAGCGAGCTGAGTGGCATGACCATCCCAAAAGCAAGGGTCTCCGTGCTCGAGCCGACGGATCCCACCATTCGCGAGTCAGCTAAAACACTCGCCTGCTGCGATGACGCGATGCTCTTTACTCACACTGGCTTCTCGGGTCCCGCCGTTTTAAACGTCAGCCGCGCGGTCAACCTTCACCGATCGCCAAATTGTTTGAGCCTGAGTATCGATTTTCTTCCAGATCAACCTTGGGCATCACTTCAGCAGGAACTCCAAAAGACCATTGACGTCAATGGGAAATTAGCGGCTGGCAATTTGATACTAAAAGATGTTCCCCGTCGACTCCTGCACGGACTACTGAGCCGGTCCAACATCGCGACAACCGACCGAACTGCCGAGCTAAGCCGCCGCCAAATCAACCGCTTCGCGGAGGAGTTAAAATCGGCGACATTTCCCATCAGCGGTACGCTCGGATTCAAGAAGGCCGAAGTCACTGCCGGCGGAGTCGCGCTTCCAGAAATCAACTCGAAGACAATGGAAAGTAAATTATGCCCCGGGCTTTTTCTAGCGGGCGAAATCATTGATATCGACGGGCCGATCGGAGGTTACAATTTCCAAGCGGCTTTTAGCACTGGATGGCTAGCGGGCCAAAACGCGTAAACTCGACACGGACACGCCAAAGCCATTCCCGCCGGTTCCAAGCGACGCACCACGGAGGCTCCCCACTGAAATGCTACTTTAATTTAAAAGAGTAGCGGTTAACCTTCTAAGCCAGTCGCGGAACGCTATAATATGAGCTGCGGAAAGACTAGGAGAACGCAATGAGCTGGCTGACCGAAGACCCACTGTGGCTGATGACCTGCGGACTTGTCGTCACTGCAATCTTTTATGGCCTGACACGCTTCCACTCGAGAAAGGCTCTGTTCCGCCGCCTAACGGTCGTGGCCCTAGCCTTCACTTTGTCGGGAGCCGTATTCGAACAGCTTTATGTCACAGATCGAGAACGTTTGAAAAGTACGATTTACTCTTTGGCTAATGGTGTTGAAGCAAACGATTCGCAAAAAGTCATACGGCACGTTAGCGAAACGCGACCGGATATGATTCAGCGGATTTCTGATGAGATGGCTCACCTGCGGTTTGACGAATGCTCGATCATCAGTATTGACGCAATTAAAATAAATCCTAGCTCGCAAGAACAAGCAGCTATTGAATTCCAATTGTTCGTCAACATCGACGCTCGTGAAAAATATATGTGCCGAGCCAAGGGTACGCGTCGGGTTAGATTTCACTTTGAAAAGGAACCCGACCTAGGATGGCGATTAGTGGGTTGCGTTAACTTACCGCTGCAAGGAATCACATCAGCCGTTTCACAACTTACACCGACTCAGGGAGCACTTCCTCGTAAACAGCTGCCAAGGGGTTTCGAATTCAATCCACCATCGCACCATAAACTTGAAATCAATTTCTAGTCGTGCGACTCCATGACGAACACCGCTGCAGCCCCACATCGATCCCAAAAAAGAACCTTTGTTTTACGGGGGAGCACTTCCCGAGTTGCTACATCCTTACCAGCAACGCACCGCTTGTGAGCCCAGCGGCGGCCGTGGTGAACAAACAGATTTTTCCAGTAAGTTCGTTGCCCGCTTGAAGGTACTGATCCAATGTAACAGGAATCGTAGCGGCCGAACTGTTACCATAATTTTCCAATGTCATGTAGGTCTGAGCCTCTGAAAAACCAAGGCGTTTCCTGGCCGATTCGATAATCCTTAAGTTTGCCTGATGAGGTATCCAGAGATCAATGTCAGAAGGCGCAAGGCCGTTCCGTTTTAAAATACGCTGGCCCGTCTCAGCCATCGACTCAACAGCATAACGAAAAACCGACATCCCGTTATTTATTTGCATTAAGTGCCGTTCTTCAGCCAGCGTCAGCTGATTAAACGGATTTCTAGAGCCACCATCGGGAATCAGTAAGTGCTCCCAACCACTTCCGTCGCTATCCAACTCAGTATCCATTATGCAGGACGCGTCATCGGCTAAACCAACAAGCACTGCTCCAGCGGCATCGGCAAAAACAACTGATGTCGCAACGTCTTTGGAGTTTAACCGTCGAGACAGGACGTTTGCCGCGATCACCATTACCCCCTTTCCATCCGTTCGGCAAAGCGAGTCCGCCACGCTCAGAGCATAGACAAACCCGGAACAGGCAACTGCCATATCGAAAGCCGCGAGGTTTTTTAGCCCCAATTCATGGGCGATTCTTGGCGCCGTCGGCGGCAACAGGTGATCGGGGGTGCTAGTTGCGAGAATGAGCGTTCCGATTCCCTCTTGTACACTCTTCGAAACTCGCTGCAATGCAGATCGACCGGCCGCCAATGCTAAATCGGATACGGCTTGATCATCCTTCGCGAAGCGCCGACTCACGATCCCAGTTCGTAACTTTATCCAACCGGACTCGAGACCCAACTCCCTCTCTAACTGAGCGTTTTCGACCACCTTTTCCGGGAGGTAGCTGCCGGTCGCCACGATTCGGGCTCTGCGTTCATTCATACATGGAGTGTGTGACATAACATGATCTTAAACTATTGATAAAACTTCGTCATTTAGGAAACACCACTGGTGAAGTAATAAATTAGGCTTCACTGTGAATTCTTAGGACTCGGCCCCGAAAGAGAAATTCCCAAAACCAGCATGGCACAGCGAAGGAAACGGTGTTGGCTCGGTTGTAAGACCGGTTACAATGCACAGCCGATAACGGTTCTCCTTCCGACGATAGAGCCGCCCCCATTCCGCCGTTCCTCCTAAATAGGTGAAACCATGCCGAAAGTAGATTGGAGTTACCACCGCCCCGGGTGAAAGACATGCGTTAAAACGCAAGAGTTTCTTGCCAACCATCAGATAGCGATAAAAACGGAAGTCAATGCAAAAAAAGAGACGCTGAAGAAGCCTGAAGCGTTGAACTTAGCTCACAAAGTCTCTGAACTTTACGCAGCGAAAGGGAAAAAAGTCGTCCACGTTAATTTTAAAAAAGAAACCCTCGGCGATGAAGAAATTGCAAAACTCATGCTCGGCCCTACAGGGAACCTACGGGCGCCGACTTTGCAAGTAGGCAAAAAGTTAGTCGTTGGGTTCAATGAAGAAATGTACACGAGCATCTTCGGGTAATGTCGCAACTGATCTCTACCCTACCGGCCCAAGCTTCCGTTAGGGAGAGACCGGCGATGATAATTCCATCAGGACGCCACAAAGCCAGGCACCATAGGTTCCAAGGGCGTACCCCAGCACGGCCAAAAGCACTCCCACCGGAGCCAACGCTGGATGAAATGCAGCAGCCACGACGGGGGCGCTCGCAGCACCTCCGATGTTGGCCTTGCTCCCGACAGCCAAAAAGAAGTACGGGGCACGGATCAGGTAACCCACAAGGAACAGTAAGCCAACGTGGAAGAACATCCAGATGCCGCCAACCATGAACAGGCCGGGATGTTCGAAAACAGCAAAGATATCCATACCAAGCCCGATCGTTGCCACCAGGATGAAAATACAAACCGTGCCGATTTTGGAGGCGCCAGCCCCCTCATAATTCCTCAGTTTCGTG
This sequence comes from Mariniblastus sp., assembly GCA_022447555.1. Taxonomy (GTDB): domain Bacteria; phylum Planctomycetota; class Planctomycetia; order Pirellulales; family Pirellulaceae; genus Mariniblastus. The sequence goes on along the minus strand of JAKVBF010000017.1, from coordinate 61,209 downwards.
AACGACATTAGAACGCCAACCGTGGTCGCCAAAACGATCAGCCAAAAGAATTTGGAGTCCAATGAAAACTTGGACAGTCCCGGGTAGTTTGCTTCGATCTGCGGTGCAACAAAATCGGCCGCGGCATGGCAAAGGGCCGTCGTCCCAAATGCCAATGCAAGAATCACCATCAGGTCGGCAGTGCTCGGATTTCGCTGAATTCCGAGGCTGAAGCTCTCCATCTTCTCCTTTAATCGCTGGACACTCGATGAATCAGCTTTCATGAACTTATCGATCTGCTTGGCTTTCCCAACGCCTAACAGCAAAAAGACCATCCAGAATTCTGCAACCAAGACGTCCACAGCGACCATGACACTAAAGAGTTCGTCGGACGGATTGAAAATCTCTTTCATGGCGGCCTGATTTGCACCACCACCAATCCAGCTTCCAGCGACGGTTGTCAACCCGCGCCAGACTGCTTCGGGACCTACACCACCCACTAAATCCGGATTGAAGTAAGCAACGATCAACACGGCAATGGGACCACCCAATATCACACCGACTGTTCCAGTAAGAAACATGATGAGGGCTTTCGGGCCTAATCTAAATATCTCCCGCAGGTCAATGCTCAGGGTGAGTAACACCAAACTAGCTGGCAAAAAGTATCGTGTTGCCACGGTATAGAGGTTGGAGTCTTTTGGCTCGACCATCCCAGATGCAGTGAGCAGAGAAGGTAGAAAGTAACACAGCAATAGCATTGGAACAAAACGGTAAAACGTCACCCAGCCTTTTGCCTTAAAGCTGTGGGTCCAAAAAATAAGCCCCAACATAATCATCAGGATTCCAAAGATCACTGCATCATTAGAAATGATGGGTTCTGAAAACCGGAATTGATCGACATATTCTTTAAACTGCTGCAGCATGTTGGATACGCTTTAAATGGATAGTGGTGATTTAGTTCTCATTTTAATCTCGCGTGAATTCTGCCGCCGCCCTTCGATAGCGATCTTCGGAATCCGGCAAAATTCGCAATGCATTTTGATAATAGATCTTTCGCAATACCGAATCAGGCAGCTTCAAACCGTAAATAAACCAGAGCCCCTGAGGCTGCGGTCGTTTTTCGGAATAGGGAAAGTATTCATCATGAGTCTCGAGAAATCGCCAATAATAACCAAGGCGTTCTTCAGGCCACGGGCCATCCGTACCGAACAAAACCCGATCTTGGTTCTCGATTAAGAAAGATCGTGCAGTGAATGGCTGGCGCCCCAGCTCGGCAATCCTTGACGCAAATTCGACATACAGATTAGGAAGCTCGTTAAGCCAGCCCTGAACCGCCACCAGATCTTCTGGATTACCCGCCATATGAGCACCGATAAAAACGGTTTTTGGATTTCTTTGAATGACGCGATTACGAGCTTGTAACAACTGGGCTCGACTAGGGAAATCCTGACCGTGAAAACTCCATTCAGGGTGGCGATGCAGTTCTTCGTAACGTTCATTTTCAGGCGTGATGGGTTCAAAAAAAGCGGCCGGATCCCCCGTATGAATAATAACCGGGAGTCCCAGCTCACCACACGTCTTCCAAATCGGTTCCCAACGCACATCGTCAATCCTCAATAACTGCCCTCGCGCGTCCCGGTACCCTAAACCGAATTGCTTGAAGAATTTGAGCCCCGAGATTCCTTTTTCCCGAGCCCGTTTCAATTGTTCACACGTGGTTCGAACAAATCCAGGCTGATTACAGGCCCAGGTAGCGGGTTGGCCTTTCAGCCCGCGGCCCTGAAAATCAATGTGGGCGAAGACCAACAGCCGATCCAATTCTTGTCCGACAAAATCCAGGTGCTGTTCTTCGTCGCCCAAACGAGCATCAAGACTGACACTCAATGCAATTTCATTACGATTCATCACTTCAACGTATTTCTGCAGGGCCTCGCGATCGCCTTTGAGCCGTAAACCCATGTGGGTATGGACGTCAATCGCAGGAAACCGGGCGCGGGAGAGCAATGTTTCAGAGGCCTTCAACATTGAGCTGGGATAGAACTGATCAATCGTGGGTAGGGAGCGATTGTTTTCTTGCCCCACGCCTTGATTGGATAGAGCGGTCAGCAGCAACGAAGCCACCAACCAGCAAATTCTATTTAGTTGAAAATCCAACCACATTTGAAAGTAACCCATGTTTTCCTTAAAGGCATCGAGCCGGTCCATCACTCATACGGCAAGACGACCCTGTCTGTGTCGTATCTTATGGGTTTCTGGAGCTGGCCTCCAGCCATGTACTCTGGGAGATTCTTTAACTCTTACAACCAAAAAGTGTTTTTATGCTTGCGGAACGGGAGGTTCCGCTGGGACGTCTTTTTTAGAGGGCGAGGGCCACCCTAGAAAACATCGGTCGATGGGCGACCTGCAATTCAAAAAGCTTTCCGCATCACGTTGGGCCGGAAATCCGATTTTCTTGAAATGACATGTTAGATTACCTACTGGCATCATGAACGGTGGGACGGCACCAGGTATCCAACTGGTCTTACCGAGTAATAAATCCCCTTCGCCGCGAGAATTGTTACCATCCTTTCAAAAATATCCGGTATCTCACCTCGAAAACCGAATGATCATCATTACCGGGGGCGGCAATCAGTTTGAGCCCAAATGGTTCAGCCCTTCCAAGCTAATGAGAGTGTGTTTGTGCACATCGCCGTCAAATATAATCGGTGGAGCGACGAAGAGCTGACATGCTAAATTGCTAAACAGACGATCCGCCTTCGAGAACTGTCCGAAATTGATAATAAAAAAGAGAATCTTATTTTTTAGCGACATTCTTAATGGGCCCCTAAAAAAAAATGCCTGAAAACAGGTCAGAAAAAAAACTCTGTTATCTCCGACTATTTAGCTCTGGCCTTTCCCACGCTATAACATGATGACTCGAGTGCCTGCCACCCAAACGGCGCGGCCACTAGCCTAAGTTTAGAGATTGGGAAATAAATGAAGACTCAAACCATCCTCCTAGCGATTTTTACGTTTTGTCTGGCAGCCAATCCTTTATTGCATGCCGAAGACTGGCTGCAATGGAGAGGCCCCGCAAGAGCAGACCGGTCCAATGAAACAGGCTTGTTAAAAAGCTGGCCCGAAGGGGGTCCCAAACAAATTTGGGTTAATGACGAAGGAGGGCTGGGATACGCTGGATTCTCGATCCAGGGCGAGAAACTCTACACCCTCGGTTTAGATGGGGAGCACGAATTTGCCCTCTGCCTGAATGCCAACACTGGACAACAGGTCTGGAAGACAAAAGTCGGGGAGAAATTTAAAAACGGTTGGGGTGACGGGCCCCGCAGTACCCCCTCCATTGATGGCAAAAATATCTTTGTCATGACGGCTGATGGAACCCTTGCTTGCCTGAAAGCAAGCAACGGAAAACTTGTCTGGAAACAGCAAATGACTGACTTTGGTGGCAAGGTACCCTTTTGGGGTTACTCTGAATCTCCATTGGTCGATGGGGATCAGGTTTTGTGTACTCCGGGGGGCGACGACGGAGCCATGATTGCGCTGAACAAGAAAGATGGAAAACTCCTTTGGCAAACAGAAGATTTGACGACGGGCGCCCATTACAGTTCGATCATCGCCGCTGATTGGGCCGGCAAGCACCAGTACATCCAATTGCTGATGGATCAGGTGGTGGGTGTTGACAGTTCTGACGGCACGGTACTTTGGACCTCTCCATGGGAAGGACGGACCGCTGTGATCCCCACTCCCATCTTTAAAAACGGCGTGGTCTACGTTACAAGTGGTTACAAAGTAGGCTCTAAAGCGGTCCAGCTCGACGACAAAAACGAAGTAACTGAAAAATGGTTCAACATCGATATGCAGAATCATCATGGCGGTGTGATCTTGGTCGATGACCATATCTATGGCTATTCCGACAAAGCTGGCTGGGCTTGTCAAAGTCTAGAAACAGGAGAGCTTGCCTGGAATCAAAATAAGCGAGAGATCAGAAAGGGAGCCATCAGTTATGCCGACGGCCTCTTTTATCACCTGCAGGAAAATGATGGCGAGGTTTTTCTGATTAAGGCCAGCCCAGATGGTTTTGAAGCAATCAGTCAATTTACCTTGGCACCGCTATCCGAGCAGCGGAGCGCTCGAGGTAAAATCTGGGTCCACCCGGTCATCTCCAATGGAAAACTGTATTTGCGGGATCAAGAGTTCATTCACTGCTATGACCTCCAAGCAAAGTAGCCAACCAGTTCTTTGGCAAACGTGGAATATAAAATCGGTAGATCACCAAGCCCATCAAATCGATGGGCTTTTTCCTGAAGCGGCAACGCAAAATCATCGGATCAAGATCACTGATCGCGTTACTGATCAATTGACCATATGCTCGGTAATATCAAGAGTGACGGAATTATCTCCCCCCTCTTTGACCTCGAATCTCAGGGGTGTCGTCGTCGCTCCGACCAACCGCTGGCTGAACCTAAAATCGACGGGGTTTTCCCGTGACTCATGATGCAGTGTGTCGTCCATTGTGATTCGATGCGGACCGATCGCAGCTCCAAAGAGGTAAGGGTCTCCGCCGTACTTGAGAACGAATTTCCCATCTTCATCCGTTACGGCTCGAGACGGCTGTGGAGCGTCAAGGATCTCTCCCTCTCTGGGCTCCGGCATAAACACAACCTGAACCATTTTCAAGGGCTTGCCATCAGCCACAACCGTTCCTGAAATTTCCGCCAAGGCAGGGATTTTCTTTCCTTCACCACAGCCCGCGATAAGTGAAGGCAGCACGAGTATAAGCAAAGCTATTGCTGTTACTTTTTTAAGCATCCAACGTTTTCCATTTCCAAAGGAAAAAAGGGCACCCCAATGGGAAACCCTTTTTAATTAAAATAATTTCAACAGCATAAGTGACTCGGCAACTAGTCGTCCAATGAAACAACCTCGCCGCCATCTCGCGTGCTGAGCGCCTGATAAGTCACGAAATCAATGCTATTTGGCAAGAACTGAACCGATCCATCGCACATTGCGAAATTCGCACCGGCGGGGTGACCACTCCCAAAGGACGACATACGTCGATTGACTTCACTATAACCAGCAGACGCATCCGCTGGAGTTCGGTAATTCAGCACCTCCTGCGTCGACCCCAGAACATGTGTGCTTCCATTTCCACCACCGAACCAACCCCAGGTGCCCCACTCATCAATCGCATACCGGCTGTAGGATGTACTCCCACCCGGCGTGATGATTGTTTCAAAATTCTTGTCAACGTGGTAACGCTCTCCAAACAAAAATGTGTTGGATGTCCCATCAATAATGAGCATTCCGGTAGGCCCTGCATCTTCGGTTAGATTACTTTGCCAAGCTCCGGGTTTAGAGCCAGGACCCGTCATGAATAGAGATCCGTTGTCTTGCATCGCAGAGCTGCGAAAATAAGTCGAATAAGTCCCGCAGCTCCCAAGGTAACTTGACATCCCGAAATACCCGGTAGCATAGCCCGTGACATCATAGGTTAATTGAACAACCTGACTTCTGAGCACGTCTGAGGGGCAAAGAAATGATGGCACAACTTGGGCCGAAGGCGCATCCATTGTAGCCGCTCCGTTTGCATCGAGACCATTACTCATCGCGTCCACTCCTGAATCACCGAGGTTCCAAAGATCTTGCAAGTTCCCCTGCTCCATCTGCGGTAATATTGCAGTGTACCAAGTGTGACCGTAATAACGGATGTCACTATCGTCATCATTCAGATACAAACCGGGAGGGAATTTCTGAAATGCCGATTCATAATTATGACAGGCCAATGCCAGTTGCCGGATGTTGTTGGCGCAGCTAGTCCGGCGGGCCGCTTCCCGCACTTGCTGTACCGCAGGCAAAAGCATACCAATTAATATCCCGATGATGGCGATGACCACCAATAATTCTACTAACGTAAATCCGGACCTGTTCCGAGTTGTGAGAGTCATGTCTCGTTCCTATATAAAATTAAAAGAGAAACGTTTGGAATTTAGACGTTGGCCAGAATTATAGACCATAGCCCCCTTCGGTCGAAAGTAGGGAACGTTTGCTTTTAGTTCGTATGAACAGTTTTTTCACAACCCTTAACAGTTTTTACATATCACAAACCAACATCTATGGCTCCCGCTCTCGAGACGAAGCCCGGCCCAGTCACAGCGCTTGGAAAAACGAATCTGCCCCATTTAACTGACCATCAGCCAGCCAGCATCATGGAATCGGAAATCTAAGCCCAATGGACTCAAAAACAGGCCGCCAGTGCTGTTCATAATACGACTTATTCTTGGCGACCAGTTCTTCAAAACCATTAGCCGACGCAACAAAGATATCTCCACCTCGCAAATCTTGAAACGAACAATACAGAGAACCATCTTGCTTGATACGCTGCACGTATCGCAAGAGACTGGCGCGTCCGTCCACGTTTAACGATATCGACACCGAACCATCCTTCGTTTCCTTGAAGACCAACTTTCTTCCCGCACCTTTCTTTTCCCTGAATTCAAAGAAGACAAACTCCTCTTTCATTGCCGGAAAATCTTTGATCGCAACCGTATTGGTGATTCGTCCATTGACCACGATCAGGCCTCGCAAATTTTCTGCAATGGGCTGATGTAGCCGCAAGGTAGCTTTTGCATCCGCCGTTTCAAATTCGCGATTTAGGGAACGCCGGGAAACACGTCGGTACCCCCGGGATACAGGCTTTCTCGGAGAGCTGACCTCATCTACCCCGAGCCTCAGTGATTGAAACAAAATTTGTGGATACCCTACGGTCTCCTGCAGGTAGATCCCCGACGGTCGCAACCAATCTTGAGGTAATTTATTTTTCTTAAGGACGCTGCTCACTTCGTCGATCAATTGCTCGGGTGTCTTTTGGTCAAACTCTTTTAACCACATGCCTCGATCCAATTCGAGTCTTCCTGCAACAACTCGCAGCGGCAAGAGGCCTCCAATCCCCTCCCGTGCCGAAGCCATCGCCCCCTCTAACCGAGTCAAATCAATCACCGATTTAAACGTCGACGTGTCCACCTTCTTGGCAACTTTGACGTCGAGTGTTTTTCCATACTTCTTCCACTCACCTAAATCGTCACCAAACGCTTTCCCCGTCACTTTATCAAGTTGCTCAAATACAAGAGCTTGGTCCGCCTTCCAATCGGGATCACCTTGCAAACGCCCAGCCAGCCAAATCAGATAGGATGCATCCTCCGAGAGTTCCAAGGTGTCCAACACATTTTTCGCTTGTTGCTGAAGCGGTGTTGCCAATTTATCTAGAATCTTACCCAAACGAGAGCGGCATTCGACCGAGTGGTTCGAATCAGAAACAGCTTTAGCAATCATCGCTTGCCACTTGTCGAATTGTTCGGTCAGCTGAAAAGTCGCCTTTTCGCGGTCGGCAAATTTAATGGAATCCAGTTGGATGAGGATCTCATTGAATTCCCGTTGAAGCACCCCGTCGATCGGTCGCAAAGCGACCAAAAACTGAGTCCAAACCGGTTTTGTATAACGATTCAACGGAGGTGCAACGCCGCACTCTCGTAAGATGGGGGAAACCGTCGAATTAATCACTCCCCAATGCTCACGAACCAAACTTTCATAATTAGGGGCCTGAATCGAAAGGATCTGAGAACCATTGAGTAATTTACAGTTTACCGACCCTGTTTCGGTTTGCTCGAAACAAAATAACAGGTCATCTGCCGGCCGAATTAACTGTAATTTAAGTGTTTTATTATCCGGCCCCGCCGACATGCTCAACTCATTAAAGGGCTCTCTGTTTTGTTGAAACACCAACGCCAAACCACCATCAGATTCGGGCATTGCCTCGGTTCCAGAAAAGGTCCGGTTACCGTAAACGATTGCAAAGAGACCGGAGGGGCCACTGATTTTTGTCAGCCACCCGCCACCCCCTCGTGAGCTGCTGGAACTGCCACCACTTAACTCTCGTCGCAACACATTTATCAATGGTTGATAATCGCGAACGTCCTGACTGTATTCAACCCCCAACTGCTTGTTTTGACGAGTAAGCTCAACCACGGTCTCAGAACCACCGAAGACCTCTAGCTTCGCCATCGCTCCAAAATCCTGAGATTTTGCCGAGTTGCATGTCACCTGCCACCCGAAGCAACTAAGCATGAAGACAAAGCAGGGCCACCCCGCTCGCCATTGATTCATGATGAATGTCCCCCATCTGAGACCACCACCGTTTTGCCACCCTTCTCGGTCGAAACGCCAAACACGACATATTGTACATCTTGCTCACACAGGTTCTTCATTTGATGAACCTCTCCTGGGTCCACGAGAACTGCATCGCCTCCGACAAGTTCAACCACTTTGCCATCGACGTTCATTTCAACCTTACCATTCAGCATCACAAAAACCTCTTGCATGTCCTCATGGTAGTGCGACTGAAACGCCGATCCGGCTGGCAAATGAGACCAATTCACCATCTGAACTTGACCTCGAATCAAATCCTCTTTGCGGGCTAATATTTTCTTAAGCACACCAGGTTTTTCTGGGTCTTCATGGGAAGCTGGAATGAACTTCAGCAGGTTTCCGTGGACGACTTTCATGTGACCCTTTCAGTCGAGCAAGTGACTCTTTCATCGTAGCAAAATCTAGCGCAAACGTCCTTAATACAAATCCCGTTGTGTCAAGATTATCACGCCTAGACAAGCGGGGAGCCATTCCCTTTTCGTCACTGAAGGGCTGGCTCACAGGCGCAAAGGATACTCTCAGAAAAGTCTTCCGAACGCTACTGACGCAGCATCTCATTCAAAGCCTGAGCGACCGATTGTTGATCGTATAACATCCAACCGGCAGCAGAAACTGCCAGAAAGCCAGAGACAAGTAACATCACGAATCCCAATACATTGGGACGAACCCGCGCCGATCGCAACGCAACCCGCAGCTCTTTTTCAAGCAAACGCCAACCCTCGAAACTCTGTTGGTTTCCTCCGGCAATTAATTGGACATTTCGCAACCAATCTACCGATTCCAGGTGCAGATGAACTTTCATATCCGGAATTAAAAGGCTGTCACCAACCCAACGAGACTTCTTATCCAATTGAATCGCAACTTGATTTAGAATAGGTCGCAACTGCTCACCCGTAAGATTGTAGACTACGATCCGCGAGCGGAGCAGTAACACGACAAGCGAGACGCACAGACCGTAAAATGCGACGAGCAGAAACCAAACGTTTCCTCCAAATTGTATCGCGGCCTCTTCAGGGAAGAAAAGCTCAAGAGGCCCCGCAACCACTAACCCAATAATACCAATCCCCAAAGCAGCGGTATCCCGGGCTCCCGTTGTGACGAAAGGCCATCCTGAGAGATTGATCAAGCCAACCATCAGAAAATACACACTCAGCGGGGCTACCGCGACGCAAAAATGCAATGGATCCATATCTACCGAAAAACCAAATCCCAAAAACCGCACTACCTCAATCACGAAGCGATGTCGTCTCGGAATTTTAACTTGCGACGCTTAATCGGTCAACGAAGCGAAGGCTCTCGCCGGTTCATAACACGACTTCTGAGCGGATTATAGTAGGCAACCTAAGTCGACAAACAAAAAGCCGTATTCGCATGGCAAGGCCATCGTCTTGCCTTAATTTTTCAAACGTTCGGTGACCACTTAGAAATTCAAATCACAAAATCGCCAGGCGGGGTCTGACTTGCCATTGAGCGGCAAGTTTAGTTAGAAACCGAATACCCAATCACCTGCGCCTCGGGCGAAAAGATCTCGATTAGGAGCGGGGATTTCGAAACAAGAATCCACCAACCTGGATCTGCATATTTTTGGGCAGCGTTACCTTCTAAAATTTAAACCGCAAGCCAACGAACACGTTATCTGTTGCGACCTTAAATTCGTTAGACAAACTACCAACTTTGTACCTAATTGAATCGGTTCCGAAATACCGGTACTCAACAAACAGACTCATCTTGGGCCCCGTACAGACGTTGACACCCGCCATCGCCTGATACGCAAACGCGGAATCCTTCTCGTAAGAATCATCTAGTAAGCGAAATCCATCCCACGCCAATTCAGAATCGATAAGTGCGAACCCAACACCCGCACCCACGTAAGGCTTGATACGCAGCATTGGAAAGTCAACAAATTCCCAGTAAGCGTTCCCCATACCGGAGAAGCTTCGTAGTTCTCCATCTAAATCATACAAATCCCGTTCACCCGACTGTGAGACACTAAGAGACTCGGCATTATTATTACGAAATGACATTTCCAATTCGGTGCGCAAATGACGACCATGAATTTGGCCAACAGCGAAGCCAACCGCAAAGGCATCTTCGAAGGCATACTCCACTTCGGTTTCGATCACGGGCTGTATCACCACATTCCCATCACCGCCACTGTCACCAAGCAGAATGGTGTCAACCATATTCGAAACGGATGTCGCACCCCCGAAAACGCTGTAATACACCTCCGGGCAGCGTAGGCCATACCAGCCACAATCCGAGGCACGCTGTTTGGAGTGACCACCGCGGTTGCCCAAACCGATATCAAAACGCAGCTCAAAACCGCGACCTTTTCTTCGATCTCTTGCAAATGAAAACAGGGAATCCGTTCCGACGCCCATGGAGTCAGCGACCGATTGGTCACAAACCGGTTGGTCACATTCCAAGACATCGCCTAGCGAATCGACAATGGGTGGAACAAATGGAATCGTCTCCTCTGCAGCCAAAGTTACCGGCGATTCCTTGGGTTCCACCTCCCCCTCCTGCTCCCCTAGTATCTTGTCATCTGGAGACGGTGCAGTAAACAACGACCGTTTTTCTACCCCCAATTCAGGAGGGGGCACCACACCTTCGATCCGACCTGACTGCTCGCCCGGCTGATCGACTTGAGGCGTAATCGAGATGTTTTTTGGCTTAAGCTCACGAGCGGCGAAAACCGGTAAAGCCGGAACCGGTGGAACGTCTCGCTCCTCGTCGACAACAAATGCAGCAATGCTGACACCACTGGGCTCCTTGGTGATTTCCATATCAGCCGAAATGCTTTCTGCGCCCACATCACCCGATTCGTGTTCACAAGCCAACTGCTCTACTTTCCCTGCAACTGACATGATGACCGCAGTCTGACGAGCCTCCAAATCCTGTGGGTGTGCATCGCCCGAAGCTCCTAACTCAACGGTTTGCTGTTCGATAAGCGAAAGATTCATGGCTTTCCATGACTTTGATTCAGGAGAAACGAGCAGCGCATCATAGGCGGCTTCCAGCTCCTTCCGAATCTCCAAATCAGCCCATTGAACTGGATCCATCGATGCGGATTCAGCTTCTTTGACTTGCTGACGATGCGATGAAGATACCGAAGCCCCGGCTAACGAATTCAAAACATGCGGCTCTGCCGCCAATCTCTGTGAGGTACTCAGCCGCTTGGTGCGCGTTGGAGGTTGACGGTTGACAGTCAGACGGGAAGGGGGATGATTGAGCTGTCTGTTTTCCTTACCCTCTAATGGGACTTCTCGTGAGGGATGTTGAACGGCAGCGGCCAAGCGTATTGGGTCGAAGATGCCCTGATTCAACTGTGCTGCCAACATGTCTTCATAAGTCTCGTTGATAAAGTCCGTCTGCGAAGGGCTGCTCTGGTTTGACCATGTCTCCTCTGAAACCAATTCCTTCGAACCCTGCACATGATTTTTGACAGACTTTTCCTGAGCAATCGCAGGAATGGCCGCCAATACTACAAGGACCAACAGGCTCCAATGACAACGTTCCATCGGGAACACTCCAATTCGATTCGTATTTATTCATTCGGAAGGCTATAATCATCGCTTTCCGTCATCCAACCCCCATTGGATTTCCAACCATCACGAGCCGCGCTCACGAAATCTACGCAATCGCAAAAGACGACCCCGCTTTCTTTATCGGCATAACCCGCAAAGTTTAACCAGCTTTTGTGTTCCGGTTTCGGTAAATGAAAATGACGCGATTCCTGATTTTCGCTAGCACTAAGTCAATTTTTAACATTCGGATCATCAGGAATACGACAGATGGCAATTTACCAACGCTTGAAATCACTCGGTTCCGCATTTCTCTTTTGCGTCTTGATGCTGCCATTGACGCTGCATGCATCGGAACCAAACAACAACGATCCGTCACCAAACATCATGATCATCTTGGCTGACGATCTTGGATTTTCAGATTTAGGTTGCTATGGAGGAGAAATCCAAACGCCCCATTTGGATGAGCTTGCGAAAGACGGGCTTCGCTACTCTCAGTTTTATAACACCGGTCGTTGCTGGCCGACGCGGGCTTCCATCATGACGGGCTACTACCCTCATCAGGTCAATCGAGATCGACTTCCTGGGGTGAATCAAGGTGGCAATAACGGCAAACGCCCGGCGTACGCGAAACTGCTCCCGGTTCGACTGCCTCATTACCAGTCTTACCATTCAGGAAAATGGCACATCGATGGGAATCCAACTGAAAATGGATTCGATCGGTCGTTTTGGATGCGTGATCATGGTCGATTTTTCCATCCAAAAACAACCAAAATAAATGACGTCGTTCAACCACCGGTTGAACCTGGAACGGATTATTACGTCACCACAGCCATCGCTGATCACGCGATCCAATGTTTATCGGACCATGAAAAAAATTCCCCGGACGAACCCTTTCTTTCATTCGTCACGTTTACCGCACCTCATTTCCCATTGCACGCGTTGCCACAGGACATTGCCAAATATTCTGGCCAATACGACCAAGGCTGGGATGTCATTCGTAAGGAACGATGGAAACGTCAACAATCATTAGGACTTCCATTTGGACAACTTTCGCTCCCTGAGCGAGATCTCGGTCCGCCCTATGATTTCCCTGAGCACCTCAAACAACTGGGGCCGGACGAGGTCAACCGCCCCCACCCTTGGGCCGAGTTGACTCCGGAACAAAAGAGGTTTCAAGCGGACAAGATGGAAATCCACGCGGCGATGGTCGATCGGATGGATCAAGAGATAGGTCGAATCTTTGCGCAACTCAAAGCGATGGGCGCTTGGGATAACACACTTATTCTTTTTCTCTCTGACAACGGTGCGAGCGCCGAAATCATGGTGCGAGATGATGGACATGATCCGCAAGCCGAGCCCGGCTCGGCCGCGAGCCATCTATGTTTGGGACCTGGCTGGTCCACCACTTGCAACACGCCCTTCAGAAAGCACAAAACATGGGTTCACGAGGGTGGCATCGCTACCCCGATGATTGCCCATTGGCCGCGCTCCATCCGCGGGGCAAATGCTCTTAGAACGAGCCCAGCCCACGTGATTGACATCGTTCCCACGTTGTTGGAGGTAGCTTCGAAACCCGACCAAAGCGAGCCCGCTCCTAATTTCCCTAAATTCCCGGGGACGAGTTTTGCCTCGACCTTCACAACCGATAAAACACTCCCTAGGGAAGATCTATTCTGGTACCACACCGGTAACTCGGGACTTCGAGTTGGTGATTTCAAATTAGTGCGAGCCAAAGCAGAACCATGGCAACTATTCGATTTATCACAAGACCGATCCGAAACAAGGGACCTTGCAGAGGCCCAGCCAGAAAGGGTCTTACAAATGGTCGAACAATGGAATCAGCGGGCCAAGCAGTTCCGTCAAGATCGGGAAAGCAAATAGCCCTAAGATTAAACCATATGATCATGAAAGCTAAGCAGTGGTGACCGCCTGACCGCTACGCGAAACCCACGCGGCACGCTAGAATCTCTCGATTGGACATTGTGATATCAAAAGCCTGGCCACAGGTAATCTACGGCATGACCGAACAAGAACAACTTATCCACAGTCACCACTTCGAAAACGGGCTCGTACTGATTGGTCAATCTATGCCTTGGCTGGAATCGGCTGCCTTTTCATTCCAAGTGCCGGCAGGCTGTCGATACGATCCCGCCCATCAGATTGGTGTCGCAAATTTCGTTTGCGAGATGGTACAACGGGGAGCTGGGGAACGAGACAGCCGTCAATACATCGAAGCACTGGAGGCGTTGGGCGTGGACTACTCCTCCAACGCATCCGTCTACGGCACTCATTATTCCGGCGCTTCCTGCGCCGGCCAACTTGAGGAAGCCCTTGGTATCTTCGCCGATGTAATGCGGCGTCCGCACTTCCCAGAAAATCAACTCGAGGATGGCCGACAAGTTTGCAATCAAGAAATTGCGGCCATTGAAGACGACTTACCTCAACGCGCATTATTGAGATTAAGAGAGCGTTATTACGGTCAACCGGATGGGCGAGACTGCCATGGCACAGCGCAGTCAGTGGGCTCAATCACCCTGAATGATTTGAAAACATTTTACGAAAAACAGTATCGACCCAATGGAATGATCCTAGGGGTTGCTGGGAAAATTAACTGGTCGGCTTTAAAAGACCACGTGGGTCAACTTTTCGCGGATTGGCAGCACAAACCCGAAATCCCCCCCCTTAAAAGCCCTCCCCAGCACGGAACCTGCCACCTCCCCTTCGAGAGCCAGCAAACTCACATCGCACTTGCCTACCCCGGTGTTTGTTACTCTCACCCGGATTATTACAAACAACTCGGGAGTGTTTCGGTGCTAAGCGGCGGGATGAGCTCGCGGTTGTTTTCAGAGGTTCGTGAAAAGCGAGGCTTGTGTTATACGGTTTTCGCCAGCAACCACAGCGTGCGAGATCGAGGGTCCGTGATTTGCTACTGCGGAACCTCTAGTGACCGAGCCCAAGAATCTTTAGATGTCATCCTGCAGCAATTAACCAACCTCAGAGAGGGAATTACCGAAGATGAACTTCGCCGACTCAAAGTCCAAGTTCGCTCGGACTTAATCATGCAACAGGAATCTTGTCGCGCAAGAGCTGGCAGCATCACCGGCGACTGGTTCCACTTCAATCGTGTTCGCACCCTCGATGAAATCAACTCTAATATCTCGACCTTGACCGTGTCTGAGATCAATCAGTTCTTGGAACAGAATCCACCGCAAACCTTCGACCTAGTCACTCTCGGATCGCAGCCACTGGAAATGGACAACAATGGAATATCGCCAACACCAATTGGATAATGGCCTGACGATCCTAGCAGAATGTAACCCCAGGGCTTACATGTCCGCTTTTGGCTTCTTCGTCCGAGCTGGCTCTCGGGACGAAACCCCTGAGATCGGTGGGGTCAGCCACTTCTTGGAACACATGGTCTTCAAAGGAACACCCAATCGCTCGGCCGAGCAAGTCAACTTAGAACTGGACGAAATGGGTTCTTCCAGTAATGCCAGAACGGGAGAAGAAAGCACCGTCTACCATGCCGCGGTGCTGCCAGAGTTCCAATCTCAAATGGTTCATTTAATGAGCGACTTGATGCGGCCAAGTTTGCGGGAAGAAGATTTTGAAACCGAAAAGAAAGTCATCATTGAAGAAATCCTGATGTACCAAGACCAGCCACCCTACGGGGGGCACGAACAATTGATGTCCAGCTTTTTTGGGACTCACCCGCTAGGCCAGAGCGTTCTGGGAACGGTGGATACGGTCTCGGGATTGACGGCCCATCAAATGCGAGACTATTTCGACTTGCGATACAGCCCGGGTAACATTGCTTTTGCAGCCGCTGGAGACATCGATTTTGAACGACTGGTTGCCGACCTCGAAAAGAGCTGCGGCGATTGGCAATCATTCCCGGCCAACCGCTCTCCTGAGCAAGCTGATTATCAGACTGGATTTGAGTGCTTGCACAAACCGGTTTCTAATCAGCAATACATCTTACAACTCGCTCCGGGACCTGACTCCGAATCAGAGGAACGATACGCTTCGCGAGTTGCAACAGCGATCCTCGGCGACGACAGTGGCAGCCGCTTGTATTGGGAGTTTCTCGACAGGGGCGTTGCGGAATCGGCCGGAGCCGGAGCCTATGAATACCTAAGCAGTGGTTTGGTACTCACTTATATTTGCTGCGGTCCGGATGACGCTCAGGAAAACATCAATCGTCTGAAACGGGTGCAAAACAATTTCTCAGAAAAAGGAATCACTCAAAAAGAACTTGATCTGGCTAAACGGAAAATCGCCTCCCACATTGTGCTATCCAGCGAACGTACCGAAAGCCGGATGTTTTCAGTGGGCGCGCAGTGGCTGGTCGATCAGCCTTTTAAAAGCGTTACAGAAATTGCCCAAATTTACGAGTCGATCACCCTAGAACAAGTGAACGACGTGATTCAAAAATACCCACATCAAAACAATATGACGCTGGTGATTGGGCCACGCACTGATTTACGACCAGCATCCTAATCGCTCACAGGTTGTCCTAAGTGCCCGCTCAGTGAGGGGCATTTGGTAGGGATAAATCGGTCGCTGCTCGAATCACGCGATCAACCGCGTCCTGGGTGATTGACGTGTCGCGGAAATTAATTAGCCTCAAGGTTTTGATCCCCTTCAGATGTTCGATTCCCGCGTTTGTGACATTCGTATTGTCTAAACCCACCCCCAGCAATTTAGGCAAAACACCAAGCTTTTTTATATCCTCATTCGTCACCGCGGTCCCAGCCAATTGCACTTGCTCTAAGTTCTGCAAACCCGACAGCCAGTCTAAATGTTCCGATTTAAATTTCTCCGGTGGAAAGACAATGGCAAACACCATCGACTCTGCATCCTTTTTTCGCATTTCGGCACCCGCCTCTGACAAAGCAAACAAAGCCCTGTTGTCGTCCAAGGGCATTCCCTCCGAGACACCCTCTGAACCAAGCGAGAATTCTGTTTCGTTTAAACCGACGGGACCATTCCCGGTCATAAGCCAATATTGATCCGCCAACCATGGTCGCGGATCGCGAATGTGCAGCTTCTCTCCGGGAGACGCAGTCTTGGCGAAATACTGCTTAATTGCCCCCCTCTCATTTGGAAACGGGACCTCAAGGTCACCCCACCCCCGTATTCTTTCATTGGGAGGCTGCAAACGCGTGATGTAACCCTGAGGGATATTTCCAGAATAAAGAACATGGGAAAAAGTCCGACCAACCCAACCAACATAGAAACCGCATGGAAGGATTAAAAAAATCAAAAGACAAATCCGCTCACCGCGCGTCACCTTGCTTTGATTGGCAGACTGTCGCAATATCCAAAATCCAATAACAGCCATCGCGATATTCCAAGGGATCACGCTATCATTACCGCCCAAGAAGAAAAGCCCCAAAAACAGGGTGATCCCCAAGTGCACACCTAGGCACCCATAAGCCGCCCAGCGAGGACGGAGCCATGCCGCCAGACCTAGCAGCATTTCACAAAGCCCAACCCCCCAAGCAAACAACAGATAATAATCGCCTGCATCCAAAACAGTGGCACATTCACTAAGCAATTCAAACGATTGGAATCCCAACCAGTCCGGTGAAAGCAGCTTGTGAAGCCCCGCCCAAAACCAAACGGAAACCAAGTACCAACGTCCGATCATGGTTGCCCAGTCGTAGATCACGGCCGCCATCAACAACCAAGTAATCAATACTTGTGGAACCATCCGAAACTGATCCAGCACGGCGGCAAATAGCAACACCATCAAATGGAACCAGATACCGACGCGAGGAAACCAGACAATCAACACCAGCGACGCCATCAACGTCAAAGTGAATGACATGGGGAAATCACCGACGTTAAAGAGAGGCAGGTTGGGTGGAGAACTTCGCACCTCCCACAAGGGCCATGTGATCCAAATCGTCACCGCTTGGGCAACTACCCCTAACAACAACAAGAAGAACCGTGGCTGGCCCCAAGCTAAAAAATTTGCCTGACTGCCACCGTTGTGATCGCCCTTGGACATTCCTGCGGGTGACTGTTTCCAACGCGCAAACATATAAAATCCCGAATGCAGATGAACCCAAACAAGTTGTTTCACCGTACAGAATAACAAGCTTTGACAAATCTAAAACCGCACGAATCGTACAAGGCAAAGTGTGAGAAATCGACCGAGTTGTTTTTAATTCAAAGCATCTCATCATTCGGCTCCCACTTCAAATGTGCTTTAAAACACGGGCCGTATGGGCGATGAAGAAAGAAAAATCGGCCCAGCCAACTCTAATGTCTGTCATGTCTGTCGCTTTTCCCGAGGTTTTAATGCGGATTTCCACAACCTGCACAGATTGGATGTTGAATTGAGTTTGCTTTTTATGCGACAATTAAGTCGAGGCTACTTCGAGCGTACCGCGTTCCCGATCAGCCCTACCCAGAGGCTCCAAGGTATTCCTTATCCTCTTGAAAACTTGTTCACGTAGTCGGCCCAAACACGCCTTCAATTTACTAGCTCGTCAGTCCAGTTCATGGGGACTGGTAGACAACATGAAGGAACTTCCGTTCCAAATTTAGATGACTCAAACTCCACCCGTTGTGAATCAACGAAAAAAGCGCGGCATCCCCGAAGGGACTTGGATTAAATGTCCCGGTTGCAAGATGCCTATTATTCGCAAAGAAGCAGAGAAGCTTCTGAACGTTTGTCCCGAATGCGACTTTCATATGTACGTATCCGGGAAGCAACGCATTGAGCAAGTTCTTGATACCGGCACTTTCGAGGAATGGGATACCGATGTTTTACCAGCGGACCCGCTAGAATTCGCCGACAGTCGTCCCTACGCCCAACGTTTAGTTTCTGAACAAAAAAAGACCGGCCTTTCGGATGCCGCAATTACCGGCACCGGAATGATTCGAGCTCGTCGCGTCGCGGTCGGCATCACTGACTCCCAGTTCATTATGGGCAGTATGGGCTCCGTCGTAGGCGAGCGACTGACACGTCTGGTTGAACGGGCAACGGAACAGAATCTGCCACTGATCATTATCAGCGGTTCCGGTGGTGGAGCCCGAATGCATGAGGGAATTCTGTCCTTAATGCAGATGGCAAAAGTCTCGTCTGCGTTGGCGCGGTATGACAAAATGGGCGGGCTTTTTATCTCAGTATTGACCAATCCAACCATGGGGGGAGTCGCGGCCAGCTTTGCCTCTTTGGGAGATGTCGTCTTCGCCGAACCCAAGGCTTTGATTGGCTTTGCAGGGCCTCGAACGATTAAAGCCACTATCCGGATCGAATTACCTGATGAGTTTCAAACCAGTGAATTCCTGTTAAAGCACGGTTTTATTGATCGAATCGTTCCGCGGGACAAGCTGAAACAGGAAATTGCGAGAACCATCGACTATTGCGGGAAGTGACCCGAAGCCTCATGTCGCCGGACTCATGAAATCAAAAAGAGCCAGAGATTCTGAATCAACATGGATAGGATTTGCGTCGATGTAAATATAATAGGAGCAGAACGGCCACCAATAATGACTGTGCGACTCCGCCAGGCTAAAAGGTAAAATGGCTCGGTCACACCTCACGGTCTTCGTTTAAGCTTTCCTATACAATTGGCGCTCATGGGCATCATCAAAAAAATCAAAAACGCTTTCTCTGCTGGGGGAAACCTCGGGCGTTTAGATGTTGCTGCCCGCTTCACACTCGACCGTCACGCCTACACTGGAACCATGTCCAAGTTCCATGTCGCAAAAGAAATGGGCACCGGCAATGTCTATGGAATCAAATTGCTGGACAAAGAGAAACTAAAGCTCTTCCAAGCGCGATTCAAAGGCCTCAACAAACCTTCGGAGGCCGAAATTGGAATGGAAATTGATAACCCTCTGGTTGCAAAGACCTTTGAATCTGGGACCACCACTACCGGTATCGAGTACATCTTGATGGAATACATCGATGGACCCGGCGTGAACGTCTTGGTCAAACAACGAAATCAAAATTTCATTCCATTCCGACTCAACCTAATTCGAGAAATGGCTATTTCTTTACAGGCAGTTCATGATGCTGGGTTCATTCATCGTGATATTTGTCCTCGAAATTTTATCTGCGCAGAGAACCTCGAATCTCTCAAATTGATTGACTTCGGCTTGACCGTTCCCAATAGAGCGCCTTATCGGTTACCCGGGAATCGAACCGGAACACCCCAATACATGGCACCCGAAATCGTACGGCGACGAAATACTGATCAGCGCGTCGACCTCTTCGCCTTTGGCGTTACGGTTTATCGAGTTCTTACTTTCGAGCATCCCTGGGGAACCACCGACACGACCGGACTGGCAGCTCTAGCCCATGACACAAGAAGGTTCACCGACATTCGCGAGCATCGACCCAATTTACATCCTAAATTAGTCGAAGCCGTACACCAATGCCTCACCGTGGACCCTGGGAAACGGATGGATAGTTGCAAGCGTTTCTTAAATCGTATTCGGGAAGTCAAACAAGAAGACTTAAGCAAGCAATAATCCCAGCAAAACGTTGCCTGTCAACTTTTTTTTCTAGATGCCCTCAATGCGAATTGGTCGCGAACTGCCATCATGCAGTATTCGTTTCGATTGAATGCTAACTGCCTAGATCTAACGAGATTAAAACCCATTTTTTTGACTCGCTCAATCATGGCTGGAACCTCATGAACGATCTTCAAATCAGCCAGTTTCAGGGTCAAGAGCATTCCCTGCAAATGGACAACGTGCTGATTCGCTACGATCTCCTCAACCGTATCAAGGGTATAGCTTGGAGCTACATTTAAATCGGCAAATAGCCAACGAATATTTTTAAGATCCCTTTTCCGAACATCCCGACCACGGCATTTCAAATGAGTGAGCTTTTCGTTGGCCAAAATTTCAGGTTCCAAGTCGGCAGGATCTACGGCTAAGACGCTGGCTCCTTTTTCGAGCAGTAATTGACAAGAACCTCCAGGCGCACTTCCAATTTCCAAGCAAACATCACCCATCTTGATTCGAATACCGGACCACAACAAAGCTTCTTCCAATTTGAGATACGCGCGACTGATACAGTCCACGTCACGATCGATCAGCGGCACCCCCCCCGGCCATCTTAAAGGTGGACTGGTCGCATAGTGATATCCAAACCACCACTGATTCGGTTCTACCAAAATAACGTCCAAGACTAAATCATCAGGCTGGGCCAATCGGTTGATCGGAAGCGAGGAATCCGCTGGCAACTGTGTTTGAATTTGCTTAGCCAACTCTGAAACCAAGGCCGTCTCACCCGGTTCAAAACCACGCTTTCCTGGAATGGCCGAATCTCGCTGCCAGAGGTGAAGGTGTTTCGCCTCAGAAAGATCGGGCTGTTTTAAGAGGGATTGGATTAAATCTTTGGAGCAATCAGACGTTTGATGACCAAGCGACCAACCATAAGACCGAGCCAGTGTTGATTTAAGAAAAAACTTTTCCGACAAAGCCCCCGACTCGACCTTGAAGGTAATGAATCCTGGACGGGAAAAGGCTAATCGAAGCTGGGGATAGTTATTAGCAATTTCATTCTTACAGGCGGATTCAGCGCCGTTTTGGCAGATAACAAATATGAACGCAGCCATGGTGTTTTTGTCCGGTGATTGCTAGCAGGGAACCATTGATGTGGGCGATTGTCGGCTGTCACCGTCGCGCCGTCTATGCCCCATCCAATCGGAAGATCGTCAACCAGGGTTGATTGATCTAGGACGGGGGTAGCTGATTGGATAAAATTCACACTGAGTATTATTTTCAGACCGCTATTTTGCCTGTCGACTGAATGTGGCGAGGTTGCAATCTGCAAGATGCTTACAGCGTTGCCATGGAGAGGTTAACGCTCGACGCAAGCCAAACATAAGCCAACGGCAAGGAGGGCTCACGATGGCGGAAACCTTCAAATACATTCACGCTTCGGATCTACACCTGGATCAACCGATCCGAGGCGTGGCTGAATTACCGCCTCATCTGAAGTCTTCCCTCGCGAATGCACCCTACGAAGCAGCCTTTCGAGTCTTTGACGAAGCAATCGCCGAACGCGTCGATTTTGTACTTTTGTCCGGCGATCTTTTCGACCCCAAAACGTCAGGCCCACGATCTTTTGCTTTTTTAATTGAACAATTCAATCGATTAATGGAACGAAAAATCACTGTTTACTGGGTGGCCGGTCAAGTCGATCCTCCCAATCACTTGCCCAGCGGTATGGAACTGCCTTGCAACGTCATCACTTTCAGCTCCTCCGATGTCGAGGTGGTTCAACATCACAAAAACGGCACCCCCGTCGCCACGATCATGGGCGCCGCATTTGCGGTAGACCGAGACGAATTCTCTGACTTTTTCGCCAGCCCAAACACGCCCTTCCCGATTGCCTTCACCCACGGTGAAATCGAACCAGCTCTTACCGAAAAGTCAAATATCCGGTACTGGGCGATGGGAGGACGACACACATCACTTGAGAAGAAAACGACGGATGGTTGGATCGTCTACCCTGGAACCCCTCAGGGAAGATCCGTTTTTGAAACCGGTTCTTGTGGTTGCACCCTCGCCCAGGTCGATGGCGAGCAAGAGTTGCGACTTTCAAAAATCGAAACCGATTGTATTCGTTGGCTGCCTCAAATAATCAATGTTTCAGAAGACACCTCTGTCGACGCGTTGAAAAACACGCTGGCCGAACGAGCCTCAAAAATATCTCGGGATGCACCCCAAAAGAATGCACTCATACATTGGCATCTTTTAACAACTGGCGAATTGAATCCAAGCTTTCGCCAAGCGGCTCGAAGAAATGCATTGACCGAATGGTTGAGAACTGAATTTGGGGCAGCGAGTCACGGTTGTTTGTGGACGACCTCTGTCTCCATTGAACCCCCAAAACAGCTCCCGGGCCAATGGTTTGACGAAGACACCATTCTAGGCGAGTACCTCCGAGCGATTGGCCGTTTCCAAAACGATGAACGACTGGGAATCTCGCTTCAAGAGTTTTTACCCAAACAATTCAAGCATGGTTCTTTTGCCGGAATGGCACAGCTCACCCAAGAAACACGAGCGGAAATTTTGAATGAATCAATCATGATTGGAGTGGACTACATGGCGACGGATTTAAGTAATGACCAGCCACCAACGATCTCTTCTCCGGACGATCCTGAATCCACCTAGACCCAGCCAATTATTAAGCAGCACAAAAAGCAAACTATGCAGGAATCGCCATCATGAAAATTCAAGATATCCAAGTGGACGGGTTTGGTGTCTGGAAAGGCCTGACGATTGAATCACTGTCCCGTGAGGTGACCGTTTTTTACGGCCAAAACGAGGCTGGAAAAACCACATTAATGCAATTCGTCCGGTCCATGATGTTTGGTTTCACGGAAGAACGCCTAGAGAAATACTTTCCTCCCGTTTACGGTGGTCAACCGGGCGGTGCGGTCCGCATCACCTCGCCGTTGGGAACTTACCAAATAAAACGAAAACTTGAAGATTCCATTTGTTCTTTGGCATCCGACTCCCTGACCGTAACCGATTCTTCAGATGGCAATGCCTATGGTCAAAGCCAACTAAACCAACTCCTCTGTGAAATTGACGAGTCAATCTTCAACAATGTTTTTGCAATTGGTCTACGTGAAATTCAAGAATTAAACTCACTGAATTGCACCGACGCCAGCGAAATGCTGTACAAACTTACGAGTGGCTTGGATCGGGTGTCATTAATTGATGTAATGCAGGATTTAAAAAGCAGAAGGCACCGTCTTCTCGCCGACGACGCCCTGCGGTCATCAAAACTTCAGACGCTCGAAACGCAAAAATCGTCACTGTCTCGAGAAATCGAAGAATTGCAAAAAGGCTCAAAGCGATGGGAACGCTTACTCACCGAAACCGGCCATCTTAAAAAAGAATCCGAAGCCATCGCAAAATCGATTACAAATCTTGAACAGCAATCGAGGCTATTCGAAATCGCCACACAGATAAGCAATCGCTGGCAAATGCGACACACATTAACGGAGCAAATCACCGCAATTGGAATCTTGCCAGAACAACGCGACCTGGACCTTGCGCAGCTTGATCGATACAACCAAAAAATCGCTGCCCTTAGATCCAAAATCGAACAAATCAAACAACGGGGACGGGAAACCAAAAATGCAGCGATCAGCCTTCCTATCAACCGAAGGTTGTGGGCACAGAGGTCTAGGATCGCAGCCATCACCGAACATGCACCATGGGTCGAATCCCTTCACCGGCAAGTTGACCGCCTTCGTGACGAAGTCGATTTAATTGAAAACAGCGTCGTTGGAGAGGCCGAAGGCCTAGGTAACCAGCTGAACATTCGAACCAAGGACGTTCGCAATTTAGAAAAGCGAGGCTTACCGCGGCTAAAACGTGCTGCAAAACATTTATTAGAACAACGAAAAAAACAACGACAACTCATATCGGATGTGGAAAAATCTGAATTCGAATTGATGCAACAACAAGAGCGGCTGAACAAGAAATTAGAAGAGGGAGCAACGACCGGAACCATCGAGGAAACATCCAAACTTGTAACGCGGCTGCGCCGACGGATCGAACTTAAAAAACGATTTAACCAACTCAACCATTCTCGCGATCATTTAAAACGTGACATTGGTGACGTGATTACCGACCAAATCTTTTCTATTTCGAAATTAGCCAGATTGGGCCTTGTTTTTGTTTCCGGCTTCACACTCTTTGGGTTTGGATTTCTCGACCTTCTTTACGGCGGGGCACTATCAGGCAATTCAAACATTACGCTGGGAATAGCCATGATGATCGCCGGAGCCCTATGCGGCCTTGTTTTCAGCGGTCTTAAATTCAGGTGGCAACGAATGGCCGGCAGATCACTAGCCGATTTCCGCCACCAAACAAGTGCCTTGCGCCAACAGCTTCAACGTTGCGAGACAGAAGTCAAGGAAGTCAGTCAAAGCCTGCCAAAAGGACTCCCTGACTTTGACATCGCCCTGTTGGATGCCGAAGGGCAAATGGCGAGACTGGAGACGCTTGCACCATTGGAAGACAGTGTTTTCTCAACACTTGAAACTGTGGAAGAGCTCAAACGCAGCGAGAGCGATCAACAATACGAATTGGAAATCGCCCAACAAAAATGGGAAGGACTTCTAAGAACAGCAGGTTTGCCCGAAGCGTTAGAACCTCTTCAATTAAAAGAGATTATCCAGCGAACCAACCGCATTGCTGACTCCGTCTTTCGATTGGACGGGCTCAAAACAGAACTGACTGAAAGAACCAAGGAATTAGATAACCTACGGTCCCGCGTCACCGCTTTACTTGATGATTCTGGGCTGGATTACCGGGCACAAGATATCACGGACCAACTCGCCCACCTTAACGCGGAAATGCAAAAACAATGCTCCCTTGTCCGCCAACGTAAAGATCTAGTGACTAAGTATCGGGGGCTAAGAGGTCGGCTCGCGAGAACGCGACGCGAACTTGACAAATACCGGGGAAAGAAGCAGGGGGTTTTAACTGCCGCAGGCACCGGAACCGAAGATGAATTCCGCGAGCTACAACAGACTCATTTGCAGCGTTCCAAATTTATCGAGCAACGCGACAATCTAACCCAACAAATCAAAGCTGCCCTTGGCAACCAATATGATGAAAAAGATATAGCCGATCTCATGGACCAAGGACCTACAGGACTAGAACAGCGTTGGCAGGACCTGCAAACGGACATCGACCAATCCCGCGAGGCCCAAACTAAGCTACATGAACAAAGAGGGGAATTTTCACTCGAACTCAAAATGCTTGGTGAAGACACCCGATTAGACGAGGCAAGGCTAGAGTTGAATGCGATTGAGAGTCAAATTGACGTCCACAGAAAAAACTGGCAGGTGCTGGCAACCAGCGCATCCATGTTGGACTCGATTCGGGAAAAATACGAAGCAAAACGTCAGCCCGAAACGCTCAAAGAGGCATCCGCCTACCTCAATCAACTAACGGACGGTAAGTACAACCGCATTTGGACACGTATCGCCGGGCAAGAGTTGTTGTGCGATACGGCCCAAAAAGAAACCCTCACCGTCCAACGACTTAGCCGTGGAACTCGCGAAGCTGTCTACCTAAGCTTACGCCTAGCATTGATTGGTGCGTTTGCAAAACGTGGAACGGTGTTACCCATGGTGCTGGATGATGTCTTGGTAAATTTCGACTCGAAACGAGCACGGGCTGCAGCCAAACTCCTCTGCGAGTTTTCAAAAAAAGGGCACCAGCTTTTAATGTTTACCTGCCACGATCATATGGCCCAAATGTTTTATGACATGCAGGCCACTGTAAAAACGCTGCCTCACCATTCCGACGTCGCCGAGTCCAATGCATCGCCCGCTCATTACGCGCCTGAAAAACCGAAATTCTATTCGTCTACATCCGATTCCGATGAGTGCTACACCTCATCTGGACGGGACGATTCTCTCATCCAACTAGACATAGACGACGTTGATCCGGATCTGGAATATGAACTATCGGCCTTGGCGAATGACCAGCAAGCTGAGAAGAAATTACGACATGAACTGATTTATTACCCCAACGAAAACGAATCACCCGTCAACCTTTCCGATGTTGAGGGCCTCTGGCAAGATTCTAAAAAGGTCGTCTGATCATACCGTTCATTCCCTTTTGATTTTTTGCCCCATTGCTAATCGGAGTGCTTCCCGGCCCCCCAGCAGTTCTCTCCCAGTTGCCAATCCGGAACATCCGCTAAAACCCCAATCCCAAGCTCGGCGACTCGCATTAAATCAGTTCGAACCGGCAGTAACCCTAGATTCTCATTACCTCCCTGACCGATTCGGATTAAACCAACGCAACAGAACCCATGTGAAACCGATGCAAAATCGGCCAAATAAGATGGCCCAATCATAGCCAGTTTCAACTAGAACGAACCGGACGACCAATTTAAAAGTGGTCCCAAGGTAACGAACAATGGAGTGAAAACATGTTCCAAATTAGCTCGAAACTCTTGTTGCTGACGTTCTGGCTACTAATGTTTCACCACGTGTCTACTGGGCAAGAAATCCCACTCGAGTCCCCAGTACAAAAATTTTCGTCACCCGACTCCAGCTATCCCACCCTAACATCAACTGCTGGGAATTCCCTTGCCCCCGGTCTGATCCATCATCGTCAAAATTACGGTCGCTCAATCACTCAATACGAGGCCGCTGAGTTATGGCGAGGCTACTGCAATGCAGATAATTCAATGGCCCCTTTAAACCTGACAAGGCATCGATGCAGCAGGTTTCGTTGTGGGGATCGCCGCCCCTTCGCTAAACGATCAGCTGAACGCATGATGAAGTGCGACAATCTCGAAAATGGTTTTCCACTGCCAGTGATCAGCAACGCCAACTAATGCGACAACCTACCCACACAGCCTCCGCACGATGTCAACAATCATGCAACCGACGACCCCTATTACAAACGCCGTGGAACAATCACTGTTAAATAAGATACAGAGCTCCCCTCTATCAGCAACTAGATGCTTTTTTTATGTAGCCGCCCAAAGATGACCGCGCAAACTTGACTTGACCTCCCTCTTTGTGGGATGCTACGAGCTTCGGGGCCAACGTGAGGGGAAGATGCCATGAGAGTGCTGCAGTGTGTGAGGAAGAGATCATCTAAACATTTTTTGTTTCGCAGCCTTTGCCTTTCTTGGCTATCAATCTTCCTCCTCTGCCCGACCCATGGCCAAACGGCCGCGGAACCCCTCCAAGCGCTAATTGAATATGGAGAATTTCCTGCAGCTCTTAAGCTTGCCAACCAATTGCCTTACCCTCTCCGAGATCAGGCTTTTAAAGATATCGCAGCAGCTCAGTGGGCAGCCGGCACGCCGGCTGGTGCCTATCACTCAGCAGCAATGATCAAAGATGATGCAATCAGATCTGACTGGTTGCGCAAACAGTACGAAGCCTACCGGCGCAATTTCGACCCGACCGATTCCTCCGACCCTCGCGTGAGACCATTGGCTAGGGGACAGTGGGGAGGCATTACGGAAGCGGACTTCGAGCCACTCATTGACTTGATCAAAAGCACCATTGACCCTGAAGGCTGGGACGACACCAACGGCGATGGAACCATTTCGGTTTATCCCAGCGGTGTTTACGCTGACAGCGAAGGAGCATTACAGCGTTTGCAAGTCAGCGGGAAACGCCAGTTAAAGATTTTGCAGGAAAATATTGGTAGACACGACGGCAATCGAAACCCTCTCAAACAAACTCACCACCGAAAAGTCTCACTCAACCGCTTGGAGGCCGTGGTACAAATTCAAGCAGCCCAAGGCAGGGGCCCCGACTCGACCATGCAAAACCTTGCCGGAATGTATGACATCGACTACTTGGTCTTAGACCCGGTTTCGGACGATCTTCTGATTGTCGGCCCCGCGGGACCATGGAAAAAAGATTCAATCGGTCGATCTATCAACGTGAAGACAGGTCTACCCACACTGCAATTGGATGATCTGGTCGTTTGCCTGAGAAATGTGTGGGACAACAATGGGCAATATGGATGCAAAATAACGCCCCGCCAACCCGCACTGGTAGCCACGCAGCATTTTTTGGCGACCTCAAAGCTGAAAGGAAAAGCTTGGCGAGATGGCTTGCGTGACACGCTGGGGCGTCAAGACATCGAGGTTTTCGGAATCGATCCACGCACCCATGCGGGACACGTTCTTGTTGAAGCTGACTACCGAATGAAGCTGATCGGCATGGGGCTCGAAGACTCTATCCCTGAAGTACCCAGCTATTTAGCACGCTTGCAAACCACTCCGGGAAATCAGAGCACTCCCATGGATGTCGTTCGATGGTGGTTCACCATGAATTACGACGAGATCATCACCGACGAGCACCACCAAGCATTTGTTTTCCCGGGGAAGGGAGTCATGGTACTCAGCGAAAACGAATTATTGGACCAAGCTGGCAACCGAATACACACTGGGAAATCGAAGGGACCCACTGCGGGATTTGCCAAAGATTTCACCCAACATTTTGACAAACTTGCAAAGCAATACCCAATTTACAGTGAGCTAAAAAATCTATTCGACCTTTCGATCGTCGCGGCTCTCATCAAAGATCAACAACTAAATCGTCGAACGAACTGGAACCTGACTTATTTCGGTAACTCACCCACACAGGGAAATCTTAAGTATCGCCCCCGTTTGAGTAAGGCGGCTCACGAAGTCAATTCAATCATGAATCATCGAGTGATTTCGTATCGCAAACAGCGTTCCACCATCGAACACACGCTTGTGGGAGTGAGTGGCGGCGTTTCTTTTGACGCAATGAAAGTCGTCGACTCCAGACGAATTCGAGCGGATCGAAATCCTGAAACTCCGCCGATTACGAAACCAATGGCCAATCCAAATGCGCCCATTTTGTGGTGGTGGGATTAAGGAGCAACGACCCATCCCATCCAAGACGGCTTAACCAATTACCCACCAAGAGCCTCATCAGCGAAACAAATTGTCATCTGCAAACGGATGCAGTGGTGCATCAAATTTTGGTTTCGGCGCCGCGTCCATACAGGCCTGAGCCAGTCGCAAATCCTCTCGAGATGTAATTTTTATGTTTAATGGGCTGCCTTTTACAATCGAAACCTCTCCCCCAGCTAATTCTACTAATTGTGCTTCATCCGTTGGTTTTTGATCGCCTATTTGCTGAAAAGCCTCGAGCAAAAGTTTCTTCTGAAAGACCTGTGGCGTTTGCCCTTCCCATAGCCCTTGACGAGCAACTGTCGTCTCAACCTTGTTTGCCTCGCCTACTTTTTTCAACGTACTGGTAACCGGAGTCGCCAGAATGGCTGCTCTGGTTTTCTTAGCCACTTCGAACACCGCCTCAATGTCGTCTTCGGAAACACAGGGTCGGGCAGCGTCGTGAATCGCAACAAACTCGATATCGTCTTTCACGTATTTCAAGCCATTGCAGACGGAATCACTTCGCTGGTCACCGCCCAACACAACGTCCAACCCCAGAACAGCTACGTTGGGACCAAACCGGGTCATGAAATCTTCTTGATCCTCTGGTGAGATCAATATAATGATCTGCTTCACGTCGGATCGTTTTTGGAATCGCTCAACAGAATGCAGCCATACAGGTTTCTGCCGAAGACTGATAAACGGTTTTTTATACGAAGGGTCATTAAATCGACGACTGCGGCCCGCCGCGGCAATCAAAACAGCATAGCTTGGCACGTATTACCCCTTTCACATAAGACGAGCGAATCGAGCTCTTAAGCCCAGTCCAACCCTTTCATTTTAATCTTCCCACCAGAGCATTGCATCCGGTTGTAATCTTGAATCATTCCACAACGCGTCATCCCCTCGTCATTCACTCGCACTCAATTCACCCGCAATGCAACCGCTCTCCACTCACCAACAATAGCTGGCAGACATCGACTAAAACGCCCATATCCATGGGATCAAAATAATCGCTGTCGTACCCACTAAAAAAGAGAGCGGCAAACCCAATCTCAAAAAGTCTGAGGGCCGGTATCCGCCTGGACCCATAACCATCAGATTGGTTTGGTAGCCAATGGGAGTAATGAAGGCCAACGATGCAGCCAGACTGATTGCAATGATAAAGGGTCGTGGACTGCAGTCCGCGGACAGAGCAACATTGAGCGCAATAGGAAACATCAATGCGGCCACCGCTGTATTGGTGATCATCTCAGTCAACAGAGTGGTCAAAACGTAGACAACGATTAATAGCAACAATGGATTCTGGCCTACCTGACTCACTAACCCCTCTGCAACCATTTTAGCGGCCCCGCTATGCTGCAAGGCCAAACCCAAACCGAGGGCACAGGCGATGGTCACTAGCAACTGAACATCGATCGCTCTTCTCGCATCATCCATGCACATACAGCGAGTCAATAAGAAACCAGTTACCGCCACTAAAACCACAATGGCTGGTGATGTCCATGACTGCCCTGTTCCGAACCAACTGCCGATAATCAACCACAACAGCATGCCTACAAAAATAATGGTCGCGATGGGTAATTTTTCATGAGTCGGCGGTTCACTATCCGCCACACTACTGACGAGATAAAAATCGGGGCTGTTCCGCCAGTTCGCCTCGAAGTCAACATTCGTCTGAAGCAACAACGTGTCGCCAGAACGCAGACGAATCTCACCTATTTTGGTTGTCAGGCGTTCACCATCGCGGTGAACGGCAACCACTGCTGCATTGTACCGCTCCCGAAAATTAGCTTCTCGTAAGGTCGACCGAATGAGTGGCGAGGTTCTCGACAAAACGACCTCAGTCAAGTGCCTCGCTCGACGGCTCTTTGGATCGTTTACGTAAAAGTCATCCGCCGCCGGAATCAACCCAGGGATCTTTTCAAGATCGACAATCGTTTCGACCACGCCTGCAAAAACCAACCGGTCCTCAGCTTGTAGCATTTCTGTAGGTGACACCGGTGTGATCACCTCTCCGCCACGATCAATCTCAATTAAAAACAACCCTGGCAAATTGCGCAAACCGGCATCTTTAATGGATTTGCCAATCAGTTTACAGGAGAATTGAACGCGAACTTCAACGATATACTCACGGCGGTGATCATCTAATTGATGCACCAAATCGCTACGCTTGGGCAATAAACGGGGGCCAACCAAGACAACAAAAATGGCACCAATGATGGCGCAAGGCAAACCGGCGGCTCCGATCTCAAAGAGTGACATCGGCTCTAACTCAGCGGCCAAGGCCACTTGCTGAACCAGCTGCTGTGGGTCAGCACCCGACGTTTCCAAAGATTCAATATTGGAAAGCTGTTCATTGTGAGCTTCATACAACTGCGCATTGATGACCAATGTGGTACTCGTACCAATTAAAGTGCAAACTCCGCCCAGAATGGCCAGGTAACTAACGGGCATCAAGAGGCGAGAAGGAGAAACTTGATTATTACGGCACCACTTAGTAACGACGGGAGCCATCATGGCAACCAAGGCGGTATTGAGTAAAAACGCCGAACTGGATACCAGCGTTAATGCCAATCTCCATAGCGCGATCTTTTCGGATTCAACGTCCCCAAGTAATTTCTGGCCTATCCAGTCGAGCATCCCACATTTCTTGAGGCCGGCCGTGATCGCTAACAAACCGCCAATTGCCAAAACAGCAGGATTGGCAAACCCGGACAGTGCCTGACCAGGCGTCAGGATTCCAGCAATCGCAACGGACAGCACACCCCCGAGAAATAGGAGGTCCAAAGGAACCGATCGACGCAGTTGCAAAACCAGAAAAACCGACAAAACGACGGCCATCGCGATCCATGGATGAAATTCAACCGGCAGCATAATTGCAGTATCTGTTGGGTTCAGGACCAATATGTAAGGGCAACTTTTTTTCAGCCGCCGCGAACGTAACGTTACTATACAAGAAAACGGGGCGGGGACCGTAGTCCGATCTGCTCGCTCAATCTTCTATCGAGTTCTCCGCATACTGAGCAGCCTATGACCACGCTTTAACATAGCGCCTTAAAAATAAGGCCGACCGACTTCCGGCCGAAATGTCAAAAGGAATCAACAAAAACAGAGGTAAAACCGTTCCAAACCCTCTAATGGTCGATCGATTCCGCATTTGGCACAGCGACCTCGCTATCGACGCCGGAAACTGTTCCAATTTGGACAAGTGTCAAAATCTTACCAATTCGGATAGACAACGCCGATTTGAAAAATTTCCCTGAGCGTCAAGGTTTCGGCAATGAGAGGATTTTAGGAAAGCCGAAAACTTTAAAGCCCTTCATTAAATTTCAGGATGAACCGCTCGCGTTGGACCCCTCCCGCAAACGCTAAAACGATAAGGATGCCAAATATGGTTTACAAGTTGATTAACTTTCTGGGAATGCTCTTGCTCGCTAACTCACTCTGCATACCAGCGAAAGCAACTCTGGTCCCAGAAGATCTGGTCTCAGAAGATCTGGTTTACCAAACAGTTAAACAACTTGAACAATCGCTTTTCAACGAGCTCAATGAACCTACTTTCGTCCACGTACCTTGCCTTGGTCTGAGGTTCAATAGTCCAACCGGACCAAAGAACCTGATAAAAACAAATGATTTAAGGGGTGCGAGTAACAAATCATCGGCATCGTCCGAATCAAATATAGCAGTATTTTCCACCACTGACGCAACGCGATCAAAACGCTCACTTAACGACCGCATGTCGGGTGGTTTCATCTTCCGAGTCGAGCAGAAAAACGCCGCTGGAGATTCGCTGATATCCGCGGAAGAAAAATTAAAGGACGGACTTCATGAGGTCGCTGACGCTTTCGAGGATCGGCTGCGCATCCCCACACAAAGGAACGCGAAAAAACTAAACGGCACATTTATTTTTCGAATCACCGAGGTCTCAGAAATCGCGTCCACCAACAAGATCGAAATCGATCCAGTCCTGCTCCCCAATTATCAACTGGAGCAAGATGCTTATTGGCAATACTACGCCGACTGTGATCAATGGAATATCGTATTCAATCAAGAGATGGGTTTACAGTCGAATGGCTTCGCCGAGATACAGCAAGTGAATGAAACCGGACCAATTCTGCACCAATCGCTGGCTACGGTCACCGCAACCAGAACGCTTATCGCTCAGAATCTACTACGGCTCGCTCACGGCTCTGGCAAATGGATTCAATCTAGATTCATGCAAGTCCACCATTGGTCACACGCACTCGCAATTGTGGAAAACCAGAATTTTTCGGAAGTCGAAACCGACAGAAAACAAGTCACTCCACATCGAAAAATTGAAATGCATGCGAAGACCAAACCGTTACCAACAGTCACCCAAATGTTGATCCACCAACTGCTAAGCGAAGAGATGCTGTTTTCGCCTCAGCGATGCCTCAATCAATGCCTCCATTCCCTTCATCGGACATACGGAGAAACGCTCGTCGGATGTGGCATTGGGGAATTTGTGCGTCGAATCAACCAAAAACATAAAATCGATCAAAACAATAAAGTGAAGGAACAAATCAAACTGACTCAGGGATTTGCCCGCCGATTAAATTGGTTGGCGTTCCAGCTTCATCGCGCGGCTGTTGCCGTAGACGATTGTGCGGAGGAGCAACTTGAATCGGTTGCCGAAAGCGAGCAATCGGTACATTACTGATATCCGATATAAATTGACGTCGAACGCAACGGATCTACCTTCAAAACAATTAAGTCAGAAAATTACAATATGTCCGATTTGGACGATTGAGCGACTAATGGCCTCGAGGGTACTGCAAAACTGATCTATTTCGGTTTACCAGTAACCTTAAGACAGGTCTTTATTCGATAAAGTTGATAATGAGAGTTTTATTTAACAGTTAAGAAGTGGAGCCAGACACGATTGGATGGTGCTTCAGTTTGATTAAGAAGCTGGCATACCATTTGCGTTTAAAGATTGAGAAGACGTTTCTAAGAGCCAAGGCTTGGTAGGAAACGGCTCAGTTGAAGCGACTGGAGACGCGATTTAGAGATCCGAAGTTTAGATTTAACAGTTCAAAACAAGGGTTTCTGAATGATTTACCCTTTGTGAATGAACCCAATGCGGTCCTTTTCCCGACAAAAACAACGATTATCGGGGATCGGAGAGATTGAGCGATTTCGCAACAGCGTGCGGTAATTTGCTGCATCGCTGTCGGCAAACGGCTTGTTTTGAGGTTTTTGTTCCTCGGAATGAGACAAGACTGCCAAAATCAATATTTTTTCGTATCAGCCCTTCGGGGAGTAAATAAACTAGGTAAGAGAGACGAATTAAGCCCTCTTTCATATTTTAGGCAAGGCTGGGCTTGCTCGAAA
Organism: Mariniblastus sp.; assembly: GCA_022447555.1. Taxonomy (GTDB): domain Bacteria; phylum Planctomycetota; class Planctomycetia; order Pirellulales; family Pirellulaceae; genus Mariniblastus. The sequence goes on along the minus strand of JAKVBF010000017.1, from coordinate 26,736 downwards.
ATGTAAGCCCTTGAAATTTTACGGTGTTGGAGTTTTTGTTATGTCCAAATCTAGCTCGACCAAAGTCGCGCTGTTAATTGCCTTGGTGGCCATGAGCGCGCCTTCATTTGCAGTTACCAATTCGCTCAATGAATTTGGTAACGAAACCGCACGCTTGGCAACCTTCGACAATGCTCAGGGAGAAACCTCCTTTGCATTAAGCATCAGCCCTCAGGTTGATAGTCGAAAGCAGTTGGCTAGCGATATCGTGATTTTTGTAGACACGTCTGCGAGCCAGACGGGTGTCTTCAAGAAAGACTCGATCGCGACCCTTAAGAACCTTTTGTCAAGCTTGACTCGGGATGATCGTGTCAAACTCGTTGCCATGGACATTGATCCTGTCGAATTAACGAACCGATTTGTTCGTCCCGACAGCGATGAAATCGCAAACGCCATTGCCAAGCTGGGACAACGCGTAGCCTTAGGCTCGACCGATATGGGAGCGATGCTTGACTCAGCGGGTCAGCAATTCGCTTCTGGGTCGGAACGGAACCGTAACGTCATTTACATCGGTGACGGCGTCAGTCGCGATAGCTTTATCAACAATGATCAATATGGCAAATCGATTTCTTCGCTTGCTCAAAAGCATATTTCCTTTTCAAGCTATGCCATTGGCCCAGAGAGAAACATCGAACTCTTGGCAGCATTGGCAAACAACACGGGCGGGAATCTTTACATTGACAGCGATGAAAAAGATGCCATGAGAAACGGCGCCAAGGGCTTGGCGCAAACCGTTCACGGATCGGTTTTCTGGCCAACTAAGTCTGACATTCCCAATGTTGTCAGTGAAATATACCCCGCTCAAGTTCCGCCACTGCGGACGGATCGGGACACTGTATTGATTGGAAGCCTGAGTGATCGAGGTCAATTCAATATCGTCATCGATGGGCAGATCAATGGCCAAACCGTTCAAATGACATGGCCGTTGACCACAGAGCAATCCAGCATCGACTTCGCATTCCTGCCAAAGTTGATTGATATGGCGCGCCATGATGACGGCATCACACTGCCAACGCTGGGTTCAGCCGGTCTTCGCGAAATGGCTCGTGTCATGTCAGTCAACGCGAGAGACTTGGCCAAAATGGGCAGTCAGGCCTTAGTCAACGGAGATCAAAAAGCGGCGAAGCTTCTTGCCGAAGCAGCCATGGCCTCTGACCCTAACGATCCCGTCGCCGAAGCGCTTTCCCAAGTTGCGGCGAAAGTCAACGGCTCAGAGATCTATGAAATTTCACCCATCTCGGAAGGCGACGTTGCAAGGCCAACAGCCACTCCTCAGGAAGCTCAGAAACAAGACGAACAAAAAGCAGCCGCGGACCAAGGCGACCTAATCCTGAATGGCAGTAAGCCCACTAAGGACGAACTCGACTCTTTGATTAAGTCTGGTCGGAAACAATCGGACACCTTAATTCTTACTGAAGAAGATCGAATCCGAGTGATTAATGACCGATTCCGCGCACGCGTTCAATACGAGCTGCAGCGAGCACGGGCTGAAATGTCTACCTCACCAAGTGAAGCGGTCGATCGCATGAAAGCGATGATTGACATCTTGGATCAAACCGTTGATCTAAGTGCCGATAACGAAGTGGACATGCGGGCTCGCCTCGAGTCAGCCTTAATGGAAGCACGCAGACGCAAAATGGAATTCGACGATGCGGTAGCGTTGGCCCAGCAAAATCAAGCGGCCGCACTCGAAATCGCTCGTACGATCGACGAATACGAATTGAATCAACAAGAAGTAGGAATGTTGATCAACCGCTTTGAATCGTTACTCAAAGAACCGACCGGTAACTTGCAAGAACGGATCACCAACTACCGGAACGCCGAAGAGGTAGCATTCCAGGCATTTGAGATGGATCCATTCATGCCCGAAGCGGTCGCTGCGACGGAAATGGGACGGATTGTCGTGAACCAAACATTGGAATGGCAAATGCGACGAGATCGCCAAACGGCTTTCATCAACTCGCTCTACCTCGCTGAACGAGCCGGTGTGGGTCTTCTCACTCCGGAACCGCTCATCTTCCCAGATGCCGCGGAGTGGGCTCGTAAGAAAGCTCTGCGAGAAAAATACCAAGATGTCCGTCTAACGGGCTCTGAGAATGATGAGAAGATTCTCCGAGCATTGGACGAACCCTACGATGCAGAGTATGACCAAACACCTTTCATCGAAGTAATGGATGAACTGCGAGATAATTATAAAATCAATGTCATTCTTGATCAGTCTGCCAAAGATGACTCGCTGACCGAAGATGAGCCGATCACCTTCAAGGTGACTGGTATTCGTTTGAAGAACGCTTTACGCCTAATGTTGAAAGAGAAAAACGCGACGTTTATCGTTCGCGACGAAACCCTTCAGATCATCTCTCTCGACGTTGCCAGTGACCCAGAATACTTTGTGACCAACGTTTACAATGTTGGCGACCTCGTCGCCCCAAGAACCAACTTTGGTGGCATGGGCGGCATGGGTGGCATGGGCGGCGGCGGCATGGGCGGCATGGGAGGCGGAGTCAAGGGCAGAAAGGGCGACACAGAGAGAGCCAAGGCCGGAGCCAAGGCCAGACCAAAGCCC
>JAKVBF010000017.1:0-24121 GCA_022447555.1 Mariniblastus sp. | reverse complement strand
CCCCCGTTGAGGCCTTGGCTGCGGACGCTTCGTCGGCCGCCGATTAGTCTGCATCGTCCGCATCGGCGGCGGCATGGGCGGCATGGGCGGCGGCATGGGCGGCGGCATGGGCGGCGGAGGAGGCGGTGTATTCTGTATTCAGGACGACATCAGTACCTCAGTCAATGCGACACCTGTCAAAACCGAGAATGCCAAGGCACGACCCCAACCCATCGCAACGCCTCAAGGTGCAACACCGACGGCGGCATGGAACGCTTACTTCAGTAAATCTCATCCTGCTCCGCAGGCTGTCCGAGCAACCGTTCGAAAATTGATGAAAGACAACCAATCGGATCAAGTCATTGGCCTGATCAATGGTGCCCTTCAAAACAACCAGTCTCAACCCTGGATGTACGAAGCGATGGTTTTATCAATGCAGATTGCAGGTAGTCCAAAGTCTGACATCGAGCGTGCTCTGATGTCCGCAATTGACTTTGCTGGCGACAATAACGATTTGATGATTGTTGCCGATTACATGGTTAAAAACGGGATGGAAAAGAGAGCCTTGCGGTTACTCAAAAGTATCTCAAACATCGAAGGAAACCGGCCTGAACCATATGTGCTCGGTCTTCGGGCAGCACAAAAAATTGACGACGTGCAACACATTCAGTGGGCGTCGGTTGGAATCCTAAGCCAAGCTTGGCCCAAGCATCGGGAAGTGGTGAAACAGGCCATTCACGCCGCGGAAGCTGCTCGAACCAAACTTGAAAAAGAGGGGCGAACAGCCGAACTCGCGGAATTCAACAAGAGCTTGGATGAAGCCCTTTACCGCGACTGCATCATCAAAGTGAGTTGGACCGGCGACGCCGATATTGACCTTTACGTTGAAGAACCAGGCGGAACCATTTGCTCGCGAATCAACCCTCGCACCACAGCCGGTGGCGTAATGATGGGTGATGAGTATTCCTCGGGCAAAGATCAGTCTGGTGAAATTGCCGAGTATTATGTTTTACCTCGCGGCTTCACCGGCGACTACCGTTTGCTGGTTCGTCGTGTGTGGGGTGAGATCACCGCAGGTAAAGTAACGGTTGCGGTTTACAAGAACTTCCGCACCGATCACCAAGAGAGTATTCAACGTCAAATTGAACTCGATGAAAAAGGAACGCTTGTCCTGTTCAATTTAAAAAACGGACGTCGAAAAGGCGCTCTTATTGACCACGCGATCGAAGAGAATTTCGCTGATCAATTCGTCATGAATCGAGCTCTTTTGGCTCAACAGTTCGAAGACAATTACTCTTCGACTGCGGCGAGTGAGTACTACCGTGCCGCACCAGGTGCCAGACCTGAGGGAATGGGTGGAAACCAGATTGCCGGTCGCGGCCAGTTCATCCGACGACCAGGTGCTGTCGGTTATCAGCCTGTAATCTCGAACATCTTTGAGGGTGCGAACATGAACGTGGGTCATGCCACCACAGCGGATCGCCTCTGGGTGTTGGTTAGTGTCACGCCACTTTTTCAACAAGTCCGCGATGTCCAAACCTTCAACATTACGGGTAACGCTCAGACCGCAACCGGTGGTGGTGGTGCTGGCGGTGGTGCCTTAGGTGGCGGCGGTGGTGCCCTAGGTGGCGGCGGTGGCGGCCTATTCTAGGCCTTAACGATACGACCAACGGTCGACAGAAAAATAAGGAGAACGCCGCCCAATTTGGGTGGCGTTTTTTTTATTTATACAAAGTCGTTTCTTGCCCCAAAAAAACGTTCCAAAACCCGCAGCGATTCCCGTAAACACCGATCGCGGAACGGTTTTTTCATTCGCGATTCAAGAGAATAACCGGCCGATTTTTTTGCCCTCGCAAATTTTCATCGGTCTTCCAATAGGCGTGTCCAATTCTCGTGAACAATTGACACCCAATGCTCCTAGAATCGTCGCATGCACGTCTTCAACGGGGTGAGAATCTCTTAATTCGGAATGACGATCGAGGACATCTCGTTTTGGATTGGGGGACGTTTCACCAATGACACGCCCTCCCTGAATCCCGCCCCCGGCTAATGCCATCGAGAATCCGGAGGGCCAATGATCCCTTCCACCTAATGGATTCACCCATGGTGTCCGACCAAACTCGCCGCCGCATACAACCAGTGTTGAGTCCAATAAGTCCCGACGCTTGAGATCTTTAATGATGGATGCCAGCGCGGGATCTAGAACACCAATACGTCCAGCTTGCAATTCATGATTGTTGACATGTGTATCCCAACCGTCCAGAGTTACTTCGACACACCGGACACCCGTTTCAATCAGACGCACCGCGGCTAGGCACCCCCTACCAAATGGTGTGTTTCCATAGTCGTCGAGCAATGATTTTTCGGCCTTCCTAACGTCAAAGGCACCTAGTTGTTCCGATGACATCATACCGAGTGCCGTCTGCAGCTGATGATTACTGCTTCCAAGTTTTGCTCCTCGCCGGCGAAGAAACTGTTGGTCGACGACACCCAGGTCTCGCAGCCTTCGGCGTTGCCGTTGCTCATCAACTTTCGACATCAGGTCAGGAACAGGCTCTTTTGGATCCCCGACTCGAAATGCATCATACTGACTCCCAAGATAACCACCCCGTCCCGAGGTGGTTCCTGGCAGGATCGAAATATGACGCGGGATGTCAACCAACGAACCGGCGTCATTGGGCAGCTGATGGCAAATCACACTCCCTATCGATGGATGAACCAAAGTCGGATCGGGGCGAAAACCCGTTTTTATGTTATAAATCGCCCTCGCATGATCGCCCTCTTTGCTGGTGATCGCGCGAACAAGCGAAATCGAGTCCATCTGTTCCGCAGTCTGCTCGAAACCATCGCCGACTAAAACATTCGGAACATTCGTTTTGCGAGCCAAACTGCCGGCGGCAATTTCAGTACCAGGATGGGGGTCAAACGTCTCTAATTGGCTTGGTGCCCCCTCCAACCAAAGAACAATCAGCGAACGTGCCTGCTCCACCGCACCTCGCTCGTGCTGCCGCGCCAAACCGGTAGCGAGCGGAGTCAACCAGCCAAAACCACTGAAACCCGCGAGTTTCATCAACGACCTACGACTCACGTGTTCGAGGCTTCCACAACCACCGGATCTTATCGTTTGGACCATGTTCTCAATTCCATATAAAATCAACTTGCCGGGGAGTACCTTTTTTCGTCTGTCACAGCAATACGATTATGTTCAATGATTCCAGACAAACTCAACACTATTGAACAGAGTCCAATAAACGTCTTGAATTTTCGAGTTAAATTCTTCATTCGACATCTCCTTCAATTGACTCGAAAAATATTGTGACTCCTCGTCCGTCGGCAGCCGGGTTAGCGCGGCAAGGTAAATCGTTTCAACTGCCGTCTCCGGACTAGGGGACAGGAATCCGACATGACGAGGTGAGTTCAAACCTCCTGAAATGCGTTCATCGATCATCTTTCCATTGAGCATCAATAGACGCTGCGTCACCGTTTCACCCTGCGCTAAAAATTCGTCTTCGCCCAAATCGCCGTAGCGGCTAACAAATTCATTCTGTTGCCCAAACTGAGTCAAACGGGCGAGAATGTGTGCCGTGGAATCAATGGTCATCAAAGAAGTCGCTTGAATCACACATCCTGCAACCTGCTCCGGCCGCAACCGAATAAGCGGAAAGACTGCAAATTGTTCCTCGTGCTCAGTGGATACATCAAAATCGGCAGCACTTTCTCTCTGAAATGCCTCCGTCGACGAAACGATTCTGATAAGCCTATGAAGATCATAACCACTGTTGACAAAATCTTTGGTCAAGATTTCTAAGGCGGGCGGAAAGGGTCCCGCCAATGGGATGTCGTCAACAGGCTCCATCAACCCACGACCAAACATAATCGCCCAAATTCGGTTTACCGTCGCCCTAGCAAAGGGAGCGTTTTCCGGGTGCGTCACCCACATGGCCAACCGCTCGCGAAGGGGACCTTGGCCCGGATCTAAATGTGGATTGAATGGAACGCTCGGCGCAATGGCCGACGGCTCTTCAGCGTCTAATAATCGGTATTCATACACGGGCGACTCAAGATCATCTCGTATCCCGACAATTGAATTTTCGACTTCGCCAAAGAAACTGGCCAGACGGTGGAAATCCAGCTGTTGCCCACCCGTGAGCTCGCTGGCTGATCCCAAGTTGATATTACCAAGAAAATCATCATGACATTGAAGACAATCGATTCGCATTCCCAAGAAGGCGCGAGACGTGCGTCCCGCCATGCGAACCGCATCTGGTTTTGATTCGTCACTCCCTGGAATGATGTTATGCGTGTAAAAATTAACGGCTGGGGAATCTGTCCAAATCCCACCGTCCACCAATAGCTCCTCGACGATTTCATCATACGGACGATTCTTCCGGAGTTGTTCGCTCAGCCACGCTACGAATCGCCTACGTCGAAAAAGCAAAAACGGCCCTTCATCAACACCGACAAAAACACGGCCGAAACGCTCCGCCAAATAGTCGCTCGTTCTTTGGTCATCCAACAGGCGAGAAACGTACCAGTGAACACGGTCCGCAGAAGGAAGCTCCTGCAACACTCGTATCTCTTCCACCGAAGGCAACGTGCCGGCCAATGCCAGTGCGGCGCGCCGAGCGACTGTCAAATCGTCCACACGGTCGGCAGTCTCCAAATTCGCCGCGAGACAAGCCTCTTGGAAACAACGATCTACGTGACTCGCCACCTCCCGAACATCTGCAATCTCTTGCCCATCAACATCCAATGAATGGGGCGGCTCCATCTTATCGGAGGCCAAGATAACAAACCCCACTAGAGCCAAGCCAATGCCTCCGCACGCAACAAAAAAAACGTCTCTTATCCACACGTCATTTTTCATTCGGTTCGCCGAGCCCAATGTAAAAGTAAGGTAAAATCTATCGAGAAGTCTATTCACTGAAACTCTAACGCTAAGATCTCAGTTTGAAATACAGCAATACCAAAAAATTGAAGAATTGGTTTTAAGTAATCCGTGTAATTCAGCTAAAAATACTCCGAGTGTAAAGAAAACGGATGAGAAATTCCTTCCACCAGACAAAAAACCAAGAACTCCCCCGATAACCATGGCTCGACATTCGCACCCTTCCGACAATTGGCCTACTCCGCCGGGGCAACCAACAGGCCCTAGGAGGGGTGAGACGACACCACGGAGCTGGCCCTTCCTATTGATGGATCGAATCTGTTGGCTGGTCTCGCGATGTTTTGGCTTATTGAGCATTATCTTTTTGACGGCAACTGCGGCCAGCATTCCCATCGTGCAGTTCATTAGTCTTGGTTACCTTTTGGAAGTCTCCGGACGAGTGGCCCGTGGAGGGAATTACTCCAGCGCTTTCATTGGTGTTCAAAAAGCCTCTCATGTAGGCGGGGTCTTATTAGGCACATGGCTCCTGTTGCTGCCCCTCCGTTTCGTCACGCTTCTCTGGAACGAGGCAATCTTGATCGACCCCCTTAGCTTGCAGACTCAGTGGGCCCGAGGTCTGCAAATTGGATTGATCGTGCTCACAACCGCGCAAGTATCCGCCGCCTGGATTTGCGGCGGGAAATTTCGGTATTTTTTTTGGCAATTGGTGGCTCCTTTTTCTTTTGCCGTATGGGCTCTCCGCAAATTAGCTCACGCGCAACCTATCCGGCCCCTTCTGTCAGCCAGCGCCCACTGGATTTCGCCTCACTTGGCAAACGACATCGGTAACGTGAGTCCGGCATCCGACTGGTTTGTACCGGCCATCTTGTTAGCGAAAATCAGGAACGGCACCATTTATACGGATGCACGAGATGGACTTTGGAACTTTGTTGCCAGCCTGAATTTGAAATATTATCTACAACTCGGTTTCAAAGGTTTCGCCGGTACTTTCATTTGGCTGCTGGTGCCCACACTCCTTTTGGTTCGGGCGACGGCCAATGATGATGCGACCGCGGTCGTCTCAGCGATCTTGGGCGCTGGCTTGGCTGTCCCCGTCTTTGCATTGCTTCCATTCCTGCAAGCGCACTATGCCAAAGAAGGGCAATGGAAAAGCCTGTTCCAACCAATCCAAGTGGCCAAGATTTTCTGGCGAGCACCGCTCGCTCACACCATCGCTTTGCTGGTGACTTTGGTTTTGGCATTGCCTTTATTCCTGCTCAAAATTGAAGAGATCCCTGCGGAACTACTTTGGACTCTGAGTCTCGTGTTCGTAACTTTTAGCTGGCCGGCTAGAACCGCGATCGGTTTGGCTTATCGAAGAGGAAATCGGGAGGGAAAGGAAAGCCGATGGTGGATATCCATACCCATCATGTTAATGGCCATCCCGATTTCCTTCGCATTCATCTTTAGCATGTTTTTCACCCGATACATTACTTGGAATGGGGCTTGGAGCTTGTTGGAAAACCACGTTTTCCTGTTGCCAGCACCCTTCTGGCTATAGGAATCCTGTAATGAAGGCAATGCGCGATTGCGGTCTCACACATCTTTGAGGCATAGTCTGATTTGATTCAGTATCTGCTTTTGACTCCGCGCCAATCGGATTTTGGAGTGGCCTCCAAAATTAAATGTAAACAAAGCGGACTGTCTTTCATGGCAAATGACCAAATCGAACACGGAACTAGATTCGCCCGCCTCCACCGATCTTTCGTAAATGGGGCCAACCGCAACACCGATCTCAGATTCAAATTGGTCACGCACTCGTTCCGCGGATTCGGCCAACCACCCTTCTGTCGAAGCCCGCCCCAACCAAATCTCCGCATACTCCGCCGGCATTTGCAAACTGCCCGCCAGTCGATGGTCCGACCCTTCTGCCTGATCGAGCAAATAGGCGACCGAACCTCCAAAACAAAAATCAACCACACTCAATTTGAGAGAGCGTTGTTGCAATTGACTGAGCACGACTTCCTGAAGAGTCTGGCCATTCTCTCCAAATACCAAATCACCCAAGCATTCCCTGATAGTGAGCAGAGTCGGCTGCATTTGAATGAGGCAATCTTCCCGAGTGTCAGCTTCCGCCGTGACACGTAGTGAAATGGTAGCACTACTGGCCGTGATCCCTACCCTCGGTATTCGGTCGCGCCGCATCAGATCGGGCAGCATGGACTCTATCTGACTCTCCCCACCTCCAAAACAGTGCAACACATGATGACAGATGACCTGATTCGTCCCAGAGAAATTGGAGATGGCTGGCGCCACCGATTGGTTCCACATTTCCTTCATTTCATAAGGAACACCGGGGAGTGCCCATATCCTAGACACTTGCTCATCGGCTGCCGCAACCGAAAGATCAAAACCGGGAGCCGTCCCCTCCGGATTAGGGATGATTTTGGCCCCCTCCGGAAAATATGCTTGAACGTTATTTTGTTCAGGCATTTTTCGCCCGTGTCTACCGAAAATGGATTGAATATGCTCCAGTGTCTCCGGATCAAAAACTAATGGGACACCCGCCATTTGAGAGACCGCCTGACGCGTCAAGTCGTCCGCCGTCGGTCCCAAACCACCCGTGCAAATGACAATCTCAGCGCGACTAACGGCCCTCTGTAAAACATTCAAATTGTCATCGATGTCATCGCCTACGGTCGTGTGAAAGGCAATGGTAACACCCAGATCGCAGAGCTGCTGGCTGATCCATCGTGAGTTTGTGTCAAGGCGGTGCCCGCAGGTTAACTCGTCACCAATTGCGATGATTTCCGCCCGCTTATTTAACGTACTCAAATGAAATCCCTTTCACTTATGTGGGGATAAAAACAGTGTCCCGTTATCCGGAATAATCGGCAAAACAAACCATTGAACAAGCCTCAACATAGGGGATTATATCGCAAGTCCGCAGAAACGTTAAAAGAACATGAATTACCCGGGGTTTCCGTAGCGACGTTCTGGTAAATTCCCGAGAAGCAATTAGTCTGAAGTTTGAGAAATTCCCTCCCTCATCACCAAAATCTAGAATCTCGCTCCGTTTTTCAACTGAACTCAGGTAACAACATGTGTGGTATTGTTGGATACGTTGGACCTAGGATCGCTCAAGATTTTTTACTCGAGGGTCTCCGACGCCTCGAGTACCGCGGGTACGACAGCGCCGGTACCGCAACCATTGACCGGCAATGCAATATTTCAATCACCAAATCCGTCGGCCCGATCGCTAACCTTTCTAACAAAATTTCCGCCGAATCTAACGATTCAGGAATCGGCATAGGCCATACGCGTTGGGCCACCCATGGGGCAGCGACCGTCAAAAACGCCCACCCCCATCTAGGTGGAGACGGCTGCTTAGCCATTGCTCACAACGGAGTCATCGAAAATTACGCTGACCTACGTCAACAATTGATAGAGAAAGGTTACCGTTTTGTTTCGGAAACCGATACAGAGGTCATTGCGCATCTGATTACAGAACAGGTTCGAAATAAGATCGATTCCGATTTCAACGGCTCCGCACACACCCATGACATCGCCATCGAGTCCCTAAAAGAGGTGATGCCGATGCTCCGAGGGACGTTTGGCTTGGTCATCATTTTCAAATACTGGCCCGACGCAATTTTTGCCGCTAGACTGGGCAGCCCGCTGGTCATCGGTGTTGGAGACAATGAACATTTCATTGCCAGCGATGCTTCGCCACTCGCCGGTTTCACCGATCAAATCGTCTATCTTGCCGACCATCAAATCGCAGTCATCACTCAGGGCTCTCTCGAGGTAACTCACCGCGACCAAGGTGTCATAGCACACGACGTTCGCACCATGGAACTAGACTCGAATCAGTCTGCCCTTGGAGATTACGAACACTACATGCTCAAAGAAATCTTTGAACAACCCGAATCCATCCGAAACACGTTCCGCGGACGGCTTAACACAGATGACGCCACGCCAATTTTTGGCGGACTTAACCTTTCACCTCAAGATCTACGCAAAACAAAACGAATTGTACTAACCGCCTGTGGAACCAGCTGGCACTCTGCGCTGGTTGGCGAATATCTCTTTGAAGAAATCGCCAACATCCCCGTCGAGGTAGAGTACGCAAGTGAACTGCGTTACCGTAATTCACCAACTGAGGCCGACACCGTTCTGATGGCCATCACTCAAAGTGGAGAAACTGCCGACACGCTGGCGGCCTTGAAAGAAATGAAACGAAAGGGCCACGCGACCTTAGCCATCTGTAATGTCGTCGGCAGCTCGATCGCACAAGAAGCAGACGGAGGGGTCTATCTTCACGCGGGTCCTGAAATCGGAGTCGCCTCGACCAAGGCTTACACTTCGCAGTGCATGGCCCTCGCGATGCTTGCACTATACATGGGTCGCCTACGAAATGTCAGCTACGACGCAGGACGCCGCATGATCCAGCAAATCAATGCAGTTCCCGAGGCGGTTGAAAAAGCACTTCAAGCAAATTCACAGGTAGCCGAGATCGCACAAAAATACCAAGCTTGCAACAACTTCCTTTACCTCGGTCGCCACTACAACTTCCCCACCGCTTTGGAAGGAGCTCTGAAGCTGAAAGAAATCAGCTACATCCATGCCGAGGGTTACCCATCTGCGGAGATGAAACACGGCCCCATTGCCTTGGTGGATGAAAACACACCAAGTGTTTTCGTAATGCCCAATGGTTTCATCTATGAAAAGGTGATGAGTAACCTTGAGGAAATCAAAGCCCGAGGAGGTCCTGTAATTGCCATCGCGGCTGAGGGTGATACTCGGGTCGCAGAAATCGCTGACGACGTGATTTATATCCCTGAGATGCCAGAATTTCTACAGCCGATTGTCTCCGTCATTCCGCTTCAATTACTTTCCTATCACATCGCTGTGCTGCGAGGATGCGATGTCGACAAGCCACGCAACTTAGCCAAAAGCGTGACGGTAGAGTAGATAAAGGTGTCTACATGATATGAGTAAAAAATTATTAATTTCTAATTCAATCATGTGGGCAGCAGCAATCCTTGTTGTTGCTATAGTTGAAGCAAAACCGTTTGCAATTTTGATGCTTGTTGTATTAGCAACAACTTCATTAATGTTTTTAAAGAAAGGAAATGAGCAACAAAAGTAGACGGTTAAAACTAATCAGTGACGGTGGAATGACGAAGACAGATGGCCGACCGTCAGTTCGGTACAACAAAGATACAATCCGACCCTCAAAACTACACCTCACCGGATGTGAAAAGGGGGTTTCAAGTCTGCATCCAAGCTGTGAGACAACGAAATCACGGTCGCTCGCCGATTCTTCGAAACATTAACAGCCGAAAATCGATGGCCGACTCTCCAGGAATCTCAGTGGCCTTGAGTGACAAAGTTTGCACACCTTTCTCCAACCTTATCACTCCCATGGAGACACCTTTGAAATCCTTGACCGGTGATTCGCTCCGCTCAAAACGATCGTTTTCAGGACCAAGCAGCGGAGGATCATGCGATTCGGAAACAACAAACTTAAGTTCACGATTACCAGAACTTAAAGTCATCTCGGTTCCAATGGATTCTCCAGGACACGTATAATACAGCTGAACCTCGAATTCGCCCGAATCAAGAACATCAATCGGCCAACTCACCACTTCATTGACCGAATTCCATTGTGTCACAAACGAGCAGTTGGGGTGGATGCTAGATCGCTTCAAACCTTCGCTGAGCTGAGCGTCTCGCGCTGGCAGTTGCGTCATTTCAAAGTCTTTATGACCCAAGGTAAAAGGACGCAGCGTCTGATCCATCTCGGCAACCAAATCGGTTTTAAATCGTATCACTGAGCCTAAAAGTAATGCGGCAACCTGTGGCATCTCAGATGAAATATTTTTTCTGACCTGGATCGGCAACCATATCAAACAACAACCCGTTGTTATCGAGGCGATATTGCTGTGTCCGCACACTCGTCTTGCCACGCCAATAGGAAAACAACATACGAAAGTCTAAACTGGCTTGGGTCCCGTCCATAATCGGCAGCAGATTCACTCCATCGAGCACTTTCTTTCCAACGTCGGTCGATCCCGTGGCGGCCAATAGCGTGGGATAGAGATCGATCGCGCCGCTGACTTGCTTGATTCGCCGGTTGACATCTTTAATACGGGCTGGCCAACGTACAAATAACGGCGATCGAACTCCCCCTTCATCCGTGGACCCCTTGCGGCCCTTCATGCCTGCGTTCCATCGATTACTGTTGGGACCGTTGTCATTGAAATACATCACAATCGTATCATCGGCAAGCTTTAATTCTTCAAGCTTGGCAAGCACCCGCCCCACATTCCAGTCAATGTTCTCTACCATCGCCAAGGCAGAACGAGTTCGGGCCAAATCTTCCTTGGCTCCTTTTCGCCCTCTCTGGGCAATCTCTTTCGTTGCGAACCGTTGCCAATACTCCTCGGGCATTTGTGGCGGCCAATGCGGCGTGTTGAAAGGCAGGTAGAGAAAAAAAGGCTTATTCCTATTCTCTTCGATAAACGCTAAAGCATGATTCGTGAAATCATCGTTGATATAACCGTTACCTTTCACAAGGTGCCCATTCTCTTCCAGTAGCGGGCTAAAGTAATGACCCCAGTGTCCGGAACAAAAACCATAGAATTCATCGAACCCCCTGCCACAAGGATGATAGGGATATTGCATCCCGTTATGCCACTTGCCAAATGCGGCTGTTGTGTAACCCGCTTTTTGAAGACAGTCGGCGATCGTGGTTTCGTCCAAATCAATTCGTTCCCTCCCCTGCGTCACATGACTGACATTGGCTTGTGGATGATAGCGGCCTGTGAGAAACTCAGATCGGGTTGGAGAGCAAACGGGACAGACATAAAAGTTCTCAAAAAGAATCCCTTGGGAGGCCAGCGTGTCTAGATTGGGAGTCGACACATTCTCATTTCCGTTGCAGCTGAAATCACCCCACCCTTGATCATCCGACAGAAAAACAATCACGTTGGGTTGTTGAAAACCTCGCACTGCCGTTGTGAAACATCCCAGCGATAGAACGACCAAAAAGAGGCTAACCATCTGTCTCAAAGAACCGATATCTAAATAATGAACCGAGCGATCTCCTTGATCGCTAAACCCACACCACAACCTGTTTCCCTTTGATCTCATCGCTGCAAAACTCCCTTGATTATTAACTCCCCCGCACCGCGATTATCATGTACGAAAAAGTCGAGGCTGGCCACTCGATAAATAAAGAATCGATCGCGGCTTTATTTTGACATAGATCAAACCGCATATCGAGATTGAATGCCGCCGTGACGTCGAAATAATTTGGGTCCACTTCCTACGGGCGGCCCAAAAAATCGGAGAAAGCGGTCCGATTCATCACGATGAAATCTACAGGCCGCTCGTTGAGGGAGCTTATCACTTAGATAGGTCAAAGGGCGAATCCCTACTCTTCCTCTTCATACTCTTCTTCCTCTTCATACTCGTCTTCCTCTTCGTAATCCTCGTACTCTTCTTCACCTTCTTCTTCATACTCCTCGTACTCGTCACCTGCTTCGCCCTCTGCGCAGTAATCAACGTCATCTTCCTCTTCATATTCTTCTTCTGTATCGTCTGCTTCATCAGCGATAGATACACTTTCGCGATCGACTCCTACGGCATCCTCGTCTTCCGCGTCGTAATCTTCGTCGGCATATTCTTCGCCTTCGCACTCTTCGTCGTCTTCAACAACCACGGTTTCTTCGAGGACGGGAGAGGCGGCTTGATTAGCAGCCATCAGGGTTTGCCGCGTGGTATCGACTTTTAATAGAGAAGGGGCCGACGTTTTCGAGGCGACGTCAACTTTGCCATTTTCGCCATTCTGGATTTCAACCCAACGCTCCGCAGTCAATAAGACTTCCCGAGACTTTGAGCCATTGTAAGGGCCCACAAATCCATCTTCCTCCATATAATCAACCAATCGGGCTGCCCGGCCGTAACCAATCCCCAATGCCCTTTGCAATAACGACACGCTCCCTCGCTGCTCAGAAACGACGGTATCGACAGCTTGTTCGTATAAGTCGTCGCGACTTTTGATGGCTCCGATACCGCTTTCTCCGCCATCGGAATCGACTTTCATGTTGACCAGTTCTGAAACAAAATTCTGTTCACCCGTACTCACGGCATCCGTGACGAGGTCAATCTCCTCATCGGTTAAGAAAGTTCCTTGTCCACGCAATAAATTACTGGTCCCCGGCCAAAGGAAGAGCATGTCTCCGGACCCCAAAAGCTTCTCTGCACCCATCGAATCCAGCACCACGCGACTGTCCATCTTGCTGGCCACCTGAAAGGCCAATCGGGCAGGAAGGTTTGATTTAATCAACCCGGTGATCACGTCCACTGTCGGTTTTTGAGTTGCTAAAATAAGGTGAATCCCAACAGCACGACTTTTTTGGGCAAGTCGAATAATGTGCTGTTCGACTTCCTTTCCAGCGGTCATCATTAGGTCTGCCATTTCATCAGCGACAATCACGATGTAAGGCAAATTCCCGGGAATGTTATCCCTTTCAATTTGATCTTTGGGCTTCAGGCGATCGATTAACTCTTCTTCGCCCAACTGATTGTAACTATTAATGTGTCGGACGCCCGCTTTCGCCAAGAGGCGATAACGATCTTCCATTTTCTCAACGGCCCAGGCCAAGATTGCCTCAGCTTTTTTCATGTCCGTCACCACCGGATGCATCAGGTGCGGTAAACGTCCGTACCCGCTCAATTCCACCATCTTTGGATCGATCATCAACATCCGCACTTCATCGGGCCGTCGCGTCATCAGAATTGACGAAATGATCGCATTCAAACAAACCGATTTACCCGTACCTGTGCGTCCTGCAATGAGCAAGTGGGGCATCTTGGCAAGGTCAATGACCATCGGGGCACCAATTGCATCCTTTCCCAAGAACAAAGGGATATTCATCCGCTTGGTCTTCGCTTCGCACTGCTGCATGACCTCACGCAAGCGGACCATCTGACGCGACTCATTCGGGACTTCGATACCCACTGTGTTTTTACCGGGAATCGGAGCAACGATCCGCACACTAGTGACTCGCAAAGCAATGGCCAGATCATCGGCCAGAGCCGTTATTTTATTCAGCCGCAAACCAGCCTCAAGCTGGATCTCGTACTGGGAAATCACAGGTCCGGTTTCAACTTCGACCACCTGAACCTTGTAGCCAAACTCCTTACAAGTCTTTTCCAGGATTTTGGCTTTCTCGAGCGCTTCTAGCTTTTGGGCTTCGAAGGGAACCGCGTCCCCCTCGATTAACATGTCGAGCGTTGGCATCTCGTAATCAATGTCACTCTGCATGTCGGCGGCTTCGTCCAACTGACTCATCACCTGGTCTCGCTCAGATTTCACTGGTTCCGAGGCAGGCTTCTTAATCGGGAAATGAGGTTGGGGGGCCACCGAAGCCGACGCTGCGATTTCATCCTCCGCTTCTTCCCAAGATTCCTCGTCATCTTCGGACACCATCGCGGCTGGCAGTTCTTCCTCTACCTCTTCCTCTTCCTCATCGAGGCCTTCGATCTCTTCGTCAAAACTATCCTCGGGCTCTTCTTCAACAGGCTCTTCAGTGACTGTATCGCTATCTTCGTCGACATGATCACCATTGATCCGAATGGTAAGAGGCGCACCCGTGTCTTCATCGCCGTCCTCATCGTATTCCTCGTCATCTAATGCAAACGCATGCTCCTCATCTGATTGACCATTCACCCAACTCAAAACCCGGTGCAAAAATCCAAATGGCAAAACGCTTGTCGCCGCAACCAAGGCGGGTGAAAAAGCCAAGCGTCCCGCGCGGAAGATAAGGTATTCGGTCCACATCATGACGCCAATTAATGAAACACAAGCGGCGACCAAGAGGCCTCCGACCCAACCGAAGTGATCGACCGCCAAACCGCGGGATAAAGCACCCAAATAGCCACCAGCGCCGATGATCGGACTAACGGTCCATTCGGGCAGCGTCATGCTACCTAGCGTGACAATGCCCAACAGACTCAGCATCCAACCAATCGTTTTTAAGAATGGTGCTTTGACGGTCGTTTGGCGAAATAGTGCAATTTCTAGGGAGACCAAACCAACGACTAAAAAGTAAGCGCCAACGCCCAGTACATGAACCAATAGATCGGCTGTCCAAGCACCCATCCGCCCGCAGGCATTGCTGAACGCTTCATTCTGTGGGTAAACTAGTTGGTCCGGCTGGTAAAATTGATTTAGCGCTGGAAATGCATTGGCTACGGGGTCCGCCTTGTCATAGGTTGCCAGACAAGCCACCAAGAATATGATGCCCGTCAACAGCACAACGGCCACGATATCGTTTTGAATTTTTCTATCTTCTGACATTACCACCTGGCCTCGAAAGTCAAGAAACGAACGCGCTCGACGTTAGCGGCGATTCCTGCCGTGAACTGTTATTCGTTCATGAGAGGATACAGAACCTCTCATTGTCTCTTTCGACTGTCGTTGACCAGAGAATTGAAAATCACAGGGTACCGGGCCATAGTTTTGCCAATTGCCAAAACTGATGAATTGGTTGGAATTCCTTCAACCGTTCTGTCCGGCCTCATCCGTTTCGAGCTCAGAAAAATGTCTCGGAGCTCTGAAACAGGACTCCTCGATTGCCATCTAGGGATGGGCGATTCCCCGATTCCTAGGGCGAAAGATACCAAGTTAGCCTTGCTTAAAAACGGTCCGGCTCAGTTCAGTTCTCAAGCAAACTAAATCGCCCGGAACTCCCTTTCAGACTGACCGCCATCATTAAGATTCGGCCACGCAAAACCTTCGTGATCACGAACGCTTCAACAACACCGGACCGGTAAGGACGTGAGAAAAACGATTTGAATACCATCAATTGTAGCGATTGACGGAATTGCAGCGATCGCAAGCAAGCAGCGAATCGGACCAGAATTCAACCGCGGGGCGCCTCTGGAATGATGTGCCCCATCTTGTCACGTTTGGTCGCCAAATAGTCTGAATTGTGTTGATTGGTTGGCGGTAGAATGGGGATTTGGTCAACCACTTCCAATTTAAAGCCCCTTAAGTTGAAAGCTTCACACTTTTTTGGATTATTGGTGAGCAAACGAATACGACTGAGCGAGAGATCTTTAAGAATCTGGATCCCAACTCCATAGTCTCTCAAATCCGCTTTATGACCCAATGCGTGATTGGCCTCGACCGTATCCAAGCCTTGGTCTTGCAGTGCATAGGCTTTTATCTTTTCAGCAAGCCCAATTCCACGGCCTTCTTGAGGGAGATAGACGACCACGCCACATCCTTCGCTGGATATCATCTGGAGGGCTAATTCCAACTGGTCTCCACAATCGCAACGCAGTGAGGCGATCACATCGCCGGTAAAACAGCTGCTGTGCATTCGTACCAGTGGAGGCACGTTATGTTTTTCTGGCTCACCCAAAATCAGCGCCACCGGCTGCTGGGACTCGTACTTAACGTCGTAGGCAACAATTTTGAACTTACCGAATTTGGTTGGCAAATCAGCCGTCGCCAACCGGGAGACAAGCTTTTCGCTCACCCGTCGATGCTCAATCAAGTCTTCAATCGTTATAATGTGCAGGTCTTTTTCATCGGCGATTTCAAAAAGTCGATCCCGAGTAGCTCGATTCCCATCGTCGTCGAGCACTTCGCAAATTACTCCCGCGGGTTGCAACCCTGCCATTCGGGCTAAATCCACGGCGGCCTCAGTGTGACCCGCCCGCCGCAGAACGCCACCTTCTTTAGCCAACAACAAGTGCACGTGTCCAGGACGAACAAACTCTTCCGCCCGCGTGGATGGATCAGCAATCGCACGGACACAAAAAGCTCGTTCTTCGGCCGTGATACCCGTCTGAGCCGTGACATGATCCAACGGCGTCAAAAAAGCCGTTTCCAGCTTGGTTTCATTATGATCGACCAAAGGTTTCACATTTAAGCGATGCGCTGTTTCCGCGAGAATAGGCATGCAAAAATCACCGCGACCGCTCAGTAACAAGTTAATTGTCTCGGATGTCGCTTTTTCGGCAGCACAGATGTAATCCCCCTCATTTTCGCGGTTTTCATCATCAACAACGATCACCACGCCCCCATTTCGGATGGACTCAACTGCTTCTGGAATACTTGAAAAACGTCTGGTCACCCCAGAGTCTCCTTAATATTAAGCTCGAACACGAAACCCTATACTACAGGGAAGCATCTAACTGGGATAAGGCGCGACGGTCAAAACTAGTATAATTAGCCAAATAAAACGCTTTCCCTCTGCCCACTCACCCAACCTAAAAATACCCCGTAACGGTTAAAGTCCATGAATCTCAGGTTCACCTTCGTCAGCAACTTGTTGCTGACCTCACTCTTGATCGGAAACGTTGGGATCACTCAACAGCATCCTAAAACGCAACAGATGGGTGAACAAACTGACCAAGCGGTTACCAATGACTTAAAACCAGCCCCGCCTGCCAATACACCAACCGAAGAACTACAAACCCCACGGACCAAATACGATTTTGAGAAACACGGTGGCATCGTTTATGACCGCGGCAAAAACTACCGATTAACGCTAGACGTTTACCAGCCACAGGGGAAAGGACCATTCCCTGCCGTTCTGGCCATTCATGGTGGCGCTTGGCGAAGCGGCAGTAAAATCACAATGCTGCGACACGCATGGGCGTTGGCAGCCGCTGGATATGTTGTGGTTGCAATCAACTACCGCCATGCTCCGGAGCACAAATTTCCTGCGCAAATCCACGATTGCAAACAGGCCATTCGGTGGATTCGCTATCACTCAGACCGATACGCCATCCATAAGGACAAGGTCGCTGCATTTGGATACTCCGCCGGGGGCCATCTTGCCTCGCTATTGGGTACGTCAAATTCAGAAGACAGCTTGGAGGGGCCAATTAAAGATGAACGGTTAAAAGACATCTCCACTGACGTCCAAGCCGTTATTGCGGGAGGTGCCGTGTGTGAGTTTGACTGGGTTGCTCCCAACAGCAATATTCTCAAATATTGGCTGGGAGCAAACCGATCAGCTGATCCCGACGTGTACCAACGCGCGACGCCCATTCATTACATTTCTAAGATGACACCGCCCTTTCTATTTTTCCATGGAGATCAAGACGCCGTGGTCCCCATTTCCAGCCCCCGAGCAATGCATCAGAAGCTACTGGACCTGGGACTTCAAAGCGAATTCCACACCGCTACGGGTAAGGGACATCTTGCCACTTTTGGTGACCTTAGACAGATGAACCCATGCATTGAGTTTTTGGATCGACATTTCCAAGACAAGGAAACCCCATCCAAATCCCCCGAGTCCCACCCAACTACAGGAAATTGATTCATGAGTAAATTGGCACGGGAGGAATACGTTGAGCAGGCATACTTATTCCGCGCAATGTCTCAGCGGATGAATTCAACCGACCCGGTTCAGGAAATGCTAGGTAATCTTCGCGAGGAGATTTTGGCAACCACGAATCTTCCTCTTGCGATTGACTATCTACTGGCCGAACTGAATCACGTTGGTACGATGTCGACCGCTATGGGGAAAATGGCCCACTACTTCACTCCCTACCAAACCTACCTGGTAGCAGCGGCCGAAAGTGAAGGAGGACGCTTTGACATGAATCTAGCGCTTTTAATTTTAGAGCATGAGGCCAAGTTTCGAGCCGCCGAAGCCCCGCCAAATTCTATGTTCTTTTTTCAATTTGAAACCATTTCCCGGAATCGCCTTTCCTACGATCACGGGTTGGAAGCGATCAGCCAAGACCCAATCTTTAACAATGACTGGAGCCGCTGGATTTTAAAAGTTCGTCATCAGATCGGAATGGTGGATCTCGCAGATCTCGTTTACGTTCACAGCGACCATTATTTGCAGCGTCAACGACAAACCGGCCAAGTCAATGTTCAAACTCCCGACCCCTTACTATTCGGCGAGAAAGAGGGAAGGATTGCATTAGCAAATCGAAACAAGGAACCTGGTTTCTTGTTTTCCGCACTGCAGCGGCAACTCAATTATCCAGCGGTCCCCAAACCACAACGTAGAGATCCGAACAAAGATCTGCTTCCCAAAATGCTTCGGAACTTGGAGCGTTTGGAAGTTAGAATGAAGTTATTGGAGGACGAACAGAGAGACAGAGGGATCGACCTGAGTCAATTCTACGATCCCCGGAATCCGGAATAGACCCGAAAGCATGTGCGGATGGGACGAAGGCCGCCGAAAACCACCAGGTTCCATTTCAGAGAATGCGGGCTTGCCTTTATTCCGAGAAGACCTAAACAAATGCCATTAAACACCTTAAGGAAATCTTATAATGAGTTAGGCAAAACTCAAATTTAGGCTCTAGCCGCCCTTTTATCGGCCGCTAAAATCTTAGATTTCTCAAGCCAGCAGCGTCTGCAGGGGACGACAGAGCTCTTGAACTTCCAACGCACGCGCTACTTCATTTCGCGTTCCATTGGGACGCCTTGAAACGGTCATTGCTACACGCCAACCTTAAACTTTTAAACGTCTATTTTTGGTACGCCTCTTTCGAGTATCACTCATGTCACGAAATAACACGTTGGAAATGTTGCGTGAATCTACCCCTGCTATCTTACCGTCGCTTCTTCTTTGCGATTTTGGAAACCTAGAGCGGGAAATCGAAAAAGTACACGAAGCAGGATTCACCTCATTGCATCTGGATGTGATGGATGGAGTTTTCGTTCCCAACTTTTCCTACGGAATTACGATTGTCGAAGCGGTTCGCAAACTGACCGACTTAACCTTGGATGTCCATCTGATGATGGTCGAACCTCAAAAGTACATACAAGCGTTTGTCGACGCCGGTGCCGACCTGCTCACCTTCCACGCCGAAGCGGTTGAGGAACGTCGACCCGTACTAGAGGCAATCCGAAAAGCAGACGTCGCTTCGGGTCTTGCATTAAATCCCAACACCCCGGTATCCATTATCGAGGGCGATCTCGATCTATGCGACATCGTCATGGTAATGAGTGTTCACGCGGGCTTTGGGGGCCAGTCATTTATCGATTCCGTTTTGGACAAATTCAGCCAAATCCGCAACACACCTCGAGGCGATCAAATCCTGCTAGAAATCGACGGTGGGATCAACACCGACACGATTCAAGCCGCACACGAGAAAGGGGCTGAACTATTCGTCGCCGGCTCGGCCGTATTCAAGAAAGAGAATTACCGACAGGCACACAACAATTTATTGCATCAGATGGGATCTTCAAATGAACGCACTTGATCCCGCCCAACTTCAAATCGTCGTCTTGCGACCGGGGGCCACGGATCTAGACGAACAGGGCCGCATTACGGGCTCGTTGGACATACCACTAAGCCAAGACGGGGCTCAACAAGGTCTTCGCTCGTCAGCAGAACTAGCCGCCATCACGATTGACCGGATTTACTCGGCGCCCGGTATCGCGGCCCGCCAAACCGCCAAACTAATGGGTGAATCCAAAAATGCCAAAGTCCGAATTGAAGAAAATCTCAAAAACCTAAATCACGGTTTATGGCACGGTAAACGCGTTGATGAGCTAAAGGAAAATCAGCCCAAAATTTTTAAACAATGGCAGGAACACCCGGAACTGGTTTATCCGCCAGGTGGGGAAACCATCGAGGACGCGCGGGCGCGGGCCCAACTTGTGATCAAGCGTATCAAACGAAAACACAAAGCGGGCAACATTATGTTGGTGACAGCCGAACCGCTGGCCAGCATCCTACTGTGTGAACTGGACGGCTCTAATCTCGAATCGCGATGGAAAATTAGTGGGAATCATGCCGAATGGACTTGGGTTCGCGGGAACGCGCTAACCGTTTAAAACCGAGTCAGGCCGCTGATGCCATTTCATCTAAATGGTGAAGCATCCGTTCGCATGCCCGCTGAACATCAGCCACGCTGATGTCGCGCATCGCGAGGTTCTGAGCGCCCCTTCGTTCTCGGCAAGAACCGTCCTGATGCCATTTCTGAACATGCTGATTAAATCTTCCATAAGCGCCGGATTCTTCGGGGAGCGTGGGACCATACAGACCCACGCACGGCGTGCCGACGGCTGTCGCCATGTGCATTGGACCGGTATCACAACCGATCAAAAAATGCGCCATCGAAAGAGTGGCCGCCAGCTCTTTGAGGTTGGTTTTGGGCGCCAATGTAACGGCTGATGGAGCGATCCCCTGCACTTTGACTGCCATGTCATACTCCTCCGGTCCCGCCCATGTAACCAATGTTGGCAAGTCGTGGTTTTCGTAGAGCCAATTAGCCAAATGACCAAAACGCTCGTTTTCCCATCGTTTCGAGGCCCAACTGGCCCCGGGGTTGATCACAACAAAACGATTCGCGAAACATTTTTCCGTTAAGAAACCGTGCATTTCAACGGCCGCCTGTGCATCGACCTGCATTCGGAAATCGACCCTAGACTCCGAAATTCCAAATGGTTTGAGAAGCTCGAGGGAGCGGTCCACCAAGTGCGATTGAGCCTGGTTTACCAGCTGGTTGTTTAGAAAAGGTGCCAACTCGCGACCCCATTTCCCCCGAATTCCAATTCGTGTTTTGGCCCGCGATAAGTAACTCAAGAAAGCACTCTTGGTGATCCCCTGCGGATCGATTGCGATGTCGAATTGACGTTCTCGCAATTCCTTCGATATCTTCCACCAATTTGCCGGTCGACTCATCCAACTTTTCGGAATCAGGATCACCTCGTTCAAATCGGGGTGGTCGCCAATTAGCTGATTCGATGGTTTTTCGACCGCCCACGCGATAAAGGCATTCGGGAAAGCCCGCCGGAGAGCCGACAGCATCGGCAACGTCAAAATACAATCGCCAATATGGCTGAGGCGCGAGATCAGTATGCGGGGTGAATTCAATGCAGTTATTTCCGTAAGAAAGATTAAGGCGCGAGGCTACAATCTTAGAAAATCGAGCGATAATTCCCAAGACGAGAAACGCTAGCTGAGTTCAAGCACTAAGTGGGCTGCTACGAATTGCGGTACCCTAAACGCCTCGCTTGATCCTGATTTTCCAGTATTTCAGACAGTGCTCAGTCCTGGTTTAAGTTAAGTTAGGGGCAAAGTGAAGAGAGACGCAGGGGACGGACTTTTTCAACAAGTCCCCCGCCTCCCTTTTTTTAACTGACACCCCGTGTGGCATGCACTCAAATGGAATACAACGATGAACAGCCCTTCTGAGATTCGCAGCGTTCCCATCCCACCGATTCCACTTGAGGAATACGAACGCTGGAAATTCTGCGGAACATTGACAAGGCGGCCAAAGAATTTAACCGTCTTTTCACGTGGCAAGGGCCCCTCGATCTTACTATTGCAAGAGCTGCCGGGTATCAATCGCTGGCTGCTGTGGTTCGCGGACCGATTGGTTGAACGAGGTTTTCGCGTTCACATTCCGCATCTATTTGGCCCACTCGAGCGGTCGGCGGAAAAATCAAATCTACTCAAAATACTCTTGTTTCGGCGCCGGGAATTTCGCCTTTTTGACGCACACCGCCCCAGTCCAATAGTTGATTGTTTGTCCCAACTGTGCGACCACATTCGTACCGAATCCAACACCTCTGGGATTGCTGTGATCGGAATGAGCCTTACCGGAAGTTTCGCCATTTCACTGATGGCTTGTGATTCGGTACGAGCAGCCGTCTCGGCTCAGCCCGCCCTTCCGGCTCGCACCCCTCATGCTCTTCACATGAGCCCCACAGACATCCAAATCATTCGAGATCAAATCGACAAAAAAGGACCGATCTTAGCCTATCGGTTCCAAACGGACTCGCTCTGTCCGCCGGAAAGATTCCATTCACTCGATAGAGACTTTAATGACCCGGGTGAACGGCCTCGCATCCGCGTGAGTGGAAACTCTGTGATCCCAGGTGAAGGACACTCTGTATTCACTCACCACTTTAACGAGTCGGAGAATCACCCAACTCAAATCGCCTTTGAGGAGATCGTGAATTACCTCCAGCGCCGTATTAGCCTTGAGGAGAACAAGGCAGTGGTAAGCGACTGAAAGCCAACGTTCAATTCGTCTCAATAAGGATAAGAATCACAAAAGCCTGAAAAACCCTCTAAAACCCTTCTTTTTAAATCCCCTATCTGACTGGGAAACCCCAAACCCTAAGCCAGTCATGGCCCCATCTCACAAACCCTCTTCGTCGGAAAGGCTCTGGGTAAACTGGCCCGATCCCGTTCTCTCTGCCGGTGGCAACGGATGTGATTCCTCGCCAGTGTCAAGCATAAGGAATTGTGCGGATTATCACCTTGGCCCATTTGCGAGAACGTAGAAACGCGTCACATACGAGCCCTTCCTCCATAACCTGAGTGGCACATTATGATGGTCAATCGAAAGGGAGTTGAGGCCTACCCCTACGGCCTGAATTATTTTGAAGAAAATGTTCTATCGCCGTTGACAGTGGGAATTGTTCCCCTAAAATTGGCCCACACGAGAGCGGATGAACGTCCGCTCTTTGTTCTTTGACAATTTAGTAGTGAACTCTTGTGTTCTAGTTTTGTTCGGATTTATCCGGGTGAAATTAGAACGAACCTCAATTCTATTTGAATTGAAATAAGCCAGCATGAGAACATGCGAACCAGGGTCAGGTCGACATTATTCCGGTCGGTCTGGTTCTTAAGTTCAAACAAGTCGTCTTTAAGACGTCAACTTTAATTGGCTAGTCGTCTACGAAGCTTAGGCTTTGTAGCAAGCATACAATTGAAGGGTTTGATCCTGGCTCAGAATGAACGTTGGCGGCGTGGATTAGGCATGCAAGTCGAGCGCGATACTTTTAAAAGATACTTCGGTTGATTTTGAAAGTGGAAAGCGGCGAAAGGGAGAGTAACGAGTAGATACGTACCCAGGGGTTTGGGATAGCTGCGGGAAACTGCAGGTAATACCGAATAATGTCTCCGGACCAAAAATTTATTGCCCCCGGATCGGTCTGCTTACTATTAGCTTGTTGGTGGGGTAAAGGCCTACCAAGGCAAAGATGGTTAGCGGGTGTGAGAGCATGGCCCGTCTCACTGGGACTGAGACACTGCCCAGACACCTACGGGTGGCTGCAGTCGAGAATCTTCCGCAATGGACGAAAGTCTGACGGAGCGACGCCGCGTGCGGGATGAAGGCCTTCGGGTTGTAAACCGCTGTCAGAGGGGAGCAAATTTTGAGCGATCCTCAGAGGAAGCACAGGCTAAGTTCGTGCCAGCAGCCGCGGTAATACGAACTGTGCAAACGTTATTCGGAATCACTGGGCTTAAAGGGTGC
>JAKVBF010000016.1:15499-94013 GCA_022447555.1 Mariniblastus sp. | reverse complement strand
AATGGTTACCGGACTGGACATTTTGGAAAGTGGCATCTGGGTACATTGTCGAAGACGGTCCGGGAAAGTAATCGGGGCGGTCGAGTCCCGGAGCATTACGCGCCTCCTTGGGACCATGGTTTCGATGTCTGTTTTAGCACCGAGGCCAAAACACCGACCTGGTGGCATGAGGGGGATTACCAACGATACGGGACGCATTATTGGACCGGACCAGACCGGCAGGCCCCTAGTGGGACGATCTTGGGTGACGACTCTCGGATCATCATGAGTCCCGCCATTGACTTCATCCAAGCCGCAGTCAAGCAACAACGACCTTTCTTTGCGATTATCTGGTTTCATGCTCCCCATAAACCGATTGTAGCCGGAGAAAAATATCTTCAACAGTATCGTGACATACCAGGATTTGCGCCGAGCAAACCGGAGTCAACGGCCCATTACTATGGTTGCATCACGGCCATGGATGAGCAGATCGGTAGACTGAGAGAGGCCCTCGAAAACTTGGGTGTCGCGGAAAATACGTTAATTGGCTTTTGTTCAGATAACGGTCCGGAGAATCGGACAGCCGGAAGAGCAGCGGCAAAAATTCCCACGGAGGGGAATGCAGTGTCGACTCGTTTGAGTGGTAGGAAGCGAAGCTTGAAAGAGGGCGGTATAAGGGTGCCGAGTTTGATGGTTTGGCCGAAAAAAATTAAACCGGGCTCGTTCACGAATGTTCCGTGCGTCACGAGTGATTATTTCCCAACGGTTGTGGCGGCAAGTGGTATTCAGACTGTGTTGCGGCGACCTTCCGACGGGGTGAATCTTTTACCCATTGTTCTCGGTATTCAAACGGA
Source organism: Mariniblastus sp. (assembly GCA_022447555.1). Classification (GTDB taxonomy): domain Bacteria; phylum Planctomycetota; class Planctomycetia; order Pirellulales; family Pirellulaceae; genus Mariniblastus. The sequence goes on along the minus strand of JAKVBF010000016.1, from coordinate 93,180 downwards.
GCGTTCGTCGGCAATTGGGTTTCAATCGGGGAATCAAAAAGCATGGATCGGCAATCGCTATAAAGCGTTTGCTCAGCAGGGAGTATGGGAATTGTATGATTTGAACCTGGATTCAACAGAATCAGTTGACCTTTCGCGGAAACATCCGGATCGTCTTCGACGGATGCAAACGGATTTTGAACATTGGGCGAAGGGTTGTGAGTTGAGTGCGACGGGGGCCGATTACGAACGTTAACTTGATCTCGCCGACAAACTAAGGAAAGAACAAGGATGAAAGAAATCTATTTGGTCAGTAGTGGAGATTTAAGGCTTTCAGCCAATCAACAATGCTGGGAGGCGCAGGTCGAAATGGAACGTTCCTTGGGGGAGGCGGTAGCGCGGCACGGGTGCCAAATACGACGTGGCCATGAATACGATGAACAGAAGCAACACGGTTTCATCGCGAGTCAAAAACAGGGAATCGATGTTTTTCTTGGGATACCAAAAGAGGCGATGGTGATTGTCGCTGAAGCGGTTTGGCAGTACTCCCACCACCTATTAGCCGGCTTGTCCACCCATGAGGGTCCTGTTTTAACTCTGGCCAATTGGTCGGGGCAATGGCCTGGGTTGGTAGGGATGTTAAATTTGAATGGTTCGCTGACCAAATCGGGAATTGAATATTCTACGCTCTGGAGCGAGGATTTTAACGATGAGTACTTCGATCATCGACTCCAACAATGGTTGCAAACGGGGCGTTGTTCTCATGACTTAAGCCATGTTACACCGATCTCGAATGTTAGGCTGCCCGAGGAAGCGGTTGAAATTGGCGAGGAATTGGCCCATCAGTTGATTTCAGAAAAAGCCATCATGGGCGTATTCGATGAAGGCTGTATGGGGATGTTTAATGCAATCATTCCGGACCACCTTTTAAATCCGACGGGTGTTTTCAAGGAACGCCTGAGTCAATCTGCCCTTTTTTACGAATCGACGCAGGTGGACCCGGCGGAGGCGGATCGCGTTCGCGGGTGGCTTGAATCGAAAGGGATGGAGTTTCAAACAGGCCCCGAGCACGGGGTCGATTTGACGGATGAACAAATCCGCCAGCAGTGTCAAATGTACATTGCGGCTGTGCGGATGGCTGATGATTTTGGGTGTGATTTAATTGGCATTCAGTATCAACAAGGTTTAAAAGACCTAATGCCTGCCAGTGACCTCGTGGAGGGGATGCTCAACAACCGCGATCGGCCCCCCGTCACGAGTCGTTGTGGAGATCGGATTTTATACGATGGCGAGCCGGTGGTTCATTTTAATGAAGTCGACGAGTGCGCCGGATTGGATGGTCTACTGACGTATCGTGTGCAATCTAAATTGGGCCAACCGGTGGAGTCAACGTTGCACGATATCCGCTGGGGTGATAGCGATGCCAGTGGATTAAATACTGACTATGTTTGGGTTTTTTTGATCAGCGGTGCTGCGCCGCCTGAGCATTTCATTGGAGGCTGGTCGGGAGCTAGAGGGATGCGACAACCCGCGATGTATTTCCCCAACGGGGGCAGCACCCTATGTGGCGTGTCCAAACCCGGTTCAATTGTATGGTCGCGGATTTTCGTTGAAGAAAATCAATTAAAAATGGACATCGGCCGGGGGCATGTGGTTCAGATGGAACCCCAAGAGACAGAACGTCGTTGGCAGGCCACCACATCTCAGTGGCCGATCATGCACGCGGTTACCCACGGAGTGACGCGTGATCAAATGATGGCGAAACACAAGTCCAACCACATTCAAGTTTATTACTGTGAGAGTGCTGACTCCGCGGATTGGTCGATGGCTGTCAAAGCGTCGATGGCCGTATCACTCGGAATGGTTGTCAATTTCTGTGGCGTGAGTCCGGCCTGAATCCTTGTGGGGGTGGGTATCTCGTTCGAACTCCCAGCTAACTTGGCTTATTTAATTCGGACTGAATTAATTCGGAGGGAACCCCAAGGGTGATAGCGTTCCAGTGCTTGCATTTGCTGTTTCGGTTGGAAGGTTGTATCGCCGGTTTTCGAAATAAGCTTTCGCCGGCTTTGAATCTGGTCTGAGAAAGGGAGACTTTTAATAAATTCATTGGTAAATCACTCAACACAATCGGTGTCGGTTCTCGATAAAACGTTACATACAGCTGTAGGGATATTCCCACTTGTATGACGTGATTTAGGACCCACTTATGAAATACGACAACATTCTGGATGCCGTAGGCCAGACCCCTCTCATTCGCCTGAACCGTATCAACCAAGGTTTGAAACCGACCATTTACGCCAAGGTGGAGTATTTGAATCCGGGCGGGAGTATCAAAGATCGAATCGCGATCAATATGATCAATCAGGCCGAAGCCCGAGGCGATTTGAAACCGGGTGGGACGATCATTGAGGGGACCAGTGGTAACACCGGGATGGGCTTGGCTTTGCTTGCCGCGGTCCGTGGATACAAAGTCATTTTTACGACCACCGATAAGCAGTCGAAAGAAAAAGTGGATCTTCTCAAAGCCTTGGGTGCTGAGGTGATCGTTTGCCCGACGGCGGTCGAGCCGGATGATCCGCGATCCTACTATTCGGTTGCCAAGAAGTTGGCGTCAGAGATCCCGAACTCTTACTACCCCAACCAATATGATAACGCAGACAATCCCCAGACCCATATGATGTCTACCGGTCCTGAGATATGGGAGGCAACGGAAGGTAAGATCACTCACTTTGTGGCAGGGATGGGGACGGGAGGCACGATTTCCGGAACGGGTCGTTACCTGAAAAATCAAAATCCAAACGTAAAAGTCGTAGGTGTCGATCCAGTTGGGTCGTTGTATCACGAGTATTTTCACCAGCAGACGGTCGGCAAGCCGCATACCTATGTTGTTGAGGGGATCGGTGAGGATATCTTTCCCTCAACCATGCATTTTGATGTTTTGGATGATTGTTTGCAGGTTACCGATCGCGATTGTTTTTTGTTTGCCCGTCGTTTAGCACGCCAAGAGGGGATTTTTTCGGGTGGTTCCGCTGGCGCAGCGATTTGGGCTGCCTTGCAGGTGGCTAAAGGGTTGACCGAGGAAGACGTCATGGTTGTGTTGATTCCTGACACGGGTCGGCAATACATGAGTAAGGTATACGATGACGCCTGGATGCGGGACAACCAGTATCTTGGTCCTTCGATCAAGGTGAGTGCGGGCGAATGCCTGCGTATAAAATCACGATTCAAAGACCTGCATGTGGTCCATCCAGAAGACAACGCACAGGATGTGATGGCAAAGATGGAGGAGCTTGATATTTCACAGATGCCGGTTTTTGAAGATGGTCGCCCAATGGGTTCGGTCACCGAAGATAAATTGGTGACGCTGGTGTTGCAGGGTTATGACCTCGGTAATACCTGTGTTCGCGATGTGATGGAGTCGTCTTTCCCCATTGTCACCCCCGAAACACCCATCGACCAGATCAATGGCCTCCTACGAGGTGATGCGGCGGCCGTTTTTGTTCAAATGTCGGATGGTCGGTTCGAAATTATCACCAAATACGATGTTGTTCGAACGATCTCCGAGAAAACCGAAACAACGCCGGAACCCGGTCGAGCCCGCGTTCCGTCGCCGGCCTTTTTGACGGGTATTCCGCCTATTACGGGCCCCTCCACGCACGCTTAATAAAGAGGTGGCCCAGCCGGCACGCGGTGGAGACGGAGACTTGGCGGTTGTCGTGTAAAGAATCTGATCCAACAAACAACCGGCAGTTAGGCGGTTTTTAGACTCAAAAGGCCAAGCCCCAACACAAATCCCAACTCAGCCCCAGACCCAAACTTAATCTCGATCAAGGATGTCCCCGTGCCAGAGACCCAACTTCACATTGCCACCAAAGCCATACACGCTGGTCAATTCCCGGACCCTTCTACCGGCGCCATAATGCCGCCGGTCTATATGACCTCCACGTATGTTCAGTCCGAACCAGCAGTTCATCAAGGGTATGAGTATTCCCGGAGCGGAAATCCGACGCGGACCGCTTTAGAGGCAAACCTTGCGGGTTTAGAAAATGGTAAATATGGCCTCGCCTTTGCCAGTGGTTTGGCCGCTGAAAATACCCTTTTACACATGCTTAAATCGGGCGACCACATCGTTTCGGCAAGAGACGTGTATGGGGGGACGTACCGACTGTTCGATCGCGTCTGGAAACAATATGGCATCAGTTTTACGACGGTGGATACGACCGATGTGATGCAAATCAAAAACGCGATTCAACCCAACACACGACTCGTGTGGTTGGAGTCGCCGTCCAATCCACTGCTAACGTGTACTGACATTGAGGCCGCGGTTGAGATCGCCCACCAAGCGGGCGTCAAGGTGGTGGTTGACAATACGTTCGCCACGCCCGTATTGCAGCAACCACTCGGTTTTGGGGCGGATATTGTGTTGCATTCCGTAACCAAGTATCTGGGAGGCCACTCTGATGTGATTGGTGGGGCTTTGGTCGTGGACGATGATGAACTGCATGAGCAACTTCGCTTTTTGCAGAACTCAACCGGAAGTGTTCCGGGGCCGATGGATTGCTTTCTGGTGCTAAGGGGAACTAAGACGCTGGCCGTTCGAATGCGACAGCATTGCGAAAATGCGATGATCGTTGCAAATTTTCTCCAGCAACATCCCGAGGTGGACCGCGTCTTTTATCCTGGCTTGGCGGATAATGAATCTCATGCGATTGCGAGTAAGCAAATGACCGGCTTTGGAGGGATGGTTTCGGTAGAGTTGAACGGCGATCTCGAACGTAATCGGCGGTTTGCATCAAGTACGAAATTGTTCGCACTGGCCGAGAGTCTAGGGGGTGTTGAATCCTTGATCAATCATCCTGCCTCAATGACCCATGCTTCGATTCCCAAGGCGGAACGCGAAAAGGGGGGGTTGAAAGATACCCTCATGCGGTTGTCAGTAGGGATTGAGGACGCTCAGGATTTGATTGCTGATTTGGACCAAGCGATCGCTCGGAGTCGACACGCGATTGTCAAAAAAAATCAAAAACCTTCAGCCTGCGAGAATGGTTTGGGGCAGTTAAACCGGGCCTGTTGATCGATTAGGCAAGGCGGTCTGAGGCTAGGATAGGACGTAGCCCTCTTCACCGTGAGCCGCTAAATCCAAGCCCTTCTCTTCGACTTCCTCTTCAACTCGTAAACCTACGGTCAAATCAATGACCTTGAGTAAGACGAATGAGGCGACAACTGACAGGACAATGGCGACGCCGGCTGCGGCGAGTTGGGCCGCCACCAATTCCCAGCTTCCGCCATAAAACACCCCGTCGGCTGCGGCTGGGTTCACATCGGTAGTTGCAAAAATACCCGTCAAAAAAGCGCCCAGTAATCCTCCCACGCCATGAACGCCAAAGGCATCTAGAGAGTCATCGTACCCAAGGAGTCGTTTGACTTTTCCGCAGGCCAAGTAACACAGAACCCCGGCGGCAGCACCAATAAATAATGCAGGCATCGGCTGGACGAACCCGGCAGCAGGAGTGATGCAAACTAACCCAGCGATCGCCCCCGATGCGGTTCCGAGGATGGAGGGTTGTCCCCTGCTTACCCACTCAATAAAGGCCCAAGCAACCGCACCAGCGGCCGCCGAGAGATGGGTCACAACAAAAGCATTGGCCGCCAAATCATCCGCCGCGACCGCGCTACCTGCGTTGAATCCAAACCAACCGACCCATAGCATGGCGGCGCCCATTGCGGTATAGGTTAGGTTGTGTGGACGCATGTCCTTATTCCCATATCCGAGACGCTTTCCAAGCACCAACGCACAGACCAGTGCGGAAACTCCAGAGCTGATGTGAACAACGGTGCCACCTGCGAAATCGAGCGCTCCTCCAAGTAAAGCTCCCTCGCCACCAAAAAATAACCAACCCTCGCCCCAGACCATATGGCATAACGGGCAATAGACGAGGGTGCCCCATCCAATCATGAACAAGACCATTGCCCCAAATTTCATACGCTCCGCAAAGGCGCCGCAAATCAGAGCGGGTGTGATGACGAAAAACATTCCCTGGAAAATCATGAAGATCAAATCGGGTACCGCGCCCCCGGGTAGTTCACCGTTTTGCATGGTCAAGCCAGTCAGGAAGACATGATCTAGGTTGCCCCAGAAAAGATTTCCCGAGCCAAAAGAGAGGGAATATCCCCACAGGGCCCAGATGATGGACATGAGACCCATTAAGAATAGGCATTGCATCATCACACCGATGACGTTTTTCCTTCGAACCAGACCGCTGTAGAACATGGCGAGTCCAGGAGCGGTCATGAAGAGCACCAAGGCAGAAGCCATGAGCATCCAGGCGAGGTCGGCCGGACTAGTGGCGTCGGACACGACCTCAGGAACTGAGGTGATTTGTTCGGTTTTCGCGTTCGTGTCGGCGCTGTCTATTGGGCCCAAAGCGAAAAGGTTTGAGGTCGGAAGAAGCAAAGCGAACAGCATCAAACAGAATGAAAGTGGCTTCAATGTCTCGTTACCTTTTAAAAACAGCTAGCATCAGAATCCAAAACCAGATTGCAATCACTGTGCCATCTTAAACGTTTTGTTAGCATTTTGGTATTAGACTAAGCAAAATACAGGATCTCGGCTTAGATTAGGCGAAAGGGACTTTCGATTAGGTGCCGCGTTTCTGAACATTCAAAATGTTCAGTGGAAATCGGTTGAACCATCCTTAGGAGAACAAGGGTGTTTCGTTGCTCTTCGTAAACGTGCGGTGGAGTTTTTCTTTACGTTAATATAAAAGGCAGAGACTGCACAATCTCTGTGCAGGTGTTTCCTGTTCAAGGGTAACAGAGCAGAAATCCCGCGTGGATTGGTCCTTGGTTAGGAAGAGGCGATCCATTAGCCAACCTGGTTTGCGTGCCTGCGCCCCGCTTTTTCAATAATTTACACCGTGCCTGGGTCCTATGAGACGTCGTAGGAAAGCCCCGATGTTTTATCCTTTCAGAAGACCACAGTTGTCTGTTAGGGGTTTGGTGAAAACAGATTGATATACGATTTGCTTTTTATTGGCCCTAAGCGCGTTAACCCCGTGCGGCTTTGTATCACCCGCAATTGGTTCAGGTGGTTGCCCAAACCGCGAATCCTCGATTGAATTGCATCCAAAAAAGATGCACTGGTTGGTAGAGCGTTAGTCGCGACGAACTCGCCGCACACCCAAAACCCTAGGGCATCGGTTAGCGTTGAAACGCTTCGTGTAAGCCACCATCCACGTTGACGATCTGGCCCGTCGTTTTACTGGATCGATCTGAGGCTAAGAAGAAGATTGCTTCAGCTTGATCTTCGGGAGTGATGGCCATTTTGGTCAAGGTCCGTTGTGCATAGAACTCAGAGAGCTTAGCACGCAATTGGTCATCTCCATCAGACTCTTCAAACGGGATGTCGTATTTGACCAAAGACGAAATCACACGTTCCCTCGGGAACATCGTGCTGCCTGCGACGACGGTTGCCGGCGCAATTGCGTTGACCCGAACCAAAGGGGCCATTTCAATCGCCAATTCCCGCACCAGGTGGTTGGCCGCCGCCTTGGAGGTGTCGTACGCGACCGAGCCCTTTTTGCCGACCACTCCATTGACACTAGTTGTCAGCACAATTGAGGATCGCAAACCTTGTTCTTGAAAAAGTCCACGGAGTTGGTCCACTACATTGAAACTGCCAAGGACATTCACATCGTAGGTCAATTTCCATTTCGAGGCTGACAAGCTGCCGTCTCTTTCTGGCGGAATGAATACACCCGCGGTCACGACCACCCGATCAATACCACCATATGCTAGAACGGCTTGTTGGATCATTTGCTGAATGGAAGCCTCACTGGTGATATCCACCTTCAGGCCGATCGCGGGTCCGCAGCCGGAAATCCCCGTACCGGCAACTCCGATCCCTTGGCCATAGATTTGGGTCAGTTCCTCCGCGGTGGCCTGAGCGGCATCCTCATCTAAATCGCAGCACACGATATGAGCCCCTTCGCAGGCCAGGCGGTGGGCAACGCTTTTACCAATCCCGTTGCCTGCCCCTATCACCAATATGACGTCGCGTGACATCTCTTTCTCAGGTGGTTTTCGTTTTAACTTGGCCTCTTCAAGAAGCCAGTATTCGATGTCGAAAGCTTCTTGCTTGGGTAAAGCGATATAGTTACCCATCGCTTCAGCTCCCCGCATGACCTCGACGGCACAGTTGTAGAACTCTGCGGTAACACGGGATTCGCTCTTGTCTTTGCCCCACGCGATCATGCCTACGCCCGGTATTAAAATGACGGTCGGGTTGGGGTCCCGCATGGCAGGAGAATTGTCGTGTTTGCAGGCCTCGTAATAGTCTTTGTAGTCAACGCGGTACTGCGTCAGGCCCGAGACGAGCTTCTCTCTGAGGAGATCGGTTGAGTCTGAGGCAGGATTCCAATCGACATAAAGAGGTTTGATTTTAGTTCTCAAAAAATGATCAGGGCAGCTTGTACCGAGTTCGGCAAGTCGTCCCGCGTCGTTTGAGTTCACGAATCGCATGATGGCCGAACGCGTTTCGACCGTCCCAACGAATTGACTCATTTGCGAGACTTGGCCTCTTAACCAAGGCAGCAGGCCCACAAGGATTTTGTCCCGTTCGGTATCCGGAAGGGTGGTATATTTTTGACCTCCGAAAGTCGCGTCACCTTGATCGCAGGACTCAATATAGTCCGCCGCTTTTTCGATTAATTCCAACGTTAATTCATAGCATTCTTTGTCATCATCGGCCCAGTTGATCAAGCCGTGTTGCCCCATCACGAGACCTTTCAGGCCGCCATTCTGTTGAACCTCGTTTTGCATCATCAAACCCAGCTCGAAGCCGGGGCGAAGCCAAGGGACCCAGCCAATGTCGTCACCAAAGATCTTCTTTGTCAGTTCACGACTTATATCACAAGCGGCGATGGCGATAACGCTGTTGGGATGCATGTGGTCCACGTGTCGAGCCGGTAAGAAGCCGTGAAGTGGCGTGTCGATTGAGCTCGCTCTGGGGTTCAAGTTGTAAGTGCAGTGTGGAAAACAGCCGACCATACCATCTTCGGCTGGCGTTTTCGGACCATTGTCTGGAGCGTTTTGGTACTGTGGAATCAATCCAAGTAGTTTGTCCATGTAAAGGGAGGCGAAATTTACCTTCCCTGCGGTCCTGAGGTCGCCCCCAGACCCTTTGACCCATAGAACTTCAACTTCTTCTCCGGATAGTGGATCCGTTTCCAAAACCTTCGAAGAGGTGTTCCCACCCCCCGTGTTGGTGATTCGTTGGTCAGCGCCAAGACAATTAGAGCGGTAAACGAGGCGTTCTGCCGGTGACATGTCGGTAACGTCCGAATCGTTCCATAAATGTTGGACATGTTTGTGTTGTTTAGGTTTCGTAGCCATAGTTTGTTTTCGCTTCTTAATAGCGGTTATCCAACGAATTTTACGAGTCCGCAATTTTAAACGCGACGGAAGGATTTCGGAATGCGTTCTCGCTAAGATTCGGTAATTAATCAGGCTTAATCAGCCCAAGTGAGTGCTCCCATAAATTCGATACTCTGAAGCGTCGCAACTGGGAACGTGTTAGGCCGATAGGCCGAGTTGGTTGCGGATCGGTGAATCAAAATCAGAAGGGAGAATTCGCGATAAGGCACCTCGGTCTATTGGCGTTGATAGAACTCTGTCTGCCCCGTTTCGGGAGACAAGAATGTTTTGGGTTACTTGATATTGTTGGGAACGAGGTTTTCCCCATCGCTTCACAACCATCTATTACCGGCATCTGGAGGTCCATGACGTCGAGGTCTTCACTCTCACGCTTAATGATTTTGACCGCCTCCCTGCCGTCTTCGGCAACGTCATCAGAAAATCCGGACTGTGTCATGACTCGTTCGATTAATAAGCGATTGACGCGGTTGTCCACCGCGATCAGGTTTTTAGTTTGACCCGAAGTTCAGTGGAAAACTCATGGGTTTGGTGAGGCTGCTCGTTAAAGGTGGTCCAATGCGAACCAAATGAAAACCTCATCGTTTTTGTATTAGCGGGGACGGCTGGGGGTGGTCGGAAGTCAAGCGATTTGTGACGTTAAACGGGTTCCCGTGGGAGCATGGTTCGAAATATATCGATCTGTCCCCTGCTGGGAAACGACAGGATGCCAAAGGGATTCAGAAAACGTTTTGTGTGTGGCTGGGAATCACCCTTCATTTGAAAACCTTTGGGGGTGAAAATGTGTCATCATCAACAACTACTGAGGCGGTCACGGTCCAAATCGGTTTGGCATTTAATGGGTCCGTTCCCTATTGATTGATTGACTTAACAATAATTTTTTCGTGCCCTTGGGTTACGAGGGCTGCTGGTATAAAAAATAACCCGATTCGCTCGAATGGCAGTCCAGATGCCAATAAAGCAGGACGAACCGTTCATCGACAGTTCAAAAAGGGTGTCAGCTTCCTTTGATATCCAACCACCGCCCAAGCCTTTCGTTGAACGAGAAAGGGGGTGAATCGATGCTATGGAGCGAATGTCATAAGTTTTAGTAATAACTCCCGGCCCACAACAGGAAGCGAATGACCGTAAACCGCCTTTTTTGCGTGGAAATTGACCGTGTAGTCCAACGGAAACGAATAAGGAGAGTTTAGAAAAAAAAGAGAAAGGGTGCCATTCGCTTGCTTCTATCGGTTGAATATGCGACCATAGAACAATTATTGTCCCGGTATTGTGAACCTACAGATGTTAGAGTTTGAGTGCCGGGAGAATTTGAGTTCTTGCTGGCCTACAGCGATCACTCATCAATCATCGTGAAAATCACACCAAGATAAAAGTAAATGTAAATGTTCAAAAAAATCATTTTCTCGGCTCTGCTCGTTTCGGTCATGGGTTGGACTGGCCAAAAGTCTGATGCATCAATCTGCCTGTTTCTTTCAGCAGATTCGAACTTCGACAATAGCGAAGTGATTGTATTTGACAATCAGTTGGCGGGTTACACCCAGAACGGTTGGACATCGACCCACGACGACGCCAACATGACGTTGGGGGCAGCGGTTTACAATGGCTCAGCGGCTGGTTTTGACGTTGCTGTATCGACAGCCGCGAGCAAGCCACTGCTGGTCGGAAATCAGATTGACTTGAACTCGGTGGTGTTGGGTACGGGTGAAATTTTTGTTGGAATGTACGATTACGGATTCGTCGATAACGGATTGGGTTTTTACAGTCAAATCGGTGGGACCACTCAGGGAGCGGTGACACTCGGTACCTTCGTTGATTTCGACCCTGCTGAAGATTTAAATTTCTCTCCGGTGTACTTAAGCGAAGATCTGGACCAGAGTCCCTTTGCGGATTCGAATCAAACCAACTTGGCCGGCAGTAGTTCTACACAAACAGAATTTGGCATGGCTGTGGTTGTAAACGTTGTACACGATAAGTGGAACATCAGCAGTTTTGATGCGAGCTTCGCCCAAACGCCTGAACCGACGACCGCTTTGATCTGGTCTGTGATGGCTGGTATGGGCTTGGTTGTTCGTCGCCGCCGATAACCGACAATTCTCAAATGGAACAATCAGGCGCCGCGGCTCATTGAGGCTGCGCCTTTTCTTTATGCCGTTTTTTAAAGTCCGTTGCGGAGACTAAATGATTCCTCCTTCGCTGGATATTGCTCGACCATATTGGCGAGATAGCGAATTGGCGGAAATCCCATGCAAAAGGATGCTCAGGAGAATCGTCCAGGTGACCGTGGTGACCAAAATGTCGGATCCCGGCAAGGTCTGATCTTGAACGATGACGACAAACACGATGCTTGCTAGGCCCCTGGGACCGAACCATCCTAGGAACCATTTTGTATTCCAGCGGAGTTTGAGGCCAAGCAGGGAAATAAAAACCGGAAAGATGCGTATGAGGGTAAGACTAAGGGTCGCGTAAAGCAACACTCTCCAGTCAAGGTTGGTCCAAGCCGCTCCGACGGCAGTGACACCGAATAAAAACCATGTGACCAAAGCCATCGTATTGCCGACCCCCTCAGCCGCATCGAGGAAAATCTGTTTGTTTCGGTTCCCTGTACCACCGAAAATCAGACCGGACACGAAGCAGGCGATAAAACCACTCCCCTGGAACCACTGAGCGGTGGAAAAACAGAGCAGCGACAAAGCGATAACGGGGATTTGTAGCCAAGGGCCGGTCACCCACTTGCGTGAGGCACAATATCGGACCAAGTGACCTCCAAGGATGCCGCCAAGAACGCCGGTAAGCAGGCCAATTCCGATCGCTTGAAAGGTAAGGCTCGCCATGAGGCCGGCCGCTTGGCTGGACTCGGTATCACCCACTGCTAAGGCCAGAAAAAATAGCAATACAGGAACGCATATTCCGTCATTCAAGCCACTTTCTACGTTGAGGCTCTCCCGCACGGAATCGGGTACCAGTGGGTTCGTTACGACGGCCTTGCCCAGAGCGGCGTCGGTCGGGGCAAGCATTGTGGCGAGCAACGCGACTTCGAAAAAACCGAGTTCGTCAAAAATCAGGCTGCCCGCCGCAAACCCTAACAAAATGGTCAGAGGTAAACCGATGAATAAAAGTCTGATCGGAATGGCTTCAACACGACGTAGCGTGACCAGATTGGTATTGGCTGAATCAGTAAACAAAACCAGGGCCAAAGTGAGTTCAGCTAATGTTTTTAGGCTTTCTCCACCGATCTGAATGTCGACCCACCCAAAAACCTGATTCCCGCAAAAAAATCCGACCAAGACATAGACCAACGCTCCGTTAAACCGAGACTTCTCTAATCGTGAGGCGACCAAGGAGTAGACGAAGGCAAAGGCGGCGATGATGGCAAGATCGGGATATTCCATGGTGGCGATCCTCTTGTCGAAATTCGTGTTGGCTGCCTCGATCACACTAGGGATAAATCGGATTCCGGAGTAAGGCGTGACGAGGGCGGATGAACAGGTTTACAAACTGACGGGTCTCTGGCGGTTCGTCAATTGGTAACACTGCACCGCGGATCGGTTCGAGGTTGTCTGCGGGGCGAATTAGCGGCATCTGCAAGTTGTATGTTCGTGTTTTTCTGGAGCTATTAACGGAAACCATTCGGTGAGAAATGCCGGATGTTGTATCATGCCTAACCGGCGATCAATTAATTGAACGAATCTAGGGTTCAGGGGAATCGATGAAGAATAAGTTGTTGAAGGTTCGATTGTTATTGCTCACTTTCTTGGTGATAACCGGTGGAGATTTGTTGGCCCAGCGTATCGCGGTCATGGAATATCCTGATCGCTGGACGGAGCAGGCGACAGGAGCGTCCCAGTTACTTGTTCAGGCGGGAGGGCAAGTCGTCGATGTTTCTTGGGACCGGTCTCCTTTGAAATTCGGCGTTGATGGCTTGGTATTTGGTTCGTTCTGCAACAACGGCCCCGCGTTTGATCGATATGTGAAACGCTACCAAGACGACCTGCGGGAATTCGTTCATCAAGGTGGGGTGATTTTGGAAATGACCCAAAGCGACCAAATGGGGGATCGCGTGGCGTGGCTGCCGAATGAGTGGAACGCGATTCGCGGGGACGCCGATACCCATTCGGTGGTGGTTCCCGAGGGCCTGGATGGTTCTCATCCTCTTTTAAAAGATTGGTGGCCCTCAGGGGAATCGGATCTGCGTTTAGCGACCTTTAAAAACAAACCATTGAGCTGGGAAACCTTCACGAGCCAAAAGGGTTTTCGAGTCCTTTTGGCGACCAAGGCAGTTCGAGGGGCCCCGGTCCTTATGGAGGCGAGTTGGGGGCGTGGTAGGGTGGTCGTGACCAGTCTCTGGCTGGACAAAGTATATGACCCTCAAAGTGAGCTGATAGTACCGCAAAGTGGTTTTGAAACGAGTCGGAAATTCTTTGCGAACTGGCTCGACTACATTAACTCTGTCAAAACGGGAAAAAGTCTTGCGGTTCAACCAACTCCGGTCCCGCCAGAACTCGCAACGGGACCCATGTTAGGGCACCTAGATTCAAATGGCGCGCGGGTATGGTACCGTCCGACCGCCGGAGGAACCTACGCCTTGTTAGTGTCAGAAATAGGGGAATATGGGAATAAGGCTGAAACAAAAACGCTAATAAAGGAATCCTTAAAAGAGAATGATTTTTGCCTGACGTGGAATGTCGATGATTTAAGAGCCGATACGTCCTACTCCTATGAAATACGACGGCATTCTGAGAATGGCCCGGTGGTTGCCGGAGGGGGGGAATGCCAATTCCGCACGGATCGTAATTTTTCGACGCCCAGTCAGGTCTCGTTGGCGTTCGGGTCCTGTGCGTCCAGCACCGAATATTACGATATTTGGCAACGGATACGTGATGAGCGTGTTGACGGACTGGTTTTGCTGGGTGACACGCCTTATATCAACTCTTCGAATCTGACAGTCAACCGCGAAAAGCATCGACAATTCTTGCAAATCCCGACGCTCGCGGCGCTCGGTAGAAATACACCGATTTGGGGTACCTGGGATGATCACGATTTTGGAGGAAATGATACGGATGGAAACGTACCCGATAAACAACTGATCCGAAAAGCGTTTACGGAATACCGAGCTCATCAAACGTTTGGTGATGGGCAGCAGGGGATTTACACACGATTTCGCCGAGGACCCATTGAGGTCTTTTTGGCAGATGCCCGTTACTTTTCACAGTCCGAACCTTCGCCGGTCGATCCGACTAAGCCTACCTGTTTAGGTAAACGTCAGTGGGAATGGCTTTTAGATGGATTGGTCCAATCGACGGCTCCGTTTAAAATCATTGCGACCGGCCAGATCTGGGACGATAAAACGAACGGGGAAAAAGATGATTGGGATACGTATGCGCACGAGCGAACTGCGTTGATGAAGTTTATTCGAGACAAAAAAATCGAAGGTGTCATACTAATGGGTGGCGATATTCACGCTTCTAGGGCTCTTCGTTATGACGACCGTGTCGGATATCCGCTGTGGCAAATGATCGTCTCACCGATGCACGCTAGCACCATACCCTCCCTGAATGTCGACCATCCCAATCTGATTTGGGGAGAAGCGGTACCTAATGTTTTTTTAAGAATCGTGGCTGATGACCGGTGCCAACCAGCCGTCTTGGTTGCCACGTGGATGCGGATGGACGGAAAGGTAATCAATGAAGTCCGACTTGACGCCAGTCGGCTAAGGCAAGGTTCGTTGTCCAAGTAACCGTGTCCTGCCGCGAGGGTCGTAGTGTGGCTGGAAAAGTGGGGTAGCCGTCGGCTTAATCCAAGCCATATTGCTTGGTGAACCGTTTCATTTCCCTAACGATAGAGTCGTTAGGAGTTAGATCTAATTCGGTGTTCCATCGGTTTGATCGTCCTATATTGAACTCGAGGATCGAGGTTTTATCTTGGAGAAAGGGGGTCGCGATCGCGTTGGGGTCGGCCCGTATACCCATCGATTGACAAATCTGTTCTACCACGCCATAGGGCTTTTCCGATATCTGCACAAAAGGGATCGTTACCAATTGGTCGAATAATGAATCTAACCAAGTTCGGGCGTTATCCATAATATGAGGGAGTAGATCAATGGCGTCCCGTTGGTTATGAATTTGGGTAAAGTACGCTCTTTGCTTGCCGGAGGGCAAAGTTCGTTCTCGCTTACCGGCATCCATTAATGAAACCACTATATCAAACGGGTTGCGAATTGAAATGCAGCCCCTCACGTTCCCATCCGCGATGTGCCCTCTTAATCGTTCATCCAAAGGCGAGTGGGTTTTGACGACGTAATGTGCGTCACGGGGAATAAATTCAAGCAATTGATCGACCTGTTCGCCGACGCGATCAAGAAGGAAACGATTACGCAACGGTTCGGGCAATGTCTGTTGCAAAACATGCTGGCGGGTCTGTTGATTCGCAATCGAAGAGGCGAGTTGAAAAGCAAATGAACTGGCTGATTTTGGCATACCAAAACAGATGTAAATCATAGAGAAACTCGCGTTACGAAAAACCGTTGCAGATGCGCGGGCCGCAGCAGTGATCGGCTGGCGTAATTGGATTGTTCAATAATGTAGACCATAACAGTGGACGATCAAACACCAATCCATGTGTCAGATCACGTGCCCGAACAGCTTTAAGGGTTTCTTTGCTGTTCCGGCGTGTCAGCAATCTCGGGGTTGGAGAAAACGTCGTTTCCTGTGGGCCGTTTCAGTTTTTCGTTTTACGGTTTTTTTGGTTGAGGTGGATTCGATTTGGCGAGCCTGAATTGGCGACAATGATATCGACTCGACCGTCATCGTTGACGTCTCCCAAAGCAACGCCGTAAGTCATTTCGGACGGATCTCCAAAATTAATTGGTTCAGATAAAGTACCGCTGCCATCGTTGAAGAAGACAGAGTTCAATTGCTGCATGTTGCCGATCACCACATCTGGCTGCTGGTCGTTATTCATATCCGCAACGCCCAGTGCATAAGATTTCCCATCGGCACGGCCAAAGGAAGAAACGGATCGAAATGCGGTATTTCCATCCCCAAAAAAGACCCTATTTTCGGCTCCAATGTTGGCGGTGACCAAATCCAGATTTCCATCTTGATTCAGATCCGCGAAAGCGATTCCCCGCGTTTGAGTCTGGGGGTTACCGATTTGGATTCGGGATTCGAAGCGGGTGAATCCATCATTGATTAACAGGCAAGATCCGGAACCGCCCCGGTTGGCCAAAGCGAGGTCGGGGTGGCCATCGCGGTTGAAATCGCCGACCGCCACGTTGATCGTCGAGTCATCCCCCGTACCATAAGGTATACCCTCACTGAAACTTCCTTTACCGTTATTGAGGTAGATCATATTGTGGCCGCCCCGGCAGGCAGTAAGTATATCAATATCATTGTCGCGGTCGATGTCGGCCAGTGTTAAATTGCGATTGCTTGCCGTTTCCCCGAAGATCCCGCCTGGAGCGAATCGCCCCTTGCCGTCGTTAAAAAAGACGCGGTTGGGGGCCATGTCATTTCCAACCGCGATGTCAATGTCACCATCGCCATCCAGATCCGCCGGCACCGTTGCATAAGTGGTTGTGGCATCGGACCCGAGGGGGCGTTGGACTGTAAAGCGATTTCGCGTTTGGTTCAAAAACAACTGATTTCGTTGGGGCCAATGCCGACCATTGGCGACGATAATGTCTAGGTCGTGGTCGGAGTCTAGATCTGCTAAGTGTACCGAAGCGGTCAGCATCCCCTCGGGGCCTAGAGTGAGGCGGCCATTAGTGGGAAATGTTGGCATTTGGACACCGCGAACGGCATCGGTAATGAGGGGGTTCAAAAAAACGAGCAAAAGGATGTTCAGTGATATTCGATGCATCGATTGGCCTCTATCAAAGGGTTGGAAAAGGGGATGCGTCGGCGGGACACGGGTAGTATAAAAAAAGAGGTTGTACTTAGAAATGGAGAGTTTTTTTTAGGGTGGGTCATTGTTATGGTCGTTGGATTAGGTTGTCGTGTTTATAAACAATGCAAGTGAAAAGGCTACAGAGGGTATCAAACGAAGGAGTGCTTAATTGTAGGAAATGGCGCAATGAAATCTGCCCGGTTGGAAGTGGGCAGCCGCGGTGAGCCTAGAAACAGAAAAAACACCTTAAAAATTGCGTTACGGAGACAAATAATGACTGTGTTAAACAATTTTGTAGGCAGTTAAAAAATTCAGATGACGATTCCCTAGGCGCAAAAATAAAGGCCGGTCTGGAACCGGCCAATGTGTTTTGTTTTGGGCTAATACCTATCTTTATTTACGGCGCCGGACGAGGCTGGCTGCAAAACAGGTGATCGCAAGTAACAGTGCACTGTTGGGTTCTGGAATCGCTTCAATCAATAAAGTGACCCCTCGAGTCTCGCCATCGGCCATCGTTCCCAGATCCCAACCGAATGCCGCTGTCATGTCAGCCGTGGCAAACGGAGTTCCAGAATTGGATAGGTCACCGTTGGAGAGGAGTTTTGACTCGAGAGTATTCCAGGCTGCAACTTCCCAATTTTGAAGACTGCTCGTTCCGTGAAAGACTTGTTGGTCTGGTCCTCCCGATCCGACTTGGACAAAACCATCGTAGTCTCGCCATACAAAATCACTTCCAGAATTCTGGTTCGTGACTATGTCCCAGTCGTAGTAGGAAAACAGTTCAACGTCGAGATCGCGCCCAGAAACATTTTGGACCGCCATGGCGTAATCCAGGACCCCGCCATACTCGTTGGTTCCGACGGAGAAAACCAGAGTCATATTCAAATCCTCGACAACAGGACTGAGGCCGTTTTGCGTTCCAAAGGTAACGTTCATCACGGCTGAATTACCAACGTTTACAACCGTGTGACTTACGGCTGCCTTCTTGACACCGGAGCCGGTAAAATTTGCTAGGCCACGTGTTTTTAAACCCTCGACCGTGTTCGTATAACGCAATAGCGGCGAGAATTTCGCGAAATAATTACCGTAGTCCGAGGAGAGGCTGTTGGTTCCATCATCGGGATCCCATTGGAAGGTGCTTGTGCCGTCCGTAATGTTGACAAGATCCGCTTGCAAGTCTGGGTTTCCGGCAAGGAAAACGAAAAAGACGAGCAACAATTGCAGGGTCGATTTGAGATGGTTCATGATAATTCCAGATGAATGATAACCATTGCGAGGCCCGCGACGTTCGCCAATTTAGGATGTTGGCGACCGGAGAACCCCTTAGGGACATTATTCAGTTTGTTTGGTTCATCCTTTATGTCAAACAAAAAACAGAAAAAGTGATTTTTCCCGGCGAATTCTTTGAAATTTTTCGATCAGTTTTGTCCAATCGGTACTGATTGCTTGGTGATGGAGAGGATTACGACCAAGTCGTGAAGACATACGATACCTACAAACGCTAAGAAACCTGCGACCCTTGCGGTGAATCCCACGGGAATGCGGATTTTTTCTATGTGTCGGTAGTTCGTTCCAAGGGGTAAAGAAACCACTGGTCTAAGAAAAGGAGGTTCGAAATGGATGAAACGATAAGGTTCGATGGTTTTAAAAAAAAAGATGCGCGGTTGAAGAAAATCGATTGTTCTAGAAAATCGATATCGGTCGAAAAGTTACTTTCGGTTACTTTTTAACCGATGGATCTCGCACGAGATAAATTGTTGGGGACGGATCTATTTCATTTTTGGAGAAATCGTATGCGTAAAATGGTAGGGAGTTTTTGCTCTTTGGTTCTTTTTGTTGTGGTCCTCGGTATGCTGACCGGTTGGCTTAAGTTTGACCGTACCAATCAAAGGGACGAGACGGATATAGAGATGCAAATCAACCGAGAAAAGTTAAAAGAAGACACCACAAAACTTGGCGGTGAGGCGGGCGAGTTGTTGAAGGCAGCGGAGCAGGCTGTTGAAAAGGCTACCAAGGGAAAGTGAACCGGCCCTAGATGAAGGAATGGCTGCGCGAAGTGGTGCGCAGCCAACTTTTGCCCTGTTGAAACGATACTGGTCGACATGCTTTTTATTCTGCAGCTGCGGGAACGTCTTCCCCTTGGCCGCCACCACGCCATCTTTCATCTTCGGAGACGACATACGCGACCATCGCCAACAGCATGAGTACAACGGCTACCCACGCCTTCCAGTTTTTATGAATCGCACCACTTGAGTGCGGTACATGTGTGTTTCCTTTCTTTTCATGTTTGTCTTGTTTGTGATAACCGGGAGTCGTATCGTGGTTTTTTTTGTTCATAAGGCAGCCTTTGTGTTAGTGGTTGCTCGCAACTAAATTCGGCGTTGGGGGTTTGATATCCGTTTGTACAACAAGTTGATTTAGTGGTGAAAGCCTGATGCTTCGGCAGGAGTCACGGGGACGGCGATGGGGTGGTTTTTAAAGTATTCCAACGCTGCCTTCATGTCGCCGAGCAACAGACTTCCCAAATCGCGGCTGACACCATGCCGGACGAGGATTCGTTGAATTGGGAGTTCACTGCAATTCGCGGGTAAGGCGTAAGCGGGAACCTGCCAGCCACGGGCACGTAGCCGGTCGGCAAAGTCATACAGGCTGAAACCTGGATCCACACCCTCTTTCATCTTCCAGCAGAGAGCCGGTATCCCTTCCGACATTTCCCCATCATACATTATTTCGAAAGGTCCGAGTTTAGCGATTTCGCCCGATAGATATTTTGCCGTATCGTAACACGATGTGTGAATGCGTCGGTAACCCTCGCGACCAAGTCTGAGGAAGTTGTAATATTGACAGATGATTTGCCCACCAGGCCTAGAGAAATTCAAACCGATGTCCCGCATGTTACCCCCTAGGTAATTGACCCAGAATATCAGCTCTTCTGGAAGATCGCTTACATCGCGCCAAATCACCCATCCAACGCCCAACGGAGATAAACCGAATTTGTGTCCTGAAGTGTTGATCGATTTGACGCGAGGTAAACGGAAATCCCATTCTAAATCGGGCGCACAGAATGGGGCCAGAAATCCACCGCTCGCACCGTCGACGTGAATTCGAATATCAAGCCCCTTCTCTTTTTCTAACTGATCGAGCGCTTCGGAGACCGCTTTGACCGGTTCGTACTGGCAAGTGAAGGTGACGCCAAGCGTCGGGACGACGCCAATCGTGTTTTCGTCGCAGCGTTTGACTACCTCTTCGGGCGTCATGATCAACCGGTTTTTTTCCATAGGAATTTCACGGATTTCGATATCCCAATACCGGGCAAATTTGTGCCAGCAAACTTGAACCGGTCCACACACCATGTTCGGTTTGTCATAGGGTTGATTGGTTGCTTTTCGCTTGTCTTCCCAGGCGCGTTTCATTGCCATTCCACCTAGCATCGCCGCCTCGCTTGAGCCAACGGTCGAACAACCGACCGTACTCTCCGATGACGGGGAATTCCATAAATCCGCCAACATATGGACACAGCGGGATTCAATCTCAGCCGTTTGGGGGTATTCATCCTTGTCGACCATATTTTTATCCATGCAAAGATCCATCAGTTCATGGAGCTCTGGTTCGGCAAGCGTTTGGCAGAAGGTGGCAAGGTTTTGGCGCGAATTTCCATCTAACATCAATTCGTCTCGAACGGCGGAGTAAACGTCTTTGGGAGCCTGTTCGGAACCGGGGAAATGATATTTAGGCATGGACTGAGACAAATCAGTGGATGCGTAAACATCGTCGTCCAGCATTTCACGGATTTCCGCTAAACGTTTTTCATGCAATGGCATTTTGTTTCCTCAGGAAATGGTTTGCGTTGGGAGGGAGTTTTTTTTGGCGGGTGTCCGTTCGTATGCTGATTCGAGTGTTGGTGGAGAGGTTGGGACGATTTCGAAACGTATAACAGGGGCTCTATTTGAATGTCCAAGCATATCAGAAATTCACATATTTTGCCCTGTCCCTCTCAATGGATAAGGAAGAATTTCTTTTGGAATAGGGGTTGGCTAGAGAGGGAGGAAAAGGCCAAGGTTGTCGACGGGCAGACGACTGTGAACCGCATGCGTGCGCCAAAGCGGCGCGGTGACGCAGCATGGGTCGTGCAAAGATGACGACGTGAGTGTCAATGAATCACAACCGCCTTGGTTTCGGTCATTTCGTTTATGGCATACTTGGGACCCTCCTTTCCCAGGCCGCTATCCTTCAAGCCGCCGTAAGGCATTCCATCGGATCGCCACAACGGGCCCCAATTAATATGGATGTTACCGCTGTGTACTTCACGAGCAAATCGGAGGGCCGAATCGAGGTCGTTTGTAAACACACCCGCACTCAGGCCAAACTGAGTGTCATTAGCGAGTGCGATCGCCTCGTCGATGTTGTTGGCGCGTAAAACGGAAAGAACGGGCCCAAAAACTTCATCCTTGACGACCTTCATGCCGGGTTGCGTATTAAGTAAGACGGTGGGTTCCATGAAGGCACCGTTACGGCCGCCACCGCACGCCAACTGTGCCTTCTCCGAGACCGCTTCTCGAATCCAGTTTTCGACCCGTTCCGCCTCTTCGTCCCGGACCATCGGCCCCATTTGTGTTTCCATTGAGAGTTGATTACCACTGACGATCGATTTTACCCGAGGAACGAGATGGTCGATGAATTCATCATGAACCTCGTCGGAGACGATTAATCGCTGGGCCGAGATGCAAACCTGACCCGCGTTGACAAAGCCTTGGATGACGGCCATTTCCGCCACCTTTTTAAGGTTTGCGTCGGGCAAGACGATCAAAGGGCAATTGCTCCCTAATTCCATCGTTACACGTTTAACGCCGGCCAACCGGCAAATCTGTTCCCCCACTTCTTGGCTTCCAGTGAAACTGATTTTTCGGACTCTCGAATCACCGCAAAGCATACTGCCGATCATGGCACCGCTGCCGGTTAAACAGGAAATCGCGTTTTCCGGTAAGCCCGCCTCAAGTAAAATCTCAATCAGTTTTAAGGCGGACAGGGGTGTATCGCTGGCCGGCTTCAAAATAACGCTGTTGCCAGCAGCAAGCGCCGGGCCCACCTTGTGGCAGACCAAATTCAAAGGAAAATTAAATGGAGTGATGGCTGCAACCACGCCGCAAGGCACTCTGAGTGTGAATCCGAGTTCCTTTTGAACGCCCGGCCCGCCATCTAATGGGAGCACTTCTCCAGAAATTCGTTTCGCCTCCTCACCACTCAACTCCATCGTGTTGGCCGATCGTTCTACCTCGTAAAGAGATTCACGTAGTGGTTTTCCCTCTTCGCGGCTCAATGTTCGAGCCAATTCTTTTTTATTTTTTGTCAAAAGATCCGCGGTTCTCCGTAGGATTTGGAACCGTTCATAACCGGTCAAGGATGACATCGTGGTTCGGGCCTTTTCGGCCGTAGAGAGCGCCGTCAAAACATCGGTTTCGGTAGCTTTGGGGACGGAGTCGATGGTTTGGCCGGTACTAGGATCCTTAACCTCGATGCGTTCATCGCGTTCCTGCCATTTTCCGGCCAGAAAGAATTTCATAATCGATGCCTTGAAAGGTAAAAAAGCCGTTGTGTGTCTATGGGAAAAGAAACGTTTAAGACTAAGTGTAAAGCGGGACAGAAAAAGGGGAGGTCGGCTAGTTTTGTTGGTTTTTATTCATAGACTTGAAAACGGGTCCGCTTTTTTGACAAGGAAAAAAATTTCCCGACCAAACGTTGTGTGAGTTATTGCTACGCGTTATTTAATATTCGTTCTATGGGAGTTTCTCAACGCTTGTCCTAATAAACCCAAGTAATAAGCGATGGGCGGGTTCGACCATTTCTCCATGATTGTGACCGTCGAGTTCGTGGAGAATAATTTGGGGATGTCCGTTGACCTTCATCATTCGCCAAAAATAAGCGTTCTCTTCGTAACGCCCCAACAATTCAAGATCCCGATCTCCGGTAATCAACATCATGGGGGGGGCGTCGCCTCGGACGTGGAAGAGTGGTGCCAGACGATCGATAAGCGGTTGTTTATTGCGTAGGCCCATTTCAGAACGAACCGTAAAATGGGTGATTGCATGACCGCTAAATGGGATCAGACCGGCGAGTAAGTCAGCATCCAGATTGTGGGCACCTAGCCAACGCTTATCGAGTCCCACCATGCTTGTCAAATAGCCTCCTGCTGAATGACCGCTCACGAATATTTTTTTGGGAGAACCGCCATAGTTGCTGATCTGATTAATGGTCCATGCTACAGCGGCTGCGGCGTCTTCGATCCAAACGGGCGATTTGACTTTGGGGCTTAGTCGGTAATTGACCGAAACGACAGCGATTCCTTGGTTCTTCAATGGAGCTGGAATTTTTCGATTACCTGAGGTTAATCCTCCTCCATGGAACCAGATGACGGTAGCGAAATCAGTTTTATTTTCTGGGTGGTACAGGTCCAAACGGCACCGTTTCTGCATGTACTCTGATGAGGCACTGGTGCCTCGGTAGCTGATGTTAGTGACCGTCCGGTAAGAGGTCGCTACCTCTCCAACATTGTCGGCCCGTACCAAAGGGGCTAAACCAAACATTAATAACAGTAGGATGGCAAACCTAATTGTGATTCGTGGCAATGGATTCGTTGAGCACGAACAGTTGGATAATGGTGAGGGGTTCATGGAGGTGGTTCCAAAATAAAAGTATCTCTGAAAGTGATTACGTAACATTCGCGGTAAAGACTGAAGCATAACGGATATCTCGCTTGATGCGCATTAAAAATCGTTGACGACCGCCTTGACACTTGGTTCCTATTTTTGGGGAAAACGCAGTAAAAACAACGGAGGCAAATAAAACGTTGTTTGGTTTGCAGTTTCCGGTGAGTCCGACCTGGTAATATAAGTTGAATCGATCCCGTACAAGCTCGGACAAGGTGGTTGGTTCATTTGAAATTTTTTGGATCCAAAAACGGGAAGATGGTATTTTTTGTTGGTTTTGACCTTGCCAGTGGCATTTGCGTCATCATCGTCCTCGGTTCTTTGTTGGCCATGTAAATTATCTTGTTTTCCGAGAAGAATTTTCGAACTGTGAGAAATGGAAAAGTCCGAACGCTGTAGATGTGGCAACCAGCCTGACGTTTTTTTTCAAACTGGTCGGAAAACCGTTTTTATGGATAAAAACATGGTTTTAAAAGGGCCATCAGATTCTAATGAAATTGTTCAGCGATTCTCGGATCAATCAATATGAAAAGAAGTGTGAGGGATAAGCCGATCCCGTATGGGTTGTTGGTCGTGGTTCGAAATCGGCTCATTCGAGAACGGAAACGTGACCGTTGTTTAAACGCTTGGATCTCGAAACCTCTGAGGGATGGTTTGGGGGAAAGGAAGCTGGTGTTTTGGCTCAAAACCGTTACGTTTTCAGCGTTGACTCTATTCGGCGATTGGATTCCGGGATGAAAACCTTTAATGCGCTACAGGACTGATTTAATTGATGAAATACGAACTAGAAAACCGGCACGTATTGAGCGATTTGGGAAATTGGTTTTCGATCCATAACAACGCGATCAAAATCGGATGGAGAAAATGTGTGATAGATTTTACAGAGGAATCGTTGTTTTCCGGTTTCATTTCCTTCTTTTTGGTTGCGGTCTTCTCTTTTTCAAGTCATCTGTCTGTTTGGGGGCAAAGCGACGATCCTTCCAATGCACTGTTCGACATGGAAAGGATCGCTCGGTTCCAATTTGAGATGAGTGAAGGCGAATGGAAAAAATTACAACCACCCGAAGGCGTTGACTGGGATATTGAAAAGGCGTTCGCCCGGGTAGGAGAGGACGTGATGTCCGGCAATAAGGCATTTCGTAACGGAGATGATGCAAGGGCGGGATTGGCCGGCTATTTCGGGATCAATCATCAATACGGGTCTGGCGTTGTGACCGTAAATGGGGAGTCCTTAAAAGAAGTTGGAATTCGTTACAAAGGAAACGGTACCTTTTGGGCAGGGCATTTGGGGGGTAAGTATTCATTTAAGATAGATTTCTCGGAATACGTAAAGGGGCAGGAGTTTTACGGTCTCAAAAAGATCAATCTGAATAACGAAATTACCGACCCGTCTATGTTGCGCGAACCCTTATCGTATTATTTTTTCCGTTCTGCTGGAGTGCCTGCTTCTAGGACGGGTTGGGCCCGAGTTTCCTTAACAAGGGGAAAGGGAAAACCGGTCTCGGATCTGGGTTTGTACGTAAGCGTGGAGCAGGTTGATAAACGGTTTTTAAAACGCCATTTTGGCAGCTCGAAAGGCTTGTTGTTGAAACCGAGTTGTTTCGGGGCCTTCTGTTACCTTGGTGAAAAATGGGAGCCATATGAAACGGCTTATGGGCAAAAGACAGAGGGAACGGCGGCGCAAAGACAAAGGGTGATTGAATTTTCACGTTTGATCCATCGGGCAAACGATGCTACGTTCGAACAAGAGATTGAAAAGTATCTCGACATGGATGCATTTTATTCGTTCCTTTCCGCGAATGTGATTTTGTCAAATCTAGATAGTTTTTTGGCGGGGACACAAAACTATTATGCGTATCTCAACCCATCGACAGAACGGATTCAGTTTATTCCTTGGGATTTAGACTCCTCGATGGGGGCCTTCACCATGGTGGGAAATCGCTCCGGGCGGCGTAAATTGAGTATCGATGAACCCCAAGTCGGTGATGGGGCTAATCGGTTGATCGAAAGAGTCTTAGGCGTTCCCAGATTTAGAAAGGCGTATAGGGATCGCTTGACCGAGTTATTGCATGGTCCCTTCTCGGATCAATCGATGTCGGCCGCACTAAAAGGGTTCGCGGGAGTGATTACTCCTTATTTTCAACAGGTGGGTGGTGATGCACTTGAAGAATTTGAACGAACTCTATACGGAAAACCGAGCGGATCGGGACCCGATCCATTATCCTTTTTTATAAATGCGAGACGTACTTCTTTACAAAAACAATTGGATGGAAAATCGAATGGTGAACGCGTTAAATTTAATGATCCAGGCGCGTTAACCGGATACTTTTTATCCTTGGTCCAAGTTGGAATCATCGCTTTTCTTGTTGCGTTATTGAACTTAGGGGCTTGGGTCTGGGGCGTTATCGCCGGGTTCCGCCGAGGAGCAGGTTGGGGGATTTTGAACCTTGTTTTCTATCCTGTGGCACCGCTTCTTTTCGGTTTTTTTGTCTGTCCCGACAAGGGCCGCCGTTCTGCATGGATGTGCCTAATTTCCACTTTATTGACGATCCTGGTGGTCATCGCCAGCTCTTTATTTTTTCCGGTCCTCGTTGAGCTGAATTCATAAAAAAGTGTTTCCGGGGCCAAAGTCTTTGGACACGGTAGGGGCACGAATTGGGCGAGTCCCCGATCGGTTGAGGGCGATCGGTCAATATAACGGACATTTTGAAACCAAGATCGTCGGATTGATACCGCGATGCTGGCAATGGTAGCATAGGTTGTCTTTCCCATTCGCAACGCGGGACGATCCTTCATGTCGCATAAGAACCGAGAATCACCGGTCCTCCAACGTCAGGTTGGTTTGGTTTCTTTGACGTTGATTGCTGCTGGCGGGATCCTTGGATCGGGCTGGCTTTTTTCCCCCCTACTGACCGCCCAATTGGCGGGACCGGCATCCATCATATCCTGGATGATCGGAGCGGTAGCCATGTTGTTGGTTGCCCTTTGTTTCGCCGAAGTTTCGAGTGTGTTACCCGTGGCCGGAGGGATCGCCAGAATTCCTCGTTATACACATGGAGACATCACTGCAGCGGTGATCGGGTGGACAGCTTGGGTTGGGTATTGCACCCAGGCTCCGATTGAAGTAGCTGTAGTGTTACGTTATGCATCACAGAGTTGGCCCGCATTGGTATCCACGGCGGGTGTGGCGACAACCGCGCAGAGTGACGATGCCTCCCTAAGCGTATTGGGTTTTTTTGCTGCGGGTGGCTTATTGGTCGCCTTCGTGCTGATTAATGCGATTGGTGCTGCCGCATTTGCGAAGGCGAACTCAGCGATTACTTGGCTGAAATTTGCGGTGCCGGTTGTGATCGCGACCACCTTTATCTCGAGTCGATTTGACCTTTCCAATTTTTCAAGCACAGCCGAGTTTGCTCCCTACGGTTGGCACGGAATCTTTTCGGCCGTTTCCACTGGCGGCATTGTCTTTGCGTTGATCGGGTTTCGGCACGCGATTGACATGGCAGGTGAGACGCGTAATCCGTCACGGAATGTGCCGTTAGCACTTATATTCGGTTTGTTAATTCCTCTGTTTATTTATCTCTTATTGCAAGTGGCCTTCATTGGTGCGTTGGACCCAAGCGAATTAAAAAATGGTTGGAAGCACGTCGAAGCAACGCACGGACTCGGTCCGTTGGCCGCGCTGTCGGCCACACTCGGCATCAGTTGGTTGACGGCCTGTATTTACGGCGGAGCGTTGATTGGACCAGCCGGCGGTGCCTTGGTGGCAACCGGTTCCAATGCGAGGTTGGCTTATGGCTTGGCTCGGAATCAGTTTTTGCCAACCTTTTTCCAGCATCTTTCCAGGCGTGGGATCCCGGTCAATGCACTTTTACTAAATTTCATCCTAGGTTTGCTTTTGTTGACTCTGTTGACCTTTAAAAATATTGTGGCCATCAATACTGCGGCAATTGTGTTGTCTTTTTCGATTGGACCGGTAGCGGTTTTGGCGCTGCGTCGACAGATGCCCAACGCCAAGAAACGGTTTCAGATTCCACTTCCCCGGTTGATTGCCACTTTGGGGTTTACCGTCTCGTCGTTGATCGTTTACTGGAGCGGATGGACAAGCATTCTGGTCCTGCTGTTGGTGGTTGGTGCGTCTCTCGCGACACTTTTCGTTAAACGGTTGGTGCTAGATAAAAAAAGTTGGGCATCGTTTGATTTTCGTGAATCACTTTGGCTCGTTCCGTTTTTAGGAAGTTTGACCGCGGTTTCCATGTTGGGGAATTTCGGGGGTCGTGGGTATATCCCATTTGGTTGGGATATGTTGGTCGTGGTTGCCGTGACCATGGTAAATTTCTGGATCGCGAATTGGTGTTCTTTGTCTGACGAAAAGGCGGCGTTGTACCGAAAAGCGCACAAGCCGGTAGGTGGCTTGGAGAAGGACATGCCGCCTTAATAAAAAAGGAGAGATCACGAGGAAGGCGCATGGGTCATCGCCCACGTTCGATTTTAGAATAAACGGATGTATGTAGCAGGAATTCGTAGCGTTTTCCTTTTGAAAGCATCGGCCAAACCCATTTCTAGGGTTGATGGCATGGATTTGCCAATCCACTGATTGACATGCGCGATCAAGCTACGTCTGATGGCGTTTACGACACGGGTTTTAAA
This sequence comes from Mariniblastus sp., assembly GCA_022447555.1. Lineage (GTDB taxonomy): Bacteria > Planctomycetota > Planctomycetia > Pirellulales > Pirellulaceae > Mariniblastus. The sequence continues at coordinate 64,528 of JAKVBF010000016.1, read as the reverse complement.
ACGTCTTAGTAAGGAAAAAAGGTCGCTTTATGAAACGTCAACGGTTTGCGATATATTCTTTCCTCCTGTGCCTTCTCGTGACCGTTCTACCCGCCGATGAACCGTTGCCTGTCCGGATGGGTTGTGGTCGGATGACGTTCGATACGGTGCCTGGTTGGGGTCTTCGGCCCGACGGTCGTTCTGCTTTGGGTCCCACACACGGTGGGGTGGTGATTGATAAGTCCGGCAATATCTACACCAGTGCCGAAAAAGGTGTTGTTGTTTTCTCGCCAGATGGAAAAGTAATTCACGAGTATCTGGGCGCAGATTATTCCAATCTGCACGACATAGAAATCAGGGATGAAAAGGGTGGCGAATTCATTTACGGTGCCCGTAATAATGATGCTGAGGGGATTAAATTCAATGTTAAATCGGGGGAAATCGTATTGAGATTGCCCTTCCCTGAGGAATCAGGTTTAGGGCTAAAACGTTTCAGTCCAACTGCGATCACGGTCGCCCCCAACGGTGACATTTATCTTTCCAACGGATATGGGAGTAATCATATTTTTCGGTTCGACAAACATGGTAAGTATCTCGGCCATTTCGGTACAAAAGGAAATGGCTTAAAGCAATTCAACACAGCCCATGGCATGACCTTGGATACTCGTTATTTACCACCGCGTTTGTTGATCTGTGATCGCAATCATCAACCGAAAGGCCGTCTTTTACACTACAGTTTGGAAGGGGAGTTCATTGACGAGGTGATTACCGGTTTAGGTATGCCAACCTCGGTTTCCATACAAGGTGATTTTGTTTCCGTTCCGGACCTCCATGGTCGTTTGGTAATATTAGATAAGAGCAATACCATCATGGCCGTACTGGGACATAATTCGGATCCCTCTAAACGAGTCAATTACAACGTGCCGCAAGCGGATTGGAAGGAAGGCGTCTTCAGTGGTACCCATGGTTCGTATTGGGACCAAGCTGGTAATCTTTACGTGCAGGATTGGAACGTCGATGGGCGTATCATGAAGCTGGTTAGGGTGACCGGTGTTGCTTCTGATGAGTAACCAGCTGGATGGGTGCCCCTCGCGACGTCGGATGCTGATGATGCGATTGCCCAAACTAGGATTTTCGGCGGTGGGCGTTGAAAAATCGTGACAGAGTTTTTGCCAAGTACTCGGTTTCTTGTTGGGTCAGTAAGCGGGTACGTAACGTGATTAGGTATTCCACTCGGGGCTCGGTATCCCGAAGGTATTGTTTGACTTGTTCCTCACTCAGAGGGATGAGTTCCGGATCCCATGAGAGCTCCACGTCAGCGTATCCCATCGTGTTAGGACTGTAGCTTGGGCGCAACCCCGGGACTTGTTTTAGTTGTTCGAGCAGCCATTTGGCGCGACCGTTCCATTGTTCGATTTCTGCATCGTAATCGCTGGCTAAAAAGTGTTCGAGGGCAATGATTAACCCAATGATCTCCTCTTTGCTGACCTTCATACCACGGCCAATCTGGTCATTGGGATAGGCATTCAGGCGAGCTGCTTGGATCAGTTCTTTTTTCCCAGCCAAAATTCCAGTGGACTGAGGTCCCCCGATCGCTTTTCCTCCACTTACGGCAATTAGGTCCGCTCCCGCTTCCAGAAATCGCGTCAAATTGGTTTTTGGCGGAATGTCAGAGGCCATGTCGATAATAACGGGGATCTCGCGCTGGTTTGCAAATTCAATCAATTCAATCGGTTGGTAAACCTCATTGGTGACCGGGGTCGTTTTGTTAAGCGGAAGCGGTGGTGCAAACACATTTTGTTTTTCCACAATAGCCAAACCTGCGAGAAACGCCGTTTTTTTTGTCAGACAGGTGGCTAGGTCAGTTCGGGAAGTTGGTTTAACCAAGGAAGCCCCAGCACAACGATAGGCGCGTTCGTATTCAAACGAATGTCCAAAGGGAATCAGACATTCTGACCGTTCCCAGTTGACTTGGGGAAGCGCCTCGATTTTTGCCATGTCCGTGCCGGTCAAACAGGCAGCCGATGCCAAAAGCATTGATGAGAATGCCCCGCAAGTGATGATTGCATCCTCGGCCCCAATCAATTCCGCAACGCGTTTTCCTGCGGCGAGGTTTAATTGATGCATGTCGACGAAAAAATCATTAGCTTGTCGCATCGACTTTAGAACTTCAGGTCTTAGTCGATTTCCTCCAAGTCGGGTGATGTGTTCATGCGCTGGAAGATGAGGCCGGACACCCAGCAAGCGTGTGTAGATATTATCGGAGTAGACTGTCTCCAGATCATCGCTATTGTTTGAAAAGGCCTTAAACACAGGTTGCGTGCGGTTCAAATTTGGGACTCCATTAAGGAATCCACCTGCGAATCCGATTTTGATGATCGCTCTTCGGGTTACCATAGGTTTGGTCCTTACCTTGATGTTTTCGTCAAGCGTTTGGGCTTAGTCCATTCCAGCACCCAGACGTTTTTTAAACCAAAGTTGATTTGTCTTACTGAATTACGGTTAGAGATTATTCTTGACCCGGGCTTAGTGTGGCGATCACTTCGATCTCGCAACGAGCGTTTAGGGCTAGGCCGCTGCCGGCAAAGGCGCTACGGGCCGGTTTATGATTCGGGAAATAGGTTACGTAAACTTCATTCAGCGCTGGCCATTCTTCGATGTCAGCCAGCATAACGGTAACCTTGAACACATGATCTAAAGAAGAGCCGTTTGCTTCAAGAATCGTTTTGATGTTGGTCATCGCTTGATGCGTCTCGGCCTGAATACCGCCCTCGGCAAGTTTTAACGTTCCCGGCAGGTTTCCGATTTGACCCGATAAATAGAGCAGCTGACCTACGCGAACGGCATCGGAAAAGGGAAGTTTCAGGCTCTCTGTTTCTGCTGAGCTTAGGTAGTTAACTTCTGGCCCCGGGGGAAGACTGGTTGATGGCTGAACCTTCTCGTTCTGACATGCGGTTAAGAGCAAAATTCCAAGTAGTAATGTGTTGGTTATATGTTTCATGGGTTCATTATCCGTTCATGTTTTTGGTTTTGTAGTTTTGTTTAGGCAGTAATTCGAGCTAACGTTTTGTGGGCCGTAGACGGTATGTCTCGGTTCGGGGTTGGCGGTTTCCGGTGTCGTAGCGAAAAAGATACGTTTTGAAATCGTCTGTCTCGTATTGCATGGTACCTGTTTCTCCGTTGCGCTTGTATCGGAGCGACACTCGTTTGCCGTCGGTGGAACGATTAAAATGGGTAATGGTCGCGCCGCTTAGTGGCTCTCCGGCGGGGCGCAGTGGTTGAGACCGTGGTTGGGGGGAAACTTGGTCACCGCGGTGGTTGACGCGGCCGTAAAATCCGCCGTTCAAGTAGGGGTATCTGAGAGTGGCGTGGTAATGGTAATTACCTTTTCGATCTTTATGGCCATTCATCCAGTCGAGGGGTGACGCTTCGGATTCCTCGCGAGTCTGTAGCCCGAGTATTGGATAGCCATCTAACGCATAGGCGATGGGATTTCCCGGTTGGATGCTGGTTTGTAGATGTATGGGAGGCAGGTGGTAGTGATAGTCATCGGCTTTGCCACAGTGGCCTCCGTATTCGTCCAGTTCCCCTGCGAGAGAGGCGTCATCTCCTCGATTATTAAGCGGATTGAAAATGGGAACCCCATTGACGGCTAATGCGATTGCCCCTCGGAGGAATTTGTTTCTGGTGGAGATGGGATTGGGGGCGGGAGTTGGGTGAAGGGGAATCATCCATGCATTTTCACCCACGTAAGCCTGGGGGATAGGGATTTGCTGCTGCCACGAACGGATGCCGACCATCATCGCGTGACTGGGCAATCCGTTTGACTCGACGTAAAAATAATGGTTATCCCAATGAAAGCGTAATTGCTTACTGAAAGGCTTGAAATGTTTTGCAAGCTTGGGTCCGTCCCATCTCGCTTCGGATAGGACCTGTTCGAAAGGGGTATAAAAGACTTTGGCCGAAAGACCATTTACGTGCCGGAGATAAGCTTGTCTCTCTGCGATCCAAGCTTGGTCTTTTTGTGAGAGTTGATGATGAGCAATGCGTATCAATCGACCTGTATCGAGGCGTATCCTGGCATATTCGTGTTGATACGATTCAAGCACCCCTCGAAAACCCGTCACCCCAGAGGCGAGTGTCCATTGACGGACCGAAGCCGGACCGGTCCCGTGGTGATTGTTCGTATCGTGAGCAAACAACTCAGGAACGGGAAAGCACAAAAGTAAGAAGAAGATGTATTTGCATAATTCCATGATGGTGCCCTCAGCTAAGGGTGTCTTTTTGATCGCCGTTGGTTACCGCATGACCCCACTTTGCCTGACGTGGAGAGGGTAGGGCAGCCGGTATTATAGTTCCGATGGTTGGTTGGCAATTGCGCGTTGGCCGAGACGAGGTATTGGTTGAATTGCTTTCCCAAACGTTCGAATTACTGTGGTCGGCTTGGTAATTATTTCATTAAACGGAGAGGTCGAACAGCCTTTGCCGCGTGTTTTAAGGTTTTGGCCCTCCGCGAACCGGTGGGCCGCCCCTCACACAGGAATTGATCGAACCACCCGGACAGGAGATTTCGAGCAGAGAACGATCATGAACGTGATTTGTGAGTCGGAACAGCGCGCAATCTGCTGGTTAAACCTAACAATTTTAGGCGGCCCAAAAGGGTTCAGTCTGAGAGGTTCAGTCCGAGCTGGCTATACGGTGAGTGGGTACGGGGCGGCCGGGACGAAAACTTTGTAATGTGGTGATGTGAGCATCAGCACCAATCGGGACCGCCATCAACTGAATGGCATTGCGGGTTAATTCGGTTAAACACTCCGGGTCAATCGCGACGCGCGCGTTGACGACTACATTGGCTGTACGCGTTTTGCAATGCGAGGGAAGGGAAAGCTGCGGATCGTTCTGACTAGAAACAAGATTGGCCACCGCATAGTAACCATCAGACATGCCGATGGCTTTCAAGTGTGCTGTCTCGGAGTCACGTTCAGCAAAATCGTCTTTTAGTTCGTTTAATAAAGAGAGGAGGTATGCGTCTAAATCAAACGGTTCGGAAGCGGTTAAGTCGAGTTGGCAATTTAACCAACCCAGTTGCGCTTCACCTTCGGCATAAACATCGTAGTCAACGTCCATTAAACGCCTGCCAAAGTCGCCTCTCTGCCCAAGAAATGCACAGAAATTCTCGAAACCGGCCCCGGTTTTTGCCGAGATTTCAACGACGGGTCGCTCATCAAAATGTTCTCCAACCAGTCGACTTAGATAGGCCACCTCTTCTGGTAGCAATTCATCAATGCGATTGATGATCACGAAGTCCGCTTCCTCCAATTGTTTACGAAAAATATATTCCGCTTGCGGGGAAAACCCTCCCTTTTTCTGCCGACCCAAAATTCGGCTGCCATGGCTTGGTTTGACAATCACACCGTAGGGGGCGATTTCGAGTGGCTCGGAATAGATTTCCTGTAGCGGCCGGATGACCGTTGCGACAAGATCAGTGCAACTGCCGACTGGTTCAGCGAGGATTACATCCGGACGTTGCGAATCGCCAAGACGCTCCACGGTCGCAGTCAACTCATTGAAGTTACAGCAAAAACAGGATCCCGCGACTTCGCCAACCCGATAACCCTGGGACCTAAGAATGTTGGTATCGACCAAGTCGGTAGCTTGATCATTGGTGACGATGATGACGTTTTGTCCCTGTTCTTGATAGTGTTGGGCTAAACGGGAAACCGTCGTGGTTTTGCCAGCCCCTAGGAATCCACCAATCATGATAAAACGAGGCGTGCTTTGCATGTTGCTTGAATCTCAACGGGTTTTAAGCGTTAGTCGCCCAGCCAGATGCAAACGCCAATATGGGTTGGGCTCTATGTTCTAGCTAGGAACGCCGAATTGGAACAACTGCCTCGAATTGTAGGTAGGCCAACGATAAAGGTATAGGGCACCCTTCCGGAATTTGCGATTTATGAAATACCTCTCTGAATCGGCTAATCATGCTGATGAAGTCCGAAGAAGGAGTGGAAAGTAGATTGCAAAACCCGGTTATTACGGATCCGCTAATGGGTCGCCGTTCTTCCGAACGTAACCACTGTTAGGCGTCCTTCACAGCGACCTCTTTGTTTCTTGGGTGACCTAAGAGGGGGCGTGGGCAGCACGTTGCTGGGGAGACTAATGGACGATTCAAACTCTTTGGAAATATGGATTTTCCCTGTTTCGTCTCGGTTGAACATCTTTTTGCCAAGGCCACGAACGAATTAGCGGGTCCCATAGAAAGCATGCTGGCGATCACTTTCAGGGGGGCGTACAACCAGCGCCAAGGAGGTAACCCAAAAAAAAGGTATGAATGACCGATAATGCGCCTGCAATCAAATGGAATAGGTCCCTTTTTGAGGGAAATTACAGTGATGGCAATCAACCGCGTTTGGATAGCTATCGCTCCGGGGGAAAGAATTGGAAGGCGTATCTTGCAGGATTGTACGTCATCCCATCAAAAAGATTTGCTTTTTCCCTTCATTAGGACAATACTAATACTCCTTCTATGCTTTAGTGGAAAGCAACGCTTCTCTGGGTCGGATTGGTCATGCAGCATTTGAAAAACAAAGGGAATCAATCGGGCCGCCCAATGAGAAAAATCGCTCCGGCAGGTTTTACGCTGGTCGAACTTCTGGTCGTCATTGCAATCATTGGCATTTTGATCGGAATGTTACTGCCTGCAGTTCAACAGGTGCGCGAAGCGGCACGTCGGACCGACTGCCTTAATCGGATGCGCCAAATTGGGCTCGCGACGCATCACTTTCACGATTCCTTCGGTGCGTTTCCACCCGCACGCCTTTATCCGAAAATGTATTCGGTCAGCCCCTTCGACAAGGGTTCCGATGAGCCGTCATGGATGGTGAGGATCTTGCCATTCTTGGAACAAGAAAATTTCTACAGACAATGGGATCTTTCCCTCTCGTTTAAACTTCACCCAGATGACGTTAAAAATCGTGCACTCGACGTGTTTATCTGTCCAACTCGTAGATCACTTGAAAACGCACAGGCGCCACCACAAACCGCCGAGGTGGAATTCAAGCTTCCATGCGGTTGTGGAGGTTGGATCGAAATTGATATGGCTGGAGGTGCCACGGGCGACTACGCAGGTAACCACGGTGACCTCTCACCCGGTTCGATCGGTGCCGAGACAGATTATTACTACGGTGGTAATGGAACCGGGGTGATCATCAGCTCTCAAGCCAAGGAGCGAGCGTCAGGGCAACTCGACTGGGTTGATAAGGTTGGTTTCAAAAGTATCACCGATGGAACCAGTAACACCATTCTCTGCGGGGAACTGCACGTTTTTAAAGACAACCTCAACCAAATGCCCTACAACGGGGCAATCTATAATGGCGAAGATTGTGCCGCCTTCTCTCGTGTTGGGGGTCCGGGCGTGCCGATTTTGTCCCGGTCGGATGAACCCGTTTCTGGCGTTCTTGGATTCGGAAGTTGGCATCCGCAGGTTTGCAACTTTACCGCCGCTGACGGAAGTGTCAGCACGCTTCGTAATTCTACGGATACCGTCACACTGGGTCAGCTTTGTAACCGTGCTGACGCAGGCCGAGTCGAGCAGACAACGGTTCATGACTAAATCAGTCCTTGGACAACCTTGTTTTAGGTGGGCTATGGATGTTTCATTTGGGAAGGATACGAATGAACCAATTGTTTAGATTCCAGTGCTGGTCGATTATCGCGCCCTTATGTTTCTTGGTTGGATGCGGATCCAACGGTGTACCGACACATCCGATATTGGGTCAACTTGAGTTCGCTGACGGTACGAAACCAAATTTCGGAACGGTTGAATTTTACAACCCGGAACATAAACTCAATGCGCGTGGCAAAATCGCGGAGGATGGATCGTTCACCGTCGGTACCTACGAGCCGGGGGATGGAGCAGTAACGGGCACGCACTCCGTCGTGATTATCCAATTGACGTCGAACCATTTGGCGGCAAAAAAAGAGATCATCGTAAAGGTGGATGAGAATGCATCAGGAATTGATCATGACCACGATCATGACAAGGAACATGAGGCAGAGCTCAGGCTCCACCGAAAATATTTTGATTACCGGACATCGGGTCTGAACATTGAAGTAAAACCTGGCCAAAACCAAGTCAAATTGGTTTTGGATCAACAGCCTTCGGGAAGATAATTGGGGTTTCTTTGTCTTCTGGTGCTGACTAATCCGGCTTGGCATCGAGTTTGTTCTCAAGCGCTACCAACCGTTCTAAAATTGCCTTGTTTTGTTGAATCAGTAATTCGTAGCGCTCTGCAGGCGTGACCGGAAGTGGCGTTTTTCTGCCCCTCATAATCTTACTCACCAATGCCCCGCCAAAAGTCGCGAAGAGCCCAATCCCAACACACATGATTAAGATGGCGAATAAACGACCTCCTACGGTCACAGGATAAAAATCGCCGTAACCGACGGTGGACGTCGTGACGACCGCCCACCAAGCGACGTCTTTGGCATTGGTGATGTTGGCTCCCGGTGCATATCGCTCAAAATGTAAAACCCCCACACAGGCTCCGACGATCATAAGGATGCCGAGAACGGTCGTCGCGCTGACGGTCGATGCTGTGCGGTCTTTTAAGATGATCAAAAGTAGGATTCGGATCGATCGAATCGCCATGAGGATCCGTATGAGTTGACCCGCCCTAAGAAACCTAAGGGAAGAGAGAAACGGAATGGAAGAAGCAAGGTCTAAAAGGCCCCAAGTTAAGACATAGTGCCAGCGATTTTGAGCACGATATATATTATGCAGATAATCCATAAAAAAAATGGCGCAGAAAAGATAATCAAACATTCCCAACAGGTGTCGTACCTCGACATCTCGGTATTCCACGAAACGCCAAACCAATAAGGTCAACGCACCCAATGCTACAGCGGACATAAAAAGATCATAGGCGTGAACCGGACTTTTCGTTGCGGCATCGAGCGGTAGTTGGTTCGGGGTTTTCATGTCGGTTTGACTGCGACGCATTTTTAATGAGTGGTTAAAAACGTTGGTTCGGACTGCAATCATTCGTAAGGCGTGCGAAACGCAGTTGAGTTGCATTTTAAGTCACTCAACGAGGCCCGAGAAAGTGAGATAGCCTTGGCGCAATTCTAGTTGATGGGCTCGGTGCCGAGGTGAATGGGCTTAAAAAAGGGATAAAATCCGAGCCACTATAAAAAAAGGTCAGTGCCAATTGGCACCAACCGATCAATAAGTATTTGGTCTGATTGATTCCTGAGATGAAGTTGCGGGGACAGGATTTGAACCTGCGACCTCGAGGTTATGAGCCTCGCGAGCTACCGGGCTGCTCCACCCCGCAAGCTTATTGTAGCGGGGGCACCCTAGCGTAAAAGGGCAAATTGGGATTTTTTCAATGGTGAACGGCTCAAAAAAATGTTTTCTGGGGCGTCCACGGTTTGCGCGTCCACGATTTCCCGGTTAAAAGATTCGGGGCGAAAAAGAGCTTAACCGAGATGGATTTGTCTCGCTGCCTCGAAACCGGCGACTGCAACGGCGCTCGCCAAATTTAAACTGCGCACATTCGATTCAGTTGGAATCCGTAGAAGGTTTTCGGAGTTGGGTTCAGTGATCGCTTTGGGCAATCCGGTCGTCTCACTACCAAAGACCAGACAATCAGCCTGTTTGTAGGCGATCGTGGTGTAAGAGCGGGTCGCAAATCTCGAGAAAAAGAAAGTTCGTTTACGTGGGGCCAACGAGGCCTCAAGGTGTTCCCAAGTATCACAGATTTCCCAATCCAAATGTTGCCAGTAATCCAGGCCAGCACGGCGTAACGCTTTCTCATCCATACGAAAGCCAAGGGGGCGGACCAACCATAACTTAGCGCCGAGAGCGACACAGGTGCGGCCTACGGCGCCCGTATTGGGCGGTATTTCCGGTTGGTATAGAACGATATGGAGTTTTGGTTGGTATTTCACGGTGGGCTATTGGGGATTCGGATCGGATTTAATGATTCAGACATTGTAAAACAATTGTCTTCGGCGAAAATTGATCCTTAAAGGAAAGAGCGATTTTTTTGGATGCAAACACTGACATGGTTCAAATTGAGCGAAATCCGACTCGGGAAGTCAAAATAGGGTCCATCACAATTGGTGGGACCCATCCGATCGCAGTCCAATCGATGACGGCGACGAAAACGACGGATATTGATTCCACGGTAGGCCTGGTGACGCTGATGCATGAGGCAGGGGCGGATGTTGTAAGAATAGCGGTCGACAGTAAAAAAGACGCCGAGGCGCTCGCGGAAATCCGTCAACAAACAACGGCCAACCTGAGTGTCGATCTCCAAGAAAATTATCGTTTGGTAGCGTTGGTTGCACCTCACGTCGACAAAGTCCGATACAACCCGGGACATTTGTATCACCACGAAAGAGACAAGCAATGGCAGGAAAAGGTGCAATTGATTGCCGAGACCGCACGCGAACATGATTGTGCGATTCGAGTCGGTGTCAATTGCGGGAGTGTGGATCCGATCCAAAAAGCAAAATATGATCCAACCGACTCGATCACACCTATGCTGGAGAGTGCCCTGGATCATTGTCATTTTCTTGAATCGATACAATTCGAACGTTTCTGCGTTTCTTTAAAGGATTCAGATCCGGCCAAAGTGGTCGAAGTCAATCAGCGGTTTGCCGATCAGCGGAACGATATCCCATTGCATTTGGGTGTGACCGAAGCGGGGATGCCACCAGACGGCATAATCAAGACGCGGATTGCGTTTGAGCAACTGGTCGGACGGGGTATCGGCGATACGGTCCGCGTTAGTTTGACCGTTCCTAATGCAGAAAAAGGTTTGGAGATTCAAGCGGGTCGCGAAATATTAAACGATATTCACAACGGCCGCGTTCGGTCGGTCGTTGATTTAAATCAATCCGGAATCAACATCATTTCATGTCCCAGTTGTTCCCGCGTCGAAAACGAAGCGTTTGTCGAATTGGCGCAAAAGGTTAAAAAAATGACCGCCTATGCTGCCCAACATGCGATCACGATCGCGGTGATGGGGTGTCGCGTCAACGGACCAGGAGAAACAGATGATGCGGATCTGGGGCTGTGGTGCGGGCCAAAATACGTAAACCTTAAAAAAGGGACGCTCGCTTTAGGGGCGTTTGGTTACGACGAAATCTTGGGTCGACTGAAGACTGAGCTAGATCAACTGATTATCGAAAAGAAGTGTTAAATTTTGCCGGACCCCACCATTGAGACAAGATTTTGATGACTTTCAGCCGTCGTTTATTTTGTTCGGTGGAAACCCTGCAAAAGAAGTCCTACCTTTTCAAACGAAACAACAACGTGAACCATCCTCCTAATGGTTGGGACCATGCTTAACATTCTGTACCTTCCCGAATTGCGAGAAATGCTTGCGGAAAATAATGCGCAAGAATTGGGCGAATTTTGTGTCGCCCTGCACCCCGCTCGTACTGCAGAATTTATGGAGGGATTGACGGCCGATGAGACCTGGCAAGTGCTGTCTTTTACCGACGGGCAAAATCGGGCACAAATTTTCTCGTATTTCTCAACAGAAAAACAGGAAGAAATTCTCAATACTCAGGACCGCGAGACGGTTTCCCAGCTGGTGGCCGATATGGCTCCTGACGATCGAGCTGACATCCTTCAAGATCTCGAAACAACGTTGCTTGAGGATTTGTTGAGTCGGATTCCAGCGGAGGAACGCAGGGATTACTTGCGGTTGAGTCAATACCCAGAGGCGACCGCCGGCGCAGTGATGACCTCAGAATTTGCCAAACTGGGTGGTCAACTCACGATTCAACAAGCGATTGCCGAGATTGGGAGGCAGTCGGAGGAATACGAAACGATCTATTACCTTTATGTGTTGGATGACGAGGACCATTTACTGGGGCTGGTTTCCGCTCGGCAGTTGCTCGAAGGTATGCGAAATCCCGAAACGAAATTGGCGGAGATTATGGAGACCGATCTCGTCACATGCGCGCCTCTTGAGGATCAAGAAGACGTCGTGGATAAGGTTGCCAAAATGGATTTGCTGGCGATTCCGGTTGTCGAGGACGAACGCAAAATGCTCGGAATCATTACGCATGACGATATTATTGATGTCGTTCAAGAGGAGGCTACAGAGGACGCGCATCAAATGGGAGCAGTGAATCCCCTAGATGAGACCTACCTCAGGACCTCGGTGCTGACTTTAAGTTGGAAGCGTGGTGTATGGTTGATGATTCTCTTTTTCTTTGCGCTTCTTACTGCGTTTGCATTGGAAGCTTACGACAATACGCTTACCAAATATGTCTGGTTGGTGTCATTTATTCCGCTGGTGATCAGTAGTGGCGGGAATTCTGGGAGTCAATCTGCAACGTTAATCATTACCGCACTCTCGCGGGGCCACATCACGCTGGGTGATTGGTTTCAGGTGATTATACGGGAGCTTTGGATGGGTCTCTTACTGGGAACCGGCCTAGGACTGCTGGGATACGTGGTCGCATTGTTTTTCCCTGGCGTCGATGGAATGGTCGTCGCGCTCGTCGTCCCCGTTACATTGTTGTTGGTGGTGGTGGCAGGAACCTTAACGGGTTCTATATTGCCACTCGTTTTTGAACGGCTGGGATTGGACCCGGCCATGATGAGCAATCCGTTTGTTGCGGGGATCATCGATATTGTGGGGATTGTGATTTACATGAACGTAGCGTTGTGGTTCCTCAGTGAAACAACGCTCCATTAGCCTTGGATAACAAGATCGGATGGCGAATAGATTTTCTTATTTGCCGCCATCCGTACTTAGGACAGGCTCTTCGTTTGGTTCACCCGATACTGGTGGTTCCTTGTTTGAGGGGTCCGGAATGTCTGTCCTCGGAGTACCGCCGAAGTTGATATCGGGTCGGTCGGGCAGTTCGTTAAGGGGGGCTAAGGGAGAGGTTTGCGAAGGGGGCTTGGGTTGAACCAAGTCGGCTCTTTCGATTTGTAATTCGGAGAGGTTGTTTCCCGATATTACGTAAAACCATGGGCCGTAGCGCTCATTCAGAACGTCTGTACGTGCTTTTCCTTCTTGGATTCTTTTTGCAAATTCTTTTTCTTCGTCTTCGAAACGAGTCAAAGATAATTCATACACGGCCTGATCTTCTTCGTATTGCTTAAGAAGGACGTCGTAACCGATAAATTTCGGATCGCGGTCGTCCTCTAATGTGACGCCGGGTACATCCTTGGCAGATTCCGGCTCCGATTCTCCAGTGGGTACAGGAGCGCTATCATCCGCTTTAGGATTCTCGAAGGGGACGTAGCCCTCTGGCTTGATCGGTTTTGATGGTGGTTTAGGTGCGATCGGTTTATCGGCTAAAAGCGTTTCGTCAAAATTGACCCGGATCATTAAATAACGATTTTTGATGGGCGTCTCCGTTTTTGGGTCATTTTGTGAGGCACCGGTGTCCGACGTTTCGGCGGTTGGTAAATCATTCGCTTGGGTAACATCGCCCCCGCCAATTTGGATATTGGTTTCGTCTCCAGCAACCGATTTCCCAAATTGAAGCGTGTAAACAACTCCTTGGTCGGTACCTATGGCGACTTCACCGCTATCAGAAACGAGACTGAGATCCTGAGGTCCGCCGGGCCCCGGTGCAAGATTGAATCCGTACTCTTGCAGTTCGTATTGTACCTGATTGATCAGTTGCTGAAGGGCTTCGGTGTTGGTCTTGAGTTTCCCAACGACCTCTCTGTTTAAGGTCAATGCGGGGGTTAGAATTTGTTGGCCTTCGAACATTGTTTTTGGCCGGACCCCGACAATCGTCAGTTCATCTAAACTGGACACGAATGAGTCGATCTTGCTAGGTTCCAAATTTTCAGTTTGGTTATCGAGATCCAATAGGGACCAGGGTCCCACTTCGCCGTCACGAGTGAGTTGGATTTTTTCACCCTGCATCTTGACTAATTGTGGTGCGGCGAGGGGGCTGCTTCTCTCTTCTCTCATCTGATAGTTGTCGATATCAATTTGTCTGAGTTCGGCGGGTTCCAGTTGCAATAAATCAGGATTGATCCAATCGGAAAAACGGGAGGATAAGTCAACATTAAGTCTCACTTTGTAAGTTTGGTTCTCGTCAGGCCGTCGAACGTAATAGTATTGTGCCGTTAAACTGTCTTGGGAAAGGGCTCCGGAGGTTGACCGGGGAATTTCGCCCGCTGGTTTCCCGATGATGAGATCTACGATCGTCTCGTCGGAGAGATCGGTGATGGTAATCCGTTTTCCCGTGGATTCGGGATCTCTCGCGTCACTGTCCAATGGGTCTAACACGCCAAACCGCTCATGATCTCCTTTGACACGGCCAACGAGTGACTCGCGAATGAGACCGGTGACCGAGGTGGCTGTGGAAGCGAGGCGATCTGCGGCCTCGGCGGGATAGTTGTGATGCGAAGGGATTCGCCAGAGGCCATCTTCTTGGGTAACCGTGAATTGTTGAAGATTGGCCGATTCCTTGTCGACGGCTGAGACCTGCAGAGATGCCGGTTGTCCTGTAGCTTCGAAGGTCTCGAAAAACGGTTTGCCCACCAATTGGAAATCGTCGATGGCCGGTGGTTTGGTTTGTTCGTAGGTGGCAGCCGCAATCGCGGTCATTAATACCGCCGCAGCGATAAACAAAACAGTTCTTAGTAGGTCACTCATCGGTTCACACAAGGGTAGGGTGATATTTGGTTATTTTGCACGCCGTGTCGGTTTTACTTGCGAACGTTCGTTGATCGTTTTAACAATCAAGACGACGGTACCAAGTAATAACGCCGGAAGGATTGCTAATCCGATGGAAATGAATCCAATCCAATTTTCGAGGCGATTGACGTTGTTTTTTTCTTCCGTTTCGAGACGGTTGACTTCTAACTCTAGCTGTTTGTCTAGACGTTCTTTTTTGATGTCGAACCGTCTTTGTGCCTGGGAGGCTTCTTGACTAGTTTGTTGCATTTTTTCAAAAAAACTGAGTGACCGGTCCTGTTCAATTTTGTCCGCAGCCTTTTCTAGGTCGGCTTGGGCTTCGGATAGCTGCTGTCGGAGGTCTGATTCGATTTCCTCTTGACGTTTGGTTCGTTCCGTTCGAAAGCGTTCTACGCGTTTTTCGACTTGAGTTAAGGTTCTGGGTGTTGGGCGACGATTTCGCAAGGCAACGAATCCTTGATAGCCTGCTAACACATCGATTGCATTATACAAAAGGGTGGTGTTGTCCAGTTTTTGTCCGATGGCGGTCTGTTGTTCGTGGAACAAGTCCGAGAGGAAATCGGTATCCGCGATAAAGATGACGTTTAAATTTGATGATTCAGTACCCTGTATATGAGCGGCAAGGACGTGTTCCTCTGGGTCTAGCTCGAGTGAGGCCTCGGATGATGGTTTGAGTACGATTAGGTCTTCCTCTGTAATACGGTTGCGAGCGTTTTGTTCCGTGACTGTGGTGCGTCCGGTGTTTGGGTCAAATCCGCGACTGGTCGTTGAGGGCGTGAAAACAAGGCGATCCCAGGGCGTCACGCCTGACTCTTCCTCGAGGGTGATCAGTGGGGTGAATGTGGTCTTGGCTCCCTTGATGGGATAGATACTCCCAGGATAGAAAAACAACAATTCTTTAAGGCCGCTTGATACCGAGTCGGTTACGGCAAATGGCTGATGGTCGCCATGAGGTTGTACAAAAACGAATGCGGAATCAAAACGCCCATAATACTCTGGCCATGGACCGCCCATCGGGCCGGAACCCTTGAAACTAGGATGGGGATTTAAAAGGTTCCAAGCTACGGTCCCGTTATCCCATTCAATGCCCAACAAACGATTAATCTGCGTCAATTTTCCTTCTTCAGATTTCGGTTCGGATGTACTGGTCAGGATTTGTGCGTAAGGCGAAAAAGAGGCAACCCGCGGTTGTCTGGGTGAATTCAAAACACCCAAATCAGTTGGATTCCGTGACGTCCAGAAAAAGGGGAGGGGATCGGCAAGCAGAATGGTCGGATTGCCATTTTCGATATATTTCTCCAGGGCATCCATCGGCCCCTGGGCCAAACTACTTGGATCCGCCACCAGCAGCACATCGGGTGGCGTCTTTTTTGGCTCGGCCGGATCACCGTTGGATTTCGTATCGTTTTGTGTGGGGATATAGTCTGAGAGGGCCTCTTGCCCTATCGTTTTGACCCGATATTGCTTTTTAAGCTCGGTAAGGGTCGTCTCATAAGCCCAAGGTATCCGGCGGCCTTCATACTCGGGACCTGCAAAAAAGGTATCGGTGTCCAATATGCCCAGTGTGATTTTTCGATCTTTGTCGGATGAAATGGCCATCGCATGGGTTAATTCGTATTCAATGGAGACGTCGTCATCGACGAATGGGATGGCCACTTCTCCTTGAGGAGTCGAAATCAGCGCCCCTAAATAAACATCCTGTTCAATAATCCGTCCGCCAACTTCGCTACGATCGGTTTGCGGTTCGATCCCAAGTTGCCTTGCTTGTTGCTCCGCTTCGCTGTTGCTAGAGACGTCAACATACCGAACCTCGACATTTTTTCCGCCAAAATATTCGAACTGTCGTAACAAGCCGGTGAACTGCTTCTTTGTGTCGACGAATTTCCTCGGGACGTCACCGCTAATGAATGCCTGGACCGTGATGGGTTGGTCATTTTCCCTCGCCTTAGCGAGGGTGGTGGTTGTCGCCTCGTCAAGTGAGTAGAGTTGCTCGGCCGTGAGGTCGAGGCGAGTAAATAGTGAAGCAGATACCGTAGCAACGACGTAATTAAGGCCAATCATAAAGACCGCTAAAGAGGTGACGCGACAAGCATAGTGAAGCCATTTGAAGAGTTGTTGTCCGCGGGACCAATGCCGGCGGGTAACCACCACCAGATTCAGATATAACATTACCAGGGTGATACTGACAAAATACATTCCATTGGATAAGGGGACCAAACCCAAGGTGAAATCCCGAAGGTTCCAATCGATGCCAAGGATTTCCAAGTTCACGTAACCGCGAAAATAAGGGCCGAAAACCAGAACGGGAATGGCGCAAAATAAAGAGCCGAGAATAAAGGAGACCGTTGAACTGCTTGTCAGCGAAGACGCGAACATCCCGACCGACAAGAGTGCTAAACCCGCAAGCCAGTAGCCAATATACGTTGAAAAGATAACCCCCCAATCGGGGTTTCCAATGATGCTCAAGGCGACCAATTGTGTAGCGGAAAATAAAAGCGCGATGCTGTATACCACCGAAACGGCGATGTACTTACCCAAAAGAATTTCTACATTGGAGGCCGGTAATGTAAACAAAATTGCGTCGGTGCCCGAGCGGCGCTCTTCTGACCAAACGGACATACTGATGGCCGGGACGAAAAAGAGTAATAGCAGGGGAAACCGCTGGCTCAGTTGGTCCAGGTTGGCAAGGTTGTCGGCAAAGAATTGGCTGCTAAAAGCAAGTACAGCGCAGCACAACACAAACGCGATTAAGACGAGGTAACCCAAGACACCAGAAAAATATTGTTTGACGTTTCTTGACGACACCGCCGAAATGACATGCCAACGCATTCTTAGCTCCTATGGGAAATGGGTTTAGAAAGGGGATTAAACTAAACACTGAAATGGGTCAATTGGTGAAAAGTCGATTCCAATGCTTGACGATCACCCATTTCTGCAGCGGATTGATCACAAACGATTCGGCCGTCGTCGATTAAGATCACGCGACTGCACATGTTTTCAACTTCTTGCAAAATATGGGTGGACAACAAAACGGTTTTTTCTTTTCCCAAATCAACGATGAGTTCCCGGATCCCAACGAGTTGATTCGGATCCAGACCGCTTGTGGGTTCGTCAAGAATAAGAATGTCAGGATCATGGAGCAGCGCTTGGGCCATCCCGACTCGTTGTCTAAAACCCTTTGATAACTTCGAGATGGATTTATTCCATACATCGGCAAGATTGCATTTCTCGCAGACAAAGTCCATGCGATCTTTTTGTTTCTCAATCGTCAGCCCTCTAACTTTTCCGAGATAACGGAGGGCGCTGCGGGGGGTCATTTCATCGTAAAGTGGCCCATTCTCGGGAAGGTACCCAATGTGCTCGCTGCCGGCGATTCGATTGTGGTCCATATTGTACCCGGCAATGGTCACGGTCCCCCGCGTTGGAGCGAGAAAGCCTGTCAAGAGCTTCATGGTCGTGGATTTGCCTGCGCCATTGGGTCCTAGAAAGGCGCAGACTTGGCGACGGGGAACAGTGAAAGATACGTTCTCGATGGCCGCAAACGTGCCATAGTATTTACAGAGGCCAGACGCCTGTATCATGTCGTTCGTATCGGAAGGGTTCATGGTCCTAACATGGGTTGGGTGGATTGGGTTGGTATTTAAAATATGGCGTCGGATTGGATGTTGAACGAAAAAGTATAATAGTAATGCTGCCCGTAATAAGGGCACGGTCCTACGTCCTCAATTTGAAATAGTACCCCAAATAACTGACGTTCATCAACAGGGGTTGAGGGCCTCTGAGTCGGTTGTTGGAATCAATCAATATCCTTCACCATTTCCAGACCGTAGGAGACTTGTTGGAATCCTAGTTTATCAAAAAGCTTAATCGACTCAACATTAGAGGCCCTTACCTGGACTTCACAGAGACCGACGGATTGTTCTGCCAATTGTGTCAAGGCTTGGCCAACCAAGAAAGTACCGAGCCCTTGTTGGTGGAGTGACGGGTCTATTTCGAGGTTGCACATTCCCATAGACCGAACACCCCACTCCAGCGAAAGGGGTTGGATTTCCCAGAAGGTCACCGATCCAACGGGTTGGTGTAGATTTCGGTCTAACAGTCGAAAAGCGCAAGTTTCCGCCATTCCTAGCATACAGTTTTCCCACCAGGTAGCGGGGGTAGGATCGATGATCGCTTGTACTTGGAAACGCCGGCGTACATGCATCGCCTGTCGATCGATGGTGGAGCGGTAGCCGTTTAAAGACCTTTGAAAGATAAGGATCCGGTCATGTTCGCGAAAACCGCCGGTTTCCAATGCCTCTAGCAAGGTTTTGTCCTCTTGTGGAACCCCTGGTATCCGGCTTCCGCCGTAAAGCCCTAGATAGAATGGGACGTCGGGAAACCGGCTGGCGGAAAAACAACGAAGGGCGCCTTTTGAGGAAAGATAAAGACAGGCGCGTTGGATTAACTCGCTTCGTATCTCACTAGCTTGCGGGATTTCAAGAGCCCGTAATTGGCATAGGATACCTGTCGTGAAATCAAGATTCCCTCCCTTGGCGTCTGGTCCAAATCCGGCATGCACAAAACCTGAGGTAACCCCATCAACCTCGGCCACAATAAATCCTTGAGGGTCAAAGTAAGGTTTGCTAAGGACCCGCTGTTCCAAATCATTGCCCGATAAGGTCGAGGAGAGCCGACGGAACTGCGGCATTTTCCGCCATAGGTCCACCACGGCGGGGAGATCGGTATTCAAAAAAGGTCGGTACTTGATCAAAACAATCCAGCTTTCGCAACGGCATTCCATTACTCGGCCAATAGGTTAACAGAAGAATGTTAAACAAGTCAGCAGGGGTGGGGTAGAGAGGTCAGTAGAGACAATTGCCCCGAAAGCGGTTGTTGGGCTGTTCAACCCAAACTAAGCATTTAAAGTGTAAACCTTAGGACACTTTATTTTTAACCGAGTTTCAGTAGCTGAAATAGCACGCAGCTGGCAATAATTTTAAACGTCTCAAACAGGAATGATCGATGAAGCCTTTCCGCTTTCTTAACCGGTCCGCAATCTTGGCGGTGATGGTGTTAATCCTTTTATCTTTGTGTGTCGATTCAGTCGGAGTTTGTTCTGCACTGGGATTGGAGACCGTGACTGAAACCACGGGGACAGCCGTCAAAACGGCATCGCCAGGGCTTGTGGAAAACCTGATTGCGTTAGGGCTCTTGGTTTTGCTGCAAGCGGTACTGGGTTTCGACAACCTTTTGTATATCTCACTGGAATCCAAACACGCTCCTTTAGAAAAACAGCAAATGGTCCGTACGTGGGGTATCGGTCTAGCCATTTTTTTCCGGATTGGCCTATTATTTCTGCTGGTTTATCTACAAGATTTATTTGAGAAAGTTAGTGTTTTTGATATCGCAGCCGGAGGCGTGCAGGCATCCTTTAATCTACATAGCCTGATCGTTCTTTTGGGTGGAACGTTTATTATTTACACCGCCATGAAGGAGATTTGGCACATGACGCGGTTGGATCCAAGTGGACATGAACATGCGGATAAACCGAAGAAGTCAATCACAGCGGTGATCGGCTGGATCGTTTTGATGAACATTGTCTTTTCATTTGATTCGATACTGAGCGCGATTGCGTTGACCGACGTTTTATGGGTGATGGCGTTGGCGATTGTTATCAGTGGATTGTTGATGATCTGGTTGTCAGATCGTGTGTCCAATTTTTTGTCAAAAAACAGGATGTATGAGGTGCTGGGGCTTTTCGTTTTATTCGTCGTGGGGATTATGTTGGTCAGCGAAGGCGGGCATCTTGCTCATATCAATTTGTGGGGAAATCCGATCGTACCGATGACCAAAACAACGTTCTATTTTGTTCTCGGGATTCTTGTTTTAACGGATATCGTTCAAAGTCGGTACCAAAAAAAGCTCTTGGCCGAGGCTCAGAACGGCAGTTGAAGTTTTGAGCGTTTGTCATACCGGGCGATCGAAACGAGTCGTCTCGTTTGTGGAGAGCACTAATAAAAGGGAGCCGTTCGTAAGGGACCTTTTGTTTATCTTTCCCAGACGCATAAGCCCATGATTCAAAAAAACGGGCCTGATTTAGAAATGGGGAGGTTGTTAATCCTCCATGACCTCTGATTCGCGAGCCTTGGCCATCTGCGAAGCTCGTTCTTCATATTGATTGGTCAATTTCTGAACGCTATCTTTGATATCATCCCGTTGGTCTTCGCTGACGGTTTTCTCTTTTTCAGCTTGGTCGGCCGCCTTGTTACCGTCGCGTCGAATATTCCGAATCGATACCTTAGCCTCTTCGGTCAAATCTTTAATTCTCGAAACCATTTTTTTCCGGACATCGGTGGATAGTGCCGGAATGTTGATTCGAACCACGCGACCATCGCTTTGTGGGTTAAAGCCAAGATCACTGGTCACGATCGCTTTTTCAATTTCTTTGATGGTTCCCGCGTCGTAGGGACGTATGACAATCTGAGTCGGTTCGGGTGCGCCAACCGACGCAATTTGCTTGAGAGGGGTCGGTGACCCGTACACGTCAACGCGAACCGAGTCCACTAAGCCGGGATTGGCTCGACCGGTCCGGATACCACTCAGACTCTTTTTCAAAATTTCAATTGCTTTTTCCATCCGTTCTTCGGCATCGAATAGAATTTCTTCAGACGACATTTTAGTTCTTTCGTTTTGAGATGCTGATTTGAGGTGCAAACGGAAACCGCGTTCCAATCATCGGCAGCCAAAGGGCTCCCTTTCGCTACTCAGGCTTGGTGATGACCGTACCCACCTTCTCTCCCATCACTGCTTTCTGAATATTACCGTCTTTTTTGAAATTGAAAACCATCAGGGGCATGTCATGTTCCATGCAATGGGAGATGGCAGTGGAATCCATGACCCGTAAACCCTTTTCTAATACGGTGTTGTAATCTAGGGAGCGAAATAAGACAGCATCCGGATTTTTCTCCGGATCCTCGTCGTAAACTCCATCGACGCGAGTCGCTTTGAGCAAAATGTCAACTTCGAGTTCCATCGCTCGTAACGCAGCGGCGGTATCAGTCGTTACAAACGGACCGCCGGTTCCAGCGGCCAAAATGATGATGCGGTTTTTTTCAAGGTGGCGGTCTGCTCGACGGCGAATGTAGGGTTCGCAGATGCCATCCATGCGTATCGCACTCATTAAACGCGTGTCGCATCCAACCGATTCCAATCCGTCCTGCAGTGCTAATCCGTTAATCACCGTCGCAAGCATTCCCATGTAATGGGCGGTGGCTTCATGCACAATCGCATTGGTTGCTTTGAATTGGCTGCCGCGAAGAATGTTTCCGCCGCCGATCACCACAGCAACTTGACAGCCGGTCTCACTGGCTAACTTGATCTGTTTGGCCATGTGAATGACTTCTTCCATGGAGACGCCACGCTCGCCACGCGTGGTGAAACTTTCGCCCGAAAGTTTCAAAATAATCCGCCGATATTTTGCCAGTGGTTCGCTCATTAAAACCTCAAACCAAGAGAAAAAAAAAGCCCCGATTTGATCGGGGCTTTATGAATGTTAAGACGTTTCGCCAAGTTCCCAATGAATAAACTTGTGGATCTTCATGCCGTTTGCTTCCGAAAATTTACCTACGGTCTGTTTGTCATCTTTTACGAAAGGTTGTTCGAGTAAAACGCGTTCCGCGTAATAACTCCGCAAGCGTCCTTCGACCATCTTCTCGACGATATTCTCTGGTTTGCCTTCGGCGAGAGCGGCTTCTTTCAAAATTTCCCTCTCCTTAGCCACTTCTTCGGGGTTGAGGTCTTCGACGGCTAACGCGGCGGGCCGCATGGCTGCGATATGCATACTCACGTCCTTGGCTGCATCATCATTCCCACCTTCCATGGCCACGAGCACACCTGATACGGTACCCGCGTTGTGGCAATAGCCACCCGTGCCGCCTTCGACGCGATGGAAACGACCTACATTAAAGACCTCTCGAATTCGATTGAATAGATCGTCTTTCTGCTCACGCAAGGTCATGCCATCTTTGCTAGGTGACGATTGATCTAGTAGTTCGTCGGCGGTTTCCGCCCCTGGCCCAGTCGCCAATTGCTGTGCCAAATCGTTGGCCAGTTGAATGAATTCTTCATTTTGGGTAACCGGCGCGCTCTCACACATGAGTTCAACGATGGCGCCCCGGTCATTCTCGGCGCCAGTATAAAGGCCAAACCGTCCGAAACCCGTTTCCCGACCCTCACGTTTCTCCAAAACCTGTTGCCCACGTTTTCGTAACAGCTCGATCGCTTTGTCTTGATCGCCATCCGCCTCGCCCAGTGCGCGTTTACAGTCCATGAGTGGTAGACCGGTACGTTCCCGAAGCTTTTTCACATCGGCTGCGGTAACTGTCATTCTATATCTCCTGATGGGTTTGTTGTTTAGGGCGTCCGGTCCTAAAGGGGGACGCAGTGATGTATTGAGGGACCTTAAGCGTTTGCTTCTTTTTCAGCGAGAGCCGCTTCTTCAGCCGTTTTTGTTGCTTCCGCCTTCTTGGAGTCATCGCCTTCCTTTTTTCGTGTCACGCTCTTTGCCCCCGCGATCACCGCATCCGATAGATGTGAGAGCACAAGTTCGACGGACCGAATTCCATCATCGTTACCCGGAATGGGCAAATCAACTTCGTCGGGATTGCAATCCGTATCGATTAAAGCACAGGTTGTGATTCCCAGTAGTTTGGCTTCCCGGATAGCGTTTTTCTCTTTGTTGGGATCAACGACGACCAGACATTCCGGCAGGCGATTCATGTTTCGGATGCCATTGAGGTTCCGATACATTTTTCGATACTCCCGGTTCAAGGAGGATTGGGCCTTCTTGGAATAGCTGGCCAGTTCATCGCCACTTCGAATGGTTTCCAGTTCTTCAAGGCGTGACATTCGACTGCGAATCGTTCGAAAGTTGGTCAATGCGCCTCCGAGCCAACGTTCGCTTACAAACGGCATGTTGCAGCGTTCGGCTTCACGTTGGACCGCGGCGCTCGCTTGACGTTTGGTTCCGACAAACAAGACAAGGCTTCCGCCAGAAACGACTTGAGAGATGTATTTCTTCGCTCGTAAAAGTCCGCGGACGGTCTCACGAATATCGATGACGTGGATTTGGTTGCGACGCCCGTAAATATAGGGCGCCATTTTTGGGTTCCAGCGGCTGGAACGGTGTCCGAAATGAACACCCGCATCGATTAAATCTTGAACCAGATTAGACATAGTGATCCCCTTCAGTTACCAGATACCACGAAATGGCGTGGTCGCTGTCCCTTGAGACAGGGTCAGCACTGGAGCGTGATTAAAAAATAAAATAAGGCCCTGAAACGACTTCGGAGCGCGATTTCTGAGAATGCCAGCTTATCGGTTAATTTAAAAACCGGCAATCTCTAAATAGGCCTGAAACAGCTGGTAAACAGGAATATTGCGGGTTTCATGGGGGTCAAAAGAGAACTGCAGCGCGTGGCCTCCCGTACCGGGGCTTGAAAGGGCTGGCGAAGAAACTTTTTTCACGGTCCAACGGCGTTAAATCGGTTTTTGAACCGGATCGATGGGACGTTAAGGAAAAGGGATAGAGACTCCCGGACCTGAGCCGTATTTTGGGTCATAGAGGAGTATTAATCCGTGGTGAAACAAGTAACATTGGGCTTCGGTCCCGGGGCTGGAAAATGCTATTTTGATATGGCTCCAGTCGGGACAAAACAACCGTCGGCGGTAGGTTCAAGAAATTGTTCAGTTCAGTATAGGTAGCCTAGGTTGTTTAAGTCGGTGTTTGGAGGATGCCCGATCGCAAATGGTTAGACCATTGCGTAAGTCGGCCGGTTTTTTGATAATGGCCCATTCCAAATTTAAGGCAACGCAGTCACGACAATGATTTCAGTCCGCGATCTCGTAAAACGATTCCCCAAGCGCGGCGGCGACGTGGTCGCCGTCGACCAACTGACGTTTGAGGTCCAGCCCGGTGAGGTCTATGGTCTTTTGGGACCTAATGGTGCTGGTAAAACGACCACCCTCAGAATGATCCTTGGATTGATGACGCCTACTTCGGGTTTGGCCGAAATCGCCGGTTTTCGAGTCGACGTCGATCCGAATGAAGTGAAGAGCCGAATTGGCTATGCGTCCGCGACGGTGGGAGTCTACCCTTGGCTCACCCCGAGAGAAATGGTGTTATTTAGTGCTGATCTCTACGATGTAAGTCCCCGGATTGCTTCTGAACGGCTAGATCAACTGTCTGAACTTTTGGATCTGGGCAGTTTCCTTAACCAGCGTTGTGCCACACTGAGCACAGGACAGAAACAAAGAGTGAATCTAGCGAGGGCTTTGATTCACGACCCACCCGTGATGTTAATGGATGAACCGACACTCGGGTTAGACATTGTCGCTAGCAAAGTCGTCTTTGATTACATCGGGCATCTAAGGTCCGAACAAAAAGCTGTCATCATTTGCACCCACAGGTTGGATGAGGCTCAACGGCTGTGCGACCGATTTGCGCTTTTGCATCATGGGAAACTAAGACATGAGGGGACGCTGGATGAATTAAAATCGGCGACCTCCCAACAAGGGCTTACCGAGATGTTTCTTGAACTCCTCGAGCAAGAACGGGACCCTCAACGGAAGCGGGGATTAGTGTGAGCCCAACAGATATGCCTTCGGATTCGGTCCAAAATGTTGATGACTCAGGGAACAAGAAATTCGTCCATCGGAGCATGGGCTTCTCCCGTTTACGACGATTAGCAGCTAAGGAGCTGCTGGAGATTTTGCGAGATCGTAGGACGGTGGTGACCCTCGTGTTGATGCCACTTTTGGTGTACCCACTGCTGGGGACGATCGTTCAAAAATTCATGCTCAGTTCTTTGAGCAATCTGCAACAAGTTGAATATCTGATTGCGGCGGAGAACGAAGAAGAATTGGCCGTCATTGATCGTTTTTTAGTAATCGGTGAATCCATTCTCAATCCGGAGGGGATGCAACGGAACAGGGGGGGGTCGCAACCGAATGGGTCGCTTCAAAACAAACCTGTCGAGGATCTAATTCGGGGCCAACTGGAAGCTCCCCCTCTTATTCGGCTGGTTAAGTCAGATCCAGATAAACTGGATGAATATGTTATGTTGGGCGTGTTTGATGTCGGCGTTCGCATCACGAATCGCGAAGCATTAAAGAAAAACCCGAACGCACGGGAGACCGTTCAATTCGAATTGGTCCAACGCGAAGATTCCGCGTTAAGTGCCGGCGCCTATGAATTCGTTACGCAACGATTAGAGGCCGTTAACGATAAATGGGTCGAGGATGTTTTGCGGCAACAGGGCGTCAATTTGTCTCGGCCTAATGCCGTCCGAACGCTAACCCTTAAGTCCGAAGATGAAGAACAGCCGGCACTCTTGACGTTCATACCGTTAATGCTGGTCTTAATGACCATGACCGGCGCTGTTTATCCGGCCATTGATTTGACAGCGGGTGAACGAGAACGTGGTACCATGGAAATTTTAATGGCTGCGCCGGTTTCTAGGATGGCGTTGTTGTTCGGTAAATTCGTGGCGGTCTTGGCGGTTGCGATGCTGACCGCCTTGATCAATATGGCCGCAATGTTGGTGACGGTTTACACGCTCGGTTTGGACTCCATCATCTTTGGTGAACAAGGTGTGTCCGCGTTGGTGGTGTTGACCATTTTTGCGCTCCTGTTAGTCTTCGCTGCATTTTTTTCCGCGGTTCTCCTAAGTTTGACCAGTTTCGCAAGAAGTTTTAAAGAGGCTCAAGCTTATCTCATCCCCATCATGTTGGTTGCTTTAGCTCCTGCTTTACTAAGTCTTTTCCCAGATCTCGAAATGGACGTTACCTTAGCATTGGTTCCGTTGGTGAATATCATTTTGTTGGGAAGAGATTTGATTGCGGGTCAAGTCAATTTGACGCTCGTTACGATTACGGTTGTTTCCACTTTGTTGTATGGCTTTTTGGCGTTGGGTACGGCGTCAAAGATTTTTGGTTCTGACTCGGTGCTTTTTGGCGGCACATCCAGTTGGTCGGATATTTTCGCACGCCCGACCGAAATGAGTTACATACCCTCTATGCCGACGACGATGTTATTCCTTTCGGTACTGTTCCCATGTTTTATTGTGATTGGCGGACTTGCCACTCGTTTTGATATCAGCATTCAAAAACGTTTGGTGGTGAATGCGGGTGTTACGTCTTTCCTTTTCGTTGGATTGCCACTGATTTTTTGTACGATTTTTAATCTGCGCGTTCGGACGGCGAATCTTTTAAATCCACCCAGATTGTTGGGTGTTTTGGTAGCATGCCTACTAGGCGTCTCGGTTTGGACTTTCATTTACGAAATTGAAGTGTACTCGCTCTCAGAGACCCGTCTTGAGGTCTTAAAAGACGTCTTTGAAACCATGAAGGTGGAGCTTCAAAAGATCCCCCTTGCATTGAAATTGGTCTGTTTGGCATTGATTCCAGCGGTCTGCGAAGAATTTACCTTTCGCGGCTTCATGATGAGTGCGTTTTTAAAGCACACTAAGGTCTGGGTGGCGATCATGGCTACGGCGGTTATGTTTGGTCTGTTCCACGTCTTTGTAAGAGATGCGCTGCTGTTCGAAAGAATGTTACCCAGTTCCTTAATGGGTATTCTCTTGGGCATCGTATGTGTGAGAACAGGGAGTGTGATTCCGGGCATGATCCTTCACACGATTCATAACGGTTTGTTGATCTCCCTCGCTCATTTCGAAAATGAATTGAAAGAGATTGGATTTGGCGGCGCCGAGCAACAGCATATACCTATGTTTTGGCTGGCCGCGGCCATTTTGCCTATATTGATCGGCTTCGCCCTGTTGAGCCTGAAGGCGGTCCGTTCCCAAAATCCAACGGCGGAGGAATCGGAAACCGCCGGTTCGGCTCCCTATCGGGTTCATTGATACCTTTCGGTACAGGGCGACTCCAGCCCGGCGAGGTTCATGCCTGAGTGTGAAATGTCGGCATATTCGTCCAAAAGATGCCTTCGGACGGTAAAAAGTGTTGAATGGGGTTTGTTGGTGTTTTTCAAAAAGCGAGGGACTATCCCTAAATCGCCAAGCCCCCTGAGAATTGCGTGGGATTCTGGGCGAACAGCGATTTGGCACAATCGGGTTCCGGCTGCGATCCTTTGGTTGTTCGGCGTGGTTCTGATTGGCGGTTATTTCTATTGGCCCCTGATGGAATATCACCTGGACTGGTTGGGAAGTTTTAAGACCCGTTTTGGTGTTTATTTTAGCATTCTATCCACTGCAGTTTTCGGTGGTATGCTCCCCGCGATTGTGCCATCTTTGGCCGGACGTCGGTACCCGATTGTGAACACAAGCAACGTCATTTCTGCCACCGTTTTTTGGGGTTTGAAAGGGCTAGAAATCGATTTATTTTACCGATTACAGGCCAGTGTATTTGGCAACAACTCACAAGCTTGGACCGTCGCGGTCAAAACCTTATTTGATCAAATGGTTTACGTCCCATTGATTGGGGTGGTGAATATTGTGCTTTTTTACCTTTGGCGGGACCAGGGTTACTCGTTTAGAAAAACCTACAAAGTCCTCGGAAAGCACTGGTATTCTCAACGCGTTTTGCCGCTGTTGATTTCTAATTGGGTCGTTTGGATACCGGCGGTTGCGCTTATTTATTCATTGCCGCTCGCTCTGCAATTACCCATACAGAATCTGATCTTATGTTTCTGGGTGCTTATTTTGGCGTTCTTCACGCAGGAAATCCCTGAGAACCCAAACGCTGAAATCATCCTGCCGAGCGACTAACGTGACCGAGGATTACCCGTTCATCAGGGCACCTATTTTGGATAACACGGAATCAAACTGCCTCGTGGCCATCAAGAGGGTGATGCCAATGATGAAAAGGGCCAAAAAATTTCGTATCCAACCATTGACCATGCCCCGCATTAGTTTTGCTCGGTTCACCATGATGAACAGAAAGATTGCGATGATCGGTAGTAATAAGCCATTGGCAACCTGTGCGCCAATGATCGCTTGAGAGGGTGAAGAACCCATCCACACCGCACACGAGAGTCCAGCGATCACAACGCCCGTCGCAACGCACTTAAAAAAAAGGTTGCTGAGTTTCGGCTCCTTTCCAAAACAGCCGGCTGTTGCATAGCCGGCTGCAATCGGCGCCGTGATCGAACTGGTAAGACCCGCTGAAAAGATGCCGATGGCGAAAGCGAATTCAGCCCATTCACCCAAAACCGGTCGTAGTTGTGCTGCGATTTCTCGAATGTGATTTAAGTCCTTGCCATTCGGGCATACGACACAAGCGGTGATCAACAGAGATCCGGTGATCACGCCCCCGATGGAGACGGAGATTACGGTGTCCCACATCGACTGTCGGACGCTCTTGGATACATTTTCGGCCTGGGACCAACGGTCTGCTGCGCCGCTTGCGTGTAGGAACAGGTTGTAGGGGACAACGGTCGTTCCGACGAGTCCGATGACTAACCACAGCTGACTGGTTGAATCGTTCTTTGTATTTGAGGGAAACTGGGGTACGAGTCCTGCCGCGACGTCGGACCAAACGGGCCCAATGGCGATGGCAGAAACTAGGAAAAGAACACCCATCACCCCCACTAAACCGGCCAGGCAGATCTGCAAAAGTCTGTAACGCCCGATCCAAATGATGGTCAAGGCGATGACGGCAATCACTGTTGACCACATGGTTTGAAACCCAAAGAACGATTGGCCTATTGTCACTTCGGGAGTCGAACCTTGAGTTAATATTTCGAGACCCGAGGCGGCACCGAGCAGGTTGCCTGTTTGGTACGCAGCGTTTCCAAAAAGAATCCCGCCTAAAACAAGAATCAGCAAGCCCCAACGAAGAATCGGAAGCGGAACGCTGTTGCGGATCGCTTCGGCCAGGCCCTTACCTGATACGATGCCGAGTCGAGCGGCCATTTCTTGCAATACGATGGCGGCGACGACTGAAAAACCAACCGCCCACAACAAACCGTAACCGAATTCTGCCCCAGCTTGGCTGGCCGTCAAGACGGTTCCCGGCCCGATAAAGGCGGCGGTGACGAAGATGCCCGGGCCAATTCCTCGAATCGGTTTCGTTTCTGACACGTTGAGACTTCCTCAGATTATGGTGTACAGAGCAGGGTGTTTCCGCTAACACGCAGGGACACCCACCCCGTAATCTAAGAGGTCGGGGAGGCGGCAGCGTGTCGAGTGGGTCACATCATTTGGCTCACAAAGCCCACCGTCGGCGGACGGATAACCTCGATTGGTTTTTTTGAAATTGGAGCGGCTAAAACCGGTTTAAATTCAGGGGGCGGTGTAAAAACGGCAGTGTTTTGCAAGCTCACTCCAATATCCAAGGCGTTCATTGCACTAGGCACCAAGGCTTAACAATCTAGAATAGTAACACGTTTCGCGCAACTGTTCCAACCAGTCTTTCACACTGCGTATGCTCGCTAAACCCCGATATTTGTTACGAACCCTGCTGGCAACGGCGTTTATGATTGCGCTAGGTGTGATGGTGGGCAATCCCATTCAATGCCCGGGCCAAGAATGGGCGCGTAAAATGTTTACAGAATTCAGTCACGACTTTGGCAATGTCGCAAAGGGCTCCATCGTTGAATACAAATTTCCCGTAAGGAACATTTATGAAGAAGACATCCGAATAAAAAGCGCAGTTTCGAGTTGCGGTTGCACCGATGTAAGTCTCAGTGCGGATGTCTTAAAAACATGGGAAACCGGGTATGTGATTGCTAAATTCAATACACAAGCCTTTTCCGGATTCAAGCAAGCAACCGTTACCGTTCGATTTGATTCGCCCTTCATTGGGGAGGTGCAGCTTAATGTTCGGGGTAACATACGGAGTGATGTGACGTTTCAACCAGGAGCGATTAATTTCGGCCAGGTTCCAATAACGGCAGATGAAAAGCAGCAAATGATCCGAGTTTCCAAATTTGGTAATCCGAATTGGAGCATTGTGGATGTTAAAAGTACCTATCCTCATATCAAGGTTAAACTCTCGCCTGCAAATCGAGTTGGAACGAGTGTCAATTACGATATGACGGTTCGGTTAACCGATGATGTGCCCGTGGGCTTTGTGAACGGGGACCTTTTTATCGTGGCAGAAGAACAAGGCCGCCGTTTTGAGATTCCTATTAGTTTTACTGGAAATCTGTTAGCACCTTTGAGAATTTCACCGGAGGTACTGGTTTTCAATGCGGAACCGGGCCAGGAGGTCAAACGCAAAATTGTCATAAAGGCAGATATTCCGTTCTCCATTGAAAAGATTGAGAGTTCAGACGCCTCGATCATGGTTCTGCCCAGCGACGACTTGAAAAAAGTACATATTGTGGATGCCGTCATGACCGCCCCAGAGGCACCGGGCGAATATCAGGGTGAGATCAGTATCGTCACCGATCTTTCTGGTGGCGCAACACAACAAATGAAAACAACGATACAAGTCTCGGGTCAGTGAGTGGTTTGCGGTCAACAGGTTTTCCCAATCAATCGCCTTTTTTCTTATCAAGATTGGATTGTATTTTCGTATCATCGATGGGTTGAGATGGACATCCATCCACCGGAACGGTGACGCCTGCTGTCCAAAGGATTCCGTTCAGCATCACTTTGCGAAAATTTTCATTCTGCCAACTCGTGTGGTTGTGGGCACCGGTGAAGCCGAACCCACGACCTCCGGTGGGGCGCTCATAGGCCCAAGCAACAGTCTGTTTTTCTCCGTTGGCGACGGCCTTACGGACGGTGGGGTTTCCGCTTCGCGGACCATCTGGCCGGATAAGGGTTTTAGCCGGGGGTAGATCGGCCAATATGGGAGTTACCCCATGCATTCCATCGACGAAACGCATGTGGTAATACCATTCATCGTCCACACGAAAAGGTTTCAAACCATTGCTGACTGGGTGTTCAGGGAAATCCGCAAAATTCGGTGTCCAGTGAGGATTGACCGACCAATCCAGATCGCAAAAACCACCCATCCACTCTAGGAATTTTTGGCCTGGCTTTCCCTTTTCCGCCTCCGTTGCCCAGTGAATCATGACGACTCCGATCCCTTTTTTCATTAAGGAGTCAAACGCATCGAGGTGTGGATTCAGGACGTGTCCTCGATGGCCCGTGCAAAAAATAACGATGGTGGCTGCATCATCCAGAATACTTGTGTCTTTTGGGTATCCATAATGTGGAACCAATTTGGCCTCAACAGGTAGTCCCGAGCGATTGAGCGCTTCGGCCAAGATGATACTGCCCGCACGGTGTTCATGCTTCATGGGTCCGTGACTGGGGCCGCCGGATATAAAAACGATTTTTGCATCCTGTTGTCCGAGACCGGATGACGAGAAGGCCGCTATTAGGCAAGGAATGAAAAGTAAAAGTTTCATGGATTACTCACTTACGATGTTCACCCGATTCCAATAGGCCCATTCGTTTTTCCACCCGTTTGCGCGGTTCTCAATCCAAAGATTGACACGTTTTCCTGCGAAAGGTGATAGGTCGATGGAAACATTTAACCATTCGTCTTTACCCACTGTTTTAGAGGCGACTAACCGATCGGCGACAACCTCGCCGTCAACGAAGACGCGCATTTGCCAATCTCCGTGTGGATGGTGACTGACTCTGAGATTCATGGTGGTGGTCTTTCCCTCGGGAATATCGTAGTCAGTGCTGTAAAGAATACAGGGGGTGTCCCGATCCACTGGGTGGGTTTGAACCGCGCGTCGATTCCGAAAGGAATTGTGTAACACAACACCACCCTCACCCGAGCCTTTGATTTGAAATCCCGGTGCGACCTTATTGATGGATCGATTACCTTGGGCAGGGTTGGCCATTTTAGCAAATTCTTTGTTCGGGGCTTTTCCCGAAACGATCCGTCTTGCGACGAATTCGTTGAGTCGCGGCAGCTTACCCGCTCCGGCTAAATTCAACGCCTTTGCAGGTGATTGAGTCACCATTGGTTCTAGGCCGAACCAGATCATTTTTGTAATATTGTGGTCATCTAAATCCTCTCCGTGGGTTGCCAACGGGGCGAGTAGCTTCCAGCGTGCGTCGTACGGTAGGCGCTGCGCTAAGGAAGCGAGGTATAATCGGACGACAGGAGATGTGTCTGTTTGGGCCATAGAGACGAGGCTGTCTAGAAACGCTGTCAACCACGTGGGGGGATCGGGTTCGGTGGTTCTCGTATCCGGTAAAAACGCGTTCAATTGACTTGAATTTCCGAGGAATTGGAGCGTCCACGCGCGAACGTAGGGGTCGTCGTGTTGCAAGGTATTCAAGAGCTGGTGTTCATGGATACCTTGGGTCACATACAGGCACCATAGGGCTCTTAAACGTTTAGCCGAAGAATCCGATGTTTCAAACTGTTTCCACAACAGTTGATGGACCTCCTCGCGATTCAATGACCCTTTCTCAGACCGATGCTGAAGTTCCGTTCTTGCCTGCCGGACATACCAATCGTTCGTATGCCGTTGGAGAGCGACCAATTCGGAATCAGTGGCCGCTGGCATATTAGGCCGGGTGATGGGCTCGACATTTTCCGGAACGATGCGATACACGCGGCCCGAGTTGGGGAATTTAACCGAGTTCCCGCAAACGTCCTGGTCGTGCCAGTCCAAGATGTAAACACCCCCATCAGGGCCCATTTCGACGCTAAAACCGACCCATGCCATATCATTTGTAGGCATGAAATCGTCGCCGTGCTGACCAATAAAACCAGATCCCTTAGGAACCATCGCGTCGGTAAGGACTGCATGTTCGTGGATATTACACATGAAAAGTCGGTCACGGTACTCTTCGGGAAACGTATCTGCTAGATAGAATCTCGCTCCACCATGGGCGGAAAGATGTGTGTGCGTTCGAATGGTTTTGATATCGTCATAAATGTGAGGATTCACGTGAGGCAGGCTCTGTTTATCGTAAACCCCGCCCTGAATGATATGAAAAAGGTGTGGGATCACGCAGCAGGTTGCGAAGCCTTGTCCCTGATCGTTGAAATCAAAGCCCCAGGGATTAGAAAGTCCCCTCGCATACACTTCGAATCGCTGTTCGGTAGGATGGTAGCGCCAGATTCCGCCGTCGATAAATTGGCGATCCTTATTAGGCGTAGTTGGCTTTCCTACCAATGACTGTGTGAAAACGCCGTGGCAGCCGTACAGCCAGCCATCGGGTCCCCAGTTGAAGCTGTTGAGGGTTTCGTGCCGATCATTGATTCCCCATCCATCCAGCAAAATTTGAGGGGGACCATCTGGGACGTCATCGCCGTTTGCATCAGGTATAAAACTCATGTGGGGTGGAGAGCCAACGAAGACGCCTCCCATGCCAACGGCGAGCCCTGAGGTAAAAGTCAATGTGTCAGTGAACGTCTTTTTCGAGTCAAAGACACCGTCGCTGTCGGTGTCTTCGAGGATTTGAATTCTGCTGATCGGGTCATTGGTATGTTTACGACGTGTTTGGTAATTCAAGTTTTCCACGACCCAAAGTCTACCTTTTCCGTCAAAACAGAAAGCGATCGGTTCGGCGATATGGGGTTCCGAGGCAAAAACAGTTACGTCAAAACCATCGGGAATGGCCATTCTGCTTACCGCCTCGGAGGGCGAAAGGAATTCGGCGTCACTATCCTTGTGTTGTCTATGGGGTAATTCGTTGCGGGTTTCTTCTGTTTCAATGCCGACCTGCTCCGTGCTCCGAAGGTATTGAATCAAGTCAATGACCTCCTGCTCGGTCATTTGGTCTAGTTGTCCTTCGGGCATCATTGATTTTGTTGATAATTTTCGTCCTTCGATATTCTCTTTAGCGATCACAACGCGGGGTTGTTCCGCAGTTTTTAATACCACGCGTGTTTCATCTTCTTCGGCCAAAACGCCATTGATCACGCGGCCATCCACCGTTTGTATGACCGTGGTTTTGTAAGAATCGGCGACATCAAAACTAGGATCGACGCTATTAAGAAGAATGTAATCGAGATTAGCACGATTGGACCCGGTTAAATCGGGCCCCACTTTGCCACCGATCCCGTACAACTCGTGACACGCAGCGCAAGTTTTTTCGAATACAACGCGGCCTCGAGATGAGTCGGCTTTTCGCATATTGTTTGGAGAGCAGAGTTCACGATAACGGTCTATGGTCGCTTCCCTCTGTTGGGCGTTGGTATCGCCCCTTTCTCCATAAATACTGATCCACCGATCTCCTAATATGTCGAGAAGCGTCCTGGAAATTTGGGCGGGTATATCGGTTCGGGGGATCGTTCCGTTGGCGACCGCATCGGCCAGAGCCTCAGCATAGACCGGCCTTGATGAAAGCGTGTCTAAGGCGGCTCTTTTCTGGTTACTGTCGAAGTCCGGATAACGGTTCAGGAGTACCTTTACGGCGTCTGGGTTCTCGATAATCGCGTAACCGCGGATCGAATCGATGATCCAGTCCGGTCGCTGGATGAGTTGAGCGAGTAAATTTGAAGCGGGTTTGTTTTGCTGATTCAGCAAAAGATAGAGCGCCGACTTTCTACGACCCAGTTCAGCCGTCTCGTCCATGACTAAGTTCAACGCTTGTTGTGTGGCCAGGGGATCGCCGAATACCTGTGCAAGTTGTAAGGAGCGTTCTCGCACCAATGGATTGGCGTTCCCTATCAGTGCGTCTCTAAGGCGGCTCCAATTTTCTGGTTCGGGAACATTTCGACGGCCCTCTAATCCGCTCAAAAGCCCCTGTATCAGAGAGGCCCGGATCGTGTCGTCGGGAGTCGATCCGATGGCGTCCACCAAAAGGTTGAGCTTCCCCGATTCATCAGGTTCATCTGCAGGCGAGGTGCAGACCGCAATAAGGAAAAAGGGACTCAAAAGGAGTGTGCTGGCGATAGTGATGGGTCTGAAACGTTTCATCAGTTGAGTCCGGTTGATTGAATGGGTTTAAGGGTAAATTCAGGGAGGGCGACTGGCTCACCCTGTTTAAGAGCTGACTCGTGAGCGCACAAACCCACGCAGGTCCAGTTAGCACTCGTGACAGCATTAGGCCATGGTTCTCTGTCCTGTTTTAATGCCGTAACGAACTCGTGAACGAGATGCGGATGAGAGCCGCCATGCCCACCTCCTTGAATAAAGGATAGATGATCTGCGTCATGGATCTCGGCCGGCAGGGTGAAGCGGCGAATGGATTCGGGTAAAAGATGAGCGAAGTCCGGTATCGTTACGAGTTCGGGAATTTCTGGTTCCGGTTTCTTCGCCGTATGCAGAACATGGGGTTCATTTTCTACCAATGTCCATTCGAAACTCTTCTTCGTTCCATACACATCGAAACTTTCTCTGTATTGTCGAGCGACATCATACAAACAACGCCAAATATGCGCGACAACATCGCAGTCTTGGATCCGAATGTGACAGGATTCAATGGCGAAGGTGTTTCCGGATTTTTCGGCAATGTCTTTCCGCACGGTTCCACTACCAAAACAACTGACACTTTCTGCTAACTTGTCGAGGAGACCCAGGCAAGGACTCACGACATGGGTCGCGTAATGCATCGGTATCATCTCCTCCCAGTAACTGGGCCATCCGTCCATATCCTGCGGATGAGACGAGGCCAAATGTTGTATCTTTCCGAGCTCTCCGCGTTGAACCATCTCTTTGATGTAAAGGAATTCACGACTATACACCACGGTTTCGGCCATCATGTATTTGAGTCCCGTTTCATGGACCTTTTCTACGATCTGTTCGCACTCATCGATCGTCGTGGCCATGGGAACGGTACACATGACGTGTTTCCCCGCCTCAAGAGCTCGGAGGGACATCCAGGCATGATCCGGGATTGGACTATTAATGTGTACGAAATCAATCTCCGGATCGGAAAGTAACGATTCATAATCGGTATAACGTTTGGCGATTGAAAACTGGTCGCCTGTTCGGTGAAGTTCCGTCTCGTTCCGCCGGCAAAGCGCAATGATCTCCGCGTTGGGATGCGCCTCATAAATGGGGAGAAATTCGGCGCCGAAACCGAGGCCAATCATGGCCCCTTTCAGGGTCTTTTCCATGGTTTAACCTGATGTAAAAAAGGGGGGTTTGTTGTCCAATGGGCGTAAGGGGTGGGCTTGGCCCACCCGCAAAGTAGCCAGCAATAGGGTTCGTTGGCTTCTAAGATTGTAACGAATTTATTCTACGTTGACAGAATCGTCTCGCAGGTTCTCACGCGTCGTCAGTTTGTAGGGCCTATCGCTGGATCGGCAAATGGCGTTTTTTTTTAGTAGCTTTACTCTGACACTCTGTCTTGGATTGAAAAAAAGCCGCTGGTTTGTTAAGCAACTGGTATAATTAGATAGGCGGGGGACGATGAGCTCCGGTCCGTATGCTGGTGTACGGGCTTACGCGAGTAAGATCGGCCATGAAGCGTTCGCGCCTTTTGCTTTCCTTACAAAAGCTTCCCTAACAATATTAAAAATCGGCCTCGGGGATTATGACCTACCACCACAACATGTTTGCGATGATTCGTAGCTCCATTATGCTCCTGCTCAGCCTCACTTGTGTTGATCTCTCCTTGTCAGAAGAGCCGCTTCGATACAACCGAGATATACGACCGATTTTGGCGGACAAATGTTTCGCCTGTCACGGGGCGGATAGTGCA
This sequence comes from Mariniblastus sp., assembly GCA_022447555.1. Classification (GTDB taxonomy): domain Bacteria; phylum Planctomycetota; class Planctomycetia; order Pirellulales; family Pirellulaceae; genus Mariniblastus. The sequence goes on along the minus strand of JAKVBF010000016.1, from coordinate 27,279 downwards.
GCGCGTCAGGCGGGTCTTCGATTGGACCGACGTGACATGGCTCTCGAAATGGGCGCCATTGTACCGGGCGATGTACCTCAAAGTGAGATGGTCGCTCGCCTTTTAACGGACGATCCGGATTTGTTGATGCCCCCTCCCGAATCAAAAAAAGAGCTCACTCTAGAAGAATCGAATACCTTGAAACGCTGGATCCATGAAGGGGCCCAGTATGAGTCTCATTGGTCGTTTCAAGAACCGCTACGAGCGAATCTACCTAAGGTTATTAACACCGAATGGCCAAAAAATCCAATTGATCAATTTGTTTTGGCCACGTTGGAAAAGAAAGGTTTATCGCCGGCGGCAGAAGCGGACCCGAGGACTCTTTTTCGCCGACTCAATTTGGATATCACGGGTCTTCCGCCCAAACCGGACCAGGTATCGGCCTTCGTTTTAGATTACCAAAAACGTGGGGACCGGGCCATGGACGAATGGATCGATCGATTGATGGCAGAGCCCAGTTGGGGTGAACATCGCGGACGTTACTGGTTGGACGCGGCGAGGTATGGAGATACCCATGGTATGCACTTTGATAATTATCGAGAGATGTGGCCCTATCGAGATTGGGTCATACGCTCGTTTAATTCGAATCAGCCGTTTGATCAATTCACATTGGAACAAATAGCAGGTGATCTTTTACCAAGCCCGACCCAAGATCAATTGATTGCAACCGGATTTGCACGGTGCAATATCACCACGAACGAGGGTGGAACGATCGACGAAGAAAACCTCGCTCTCTATGCAACGGATCGGGTGCAAACACTGGGTTGGGTCTATCTCGGTTTGACCACCAATTGTGCTCAGTGCCACGACCATAAATTTGATCCAATCACAGCGAAAGATTATTACGCTTTGGCCGCGTTTTTTCGCAATACCACACAGCCGGCTAAGGACGGAAATGTCAAAGATGGTAGGGGGCCGAGTATGATCGTCCCGAACGAGTCGGATCGCGAACGATGGATGGCACTACCCCAGGAGATCCTCCAAGCTAAAAAAGCCAGAGATAAGCGAAGGGTGGCGGCTCGCCCGGTATTTGAACAATGGTTAGCTACCGCTTCCGCCGAAGAGGTGGTTCAAAAAATTCCCCAGCGTGGCTTGGTGGCCCATATCCCTCTGAATGAAGGGAAGGGTTCAACGGCAGTGGCGAGGCTTCCCAATAATACGGTCTACAGGGCCTCAGGCACCGTTGAATGGAATGTCGGCGGACCTTTGGGCCCTGCGCCTAAGGTGCAGGAGGGCAAGACGTTCGACTTACAAGGGATCGGAGATTTTCAAAAGAATGAAGCGTTTAGCTACGGCGCTTGGGTAAAAACGCCGGAGTCGCTAGGGGGCGCTGGGATTTTAGCCCGAATGGATGAAAAAGGGGGGTTTCGTGGATTTGATCTTTGGCAGCAAGGACTCAGTTTGGCCGTTCATTTGGTCGACCAATGGCCCTCCAACGCCATTAAGGTATCAACCCCGCAATCGGTCCTGAAAGCCAATGTTTGGCAACATCTTTTCGTGACCTATGATGGGTCAGGAAAACCGGAAGGGATCAAGATCTTCGTGGATGGAAAACGTACCAAAACGCGAACCGACACCAACACCTTGAAACCGAACGCTTCGCTGAAAACCTCCACCCCGTTTCGCGTTGGCCAACGGAGCGAGGGCGCCCTTTTCAAAGAGGGTTTAATCCAAGACGTAAGGGTTTACCAACGACAGGTGTCGGAGGATGAAGTCATGGCTTTAGCCGAAGCGACCACGGTCTCGGCCATCTTGAACCAAGGGATTGAAGAGCGGAGGGAAGAGGATAACAAGAAGCTTTTCGAATATTACTTGAATACTGAGGATCAAGAATTTCCACGCCTATCCCAAACAATCAACGAGTTGGAGTCAGAACAATCGGCGATTCGTGCTCGCAGTCCAGTGACGCATATTCAAACGGAATCCGACAAAGGCCCGGCGATGGCCCATATCCTGAAGCGTGGCGAATATGACAATAAAGGGGAACAGGTGTCGGCATCGCCAATCGCAGCGTTGCACCCGATGCCCGAAGGATCGCCACCCAATCGCTTGGGATTGGCACACTGGTTACTGGATCCCTCCAACCCCCTCACACCACGGGTCACGGTCAATCGATTTTGGCAAGAAATTTTTGGCAAAGGATTGGTGACCACGACGGAGGATTTCGGGGTCATGGGTAGCTTGCCTTCGCACCCGGAGCTGTTGGATTGGTTGGCGATTGAATTTCGGGAAAAGGGTTGGGATGTAAAACAACTGTTCAAGCTAATTCTCTCCAGCGCAACCTATCGACAAGCCGCTGTGAACTCTCCGCAAAAGATGGCGCTAGACCGCGATAATTTTTTTCTATCACGCGGTCCACGGTATCGAATGGATGCGGAGATGATCCGGGATTCGGCCTTATCGGTCAGTGGTTTACTTTCGTCCAAAATGTATGGTCCCAGCGTCAAACCGTATCAACCAAGCGATATTTGGAACATTGTGGGGTTGCCTGGAGGCGATACGCGAAATTATGTGCAAAGCAAAGGTGACGACCTTTATCGCAGGGCCGTGTACACGTTCTGGAAACGGATGGCGCCGCCCCCTAATCTCGAGGCCTTCAACGCGCCCAGTCGCGAAGTTTGTACCGTTCGACGTGAGCGAACCAATACACCGCTGCAGGCGCTGGTCACGCTCAACGACCCACAATTTGTCGAGGCGGCGCGCGTCTTAGCCCAAACGACTCTTTTGCAGACCCATGATGGAGCTGATGAAGTGTTGTCCACACTGGTGAAAAGGGTGCTTGGGCGACCTCCGTCGGATGAGGAAAAAACAATTCTATTGGGAGATTATCACGCCTATCTGAAACATTATAAAAACCACCGTTCCGACGCAGAAGAACTGATTCGAATCGGCGAGACACCTGCCGAAAAGTCCCTTGATACGGCAAATTACGCTGCCTGGACCATCATTGGCAACCAAGTTTTGAATCTCGATGAAGCACTGAACAAATAAACCAAACCTTTCGGGCCAAACCATGGAACCTCACCACATCGATCAGATCTATCAAAACCGTAGGCAATTTTTTGCCAGTGGCCGGAATCTATTAGGCGGCGCTGCGTTGACCTCGCTTTTGGGTAACTCACTCGCATCCGTTGCTAATGGAACGGAGGGCGACCCGATGGGCCCTCATTTCCCCCCTCGTGCCAAACGGGTCATCTATCTGCATATGGTGGGTGGGCCGGCGCAAATGGATTTACTTGATTACAAACCGAAGATGAAAGATTGGTATGACAAAGAACTGCCAGAGTCTATTCGGAACGGACAGCGTTTAACGACCATGACCAGCGGTCAGGCGCGTTTTCCGGTGGCTCCGTCCCGGTTCAAATTTAGTCCGGCAGGTGATTGTGGTATGTGGATGAATACGGAGATGCTTCCAAATTTATCCAAAAAAGCGGATGAAATATGCTGGATGCGGAGTCTGCATACCGAAGCGATCAATCACGAACCTGCGATTACCGCGATGCAAACGGGTAATCAAGTTACGGGTCGTCCCTGTCTTGGATCATGGGCTTCGTACGGACTCGGTTCAGAAAACGAAAATCTACCTTCCTTCGTTGTATTGGTTGCGATCCCTTCCAACCGTGATCAAGAACAGGCGATCTCATCGCGTTTGTGGAGTTCGGGTTATCTATCAGGAGAGCATGCTGGTGTTCGTTTTCGCAGCTCCGGTGATCCCATACTGTATATTAACAATCCACCGGGCGTGCCCGATTCGATCCGTCGTCGATCGATTCAAGGCGTGAATCAACTGAACCAATTGCAGTTGCAACGCCTGTCGGACCCAGAGACCAGAACGCGAATCCAGCAATACGAGATGGCCTTTAGAATGCAGGCCAGCGTACCGGAGTTGACCGACATCAATCAGGAGCCAGCACATACGTTTGAGTTGTACGGGGAAGAAGCCAAGAAACCCGGGACGTTCGCCAATACGGTTTTGATGGCGCGCCGTTTGTCGGAGCGCGGAGTTCGGTTTGTTCAAATATATCACAATAACTGGGACCATCACGGCAATATCAAAGTCAGGATGCCGGCTCAATGCAAGGATGTCGATCGCCCCTGTTATGCATTGCTAGAGGATCTGAAACAACGGGGAATGTTGGACGATACTTTGGTCATTTGGGGCGGCGAATTTGGTAGGACCATTTACACCCAAGGAACCCTATCCAAAGACAATTACGGGAGAGACCATCACCCCCGCTGTTTTTCAATGTGGATGGCTGGTGGTGGAGCAAAAGGAGGTACGATTTATGGTGAAACAGACGACTTCTCCTACAATATTGTCAAAGACCCGCTGCATATACGTGATTTCCACGCAACCACGTTGCATCTGCTTGGCTTTGATCACGAAAGGTTCAATTACAAATATCAAGGGTTAGACCAACGGTTAACCGGCGTCGAAAAGGCGAAGGTGATCAAGGCCCTGATTTCATAATTGCTGGTTCGAGATAAACGATTGTTTGGTGGCCACCTCGTCGAGGGTTAAAAAATGCTCGCCCTGTTAAAGGCGAGCTAAGATCCAGGCAGGATAGGGGGTGGTTACTTGCCGTCATGTTCGAACAATCTCATCCGCATTTCGATCAGTTTCTCTTCGGCTTGTTCCGACGTGATTTTTTTGTCTTTCAATTCTTTTTCGACACGTTCTGCGAATTTCATATAACGAAGTTTCTTGGCTTCCATGACGTCTTCGTCCTTCATTTTCGCCTCGGGTTTGGTACTTCCTTTTCTCAGTTTGCTTTTCTTGGCCCCTTCCTGGATGGGGAACATTCGCATACGCAAACGCCCTAACCGCTCGTCGGCATCTTCTTTTGATATTTTACCTTCTGTCACCAAGGCCTCAAATTTTTCAACGGTCGCCATGTATTCACGTTTTTTGGCCTCCATCGCTGTGTCGGTTTTGGTTTGTCCTTTTTCTCGCTTACCTTTCTTGGCACCATCCTTGGAGGGGAACATTCGTTCTCGCATTTGCCCCAGGCGTTTCTCGGCATCTTCTTTAGAGACCTTGCCTTCTTTGACCATCGTTTCGATTTTCTCAGCGGCGGCCATGTATTCCCGCTTGCTGTATTCCATCTCCTTGTCAGCATTGGTTCGACCTTTAGCACGTCTGCTGTCCCTGGCCCCATCTTTAGAAGGGAACATTCGTTCTCGCATTTGCCCCAGGCGTTTCTCGGCATCTTCTTTAGAGACCTTGCCTTCTTTGACCATCGTTTCGATTCTCTCAGCGGCGGCCATGTATTCCCGCTTGCTGTATTCCATCTCTGCGTCACGAGTTTGCGGTTTTTCGTCGCTATCTGTTTGTCTCAGTGCGCGGAGCATGGCGCCCGCTTGGGCTCGGGTGATCTCACCCGATCGGACAGAATCGCCCAAACGTTTTTGTATTGCTTCGTAGTCTTGTGCATAAACCAAACCAATCGGGAATAATGCCAGTACCAGCAAGGCTGCCATAAAACGCGTCCAGTGGGTTAAACCCCCAGTTTTTTCTGAGATGATCATGGTAATTCTCTTCTCCAAAATCCCGCCACTATTGATTGCACTTGCGACTGCCGGCGGACGGTTGGTCGAAGTTGTAAATAATTCCGCCATGTTCAAAAGAGAACGGGCATAGGTATCGTGTTGTATCCGTACAGTTTATATCACCAACGTTTCACAAGCAATTTCCTCAGTTGCCCGCGCTTCTTTTCTGGTGAACCCAATGATGGGATTCCACCAAAGTGTCAAGACGGCGAAGCACTCTAGCCAACGGATATAGTAATACAAACGCTTGACGTGTGCCCAATGCATGGGCCACGATCCCTTTCAAATGAGCAACGGTCAACCCGACGACCGCTAATTGAGGGATCACGATCAATGGTCGTCCTCCTGACCACCAGACGAAAGGAGAGATGTTGGCCCTAGAAACCGCGATCCGGGGTGCCTTGTTGATGCCAAATTGTCTGGTCATCTGAAGAGTGATCTGTCTCAAAAAATCTTGAGGTGGTTTTAGTCTTTGGCTAAGAAAGCGAGGAAAGTGGAGCACGCGAACAAGCGAAACAAACAGCAAGGTCCCACTGAAAAAAACAAGTTAAATCCGATCAAACCGAGCCATGATTGAGAGGAGATAATTCGGGAACCTGAGTCGGGAAAGGGAGGTAAAACCGCGGATTGCGTCATTGCTGGGACGCCATAAGTGGGAAATTTCGCCGTGTTGGCTTCCCTCAATTCGGCCACCGCCCTTGTTGTGCCAATCGGTTCAACGGCCAACAGAGCGATGGGATGCAGAGGAGGCGTCACCATTTTAATGACAACCATGATCCACAGGACATTAGCCAATCTGGCTGCCTGGTAACGCCGTTGAATAAAATACGCGGCTATCGCCAAAAGGGATGAGACAATTAGGTTGCTTAACGTTGCTTGAAAAAGGAAATCAGCCACGTTAGGGTCCTTCACCCAGAAGTTTTCTTAGCCGACGGATCTCGGTCTTTTCAAGTTTTTTTTCGTCCAACAAATGGGTTAAGATCGGCGCGATCGAGCCGCCGGTCAATTGTTGAGCCAATGATTCGAGAATGCCACCACCGTAGGCCGCGCGTTCAAGTTGGGCTGAAAAAAGTTGGACGCCCAATGAGCGATCACGATGAACGAAACCCTTTTCCTCAAGGCTTTGCAATAACCTTTGCACCGTTCCGTGTTGCGATGTTTTGGAGTCAGGATACAGCGACTCCCTTATCTGTCTCGCAGTTAAACGTTTTTTGTCCCAAAGTAGATCCATCAACGTGGTTTCTGCGTTGGTTAGTTTTTCAACACTCACGAAAAAACTCGACAAGGGTTCGGGAAGGCGCGCACGCCGATTTACGGCCTGTCGACGTAAATCGACGGCGTATTACCGTACACGTCAATGGGCCGTGTTTTCGCCATCAACAAACTGTAAAACTGAACCGGTCCCACAGGCACCGCCGGCTTAGGTCTATCTGACCGGGGCGGTCAGCGAACCGGACAGGAGTCGGTTTCATTCGCAACCTTCCTCGTCATCATCTCCTTTGGCCAATCCCATCAACCAACCCATAAAAGTTCCCCAAAGCATGACGATGAATCCCAGACCATAGAGGGCAGTGAATATCCGCGCTGGCCATGTCGCTATCGGATGAAGTTCCAACGTGGAGAGACAATAGGCGGTTCCGACCATCGCACCCATAATAAGTGGGTTGCCATTAGAAAGTTTGAATGGGAAAAAAAGCGTTTTTAAGACCAGAAGGATCACTTGGTCCACTGCGTTTTTGTCCTCATTCATTGCCTGCCGAAGGATGAAATTGAAGAGGACAGCCATGAAAAAGGCACCTGACATCATGAGGACGCCCAGTGTTTGTAGCTGTGTCGATTCGACGCCCGGCTCTAACACGGCTTGGCGTGGTTTGGTTGGATTGTAGGCGACTTTCACCGCTTGTCCGTTGGGGTAACGCGCGACCACGCCATGAACGGTATAGTTATGACCGCCGATGACGACTACATCCGACTCAAAATAACTGCTTCCGACTTGGTACCGGTATTTGATATTGGCTGAATAGTGGGTCCCTTCTTCATCGGTATGTCGGTCCACCCGGGAGACGATAATTTGTCCGTCAGCTAGGGGCCACATCGCGCTTGCCCGTGCACGTGTCAATTGATAGTGGCCGTAGGAGAGTATCGCCATACCAACGAGGCCAATCACAAACCAAATCAACAGTAGTGCTTTGCGTTGTGCCCTTCCCTCGGCAAGTTTTTTACCGTCATCGGGTTCTGAATCCATCGGAACTACCTTCCAAATTTAGATTTGCTCGGCTGGGTCTATCCGTTGAAAAAAAATCCGTGTCCAGCTTAGTTTAAGCGGAGCGTTGATTCGGATTGTGGGTAATGCCTTTGATATCGATACCTCCCCATTAAGGATTCGGTTTTCGCTGAAAATGGGGTGAATTGGCTAGGGTAATCCCTCGGGCATTTAAAGCGGCGAATCAAAAAAAACATGAATTTATCAACCAGGCGAATCGAGATGTGGCAAAGGGTCTGTATCGTGGCGATTGCCCGACCAAAATCGCCTAAAGGCTGTCTTTCTTGGTCATGACCCGTATGGTGATTAAAACCATACCAGAGGGAAAAAAGCTGTGACAATCGTACAAGCAGCGCTTTCGCGATTATCAATCGAACGTTTTGCTCGAAGCTTGGGGCAAGCCGCCATTGTAACGCCGTTATGATTAATGTGAAGTTATCGTCCCTTAATAATCTATTGAGACAATATAGTCTTCGTTAGGTGTTGCGATCAGTTTTTATTCGGTAAACTCTGTTTTTCCCTTAGTAATTGTTGTATCTGCCACGAATCGTAGCTCTAATGATATTGAGACTCAATAAGCATCAATTGCTACCCTTAACGCAGCAAGCAGTAAAAGTCGGGCCAGACCACTTCTGTTCCTCTCTTGTAGCCAGCCACGCATTGGTAGTCCTCCGCACTGTGCGGTATTGCACCTAGGTTTGTACACAGGAGAAAAATAATGTCAGCGCACTATAGCGTTATGAAGAAAGTGACGGCCGTTTTTACGGGTACGTTGCTTTGTAGCTTTGTCGTGATGAATGCCGCTTCGGCGGACGTTCTTTACGATGCATTTGTAGATTTTGAAGTCAGTGATGGCGAGCAAGGTTGGGGCGATTTCACAGGCCAGTACACCGACGCTCACCAACCGGATCAGACGGGTCCAACGAGCAGCATTCTTTTGGCTAGTCCCGCGGGTGGGATCGTGACCAGTACAGGCAATCTGTATTCAATGAGCACGGTGCCAACGTATAATGTTCAGGTTACCTCGGTGGACAATACGGAGGACTACACCAGTGTTGCTTTGCAAGTTGCGACAAGTTCCAGTGCTTACACCGCAAGCAGTTTTGCGCTAGGCGGCGCTGCTCCGGACGAATTCGCGAATTACCAATACAAAGATTCGGGCGGATTCACGTATCAATATTACCGAGCTGAGTGGACTGGGCTGAACGCCAGTTCCTTTTATTCTATGACCATGACCGGCGCACCGTTCGCCGTTCATCAGTCATTGGCAGCAGCCCGGGTGGATTACGTGAATACGTCGGATTCCTCGTACAATATGCAATCTGTTCCAGAACCAGCAGCATTTTCGGTGATGGTGGCTCTTTGTGGACTAGCTGGATTCCGAAGACGTCGATAAGAAAAAAAAGTTCTGAGGTGGCATCTGATGGGACGCCACCTTTTTTTATGCGCAATTGAAATGAGCCCGGCCGCGGATGTGTTTCATGTTGGCTCCTCGATTCCGTTCACTTAAGACATTTCCGGACTCGTCCTGTTTTGACGGACTTTCAGTCCTATTGATTCTCGATCTGGCTTCGGGCGGCGAACGTCATTCATTGGCAACATCCATGGGATGAAAGCATAAACGCAAGAGTTTTTTTTGACTCGTTGGCCAGAAACAAACGTCACGAGAATCCAAGCAACTATTGCGAATGGAAAGCTGAGTTTCGGTTTCTGTTTTCCTTGGATGAAACGCCCCCGGCAGGATTCGAACCTGCGACACCCGCTTTAGGAAAGCGGTGCTCTATCCCCTGAGCTACGGGGGCAATTGTATAAAAGCATCCGTACGCCATCCATCTCGACAGTTATTGGCCAGTCGCCTGAGAGCCCAAACAAAAAATCCCGAGAGTTAGAGAACAGAGAAAACGGTCAACGCACGCAGAATTCTAAACCAAAAAAACGAAATGGACCACTCTTTTCGCGCGACTTCAACGCTGCAGCAATATTTTTGTTGAGCTCAGTATCGAGAGCATGTCATACAGTAAGAATGCCGCCAAGCGAACGCGTTACAAAATCTTAATGATAAAGTTCAAGAGGGCTGGTCATCGTGACGGTGGGGCTTGGGATTGGCGAGAAGTGGGCGTCGGTCTGCTTAGGTGTCTCTTTCATATTGATTTTGTTGGCCGGTTTTAACTCCGTAAAAATTGGGTACTCATGGATAAACCCCCATTGTTTCGGTTTCCAAGCCTTGAAATACAAGAATCAACCGCCTATACATAGATCGACGATGTATTGTAAGTCATGACCTTTTGTTTGGGGAGTCGGTGTGACGGCGCGGTTTCAACGTGATTTATTGAGAGGAAGCCTCGACCTGATGATTCTGTCGGTCGTTTCTCGTGAGTCGCAATACGGTTATTCGATACAAAAACAACTGAATCTGGCTACCAATGGACAAGTTGCTCTACCGGCCGGGACTTTATATCCACTGCTTCATAAACTGGAATCCCAGAATTTGATTCGGAGTCGCTGGGACGACTCCACAGGGCGCCGACGTAAGTGGTATGACATTACAGCAAAGGGGAGGAAGGCTCTCAATCAACGGACCAGTGTCTGGCAGAATTATGTAGCTTGTGTAGCGGATCTGTTGGGCGATTTGGGTGGCCCCGTCATAGCGGGTCAACAGCGAAACTCGTGACGTTTTCACAGAAAAATACAATGGAGGACTGAGGAAAAGGACACAAAACTTGTCACAACTGAATCGATTTTGTTCGAACCAGATAAAACACCTTTCACTGCCTCATCTCAGAAAGAGTTTTTTTTGGAGTCAAGATGACGCATCACCAATTTGAAAATTACCTAACACTAGTTTCCCGCCTGTTGCGCCAGAGTCCTTCAGAATGCGATGTGATCGCCGACGAATTACGCGATCATTTGGAATCCCGGTTCGTTGAATTAAAAGCGGCCGGTCATACGGATTCTGAAGCGGCACGTAAGGCAGTAGAGGAATTTGGCGACGCGTCCGCCCTGGCTCAACAGTTTGGGTTAGTTTCGAAAGTTTATTACAGGAGATGGATAATGAGGTTTACAACTCTTTGTACTGCGTGTGTTTTTCTCGGATTGGTCTTTCTAATGGCCATGTGGCCTGATAACGCAAGGTTTGGATCTCCTGATCAGGTTTATGGCCAGAATGATATTGGCTCGGCGGAGGAAACATCGACACAATCCGAGTTTCTCCGTGAGAACATTGGCCTGTCCGACACGACCCGCCGCAATCGAAAAATTGACGACAAACTCGTGGAGCCGGCCGAATGGAATTTTAACGGTGTCGCATTTCAAGATGTTCGGGAGGTATTGGCCAAACGGTTGGACGTTAACGTATTTCTGGACCAATCTGCTGAGGATGATTCTTTGATGGATGATGAAGTGGTTACGTTTCAGGCGACGAACCTACCTGGCCGAGAGGCTTTAAAAATGATGCTAAAAAAGTACAACGCGACCTATGTCGTGAAACGTGGCGTGATCTGTGTGATTTCAAAGGATGCGGCTACCAGCCCCGAGTACTTTAGGCGAAAAATATTCAACTGCCAGGGCATTTTAAAATCGGATCAGGGTTGTGGTGAAGAGGAGTTAATTAGGTTGATAAAGAAAGTAGTTGACCCGGAGAACTGGTCTGATATGCACGGAGAGGCCTCGGTTACCGTGGTGAACGGCCTGTTGGTTGTTTTGGCAACCGAATCGATGTTGGATCAAATTGGCGATCTGTTGCGGGACTTGGAATGGGATTTGAATCGGGTTTCAGATGAACGCGCGAAACAAGAGGTCGCATTCGAGTAAATGTCGACGGTCGAAAAGGAGGCCCCTTGGTGTTCTTTTGAAATCGGGAGGGACACTTAATGGATAGACGGAGGTGAATTCACCAAGGGGTGATCATTGATGGGATAGCAACAGCTAT
>JAKVBF010000016.1:0-15399 GCA_022447555.1 Mariniblastus sp. | reverse complement strand
GAATCCGTCGGCAATTCGAGTTTCGATTTGAGGGGTTTTCGAATTGGACCCCCTTTCAGTTGAGCAAGTGCACTAATCTGAGTCTTGAATCAGCTCAGCGAGCGCTTCAGCGGTATGCAACAGAACCCATTCTCTGGGGGGACACGGATGCAAACTGGAGCGGATTCGAAGATGCGTTAACTGCCAACGAACTGGTTGTGGTTCAGGGGGGACGTTTTAGTCATGTGATGGGGGCAACGGATAAAGCCGATGGAATGACGCGAGTTTTGGACCTTTATCAAGCTTGTTATAAGAATTCAAGTTTTACGACGATCGCCGTGGGTGACAGCCCCAATGATATCGGCATGTTAGAAAGAGCAGATATCGGTGTCGTCATTCCCAATCCCTACAACACCGAGCCGTTAGAACTGAACCGTAAAAAATGCGTTCGCGCCCTCGCACCCGGTCCTAGCGGATGGAATTCAGCTGTTTCGGATGTAGTTCACGAATTTTATCAAAGTATTAATTGAGAGGTATAGTAAATGGCTGACTTTCACCAACACGGTGTCATCACCACACTTCACCAACTTAATACAAGACCACTCGAAACCTTGGAATCCGAGCTCAACGTGCTTAGCGATAAATGTCCGATCGCACTGGTGCTCCCCTCTCTATATTCGGAATTAAAAACAGATGCGCTCAAGGGAATCGTTGACGAATTAAGCAAAGTGTCTTATCTCAAACAAATTGTGATCGGGCTGGACCGCGCAAACGAAGAAGAGTACCGCCACGCCTTGGAATTTTTTTCACGTCTTCCAGGGAACCCAAAGATTCTTTGGAATGATGGACCACGTTTAAAAGCAATCGACAATCTACTGGAGTCGTATCAACTTTCTCCCAATCAACAAGGGAAAGGGCGGAATGCGTGGTATATGTTTGGTTATGTTTTGGCGACGGGGGAAGCCCAAGCGGTGGCGCTACATGATTGCGACATAAAGAACTACAGCCGAGATTTGTTGGCTCGCTTGGTTTACCCGATCGTAAGCACAAACTTGAATTTCAAATTTTGCAAAGGGTTTTATGTTCGGACGGCCAACGATGTGATGCATGGCAGGGTGTGTCGTCTGCTTGTAACGCCGTTAGTTCGAGCTATGGAGACCGTCTGCGGGTCGAACAATTATTTAAAGTATTTGGATAGTTTCCGGTACGCGCTGGCTGGAGAATTTGCCATGACACGGGATGTTTTGGAAAATATAAGGATTCCAGCTAACTGGGGCCTCGAGATGGGTATTCTGTCAGAAATCCATCGGAATTATGCAACCAGTCAAATCTGTCAAGTTGATATCGCGGACTCATATGAACACAAACATCAAGATCTATCTGCTAATGATCGTCAGGCTGGTTTATCCCGGATGAGTGTGGATATCGCCAATTCGTTGTTTCGAAAAATGGCGACGCAGGGTCATGTTTTCGAAAAAGAGCGTATTCGTACTATAAAAGCAGCCTATTACCGAATTGCGCTAGACTTGGTTGAAAGTTACAGCAGTGACGCATTGATCAATGGATTGAACTATGACCGACACAGTGAGATAGGTTCCATTGAGGTTTTTGCGGAAAATATAATGCAAGCCGGAGCGGATTTTCTACAAAAGGATATGGACCAGCCGTTTACTCCCAGCTGGCAACGAGTCGTTTCGGCGGTGCCAGATATCTTTGACATGATCACTGAAGCCGTTGATGCCGACGCTGAGGAATTTGGCAACCATACGAGTAATCTTAACACTGCCCGTACAGCTTCTAAACGATTGCGGGGACATATCCGCTTGCATGTGGCAGAGATTTACGGCGAACGACAGGCGGATGTTTTGACGGAGCGGCTGTTAACGGAGACGGGGTTAAAGGGTCATAAGCCAGTTGTATTGCCATTGTTTAACAAATGGGACGAACGAGACATAGCACTCATCACTTACGGTGACAGCATTGAAAATAATGACAAGGCTCCTCTACGGGCACTGTCTGACTTCTTAGAAAAGCATTTAAGGGAAACCTTTTCGACCATTCATGTATTACCCTTTTTTCCATACACTTCGGACGATGGCTTTTCGATAAGCGATTACACAGTGGTAAATCCAGAATTAGGCGACTGGCAAGACGTTGAAAAAATCGGGGAACATTTCAAATTGATGTCCGATCTAGTCTTAAACCATTGTTCGACTGATCACCGATGGTTTCACAATTTCAAACAGCAAGAAGATCCGGGTAAAGACTTTTTTATCGAGAAGACCGACAATTTTGACACGTCTTCTGTTGTCAGGCCACGTTCAACACCTCTCTTTACGCAGGTTAAAACCATAGATGGTGAAAAGCAGGTGTGGTGCACCTTCGGTCCGGACCAAGTCGATTTAGATTTTTCTAATCCCGATGTTCTGATTGAGATCATCAATGTTTTGAAAACCTATCTCCAACATGGGATTCGTTGGTTTCGATTAGATGCGGTCGCTTTCTTGTGGAAACAATCGGGGACCGACTGTGTGCATCAAAAACAAACGCATGAGATCATAAAACTTTTAAGATTAGTGCTCGAAACACTTGCCGAAGATTCCGTGATCATCACCGAAACGAATGTCCCAAATCGGGAAAATTTGACCTATTTCGGCAATGATAATGAAGCTCATTTGATTTACAACTTTTCCTTACCTCCCCTGCTTTTATATTCCCTTTTAAGTGGTAATTGCAGTTGTTTAAGAACTTGGATGGGAACGATGCCCCCAGCCCGTCAAGGCCGGACATACTTTAATTTCATCGCTTCTCACGATGGCATCGGTATGAGGCCTACGGAGGGCCTTTTGACTGAGGAAGAAAAGGAGAAATTGCTCGATACCATGCGGTCATTTGGTGGGTGTATTTCCAACCGCCGAATGAACGACGGAATGGAGAAACCCTATGAGATTAATATTTCGCTTTATGATGCGTTGCAAGGAACCCTTTTGGGTCAAGCCGATGAATACCAAATCGATCGGTTTGTTTGTGCTCACACTATCGTACTGGCTTTAGAAGGGATCCCTGGCATATATATACACAGCATGTTAGCCACCGAAAACGACCACGAACTATTCGAGAAAACCGGCCAACCACGTTCCATCAATCGACATCACTGGCAGGATTCTGTGTTAGAGCAACAGTTGGGAGATCCTGAAACTCATCACTATAAGGTGTTTTCTGAATTAAAACGTCGAATTGAAATCAGGGCAAGGCAAAAAGCGTTCCATCCTAATGCCACACAGTACACGCTTCATTTTAACACCTCGATCTTCGCGTTTTGGAGAGAAAGCCTCTGTCGAAAGCAGAGCCTTTTCGCCCTGCACAATGTTACAAATCAACCCCAAAAATTACCGTTGGTCGAACTGAATCTGATCGCGACAGAAACATGGCGTGATGTGCTTACCGGGCAAATCATAGACGATTTAAATGCCGTGATTGAGATACCGCCGTACGGCGCTGTTTGGATTACCAATAGCAAGTGATAACGTTCTGCAAAAAACCAACCGCTCTTTTTTGGTTGGGTGTTAGGCCAGCGGCCATGCAGAGTGGATGATGAGGGAGTCGACCACGGTGATGGGTTGATTCGCTTGTCAATGATAGATCGATACCGAGTCCAAATAGCCGCTTGGGGTTTTACGGGAACGTAAAGGTCATTCTGCCCAGCCTTGAGGCCCCAAAGTCATTCCCGTTCGTTTTATTTGGACGTTGACCCGCTCGGTCACCGGGGAGGGTATTTTGCGGTTGAATCAACGATTTTTTTGGCTTTCGTTTGAATGGTTTCCCAGGCTCCTTCATGAAGGTCACTGACGGAGCCTAGTTCTTCATTGCACGACTTTGTTTGACACTGCGCCTCTAATTGACTGGCAATTTTTCTTAACTCATCAGCGATTGTTTTCAAATCATTCATAACAGTAGGTCCTTCTGATCTTGATTCCAAATCCTTGGACATCATTTTAATGCAATTTGCGTTTAAATTAAAAGTGGTATCGAGTGTAAAAAAGGGCAGGGGACTGAAGAAGGTTTTGTGGACGGTCCCGAGTCTCCGGACGAGTGCATGTTTAGAGAAAAGTTCGATATTCTCATGTTCGGCATTTTTCCCAGCCAGATCGGTTCGGCAGCGGCATGGCAAAGAAAGCCAGCCAATTGTTTTGGATGGATTGATGGCGCCGCGACCATGACAGATAGCGTTGAATTTGCCGTCATTCACGAAAAACGTTGTTGTTGAAGGAACCGCTTTTTCTAATTGCGACGTCACAGCCGAGCCAATTTTTTTCGTGGCAGTAACATTTTGTCTTTAAAGAGTAGTCGAAAATAAGATTGCTGTCGTAAAAGTTGTTTCCATTGCGACGTTGTGGTGAGAGGCTCGCGGCCATTAGTGTTTTCTATGCGACGTTCTGGTAGTCCTTTTTTTGAGGCGAACATTTTCTCACGCGTATATTTTTGCAAGGTTGAAAAGGGTATTTCTGTATTAATCAACCACGGACATTATCCTAGCAGTAACCGTTTAACTTGTTTGTTGAGCAGAACCAAACCTTGATGATGGTCCTGAATGACAACGTGTTTCAGGTGCACGAGTGGTCCAAGCGCGGCGCTCATCTGCGACGAATCACCATGTTTTGAGGAGGCAGGAATGGCACCCCTAGTTTTTTGAAATCTTATCGTCCGCCCGCTCCACTGACGCGTGGGATAAAGACAGGTTACCGATATCGTCTGTGTTTCGATGAGGCAAGGGTAACACTTAATTTCCGTTCTAAAACAACTATGACTAAAACGGGAGGAACGGTGTTTCCTACGAAGCGGGCAGGAGCGTCTATGCATGCGCTGTTTGGGTGAAAGAGCGATGGGTAACGCTGGCAGAGAAAAACGCACGCACCAGATAACAGTGACGTAGCTCAGTGACGTGGCTATAAGAGCGCCCGATATAACATCAACAGGGATAACGGGGGAGCGTTCGTGCAATGCAACGAATCTTTGTAGACCCCAACGGTTCGCTACCGTTCCATAAAGGGTCTGTTTACCTTTTTGGTAGGTTAGCCAATTTTTTGCTGCGAACGACTTACCAGCTCGACTTTTTTAAACCTGGGATAAATCCTTTGTCTGCCAACTCACGAATCATGATACGGGAAATGCCGAACTTTCGGTAAACACCACGGCTTCGACCCGTCATCTTGCACAACCTTCGAAGACGGTTGGGATTAGAGTTTCGGGGCAAACGGCTGAGTTCCGCGTAATTTCCCGCCTTCTTGAGATCCTTACGCTGCTGCTCATATTTTTTCACAAGCCGCTCAATATTGTCCATTTTCGTGACAGTTGATTTCTTTGGCATTCGATAATCTTTCGGTGTTTAAGCAACAAGATTTAGGTTTTGAAATTTACTCGTAAGGCTGATTGTTTTTTCCCGAGCTTCAGGAGAAACATAAACCCATCGTTTTGGATATGACTTAAGTGCCACATTCGGTTGATTAACCAATAACGACGAAAATTGAGTTTAAAAACCGCCAAGTTGTTTTTGACATGAAATCACTTCGAGGCACGAACGTGGTGCCTGAAACCAGCACTTTACCCTTGCCGCTGTTTGCAGCGAGGATTTGTTTTACAGATAACGTAAACTCTTCCTTTGCGCCGAACAATCTGGCAGTTTGGGCAGATTTTCTTCACGCTAGCGCGGACTTTCATGGTCAGTTTCCTACTTAGCTATGCTTCAGAGAAGAGTAATTCGACGAATTATCCGTTCCCTTTGTCTTCTTAAATCGAACGGTAAATCTAACAATATCGTTAGGCCAATGCAATTGCTAATCAAACGATTAGCGGTAGTTGGTGGCATTAGAGCAGGTCATCTCTTGCTTAAAACTCAATTTCCCCGCTTTTGGCGATGAAATTTTGAGGTTGTCCGTCACGAACCCCTGATTTTATCGGCTTTTTTTGTCTTTCAGGCAAGGTAATTTTCGGTCCGCAGGCCTCAGTAACGCCTCGTAGCATAACTTTCAGGCCAAGGATCTGGAAACTCGCCACCCGCTTTCCAGTGTTGGATCTCGGCTTCAGTCAGAAAGCAACTAGTCAGTGCGTTAGCGAAGGTATCCACTTGGTTTTTGTCCCCGATCACAGTCAAGCGACACCGTCGATCACCAAATCGCCCACAGTCCTCTTCCATTCTCTTTTGCAGACCCGCGATTTCTTCCTCATCTAAACCATTATTTTCGTCTTCAAGGATGCCGGCCCTCCAATAGCCTATCAGTTCGAGACTAATCCCCGCGGCCGCCTGATTCCAGAGAAGGGAAACTGTGTCACGGCTCGCAAGGTAAAAAAACCCTTTGCTGCGGTAAATGTGGTGGCCGAGATTTTGATTGCAGGTATCCCAAAGCCGTTGAGGGTGAAATGGTCGGTCATCCTTAATCACTCTGGTTGCCAAATTGTAAGGCCGATCATCTAGACTCTCCGTTTCAAATACTGGTTTCAACTCTTTAAATAATTGCTCCACCCTATGGTAGTCATACTCAGGCATCTTCAGGATGTCCTCGATAGGAAGATTTCCCCAAGGAACCGAAACGAGTGCTACATATGGATTGAGACCATGAATAGATTTCGCGATGGTTTGAACTTTATTTTCGTCTATTCGGTCTACTTTGGTCAGTAACAAATGGCTGCAAAACATGATCTGCTCTACAAGAAGATTGGTTACGTCCCTTTGTTGCTTTTGTAAATTGTTTTGCATGATGGGAAAAATTTGCTCACCACAATCATAATCCTGATCAATCATGGCACTATCGACGAGCGTCAGGACTCCCGTCAATTTAAAGGTTGATCGGTTTTTAAAAAACTCGACAAGTGGCATGGGGTGACAACTCCCCGATGTCTCGATGATGAGCAAGTCTAATTCACCGCATGACACAATCGTTTCGAGTGCAGCTCCAAGTTCTTGCAGACCTTTCCGGCTGCTTAAAACGCAAGAATAAATCGATTGAAAAGTGCCATCATCTTTTTCAAACCGTTCTGTCTGGGCCACAATGAGTCCATCGACGTCCAACTCACTCATATCATTGACAATCACCCCAACTCTCATTTTTTTCTTGTCGGATTGGATGAGAAGGCTTCGAAGAAGGGTTGTTTTACCGGACCCAAGGAATCCATTTAAAATAAGAACGGGAATCCTGCCCATGGTGTCGCTGTTTGTTGGTTGGTTGGTGCGTGTCATTGCGCTATCGTTTTATGGGTGAATAAACACTTGCCATGTTTTGGACATTAAACCAATTCCGTTTCAATCTTCAATCCGTTGAGCAGGTTGTTGCATTGAGTGAGGTGTGACATCCAGGCCTCATGCATGTCTGTGTCGGTGTTTGAGTGAACCACTGAGCAAAGCAAATTCTCGTTCGAAAAGACGGCAACATTCTTCTGGTCCCGACGCAGTATATGCGGTCTGGAAGCGTTGTTGCAGGCCCAATGGCGATAGGGGTAAGCGATACCTAAAATGCTTTTAAGTTATCATCATAAAACATGTTTCTACTGGGAAACAAGCTCGCTGTTCGGGGTTGATGTCACACCGGTTGCCTTCTAGTCCTTTTTCCCGTCGTGGCCATTGACGGTTCCATTCAAAATGGATACGGTACTTTTAGATTCTGGGTGACCGTTAGCGTTTGTTTTCATTGCTAACGGTTAGAGGGAACTCCGGTGAAAATCCGGGACGGTCCGGCCGCTGTGTGCCATCATCAACCGTTTTTTGTTGTAGTGATTGTTGCATTCTATGATATGCCATTGTCCTCCTGTCGTAACAGGTCAAACGGATGAGAAGGCTGTTAACAATCACATGATGGCGAGTCAGAATACCTGCCCAGAAAAAACGAGCGATTCGCCTTCTTGGATTGAGGCAGTCGTCACAATGAGTTTTGGTCTGCGCACGTTGTTGACCGTATGATCCCATCCCCGGTTGGATCGGATCACTACGAGAAACGACCAATGTGCGCATCGTGACGGTTCCGCCGAAATACGTGGTTCAAACAACCCCAACACTAAATATGGACACCTGAATGGGTGTTGGTCTGATTCATAAGATGCCTCAAAAGCAAAAAATTTGCAGAGCGTTATACCGGCTGTCTCAGCCGAAAAAGAAAACCGTTGTATTATCCCCAAGAAAAAAGGTTGCCAGTGGGTTTACGTTGATCGAATTACTTGTATGCATTGCCATCATTGCTTCTTTGGTTGCCCTGTTGTTACCTGCCATCTCTGCCGTTCGTCAATCTGCCAGTAGGACCCTTTGTGAAAACAACCTGCGCCAGATTGGACTAGCTTTACATCATTATCATGATACGAATGAATGCCTTCCCGTTGGTTGCATTGAGTGGCGGGGGTGGAACCAATCGCCCGATTTGCGTCAGTATGCTTGGTCGGCAATCCTTTTGCCCTATTTAGAGGAAGGTCCGGTGCATGATGCCATTGACTGGTCGATCCCGTTTGACGCAGTGAAGAATCGTACCGTGGCAAACACTGTCGTGTCGGTTTATTTATGCCCAACGGATGCCGAAGGTGAGGGACGAGGCGGCAGCACCAGCTACGGCGGGCTGTTTGGTGAACGTATCTTAGACAACTACGCAGAAGATGGAATTTTTCTATACGAACGGCCAACGCAGTTCAAACATATTTTAGATGGTCTTACCAACACGCTTGCCGTGGCCGAAGACATCGGTGGTCCGGATCGTCAGTGGATTAATGGCCGCAACGTTTTTGTCGTAGCACATGGGGTAAATGATCGTGCAGCTTGGGTGGGGGACAATGAAATCCGCAGCAAGCATCCGGGTGGCGCAATCGGCTTATTCATTGACGGACGGCCGGCATTCTTACCCAATACTACTGAAAAAGATATCCTCGGCGCTTGGGTCACTCGGTCGGGCGGCGAGATTTCTGAACAACCATGAATTTTGTTTATTTCAACATGAGGAACCCAACATGATCAAAACCCTTATATCGTTTTTCGCAGTGGTAACGGTAGCATTCGCCACGCCGATGATTTACGCGGACGTTGTTGATTTTGAAGAATTGACACAGTTCACAGGGGAGAATCCTGCGGGCGGGGGACAATTTTTTAATGGCAATAATGGGACAGGAACTAATAACGCTGGATGGTCTAGTGGTGGCGTTTTCTTCAATAACAACTACACGGACGCAGGTAGTTATGATTATTGGGATGGTTGGTCCTACAGCAATGTTGTGAATGCAGCGTCTGCCGGGTACACCAATCAATACGCGTCCTATCCCGGAGGAGGCTTTGACGGAGCGGGAGGAGTTTCAGCCGGAGGGAATTACGCCATCTCCTATGGAAACGGCGCGTTTTTTAATCTTCCTGGGGCTTCCTCATTGGCATCGGTGCGATTAACCAACAGTACTTATGCTGGTTTATCTATGCTCAACGGTGACTCCTTTGCAAAGAAATTCGGGGGGGCTACGGGTGACGATCCGGATTTTTTTCGCGTCATCTTGACGGGGTTCGACGGAGTTGACACAACCGGAAATGTTATCGGCTCGGTGTCGGTTAATTTAGCGGACTTCACCTTCGCCGATCGCGCTGACGATTACATTGTGGATGAGTGGATAGAGGTGGATCTGTCCGCTCTCGCTGTTGCCCGTTCGGTACAAATAAATTACGAATCATCCGACATGACAAATTCAGGCTTCATTAATACACCAACCTATTTGGCGATGGATAACCTTGTTTTGAATTCGATACCTGAACCGAGCGCCGCCATCTTGTTTACGGTACTGAGCGGATTTGGATTGGCCCTAAGGCGTAGAAATACCATAAAAAGGTATACGGTCTGAAGGCCTTTCGGTTTCATAGCTACGTTTTTGTTAACATGAATATCGAAAGATCATATGTTCTTTGGTCGGTGCTGTGATTTGGGACCGGGTTCCTTCGAAAGCATGATTTGCGACCGCCTCTGATCAGGTAGACGGACGTCCCGTTGGCGTGTTCTAACGATCGGTTTGGCTGCCCGACCGCCAGAACCATAAAAACCTACCGGCTCCCACCCATTTCGCCGGGGTTTTCTTTATTCATCGCTTCGGGATCCTCCAGCTGGTCATAGGCGTCGGCGGCGGAGGAGTGTGGTCATTCCCAATCCGGCCAATAGGGCGATACACCCCGGTTCCGGAACGGCGGTGACGGACGCAGGATTCAATGCGTTACCGGACATGATTAACAGGCTGTTCAACGTAACCGAATCAGAATAGTAATTAACATGCGCTCCTTTGGCATTGTCAAATATCCCATTTAACCATTCCTGGTCCGCGGCATCCATTCCGGTCATCGCAGCAACGCCAACGGGAGACCTGTAAAACAGGTCACTCCAGGAATTGAGGGGGTCTCCATCAAGCTCATATCCCCCCAAAATTTGATTCGGGTCACCGTTTGAGGATGCTTGAAAAAACTCGGATAGCAATTGAGCCTGTTCTTTCGAAGCGGCATCACCATTTAGAACGGCATCGGCGCCAAACCGCCAAGGCGTTCTTCCTGCGTTATACCAGTATTCACCATCGTGTGGGCCTTCCAGGAAATTGGGATTTACGGGACCGGCTTCACCCGTCATCGAGTCAACCACGAGAAAATCCGACACGAGTCCCGTACCGTATTCGTTATTCATTTGTCTTACGGCTTCTTGGGTCGCGGAAATGACGGCTTCCCACTCATCTCTATTTCCCGTTGCTTCTCCGAACGCTCGAAAATGTCCATACATAAAATCACTCGACCGTGTGGTCCATTGGCTATAGGAACCACTGCCGTTGGGATTGACCCAGTCGCCTAACATTGGCAACTTGCTATTTGGTCCAATGGTGGAGTCATGGATGGCCCGGATAATCGTTTGCGCCTCCGCTTTGTAGTTGATACCGCCCGAACTTCCCCACTGTTTATCAGCGAGCAACAATCCATAGGCAATGTCGGCATCTCCGTCAAAAGCGCTGCTGTTTCCGGTGGGATCAGGTTGCGCCCAGTCCATCAAATTTGGATTTCCGACGCTTGGATGCGCGCGAGAATAGGAGAATAGCCCATCAAATATGACTTGGGCATCGGTGTCATGACCGGCCATGTGGGGGACGATCACCATCCCAAAACCTTGGGACTCCGATGTAGTGCGGCCATTCCCATCCATGACGACTCGGTAGCCTTTGCCACCTGGGTCCATGCGAATCCAATCGGATTTCCAACGGTCGTAATACGCGCTGACGTAACCATCAATTTGTTCCTGTGAATATTGATTGGGGAAAAGCGTCCCAGTGGCATAGGCAGTTGGTTGACTGCCAAAGGGATTGTTTTGGCCGAAAGTATCGTGATAAACAAAAAGACTGTTTAGACAAACGATAGCGAAGAGTAGTGGATGTGTACGCATGATAGGCCAACCTATTGAAGAGAGGGGAATTCATTACTGGCTACAGGGAAGGAGGGTGAGGCAGGACAACCTGCTTCTATATTGTGGTGGGTTTGGCTGAATTGTAAAAAAGGCTTGTGTGGAAACAAGGTTTTTTCGAAAAGGGAAATTGAATTGCATCTGTTGGGATAACCAATCAGTAAGGTGTAATACCGAAATAACAGAGGTTTCAGGTTTAGCACGGTCCTTGCTAAGCGTTTTGCGCCTCAAAGTGGATGTGATTGGGTTGTACCAAGCAGCCGATGAGAGCGAATCCCAAATTTCATCGAAGGTTTGTTCCACTATGAAAAACGACTTTTGAAACGTTCCGATTCGCTGATGGTTGGGTCCCTCCTCTAGGTCAATCTCTTTTTGTGACCGCCCATCTAGTCCGTGCGTCGTCGTTGGCTACAATGGCAATCCAGTTAACAAGGAGCGTAATGGTGCCCATTCCTGCAGAAACCGACCCGCCCGAATCAGTGACATTGGGCGATGAGATACGTCAACTTGTCGAATTGGGCAGCGCAATCCTTCGGCATGCGAACCGTGAAATGGAAGAACACCTTTCAAAAACGGCAGAGGATTTTAGATCAAACCGACCCGAATCGTGGCAACTGCTGTATAAAACTTTGTGGGAGAAATACGGTGATCAGGTTGGGGAATTAGAGAAGAACGCCGCGACGCATTTATCGAACTTTCTCGATAAATGCTCGGCTGAAAATCGTGGTGACTGAATCGAGTATGTTGGCGTCGCCCTGTGGCAACCATTTTCTGAAAAAAGAGGTACATCCGTAAGCAAAGATGTGATCAAGCGGTGGTTGGCTGAGGTGAATAACGCAATTTTTGAACGCGATCCTAGGTCTTTTAACAGTCCCAATTAGGTTCGGATCAAATTTTTCAGCCAGTGAAACGCGACGCAAATCAAATGAAACCCTCTAAGATCTGGAAGGTCCCAGAACCAGATGTTAATCACCAGAGTTAACGGTCGCTTAGAGCACGGTAACCGTATAAAGCACCACTGCTATGGCGATAATGATTGCAAAAAAAATCAAGCCGATATTGATCCATTTATTGTTCAAACCTTCATCTGGATTTTCGTCATTCGGCTCGTTTGTGTCGTCCGCTGCCATGAATCCTTCCTTTCAATTGAATTACTCGCCACCATTCTAGGATTAGTTGGGCTTTTACAAAAGGCCGTTAACAAGTGTACCTTTAGAAGTCCTCAGGTAAGGTCTGGGTTGATTCTTCAGGACCTTTTTGCAGCCCTTATTGTATAAATAACTGTTGCTTAGAATACGGCTTAATGGGTTGGCCGATCAATAATAAAAGGGCGTCGAGAGGTGTTCCCGGTTAACGAACCGGACTTTGCGTGAAGCGAAGGTGTAATGGGTGGTTTTTGTTTTTCCGCATAATCGGTTTTACAATACAGGATTGAATCGGCCGGATTTGACTGACATGCAATTTGAGGATAGATAGATGAGCAATTTATTGATTTGGGCGATGTTCGGCCTTGTGGCTCTCGGGGTGATCGTGGGTATGGTGATTGCTATCTACCTGTTGATCAATACTTTGAAAAACAATGGGCAAAAATATTAGATTTGGCAATTGAGAGTAGGCCGAAGGATACACCTTTGAACGGCAACGGTTTTAGGTCTTAGGGATGCATTTACAGCTAGTGCTGATCGCCTCGTCAGCATGGCTCCAGGCGGCTTCGTATTGTTGGTAAACAGCTTTTGCTTCGTCGGTTTTGCCCTGACCTTCCAGAGATCTGCTTAAGCCGAAAAGGGACCAACCATTGTTTGGCCATTTTTCAAGATCTTTCCGATAGCATGTTTCGGCAGCGGCATACCTTCCAGCGGCCAACAAAACGGCTCCCAGGGTGTGCCGCACGGGTTGTGTCCATTGAGGAGGTTCCCCGTAAGCTAGAGTCGATTCGATATCAGCCGCTTTCGTTAATAATTCGATCGCTCGGTTCCAGCGCTGTTTTTGGAGTGCAATTTCTCCCCGGATGAACAAATCGCTCACTTCGAGAAAACGATCGTCCATGTCTCCAGCGGCTAAAACCTCAAGTGGGATGGATTCTCGGACCGTCCGAAACGAGGTGTATTCTTTTTCAGCATTCGGAAAGTCACGTTTGGCAGCAAATGCAATGGCTCGATGAGCCCGCCAGATTGCTGTGGTGATGGGCAGTGTTTCAGGAGGTGCGGGTTCGGCCAAGATCGAATCCCAGCGACCGAAGCGCTTTTGTACGTCATAAACGGAGCACATCCAACGATCTAAGACCGGTCCAAAACTCTCCAAAATCCCGTCATTCGCTTGAGCTTGCATCAGTCGAGCCGCTTTCATGGCTTCTTTCTCTTGTCCGGACATCATGGCGGCATAGGCCAGCATATGGGAATTGTGGATCATATAAATATGTTGCATCGTCTGGACGGGAGAAAGTTTGAGGTACTCCGCGTCAGCAATGATCGCCTTTTGATTCTGTGTAATAGCCTTGTCCCAATGTCCGGTCCGAACATAAATGTGAGATGGCATATGCAGCAGGTGGCCGCTGGCGGGAATTAAGTTGTCCAATGCATGGGCCGCGGGCAAGGCTTTGTCGGGTGTGTTGCTGGGTTCCATAGCGTGGACGTATAAGTGATTGGCTCCGGGGTGATCGGGTTGAATTTTTAAAACGGATTCCAAGGTTTGTACGATAGTGTCCGTATCTTCAACTGGCTCACCCTCACTGGTATAGAGTTTCCAGGGCCGCAAAAGCATTAACGATTCGGCATACAGTGTCCCCACGTCAGGGTCGTCAGGATAGCTGGCCCAAACGGTTTGCATTGCGTCTGCATAAGCTCGATCTAGTTCGGTTCGGTCTTCCGGTATCGGCATTGCATATCTTTTGTGCATCGCTTCGATCAGGGCCCGCTCTTTTACCGTTCCCTGAGTTTTGCGTGCCAGTGCGTTCTGTATTGCATACCAGGCAGCTTTGGATCGTTCCGGTGTGATGGGGAGGTTGTAATTCGGGCCCTCGCAGTATGCGATTCCCCACCATGGCATTGCGGCATCGGGGTCATGTTTTGTGGCCGCCAGCAACGACCGTATGGCTTCGTCATGATTAAATCCGTAAGCCCAAGTGAGTGCCTGATCGAAGTATTTTTGTGTCTCTGCAGATTGGGTCGTAATGGTTCGGTGATGATTCCCCATCCCTTGGAAGATTCGCTCCTGTGTCGGTTTCTCCTCTAGTGAATGAATTTCAGCACTAGGATGGTGCACTGGTATAGCGCACCATGTGCAACTACCAAAGATAAATAGGATGATGGTCCAAAAAAGGTGGGTAAGGCTCATGGGTAAAGGTCTTTTTTTGAGGTGTGGAGCAGGATTGCGACCCTAATGCTAACGAACGGCACCCATCCAGGGAAACCATGCAGGGCCTGCTGAACGCAACTATCAGAAATTTTCTAGTGCTACGACCCGAAGAGAGGCCAAAAAGGCGGAAACGCCAAAACTTTTCGCTGTAACAATAGATAAGGTCACTCCCCGCACGTGGGTGAAATCCCGGTCCTTTTAACAAAGAGATCCCCTTGTCTCTTATTGGTTCCGTGGAGTAGCGGTGATCATTTCCGGTGGTCGAGGTCATGTAATATCCAATCCATTCTCGGCCTCCTATTGTGGCCAAGGCTGCCAAAAAATATCCGTAAAGCGGTCACCCGAACTTTATATTCCCCCATTCAAATGGTCAGTTTTCCATTCATATAAGCCAAACTCCGTTAGCCTAGATAACTGAGTGGCTATGGAGACGCGGCCGTATCAGAGGTTACCGACAAACGTCTTTCAGAATGGCGTCCGTCCGCCAAACGCGGGTAAGCATGCGTGCCAGGATCGGCGTTAAAACGAATCGAACGAATGACTTGAGACAACCGTCGGTCAATATGGAGATACAAACATTTCAACGTCGCATTGGACCAATTACCTTGATGGCGTGTTTGCTTGGCGGAGGGTT
>JAKVBF010000015.1:79894-103413 GCA_022447555.1 Mariniblastus sp. | reverse complement strand
AGTGCGTTGTTCAATACAACCAGCGGCACGCTGACCAACAACGGCACGATCGATACGACCCATGGAACACTGACCAACAACGGCACATTGAACGGCAGTGGTCAGATCATCGGTAGCTATACTGACCACGGGCAGACCAAACCGGGTAATTCAGCTGGAGTGATGACCATTGACGGCGACTACTTCAAGGTCGACGGTAGCAAAGAGATTGAACTGGGTGGTCTGTTTGACGGGGGCGGCGATAAATCCCTGACAGAATACGACTGGGTGGATGTAACCGGCAACGTCGAACTGGCCGGAACACTGGATGTCAGCCTGATTGACGGGTTCAATCTTCACCGAGGCAACGCGTTCAACTTTCTTCGCGTCGGTGGAATCCTGTCGGGCCAGTATGACGGCTTGGGAGAAGGCGATCTGGTGGGTAATTTTGGCGGTCAGGATCTGTTCATCACCTACGGCGGTGGTGACGGTAACGACGTGGGCCTGTTTACCAACGCCGTTCCCGAGCCAACGACCGTTCTGATCTGGTCGATGCTTGCCGGTCTAGGCATGACGGTCCGGCGAAGAAGGTAGACGCCGCACCTACGGAACCGTAGCCAACGCGTAACCACTTTGCCAAAACTTAGAGACGTAGCTAACACATAGCGACGCAGCCAATACGTAGAGACGCCAGACACCACCGAACGACTTGATCAGGGGTGTCCTAAGCGGTGCGCGAAATGCGGAGGTTTACGTTCCTTGTGGTATGGCTATAGACCGAAATCGTCCTCGTGATCTTGAATTGGCCCCTTCTTTTCCTATGGCGAAGGATTCATTTTTTTAGGCGCCCTTGAACGATTACAAGCGAGTGTGGGGGAAGGATCGTTTTGCCTTTTTTAAAAGTCAATGTAATTTTTTGAGGCGCTACACGCTCCGGGTGTTGTATGTCATTGTAGGCATCCTGAGAGGGGCCTGTTAGAACCGTTGCACGGTATGTGCCGTCTACCGGTTGGCTTCCCATTTGGAGGGTGCAGGTGACAGCCTCAGAGGGATGACGGTTCATCATCGCGACCGAATATTCCTGCTCCGATACATCCACGGTCGCAATCGCATCGACCAAGGCAACCGATGATCCGCCGTGGCTGAGGCGGTCCGATTCGATATCGGTTCTAGCCATGTTCGCCTCGAGCAGATTGGCGTACATCGCCATCGTGTGAAAATGCGTTCGTTTGACGATTCCGTTCGGATGAACAAAGAGGGGACCGGTCTGGTTTACCAGACAGGCGACGTTGGCCATCGTGACCGCCTCAGCGTTGCGGAGGCAGGCGTTAAAGAATGAGGCGCAAAACAGGGCATCGGCCATCGTGTAAAGAGACGGATCGAGACTTTTATCTCGGTCTTTGATTAATGCGATTATTTCAGGATCTTGGTAATCGACCGTTCGAGCCTGGTGACCTGAAAATCCCGGATGGTGCCAAGACCGCAAATTCCATTCATCGAAAGCGATCTTGATCCGATCTTGCATGTTGGCATCTTCGAGCGATTGGACGACGGCGCTGATATGAGCATCAGGCTTTTCCGAGAGCATCAGGCAGTCGAGGTAATCGGGTGTTTGGTGTTGCTGGAAGTTTGGAATCCAATATTCGTGAACCGAAAGCAGGTCCAAATAAGGTCCGGCTGCCTGAAACAGATAGGGATCGATATAGGCGCGTGGCCCATGGGATCCAGAGCATGTCACCAGAATACTCGGATCGACTTTTTTCATCGCTACCGCCGTGGCGCGCACTTTGTCGATATAAACTTTTCCAACCTTTTCGTTGCCAACACTCCAGAATTTCACGTTGAATGGTTGGGGATGTCCGTTCTGTTTGCGCATTTCCGCGAGATCACCCGTCGTCGCGTTGCAGTACGCGACCCAGTCGGCCATCTCCTGAATACTGGCGAGGCTGTTCTGGCATAGGTACGGCTCCGCATCAATGCGACGACAGAGCTCGATGAATTCGTGGGTCCCAAATGTGTTCGGCTCCAAGACACCCCAGCGGTCATCATCATAAGGTTGGCGCTCATGCCCGACCCCCTTTTTCCAGTGGTAACTGTCTACAAAGCATCCACCGGGCCAGCGGATCACAGGCACCCTCAGTTCTTTGACAGCCTCGATCACATCGAGACGAAATCCCTTCTCGTCGGCCAAGGGTGAACCCGGTTCAAAGAAACCGCCGTAAATCTGTTTGCCAAGATGTTCAATGAATCCCCCATAGATCATGGGGTCATAGGGCTTTAGCGGAGCATCCGTGGCGATCACAATGGTCGCGTGGTTTTCCTTAGATTGGGCGAAGGCTATTTCCGGATGAGCGCAAAGCAAACCGCTGAGGGTCGTCACGGTCCAGAGGGTTTTTCTTGTCCACATAAGACGCTTTCGATTGGCTTATTTAAAATCTAACAGACCGAGTTCGCCGGTTTAGATCGTGTCAGGTGTCTCTCAAAGAAGCAACAATCCTATCAAATCTCATCTCAGGTTGCGTGGTGTTATGTGATCGGTGGCTTGCGATTTGCTCTAGGGACAGCCAACCGGCCGATAATGAGATAGGCTAGGAAGGCAGGTATGGCAATCAAAAGCAATGGTGCAGCACCAGCAAAAGCGGCGGCCAAGTGGGTCAGCACGTCGAACAACAGAAGGCATCCGATCGATAATTGAACGGTCAGTCTTCTCCAAGGGGCAGGGCGGCCGGTGGTGGAAAGTGACAGGCGTTCGTAGGCCGCATCTAATCTGATGAGCATCACCCACGCCATTGCGATGATTCCCGCGGTTTGGAGGGTGATCATCAGGAGAACAACCCTAAATGGGATTTCCGCATCAGGTTGGGCGAAGTCTTTCGTAACCAGACCAAGTAGGATAAAGAGGCCGGACGGGACGCCCGCAGCCGCTAGCGGAATGTAGATTTCCCACAGCTTCGAGTTTCGTACGTCAGCGTTTGTGATCCGTTTGAAGGGGGTTCGGGCCATAGCTAAAAGTGGAAGCTAAAGAATAAACCGGGGCGGAGCCGCGCCACGCCTCCGATTAAACCATAAAAAACGACGTCCTCAAACCGTGTTGTATGGATTTACTTCTCTGACATGGAAAATTTGGTTTCATTGCCAGCCGCCGCACACCAAAAAACCTTGTTTGGAAACGTCAGATGGAATCTCTTTGCGGTGGTTTAAGTGTGGGAGCACTCGCTCCAGCCGCCGAACCCGATGGAAGGGATGAATAATCGTTCAGGGTATCATGGAGTTCGTTCTCAAGCTCTGGGACTTGCCATTTGGTAGGTTCGGTTGGTACCCTTTAAGGTTGAGCGTGCCTCGAATCGCTTTGTTTAAAATAGGTTGAAACCCGATATCGGAGGGGATGGCCTCCGGATTCACCATAGGGAAATGAGACATGAACCTCCAGAAACTGTTTGCTTTATCTCTGGTCCTTGTTTGCTGTAACGCTTACTCCCAAGAGGAATCGACTACTGATTGGAACGCGCGGTATCAGGCGCTCATTAAATCGGATCCCTCGGTGCTTCGGAAAGTGGATAGCGGTCAGGTGACGAAGCAGGAGATCATCGATTGGCTGAAGTCAATGGAAAAAGGAGGGGGTTGGAAGGCGGAAAAAAAACAAAAGACGGACTGGGACGCGGCCTATGAGACCTTTCTAGAGTCGAATCCCAAAGTCCGATCAAAGTTAGCGTCGGGGGAGACCTCGAAGACCGAAATCATCGAATATCTAAAGTTGGAGTCGGGCGAAAAATCTGGAAAAGATAAGTGGGATGGAGATAAGAAAGAGTGGGATGGAGATAAGAAAGAGTGGGATGGAGATAAGAAGGAGTGGGATGGAGATAAGAAGGAGTGGGATGGCGGCACCAAAGGAAAAAACGCGGGGTCGGCGAACGCTAGGTACAAAGGCTATCGCTCGCTGGTTGAAGGTTCCAAAAAGCGGGAGTATATCCTTCACGTGCCGGCCTCTTACGATAAAACAAAACCAACGCCTTTGGTGATCAATTTTCACGGTTTTGGAGGTCGAGCGTCGGACTACGCAGAAGAGGTGGGCGTTCGTTTTGACTTGAATGAGATCGCCGATGAGAACGGTTTTTTAGTTGCCTATCCGCAAGCTGCTTTCCGTGAGAAGGGTGCCAACTATTGGGAGCCAGGAGACACCGGAAGGCAGGACATTGAGGTCAACGATGTCTATTTTACGAAGCAGCTCATTGCCGATATCGGGAACGAACTCAATCTTGATACAACACGGATCTATGCAGTCGGTTACTCGAATGGTGGCATGATGGCCTACGATTTGGCCTGTTGCGCCAGTGACTCCATTGCTGCGGTAGGAATCATGTCGGGAATCATGCTTTCAGATACCTGTTATGAAAAAGACGCCCACACTTCGGTCATTCATTTCCACGGAGTTAGCGACGGTGTCCTGCCCTATGAGGGAGATAATAATTACAAATCGGTATCGAGTGTGATTGATTTATGGGTTGATCACAATGAAATACCAACCGCGAATCGAGTGACGACAAAAATGAAGGGCGGAGACGTTGTGAGAGAGGCTTATCGCGGTGGTAAAGAGGATACATCGGTCGTTTTGTACTCAGTCAAACGGGAATATCGACAACCGGGTGGCCACGTTTGGTTTAGCGAGCCCATCGACGGAAAGCACCCGAACCAAATCTTGTGGGATTTCTTGTCATCCAACCGGCTAGAAAAAAATGATTGAGCGGGTTCGCTGCCCAGCAGACGATTGGGGTACACTCACGCCTCGGATCGCACTCTGATACCCAGCGATGAAAAAAGGACGGGCCTGAACAAAGATGGCCCTCAAAAGATGGTAGTCCCGTCGGATCATCGGTTTGCCGGAATCGGTCGCGCGAGCAAGCTGTCGAGCACCGCTTCCATGCGAGTCATGGTGCTACTGCCTCGAGACTGGGTGAAGTACAAAACCATCAGGTCCTGGTCTGGCCAAGCCCATGCGTAAGTTCCGTCTGATCCGCTGTGGCCAAAAACCATCACTTCGTCATCTTTTTCATACAGATGCATCAGCTGTCCATAACTAGAACGTAATCCCGCAAAGCCGGTGGGCATGGGGGCCGCGGATGAAGGCGTGAGGACTCTTCGGATTGCGGCCGAGGATAATAGACGCCTTTGGTCGACCACTCCGTCGTCCAAGACCATCGCTAGGAAGCGGGCGTAATCGGTTGGCGTCGAATAAAAACTCTGAGCAAACATTGGCGTTGGGAAATACGGCCTCCCCGCTTTGTATAGCGTTCTGGGGCTGAATCGTTTAGAAAAATAAAAGACTTGGTCTGGGGCAACATTTGTTGTCCAATACGGCTTCGTGAGACAACAAGAAAATGATTCTCTGATTCCGAAACGCTCAAACGCGTAAACAGCGAGGATGGATTCCTCAGGTTCGTCGATAAAAGCTGGGTGGGGCCGCGATGAGAACGGTTCTTTTATTTTAAGAAAGGTGAGTACCGTGGCTGCAGAAAAAACGGTCATCATTATTGGCGGAGGAATCGGTGGATTGACCCTCGCGTTAGCACTGCGTCAACGCGGGGTCGAGGCGCGCGTCTATGAAAAATATGATCATTTCCAAAACCATCGAACCGGTTTTTTGATTTGGTCTTATGCGATCAAGATTCTTGAAAGACTGGGGGTACCTGTATCTGAAGATGGCGCTGCGTTAGAAGTGATGGAGATTTATGGGGCCAAAGGGCAATTTTTAACCTCTTTACCGGTGGGAGAGGTCTCTAGGGAATCGGGTGCCGATTCGTATGAAATCAATCGTTTGCGGCTGATTTCACGGATGTCGCAAATGGTGGGTGAGCAGCTGCATGTGGGAAAAGATTGTATTTCTATTGAAATGGATGGAGAAAGGGCGGTTGCCCATTTTTCCGATAAAAGTCAGGCCACAGGGGATATTATCGTTGGGTGTGATGGTGCCAAGAGTACGGTTCGAACATTTGTTCAGCCCTCTGCAAAGCTAGAGATGTTCAACGCGGGTGGTTGGATTGCCGTCATCGACCAACATCCGGCCGATTTGAAGCCAGGTTACCATCTGGATTTTTGGGAACCCTCAGTCAAGGGAGGCGTGGCTGATATTGGAAACGGAGAGGCCCGCTGGTACGTAGGGATGAACGGTCGGTTACCGGAATCCGGACGCTCCATAAAAGAACAGATTCTCGACGTGGTTCCTGTCGTGCCGACCATCCTCAACCAATGTCTCGAGTTAACCTCTGAAGATCAGATGGTTCCCGTGATTGGTGGGGATTTATTGACTTCGGAACCATGGTACCGGGAACGAGTGTTGTTATTAGGGGATGCGGCACATGCCACCAGTCCCTACGCGGGCATGGGTGCTTGCTCTGCGATTGCCGACGCGTTCCTCCTATCAGAATTGTTGGCAACGACCGAGGACTGGCCTGCGGTATTTGAGTCATTCGAAAACGGCAGGAAGCCTGCGGCCGAGTCAATCATCAAAGAGTCCCGCAAAAACCTGCACTTATCGACAGGCAGAGGGATTCTTAAAAATAAGATCCGAGATTGGAAATTAGGTCACATCCCGGAAAAAGCAAAGCATCAAATCGTGAGTGAGATGGTCAATGGCCGGTGACTGACCTGGCGAAGGGATCAGCCATGATACCAACGGGCTCCGAAGGGACTCATGGGTTACAGCGACGGAGTCCGAAGATTCTTTGTCGGTTAAATCTTGTGCCTCGTGTTGGCGAAGCCATGGGTAGAGGACATCGGCCTGCGTATTGAAAACCGACACGGCCGAAGGTTTTCGCTTGGGCGATCCGGATAGTTGTCGGACCTAGGAAAAGAGGATGGCTTGTGAGTGGTATTTAACCCGGGGCTGGGTCCAAGGTTGAAAAGCACTACATTAAACACTTCATGAGGGGCGGTGTTGTTTTAGGTCAGGCATTGAGGCGGGGGTGCGGTGACTATGGAACTTTGTAAAACCGGACTAGACTTTAGTTTCGGAATAAAACATCGTTCTTTAATTGAGAGAATTCTCCTGTGAAAAAATCATTGTTGACTTGGCATCTCTTTTCGGGAAATGGTTTTGGCGCTAACCGGGCACGGTACCTTTTGGCTGTTTTTATTTTTTCTGCCGGTTCGGTTTTTGGTCAACCAAGCGAAACGACCAATTGGCCAATGTTCCGTGGGCCTCAGGGGCTGGCTCAAAGCCAATCGGTTGGGATTCCCCTTGAATTCGATGATCATACCAACGTGCAGTGGAAAGTGGATACGCCTCCCGGTCATTCTTCACCCGTTGTTTGGGGCGAGACGATTTTTATTACCGGTTACGATGATGACCACCTCTGGTTGCTGGCCCTAGCCAAAGCGGATGGCAGCCTGCTTTGGAAACGAGATTTTCCCAAAGCGCAAGATGAAGATTTTGAACACCTAGATAGTTGTCCAGCCGCACCCACTTGTTGCACAGATGGGGAACGCGTTTTTTCCTATTTTGGGCGATTTGGTCTGTCCGCGCATGATTTTAAAGGGAATCTGATATGGGAAAAACAATTTCCAAGCGACCCTTCCGCGTTTGGCACGGGCTCCTCGCCCATATGTCATCAAGGTAAAGTTTACTTACAGCGTGATACCGATTCCTTTTCTGGTCTCTTTTGTTTTGACGCTGAGACGGGCCGTGAGCTGTGGATGGCGCCCCGACCGATTGTCACCACCAGTTATTCGACTCCCTTTATTTGGGAGAGTGATGCGGGAACCCAATTGATTGCCGCGGGTTGCGGTACCCTAAAAGGGTATGATTTGGATGAAGGCAAGGAGTTGTGGTCGGTTGGCAACCTCCCGATCTTCATTTGTCCCTCTCCCACGGCCACCGAGGATCTCTTGGTATTTGGTGGATGGACGACCGCCCACATCGAAAAAGATTCCATGTCGAAAAATTTGATCGAAGATTTGAAATTGGGCGAACGAACGGAGCTGACCGCAAAAGATTTGCTTTCTGAGTTCGATGAGAACGGCGACGCGACCTTGGCGAAAAACGAACTGCCGGAAAGTCGGCTAAAAGATGCGTTTCGGTATGTAGATGGAAACCGAAGTGGATTGTTGGAAGCCGCTGAACTAACGGGAATGTTGACACGTGACGCGGCGAAAGGGCGGAACGTCATGGTCGCGGTTCGCAGTGGCGGCAAAGGTGAGATCACCGAATCCCATACCGTTTGGGAGTCCCAACGCATGTTACCTTACGTGGCGTCACCATTAATTGTCGATGGTCTTTTGTATTATGCAAAAAAAGGGGGGATTTTCTCTTGCCTGGAATTGAAAACAGGAAAAACGGTTTATCAAAAACGGTTAAAGTTAGGGGGTGAGTATTACGCCTGTCCGATTCAGATTGGGAGCCACATTTTTTTGGGTGCTGAACGGGGTACGATGCTCGTTCTAAAAAGCGGACGTGAATTTGAAATTGTGGCGAGGAACGAGTTTCCGGAAGGCATCTACGCGACGCCAGCTGTTTCTAAGAATCAACTGTTTCTACGGACTCAGTCTCAGCTGTTTTGCATCGGGGCAGATTAAGCTGAGGGTGGCGCGTTGCGCCGCTCGGCATCGTCGAACCTT
Source organism: Mariniblastus sp. (assembly GCA_022447555.1). Classification (GTDB taxonomy): domain Bacteria; phylum Planctomycetota; class Planctomycetia; order Pirellulales; family Pirellulaceae; genus Mariniblastus. Next base: position 94,824 of record JAKVBF010000015.1, on the reverse strand, counting down.
TTTGCTTGCTCATTGCAACTCTTCAGCGGCTCGGTTCACTGGCGGACCATCAAATCGTTGCCATTGAGTGATTTGATTTCTTGATTTTCTAAACGCCGAAAAAAACTGACACGAGATCGGCAGCGACAAGTACGCGCGGGGTGCTGCGCGGTCTTACCGATTCCTCGTTATTGGGTGAACCGGCTTGACGAACATCGAAGGGATGGAGGGTTTTTTTCTGTGGCGAACTTCGGGACGTGTAGTTCGGTTTGCCCATGTTTTTACGGGGGGATCCACGACGTGGGGGGCGAATTGATTCGTTTTTTGAAGGGTGGGGCGTTGTGTTTGGGCTGGCCGTTGACGCTGAGGGCCTATAATGGAAACAATGAGATCGTGTTTCAAAGGTGGTTTCGGTTGGCGCTCGGCGGCTAGAACAAAATTGGGATGCTTCTGACTCTAAAGGTTTCTGACGACTACGTGTTCACGGTCTTATTAAGGCAAAATTGAAATGAGCAACAATTGGCTTCCCCTCGTTTTTACGGTCTCTTTTTTGATAGGTTCCGTCTCTGCTGTGACGGCCCAAGATGCGTCCTCGGCGAAGACCGAGCGACCGGACATAGTCTTCATTTTAGTAGATGATCTACGGTGGGACGGCCTTTCTTACCAAGGGCACCCGTACGTTAAGACGCCTCATATTGATGAATTGAGGGCGATGGGCGTCAGCATGAAAAATGCGTTTGTGACCACTTCGATTTGCTGTCCTTCGCGGGCGACTTTTCTAACTGGCGTCTACGCCAATCAACATGGAGTGATTGATAACGAGACCTCTGAATACAATCCAGAGGTTACGCCGCCCCTGACCAAGTACCTACAGGCTGCTGGTTACCGATCCGCAATGATAGGGAAATGGCATATGGGTCAGAATGGAAAGCCTCGTCCCCATTTTGACCACTGGGTCAGTTTTAAAGGCCAGGGCAAATACACGGATCAACTTTTCAATATCAATGGTAAACAAGTCAAAGAGGAAGGGTATACAACCGATCTTTTGTCCGACAAGGCCATCACCTTTATCAATCAGCAACCCGTCGACGAACCTTACTTCTTAATGCTGTCGCATAAGGCGGTTCACGAGCCGTTCACACCCGCTGCAAGACATAAGAATGCTTTTGGCGAAGGGACGCAGCCGATCAAACCCAAAAGTTGGTCGACGGACTTCAAAAATAAACCTGAGTGGCAGCGTCGACAGGGGATCCGAGATGTTCGTTGGGATTGGAGAACGCGAGATGCCGAATCTGAGGTGGTTCCCAAGACCTTGCCACCTGGAGAGTGGGAAAACGACGCTCGCTCGGTCGAGCAGTTGCGCTGTATGGCTGCTGTGGATGACGGAGTCGGGCGGATCGTGGAGGCACTCAAGGCGCGTGGGACACTGGACAACACGCTGATCGTATTCACCAGTGATAATGGTTATTTCCATTGGGAACATCGTCGCTGGGATAAGCGAATGGCTTATGAAGAGAGTTTGCGTATTCCGATGGTGATTGTTTACCCGGGGCAGATTGAGGCGGATTCGACTGTAGAGGAGATGGTTGGGAACATTGATTTTGCTCCGACGGTCCTGGACTTTGCCGGTCTTGACGTCCCTCAGCAGATGCAGGGTCTGAGTATGAAGCCGCTGTTCGGGGGAGATAACGTCGAGTGGCGAGATAATTTCTTTTACGAGTACTGGGTCGATCTTGTACACGAAATTCCCACCATGACGGCGGTCAGAACGGCGCGGCATAAATTGATCCAATATCCAGAAATTGACGACATCGACGAATTGTATGATTTGGTTGCGGATCCTCATGAGATGACGAATTTGATTGCAAATCCGGCTTATGCAGATCTTTATCAGGAGATGAAACAACGACTGGACTCTACGGCGGCAGCCGTTAATTGGCAGCCACGTGTCTTTCCAAAAAATTTGGATCGGCTTCGTGGGCCCGCTGGGCCTTTCTTGGATTTGACTGCAAAAAATTCAAAAAGGGTTGAGTCCACCAATGCCAAACTGAAAATCGACAATATTGGCTTCGAAGATGACTTGATTGTTTTTGACGGCAACGACAGTCAGATCGAAATTCCCTTCGCACTTGAGAATGATCCCTCTAGTTGGCCTTATGAATTGGATGTGATGGTCAAGCCTGAGAGTGATGGTGTCATTTTGATGCAATCCGGAAAACGAAACGGGTATAAATTATTTGTCCAAGATGGCCGTCCGGGGATTGCGCTGTTGTGCAAAACGTGGATTGCGATCAATACCACAATCGATGCGCCGGATAGTATTATCGGCAAATGGACAAGGTTGACTGCCAGGGTGGATTACAATCGTTTGACGTTTTGGGTCAACGGAAAACTCGTGGAGAGCCGGGCCCTCCCTCAACCCTTTAAAGGGAGAACGAATGCTCCGGTTCTGGTCGGTAGCGTAGGGGAACATAAGGTTTCTGACAAAGTACCACACCAGGGGTTTGAGGGATACATAAAACAAATCGTTCTAAGGCGTCCGGGGTTAGATGAAATTGAAAGGGAGTGATCGCATCGGTACGTACGGTATCGCAGGCTTCGGCAATTGCGTTACACGTCCATCTCAATGGTTAAACGTATTTTCACGCTAAAGAAAAACGTTTGCTGAATTTCGTATTGCCGGTTGGAAAAATCTTATGAAGGAATGGAACTGCGACGGGCAATAAAGAGATTAAGGGTGAACGCTGACGGCCAGAAAACTTTGAATGCGGTGCAAAAGGAAGTCCCTCAGCCGGGGTTTTTGATATAATGAGGGGCCCGCCGTCAGGGTTTCAGACGGGTTGCCCTCGCACCCATGATACGACATCCGGATTACCAGAAACCGACATGGCCTCGCGCGGTTGAAACGAATCGATTTGTTTGCCATGCTTTTCGACCAAAAGAATTAGTTGATCGATACTATTCCGGAAGGAAATGCTGTTGCCGCCCACTCTGATAGAAAATCCGATTCTACCCGGTTTTAATCCGGATCCGTCCATTTGCCGAGTGGGCGAAGATTACTACATTGCGACATCCACCTTCGAGTGGTTTCCCGGTGTGCAAATTCATCACTCGCGGGATTTGGTGAATTGGAGATTGCTGACTCATGCACTTCAGGAACAGCGATTGTTGGATTTGCGTGGCGTCCCAAGCTCGGGCGGCGTGTGGGCCCCTGCATTGAGCTATCATGATGGAGTCTTTTACCTTTGCTATACCGTTGTGCATCAGCTCAATTCGGTCACCAAGGACACGCCGAATTATCTAACCACGTCTGAACAAATAGAGGGACCTTGGTCTGATCCCGTGTTTATCAATTCCTCCGGTTTTGATCCGTCGCTGTTCCATGACGACGACGGCAAAAAGTATTGGTTAAACATGGTCTGGGACCACCGACCAGATCACCATCCGTTTTATGGGATTGTGTTGCAGGAGTATGACGAACTGCAAAAATGTTTGGTCGGCAAATCCCATTTGATATTTAAAGGGAGTTCCATTGGCCTTACAGAAGGGCCTCATTTGTATCGTCGGAATGGATATTACTATCTTTTGACTGCCGAAGGGGGGACGGAATACGGACATGCGGCCAGTCTAGCTAGGTCGAGGAAGCTGCTGGGGCCTTATGAAGTGCATCCCGAAAATCCCATCCTTACTTCGGCGGGCGACGCGACTTTGAAACTGCAAAAAGCGGGGCATGCAAGTTTGGTTGAAACGCCTCAGGGGGAATGGTACATGCCCCATCTCTGCGGTCGCCCCTTGCCCGGTTCGAAACGTTGCAATTTAGGGCGGGAAACCGCGTTACAAAAAATGGAATGGAAACCCGATGATTGGTTGTACATGGTAGGTGGTGGTAACGCGCCTCAGGAGCGGGTCACCGCCCCTAACCTGCCGGTTCATCGTTGGCCCGAGTTACCCGAGCGATTACCGTTTGACTCCCCGCATTACGCCAGTCTGCGGGGGCGAAATGATCGTGTCGAAATTGAAGCAGATAGGTTAATTTTACGCGGCGGCGAATCTTTAGAATCCAACTTCGACCAATCGTTACTTGCTCGGCGGGTGGTCAGCCAACAGATCAAAACCACCACTGCGATGGTTTTCCATCCAGAAAGCTTCCAGCAGATGGCCGGTCTGGTTTTTTATTACAACACGTTCTTGTTTCACTACCTCTATCTGTCTCTCGATGAGGAACTTGGGAATTGTCTGCAGATCCACTCTTGCGACGACGGCGTTTCGAGCTTCCCACTGGGAAGCGAGTTGGTTTCGGTGGCGGCGGGTCCGGTCTGGTTGAGAGGAGTCTTGTCAGATTTCGAGTTACAATTTTTTTGGTCCCAGGATGGCGACCGCTATCAATTGATTGGTCCCGCTTTGGATGCGTCGCTTTTGTCAGACGATTATGGAACACGCTGGGGATTTACCGGCAGTTTTGTGGGGATGGCATGTCAAGATTTGACCGGTGGCTGTGCGGCTGCTGAATTTGAATATTTGGAAATGAACTCAACGGTCCTAGTGAAATGAACAAACAAACATTTTTGATAGCACTCACCGTCTCGCTTGGCGGGTTTCTGTTCGGTTTTGACGCTGGGATTATCTCGGGGGTCATGGAATATGCGGGGCCCTTTTTCAGTCTCAATGAAGTTCAGACGGGTTGGGCCACAAGTTGTCCTACATTTGTCGCGATGTTTGCGATGTTGGTGGCCGGCAAGCTGAGTGACATGGTGGGGCGTAAACCGATTCTGATCGTTGTCGCTTTTCTGTACCTCGTCTCAGCTGTTTGGTCGGCCTATGCCAGTTCCTATGAAACGCTATGTATCGCTCGAATGATCGGGGGCGCAGCCTTCGGAGCCGCTTTGATTCTGGCACCCACTTATATTGCTGAAATTGCGGGAGCAAAGAATCGAGGTAAGCTCGTATCCATTCAACAATTAAATATTGTGCTCGGATTTTTTGTCGCCTTTCTGAGTAATTATTTCTTCAACCTCTGGTACATCGAGGGTTCGGATTTTTTGACGGATGAAAACGTCTGGCGATGGATGTTGGGTGTAGAGGCATTGCCAGCAGTTTTGTATTTTCTGGCGTTGTTCTGTGTGCCGCGAAGTCCGCGATGGCTTTTTGCCCAAAATCGGCCCGACGACGGCCGCGCGGTGCTGACTCGGCTGCATGGTGAAGAAGTTGGGGTAACGGAGAGTCTTTCCATCGAGGAAAGTGTCAATGATGAATCGGAACGAGAGAAAGCCTCTTTTTTCGAACTGTTCAAACCATCCCTAAGGTTCATTCTGATCGTCGGTCTATTAATCGGTGTGTTGCAACAAGCCACAGGAATTAACGCGATCTACTTTTATGCGACATCGATCTTTAAGCAAACCGGGATTGGGACAACGTCTGCCTTCACGCAAGGTGTTCTTTTGAGCTTTACCTCGGTTGTCTTTACGATTCTGGCGATCTTTACCATTGATCGGATTGGCCGTCGGCCGCTGATGCTTTGTGGTATTGGGGGGATCGCGGTCAGCCTGTTGCTGTGTGCTTACGGGTTCCATCAGGCAAAATACCAGTTGTCCCCCGAACAGGCCGTTTCGATTACAGGGGTTGAGCAGGAAAAAGTGGAAGAACTCGCAGGCCTATCTTTTAAAAGTGATGTAGAGTTCAAGAATAAGATGAAAGCACTGTTGGGTAAGGATCTCTATGCGAAAAATGAGGGGGCGGTTTTAGAGGAAGCGATCGAGATGAACGCCAATATTGTATTGGTCGGTGTCTTGGGCTTCATTGCCTGTTTTGCGTTCTCGTTGGGTCCGGTTATGTGGGTGATGCTGTCAGAGATGTACCCCAATCGAATCCGCGGTTTAGCCATTGGTAGTATCGGCCTGGTGAACTCTTTCACTGCCTGGGTCGTGACGCAGATCTTTCCTTGGGAGTTGTCCAACCTAGGTAACTCAACCAGCTTTTTAATTTTTGGCTTGATCGCCGCCGTCGGTACGATATTGCTTTACCGGATATTGCCAGAGACCAAAGGTAAGTCGTTAGAGGAACTCGAAAACGAATTGATTAAAAACTGACCCGCCAGGAATAGGCCGTGCGCGAATACGCCGTTTAGAAATACGACGTCTGCCGTTCGGTACGCGAAAAAGAATTGGCCATTTAGCCCATCCATTTAAACAACACTGATTAAATCAACATGAAAAATATCATCACTCTCGTCCTCGTTTCGTTGACCCTGCTCGTCACCCAAAGTGACGCTCAAATGGCTGGCCGTTTTGCACCTCCAGCGGGAAAGGTTTTGATTTTTGCTGGGCAGGACAATGCGTCCGTTGGGGGCACGGATAAGTACCGGGATGGGTATGTTGACAACATTGGGGTCCCCGGGGGGATCACACATTATGTGTATTTCTCGGATGGTTGGACTAACGATTTTGGACGGACTTTTGCCGTTGGGACCGTCGATGGGTTAAATTCGGAAACAGAATGGGCCTCGGGTCCGATGAATCAAAAGGCCTATTTAGATTCGCCAACCTTGGATCGCTGTGTGATGCACCTTTCCATATCAATGGAGGGAAATTCTGAGGATAAGGTGGCCGATGGATCCTACGATCACCTCATTAGGGAGCTGGTCCAATTTGTGGCGGATCACCCTGATCACCCTTTTCTAATCCGGATTGGTTACGAGTTTGATGGAAGTTGGAACAAATACGATCCAGAGAATTTCAAACTTGCCTTTCGGAGGATCGTAGATGCCCTCAGGTCCGCAAAATTGACGAATTTTGCTACCGTCTATGCATCGTCAAGCGGAGCCACCACTGAAGATTTTAAACAGTATGACCCGGGTGCCAGTTACTACGATTGGGTAGGCTACTCTTGGTGGGGCGGAGAAAAAGACGGTCAGGCAGCCTTAGACTTTGCTCGTAAACGGGGCAAGCCTATTTTTATCGCAGAAGCAACACCGCGAGGTCACTTTTTTGACAAGGAAGATCACGATGAGATTTGGGACAGTTGGTTTGAAACGTTTTTCAAACATATTGAAGACAATCTCGATGTAGTGCGAGCCGTGTCATATATCAATGCGGATTGGGACGCTCAAGATATGTGGGACGGTTGGGGACAGACTCGCATTGAAACGGCGCCGGCCATAAAGTCAAAGTGGCTGCAACGTATGGCCGAACCCAGATATGTCAATGCGGCGGATAAGCCCTTCAAATTGATTGGATTCCCGAGTGATCAGCCACATGCAAGTCGGAACGCGTCGAGTCCCGATGCAGGTACCTACAAGGATCCGACTCTGCAAACAGCGGCCCGAGTGGAAGACCTTCTGAGTCGAATGACCCTCGAAGAAAAAGTTGCTCAGCTGACGGGTTGGTGGGATCCGAGTGAAGAAAAACTTTTGAAGCAGGGAGAGATATTTAAGCCCTCCTTCTATCAACAAAAATGCCCACATGGGATTGGTGAGTTAGGCCCGTTGCACAACATGACGATTGACGACGACGTCAAGCAGTACGCCGCCGTACAGACATACTTCCGAACGCAAACACGTTTGGGGATTCCGGCCATTTTACATGACGAGGCAGCCCACGGTTTCATGCGATTTGAGGCGAACTCATTCCCGACCCCGATAGGCCTGTCGTGTACGTGGAATCCCGATTTGTTGAAGCAGATCTATAGCCAGGCAGCCCAGGAGGCACGCGTTCGGGGGGTTTCCCATGTTCTTTCTCCGATCGTCGATGTTGCCGGCGACTTGAGGTGGGGGCGAATCGACGAGACCTTAGGCGAAGACCCGTTTTTGACCAGTCGTTTGGGGGCTGCAATGGTCGAGGGGTTGCAGGGTTCTGTTGATGGTTCGATTGCAGAGGGCCATGTCGCGGCAACGCTGAAACATTTTGTCGGTTATGGAAATACCGAAGGAGGACGTAACCGATCTCCTTACCAACATGGGCGTCGTAAACTACTAGACAATGAAGTTTATCCGTTCAGACACATTATTCAGCATACCAAACCAGCCGCGGTGATGGCAGCGTTCAACGAAGTGGATGGTCTACCGTGTCACGTGAATCCATGGGTGTTGTCTGAGGTATTGCGTAACCGGATCGGGTTTGAGGGCCTGATCGTGGGGGACTACCAGGGAATCGACCTCGTCCGAAAATATCAACGGATGGGGAAATCCGATGCCGATGCAGCCCGGATGGCACTGCAGTCGGGTTTGGAACTCGAACTTCCCAATCAATTTGGTTTTCAACATCTGCCTAAATTAATCGGCGAAAACAAGGTCGAGATAGCAGCGGTTGATGCGGCCGTCAGATCGGTACTCTCGTTGAAATTCCGTCTTGGGTTGTTCGAGGCACCGATGCAAATCGACGGTGAGACGGCAAGAAGGGTTAGCAGTCGTAAGCGGGCTACCGAACTGGCCCGCGAATCCGCACGCCAATCCATTGTTTTGCTAAAGAATGAAGCGGGGCTTTTGCCGCTTGAAGCCGGAAAATATAAATCCATTGCGGTGATTGGACCGAATGCGAATGTGTGTCGGTTGGGCAATTATTCTGGTAGGCCACTCAAGACGGTTTCTTTGTTAGAGGGGATCAAAGAATTCGCCGGTGATGCGATCAAGGTCAGTCATGCTCAGGGGTGCCAGGTAGCGCACAACGACACGGGTGACTCGTATGCAAATTGGAGATACGTCAATGAGGTTGAATTTGTATCGCTCGAAGAAAACCTTCCTCTAATCGAACAGGCTGCCGAATTGGCGAAAGGATCGGATTTGGTCGTCTTGGCACTTGGCGAGAGTGTCTTGCTTAGCCGGGAAGCTTGGGGAGGTAACCATGTCGGCGATCGAGCGACCATGGATCTAACGGATTCCCAACAAGCTTTGGTCAAGGCGATCTTGGCGACAGGGAAGCCGGTGGTTACGTTTTTAAATCACAGCAAGCCGGTCACCCTCGGGGATTTAAACCAGCGTCTTAAAACCGTTTTAGCGGGACATTACGCGGGTCAGGAGACCGGTACGGCAACAGCGGAGATTCTCTTCGGCAAGACGAATCCCTCTGGAAAATTGACCCTGAGCTGGCCACAAAGCGTTGGTCACCTTCCGGCCCATTACAGCCAACATGGCAGCGCACAAGTCTTCGACTACCTCGATTCACCCAGGGCCGCGGTTTTCCCATTCGGTCACGGGTTGAGTTATACCCAGTTTAAATACGAGGGAATCTCACTTTCAGCCGACACCCTGCAGCCGGGAGAGCGAGTTCAGGTCCGTTTCCAATTGACGAACACGGGTAACCGTCGCGGAACTGAAATTTCCCAGGTATATGTTTCGGGTGAGGGTTTCGAAATAGGGCGCCCGCTATTGGAGTTGAAGGGGTTTGCCCGTACCATACTCGATCCAGGACAGACGAAACAAATCACCATCGAGCTCGATGCAGAGGATTTCTTCTTTCATGATTTCAATCTCAAACGAGTTTTTCCCTCGGGCAAATACCAAGTCCGTGTCGGTGGTTCGTCGACTCAGCTTGGCGAGTCGCGAGAATTAAAAACGATTCCCCGAATGACTTCGGGAACACCTGTGGTTCAACGAGAGGGTGAATCAGTTGTTGAGGAAACACCTTCAGCAACGACAAAAACCGATGTAGGACCTTCCAAGCCGAATGTTTTGTTGATTGCCATTGACGATTTCCGACCGGAAATCGGATCCTATGGCTCGCGAGTCATCACCCCGAATATGGACCGGTTTTCCAGGAGTTCGATTCGACTGGATCGCGCGTATTGCCAACAGGCCGTTTGTGGTGCGTCGCGGTTATCGCTGATGTCAGGGCTTTATCCCACGGCTACCCAAGAACAGACGTTCCACGTGGATGGCTGGCGAGAGAGGCATCCCAACTTGCTGACAATGAACCAGCATTTTCGACAGCAAGGATTTAAATCGGTCGGCCTTGGTAAAATTTATCATGGCACCTCTGGCAAAGGGGTCGATCCGGCAAATTGGGATCGTTGGATCAACCTGCCGGCCGAGCATTACGCGAATCCCCAAAACATTGCACTCGAAAAAGGGGCGCAGGCCAAAGGAACCATCGGAAACGCTCGGGATCCAGCCAAAGGGCCGCTAACCGAATCAGCGGATGTATCCGACGACACCTATGGCGATGGACGTCGAGCGGCCAAAGCGGTGGAATTGCTGCAGCAGTTTTCCAGCTCGGATTCGGATCAACCTTTTTTCCTGGCGGTCGGTCTGACTAAGCCTCACTTGCCGTTTGTGGCGCCTCAGAAGTATTGGGATTTGTATGATCGGGATTCATTCAAGATGCCATCGAATAAGGGAATTCCCCCTGGCTATCCCATCGATGCTGCCAACCTGATGGCCCATGAGATGCACAAGTATAGCGATTTCGAGGGTGAGAGACCTGCCGACTTTTCAGATGAATTGAATGGCCGACTGCTGCATGGATACGCCGCTTGCGTGAGTTATGTTGATGCGTGCGTTGGGAGGATTCTTGACAAATTAGAAGAGACTGGGTTAAGTGATAATACGATTGTTGTAGTGGTGTCCGACCATGGCTGGAAGCTAGGAGATCACTCGAGCTGGTGCAAACACACCAACTTCGAATGCGATACTCGGGTTCCACTGATGATCCGAGACCCTCGTATCCCAGGTGGTTTGGAGACACCACGGCTCGTCGAGTTGATTGACCTTTACCCCACGCTTTGCGACCTTACGGGTTCGCCCATCCCAGCTCACTGTCAGGGCCGCAGTTTCCGTGCTCTTTTAGAAGATCCACAAGTGGGACATCGGTTGGATGCTTACAGTTCCTATCCGGCACACAACAAATTGGGTCACAGCATCCGGTTTAAGACGTTTCGCTACACGGAATGGCGGGATGAAGCGACTGATCAAGTGGTGAAGGCACGAGTCTTAACTGATTTGGCGGCGGATCCCGGCGAGGAGACGAACCTAGTCGACGATGAAGAATACGCTGACATTTTAGCGTATGCGGAAGAACGGCTCCAACTGAGGATCGATCAAGCGAAACAAGTGACGGTCGAGACCGCTTCGGTTGCACCCCGCGAGATAACGCTCGACTTAGATGTGTCGGCCGATCGTCGACGACAAAAGATTGATGGGTTTGGCGGTTCGATCGCTTTCTGGGCAACCCATGCAGACGATACGTCCCTCAAGGCAGCCATTCAGGATTTAAATGTCTCATTCGTCCGAGCTCAGGGTGAAGTGACCAAGGCTGGGATTGTCGACCACAACCGTGATTTATTGCAGCGGGCGATGGAGATCAAACCGGATCTCGAGGTCGTCTTGACCTTTTGGCAGCCGCGATCCCGCGAGTATCCGAAGACGGAGGACTGGTTGGATGTGGTCGAACACAATGGTGGGGGGCAGTATTATCTCAAGCCGTCAATGGAAGATGCATGGGCGGATGAAATGGTGAAACGAACCCAGCAATATCGGGACTGGGGAATTAATGTCACCTGTCTGGGTGTCCAGAATGAAACGAATTACTCACATGTGGGAACACAGACATGCATGTGGAAACCGGACCGGCTTCGCTCGTTCATCGATGATCGGCTAAGGCCGAAGATGGCAGCAGCGGGGCTCAACGTAACGTTGGTTGCGCCGGACCTGGCTTACGTAGGACCCAATGGTAGCGAGCTGCAGCATTTTTTACCGGTCATTAAAAGCCCGGCCGTCGATATCGTTGCCTATCATATGTACGATAGCTACCGTGATGAAATGGACGGGAGCCTCGATGTGTTGCGAACCAATTCAGTCGCAATTGGCCAAACACGTTTACAAGAATTCCCCAATAAGAAATTTTGGATGACGGAAACCACTGGGGCGCAGTGGAATAATGAGGAATGGCATACCTATGGTTGGGAACCTAAGCTAAACGAATATGAAAAGGCCTTGCTTGCCGCGCGTTACATACACATGACGTTTGCTGATGCCGGGGCAAATGCATTTTTCTGGTGGGGGCTTGTCTATGCGGTTGCTCCCCAACGCGTCACGGACCCCAACCTCCGCGAAAAACATCGAGACGAAGGTTTGGTCTTGGTCCAGGAAAAAAGGGGAGCGGACGATCAACAGAAATTTCTGGAACGAACTAAGAAATTTTACTTCTTCAAACAGTTTTCAAAATTCGTCAAACCGGGTTATTCTCGGATTGAAATGGAATCACCTACCGGTTTGTCGCTCTGCGCATTTATGAGTCCGGATCAGAAGAAAGTCGTGGTGGTCGCGATCAATACGACGGATTCCCCGTTTAAACTATCGTTCAGCGATCGGTTAGGACAAACTTCCATGGAAGCTTTTCAAACCGATGCGAATCGAAACTGCTCTGCCGTATCGGGCCAATCTCCGCTTCCACCCCAATCGGCTCGAACTTATGTGTTCGATCGTTAATGCCACATTTCGTTAAATTCCCAGACAATGGATGTTGGAAAAGGGTAGGGCAGTGATCAGTAAGAAATATAAGGGACTAGTATTTTCTTTCTTTATGTCGCTATTGATGTCATGCATCATGTCGTTGGTGGTCTGCTACTTAAACGTAGGCTTGGTTGAAAGCTTTATTTGGACATGGTTTAAGTCGTGGGGGATTTCTTTCATGATTGCCTATCCAACGATTTTTGTGATCTCCCCTCTAGTGAACTGGTTGGTTGGGTCGGTGATTGAAGCCGAGCAGCCAACATCCTAGTGAAGACTGGCGTCTCCAAGGAAAATGGCGGGTTCAAACACGAGAGGTTTGTAGCTCAGGGGCCGTGAAGGTGGGAAATGTTTATTTTTTATTTTCTTTCTGAATCCATCGGCGGAGCGTGTTCGTAGGGTTTGGACAGAGAGGGATGTGCTTCTATCCCTCGAAGAATGATTCCAAGAAATGGGTTAGCTTTATGAAAACAATATCAACGGCTCTTACCTTGGTCGTTTGCCTCGCCGCGGTGAGCGCAACCAGTGCCTTCGATCGGACCCTTTATAATTTCAATGCTCCGCTGTCCGTCGGTCAGTTCAGGACCGTCAACGATGGGGTGATGGGTGGCCGCTCCGATGGACGTATCAAGATCAACGCCTATAAGAACCTAGAGTTCTACGGAAACCTCTCATTGGAAAACAACGGCGGTTTTGCGTCATTTCGTTCAGGTGAGTCCAACTTGGGTCTAAGGGCTGGTGATGCGATCTTGTTGAAAGTTCGCGGGGACGGAAGAGAATACAATTTTAATCTTTACTCCTCAGGACGTCGGACTTTTCGGAAATCATTTAAAACCGTTGACGGTGAATGGTTAGTGGTGCGTCTGCCCATCGATCAGTTTGTGGCGACGTTCCGAGGTCGGACGATGCGGAATGTTTCTATGGAACCGGCGCAATTGAACAGACTGGGCATCCAACTCGGCGACAAGAAACCGGGACCCTTCAAGTTAGAAGTGGAATGGATCAAGTCGAGTGGCGGACAGGTTTCAGGACGGTAAGGATCGTCGTGACACCTTGAATAAACGTTGTTCCCCTCGGCAAAAAGGGGAGGCTCGAAAACCGAGTTTGAGAATATAGCTCGGAAAAACGCTCACACCTACTGGAAACAATTAGAAATGGCGGTTTGTGAGCGATCTGCTGGATGGAGAATCGGCTCGACCAATAAGACGATTAACAGGGTTTCGACACCGGCCAAATGTCCAGTTAGATATCCTTTGAGCGGGTTCGAGTAGCAACCTGTTTCCTCTATTGATGGGATGTATCCTAAGGTTAGTTTCCTTTACTCTGAAGGAATGGGTTTTGGAATAGAATGAATCAAAGCGGTCGCTGAAAGATACGTTAATTGATTCACGCTCAAACGTCTGCATGCAATAATGGAAACGCGCCGCAGCCGACATTTGTTTCTAAACCATTGCAATTAGCTGACAAACGAACGGTCGAATAGCGGTCGAAGCCGGCTAGTTCTTAAGGAGGGTCCTAAGCATTCTTCGAGTGAAGTCTCTTGCATCCATACATCGTTGGAACCTTTCAAAAAAGAGAAGGCTTCATCATGGGTGCCGTCGAAGGAAATTGAAGCAAAAAATTTGAAATGCTGCCATCGGCGCTACAATTGCCCAAGACAGCTTTCTCGCCCGGTGGTGAGGACTATTATGTCGCTTGCCTTCCACTGACCACCGAAACAAACGGACCGTTTGCCAATCAGGGTTCCGAACCCGTCCAGGAATGCCAGCCACGTAATAGGTTTAAGCAGTTGAGAGGTGTTTCAACAGCTGAGAGGAACGTGAAGATGGCAAAACTCTATTGTGTCATTACTTGGGTAATGATTGCCGCGATGTCAATGACCGCCTATGGGCATGGATCCGCAGTGTCTCCCAAAAGCAGGGTTTATCGGGTGTTTCAAAGCAATCCCGAGAACCCAAATTTTCAACTAGCAAGGAATGCAATCGAGATTGATTCAAAGCAGGCATACTACACGTGGAATCAGGTATCTCAAAATATTCCAGAAGCAGTGAATGCTGGTTTACCGGCAGGTTTTGATTATTCGCCGTGGGTTCCCGATGGCCGACTCGCCAGTGGTGGTAGATATGATAGTGAAGAATTCGGGATTTACACGTATGGCGGTCTCGATCAGGTGAGCAACCAGTGGCCTACCACAGCACTATCGGCAGGAGAGACGATCACGTTAGACTTTTGGGCTACCGCACCTCACGAACCTAGCGTTTGGGACGTTTGGATGACAACGCCTGATTGGGATCCGAATACGGAACTGAATTGGAATCAGATGGAGTTTTTAGGACGACCTGACCCAATTTTAGAGGCGAATCATTACACGTGGGATTTCACCGTTCCAACCGATCGATCAGGGCATCACGTTTTGTGGATTGCATGGCAACGCGATGACCCTGTCGGGGAAGTTTTCTTTTCAACTTCGGATTTACTGATTACCGCGATACCGGAGCCAGCAACAGGGCTCGTG
>JAKVBF010000015.1:65651-79796 GCA_022447555.1 Mariniblastus sp. | reverse complement strand
CAATTTTACGCACTGCGAGAGGGTTAATTTCAGATAGACTGGCCGCCTTTTTGAGGAGAAGGTAATTGAAGAGGCCCCTCGCGTTGGCGGGGGGCCTTGTTAATGTTTGATGGTATTCGTTGTGTATGTTCCTCTCGTGTCGTTTCGATCAAACCGTATAGGTGAGCGTTTCAGAGGTCCATTTCGGATGGTAGTGCGGAGGCTGGAAGTTCCAGTGGTGCCTTGCCAGATCGCGCCCGAAGTCGATTGATTGGGTTGGTGATTTTTGGCTGACTGAGGAGTCGATGGACGAGTAAGCGTTTTCCGGGAAAATCGAGAAACGCAATCCCAAGAAACATAAACAACAAGCCTTGGCCGGGAGTAAAAAGCATGACGAAACCGGTTAACAATAGCATTGCACCGGCCAAATTTCGGACGAGAATCCAGACGAGTCGGACCACGACAGGTTGCTTCGATGGCCCCTGCGATCGGCCATTTTGCAGCAGGTAGTTGGAAGGCATGCGAACCACCAGAAACCACGCGACCGACAGGCTCACGGGGAACAGAAAAAGCGAGATCACAACGCTCGTCCAAAATAGGCTTAACCATTCTTCCATGGGTAAATTATTCAACGTTCAAGCCGGCGGTTAACCCTTGTTTGACGGAATTCGCAAAAAATATCGGCGTCCGATTCTGGTCACGTAAATAATGCAGGATTGTGCGATCAGTTTTGGATGTTACGATCGAGTCAACGCTTGTGGCGCCCCTCTTCGGTATTATTAGGCCCTTCAAGAAACCCGCACTCATGATGAAAATAGAATCGTTGCCCAATCTGGTTCGCGATAGCAAGCGTTTCCACCATATCGTTTCGACGTTGGCGCGATACGGGTTGGCTCCATGGCTAAGTCATGTGAAGGCCAGTTGGGTTCAGAAGTATTTTCAAGCGGCCGATGGTCAGCAAATAAGCGAACTGACCAAAGGTGAACGACTCCGATTGGCGATGACCGAGCTCGGGACCACCTTCATTAAGCTCGGTCAAATTCTCAGCACACGCCCCGATTTGGTGGGACCCGAGATCACAACCGAACTTGCAAAGTTGCAGTCGAACACACCTGCCGATTCTCCCGAGATGGTGCGTCATATGATCCAAATGGAACTTGGCGCTTCACCGGACGAACTCTTTATGGAATTTGATGATGTTGCCGCAGCGTCAGCATCTATTGGTCAAGTTCATTTCGCCAAATTGAAAGATGGTACTCCCGTTGTTGTCAAAGTCCAACACTCGGGAATTGAAGGAAAAATACGCAGTGACCTTGAAATCATGAAAGGTCTGGCTGAGATCGCTTCCCATTATTCTGAAAACGCTCGTCAATTTCGTCCCGTCGATACGATGGAGGAATTTTCGAGAACTCTCTTGGCTGAATTGGATTTCACGCGTGAAAAACGGAACCTCGAAAAGTTCATCCACAATTTCAGCAAAGAGGAGGACGTTTTTATTCCAAAACCCTACGAGCATTTTTCGACGGGGCGCGTCCTTACGATGGAACGGCTCGATGGTATCAGCCTTGAAAGCGCTGAGAAGTTGATGGAATTTGGATATGATGTCGAGAAAATAGCGATTCGGGGCGCTAATATTTTTCTTGAAATGATTTTCCGCGACGGGTTTTATCATGCGGACCCGCATCCGGGAAATATTTTCGCCATGAAAGAATCCGGTATCGGACTTTTAGATTGTGGAATGGTCGGGCGGATTGATGACCGCTTGCAAGAACAATTTGAAGATCTATTGTTATCAGCGGTTGAGCAAGACCCTGTGACGCTGTGCGACTCGATCTGTGACATGGGTTCGGTCCCGAGAGAGATGGATACCGATTCGTTAAGGGCGGATTTGACGGAATTTTTGGCCGAATTCGGCACCCAAAACCTAAGTGAATTTGACTTGGGCGGCGCGTTGAACCGGATGATGGAGATCATACGGAAATTCCAAATCATTTTACCTGCACGGGTGTCTCTTTTGATCAAGGTGCTGGTCATGCTTGAGGGAACGGCCCGCGCATTGAGTCCCTCATTCAGTCTGGCGGAAATCCTCAGACCGTTTCAAGCAAAAATTGTAAAAAGGCGGCTCGCACCCCAAAGAATATTCAAAAAGATTCGACACAATTTGGCTGATTGGAATCGGTTGTTGGAAATGGCGCCCCGAGAGATGTCGGACATTTTGAGTCAGGTTAAGCGGGGCAAATTCGACGTCAATTTAGAGCATCGAAAATTGGACCCCGTCATCAATCGAATGGTAATGGGGATCTTGATTTCGGCGCTATTCGTCGGTTCAACCTTTCTTTTGAGTTATCGAGTCAAACCGGTTCTGTGGGACGTTTCCATTTTTGGTGCGATGGGGAGCATGCTCGCCATATTTATGGGTGGAAATCTTGTTCGAGCAATCCGTAAATCGGGGAATATTAGTTCAAGTTGAAGCGATGAGCAAACGCCGTTGTGATCACGCTAGATACGGTCTTGCTGTTTTAATGTCTGGTACAAAGAATGCTGGTATTGGTTCCATGCAACCGTATCTTCCTTGGCATTCACTCCGTAATAGATGAACCCTAGTGCCCGGCGGGACCGGCTCTGGCTGCTGTTTCGATCTGCTCGGTGGATGGTGAGGGCATCATGGGCGATGAGGTCGCCCGGTTTCGCCGGGCAGGCAATTTCCGAAACAGAATCTTCCGGGCTTGGGAAATCGGTTATGCCTTGGCTAAACCCGAGTGTTCCCGTCCTGCCGTGCGGACGCATCCCTCGTCGGTGTGACCCACGGACATAGCGCAAGCAACCCGTCTCTTCGTCCACAGGATCGAGGGCCAGCCACAGGGTGATGGCCTGGCACGGGTTGAGTTTGAAGTAGAAACCATCCTGATGAGGTGGTGTGGGCAGGCCCTGACTGGGTGGCTTATTGAAATACTGAAGATTTTGCGGGATGGCGGATTGGTTCAAAAGCTGGGCCGCTAAGTCGCGTACGGGTCCCTTGGAGATCAATTCCTCAAAAAAGGGATCATACTGGTGAAGTCGTTGAAGCTGCTTGAGAGTGGTCCGGTCCGTTTTGTGTTCGTAAAAGGCATGCTCTGAGGGCATGTGAGGGACCACGTCGAGAAGGACTCGATTAAGCTCGCGCTGAAGGGTTTGGATTTGGCTGAGGTTAAAAAACGACTTGTAGACGACAAATCCCAATTCGTTGTATCGGCGATAGGGTTGCGTCTGTGCCACGGTTTTTCCCTCATCCATGAATAGTCCTTCATGACGACTACTGACTTCGGAACGAAGCCGGTACCTCGCCATCGCCCGTCAACTCGCCGTCCAGCAGCCAAGCCAGATTAAAACGGGCGACGTTCGAGCCACCTTTGGGGCCCCCTTCGAAATGAAGGTAAATCCAACCTTCGCTGGGGGTTCCGTATCGGCCTACATTCATGGACGAATAGGCACTGGGTCCCTTATAAACCAGACGTTTGACGGGCCAAGTTTGGCCGCCGTCGAAGCTGGCCCAGACGGTTGCCCGCTCACGTTTTGGTTGATCGGTATCGATATTACTGAATACCAAGATATCATGCTCTTCGACGGGGAGCCGGGTTAGACCTCCCATGCATCCGTAAGATCGGTGTTGGTGCCCGTCCGGTAAACTGTCTACGATCCGCCAATCCTTCCAAGTCTCACCCCCATCGTCGCTGTAGGCAGCACGGCGGCGGGTGTTTTTTGGCCGGTCTTGCCAATGGACGCGCGAGTTGTAATAAATTCTTCCATCTTTGAGTTCAACCAGTGTGGCCTCCCCGGTTCCGTTTTCGGGAAACGGATCGCTGGTGTGCCAGGTCTTTCCGTGGTCGTCGCTGTAAATTGCGTTGGTATAGTGGTCTGGCCACTTCGATGGGTCATTTTTCCCTGCGTAATAGCGTGTCGGTCGCAAGAGTCGTCCTTTGTGGATTCCTTTTTTTAATGTGACTCCATGCTCGTTCATGTGCATCGAAGGAAGATTTCCATCGGAATCCGGCTTGAGATTCATGGGTTCGGGTTTCCACGTCAAACCGTCATCGCTGCTGCGGTAAAGCGTGATGGGTGCGGGTGGGTGGCCTTTTTCTACGAATGTCAGGATGTCGCCGGTCGTTTCATCGACCAGGGTACCTCCACCCTGAAAACCGGGTTTGGAAATGGTGATCGGTTCCTGCCAAGTCCGTCCGCCATCTTCACTGCGAAGGGCCCGGACTTGTGAATTTCCCCAGGTCAGTAAAACCGTCCCGGCTTGGGTGACCACGATGTTGGGAAATCGCTCACCGAGGAAACACTGCTGCATATCCAGCTTGGGCGGACCCAGAAATGGAGCCAATTGAGGGTTTTCGGTTTGGCCCGTGGCGAAATTCGAAATAATACTAGCCACCATTAGGGCCGAAAGACTGACTGATTTCATGGGGAGATTCCACGGACGATGTTGGTTTCAAATGAACCTTAAACGTAACGATAATTGGGAAGGGTGCAGGATAAAGGATAAGATCGCCCGAGGCAATTCACCCGGTTCCGACCTGCTTCAGTCTGTTGGACCCATTCAGTACCATAAGACCATGAGAAACATCATTCGAGGATAGGTTTCAGTTGGAGAAAGTGAGTTGTTTGTGATGGGCAGACGAATTTTTACCCTCTTGATCGTATGGAGTGCCTCGCTCGGTGGAATGCGGTGGGCGGCGGCAGAGGACTCGCAAAAAATCTGGGATGCAGCGCCCCATAGTGCCTTCACCGATCTGATTGTATGGAAGGGGAAATTGTATTGTGCCTTTCGCGTTGGTAACGGGCATGTACCTCAGAAAGCGGGGGATGAGGGACGGATTCGAATCCTTGTATCAAACGAAGATGGGCAAGACTGGAACGAGTGGGTGGTTTTGGAGGAGCCAGGGATCGATTTACGGGATCCCAAAATGTCGATCCATCCTGATGGTCGGTTGATGGTTTTATTCGCCGGTTCCAAATACGAAGGTTCTCGATTGGTTGGTCGAGACTGTCGTGTGACATTTGCAGACGGTGATGCGAACTTTGAAGATCAGCAGGTGATTCAGTTTGATTCGTCCCTTGCGGGCCCTGTCGACTGGCTTTGGCGGGTTAGTTGGGCTGAGGATGGAACCGGCTACGGTGTGGTCTATCAACCCGACAAGAAACCGACGGCGGCACAATTGGTGAAAACGCGGAATGGGGTTCAATACGAATGGGTGACGACGCTTGTCGTCCCTGGAAACCCGAATGAATCGACCATCCGTTTCCGAGGTGATCAAATGTGGATAGTGGTGCGCAACGAATCTCGAGTCGGTTCGCTTGGCCATAGCAAACCTCCCTACACGCAATGGAACTGGAACGACGTTAATGTGAGACTCGGTGGTCCTGACATGGAGCGGCTGCCCGATGGACGCTGGCTGATGAGCACTCGGGAATATGGTGCGACAACTAAAACGGTGTACGGGATTTTGGATGATACGGGAAAGTTTAAAAAAATGGGTGCGTTTCCCAGTGGGGGGGATACGAGTTATCCCGGAATCGTATTGATCGGTGATCACGCATTGATCAGCTATTATTCCAGCCACGAGGGGCCGACGGCCATCTATCTGGGGAAGGTCCCCCTCCGTGATTTCGTCCCTGGGAAAACGAGCAATTAGCGCTTGAATGAATCCACAAAGGGAGACCCAATGAAGTTCGAAACCGAAGCTCTACAGATGTGCGGCCCTTACTCGGCGATCTTTACGCCGTTTGACCCCGACTTGGCGGTGGACTTGGTAAGGTTGGCCGAGATCACCGAATATCAGATCGGGCAGGGGATTCTGGGTTTTTTTGTAACGGGATCAACCGGTGAAGGTTTGTTGTTGACGTATGAAGAACGGTTGTCGGTCATTCGGCAAGTGGTTCAAACCGCCCACAATCGAGCGACGGTCATTGCCCACGTGGGGCATCCCAGCACCCAATTTGCCGCGAACTTGGCCCGGGATGCAGCGGATGCGGGCGCTGACTGGATCGCCTCGGTGGCCCCGATTTATCACGGGACGACGTTTGATGGGGCGATGCGCCATTATGGAGAGATCTCATCGGCCACCGATCTGCCATTCATGATTTATTCATTGGGCGGCGTGATCGAGCCGCATCGTGATCCCGCTTTTTTTGAATTGCCGAATATTTGCGGCCTAAAGTACACCGGGGGGAATTTTTACTCGGTGCAACAGATGCTCCGATTTGTGGATCGACCGATCGCCTTAATGAGTGGTTTTGACGAGCAGTTTGTCGCGGGGCAATCGTTTGGATTTCAGGGAGGGATCGGAACGACCTTCAATTTTGCAGCCCAGTTTTATTCTCAGATCTATCAATCTTATCAAACGGGAGATATTACCAAGGCGGCCCGTATACAGGCGGACATCAACCGAGTCACCGAGTTGATGGTCCGCTATGAAAACTGGTCCTATCGCAAAGCGATCATGAGGTACATTGGATTTGACTGTGGTCCCTGTCGTGCTCCTTACGCCCCGTTGACCGAATCGGAATACCAGACATTCGCGGGCGCGTTGGACCAATTGGGTGTCCTGACTCGCGCCGATGGTTAACAGGGTGTGGCAACCATTGAGATGGTCCTGTAAATCTTTAGCCGGAATTAACCGCAGCAAATTTTAAGGTGTATCTTTTTTCTGCTATGCTGGAGGGATGCCTGTCCGCCCCAGGAGTGATCTTACAAGGAATCTCGATGCAACATCGTCGGAAATTCATCACAAGTTGTTCCTCCGTCTCGGCCCTGACGCTGCTGCCTGCCTGGGCTTTTGCCGAAGAGTTGAGTCGTACTCCGCGACTAACCGAAGGTCCGTTCTATCCCGATAAATTACCGTTGGATACAGACAACGACTTGATTCGGATCAATGATTCCTTGACCCCTGCCGTAGGCCAAATCACCCATCTCTCAGGAAAAGTGATGGATCTTAAGGGGAGTCCTATTCGAAACGCGCAAATCGAAATATGGCAGGTGGATGGGAACGGTGTCTACCTGCACACGAAAGATGCCAAACGCGGTGGTACGGATAAACATTTTCAAGGATTTGGGCGTTTCACGACCGGATCCAAGGGGACCTACCATTTTCGAACGATCAAACCGGTTCCCTACCCTGGGCGAACGCCCCATATTCATGTCGCGGTTAAGCTCAAAGGACAAAAACAGTTGGTCACGCAATGTTTTATAAAGGGTGAAAAGATGAATGAGACCGATGGTGTGTTGAATCGAGTCAAAGATCGAGCGGCGAAAAATTCGCTAATCGTCAACTTTCAAAAGATTCCCGGGTCCAAGATTGGTGAGTTACAAGCCCGGTTCGATATTGTCCTTGGTTTCACCCCTCAAGAATGACGCTTTTAATCCCATGATGTTCACTCGCGCGATTGTTCGTACTCCTGCTCCGTCCTTAGTCAAGGGAATCAGTAGCGCCGACTTGGGGCCGGTCGATTTCGAAAGAGCACTCCAGCAACATGCGGATTACGTATTAGCCTTGGAAGCCCTGGGCTTGGCAGTGACGGTCTTGGATGCCGAGGAGGCGTACCCGGATTCAACCTTTGTCGAGGATGTTGCCTTGATTTTTGGAGCGACTGGGATTGTGACCAATCCCGGTGCCCTGAGTCGTAACGGAGAGACCATATCGATCCGACCCGCCCTATTGGAACATTTTTCCAGTCTCTCTTACATCAGCCCACCCGGGACATTGGACGGTGGCGATGTGATGTCGACCGGCGACTGCGTTTATGTGGGACTCTCATCTCGTACTAATCGCTCCGGCGCAGAACAGTTGGGTGTCCATCTTCAGAAGATCGGTTTGGAACTGGTTGTGGTTGAAATGAAAGAGATGTTGCATCTCAAAACCGGTGTGAATTATTTGGACCAGGGTAATTTGTTAGTTACGGGTGAATTTGTAGAGGCGCCCGTTTGGAAAGGTTTCAACCGGACCACGGTGGTTAGGGATGAGGCGTATGCAGCCAATAGTGTTTGGATCAATGGGAGCGTTTTGGTCCCTGCAGGGTTTCCTCAAACCACTTCGGCAATCGAGCAACTCGGTTATCAAGTGGTCGTGGTCGATACGTCTGAATTTCAAAAACTGGACGGCGGATTGAGTTGTCTTTCTCTGCGCTTTTAAATCCTTGTGAATTCCAGCAGAGTGACCTCGGGGGATGGTGTTCGGCGCTGCGGATAAGGTTTAAACTTGGACGCGGTATTTTTGTTCCGTTTTAACGGTGAAAAGTGTGCTTTCTTACCGATTCTGGTTCTGTCTTATCTGGATGCTCCAACCAGTGGTGTGCGCTGTGGCGCAACCGGATGAGGAACTCAGTTCCGCTTTAAGGGATCGGTCCGGTTCGGAACGGATTCTATTCGAAGCGCTGCCTGACTTGCCCGATGCGTTCGGTGTCGCAGGGCCGGTGGTAGGCGTTCATCATGATGTATTGATTGCCGCCGGCGGAGCCAATTTCGCAGCGGCGACTGATCCCGATCTTTGGGAAAAACCGAAACAGTATCACGAAAAAATCTATCTGCTGAGGCCCAACGAGCAAAGCCCGAATGGATTCAGTTGGGAGATGGACGAGTCGGTCCGTTTGCCACTCAAGATTGGTTATTCATCGGTGGTCAGTACCGAATATGGGGTTCTAAGCATCGGGGGAGAGAATTCAGAAGGCCCCCAATCTGCGGTCTTCTTGATTCAGGTGGTTCAAGACTCCGTCCGCGATGGTCAGCCCGTCGTCGTCGTCAACGATCGAGGAGTTCCCGATCTCCCCGTTGCCGCGACCGCCGGAGGTGCCGCGGTGATCGGCGATTTCGTCTACGCGGTGGCCGGGAAGATACAGCGGGACGATGGAACTTGGGGTGCGAGCCAGCGAGTTTGGCGCATGAGGCTTGACGTGTTGGCGGGTGCACCCAATCTGGCCATGAATGATCGTTCCGATTTGTGGGAACCGGTCGCTCCGTGGCCGGCCGAAGGTGGAGAGCGGATGTTTTCGCTGGTTGCCAGTCAACATGACGGGTTTCACGACCGTTTGTACGTGATCGGCGGGCGTCGATTCAAGGAGGGTGCGAATACAGCTGATTTGTCACAACTGGAATTCCTCACGGATGCTTGGTCGTTCGATCCCTCTCTTTTTGAAGCCTCACAAATCGATCCGGTTACAGGCCGATATTCGGGTGCCGAGTGTTGGCGTCGTTTGACCGATGCCCCGGTACCGATGTCAGCCGGTACGATGGTTCCCATCGGTCCGTCGCATCTTTTGGTCCCTGCTTACGCCAGTGGCGATGTGCTCGCCGACCAACTTAAGTCGGGAGTCGAAATGGCGACCTTTGACCATCCCGGATTCCCACGGCAGTCCTACCTCTACCACACCCTTACCAATACGTGGGTTCCGTTTGGAGAATCGCCTTTGGGCCAAGTGACCACACCTGCAGTGCGTTGGGGAGATGCCGTGTTTCTGGTCAGCGGCGAAATCCGTCCTCGAGTGAGAACACGAAAAGCATGGCGGATTTCCACTCTGCAAAAGCGACATGCGTTCGGATGGGTCAACATGGGGGTGGTGGTTGTCTATCTTCTCGGGATGGTTCTAATCGGCGCGTACGTCACAGCGCGCAACCGGACCACCGAAGATTATTTTCGAGGCGGCAAATCAATCCCATGGTGGGCGGCAGGTTGTAGTATCTTTGCGACCATGCTGAGCTCCATCACTTACATGGCTGTTCCCGCCAAAGCTTTTGCACAAAACTGGGTTTATGCCTTTGGGAGTGGGATGATTTTGTTGGTCGCGCCGATAGCCGTCTACATCGCGTTGCCATTTTTTAGACGGATTGATGCCACCAGCGCGTATGAATACTTGGAACGCCGATTCAACCGAACCGCAAGAATGATTGGGTCGGCCAGTTTCAGCCTCTTTCATGTATTCAGAATGGGTATTGTATTAGCCCTTGCGGCGTTAGCGTTAGCCAGTGTGACTCCGTTGACGCCGGGGCAGTGTGTCTTGGTAATGGGAGCACTTTCGATTATCTATTGCACGTTAGGTGGGATTGAGGCCGTCATCTGGACCGATACGATTCAGACCGTGGTCCTGTTTGTCGGGGCGCTGGCGTGCCTGCTATTCGCCTGGTGGGGTGCAGCCGACGGAAGCTTCGTTGCAGCCCTGGATGCTGGCAAATTCCACTGGTTGAATTGGGACTGGGGTGCGGACTCCTTCATGATGATGGCCGTTTGGGTCGTTGTATTGGGTGGCTTGGGGCAAAACGTCGCAAGTTATACCGCGGACCAAGCCGTCGTTCAACGTTACATGACGACCAAAACAACCAAAGAGGCGGCACGTTCGATTTGGTTGAATGGGGCTTTGGCCGTTCCTGCGGCGGTGATTTTTTTTGGAATGGGAACCGCGTTCTGGATGTTTTACCGGACGCACCCAGAACAGCTAGACCCATCAATGTCGACCGACCGAATCATGCCTTTATTTATCAGTTTGGAATTGCCCGTGGGGCTGGCTGGTTTAGTGGTAGCGGGTATTTTTGCAGCGGCCCAATCAACCGTTTCAACGAGCATGAACTCAGGGGCGACGACATTAGTTACTGATTTTATCAAGCCTTTAAATTGGGTGTCCTCCGATCGGAGCTTGTTGTGGTTAGCGCGTCTTTTTACGCTGGCTATGGGGTTGCTCGGAACTTGGGCGGGGTTGTTGTTTGTTGACCCAGGTATTAAAAGTCTGTTTGACCAGTTCATTGGCGTTCTTGGCATGTTTTTAGGTGTCTTGGCTGGGCTCTTTGCTTTGGGGGCGACGACACGGCGTGCCAACAGCATCGGCAGTTTATCTGGGGCCTTGGTATCTATATCATTGATGGTGGTGATTGCTTTTGCCGCAAATGACAAGACGTTTCTAGGCTTGAATCCTAAGTCATGGTTTCAAGCCTTGGGTTCCGACTTATACCGGGTTAACGGCTATCTCTACGCGTTTGTAGGGATCGTAGTCTGTTACGTGGTCGGTTATTTTGTCAGTTGGCTGGTCCCAGACGAGAAGTGTGATTTGTGTGGTTTGACCCTTTGGGACCCTCCGAGGCAACCCGAAGATAATTGAGTTGCCGTTTTGCAGCTATCGGCGAAATCGTGCCTGATAGGAAAGTCAAACGAAATGCGCCCTCGACGGTCATGTCCTGTGTGATCGGTTAAAAAGCCACGGGTAACCCATTTTAATTCCTCCAAAATGCCGTTATGATTGTGCGAACTAATTCAATTTTTGCGTCGGGAAAACGATGAGCGAAGCAACAGTAGAAGGTGTCGTCCACTTGGTCGAAGAGACCAAAACATACGGTCAAAAAGGATTTCGGAAACGACTGGTTGTCTTGGAACAATCCAATGGCCGTTTTCCAAACTTCATCCCACTGGAATTTATCCAGGATGGATGTGATATGGCGGACGATATTTCAGCCGGTGATACCATTGAGGTGAAATATCGGCTTAGCGGGCGAAAATGGCAACGTGATGCGAATAGTGAAGTGAAATACTTCCTGAGTGCTGAAGCCATCAGTTTCACGTCGAAGGGTTCGGCCACTCCCGCGGCGGATGGCCCTCCGACGATGGACGAGCCCCCGGTTTACGAGGATGGGGACATACCCTTCTGAGCCGCTATGAGCTGCTTTAAGCGGTTGGCGGCAAGCTGCACGGAAGCCATTGGGTCGCACAAACACTTTTTTTGTTCGTGACTCATCGGTCTTAGGCTTTGTGAGCTTTGGCATATTGGTGGTGGACCTTTGGCCCTGCAAAGATAGTCAGCCAGGCCTCCATATTTAAGGGTTGGCTTGCAGCCGTCTCTCCCAAGCCTGAATTCTCAGAAGGGTGATAATGGTCGGTCACCGCTACGGTTCATCGTTGGCGATTTTATATGGGCCAGTTCAAGAAACATGCCTTCAATCAAGTTCATCGAATAATCGTGCTTAGATTTCGAATTAGAAGGCTTAAGTGTCGAGTACCTAGCCGTCGAGCGCGGGTATCGATACCGCCGAGGGAGGGCTCGCCCTGAACCCTGAAAATGGCGGAAGTGCATGGGAATCGAACCCACCAACCGTATGTTTTCCATACGGCTCAACGGTTTTGAAGACCGCGGCTTGCACCAGCAATGCTTCCACTTCCCCAATTTCGGATCTGACCCGCTGGAGTGCTGCTGTCTGAGTCACTCCTCCTTTTGTTCGTCTGCCGAGGCATACCAAAAGGATGGTTTTCGGTCTGCAACAGTTTACTGCATTCCAAATCCATCGACAATCATCTTGTAAAAGGAGTTGGGTAACTTTTAAGGGGTCCCCATCCAGCTAGCCACAATCGGCGAAATGATCACTTCTCATGTAATCCCGTTTAGTTAGCGGTGGCGAAATGCAATCGCTCAATGCTGATTTCCACGCTTGGCAAGATAGGGCAGTGTTAGATTCTACGTCGGCGACGCATGGAAAGCATCGAAGAGATGACGGCGGTAAAAAACGTTGTCGTGGCGGGTTCGGGTATAGCAATGACCGCGAGGCGATTGATTCCGACATCATAGGCGCTATCACCGGTGACATTAAGTTGCAAAGATTGGATGTCGGTGAAGTCGAGACCAGTGAAATCATTGAAAAAGAACTTGTGGTACCCAGGACCCGATCCCGTTTTGGTGATAGAACGGCTACCGTTTGAATCAGTGGCGACAATCTCGAATTGGGTCTGGACATCAGCGGATGTGACATGGAGCGAAAATAATGAATTCACTCCGCCCTCCGTCAGATCCAAATTTGCGAATCCACCAGACATGAGGTTATTGTTTTGGCCGTCCCAGCGGATCGAAACGTTTGCATTTTGTCCGAAGCCGTTTGCAATACCATACATTCCGGACGCAACATCGAAGATCTCTGTCTCGGAGATACTATGGCTCGTCACGTCAACTTGCCATTTCCGGACACCGGCCAAGATGGACGTGTCGGTGGAAGTAAAAACACGGTACGTCTGAACCGTGGTGAAGGATTGCGGGACGCCTCCGGAATTTCCAAAGTCAAACTCGTCGATTACAACATCACCCCAAGTCATTCCGCAAAGCGAAACAATGAGTGAGGTTGTCAATACAGTAAGATACGACTTCATTGAAACAAAACTTGTTATATGGGAGGATAACGTCTAATTCGATCATAATTAGAATCCTTAAAGCCCAAGCAGTAAACAAGCACAAATTCGGAAAAAGGTTGACCTGATCCGTTTTCAGGCGTTAGGAGCGGTTAGGGCTAAGGGGAGAGGCTTTTTTCACGGTAAATTGCGGTTTTTCGGACGGGAAAGAAGGCGTTGCCCATTTCGTTCTGGCATTTTTCTGCCTCAATGTTTTATCTTGTGGATGGGGAAAGACGGGAGGCGTTTTGTATCGCCGATGATGATTCTCTGCCCGGTCTGCATCACATTTTAAAAAAGGAGATGGACAAGCAATGGCTGATTGCCTCTTGAGAGCGATGGAGCCCACTGATTGGAATGCCGTCTCTCAATTGATCTTCGAAAGCACAAACCAGTGGTATACCGAACATGGGATGGGACCGGTTTTTCAGAATGGTCCCGATTCGACCATTCTATTTTGTGAGGTTTACGAGTCTCTTGACCCCGGATGTTGTATTTTGGCAGTGGAAATGGACACTTCCGAAATCATGGGATCCTGTTTTTTTCACCCACGAGAAACGCACGTTTCACTGGGAATCATGAATGTTGCCCCGAGATTTTTTGGAAAAAACGTTGCGAGTCAGCTGTTGGAGTATGTCGTCGCCTACGCAGATAAAAATTCACTACCTCTCCGACTGGTGTCGAGCGCCATGAATCTCGATTCGTTTTCATTGTACAACCGGGCTGGCTTTGTCCCGAGAACGATATTTCAAGACATGGTTTTGCCGGTTCCTAATGAAGGGTTGGGCTGGGCACCCCCTTTGCGAGGCTCTGTCCGTCCGGCCATAAACGAAGACGTTTCGGAGATGGTACGTTTGGAGCTGGAATTAAACCAAATTAATCGCAAGGCGGATTTTCAGTTTTTTATCAACAATGAAATGGGTATTTGGCGAACCTCGGTTTTGGTAAACGAATTGGGTCGACTGGAAGGCTTTTTGGTTTCGGTGAATCACCCGGGCAG
>JAKVBF010000015.1:57484-65551 GCA_022447555.1 Mariniblastus sp. | reverse complement strand
TCAATGGAGGCCCGATCCATGGTCTCTGCCAATTGGCCGGAAATTTCTCCGGTATCCACATGCGTCAGGAAATCCTCAGGAAATGCATCGGTGGATTCCATCGCTTGCGTGAACGTTCGACCATTGCGAAGCTCGCGACAAATCGGTTCTTCGAGTCGCTGGTAATAGTAATTTTGCGTTGACCTTATGGCGAGCTCACCGGTTTCCACGGGATTCATGCCGGCGTTTTCAGCAACGGACATGGTCCATGCATAACGTGAAAGTGCGAGGCTTTCAATGGTCTTCCCCACCAGTGGGGTTCGTCGAGCAATCCGCATGGGTAACGTTCCAAACCAACCTTGTAGCACGCCTAGAAAAAGCAAAAATAATGAACCGAATACCAACAGCATTACGGACCAGTAAAGAATGAAATTCGAAGTGGTGGACAGGCCAAGTCCAAACCAGTCGATTGGTTTCATGTTGGCCGAACTGGTGACCCAACCCATTATCAAAATCAACATGCCAATAATGAACACAGCGAAAAATAACTCAAAGGCTGGCCAAGCAATGCTCATTAAAAAAGCATTTCGAAATTTGACGATACCGGCGTAGTGTTCGGACAACCTTCGGAATGATTCTTCAAGTCGTCCGCCCCGTTCGCCAGCGTGGACCACAGCGATTGCCAGATCAGGGAAATAACCGTCTGTTTTATTCATTGCGACGGCGAGCGGAAGGCCTTGGTTGATCCCATTTAAGACGCGTTTCGCGTTGAGGCGATAGCTGCCGCTCCCCGTTTTGGCTTCGCGGGTATAAACCGATCGGATATCTAGCCCAGCGGAATAACTGGTGGCGAGGCGGTTGAAAAGTTTCGCCATCTGACTGTATGAAATTTTTGCCATCGTCTCGGATTCATTCGGGGAGCGGTTGGTAGCTTATTTTACCGGGAAAAGGGTGTTTCGGGAAATTGGAATATAATACGGGAAATAAACGGTAAAATGAGGTGGGTGAGCTCGGTTGCGCGGTTCTGAAAAGCTTGCCGGTACGGTAGAGGCTGACTAGTATGAAATGGGGTAGCTGACCTGCCGTCCTCATTCCGGTGGAACGGTTGGGGAATGAATGTTGCATCGAGGAAAGGTTTCTTATGTTGACCAAAAAGATTGCGGGCTTGTTGGCGGTCGGTTTGGGTGGGTTGTTTTCAATGGTCGGTGCCCAAGTGGTGGTGGCAGATTGGCAGGATGACATTGGCTGGACGAAACTCAAGGCAGAGATGGGCGATCTCTTGGAAGATGGGACCGGGCTGTCAGTCGTTCAGGTAGAGGCCCCTAGCGGTGATGCTTATTTACCCGATACCAGTTTGGACGATTTTCTAGGAAAGACGTTTATTGATGGGACGGGGACCAATGCGGGTTCCAGTAGTCACAGCACGGGGGTTGCCAGAAATTTTTTCTCCAGAAGCCGAAGCATCGCTCCGGGGATTATGCAAATTACGGGATATGACGCAAATGATTATTTAGACCGTGTTTTGGGCCATGGAAGCGGTGCTGATCCGCTTCCTCAAGGGTTCGATGTTGGAAATCATAGTTATGTTGGGAATCTATCTGACAAGGTGGCGGCCCAAGACATTCTGCAGCGTTTCGATTTTATCATCGATCGTGATAATACGGTGATGACGGTCGGCGTAAATAACGGCTCCACCAAAAAGACCCCGCACTTACTGGCACATAGCTATAATGCGATTGCTGTGGGCCGCCTGAGTGGGGATCACTCACGGGGGGCAACAACCTTTTATGGCGTCGGACGGTATAAACCTGATATCGTAGCGGGTGATTCGGCAACGAGTTTCACTGCGCCCCGCGTGGCCGGCGCGGCAGCCATCTTGAAGCAGGCAGCTGTGGGGACAAACGGGACCCACGCGGTCGCCATTCGGTCACTTTTGTTCGCTGGTGCTACCAAAGATGAATTTTCTGATTGGAACCGGACGTCGAGTCAGCCAATCGATGAAGTGTTTGGTTTCGGCGAACTCAATATCTATAACAGTTATCATATTTTGGAGGCCGGTGAATTCAATGGGGAGATAAACCCCTTCGGCAACTCCGTCGGACGTGTGGGTTGGGATCTCGGTTCCGCGAATGGGGTGGATGATTTATTCTATGAATTCGAGGTAAATGAGGCGAATCCCGTCGTCGATTTATCGGTTGCACTGACATGGAATATAAAAGTCATCGACAGTGACGATTCAACCGATATATTTAATGCATCAACCGGACTGGCCAATTTAGATCTGGCGCTGCTGGATCCGTCGGGGAACGTTTTGGATGAGAGTGTAAGCACCGTTAGCAACTCAGAACATATTTTTCTGAATGAATTAGGTCCGGGGCTTTATCGGCTGCGTGTATCGTCTGACAACGCGGCAGAATTTGGTTTGGCTTGGCGGATGACATCCGTACCGGAACCAACCGGTGGGTTTTGCTTTGTGTGTATGAGTGTTGTGATATTATGCCATCGAAAAAAGCGAAACGATTGATTTAGGCAATGTAGGCGGATCCGACTGGCCCGTTCGGTTTCCAAAATAAAAAAACATAATGGATTGACGGAGAAACCATGGGATCCTTAGTTTCGATGATGACGCGGCTGCGGATTTTGCTCTCATTGCTTGTCTGTTGTTCGATGGGGTTTTCTCAGGAAACCGTACCTGATCAACGGGTGGCGTTGGATAAATTGCTCTTGAAATCCGGCGCCGAGATACGGGGAAAGATCCTGAACAAGATTAGCGAGGATGGGCGCATTTATTTTCTCTTCAGGACAGAAGCGGGCGGCACTTTAAAGCTAGAACAAGGAACCGTCGTACGTCGAGCCTACCCTGCCGATGAGATTGAAAAAGAATACTACGCAAAGGTCATAGCCCTTCCGGATACGTCGGAAGGTCATTGGACGATGTACCAGTGGCTCAGCCGTCAAAAGGGGGGCGTCTCCAGGTTCAAGCATGAACGTCAATACCACCTTCGGCAGATCGTTGATAAGGACCCAACCGACGAGAAAGCCCTTCGATTACTTGAATATCAGAATTTAGATGGACGTTGGATTAATAAAGAATTGTTGCATAAGTATCACGGTTACGTTTCGGATGGTGGGAAATGGATGCCGCGTTTGCAGTTGGAAGTGAACGAGCGAGCTGAGCAAAAGAAACAAAGCAAAGGTGACCGAAATTCTCAGTTGAAACGCTGGAATAAATACGTCTTGGGTAAAGAGGAGCTGGGTGTTGTCGTGAGACAACTCTATACGCTGGTCGACGAGAACGCTCTCGATTTGGTTGCCCGTCAGATGAAGGATGAACAACGGCCATGGGTAAGGAGACTTTACGTAGATGCGATTGGTCGATTGCCTTCGGGCTATGCCCGCAATTTGCTAGTCGGCTATGCGATCACGGATCCTGATGAAGGGGTTCGAGAGCGAGCGATCACGATGTTACAACAAGATAAGTACGATGGGTTTCAATCAACCACGACGGCGGCGGCTTACTTAAACCACCCAGAGAATTACATGGTTCGAAGGGCTGCAAAGCTGATTGGTATATTGAAGGCAGATAACGGACCTTATTATCTCCAACAGGTTTTAGTGACGTCGCACAAACGGGCGACCGGTAACGAACCGGGGCGCACCCAGGGGACGTTTTCAAATACCGGTGAGTTGCAAAGTTTTGGACAGGGTGGGGGTCCGACACACAAGATCGTAGATATCCAAAACGTAGAAGTTCTTGATGCGTTGAGAGAGTATTCCGGACAGGATTTCGGATACGACGAAACGCGTTGGAAGCGCTGGTACATTGAGAATCACGTTTCTACCGAAGAAGATATGCGGCGGGACAATTAAAAGCCTGCAACGCCTCAGTCGTCTTTGGTAATGTTCCCGCCAGTTTCTTGGAAGATCCGATCCACGAGTGGTGTCAGAACCTCGATCAATTGTGCGTTGTCGGAACACAGTTGGGTGGTCGCGGGAAGGCGACCTTCCCGACGGGCCATAATGATACCTGCCAAGACATGTTCGACATCGAGAGGAAAGCGAGAATGTTCTTCCATAAAGATGGCCAAGTCGATTAATGATTGTGTCACCGTCGCACTGACAGTGGCTTCGCCACTCGGTGACAAGTGGATCCCGTTAACAATTATTTGATCTTCGCTACCATGCATTTGAATTCATTTGGGGCGGGCTGAGGGTGTGTTTCTCGGTTTGTCTGTTCCCCCTAAGTGCGAGGGAGACTAGTCGGATACGGTTTATTTAGGTTGCTTCCCCATAAGGTCAACCATCGAGTCAGCAAAGGCGTCACCCAGTCGGACGAAAAAAGCCCCGCTCCCAAGGTAGTGATAGGGACGATCACTGCCAACGGTATCCCATTCATGGTAATGTTCGGGCCATCCTTTTTTGAAGATTTGGTGAGAGTAGTGTGAGTAATGGATGTAGCTCTCGACGGCCTCGACATTGTCTTTAAACTCGGGCGCATTCGCGGCTTCTCGTTGACCAACGGAGACTTGATTCTGTGCGACCTTTTCAGCGGTAACTCCGGTTCCGAGAACCCCAATCACAAAGGGCATACTGGGTTGGTTGTATTCTTTTCGAATGTCTTTGATGAAAGAGATCATATTGTTTTTGTAATTGTCCCGGAACTCAGGTGAGAACTGATCGTTATACCCCTGAAACCAAACAAAGCCTGCGATGCGATGTCCAATATTGGGATCGTAATCGGGATGGTGATCTTTCAGATTCGCAAGGGTTTCATGAATCGTTTGATTCATCATTCGGTAATTCAGACTGGCGTTCTTCCTGATTTCTTCGGCTTTGCCCTCCGACTCTTCTTTTTCGCTGAGTTGGTAAGTACCCGCCGAGGGCGGCCTAAAGTTGTAGTTTAGTGACTTTCCACCCCACGACGTTTTGATCAGCAGTATGGGTCCTTTGACCCGCTCGGCGATCGATAAACCGAATCCATATTCCGGACCAATTTTCGTTTGATCGGCGCCATAGCCGATGCCCAGTTTCCCAGACTTTTTATTACGGTCCGCGATCGAGTTAATGTAAACCCGATCAGAGACAACGCAGGCGGCGTTGACCATTTCTTTGTAGGATTGCCGCGCTTCTTTAAGCTGCTTTACTTGGTCTTCGATCGCTGTTTTTTCTGGACCTGAGGGCATCTTTTTGAGTTTGTCGTTAGAGATTCCACCGGTCAACCGATCAATTTTTCTGCCCAGTTCTAATTGCGCCTCAAACGACTCCAAAGAGACTCCACGGTTTCCTTTGAACACCATCTGCCGCAGTTGTTGATCGCGTGAATCGCTCGACGGAAACAGCGTGGCGATGGTGTGGGCGCGGGCATGGCCAACGGTATTGGATTGTCCGGCAAGGATGAAGATAGTTAGCGGTTGTTGTCCAGGCAGTTGGGAACCGTTTAACATTGCCAGTAAAACCATTACGATCAAGGGCATCTCTTTTAATGGGTTAAGTTTCATCAACGATTTTTCTCTGAGGTTTAACGCATGGTTGGAACGAGGGTTTCAGTTGACGAAACGGAGTTGCCATCAAACGTTGGTGTAGGCCTACCTCAGTCTAACAGTTTCCTCAACAAAGGGTAGCAAAGTAGGTTATGATCTCTTGGGAGATACCGGGTTGGTTCCAAAGCTATAGAGAGCCTTGCAGGATGGATCGTAAAAACGGATTATTTGCCGCCCCAGTCTGACGGGCGGGTTGTTTATTTTGAAACATCTGCAGGAAATGACTGGCTGTCTTTGATTCCGGCGTCCCTCTTCGAAAGACGCGAGACACCGATACTTGTATACGGTAGGCAGTATTGAAATCACCATTCTGGGCCAACGCGGCCGCTAGGACTTGGCGAGCCAGCGGATCGTTCGATGGTGCTTTATCCATTGACGAACGGATGTATCGTTGGACTTGTTCCTTGTTTTGCAGTTCCGGTTGATCAGTCGTTGAATGAATCCATAGTTGTTTTAATGAAATCAACGGAGTCGGGTTTAATTTGGCATATTCTTTGATCGCTTGGGCCGGTTGTCCACCAAAGAAGTAGGCGTCCCCCATGCGTGCTTGGAGTCGTTTGGAATCCGGGTTTGTCTTTAAATAGGTTGAAGATATTTGGATCGATTCATTGTACTTTCCACCGACAATCAACAACCCCGAAAGTTCAAAGACAAGGTTTTCACTTTCCGGCTGGCTTGCGACGGCAACCTTCAATCGCTCAATGGCTTTTTTGTAATCCCCTTTGCTTGCCAATAATTTGGCTGCGGCCAATTGGGCTTCCCACTTGTTCGGCTCCAGTTTGCTGGCGGTGTCCATCGAACGGATGGCGGCATCGATTTGCCCCATTCTTGCCAAGACAAAGCCAAGCCCGAAATGGGAATCAAAGTTATCGGGTTTGTAACGGATGGCGTCACGATAGTGTTGCGAAGCCTGGCGATACAGGTTGACGGCTTGGGCGCCTGGGGCCTGCTGGGCAGATCTGCTGAGGATGTCCGCGAGGTTACGGTGGGCAGGTGCGTAGGTCGGATCCAATCTTACGGAAGTGAGTAGGGATCTTTGTGCTGCGGGCCAATTTTTTTCATTGATACTTTTAACAGCATTTGCGTACTCAATCCGCGCTTTTTCTGGTCCAGCATTTTGGTCGTAATGCTCTGCGTCCAGCGCAAAACCGTATTTGGCGAACAGATTACTCAGACGGATGTCATTCGAGGTGCGTGGTTTAGAATCCCATGATTTGACAAAAGGAGTGATGATATCTCGCAATTGGTCTGCGGGGTGATCGAGCCGCGCGAGATCTTGAACTAGTTGTTGGATATCAATTGTTCCTTGATAGATGATTCGTAGCTCCCCTTGGGCATCGACCAGAAAGCTGGTTGGGATTGGGTAGGGTTGGCGAACGTCGTAAAAGGCTCCTCGTATGAGGGCCATTTTTTCAAGCCACTTGGCTTCGGCGGTTCCCCATTGGAATGGAAATTGTATTTTGTCTGCAACGAGTTGAGCGTCTTGGAGTGTGTTGGGTTGTCCCGGCAATCCGTCCGTGGTGAGCGCCACCACCTTCACTCCCATCTCCAAGAGTTTAGAATGCTCGTCGGAAAAATCTTTCAGTTCGATTTTGCAGGGTTCACACCAACTGGCCCAGGTGTTGACAAGGGTGTAACGGGTCGTTTGTTCGTCGGGAGAAAAATTTATTTTCGTCTCGGTGCCATCTTCGGTTTTCATTCCCGTAAGGGGCATGCGAATCGGAGGGACCACGTACGTCGTGATCGACGGATCAGAGGCGAACCGCACGGGGCCCGGTTGAAGATTGGCTTCGGTGGGACGTACAAACGTTTTCACTAAAGGGTCACCCATCGTTTGTTCAATCAAGTAATGCTGGTCGATGGCGAGGTCGTCAAGGGAATCCTCAGAGCCATCCGGCCATTGGATGATCACCTTTTCAATGACCTCGGATTTTCCCAATCCGAAGGTAATGCGTTTACTCGACTGGCTAATGAAGCCTGATCCAGCAGTGACGGTTTTTGTTAACCAATCGCCTCCTTTTAGCTTGATTCGAATCCGGGCTCCGATGGCATCCCGGTTTGACTGATTACCGGTTAATTTAAAAGAAGCAAAATGGTTGTCAGCTTGAATGCCATTCCTTAAAAATCGGAACATCGGAGCGTTCCGGTTAGTTAACAGAAAATCAACGTCGCCATCCAGATCCCAGTCGGTAAGAGCCAGGCCACGGCCATCTTCGATGTGATCCAGTCCCGAAACAGACGAGACGTTGGCAAAGGTGAGTTCACCTAGATTAAGAAAGGCGCAATGTCGTTCTTGTCCACTAAAAGAGCGGCCAATGCGAAGCTCTTCATCAAACAATCGATGCTGTTCGCGCATGCGATCGATATCGGATTGTTTATCTGAGTCGCCCGTTGAGTTCGGCAAAACTTGCCGCCAAAACAGGCTTCACAAATCATCGGAAAGTTTTCTAGTTAAAAACCCGTTGGGCACCACAACGTCATCCCAACCATCGTTGTTCATGTCGACGAATTTTGAGCCCCACGCCCAACGGCCCATGAATGTGTTGGC
>JAKVBF010000015.1:0-57384 GCA_022447555.1 Mariniblastus sp. | reverse complement strand
ATATCCTTAAAACCTTCTGGAGATCCTAGGAACAGAGAGTTCCCCCGAGCCATGTATTGCATTCTGTTCTGAAGCTCGGGACGCTCGCTTAGATAGTTGTCTTGAAAACTAACCCGGTTGCCAGCGGTCGAATACATATTGGAAACATAAAGGTCCATCCAGCCGTCGTGATTGATGTCAGCCCAATCAACGGACATTCCAAATGACTGATCTTCAATTTCTAATTCAGCAGCGAGATTTCGGAAATGCCCTTCTTCTTGAACATAAAAGCAGTTACGTCCGTAATCATTGGCAACATATAAATCTTGATCGCCGTCGTTGTCATAGTCCTGCCAAGCTGCGGCGTAGGTATATTTTTGATTGTCTTTGTCTAAACCGACTTGGGAGGTGACATCAGTGAATTGGAAATCGCCCTCGTTTCGCAGGAGTGTGTTGGGGCCTCCGCTATTAGAGTCGTGCATCGGGAAAGCAAACGGGAACCGACGACCCTCGGCCAGTTTATCGTAATAGCCACAAATATAAACATCTAGGTCGCCGTCATTGTCGAAATCCGCGCTGCACATGGAGTAGGGATCAAGAATATCCGAAAAACGAGAGATGAGCTCGAATGCAGTACCGGTATTCTGATAGATCAAAAGGCCGCCTGCGGTTCCCACGAGAAGGTCCTGTTTCGCATCGTTATTTAGATCAATAAGGAGGGCGCTGCGTGTATGTTCTGAAAGATTCACGTTCCAGTCAGATGAGACGTCTAGTGCCGAACCGTCGGGTTGTTGTATTAACAAACGGTTGGGCAGTCCGAACGGCTGGCAGAGATAAACGTCGTCTAACCCATCACCGTTAACATCTGCCACGCAAATACCGTTGTAACCGAAGATTCCATGGTCGGCAATTTTTGCGGTCCACTGCTCCGCACCTTGTCCAAACTGTTCGACCAACGCGGTGTCACCAGCGAAGAAACTTTCGGTGTGATCCTCAAACCCGACCGGTCGATCACCTTGGTAAAGGGTGCACTCGTAATTCAAAATCCGACTCGATGCTATGAGGGGGGGGCTTGAGTTCTCTGGTTGGGTCCAATTCATCTGCAACGTTGCGTTGAATTCGCCACTTTGTTGGGCCGTGTTTACGGCGAAAAAACTAACCAAAACCTCCGTTTCTATTTGTGAAGCATCGTCGTTGATGCGAAATATTTTGAATTTGCTTCTTAGCCGTGAGGCGTCTGATCCCGAAGTGATCGGGTCCAGCATGGATTTCATGAAAGATGGGAAATCGGTAGGTTCGTTGGTTCCCCTCGAATCCTCTGTCATCCGCTTAGCGGTGAACCCCGAGTCTCCAGCTGATAGCGATTGGTAAACGGATGTGAGCTCGGTTGGAAGAAGGGCTCGCCCGGAAAAATCGTCAGAAATGAACGCTGCCAGTTGGTCCAACGTTAACGCCTTGGGAGACGTGTAACGGTCACTCAGTTTTTTCAGCCGCTGCGTGAGCTCGTTCTGCAAAATTTCGAGTTGGGCGAGGCGATCGAAATCGGTGTCGGTCGTTTGCGGGTCTTCAAGACTGGTTTCGGGTGGGGTTTCTAACTGGTTAACGACAGGCGCGGGTTCGACCGGATTCGGCTGGGATACCATGAAAATCCAAAAGCTGATTCCAATCACGGCTACGAAGAGTAGGATCGCCGGAATCCTCCTTTTTGATTTGGGTTGTTTTGTGTCGTAGCGTTTGGCAGTCATTGAAATCTCGAGAAAAGCGTGGGAGCTACTATACGGGGAGCTACTATACGTATTCTACACCCTTCTTGGTTCAATCAAATAGTCCGTGGTGGATCGAGCTAATCGCTCGGTGATGGAGTGAGAAGCAACGGCTTACCCCGAGGTGAACCGGCGGGCGATCCGGGCAGATTGGCGATGCTGGGTGTTCCGTGATCGGACACTTGGTAATCGGATGATCCAAGGAGCAACCCCTAAGTTTCAGCTTCAGACTTGTGGCCGTCTAGTCAATTAAACTTCTCAATTGTTCCAGATTCATTTCGTCCATATCTCTTCCATCCAATTCCCCTTTTTCTGTTTCTAAATACATTGGGATGGCCGCAAAACGTTCGTCGTTGACGATTTGACGGAAAGGTTCCAAACCCATTTCGCCCAGACCAATGTGTTCGTGCCGGTCTTTTCTTGAGGCAAACGGTTTCTTGCTGTCATTTAAATGGAATGCTTTGATCTTGTCTAAGCCAAACGTTCCGGACATTTCAGAAATGGTCATCTCATAATCTGATTCAGTCCCCATCGAATAACCCGCGGCAAAGGCGTGGCAGGTATCGATACAGACACCAATTCGGTCCGGGGTTCTCACTCCTTCAATCATGGTTGCTAATTGCTCAAACTGCCACCCAAGATTACTCCCTTGTCCGGCAGTGTTCTCGAGTAAAGGGGTGGTGGTCAGATCTTGTGTCCGTTCCAAGACTTCAATCAGGGAATCGATGATGGCTGAGAGCCCGTCTTGAGGGGTCGAGGTTGTATGACTGCCCGGGTGGAAAACGACGTTGGGAATGCCGAGGAAGTTGGCCCGCTCTAACTCGACGACCAGCGCATCAACGCTTTTTTGACGGAGATCGGGTTTGGGGCTGGCCAGATTAATTAGGTAGCTAGCATGGGATAACGAGCCGACCAAATGGAGTCGTTGCATTGCCTCTTGAAACAACTCACCGTCCTGCGGTGTCATTTCTTTGGCACGCCATTGGTTATTGTTTTTTGTAAAAACCTGAACACAATCACACCCGACCTTCGAGGCCGCCTCAACAGCTTTCCAGTAACCACCCGCCACTGACATGTGTGCACCAAGAATAGGCAACGGTTTTCCCCCCCCATATTAAAGTGGTTTTGGGCTAGGTCCGTCCATATTCGTATTCCGGACTCCGCCGGGCTCCGCTAACCCCCGATCTATCATAGAATGCAAAAGGCGGTAAAAGAAGCTGACTTGATAAGGGGCTTGCGGTCAGAACGAACCGGCTCCGTTCAGCCTCCGGTCGATCAAAAAATGGTTTGGTGGAATGGAAACCGGCAAAGAAAACCAGTAGAATTCAAGACTTTTGGACGCGGAAAAAGGGTTTGTGTAACAGCAACCACCCTTTTTTGGCGGAAATGCAGAAATCCGATAAAGCCGTGGTGAACCACCGACCGGCGAATGAAATGAGCCCTGTGGTAAAAGGAACGATTTAGATGCGATTGATTTTATGTTTATTCATCACTTTTGGTTGTGGCGCGGCGTTTGGCTCGCCCCAAGAAACGCCAACGGAAGTCCCCGACAAAGTAACCTCAGAAACAGTCGTGGCGGAAGTACGGCCCCTCGTCGTGTATGAAACGCTTGAGGGGGTTGTGGAAGCCTCTAACACCGCTGAGGTGGAGCTGGAATCCAACGGCTGGACCGATTTTGAACTGGAGACATTGGTGCCGCAGGGTAAGCGGGTTAACAAGGGTGATCTGGTGGTAAGCTTCCAGTCGGAAGGGATAGAGAAAGCCTATCGGAGTCTTGAGTTTGAACACCGTCAGCGGGTGGCGGACCTGGCCGTGCAGAAATTAAAAACGGAACAGGCGATACAAAAATATGAGTTAGCGGTTGCGATAGCCAAACGCGAAATGGAAAACGCAAGCGAGGACCATCAATACTATTTGGACGTAGAGCGCCCTCAGCGACTGAAAGATCTCGAGTGGAGCCTTAAAACGTCAGAGTACAGTCTCGAGTATGCTCGCGAAGAATTAGATCAATTAATGCAAATGTATAATGAGGATGAATTAACCGAGGAGTCGGAAAAAATTGTTCTCAAACGGGCTCAGCGTGGACTTGAATCGGCGGAACGGAATCTTGCAAGAAGAAAGATGTCCATTCAGCAAACAAGGGACGTAGACATACCACGTGATGATTTTTCAAAGAAGAACGCACTCGAACAAAAGTCATTAAGTTTTGCCCTTACCATGCTTGAGTTGCCGTTCGAAAAAGACAAATCGGAGACGGATCTGCTCAAAGCCGAAATGGTCGTTCGAGACAGTAATAAAAAATTGGAAGAGCTTGGCTCAGACCGGAAATTGATGGCGATGGCGGCTCCCATGACCGGCATTGTGTATTATGGTCGGTGTGTTAAGGGAAAGTGGACAGGGGTGACTGGGACCTCAACGCGTTCTTTAGAAATCGGAAAAAAAGTGCCCTCCAACAAAGTGGTCATGACCATTATTGACCCGGCCAGTCTGGTGATTCGGACCATGATTCCGGAAGACAAGCTTTATCTGATTCGTCCGGGAATGGTGGGAGTCGGGGTGTTAAAATCAGACCCTCAAGTCAAGCTTGACGCAACCGTCACATCGGTCGGTACGATACCCAGCGCGAGCGGTACCTTCGAGTGTTTGTTATCGCTCAAGGACTTCGCAAATGAAGGTGAAAAAGTCATGCCCGGTATGCATTGCAAAGTTGCGATGAAAGTCTCCGAAAAAGAGGCGGCTGTAATGATCCCAAAGGGTTCTGTGTATTCCGATGATGGAATCCAGCAGTTTGTTACCCTTCCGGGTGGCCAGCCGCGAAAGGTAGAACTCGGTTTCGACAAGGGCGATTCTGTTGAGGTAGTTGGGGGCCTCAAGGCGGGTGAAAAAATACTAAAAACACCCCGTTAAGAAAGAATCGAAAACGTTAAATGCTTCAAACACGGAGTTGGCCGATGAAGGTCGTCTTATTGATTGTTAAATGGATGCTGTATGGAATTCTCCTGAGTTGGGGTGCCTGCGCTCTTTCCTATGGACAAAAGGTAGAAGGCGGGTTGGAGCAAGAGAGTGAAGGGTCTGCGAACCGTCCTGGGATTCTGGTGAATCCCATGGATTTCAGCGAATCCCCAAAAATTGTTAAGCCCGCGAATGGCCCGTCTCCAAGTGAGATTGAACGCTCGATTGAGCGAGGAGTGCGGTTTCTGATGCTGACACAGAATGAGGATGGCTCATTCGGAACTCACGAAACCAATCGAATAAGCGAAATTTATGCGCCCATTCCTGGGTCGCATCAAGCGTTCCGTGCAGCCACCACAGCACTATCGGTATCCGCTATGGTCGAAGCCAAGGGGGACGATCCTGAAGTGAAGCCGGCGATAGACGCGGCTCGCCAGTGGATGTTGCTTAATTTCAAAAACATAAAACGTGCAACGGGCGATGCGATTTACAATGTTTGGAGTCACGCCTATGGGTTACAAGCGTTGGTGAAACTGCGTGCTTATAGCGCCAACTCACCCGATGTGGTTGCAAAGATCGACGATTTGATGCGGCACCAAGTCGATATGTTACGACGCTATGAAACGATCGACGGCGGTTGGGGCTATTACGATTTCAATGTGCAGGGGCGGAAACCCACAGGAAGCTCGATCAGCTTTGTGAATGCGACCGTCCTGATCGCATTGCATGAAGCCTCCGAAGTTGGCATTGAGATACCAGAAACAATTGTGACGCGTGCAATCAAGGCAATCAAACGGCAGCAAAAACCTGATTTCTCATACCTGTACGGGGAGTATCTCAAGGATCGTCCCATGATGGGAATCAATCGGCCCGGAGGCAGTTTGGGGCGGTCGCAGGCCTGCAATCTGGCCCTGCGTCTTTGGGGCGATAAAGAGATTACAGACAACGTTTTGAAAGCTTGGTTGTACCGGTTGTATTTGAGAAATGGCTGGCTTGGTATTGGGCGTAAGCGACCCATTCCTCACGAGTCTTGGATGGGTGTTGCAGGGTATTTCTATTATTACGGCCATTATTACGCTGGGATGTGCATTGATCAATTGAAGCCAGAAGATCGAGCGGAGTACCAACAGATGTTGAGTGAGATTCTGGCGAAATACCAAGAACCCAATGGCTGTTGGTGGGACTACACGCTGTATTCATACCATCAGCAATATGGTACCGCATTTGCGATTATGTCGATGCAGCGTTGCTTGCCGGCCAAAGAGCAACCCCTCTCAGAGCCTCGCTAACACCGATTCAAGATCAGGGATGATTAATGAGTCAAGCCTGCGAAATGAATACCAATGGGTGAAATAAAAAGCCACGGCTGGCTCGGAAAAAGCTGGCCATGGTTTTTTTAATGGTATTCGTATAGATTCCGGCCGTTTCAGACCCTG
This sequence comes from Mariniblastus sp., assembly GCA_022447555.1. Classification (GTDB taxonomy): domain Bacteria; phylum Planctomycetota; class Planctomycetia; order Pirellulales; family Pirellulaceae; genus Mariniblastus. Next base: position 51,254 of record JAKVBF010000015.1, on the reverse strand, counting down.
CATGCAACGTTTTAGCGGCGTCGCTCTTTAAGACGCACTGCCTTGCCAACGCGATCGCGAAGGTAGTACAGTTTCGCTCGTTTTACGACGGCCGAACGTTTTACGTCGACCTTTGCGATCCGAGGTGAGTGGACGGGGAATTTCCGCTCCACTCCTTGCCCCGCGACAATTCGGCGTACCACAAACATTTCGCGGACGCCGCTACCGCTTCGTGCGATGACGGTACCGGAAAAGACCTGAGTTCGGGTCTTTTCGCCTTCATGAATCAAGCAGTGCACGTCCACGGTGTCACCGATTTCAAATTCGGGCACATCGGCTTTCAAGCACGATTGCTCGACACGATTCATAATTTCCTGGCTCATGATTTTTCCTGTTTGATTGTCAGCTCAACATTCGTTGATCGATAGATGCTGTGTTCTATTCAAGGATCGGTTTTCTCATCGTCGGGCAACAGGTCACTTCGGCGAATACGCGTATTCTCCAAACTTTTCTGTTTTCTCCAACGTTCTATTGCCGCGTGATTCCCACCCAGCAGCGTGGATGGTACCTCCCGCCCCTCAAATTCCCGCGGACGGGTGTATTGTGGGTACTCAAGCAGCCGATTTCCCCGTGAAAACGAGTCATCCCAGCTGCTCATTTCGTCACCCAAGACGCCTGGTATCATCCTGACTAGGGAATCTACTAGCACCATGGCTGCCACTTCTCCACCGTTCAGTACAAAGTCTCCAATGGAGATTTCCAACGGATTTAAAATGTCAATGACGCGTTGGTCGAAGCCCTCGTAACGACCGCAAAGCAGGATATACCTGGTTTTTGCCTCGGCAAGTTCTTCCACCTTGGTTTGATCCCATGTCTGCCCTTGAGGCGTCAACAGAATCACTTGTCCGGGCGTATCAGACATGGTCTGAACCTCCCGAACGCATCGGACGACCGGTTCGACCATCAAGATCATTCCCGGCCCACCACCAAACGGCCTGTCATCCATTTTTTGGTGACGGTCGGTCGTCCAGTCGCGAAGGTTGTGAACGTGTATTTCTACCAGCCCACGATTGATCGATTTGTTCAAGATACTTTGACTGAGGTACCCCGGAAACATTTCGGGAAACAGCGTTAAAATGTCAAACCGCATCTTGTTCACGGTGAACCGGGCTGCCAAGCCCATTGGCTCTCCATTTGGTTGTAGTCAGTCCGCCTAAAAAAGGAAACATGCCGGTTAATCGACATGTTCCATTGGCTTGGTTATCGGTTTACTCAGCGGCGTCCGCTGGTTTATCGTCGCCTGCCTCTTCAGCCGCAGGTGTCTCTTCAGCCGCAGGTGCCTCTTCAGTCGCTACTTCTTCAGCAGGTGTCTCTTCAGCCGCAGGTGCCTCTTCAGTCGCTACTTCTTCAGCAACCGTCTCTTCAGCAGGCGTCTCTTCAGCAGGCGTCTCTTCGGGTTCTGGTTCTACTTTTGGCTTGGGAGCCGATGCTGCCGCCGCCTTAGCCGCTTCAATGGAGGCTGATCGACGGCCACCAAGACGTTCGATCGCGTCGGTTTGTTGCGTCAAATGCGAGCCATCAGTACCGTATTTCCGAATCAAGACGCCAACTTTGGGCGTCGCTTTCGCGCCGACACTTAGCCAGTAATCAATCCGTTCACCTTTTAGGATCGCCCGAGCATCCGTTTCGGGTACCATTGGATCGTACGTACCAAGTTCTTCGATCACGCGTCCATCACGGGGTGATCGGGAATCCATTGCGCAAACTCGAAAAAACGGACGGTGCTTCCGTCCCATCTTTTTTAATCGAATTCGTACTGCCACTACTTTGAGTCCTTGATATTTTTTGTTGGATAGAATTCCGCATTTTATGGGTTTGGCCCTTATTGTGTCAGGTCAAAATCCATTATTTTTGCTTCTTTTCGCGTCGTTTTTGTTTCAGCATCTTGTCGCGTCTTTTCTTCTCCTTGGCGCGTTGTTTGGGTGAGAGGCGTTTACCAGTCGATTTCTTGGTTTTTGGCATTCGACTGGTTGGATCAAGCATTTTTTGCTGCAAATCCTTCATCATTTGCATCCGGTCACCTGCCCCTTTTCCGGCCATTCCCGTTAATAAGGGCTTCATCGTGTCATATTGCTTGATTAACTCATTGACCTGTTGAGCCTGCACTCCGGCCCCTTTGGCGATTCGCTGCCGGCGGCTTACTTCGATTAATTTGGGGTTTTGACGCTCTGTGGGTGTCATCGAGTCGATAATACCGACCATTCGGCGGATTTCTCCCGAGGTATCTCCATCATTCATCATTTTACTGATATCCCCAGCACTCGGCATTCCGGGCATCAGTCCCATCATTTTTTGCATCAGGCCCGGTTTGGCCATCTTTTGAATATGATTTCGGAAATCCTCAAGTGAAAACTGTCCCTTTTCGAGTTGCTCCTGAAGTCGTTCCTGTTCCTTTTGATCGACGATTCCCTGGACTTGATCAACCAAAGCCAGCACGTCACCCATTCCGAGGATCCGATTAGACATCCCCTCGGGACGAAAAATCTCCAAGTCTTCCAGATGCTCACCGGTACCAATGAACCGAATCGGAACGCCTGTCACGTATTTGACCGACAACAGAGCTCCACCCCGGGCATCACCATCGAGCTTGGTCATCACGACGCCATTTAGCTCAAGAGACTCGTGGAATGCTTTGGCACTGTTGACCGCATCCTGCCCCGTCATCCCGTCAACAACCAGAAAGACTTGGTCTGGCGTAACCTGGCGATCAATCGTTCTCAGCTGCTCCATCAACTCTTCATCAATCGCCAACCGGCCGGCAGTATCGAGAATCACAACCTTGACGTTTTCTTCACGGGCCTTCGCAACGGCGTTTTGACAAACTTTTACCGGGTCTTGTTCGTTGGGGTCGCTGTAAACGGGAACCCCAACCGTCTCTCCGATCACATGTAATTGTTGGATCGCAGCTGGCCGCTGAAGGTCGGCTGCAACCAGCATCGGAGAGATGTCACGTTGCTGGAGGAGTTTGGCGAGTTTTCCACAGGTCGTTGTTTTACCCGAACCTTGTAGGCCACACATCATAATGATATTGACACCATCATGTAGCTGAAGTCCCTCTTCGACGGGGCCCAGCAGATTGACCAGTTCTTGGTGAACGATCCCGACCAGTTGTTCACTTGGCTTGAGCGAAAGCAGAACCTTTTCACCCAGCGCTTGGGTCGTGACCTGCTCCATGAAGGCCTTGACAGCGTCGTAGCTGACATCTGCATCGAGCAGGGATTGCTCGACCATGGCCAGTCCATCTCGCATATTGCTTTCGGACAGGGTGCCTCTGCCGCGAATCGATTTAAATGCGGACTGGAGTCCGTCCTGGAGTGAACCAAACATGAATTAGAACTCGATTGCTATGGACACGAAATCTTACCGCTCCGCGTGAGGGCGATCGTGCAGGCGGCCCGCCACGGGATAAAAAATAAAAACGGTTGGAAAACGTCAAGTTTACACGAGAAACGCAAATCTTGTAAACGTAGTTTACAAGCCGCTCGGGTCACGTGTTAATCGCCGTGGAGTCTACGCAATCCGGGAGAGGTCCGCAGTATCAGCTGGATTCGTTCAAATTCATTCAACCAATCCTGCACAACTGCCGCCAGACCTGAATCTCCTTCGGTCATTAAACCGGTGGAACAGGCGGCTCCAGATAACTGAGATGCCATACGTCGATAGGCGGACAGAGTGCGATCCCCATAGCGCCCCACCAATTTGTTTTCCTCACTGAGGAATACGACCTGAGGCACTCGAGAACCTCCGCATACCTTTAATTCACCGGCCAATTCTGGATCGGCATCGCGATCGATAAATCGAACCTGGATTTTGGATGAAACCTTTTCAAACTGGTGGAAAATAGGACATTGTTTGACACAGTCGCCACACCATGCACCCGCCATGCAAAGCACATTCATCTCCCTCTTAAAACCCTTCAACAGCTGCGTTTGAGCATCAGAAAGGTGTACCGAGTCAAACACCCCTTGCCATTTATGTTGGTCGGAAGGTGTGCCATGGGTATCTAGGAAATCGGTGTACTTTATGGCCGAATCAAAGCGTTTGCTAAAATCAAAAGGCATTAGCGTTTCTCCTTTTTTTTGTTTTTCTTTTTCGCGGTTGCTTTTTTGGTCGCCTTTTTCGCAGCTTTGGCTTTTGCCTTTTTCCCGCCAAAAGCGGAGGACCAATTGTTTGAGTATTTCTCGTTTGAGCCGGTTCGCATGATTGTCATGGCTTACCTTGTGGGTTGAGTGGGTAATTGGTGGAGGGACAATGTTTAATGATCGGTCGGAATCCCGTATTCGATCCACTTGATTTGACTCTTTACAGGGGAGTAATCAAATGGCCGCAAGGATTTCCGGGAGTTTGTTTCTAAGTGATCAGTTTTTTATAACGAAAGCGAGGTGTCTCATCTTCTTTGATTCCCAAACGCTCACGTCGCTGCTGTTCGTAAGTTTGATAATTACCCTCGCACCAATGTACGTAGCCATCCCCCTCGAAGGCTAATATATGGGTCGCAATCCGGTCGAGGAACCAGCGATCGTGGCTGGTGACGACCACGCATCCGACGTAATGTAGAATCGCTTCTTCCAATGCGCGTAACGTATCGACGTCCAAATCGTTGGTTGGTTCATCTAGCAAAAGGACATTACTGCCTCGGCGCAGTAGTTTTGCCAAGTGCACTCGATTCCGCTCACCGCCGGAAAGGTCACCAACCTTTTTCTGTTGATCGGGCCCTCGAAAATTAAAACGGGATACATAAGATCTCGCATCAACCTTACGTTTGCCTAGTGCCAGTGTTTCGTGACCACCTGAAATTTCGTCAAAAACGGTATTAGTGGGTTCTAAGGAATCGCGACTTTGATCGACGTATCCAAGCTCCACCGTTGATCCGATTTTGAGGGCCCCCAAATCCGGCTGCTCTTGTCCCGTTATCATTCGGAAGAGCGTGGTTTTCCCAGCGCCGTTGGGCCCAATGATCCCCACGATTCCCCCAGGGGGTAGCCTGAAGTTCATGTCTTCCATCAGAATCCGCTCGCCATATCCCTTTTGCACGCCGTCGGCTTCGATCACCAAATCACCGAGGTGGGGCCCTGCAGGAATTTGAATTTCAAGTTCTTGATCCTGTTCGCGATCTGCTTGAGCGGCCATTTGTTCGTAAGAGCTGATTCGTGCCTTGTTTTTGGCTTGGCGAGCCCGGGGGGCCAAGCGAATCCATTCCAGCTCGCGAGCCAACGTTTTTTTTCTGGACTCGGTTTGCTTTTTCTCGATGGTCAGGCGCGCCTGTTTTTGCTCAAGCCAAGAAGTGTAGTTGCCTTCGAAGGGATAGCCTTCGCCTCGATCAAGTTCAAGAATCCATCCGGCAACGTTGTCCAGGAAATACCGATCATGGGTCACGGCAACGACGGTTCCATGGTATTGGTGCAAAGAACGCTCTAGCCATTGGACCGAATCAGCGTCGAGATGGTTGGTCGGCTCGTCAAGCAACATTAAATCGGGTTTTTCGAGCAACAGTTGACACAATGCAACGCGACGCCGTTCCCCGCCGGACAGTTGTTCCACATTGGCTTCTTTGTCCGGCAAATTCATGACTTGAAAAGCAACTTCGATTTCTCGATCTAAATTCCAAGTGTTGGTGGCTTCAATCTCATCCTGCACACGTGCCATTTCCGCGTAGACTTTTTCCATGGCACCGTCGTCGAGCGGTTCCCCGCATTTCATCGACAAGTCATTGTAACGATCCAGCAACGCGCGTCTGGGGGCGACGGCGGTCATAACATTGTCCCAGACATTTTTGTCTGGATCCAACTGGGGTTCTTGGGGTAAATAACCGCATGTGAAACCGTCGGTCAATCTTGCTTCACCATCGTAATCATTGTCCAAGCCTGCCATGATCTTCAACAGAGTACTTTTCCCGGTTCCATTTTTTCCAAGGACACCAATCTTAGCGCCTGGATAAAACGATAGCCAAACTTCATTAAGAATGGTTTTTGTCCCATACTTCTTCGTCAGTTTTGACATCGTGTAGATGTATTGTTTGCTCATGGTTTGGTTCTTAGTCAGTTTTTGTTTCGATGGGTGTGGCGATGGTTCGAGCAGACACGGAGCCAGGAAACATCGGTGCCGGTTTTCGGCACGGTTGTTTACGTTTCCTTGATCACCCGAGTGAACGAAGCGGTCGAGCAATTCTAACAAACAAAGGGAAGCTACCAAGCTCTAACGGGAGTTTGTTGGAGGCCGAGTCTTTCAGCGCGGGCGTGAAGCAAAATAGCAGTTAATGAGGGAGCTAAATAATCGCCTGACAGTCTCCCTTTTTAGGGTGTTGGGGGTGTAGAGGAGGCTCGCGGACGAGCAGTTTGCTGGTTTTTTCAAAAAAACTAGAAAATAGAGCCTATTGAGATAGGCGGATTCGGTTTGGCGATTAGCTAACAGCAGCTGCATATAAGGGTTACCGATTCCGATTTCCCAGTCAAAATACTTTCCGAACGCTCTTTGGCAGTGAATGCAGGACGACGGACAGTTAATATGGAGAGATTAAAGGGATTGGTGGTGCCGGTTCAACAATCCGTTACAATGAGGCATCGCCTGGGTGGGGTGATTCAACGATTCGTGGATCCCGTTATTTATTGTCATTCATGGCCAATCCAAGTAATTCATTGGGCTTTTTTGTTGTGAAACTTCATTGGTTGACACTGCTTGTCCTGTTTTACCTTCCGGTAACGGTGGGCCACTGCTCCGTTGGTGTCGTGATTGATGATTTCAATGTGAGTAATTCTGGCTTCAGTCCAGGACGGTTTGCCAGCGTCGGGAAGCATCCTGTATCGGCATCTACCGATTCCGGTATTTTGGGAGGGGTCAGAAAATGGCAAGTCGATGTCACGGCACACCAGTTTACCGATACGAAGATCTATGACGGCGTTGGTGGAATGTTCGGTATTTCCAATGGGATGGGTCAAAATGCTGAGATTTCCTTACGCTGGGATGGCCAAGACAACGGGGCACTGTTGGGGAAATTCCCGAACCAGGACCTTAGCCAAGCAGGTGTCAACAATGGTTTTTTACTGAACCTGTTATCTGCGGACCTTCCAACCGAGTTTGAGATGATCGTCAGTGACTCATTGGGTACGGCCGTCGTGCTGCAAACCCACACTGGAGCAGGAGTCGGGGAATTTCGATTTTCGGATTTTACCGGACTAAATTTTACGGATATTCAATCGATCCAGCTAAACATTCGCGGATCCGGAGCTTTTGACGTGGCGATCAATCAAATCTCTGCCGCCCGTTTGGCACCGGAGCCAACGACTGTTTCGATCTGGGCCGGTTTGGGAGTCTTGAGCATTATGATACGGCGGCGACGCTGACCCTAAACAATAGGGGTTGCCTGGGTTTTGGAAACCGACTCATCTTCCGGTGACGTCGTCTCGGCCTCGAGACGCAATGAAACTCGGATTTTTAAAGCGCCCCAAGGAAGCGGTCAGCGAGTACCAGCAATTTCTCCTTATTTTGGGGGTGCAAAAAGATTGCAGCGGCTCGTTCTGTTTGGCATGCAGGGAATGAAAATGTTTGGCACGAGCGAGTCGGGAAACTCCAACGTTTCGTTGACCAATTGATTTTTTTCGCCTCGGGTTTGAAACACCCACAGGCATACCGAATCATGACTGTGGTAAATCGCTTTGAGCGGGTCATCAATGGCAGATAGAGATTCTGGGATTTAAGCCTTCATGCAGATCATTTTATTCCCACTCGATCGTCGCCGGTGGTTTGGAACTGATGTCATAACAGACCCGATTCACACCCGCGACTTCGTTGATGATTCGAGTCGACATTTTTGCAAGCACATCATAAGGGAGCCGCGTCCAATCTGCGGTCATGAAATCGTCGGTGTCAACGCAGCGAATGACTAACGCATTTTCATAGGTCCTCGCATCTCCCATGACGCCAACACTTTGGATGGGAAGGAGCACGGCAAAGAGTTGAGAGGTTTTTCGGTAAAGCCCGGCTTGATGAATTTCGTCGATTACGATGGCGTCGGCCTCACGCAGGACATCGAGTCGATCCTTTTTTATCTCGCCGAGACACCGGACGGCCAGCCCTGGGCCAGGAAAGGGATGACGCCAGACGATTTTCTCTGGTAAGCCCAATTCCAAACCAAGGGCTCTAACTTCGTCTTTGAAGAGGTCTCTTAGTGGCTCAATGAGTTCAAAGCCAAGCTCTTCAGGTAAACCACCTACATTGTGGTGCAATTTGATGGTCGCGGCGGGACCGTCCACTGCGGCACCGCTTTCAATGACATCCGGATAGAGTGTGCCTTGGGCGAGGAACTTTACCGCATCGATTGACTCCGAGGCTTGCTTGAAGCAATTGATAAAGGTATGTCCAATCACGGTACGCTTTTCTTGAGGTTCCGTTATCCCTTCAAGGGCTTCGAGAAACACCGACTCTCCGTTTACGACATGCAGGTCGGTTTTAAAGTGGTCGGTAAACTCATCCACCACCAATTGGGACTCTCCTTTCCTCAGGAGTCCATTGTCAACCAATATACAGGAGAGTTGATCGCCTATGGCCCGGTAAAGGAGTGCCGCGACAACGGCTGAATCTACGCCGCCTGACAGTCCACAGATCACCCTGTCGTTACCCACGTGTTCTCGAATTTTTGCAATTTGTTCTTTTGCAAAATCTTCCAACTGCCAGTTGCCGGGGCAATGGCAGACCTCGTAGAGGAAGTTCTTCAGCAGCGTTTTGCCTTGCGGAGTATGGGTTACTTCCGGATGGAACTGGAGGCCATACAGTGGTCGATCTCGGTGTTTTACCGCAGCGATCGGACAAGTACCCGTTTTAGCGAGAGATTCGAAACCTTCGGGGACTTCTTGTACCTGGTCTCCATGGCTCATCCAAACCTGGGTCTCCGCGGGAAACTCGTTGAACAGAGGGTCCCGATGGGTAACCGATACCTGAGTGGGGCCGTATTCGCGACAGGGAACACTGGCGACTTGCCCGCCTAGTGAATTGCAGACCAATTGCATCCCGTAGCAAATTCCCAGAATTGGCAAACCCAATTCGAACAACTCCGGATCGGGTTGAGGAGAACCGTCTTCATAAACGCTATTAGGACCGCCCGAGAAGATTAGTCCACTTGGGTTGTGTCTTCGAACCTGCTCGGCCGTAATGTCATGCCTGACGATTTCGCAATAGACTTGCTGCTCTCTGACGCGCCGGGCGATGAGTTGTGCGTATTGCGAGCCAAAATCGAGAACCAAAACGCGGCCCTCCGTCGATTTGAGGGATTCAATGACATCGGTTTGGTTGGCTGCGTTCATTTACCAGCTCCTTGTAGTCCGTTGGCTGAACGGCTCTGAATGATAAAGGCCTCACTAGTTCTGGCGTACCGGGTGAGGCCCTGTTTGGATAGCAGTGGTTCTTTTCACGAATCGCGAATTATACGAATTAAGTCGCCTCTCTTCTAGCGACCCAAAAAACTTATTTCGCTCGAAAAAACGGTTTCGTGTCGGACCCGAAAATCGCTCAACTCCGAGTGTTTGATCCCAGCCGCTGCCAAGTCCAAGGCTAAACCGAAATGATCACCCTGACAAAATATCATTTTTCGGTTCTACTTAAAAACCCAGTCAACAGGGTTATTTAGGTCGAGGAAGAAGTGCGAAGGGTGTTCGTGTAATCTGATGAGAATATTGCTTACCAATGATGACGGCGTTCATGCCGGTGGGATTATTCATTTGGCAGAAAAGCTAACGACCGTTGGCAACGATGTGTTCGTCGTGGCTCCGCGGACGGAACAGAGTGGGGTCAGTTCCGCGATCACCTTTTTAAGACCTCTTTTTCCGGTAACCCTCGGTAGTTCAACGGAATCGGATGATCAAATGCGAGGATTCTCGGTCGATGGAACACCTGCCGATTGTACTAAGTTGGCCCTTTTTGAATTGTGTCCGTTCCAGCCGGATTTAGTGATTAGTGGGATCAACGGGGGCTTGAATGCAGGGATCAATTGCGGCTATTCCGGAACGGTTGGCGGTGCACTGGTGGCGGCTACGTTTAATATACCCAGCATGGCCATTAGTCTCGAATACTCCACGGAGATGGACTTTGAAGGCGCAGCGGAAATTGCCTGGGGCTTAATTGAAAAATATCAAAGGGTCGACTGGCCGGAACGAACGGTTCTCAATATCAACATTCCGACGGTTGCTTTAAAAGGAACTGCCGAGGTCGCCATTGTGCCCGTAGAAATCAATCCGTTAGGTTATACCTTTGATCGTGGTGAAGACCCCAAAGGTCGTCCGTATTTTTGGTCCAATAACAAACCCGATCCAAAACCATCTCCATTTGAAACGGATACTCAGGCGTTGAAACAGGGTAAAATTACCATCTCACCGATCACTTACGATATGAACGCGCCGGCGGCGATACCGCGACTAAAGGAAATTCAGGAACAAGCCAAAGCCGAATCGGAATTAAACCTTAAAAAAGATGGTATCCAATGAGCGCCGCATTAATAACGAAATTTGGTTTGATAACCGTCTCGGATCGTGCCAGTACAGGCGTCTATGAAGATCTCGGTGGACCGGCGATTTTAAAATATTTGGAAAGTGTCGTTACAACAAACTTTGAGACGGAAACTCGTATCATTCCTGATGACACAGGCACCATCAGGGATACGATCATTGAACTAGCGGATCAACACGGCTGTTGCCTCATTGTGACGACGGGGGGAACTGGGCCCGCCGTTCGCGATGTGACCCCCGAAGCGACCGAACAGGCGTGCCAAAAGATGATGCCCGGCTTTGGGGAGTTGATGCGCGGCGTTTCTTTGCAATACGTTCCGACGGCCATTTTATCGCGGCAAACAGCGGGTATTCGAGGTGCAAGTTTGGTGGTTAACTTGCCGGGGAACCCCAAAGCGATTGCCGAATGTCTGGACGCCGTCTTCCCCGCGATTCCTTATTGTGTGGACTTGATTGACGGTCCCTTCATCGAAACGAACGAAACGCGGTTTAAGGTTTTTCGGCCGAAAGCAAAATGATATAACGGAAAACGAACCGACTTCAGAGGGCGCGGTTGAGGCTGGATTCGTTTTAATGAAAACACCTTTCGTTTTTACTTCTGTGTTGGTTCCCGATACTTGGAGATTCTAGATGGTGGGAAGGAATATTGAGATCAAAGCGCGGTTGAGTCGACAGGATTTTGATCGAATCCACAGAGTCGCGGGTGAATTGAAGACCCAGCCGCACGTGGTTTTGGAACAGCGAGATACCTTTTTCAATACATTCCGAGATCGCTTGAAAATTCGTGAATTCTCCGACGGTACGGCTGAGCTTATTTCTTACACCCGAAAGGAACAGGACGCTCCGAAACCCTCCGAGTACACTCGCACGCCGATTCCTGAACCCAAGACCTTTTGCGAGGCCATGGCATCGACCGTTGGGATTCGTGGGGTCGTCATCAAGCGGCGGGATCTTTTCCTAGTAGGTCAAACACGTATCCATCTCGATCAAGTCGAGGGGTTGGGGTCGTTTTTGGAATTGGAAGTGGTTTTGAGGGACGATCAGTCACCAGCGGAGGGCGTTGTGGTGGCCAATGAATTAATGGATCGGTTGGGAATAGATGCCGACTGGTTAATCTCCAACGCTTATATTGATCTGTTGGAATCGAATGGTGTTTGAAGCCGTTAACTCGCCCTTTAAACCTTGAAACTTAAACCGCGTACCGGTAGGCTGGAGCGTCTTCCAGATATCGACCGGATATCAAGCAAGTGGTGACCTTCGAGGAGTATGGGTGTGGCGTTTGAAAAACGGACAGAAGATCGTGGTTTATTTATCACGATTGATGCAAACATTGGCGCGGGCAAAACAAATGCCTGTCATGCCATCGCTTCTGCAGCCACAGCGTCAGGCTGGCCAGCCCAGGTTTTAGAAGAGCCGACCCACCATCCACAATTCAATCATTTCTTAGAACGCTATTACAAAGATTTGCAGACCGAAACCAATACGGGCGGTGGATTCGCAATGCAGATGTTTATGCTAACGCAACGTTACGAACAGCACCGTTTGGCCGTTGAACTAGCCTGGGGTTCTCAGGGAAAGATCGTGGTGCAAGACCGTCCGATCTACGGGGATACAGTGTTTGCCACAACTGCCATGGAACGCGGTTTCATGACCCCTGAGGAGTATCAGCTTTATGTTGACGTTTACAAGAACATGAGCCGGGACGTCATGCCACCGGATATTTTCGTCTACTTAGATGTCTCACCGGAGGAATGTCATGATCGCATGCATTCTCGTGGGCGTTCTCAAGAGAATGGGGTCCCCCTCGATTACTTACAACAGCTGTACGGCAATTATCAAAAGCTTCTTGGTGAAATGCGCCGCCGCGGTGTTCGCGTGTTGACAGTTGACTGGAGTGGTTTTGGGCCGCCTGTTGAAATCTGGAAGAACATTCGCGAGATGGTCAATTCGCATGATTCCTGGTACGAGGAATTGACCTTTGGTCTGACCAAACAGCCACGGGTTCCATTGGTGCCCCGAAAGTCTTAAGCCGTTCACTCTGTTCTCGTTCGAACTGAAGCGGGTCGGCGTGCGGAACGAGGTAACGGGTACGAACAGGACGTCATGGGTGAATCTTGTTTGACCCTCGAAGGGGCCAATGACGCAAATGCAGTTCTACTGGACAATTGGCGTAGGGTGTTGGGTCGCCTTAGCTGTAATCACCTTCATCGTACTAATGGGATGGCGGATTGCGGCGCCTTTTGGGCGGCATTTACGCCCCGGCTGGGGCCCAACCGTGAACAATTCATGGGGTTGGTTCTGGATGGAGATGCCATCACCGATCTTTCTTTGGTGGGTATTTATCATGAGTCAAACGGCGGATACCCTCATTTGGGCCTATTGGCCGTTAACCCTTTGGACCGTCCATTACCTCAATCGATCCATCCTTTTTCCCATCCGGTTGAGAAATAGAAAAAAACGGATGCCTGTTTTGATTGTCGCTAGTGCTTTCTTATTTAACGTGGTGAACGGGACCCTTAATGGGTACTTTCTAGCGCAAGGGTGGTTTGTTCATACATGGTTTTTTATGGTGGTTGGGACGTGCTTTTTCGGAATCGGAATGTGGATCAATATCAGCTCTGACAACCGACTGCTGGCATTAAGAAAACCAGGGGACACGCGGTACCAAATACCAAACGGGGGCTTATTCCGATGGCTGAGTTCACCCAATTTGGTTGGTGAAATGATTGAGTGGATAGGTTTTTTTATTGCCGTACCGAGTTGGGCCTCGTTTAGTTTTGGAATCTGGACACTGGCCAATCTGTTGCCGCGGGCAAGGGACCACCATAATTGGTACCTTCGAACATTTCCTAAATACCCCACGTCTCGGAAAGTGGCGGTCCCTTATGTTTGGTAATCGTAAGAAAAGAGCGAATGGATTTGCCATTCCAATTGTTTGCTAGAAGGCCGAAAAGCTAAATTACATTGGGAAACGTCTCGGTGATTAAATGGCACGGGTTAGCGAGACACGCGAGCGTGGCAACGCGTCACAATCTCCTCTGACGCATGCGAAGCAACCCAATGCCAAAAAAAGTTGACCAGATAAGAAGACCTATGGGTTCCGGTACTGTCTTCGTTGTGCTCAGCTGCCCCATCGCCACATCAAAAGCAGACAAGCCACTGATGTTCAATTGAATCGACTTAATTTGAGCAAAGTCGATGCCGAAAAATTCACTGAATCGGTATGCGGTGTTCGCGGTTCCGGAAAATGCTTTTGAATATTTAAAACTTGAGTCGATATCGGATACGCTCAATTCAAATCGGGTGGCTAAATCCGCAGATAAGATTTCCAAAGAAAACGAATCTACGGAGCCATTCTGGCTTAAGTCGATTGATGGAAAATTTCCTGACATCGATTGATTATTTTGGCCATCCCAACGGATGGAAACGTGGGAGTGTTGCCCCATGCCATTTGCAATCCCGAACATGTCAGCAATGCCATCATAGATTTTTGAATCGGTCACACTATGGTGCGTAACTTCGACTTGCCATTTTCGAACACCGCCAAGAATGGATGGGTCCGTGGTGGTAAAGACCGGATAAAGGCCTTTGGATGAAAAAACTGCCGGTACCGTGCCAGAATTTCCTACGGAAAAGTCGTCAATCACAACACTTAGAGACCCGTGTGCGTAGGCGAACGGGCAGGTCAATAAAAAGAACGCGAAAAGGTTTGAACGAAACATGCCAAAAACAACACGGTTTGGGAAGTGACGCAACGAAACAGAGGGTTGTAAACCGAGGAACATGCGATCGATTTGAACACAATAACGTAGCTGATTAACAGTTTATATGACACAACTACTAAGTAAAGTACAACCTCGTAAAGTACAACCTCGAGCGTTGGTGCGGACAGTCCCGATCATCTTGGAAAACTAAACCTTATCTCGGATAGAGCCGGATCTTGGGAGTGAGAACCCGTTTCAACGCTCAAAAGCAATAAAACGCTAGGTTAACGACCAGATGTGTCATCGGGCGGCCGTACCCTACCCGTTAATACTAGTCAGCGATCACCGTGTCCCCACAAGGAGTCATGAAAATGGTTAAAAGCATACAACAGCGCAAACGGGTAGATGGTAAAAAGGGAGCAACCAACAGTTTTCATGCTTTTTTGGTCGAGCCGTTGCCGGGTTTTGTGCCGGATGACTGGCGGCAGCAGCCTTGTGGTTACAAGATTGTGTCTTATGAGGGGCCAAAAAAATTCAGGGGACGGGCGGACGCTTGGCTATTCATGCAAAACAAAACAGCCATTGTAGAGGGGTATACCCATCGGTGGGCGATTTGCGTTAATTAAAATACAACCGGTTGGAGAAGGCGCAATCCCGGTGTAACGTAGACTCAAAACTGTGTTAAAAAGGTCTTTCGAATGAATTCAAAACAGATCTCTCGGCATTTGTGTCTCTTTTGGCTCTGCTGTTTCGGAATTTCCCTTGCCTGCGATGTTTCGGCTCAGGAAATCCAAGCCGAGGTTGAACCCGGGAAAAAACCGGAGCAGACGAAAATGACGCTAAAAAAAGTCCAACTGGGGAAGACAAAAAACCTACATCAGTATGGAAACGTATTCCTTGCGGGCCAGTTCACTCCAGAAGACATAGCGCTGATTAAGGCCGCTGGGGTCGAGACGGTCATCACTTTGAGGACCGATGGAGAAATCGATTGGGATGAAGCGTCGGCGTTGAAGGCTGCTGGGATTTCGTTCGTAGCCGTTCCGTTCCGAAAACCAGATTCGTTGACCGATGATGTGTTCGATAAAGTCCGTAAATTATTGAAGGACAATGGGGACAAAAAGGTGATGTTGCATTGTGGGTCGGCAAACCGTGTGGGTGCCGTTTGGGCTGCCTGTCGGGCGTGCGACCAAGGGGTGCCGGCCGAACGGGCGATTCAAGAGGCAAAGCAGGTTGGTCTTAGAACCGCCGAGTATGAAGCGAGGGCCAAAGACTACATTCAACGAACTCCCGATGGCTCGAAACATCCTGAATGAAACTTATCCGGACGGCTTACACCGGTTGAGCATCAACCATCGCCATAAATTCCTGGAACAGGTATTGGCTGTCGTGAGGCCCCGCAGAGGCTTCGGGGTGATACTGAACACTGAATGCTGGGTATTGAGTGTGACGCAAACCAGCGATTGTGTTGTCATTCAAATTACGGTGAGTGACGATAAGTTCTGGAGGCAGATTCTCATCCGATACAGCAAATCCATGATTTTGTGATGTAATTTCGATTCGACCATTGGCCTCATTAAGGACAGGCTGATTTCCACCCCGGTGACCAAATTTAAGTTTAAAAGTGGAAGCACCGCAGGCTTGCGCGAAAAGTTGATGCCCTAGACAGATCCCAAATATTGGTGCTTGCCCTAGTAAGTCACGAATCGTTTTGATTGCGTAAGTCAGTGGCTCGGGATCGCCAGGGCCGTTGGATAAAAAAATACCGTTCGGCTTGTTTGCCATGACTTCTTCAGCTGTTGCGGTACCAGGGAGAATGGTGACGCGACATCCTAAATTGTAAAGGTGGCGGGCAATGTTACGTTTCATTCCAAAGTCCAACGCTACCAAGTGGGTGTCCGGGCCAGACCGGGCAGTCCGGTCGACGGGGCCTTTCATATCCCACCAGCCACTCAGTTTTTCACACCAATCCATCGGCTGATCGGGTAACACCCGCTGAACGAGATCGGTGCCCACGAGTGATTCACTGTTCCGGGCCATTTCTACCAAAGTGCTGTCATCGAGTTCTTCGGATGATATCACGCCTCGCATCGCACCTTGGTCGCGGATACAGCGAACTAGTTTTCGGGTATCTATGGCTGATATGCCGATAATATTATGCTTGACCAGGAATTGATCAAGCGTACCGGACGAACGAAAATTACTTGCAATCGGACTGGGATTGCGAACAATAAAACCCGAGAGGTGGGGGCTCGCACTTTCAAAATCTTCTTCGTTCACACCGTAATTGCCAATTTCCGGATAGGTCATGGTAACGATTTGGCCGCAATAACTTGGATCCGTTAGGATTTCTTGATAACCGGTCATCGACGTATTGAAAACGACTTCACCAAAGGTCGTACCCTCTGCACCAAAAGCCTGGCCGGTGAAAACCGTACCATCCTCTAGTGCCAATTTAGCAACACGCTGTTCCGCGTCGTCGAACATTGTATTTCCGTCACATTGAAACTGAATCGGACTAAATGAACCGCGTCGATCATTCGCTATAAAATATCCACTCGATCCGACTTTTATTCAAGTGGCTGTATAAAACAGGAATGTCTTTAAAGCGACTTTGACAGTTATGAAGACTTGTCTCCCAATATTTTTGATAGCTAAAGAGAGGGCCTGATAACGTCGATAGGGATCAATGGCTGTGGGTCTCCGGACCGGATAATGTTTCCGCTACGGACAGCCAACAATCGAAGGGTTCTTGCAGCGGCGAGCAAGAACCCTTCCTTTTTGCGCTAATTGGGATTTTCTGGCCTTAATTTCCCAAGTTTTAAAAAGATTGCGCTCTTTTAGAGGGGCGGGTGTACCGGAATGAAAGCGAGGTTTCAAAATAATTAGGGAGAATTCGCGCCCAGCTAGAACATGCCCGGTTCGCTTGGCGTGACACATTCAGGATTTTTCTCGTTAAAAGGGAGTGCGATGTGCTAGAGTTTGCCTCCACTCTTTAAATTTTGTTTTTTTTTGGTAAATCGGAGGACTGCGCGCTTTTTTGTTGGGTTGGTTCTCCGTTAAGCGTTTTGAGCTAGGCGAGCCCACCTCTATTGAGTTTTTTATTTGGAGCCAACGAATCGGCCACCATACCGTTTTGGAGGGTAACCTCCTTTTAATCCGGATAGCTGATTTCCAAGACCTTGAAGGTGATCACGCCTTTTGGAACCTCAATTTTGGCGACATCCCCGACCTTTTTACCCAATAAACCTTGCCCGATTGGGCTGGTAATCAGATATTTTCCAGCGTCGTAGTCTTCGTCACCATCGCCGACCAAAGTGATCTCCTCTTCGTCATCCAAATCCACGTCCAACACTTTGACGGTTGCGTTAAACGCGACCTCGTCTTTGGGGATTTTTGATTGATCGACAATGGCGGCTCTCGCCAAGCGCGATTTTAGATCGTTGATTTTTGCCTGCAACATTCCCTGCGCCTCACGCTGAGCGTGGTATTCCGCGTTTTCCTTCAAATCACCCTCGGCCCGTGCCTCGGCTATTTTCTCCGCGATCTCCGGCATCACGGTGTTCTCAAGATGTTCAATTTCAACGCGCCGTTTGTTGTATGCGTCTTGGGTCATGGGTACGCGATCGGACAAGGTAATCTCCGGAATCACAAGGAAGGTTTGATTAGGTCCAAAAAAATTACGACCTGCACGAAATCCTGCAGGTCGTTCCTAAATTCTCTAACAATCTAAGAGGGAAATCAACATCTTATTCAAAAACCGCGTATTTTCAGTTTTCCTATATTTTGGGATATGCTACAGCCACCAACGCTTTTGGACGCTTTTTGTTCCCTTGTTCCCCCGTGGCCGATTTGATTTTACAGGAAAGGGAGCGTCTGCGGTACTCCAAAGGGGCCGGTTGAAGGGATGGTGATTGTTTTCCGGACCTCAAATGTGAAATCTCAAATCGGCTGTTTCTGCTGCCGTAATTAAACGTCCTCCGGGACGTAAAGATACTATTGTTTTGGGTGCGACCAATTCAAATCATTCAACGACCGGTGACATTCAATAGGACGCATCCAAGCGCATATCAGAGCTATGTTCACGACCACTAATCAGCCATCATTTGCAAGTTTTTCTGAGAGCAGTTCGTCCCCAATGGCTTTGCCAAAGGAGGGTCCGGACGAAATGGGGATTAGATCGTCGAAAAGGGATGTTACATCGGCGAAAATTGCGATCGTGGATGATGAACCTTTAAACATCGAGGTGGTGAAAACCTATTTGAAAAAAGCGGGATATCGCTCTTTCTGTTGCTGCAGCGATTCGATTCATGCAGTTTCCCGCATCGCAGAATATTGCCCCGATGTGTTGCTCTTAGACTTGGTCATGCCGAACATTGGCGGCTTAGAGATCTTACAACGGCTGCGAAGCGATGCCGCGCTTTCAAGGTTGCCGGTCATCGTGCTAACGGCATGCTCTGATTCAGAAACGAAATTGACAACATTCGATCTGGGGATTTCGGATTTTTTATCGAAGCCTGTCGATGATAGTGAATTGATACTTCGTGTTCGAAATGTTCTTTTGGCAAAGAAATATCAGGATCACCTCGAAGACTACTCTCAACGCCTTGAAATGGAAGTCTCCATTCGGACGTCGGAGTTAGAGGCGTCTCGGCAACAATTGGTTCAGTGTTTAGCGATGGCTGCTGAATTCAGAGATGATGATACAGGACATCATGTTGTGAGGGTCGGTCGTTATGCAGCCATCATTGCAGAGCGGATGGGATTTAGCGATCTGGATGTGGGTTTGATCGGTGAAGCAGCAAAATTGCATGACGTTGGAAAAATCGGTGTCCCGGATGCCATTCTATTGAAGAAAGGTCGACTCGACGAAAGTGAATTCAACCAAATTAAGAATCACTGTAGTATGGGGAAAGACATTCTCCGCCCTCTCTCTCGTGACGAATTCAAGCAGTACCGGAAACACGCGGAATTGGGCGGCAGATTGTTACGAGAATCGTCATACCCCATAATGAAATTGGCCGCCGTCATCGCACAAACCCATCACGAAAAATTTGATGGTTCTGGATATCCGCTGGGCCTAGCTGGCCAAGATATTCCTATCGAAGGAAGAATCGTAGCAGTGGCAGATGTTTTTGACGCACTCAGTAGCACTCGGCCCTACAAGGCGGCCTTCACGCGTGAAAAATGCTTCCAAATACTGGAAGAAGGTCGTGGCAGTCATTTTGACCCCATGGTTTTGGATGCTTTCTTTCAAAGTGCGGCGAGGATTCTTGAGACGCAAATAGAATATGCCGATCAAAGAATGGAAACGACGTTCGAATGAACGCTTAACCGGGTAGCGGGGTATTTTCTTTGATATAAAGGATGCTTCCGCATGACTTGCAGAGAACGAATTGCTGCATGACCAACTCACTGCGGGTTTGTGGACTAATCATTTGAAAACATCGTCCGCAGGTTTGCAAATCGGTTTCCGCGAGTGTCTCTTCTCCTCGCTTTCCAACAACTCGTTGGTATTCATTTTTAAGCTCGGCAGGCAATTGGCTCTCATGCATCTTTAATTCATTTGCAACTCGGTCTGATTCTGATTGCAAATTCGCCATCTCCTGGTTGATTCGTTCTTCGACCTTTTTTGTTTCCTGATGAGATTTTTCAAGATTCTCTTGGGCTTTAACCACGTCTGCATCAAGTCCGTCTATTTTTTCGAGTAGTTCAAGAATTTCATCAGAAAGGACGGAATTGGCTTGTTCATCAGCTGCGATCTGGTCGGTGAGGAGTTGAAACTCCTTGTTAGACGAGACCCCATTTCGCTTGATTTTTAGATCTTCGATACGGGCTTCACGTTCAGCCAGTTGCAATTGCTTGTCGTCGGCGGACATTTTGGATTTGATGCGACTGTCTTTGACGGTCTCCATATCCGCCACAAAGGCTTTTTCGGCACGTTGAGCGATGACGATTTGTCGCGGACCTTTTTCCAAACGTTCGTCCAAATCGGCAATTTGTTTTAGAAGCCGATGAATCGTGCGGATTAAGGGGTAATCAACTTGCATCAAGTTTCCATCGTCATTTAGGGTACTGGTTGGTTGTGGGCCGATCGACCCAGCGGAAGAAACATCGTATCCGATTATGTGGGAATTCGATAGGATCGAAGTAGGCAGACAAATGTCGTAGTTTCGGGACCTGTAAAAAAAGCCCCGTTTAAAACGGGGCTGGTTTGAGTAACTCGCTGATTCTATCGTGTGGGGTCAGAATGAGGATGTTGGAACGGAAATCGGTTCCGAACCCGCAACTGAGGATGGTAGAAACCCTTCCAAATGCTGACTGCGAACCGGGTTTTGCAGTTTCCGCACAGCTTTCGCCTCAATTTGTCGAACGCGTTCCCGGGTGACGCGGAAGATTCGGCCCACTTCTTCTAGGGTGTAGGTGTAGCCGTCCCCCAAACCGTAACGCAATCGAATGATTTCTCGTTCGCGGTAGGTCAATGTTTTGAGGAGGCCTTCAATTTTCCCTCTTAAAATCTCGTTGGTCGCCTTACGGACCGGGTTGTCACTTGTTGAATCCTCGATGAATTCACCAAAACTACAGTCGTCACCGTCGCCGATAGGTCGATCAAGACTGACCGGGTGTCTGCCAATATCCATCACTCGGCGAACGGCCTCGACACTCATATTGGCCAGCAAGGCAATTTCCTCGGTCGACGGTTCACATCGACGTTCTTGAAGCAAGCGTTTCTGAATATTTCTCAATTTGGAAAGTACATCGATCATGTGCACGGGAATACGAATGGTCCGAGCCTGGTCGGCGATGGCTCGTGTGATGGCTTGTCGAATCCACCATGTTGCGTAGGTAGAAAATTTGAAGCCTCTTCGGTATTCATATTTGTCAACTGCTCGCATGAGACCGGTGTTACCTTCTTGAATGAGGTCAAGAAAACCCATGCCGCGATTGCGGTATTTTTTTGCGATGGAAACGACTAATCGCAGATTGCAACTAGATAACGCCCGCTTAGCGTTCTCGAACTCTTCATAGAAGGTCTCGCAGTTTTCGACTCGTTCTGAAAGACTGGATGGGCTTTCTTGACACATCACCATCAGACGATGAAGTTCGGTCTTTAATCGCTTGCGTTCGATGGCGTTTGTGGAATCGTCAGCTAGTTCCGCCAAACGCGACTTGAGACCTAGCATGCGATCCGAGAAATTGCGTAGCTGTTTAATCAGGGGACTGATCCGACGAGATCGCAAACTCAATTCCTCAATCAATTGGACGAGTTTCGAGCGCCGACGCAGAAAACGCCGCCGAGCATCGGACTTTTCCTGGGCACTCGCGGAGTGGCTGATCATCAAGGCGAAGTCCTTTCGGTTTTCCGAATGGAGGTGATCCATCGTTCGGAAATTATGTGGCATTCGCTGTTGAATCTGCTCTTTGGTTAAGTTTTCCGTGAGTGAAACTTTAATGGTGCGATCAAATGGTAGCTCGCCAGCGTGGACCCGTTTGAGTGTGTCCGTGGTTGCTTTGTGAGCGTAGAAACAGGTCAGCACCGCGCGCCGGTAACGTTTTCGTGCAATTTCAATCCGTTTCGCCAATGAAATTTCTTCGTCCCGCGTAAGTAAAGGGATTTCAGACATCTGACTCAGGTACATCCGAATGGGGTCGTCACTTGGTCTCGGTAACTTTTCCGGTACCTGAATGGTTTGCAACTCAGCTTCGGCCTTTAGCAAATCCTCAGCTGACGGTCCCGCATTAGTTGATTTAGCGGGGGGCTTTTCCCTAAGTTTAATCCCTGAACTTTCCACGGCGACAATCAAGTTGTCGATTTTTTCTGAACCGACCGTTTCATCAGGTAGGTAATTGCCGAGCTCGTTGTAGGTTAAGTAGCCTTGGGTCTTTCCTTTGGTAATCAATTTCTGTAGATCGGTTTCTTGAAAATCCATTTTCACGAACCTCCTGTGCGATTGATATCGCTATCATGAAGTGTCTATGCCTGACATCCCTCATCCCTAAGGATAAAATTGGTTCTTGTACATTCGATCGGTCCGCTGGTTTCAAGTGACTTCACGATTCACCTGATGCGGGGTTTCGGAACGTTCGAACGTCTTACGAGATTAGCCGATTTTGGGATACTGGCGATCAACGGTAATAGTTGCTACCCATCCGTGGGTGGCTTTAAGCCATGCCGTTGTTTTGCTTGGTTGAGCAATTGCTCGAGCGTTTCGGTTTCCTCCTGTTGGTCAAGTTTGCGAGCGTGCAACCGAGAAATCGTTTGCCGACTTCCCGTTTGCTCGTTCTGTTGAATGAATCGCTGTAGGAGTTCATCCAACAGCATGCGGGGTGGTTTATCTTGCCGGTGCGAGGCGGCCGCCATTTGTTTTTCGTGCCACTGGGTATCTAGAAAAACGACCAAACCCTTCAGGCGGCTGTCTTCTAGCTCCAGCATTAATTCAGAATAGGTGGCGTCGCGGCCTTCTTGAAAGCAGTAGCAGATTTCCTGATACAAATCTCGCAAGGGACCGTCGGTAAATTGTTCGGGGCTAATTTTTTCACACGCCACATCGAGAAATTCGGAATCCTGCATGATCAGTTGGACCAGTTCGGCCTCGGAGCGGTTCAGTTTTTCAAAATCGATACCTGGTTCGGTTGTGGGGTCCTCGGCACCCGTATTGCGCCGTAAACTGGCGGACCTGAGTTCCATGAGCCGTTGTTTTATCTGCGGCCGTTCGATCTGGAACTGTCGGGCAAGCCTTGTAAGGAGTTGGTCTTGCCGCAAAACTTTCGATGCCGATCCGCTAAAGACCGAGGAGGGGACTCGGGCAACCGTGGAGAGGATATTCTCCAAAGCTTGGTTAGACAAATGCGTATCATTGATGACGTCAATACCATGCGTCTCGACTCGGATCTTATGATCGATAGCGTCGGCAGCGTTTAGAACGCGCCGTGCAAACTCCTGAGCACCTTGTTGCATCACAAAATCGAATGGATCGGAGTTGTTAGGCAGGGTTAGGATACGCAGATCGATATCGTTGGCGACGAAGAGGTCTAGAATTTGATTGGCCCGTTTTCGACCTGCCTCATCGCCATCCAGAACCAAGGTGATCCGGTCGGCGAATCGTTTCACCAGCCGTATGTGTTTTTCGTTCAAGGCCGTGCCAAGGCAAGCGACGACATTGCGCAAGCCGGCTTGCCATGCACCGATCACATCCGTGTATCCCTCAACAATGGTCAGGCTGCGGTCTTTCGAGACTTGGTCACGTACGAGGTTCAGACCGTATAATGTGTCACTTTTTGAAAAGAGTCTCGTTTCACGCGAGTTAATGTATTTTCCGGGTGGTTCTTTATCCGGCTCGAACACGCCCGGAACCAAACGTCCGCCTAGGGCGATGGCGCGATGCATTGTGTCCCGGATTGGGAAGATCAACCGGCCGCGGAACCGATCATAATAGCTTCCTTGATTGCTTCGCCCAACAAGGTCGCAGGCCTCAAGTATCTCCGCAGAGAAGATGGACTCTCGAGCCCGATCCGTCAGCCAATTATATGAGGGAGGGCAAAATCCAAGTTTGAATTGCTGTATGGAGTCATCTGCGAAACCACGGTCTAGGAGATATTGCCGCGGATTTGCGGCTGCCGGTGATTGCAAAAGGAAATCGTGAAATTGTTGCTCGGCCCATGACATGGCTTGATAGAGAGTTTGTTTGTCATTAACACTCCCTTTCTCAATTTTTCTTTGGGATAACGTCCAGGGAATTCCGGCACGTTCTGCCAAGATTTTCATCGCTTCAACAAATTCTACGCCTTCCCGTCGCATGACAAAGTCGAAAACATCGCCACGGATATTGCAAACCCAACAAACCCAGCTTTGACGTGCGGGGTTAACTTGCAAGCTGGGACGTTGGTCATCATGCCAAGGACAATGACAGACATAATTACTGCCTTGCCGGCGCAGCTCCATATAGCTGCCAACCAGGTCAACGATATCATTGGCCTGTTTGATACGATCTTTTGTGTCAGCAGTTAGTCCTGAAGACACGCTGAAACTCCATGTTTGGACTCGGGGCATCGTCCATTTGGAGGTCACAAGAAACGACGTAGCTAACAACCATAAGGGTTAGATACCATCAATAACCGGAATCATCGATCCGGTCCGTGGACAAATGTCAAAGTGCAAAACAGCGTAAATTTACCACATCCGTGTGACCAACTGTTTTATGTTAGCACTTTATCACATCGCTAACGGTAAGGCACGTTTTCAACGCGCCGGTTTTCTGTGCCCTCCATGGCACAGCAAAGTAATCTAATTTACGGCGTTTCGAACGGTCAACATCAATCGGGTCTTGTTACGTTCCAAATTTCAAAAAATAATTATGGTTGCCAGCAAGTAGGAGGCAAGCACTTAATTTGTTTGTTTTCATTGTATGGGATTGTAGTACGGCTCGAGCTTGGAAACTGCCGCAGATCAATAATAAACCAAGAATCTGTTTCCGCTCGAGGTTGGTGGAAAGTAGGTTTTGCAAGGGTTCTTTTTGGAATCCTGACGGATAGTACGTTGGTGTTAGATAAAGCCATCAGGAAAAAAATATCTGACAGCATCGGTGATTGCACTCGGAGTGCGTTGTAGATTCATTGGCGAATAATCCCCTGACCAACTCAGGAAAGGCTTGATCTGACTATGTGGTTCGTGCGTTGGGCCCCACTCACCGGCCGCCAAGTCGGCACCCTGGCCGAATAAGTAAGCGCCTTGTTCTGTCGCCTTGGCCGAAGGCGGTTAACCAAGGATTGACGCAAACCCAACCCTTGTGTGAAATGGGACCTATCGGTGGCCGCATTGACGGGCAGGCGGTTCAATCGTTGGTCTCTGGCGATGGCAACGCAAAACCGCTTTTTTTTGGGCTCCGTGTCGATCGCCATTTGTTTTTGTGCTGTTTGATAAATGATCGTTAAGAAAACCAGGGAAAGCGAACCATGAAAGATTCCGTGTTGGCTCTTTTGATAATGTTTTGGTTGGCAGGTCTAACGGGCGTAGGTGTCGCTCAAACCGATGTAAAAACGATTGGGACGTTTGGAGAGCCCGAACTTGTTTTTGATGGTTTTCAATTCACCGAAGGGCCTGCCGATGATGGTCATGGCAACTTATATTTCACTGACATTCCGGCCAATCGTATCTATCAAATCACGGATGGTAAAAAAAATGTTTTTGTGGAACCGTCATTGCACTGCAATGGCTTGATGATCGATGGTGCCGGGCAACTGCTGGCCTGTCAGATGGATGGCCAATTAGTGGCCTATGATACCGCTACACAAAAGAGCACCGTTTTGGCAGGGGCTTATAAGGGTGCCCGGTTCAACGCCTGTAATGATCTCGTGGTGGATCGTCGGGGCGGGGTCTACTTTACCGATCCGCACTATCGAGCGCCGGATCCCCTGCCGCAGGGAACCACCGCATTTTACTACCGTGCGAACGACGGCACGATCACTCGACTCGGCGATGATCTGGACGCACCCAACGGGATCATTCTGTCTCCTGATGAAAAAACGTTGTACGTCGTTCCGAGCCAACAAAAACAGGTAATGGCCTATCAAATACAATCGCCAGGGCAAATTTCAAAGGGACATGTTTTTTTTGAAATGGAGCAAAAACAACCCGGCGGAAATTCAGGGGGTGATGGTTTGACGGTCGATAGGGCTGGCAATCTTTACATCACCACGGGTTTGGGTTTGCAGGTTGTTAGCCCGGGTGGAAAGCTTCTTGGTGTGATCGAGTTGCCACAACAACCGGCTAACGTCACATTCGGTGGTGAGGATCAAAAAATACTTTACGTCACCGCCCGCACGGGGTTATACCAGATCGCATCCCCGATTGCGGGGCATCGTTTCACGGGTTCCGTAAAATCCAACTAAACGGCAGGCGACCGTTTGAGATGGAGTTTTTGTCTGGGTAAGAGAAGGTTGCGTTAGGACTATCGAACGGGGCGAATCTGCCATAGTTCAATGGTTTCACCGAGTGAGATAGCAAGGCATATGGACGTGGATGGGGCGTCACCAGCTGGGATATATCGGTCGGGTCCAACGATGGTCACGCGTTCCAGCTGGTCCGCGATGCGATTTATTTTTTTCTTCAGTCTGTCTACGATTTCAAGTGGTGGTTCGGTTTCTGATTGAAGAAGGTTAGGTAGCTCGGTTTGTTCGAGAGTTTGCTTTTCACTGAGTGTCTGTTTGTAAATTTCCTCAGACATAAGTTCACATGAGAGCCAGCACATTCCTCGGATCGGTGTCTGAAACCGTTGGCAGGCCACAAGATTCCCGACATAATCAAAGATCTGTATCTGGTTCTGGCTGTCGGCAATCGCAACCAATTTCCCTTGGTCGGTTAACGCCACGTTTTCAAAATCCGTTTCAAATTCCTGTGGGTGTGTGAGGTGATTCCATAGATGCTTGCCGTCCGGAGTCAGCGCGAGGGCGCGCCATTGATTCGACGCATCGTAACCGCAGGCGATGCTGAGGGATGGAGTGCCAGTTAGGGTTTGAAGCGTCACATTAGAAGGGGCTATCGTGTTTCCCTCTTGGTCGATAATGGTTCGGTTTCCGTTGGGGTCATCGGTAAGGAGCAGGTTTGCGTCAGGGCCGTTAAGGGCGTAGACGGGCTGGTGGGAAAAGAGGGGGTGCGTGGTTTTGGAGGGTGATTGGTTGGAATCTTCCGGGCCCCGTTGCCCGAGAGGAATTTCACGAAAACCGCGTTGATCGGTGAACGCAAGAAAGAGTCGCGGTCCCTGGTCTGCCTCATAGTTGAGTTGGCAGTCGCTCAGCCCTCGGGCCGTCGCTTCTGTATTGTCCTGCCGAACGTTGGAACGGTCCCACTCGGGCTGTGGACCTAATGATTGCCACTCGGAGTCAAAAAGATAGGGTGCCGGACCAAGTTTCGAGAAACAGGCGAATGTTCGCTCGTCTTGCGGTCCGACAAGTTTCCGCAGTCGTGTCACGCCCACACCTTGGGGTAGATTAAGCCGCAAAGCCGGCCCGCGTTGAACCCCGTCGGCACCTATTTTTAGTATGGTTTGGAAACCATCCAATACGTACAGGTTGCCGCCTGCAGATATCATGTTACCGCTTGCAGTTATCTTATTTTCGTTAGTTGAGCGAAGGGACCACAACCGCTCCAATTGAAAGGGGTTGAGAGCTGTATCCGTGGGTTGTGAGTTCGAGGCCGCGTTAAAGAGATTGGATTGATCGTTCTCCAGGATTTGGCGGGCGTATTGCTTTAGAAATTGTTGATATTCCGTTTGCATCTCTTCGGCCAATCGTTCCCCGCTCGAAACCCGTTGCATGGCGGCCAGCAACCGTTTTTTCCAATCGGGTTGCTGTGTCCCCTGGACAAATTGGATGGTTCGGTCGGGACCGATGACTAATACGGCGGGAAACACGTTGAGTCGAGCCTTTTGGCTGGCCCCTAATTGAGGGTCATATATCATCGCTACGGAGGCGCTGTCTGAGGGAGGGCTTACGACCGAAGCGATGGCAGTACTGGGACGGCTGGAATCGGTACCCGGTTGTTCCAGTTCCGAGTCGGAATAGACAGCATAGAATCGATAGAGTGGGTCGTCCGCGGAATTTGCAAGTCCCTTAAACTGTTGGAGGGACTTCAAATCACCGTCAAACCAATGGAACACCGAGGTTTTTCCCGCGAGCATGACGTCCGAGAAGGGAGTGCCATCGGGTTTAAGGAGGGTGTCGGTGGGTAGCGGCCGGCCAATTTGGTCGCAAGGAAACGGTTCGGGTATGGTCACAAATTGGCGGACAAGTTGTGCGTCTCCACGGGGTTTCACTTCGAAACCGGATCGATTGAGGCTCGTATTTAATTGCGCCTCATGAAATCGAGCAAACAGCGTCACATTCTCAATTTCGCCAGCTTGAAGAATGCGTTGATCTAAATAATCCAGCGGGAAAGAGATTTGTTCAATCAGGCCTGTTTGTTGATTGATGAAAACCTGATGGCTACCTCGAGAGGTTGAGAATCCCAAAACATAACAGACAGACTGATCAATGTTTTGATCAGGTAAACGCTTTGGTAGACTGTTGGAACCGAACCAATCACCCGTGGCGAGGCCACAACATAGATGAAAAATTGGAGGCTTTAGGGAGTCTTGCAATGTGTCCGTCGACTCATCCAACGGTAGCTCGCTATAGCCGCATAGGAAATGCCTTGCGATCGGATCCGAAAACAGCTCCTCGAGTTGGGTGGTTTGGGATGCTGGAATCACCCATTGTTGATCGTCCAAATTCGCCGAGTCAATGTCGAAGACATAACAACTGAGTAGGCGGTGATCGAAGGAGATTTGGCAATTAAAGAGGCGGCTGGAAAGCCCTTTCCCCTTTACCCATTGGGTCGACCAAGGTTGTGGTTCCTGAATCGAGCGACCGTCAATACGGTAGTTTAAGTAAAGCTTTGCCTGATCCGTGTACGAAGCGGCTGCTCGGTATTGTCGAAGGACCTCACCTAATATCTCGTCAGCCGAGAGTGCATCGCTTTGTCTGGAGCCGGTAGATTGGCTCGCTGGCTTAGTTTCACAACCAGGAAAGAGCATGAAAACAATGCAAAACGCGAGGACCCCTGCGATATTCTTTTGGTGAGGCACGATGCGTGTCCTTATGCATGTTGCCGTTCATTCCCGATTGTGCGAGGGTTTGTTCGGCGAGTTTTTGAATTCGTTTCATGCCGAATTAGAGCGAAAGGGGCGATTTCCGTAAACCTCGATTGCCAAATGTATTGAGCCTCAGAAACGACAAGAGAAGGGTCCGTTGACGATCAAATTCTTTAAACGCTATCATCTACTAAAAAGAAAAACGTAACCATAACGATAGTGTCAGTGTCTATGAACAATCTTGGGATCGATCTGCCAAGTGAATTTTCACAACCACAGGTCATATCAGCTGCGGATCAGGAGCTTAGGGAGCTCGTGCAGACGGCGTTGGACCACCCGCTCGATTACCCCCCCTTGCGGAAGGCCGTTTTTCCCGGTGATCAGGTTGCCGTCGCGGTCCACCCGGACGTTCCCTGCGGCGAGCAAGTGACACAAGCGGTGCTTGACTATTTGCTTGAGATGGGCCTCGATATCGGTGACATTACTTTAGTCGTTGCGAAGCGAATGAATTATGCGTCTCCAAATCATCCACTCAGTCTAAAGCTGATGCGGCACGACCACGAGGACGAGGAGTCGGTAGCGTATCTGGCGGCCAACGTCGAAGGTGATCCCATTAAAATCAATCGGGAGTTATTTGACGCGGATGTGATTGTTCCGATTACTTGTCGTGACAATCGACAACTGCAAAATGATCTGTACCCTGAATTCAGTACCCACGAAACCCAGCTCCGCTTTAAGGCCGCCTCACAAAAGCAGGCCGAAGTACGCTTGACCAATGAACATTTAGGGGTGTTCACGTCTCTCAACGTGGTGGGAGGCCCCGGGGGCGAGATTCGGGGTGCGACGTTTGGAGAGAAAGAAAAAAGCGACCAAATGGCGGAGCGACTAGCAGAGCAGATATGGTCACTCGTTCCACAAGGTGCGGTTCCATTGGTCATAGCGACCATCGAGGAGGTGTCGGGCCAACAGACGTGGGCGCATTTTTGTCGCGCGTTGGTTGCGGCAAATGACGTCTCTGATGGTGACGGGCAAATCGTTGTTTGTAGCGGACTGGAAACGGCACCCGACGACGATTACCGGCAGGCATTCACGCTTCCATTTGAAGGCGATGAAGAAGCGATCTGGAAAAAATTGGGAGGGATGGACGAGATTCTTCAACGTGTTGTACCCATATTGATGGACCGCCAGGTCTTTTTGAAATCTAATTTGCCGGATTCGGTCATCGAGGAACTGGGGATAGGCCCCATTAGTTCCCAAACCGAATTCGATCGATTGATAGAGCGGGCGCAGGACGGAATCATTTTGAGAGACGCCCATAAAGTGAGTGTCGGCAGAGCTTGATTTGGATGCCGGAAACACTCAAAAAATAGGGTCCTTTCGGCAACTGAAAGGGCACGTTCAGAAAGAAACCACTGAATATGACAGGTAGCGAACAAGAATTCGACCGTTTACCGAGTGACTCTGGTTACCACGAGGTCGCTGATTGGACAGTGCTACAGTTGAGCGGAGAAGACCGTGTTAAATTCCTACAGAGTTTTTGCACGGCCGACATAAACGCCATGGCGCCTTTGGAGGTCCGCGAAGCGTTTATCTTAAATGGCAAAGGGAAGACCCTTGGTCATGTCCATGTCTTGATGTTGCTTGATGCTTTGCTCTTGGTGGGGGCAGGTGGTCAATCCGTTGCGTTGATGGAGCATCTTGACATGTACATCATTCGAGATGATGTTCAGATAAAAGATCTTTCTAATTCAATGCGAAGTTTTTTACTCACCGGGAAACGGGCTGCAGACGGATTGGCCGATTTATTTGGAACAGCTCCGGAGCAGGGCATGTGCCAAACGGTGGGTGTAGAGGGAGGGGAATGCCACGCAGCGTTCGCTGAGTTTGCGGGAGATTGTTTTTGGTTGGGCGTTCCAAAGTTGGCAGTTAAGGATTGGGTGAGTCATCTAGCGGGTGCTGGATTTGCTCCGTTGTCGGTGGAAACCTTGGCCATGTGTCGACTGGCAAAAGGAACGCCATGGTTCGGGGTAGAGACGACGGCTGACAACCTTCCCCAGGAATTGAATCGTGATGAAAAAACAATCTCCTTTACAAAAGGTTGTTATTTGGGCCAGGAAACCGTCGCTCGAATCGACTCGTTAGGCCGGGTCAACCGGTTGTTGGTTGTTCTTGACTTTTTGAACGAGGAGCCCTTGGTGGGTCAAGAATTGGTCATGGATGGAAAGCCAGTCGGTCGAGTGACTTCGGTGGGGCGATCATTGAATGGCGTCGGTTGGCGGGCATTGGCATTTGTCAAACGGGATTTTGCGTCGGTCGGTTCAATCATTGGCCATGGCGTTGTTGCACCCCTGCAGGAGCCATCGGGATCCTAAAGGTGTAAGACCCTCAGAGAAAGCGACCTATCCTACAGGCAACTGGGGGCTATAAAAAAAGCCGGGTCATGGACCCGGCTTTGGTTTTGTTTAAGGGTTGACCTTATTCGGCGTTCCACCACCAATTGGTCGCCGACCGCTTGTTCGCAAGTGCAGCGATTTCTCCCAATTTGGCAACTTTTTCGGTTTTCTCCGCAACCGCGAATGAGTCGACATCCACGCCACCTGAGGCAGTAACTAACCATGATTTTGTCAGTTTGACAAAACTACATTGGGTGGGAACCTGCTGGGGTATGTTCCAGCTCGGTGTTGAAATCATCTCTTGGCCTAGGATGCCCGGGAGATTCATATCCAACTGCTCCACCAGATTATCTTTCTTGATGATGGCGGCAACAACCGAAAGGTCCATCAAGTTTCGCAATTCGCGGAAAACGGGCTGGTCCTTTGACAAACGGTCAAAATTGTCTGTCATCGAATTGGCCCATGTTTGAGCCAATTTGTTTTCAGCACCCTTTGCCTTTTTGTTGCCATCTTTATCGAAGTATTGTTCGTCGGTGAGGGTCTTGACGCCCTGACCGCGAAGTTGCCATACGTTGCCGTCGTTGCTTACCGCAACCGGTTCGTAATCGCATTCCATCCAGAATCGAGGAGCCATTTTTCGGAATTTAGTATCCTTTGCCTTTGCCATTTCGAGCAGGCTTGGCATGTAAACGGGAGTGGTTTCAAGTCCCATCGACAGCCGCTTCATCTTAAAGTCGGCCGATACCAGAATCCTCGCGTACCGACTGTCTTTTGGAATGCCTGTGAGCGAAATGTCTTGGGGTCCCATCACTTGTTCGGCTTGCCCGGCAAGTTGTGGGTTAAAGGTGTTCAATTTGGCGAACATCTTTTGCAAGTTCTCAACACCCTGTTGTGTCGGGTCAATTGAGACAGTGATGCCATAATCACGTCGTGCGTTGTCAGCATTTCGCATTGCAACTAGAAAGTCCTGAAGGTGTATGACGGGCATCCCAGATTTGGCACCGACAATGTTTCCATCCGCGTCCGCTTTAAAGGCTTCGCCTGGACCAGCTAAAATGAGGTCGTTGGTCTCCGGTGACTGAATGATGTATTCAATTCGCTGCAGACCAGCCATGTATTGGACTTCTAGCGGTAACTCGGTACCGTTCTTGGCGGCTTCTGCCATCGCGGATTCGAGACCATTAAGAGAGATCATTCGTAGTCCGGACTTTTTCAAGTCAGCGACGGTGCCGTTGATTCTCTCAGCCAGTTTCTGGCGATCGTTTTGTGAAAGCGTTTCGCGTTCAACATCAAGAACCCCTTTGGCGTTGATTTCAACACCGCCAACCACGGAATTGAATCCGAAGTTGTTGTTGTTTTGTGCCGAAGCGACCGAGGTCATTGCGAGACAGACAGCGCTGCCAGCGACCAGTGCAATCGTCAGCTTGCGCAACGATGCAAAAACCATGTTTTGTTTGCCGAAGGACGACATGTTCTGAACTCCTGGAAAAAAAGCCTTGCGCCTGCGATGTATCAAAGTATCCGATTGCGATGAAAGCTACAGTTCATCACTGCAATTATCGGGCGTTAGCAGGTAAAATACTTTTGTTATCTATGGGAAACCTTAGTTTCAGACTAATCAGAGCCTACAACAAAAGCAAGAAATTCCGTTTTTTCCATGTCTTTTTGCCGAAAGGCCTACCGATTAACTCGATTGATCGTGAAACGGCATTGGTATGAACCAAATCTGTGATGTAAAAATAGTTAATGGGATCGCAAAATAAACCAACAGAAACCGGATCTATCGCCTATTTAGTCATCCGTGATGGCAAGAAATGGTCGGATGTTTTTCGGCTGGTTCCCGGCAGAACCGTTACAATCGGTCGATCCGCCACGAACCAGATTGTCGTGAAGGAAGATCAGGCCAGTCGCAAACATGCCGAGATTTTCCAAGTGGAAGGGCAGTGGACCGTCCGGGATCTCGACAGCCGCAATGGCACTGCCATTGGTGATGACCGTGTTGTGGGTGATCGGTCATTAAAACCGGGTGATGTGATTTGGATTGCCGGGACTCAAATGGCGTTCGTTCACGATCTATCCACGGCCTACGACCGGAAAGTCTTTTCCCGAATTGAAATTGGCGGGGAAACGATTACGGGTTTGGAAGTGTCCGAAGATGATCAAGCTACGATCATGGGGATTGAGGCCAACGAACCGACCATCACCCATCGGCGACAAAAAACGAAATTCCTTGTCGGTTCCGAGGGCGATCATTCTGTGGAACCGATTCCGAAGGTGGGACTGGCCGCCGCAAAACTGTGCCGCCTTGCGTTCGAATTGGCGAATGAAACCACGGCGCGTGGTATCGCTCGGATGGCCTTGGACAGCTTGATTGAAGACACACAAGTCGATGCCGGCGCGGTTTTATTAATCCCACAGGTTCGAATGGGGCAACTGGTCCATCCCACCGATTTGGAAATCATTTCGTGGCGAAGTGAGAATCGCCCTGAGTATCAGAGGGTTTCCAAATTCCTTTGTGATACGGTGATTCGGGAAGGCGAAGCGGTGTTGGCTCGCAACATCCACGACGATTCGGCACTCGGTTTGCGAGATAGTAAAGGTGAGATCCACGCCACAAGCGTCATCTGTGCACCGATCCGGGTCAACAATCGCACACGTGGGATGATTCATATGTATTCGACCAAGGCAGAGGGACTTCTCGATCCCGATGATCTTGAATTCACCCTCGCCGTGGCTGAAACGGTTGCCCTAGCGCTTCGCACGCGATACCGGGAACAGAAGCTGGTTGAAGATCTATCAAAGACTCGCAGTGAAATCAATCAGCTTCGGGCGCAGTTGGGTGTCGAGAGTGAAATCATTGGTAGTAGTGCGGCCATGTTGGAGGTTCATCGTCAAATTGCCAAGGCAGCACCCAGTAAAGCAACGGTGCTGATTCGGGGAGAAAGCGGTGTTGGGAAAGAATTGGTTGCGCGAGCCGTCCACTACTCGAGCGACCGTAGGAAAGGGACCTTTGTCTGTTTAAACTGCGCTGCACTTTCGGAGACTTTACTCGAAAGTGAACTTTTCGGACACGAGAAAGGAGCCTTTACGGGTGCGACGGAGCGGAAGCTTGGGAAATTCGAAGCGGCGGATAAGGGGACCTTGATGCTGGATGAAATTGGCGAGATGTCGCCAGGCATCCAATCTAAATTTCTCCGAGTCCTGGAAGGGCATGCTTTTGAAAGGGTCGGTGGAAACAAGTCCATCCGGACCAATGTTCGAGTGATTGCAGCGACGAATAGAGACCTCGAAAAAGCCGTTCGCGCTGGGACATTTCGCAAAGATCTGTTTTTTCGATTACACGTGATTCAAATCGAAGTCCCACCATTGAGGCAACGCCCCGAGGATGTCATCGAATTGGCAGACTTTTTCCTCAAAAAGTTCACGGCGGAAACCGGTCGACGAATTACGGGTTTTGATAAAGATGCCATCGAACGTTTGCGGCGGTATCGCTGGCCGGGCAATGTGCGCGAGTTGAAAAATGCCATCGAGCGAGCGGTGGTCCTTGCAAGAGGGGCGGAGATAGAAGTCGACGAACTGGTTTTATCGAATTTGGCTACGGCCAGCGAGTCTTATATGGATATGGGCACCCTCAGTCATCGTTACATTGCGGAAACGCTGTCCGATGTTGAGCGAAGGCACATTGAATCAACACTGGTGGCCACGGGCTGGAATAAAAGCCGATCGGCCCAAATTTTGGGCATTGAAAGGTCCACGCTCGACCGGAAGATAAAAAAATACGGAATCATTAAAACCGATTAATGATTAAAACCGATTAATGGAATGCCTTTAGTCATAGATGATTGGAGGCGTGGGAAGGTGTGAGAGAACGGCTCCTCAGAGCAAAGGCCCGCGTCCGCGAATGCGTTCATCACTAGCTTGGATAGCTGCAGCTCATTCTTCAAATGCGGATCGGTTTGGAGCCAGTGATTCGTCCGTGAGCTCATCAATTTCGCCGACGCTGCGGGAAATAGAAGCCAGCGTTAAATGGATCTCGGTCATGGAACGCGCCTCGGAAAGGCGATATCGGAGAAGACTTCGCCAATCCTCGATCAATTGGACATAAGGTGCGTCGCCATTTGCGTACTCGTCGATTGCTAATTCGAGCGTCCGGTTGGCTTTGGGTATGATATCTTGTTGCAGGAGTTCCAGTATCGTGCGCTCGCTTTCAGCTTTTGCGATCAGCGAGAATATTTCCTCGGTTATCTGATCCTGTAAGCTCGCGTAACGGTTGTTCGTTGCGGCGCTGATTGCCTTGGCTTCGCATACAGCGGAACGGATCCGATTCCTGTAAATTGGTAAGTTGAAACCAATCCCGAGTGAGAGGGCGTCTTGTCCATTGGCCAACGGGCTGATGCCCTCGTCCGACGTGGAAATCCAATTCATGCCGATAGAAAAATCTGGCTTTTTTTGTAGATCAGCAAGGTGTATTTTTTTCCGGTCTCGTCGCATATTCGCCAGTTGGGCATGCAGTTCGGGGCGCGAAGCGATTGCTCGCGATGTTAAGGCTTCGAGGTCTAATTCGTACTCAGACGTTTTCAATGAATCCAGGATCTCGAGATTGGAGGCAGGGCTTAGATGGGTGAGGCGGGCCAGTCTCGCCCGGTGTTTCTTCTCACGATCTAATAGTCTGGTAAGATCATTATCCAGTTTCGATTGCTCAATTTGGACATTTAAAACATCTTGCTGAGTGACGGATGCCTGCACCTCGTATTGTCTTAGGATCACGTCGGCGATTTGCTTGAGGGATTCAATCTCAGCCTCCGTTATGGCGATCGACTGTCGGACGAAAAGCAGTTGGAAACAAGCCATTTTAACTTGATAAGCAAGGTCCAGATGAACACGGATCAAATCTGCCTCAGCTGCGGCGAGCTCTTCTCTGATGATGGAAATCTGCGTTGCACGGCGTTCGGCATGAATGATCTTTTGTTGAATGCCTAGGCCGAAGGTTTGTTTTCCGGCAGCCGTCTGGACAGGTGACAAGAATGTGGTCGTTCCCACTATCGGATCTGGCAGTGAATGGCTCTGCGGAATTCGGTGACGGATGGCCTCAACACGGTGGAACGCTTCCGAGATTTGCGGATTTCTTTCCAGACAAAGCTGAACGTACTGGTCGATGGTGTTGGCCTCTGAGATTCTTTCCAAAGAATCCACCTGGGTCGACGCAATACTCTTAAAGCAAGGATTTTGGTGCGTTAAACGGTGCTCAAATCCCTCAGGCGATCGACAGCCGATCGCAGTAAATAGGAACAGGATTAAGACGGTAGCCACCCGTTTCACAACCAAAACTCCGATTTTTGTGTCTAACAATTATCCCCTACAAGCAATATCGTCCAAAATATCCGCAGAACTGATAACGGGGCTTGGGATCGTTCCAATCGGTACGACCCGCAAAGTTTGACACTCGGCCGGTTTGATCTGAAAGTGGGTTGCCGTTTGATGTTTGAGTAGGTCAGCGGGATGGA
Source organism: Mariniblastus sp. (assembly GCA_022447555.1). GTDB lineage: Bacteria > Planctomycetota > Planctomycetia > Pirellulales > Pirellulaceae > Mariniblastus. Next base: position 14,497 of record JAKVBF010000015.1, on the reverse strand, counting down.
GATGCCACTATTCAGGTAATGGGCAGGTTCAAGAATGACGCTGTTGGGCGGAAAAAGAGGAGGGCAGGCCTCTTTTTTAAGAGTTATCGCCCAAAGAGATGGATATTGTCGAAGTCGTTCATGTCATCGAATGACCCAATCCCGATTTTTCCCGAACCGTATGTTTGGTCTGTGGTTTCCATGATGGGTCGTTGGAGATCATCAAAAAACACCTTAATCGTTCCGGTCTTCGAGTTTCGAGTCACTTTGACTCGATGCCATTTATCATCCCATCCGACGGTGTTTTCGTTCTTTGTCAAAGGGGTTCTAGGGGCTTTGTTAACAATCATGATTTGGCCACTCGCCGGATCCGGTTTGGCACCGAGGTGCGCATAGTAAAATTGTTCGGGATTTTGGTACGCAAAAAAAACGCAACAATCCCGATGATTGCCGGTATCCTTCGTACTGCGCACGTCAAAGGTCAATACGAAGTCCGAGACTTGGACGTTAGCCATTAACGCGATGTTCAGCGGGCTTCGGTGTCTCGGTTTGTAGTCGCTCTGGCGTCGATTCAAACCAAATACATGATTACCATTTTTCTCTTTCGTGATCGACCAGGCCGATGGATCCGTCATGGTCCAGCCCACGATTCCGTTTTCAAATGTCTCCGTGGCGACCCGAGTTAACACGATCTCGTCCATCACACGGCTGTCGGCCGTTGGTTTCGGCAGAAGAGTGTTGGGCTCTTCGGCCAACTGCCCATGCATCGGCGTCACGATGTAAAACAGGATAGAGAGAGTCAACGGGGTAGGGGCAGCGTAGGAAATGCGTTTCATGGTCGGCTCGTATCAAGCGGTGTTTGTGTGAGGATGGTCACTTGGGATCTTTGCGGTGGATGCGAAAGTCCATATTTCATCATGGTATCATTTCGAACTTTGGGCGGGCAAGTCCATAGGTTGGAACTACTAACGATGTGAGCAACCCGTGGCTGGGTTAAACGGTCTCCGGTGTTAATCCGTTTCTTCCCAAATCGTTTGATAGGCGTCTAGCCTTTGGAAATAATCGATGAGTTTACTGTAAAATGGATGGTGGGATAAAGTAGCGCTGTCTCCGATCACCATTAACTTACTTCGAGCGCGGGTCAGCGCTACGTTGGTTCGACGCGTCTCCGACAGGAATCCAATTTCGCCTTCGTTATTGCTTCGGACAAGTGTCAAGATCACGGCCTCTTTTTCACGTCCTTGGAATCCGTCGACCGTATCGATTTCCACGGCCGGATACTCACAAGCTTCGCGTATACGTCGCACCTGCGCTGCGTACGGAGCGATGACCGCAATCATGCTTGGCGGAACGCCAGCGGAACAGAGTGCATTGATTTTTTTTACGACGAGCTGGGCTTCCATCAGGTTTTGTCGACTCCGCCCTTGGGGCTCCATCTCTTCTCGCCAGTCGGCGCCTGCGGTATCGATAAACGTTAGTGGGTTCGCGGTGAGTTCGTTGTGAGTCACCGTAGGAAAGTCGGTTAAACGGTTGGTTGCAACGGAGTCATCGGCGATTAAATGTCCTTCGTAAAATGTGTCCGATGAAAACGCCATGATTTGCTGGTTCATTCGGTATTGAACTTGAAGCATTCGTGTCACTAAAGGCCCGTGGATTCGAATAACACGTTCTAAGAGACTAGTACCAAAACCCTCCTTGGCTGCCTGAGCGGATAAGATGGTGGGCGGCAACTGTTGATGATCGCCGGCCATGACGACTTTGTCGGTGCAAAGTAACGGTACCCAACAACTGGGTTCTGTGCTTTGACAGGCTTCGTCGATGACTAAAAGATCAAACCAGCGTTGACCAACGTGCTCTTCATTGAATGTGTTGGTTGCACAGATGATGTTGGCTTGGTCCAGGACATTCTCGATAGCCACCCTCTCTAAATGCCGGGCGTCGGATTTTAGACGGGCGGCTTCTCTTCGCATCTCTTGTTTAGCGCCTCGGCCCGGTTTGGCACGTGAATACCTTTCTGCCTTTCGATACAAGCTCTCGGCTTCGCGAAGCATGTCTCGGATGATTGCCATGTGTGGATGTTGTTGGACTTGGCCGTCGAGTGTTGCCATTTGTAAGTCTTCGGCCACTCTTGCGGGATGGCCCAATCGGACAGCTTTTTCACCTGCGGCGAGAAGCTTTTCCAAAACATTGTCGACTGCGGTGTTGGAAGGGGCGGTCACCAAGACTTTTTGTCCGAGGCGGACGGCTTGAATGATTACCTCAATGACCGTGGTTGTTTTACCGGTGCCAGGCGGACCATGAATGACAGCGACGTCCTCGGCCGCCATGGCCATTCTCACGGCCTCTTGTTGTGATTTATTTAGGTTGCCGGCAAAATTTAGTTCGGGTAACTCACGGCTCCCGGGTTGTTTCTCACCCATCATGATATGTCTCAAATGCCCCAATCGGCCGCGAGAATCTTTGGCGGTTTGAATTGCTGAAAGTTGGCGTCTGCGCGTCACTTCATCGGAGGTGAGGTCCACTCGGAAACGTTGAGACTCGGGCCATCGATCCACTGCGACTTGTATGCTATCGGAGGTCCGCGAACTCACAACACCGTTAATCGTTTCGTGGCTCGAATCGGGAAAGCTCGACAGTAAGACCGGCGAACCGGATTTGAGACGGTGCCACGGCATGGGAGTGCTGCGGGAGCGTTTCATCAGTTGGATTAGGTAATGGCCGCCGATCCCCGGTGCGTGATCCGTCATCACCAAATCCAAAAGAGATTCTCCGGTTCTTTCAGCGGATTTCGATTGCTGGTTTTGAATCCGTTCTAAGATTCGTTCGGATTCTGCCTTGGATTCTAAAGCGAGCCACTCCGCCATCTGAACGAAATGCGAGTCGCTCTCGGGCGTGGTGCTAAGACTGGGGCGGCGACGTGACATGAAACAAGCTGCATTTGAAAATCGGGTGGCATGAAATTCGGTTGCTTCAATTCCCGAGGCATCCGGAATAACCCAGTAAGAGAAGCTACATTACACCGTCATGCTGCGACGCTGGATAGCCCACATGGGCCTTGTTAGGCAATTGAGCTACATCGATTCGATCATCGTCTTTAGGTGGTCCAGTAGTCGTTGTTGAACGTCCAAGTCCCATTCCTCCAATTTTCCCGAAACGTCGCCGGCCTGTCCAGACATTCGCAGTCGGGCCAAATAATCCTGCAAAAATTTTCGAGAATGAGTGTCCGATTCAATGAAGAAATGGACCCAAAGCCAAGCCTCCGCATAGTCGGCTTGAGTTAGTGATTCAGGCTGTTTAATCGCTTCTAGACGCTGGAGGTCGGGGGTCCAATCGCCACGTCGAAAGGCGTTAGAGAGCAGATAGACATGTGTTGAATTGAATCCACGTTTCCCCCGTTGTGTTTCAAAATATTCGGCAATCCCCTCATCCAACCAGAGAGGTAGATTGGGCACGACGCTATGGAGGTAGCCGTGAGTGACCTCATGCCTGAGGTCTTCGCCCACTCGCGGACCCCAATGAGCAATCACCTTGAGGCTGGTGTCGTCCTTCACAAACAGGGCCCGACGATCCCGGAAGTCTGGGAACTGACTAACCATGTATTTGCGATAGTCCGTTTCATTTTTATAAAGGTAGACGTTGATAGGCTCGTCTGAAGTGGGCAATTGAAGACGGGCGGCGATGTCGGATCTGCGAAGTGTTAACTCAGCTAACAAGCGGTGTTTCTTGGGCAGCGTGAAGTCCGAGTTAATCACCAATTGATCACAGACAATGGTTTTGTCTGCCGGTAAAACGGTTGCGTTTGGTGTGACATTACATCCGGAGGTCAGGAACAACAGTACGAAACAGGCACATCTGCTAGCATGCTGTATAGAGACGCGCTCAAGTTCGCAATCAAAGAGCCGATCATGTATCAAAGCAAACACGAATTAAATACAACGTTTTACGGTGTGAAATTTCGATTCGCCAAAAAAAGCAAACCGAGGCGACGCAAGTTATTACCAGAAACAAGCTTTTCTAAAAATGGCATTTAGAATTCATATTGACCTGAATGTGGAAAATCGCAAAATCCTTTCCATTCAGAGACGAGTTCTTTTATTTGCGACCATGGAAGGAAGCGGTCAATGCGTTACAGCGTTCAATTCATTTCAAATCAAACGCCTCAGTGTAAAACGGTTTTTGCATCCGTTGGCTTTGCCCTGTTGATTGCGGTTTTACTGGCCTCTGTAGGTTGCACAGGGACTCAAGAGACCGCTGCAGACCCGCCAGCTAATCGTGCCAAACCTGCGACTCCAGACGTGTCTGAATCGAAAACCACAACGGTCATCGTCACACCGGGAGGGGTTGCTGAGTCTCCCGCTGCTCCCTTAAAGTTGCCTGCCAAGGAGACGTCGCCCGAAACCATTTGTCATCTATTTGTTCGGTACCTTTCCACCGGTAACCGCTCCATGGCGGAACAAATGTTAACCCCTTCTGCATTAACAACCACGTCTCGGGCTGACTTGCAATTGGAGCCAGTCGGTGGTCCATCCGCCGTCTACGAAATGTCCGAACCTCGTTACGCAACCAATAAAAAGAAGTTGTGCCAAATCGACTGTTCGATTGTGGATGATATGGACGGAGAGTCAGTCAGGACGGAACTGACGTGGATCTGTCGCATGCAAAAAGATGGTTGGCGTATTGCGGGAATGATGGTGGAAGTCACGCCCGAACAACCCCGAGATTATTTGAGTTTTGAAAATGTCGATGACGTGACTCGGATCAAAAATTCACTAATCGATAATACGTTCAGTGAGATTCGAAACGCTGCACAGGACGACAACACAAAGCGGATCAAGTGATAGACGTGGTGTAACCTTTTGTTTTTTTTAGAAACAGTTTGATTGTTCTGATGATCTTAAGCGGTCCTGTGAAATCAACTGGATAAACATGATGAGACACTTCATATTTGGGATAAGCATGGTCGTTGGCTTGTTGATGGCATCTTCATCTCAGGCCCAAAAGAGTGATCGGCCTTGTGGCCCCGAATCGCTCAAGGGGCCGATGCGGCTCTTGATACCGCAGGGTGCAGCTGGGATCGATTTTCGTGTGTCGTGCAAGGCCCATGATGAGTGCTATGTCAATTCAGGATCAGATCGGTCTGTCTGTGACTGTCAATTTCGGGATTCAATGTTGAAACAATGTGAACAGTCTCGAAATCCTCGGCGTTGTCGCCGTGTCGCAAAAATAATGTATCGGTCCGTTCGGAAATACGGCGATAAAGCGTTCGAAGAGAGCCAGTCCGATTAAAAGGTGTGTTTCGTGACAGGTTGGCAAAATGGAATGGCCTCCGCGTACAACAAGGTTGTGGCTGTTGGTTTCTATCAGTGAATGTGCTTAGAGAAACGGTTTTCGCATGAGACGTGGGGGGGTAGTGGTTTATGGCCTGTTTGCCTACCTGGCGACCCTAATCTTAACGGTCTATAGCATAGCTTTTTTTGGAAATCTCGCGATCAAACACTCTCTCGATAGCGAGCCCCGGTCGGAGGTGGGTTGGGCCATCTGCGTCAATGGTTCGCTGTTTCTTTTGTTCGGTTTACAGCATTCATTGATGGCCAGAAGGGGTTTTAAAAGAAGGTTGGCTCGCTATCTTCCTGCCGCAGTTGAACGATCGACCTACTTGTACGGATCGTGCTTGGCACTGGGGACCCTGTTTTTGGGTTGGCAGCCTATAGGTTTCGTCCTTTGGGATCTGACTGCCTCTTTCGGTGGGTCGATGGTCTACGTGATTTATTTTATCGGTTGGGTTGTCATTGCTTGGTCGATCTGCTTGATGGACCAGTCTGATATGTTCGGACTCAGGCAGGTATGGTGCTATGCCAAAGGCCGAACCTACAAACCGCTTCCCTTGGTCATTCCGGGACCCTATCGTTGGGTTCGGCATCCCATGTACTTGGGTTGGTTGCTGGTTTTTTGGGCCTCGCCGATCATGACATCAGGCCATTTTGCTTTTGCGATTTTTTTCACGTTGTATATTTTGATTGCCATCCGTTGGGAGGAGAGGGATTTGGTGGAGGTTCACGGTGAGGCCTATCAAAATTATCGCAGCAGCGTTGCTATGTTGTTCCCGTTGTGGAAAATTTTGGGAAAATGAGAATCGGGCCTGCGAGAGTTCTCTGACCTAAGTTTTACGAACCGGCGATTTTTTTCTATCCGTCGAAACTGTCGCGCTGCCGGCCCGACGGTAAATAACCTCGGCCCGTTTATACCGGCCAGATAAAGGCATGCCGCTAGAAAGACTGATCGATTATTGCTTTTCGTCACTCTGAGGTAGCTGGAATGGTTTGTTGACGACCGGTTTTTGAACTAGTCCCATTCGAATTGCCTGAGTGCTTACCCAGACTCGTTTCACCTTGCCGTCGACAACCGCCCTTACTTTATGGAGGTTGGGTTTGAACTTGCGGCGCGTGATACCCGTGATTTTTGTGCCAACGCCGCCGAGCCGCTTCGCCTTACCACGTGTCTGTACGCGATTGCCCATGCTAGCCTTTTTGCCAAGATAGAAGCACTCTTTACTCATTAGGTTACCTTAAGGTCACAAAAATAGTTCTGATTCTTTAGATGAACGCGGGCTAGGGGGACCTAGTCTTCAACGCCGTGATCAACCGATCGGGGGGCAATTATGATGGAATTGGGCCACAAATGCAATGGGTATTTGTGGCGTGGAAATCCCCTTTGGTGGTGTTTTGAATCGAAACCCGGCGAATCCGTTTCTTAGGAATCTGCGGCTTGAAGGTGAGACTGTTTGCTTATTTACCAAAAGATTCGTCACGCAGTGAACGGGCGGCGTCCAAAGCGAAATAAGTCAATATCCCATCGCACCCGGCTCGCCGAAAGGCCAGTAAAGTTTCGAGAATGATTCGATCTCGTTCGAGCCAGCCTTTTTCAAAAGCGGCGGACAGCATGGCATATTCTCCACTGACCTGATAGGCAAAGGTCGGGGCTTGGAACTGGGATTTGATTCGTTGAACAATGTCCAAATACGGCATTCCAGGTTTGACCATCACCATGTCTGCCCCTTCGGCAAGGTCAAGTTCGACCTCGCGAATCGCCTCTTCGGCATTGGCGGGATCCATTTGATAGGTTTCTTTGTCGCCGCCGGCAAGCGTGCTCGTGGAACCGATCGCATCGCGAAAAGGTCCGTAGAAACCAGAGGCGTATTTGGCTGCGTAAGCCATGATCATTGTGTTTCCAAAACCGGCTTCATCAAGCGCTTTCCGGATGGCACCCACGCGGCCGTCCATCATGTCGGAAGGGGCAATCACGTCGCATCCTGCTTGGGCTTGGACCACGGCTTGTTTACAGAGGACTTCAAGCGTCTGGTCATTCGCAACATACCCGTCAATCAATAGACCGTCATGTCCATGGGTGGTATAGGGGTCCAAGGCGACGTCGCAGATGATCCCCATTTCCGGAACCTCCCGTTTTAGGGTTCGAACCGCTTGGCATACAAGGTTATCGGGATTGAAGGCTTCTTCGCCATCCACTGTTTTCGTTTTTGGGTCGGTCTCGGGAAATAGAGCGAGAGCCGGGATTCCCAGGTTGGCGGCTTGGCGGGCTTGTTCCACCAAACCTTCAATGGACCATCGGAAGACGCCAGGCATCGATTCGATCGGGGTCTTTACTCCTTCGCCGTTTTTAACGAAAACCGGCCAAATCAAATCGTCCACGGTAAGTCGATGTTCGCGGACGAGATTACGAGACCAGCCAAACTGTCGCGTTCGTCGAAGCCGTGTCTGAGGATAGCGGGGTTGAGACATGTTTTATCTGCAGGGAACAATCGTACGATAAAGTTATTGAACCTTAACCCAAGGCTTCACGCAATCGTTGTTTTTAGGGAACACCCCGTTGACGGAAGCAGGGCACCAAACAAATATTAAGTTTTCAATCATATTATAACAGGTAAAAGCATTATGTTCGCGGCCCGCAGCAGCGTGGAACAAGTTGAAGAAGGTCGGCAACTTGCCCCAAAATTTGATCGAAATGGCCTGATTCCCGTAATCACAACAGATTTTGATTCCGGAGAGTTGTTGATGCACGGTTACATGAACCCAACCGCACTCGAAGAGACTATTCGGCTGGGAGAGGCTGTTTACTGGAGTCGATCTCGAGAACAGCTGTGGCATAAAGGGGCTACGAGTGGTTTGGTCCAAACGATACGCGAAATTCGAATCGACGATGATCAGGACGCCGTTTGGCTGAGGGTCCAAGTCGGCGGTAACGGTGCCAGCTGTCACGTGGGCTATCGCAGTTGTTTTTACCGTTCGGTCCCCGTCAAACCGAGCGAATCGGGGAGTCCTCTCACGTTAACGTTTATGGAATCTGAAAAAGTGTTTGATCCAGCTGAAATTTACGGTGATGCCCCCAATCCAACTCGACTCTAGGTCCACTGATCCTAAGCTGTTTGGGAGCTGTTTTTTCAAAACTAAGCGGATCTTTTGCAAAATCCCGCTGTTCGCCAAAAGACAAATAGGGGATCCGAATTCGTTGCTGGTCCAAGACGGGGAATTCAATTACATTACTAGGGTAACGTTGTCGTGGTACGACAGCTGAAGCTCGATAATTAATAAGCCGATAGGTTGAAATATGAATCCAAGATACCAGTTTTTAACTCTCTGTTTTGCCTTCTTGGCGAGCACTCAGATGGCCGCCGGCGACGACTGGGCGAATTGGCGTGGCCCCGAGCAAAACGGGATCTCGCGAGAGACGGGTTTGATCAGTGACTGGTCTCTGGAAAACAAAAAGCACGTCCTTTGGGAGTCAGAAATAGGCGGCCGCGCCACGCCGATCATTATGAACGATCGCGTGTATCTCAACTGTCGGACCGACAATGACTTCAATGATCCGGTCGATAAAGTGAACTGCCGAGAACAGGTGGTCTGTTGGGATGCAAAATCCGGCAAGGTCCTATGGAAAGATGTCTTCAACGTATTTCAAACAGACATTCCTGCGCCCCGCGTTGGCTGGGCGGCAATGTGTGGGGATCCCGAAACGGATCAAGTCTATGTTCATTCCGTTGACGGTATTTTTCGCTGCTATTCAGCAGAGGGAGATGTTGTCTGGGAGCATTCCTTGTTAGAAGAGTTCGGCAAGATTTCCGGCTACGGTGGCCGAACACAGACTCCGATCGTTGATGAAGATCGAGTGATTGTTAGTTTCCTTGCCGCCAATTGGGGTGATACAAAAGGGCCTTCCCCCAAGCATTACTATTATGCTTTCGATAAAAATACGGGTGATTTATTGTGGACGGCGGCACCTGGTGGAGCGCCCAAAGATACCAATTATTCTGTTCCGATCGTTCGCGTGATCAACGGAACGCGTATGTTGATTGGTGGCAACGCGGATGGCAACATATACGGGATGAACGCGCGTACGGGCGAGATGATTTGGAAATTCCGGATGTCCAAAAGGGGGCTGAACTCGACTCCCGCAACCGACGGGAAATTTGTTTACATTTCGCACGGCGAAGACAACATTGACAATACCGAGTTTGGCCGCGTTCAATGCATTGATGCCTCGGGAAAAGGTGACATCACTGAAACGCATGGTGTTTGGCATGTGGACGGACTCAAAGCAGGTTATACCGCACTTTTGGTCAAAGATGGGATTTTGTATGTGGTGGCGGACACCGGCAACCTGTTTGCTTTTGATGCCAAGACGGGGGACAAGTTATGGGACTACAGCCTCGGCACGGTTGGTAAGGGTTCGCCGGTCTGGGCTGACGGGAAGCTCTACGTGATGGAGGTGAATGGGAACATTCACATCCTGAAACCTTCGCGTGAAAAGTGCGTTGAATTGTCTCGAAACCAACTCAAAGCAACGCGCGTTGACGGACTCGATGAAATCTATGCCTCGCCAGCGATCTCCAATGGTCGGATTGTGTTCGTGACCCGCGACCGGACGATCTGTGTCGGTGCCGATGGAGCCAAGGATGGTCAGATTGTTCCGTTGCCTGAGGAAGCCCCGGCTGGAACCGAGGTGGCGTCGCTACAGCTGCGACCGTTCGAAGTCGTGCTGGATCCAAATCAAACGGTCGAATACAAGTTGGTCGCCTTTGATTCCAATGGTCGAGTGATTAAGACGATCGCTCCAAAGCTTTCTGATCCGCAGGGCCTTTCGGGTCTGAAGATCGACGGTAATAGGGTGACGGCGCCTGCGACGGGTGCCGATATGGCCGGTACACTCATTGCTAAAATGGATGGTAAAACGGCCACCGCTCGAATTCGATACTTTAATCCCGCAAAACAATGGAAGTGGGATTTTGAAGGATTCAAGGGGGTCCAAGTACCTCCCCAATGGTTGCGGGCACATATCAAAGTCAAACCCATCATGATGGAAGATGGCAACACCGTATTGCAAGCGGCTGGTATTGGCAAAGGAAAAGGACGTCCCAGCCACACGGTCTACATGGGTCGTCCAGACATGGCGGACTACACCATTCAGGCTGATGTCTTTTTGACGGAGCAGCGTAGGCAGTTACCAAACATTGGTTTGGTAGCGAATCGTTACAATATGATCATCAAAGGGAACGTTGGCCGCCTCGTGATCCAAAGTTGGGCCCCCCACCTAAGGATGGCAGAGACGGTGAAATTCCGAGCCGACCCGGATGTCTGGTATACGATGAAACTGAAGGTCGATTCGAGTGGCTCGGAGGCGAAAGTCTACGGAAAGGTCTGGAAACGCAGCGAACCCGAACCCCAGGACTGGACGATTCAAGCGATTGACCCGCATCCCAATAAAAGTGGGAATCCCGGGCTGTACGTTTATGCGATCACCGATTGTATGTTTGATAATGTTGTCGTCGATTTCGATGACAAAAAGTAGTGTATGGAACTTCTCAGTAAGATGGAACTTCTCAGTAAGACCCCTTTAAAACAATATTGCCGCTATTAACTCGAGGAATAATATATGAAAGCGATTCAACGTTCCGTTGTCGCAATGGTCGTTTGCGTGTTGGTGATACCCTCATTTGCCAAAGGTCAATCTGCTACGGATTGGCCACTATGGGGTGGGTCGCCTGACCGTAATATGGTCTCACCTGAGACAGGACTAACCTTTGATTTCGATCTTGAAAACAATAAAAACGTGACTTGGACCGCCGAGTTGGGTTCCCAAACTTACGGGAACCCGGTCGTGGCGAATGGGCGCGTCTACGTGGGGACTAACAATGGTGCCGGTTATCGGAACAATCACCCCAAGGATGACGACAAAGGCGTGCTGCTTTGTTTTGATCAAAAATCTGGGAAATTCCTATGGCAATTGACCCGTGAAAAATTGTCGACTGGACGAGTCAATGACTGGCCGCTTCAGGGGATTTGTTCGACGCCCCACATTGAGGGGGACCGGCTGTGGGTTGTTACCAACCGTTGTGAATTAATGTGTGTGGATGCAAAAGGGTTTGCCGATGGCAAAAATGATGGCAAGTATCAAGAGGAAGCTGATACGACACCTCAGGATGCGGATATTATCTGGAATCTTGACATGATCGAGGAACTTGGCGTATTCCCACACAACCTGGCGACCAGCTCACCCGTGGTGGATGGGGATTTGGTTTATCTCGTTACATCCAACGGCGTTGACGAAGCGCACTTGGATGTCCCGTCGCCCCGAGCGCCTTGCTTTTTGGCCGTCAACAAAAATACGGGAGAAGTGGTTTGGGAAAACAATGATCCCTTTGATACCATTCTCCACGGTCAATGGGGCTCCCCAGCGGTCGGAAAAGTTAACGGCGAGACGCAGATCTATTTTCCTGGCGGTGATGGGTGGCTCTACGCTTTCAATCCTAAAGGAGACCTGGTTTGGAAATTTGACCTCAATCCAAAAGATACAAAATGGGAATTGGGAGGTGCGGGGACTCGTAACGCCATCATCAGCACACCGGTTTTTTATGACAATTCGGTTATTTTGGCGGTAGGGCAAGATCCCGAGCACGGTGAAGGCGTCGGCCATCTATGGCGAATTGACGCCACCAAAAAGGGAGATGTCAGTGCGGAGTTAGGCGAAATCGGGCAGCCTGGAAAGCCAAACGATAACTCCGCTGTTATCTGGCACTACGGTGGTGTTGATGACGAAGATGAAGAGATGTATCGACGGACGATGTCAACCGTAGCCGTTTCTGATGGCTTGGTCTACGCGGCGGATCTCAGTGGCTATGTCCATTGTGTCGATTTAAAGACGGGAGATCGAAAGTGGCAGTATGATTTATTGTCGGGTATCTGGGGTTCTCCAATGGTCGTGGATGGGAAATTATTGATTGGGAATGAGGATGGTAAATTAACGATCATTAAAGCCGTTGGCGACAAGGCCGAGTTGTTAGCCGAACATGATACTCGTAATTACTCATCCATCTACAGCACGCCGACTATCAGTGACGGAGTGATGTATCTATCCGATCGAAATCGTTTGTACGCGGTCGATCTCAAACCAGAAAAATAGTACTCGCTGCGGCGAAATTTAGTATTGAAGAAGGGCCCGGAGCTTGTTTCCCCGGGTCCTTTTTTAATGGCTTGGGTCGATCATTATCGGGAAGCTAGTGGTCGCGATGGCGACATGATGAATCGACGACAAAGCAATGGGGCGGCTTGCCTGTATCAGAAAGCGGGCCTTTTGATGGGTTTCAGGCGTGTCGACAATTTGATGAAAGTAGCTATTCTGAGAGCCTTGCAGTTCGCGTCCGTGGTGTGCCGGGGACGCGGTATTAGGCTATTTTTCTGATGGAGGGAGATGTTGATGGCAGTCAGAGCATTCATGGTGACGGTTGTTTTCGCTTTGTTAACGATGGGGTGTGGCCAAGGAACCCCCGTTAATACGGCTGAAGAAGTGCCCGCTCCCTCTGCCGAACAGGTCGCGCCGGCAGACGAGAAGGAACTTTTCGCGGGAAACGTAGTCGACTCGAATCCGACTCACGGAGACGGTGAGGAAACCAAGCCGGCACCCTTGCGAGTGCTTTCTTGGAATGTCGAATCGGAGGGGAGCGACCCGGAAATAATTGCCGATCAACTGAAAGAATTTGCAGACTATGACATCATTGCGTTGAGCGAGGTTTTACCAGCGGCTGCTGACCAGTTCCAGAAAGCTTTGGGAAAAGAGTTTGATGGGATTGTGACACGGTCCGGCTACAACGATCGTTTGCAGATCCTTTTCAATGCGAACCGATTCAAACTGGTCCGACGCTTAGAACTGGACGAGATCAACGACACCCGCCACCGCTCTCCTTTAGTGGCGCATTTACACGACAATCTTCAAGATCAAGATATCTTGGTGATGAACAACCATCTTGCCCGCGGGAACGCCGAGTACAGGACGACGCAGGCCAATCAATTGGTCCAATGGGCACGCGAGCAAACGACTCCTATCATTGCCGTTGGTGATTATAATTTTGATTACGTTTTTGATGATGACGAGGGGAACGATGGTTTCCGAGCGATGTTGATGGGTGATGTTTTTAAATGGGTGAAGCCAAGTGAATGGATTGATACGAATTGGTATGACCCGGAGCCCGATGGTGTTGACAACTATCCCGGAAGCATGCTTGATTTTGCTTTCGTGGCTGGACCGGCTACCCACTGGCAGTCAGTTTGTAATGTGATCGTCCGTCCTGATGACTTCCCAGACGATCAAACAACCAGTGATCATCGCCCTTTTGAATTGATCATCACACCCTAAGTGGCAGGCGAAAGGCTGGGATGATGCTCAAACCATCGTCAGCGCTCGGCTGATATTTTGGAATTTTAGTATAGATACCGTTCGGTTGAGCGTGGCGGTTTGTTATTTTAATTACCGACCGATTTGTTATTAGTATTTCGAAGGTTTAGATCGATCATGAAAATTCGCGCCGACTCCAATAACGGATTTTTACAACGATTCCTGTTGATCGCAATCGTCTGCCTTGGATTTGGGCTTTATTGCCTTTATGACGGCTTCGTTGCGTACCCTGCCGAATTGATACGTTCCACCGCCTTCTATGAATTAGAGAAAAGGGGTGAGGTTGAATCCGACGGCATCAGCTTTGCATCGCAGTGGGAGGCGTTGGCGGCCGAAAATGGATGGTCGATCGATAAACCGAAAAAAAAGCCAGCCATCATTCAGTCGGACATTTTGTGGCAATACGGTATGGCCGGTATTGCTTTTATGATTGGGTTTCCCGTGCTGTACAACTTTTTTAAGACAAGAAATTCTTGGCTTGAATCGGATGGTCATGCAGTGACGACCAGCTGGGGACAGACGATGGAGTTGGCCCAAGTCGAAATGGTGGACAAAAAGAAGTGGGAAAAAAAGGGCATTGCAAAAGTCACTTATCAATCAAATGGCCAGCGGGCCAAAATGGTGATAGACGATTTTAAATACGAGCGTGAGCCGGTCGGAGAAATTTTATCGCAAATCGAATCGCAGGTTGATCGTGAACAAATCATCGGTGGGCCGTCACAGCAGGAGTTGGCCGATTTTGAAAAAGAGTTATCGCAGGCTGACGCCGAGGTAGCTG
>JAKVBF010000014.1 GCA_022447555.1 Mariniblastus sp. | reverse complement strand
GGTTGGTGTGAGGGTTTTTCGGTAGGGCTTGCCAGTCGCGATCTGGTATTCCGTTGGCCGTCCCCGATACCATAAGTAAGTATAAACGTTTGATGTTTGTCGCAAGGGCTAGAAAATGGATGCCGTCTATTGGTTTTTCTCTATCTTGCAAAATTTAGGGTTTTTGTTGGGGTGACCCACTAGTGCCGGGGGCTCCGGTTTCTCAAAATCCCTTAAATTTTGAGAAATGTCCCCGCCATAAAACGAGGAACGATAGGACTTGGCGGGCAGGCCGTGGTTTAAAGCGGGGTGGTTGGTTGTCTGCCGGCCTGGCGTGCGGATAAAACAGCTACACAGAAAATTTAAGATACGGTTTGATCGTCTCACCCTTTCTCGTCTGGGATGCTGGAGCCCGCGGGGTTGCCGATTGAGTAGATGTATAGGGCATTGGTTGACAGTTCCCCGTTAAAGAACGTCGGCTTGAGACCTAGCCGGACTTAGGTTTTGTGAAAAGATTAAGGTTCGGTCACACAAGGGAAAACGGGCTGGAGACGTCTTTCGCGATTCCCGAAATTGGTCAGAATGAAATCATCTTGAAAGTGTTCAATGGCCAACGGTTTATAAACGACATCAGCACAAACGACATCAGCATAAACGACATCAGCAGGTTTTACACAAATGGATCGTCCCTTACAAAAAACATTGGAACAGTTGATAGATGTCCGCACGAACCGACGCGATGCGGTCAAGGGAATCCTGGCGGCGGGGGGTGCCATGTCTGCGATTTGGTGCCTACCCGGAGTGGCTGTCCGTGGTTCAGATTCTTCTCCGACAGGAGAGGCGGTTTCGGAATTAAATGGTTTTGAAGAATTGCCCCACGTGAAGGAATCGGAAGAAACCGCCGAAGTGAAAACCATTGGGGTTGCCAAAGGGTACAACACGCAAGTCCTGATCCGATGGGGAGACCCGGTGGTTGCCGGAGCGTCGCCAATGGATTTGTTGAATCCCAAAGCGGTAGGTCAGGAAACGCAATTTGGCTACAACAATGATTTTATTGCCTACCTGCCGATTCGGCGCGGTGGTGACGATTCACAACATGGAATTCTATGCGTCAATAATGAGTTTACCAATCCGGAATTGATGTTTCCCGGGATCACTTACGAGGACAAACTGGAAACACGATCCGACGAGCAGATTCGGGTTGAGGCTGCCGCTCATGGCCATTCGATTGTTGAAATTCGCCAAGACGCCAATCAGAATTGGCACGTGGTCAAGAACAGCCCTTTCAACCGTCGTTTTTCTTTAAACACAGAATTTGAAATTTCCGGACCCGCTGCCGGGGATACGCGAATGCAAACGGTCGAAGATCCCTCTGGAAAAAAAGTCTTTGGTACCATGAGCAACTGCTCTGGAGGAGTGACTCCCTGGGGAACAGTGTTGAGTGGCGAAGAAAACATTCAGTATTACTTCCGTGGAGAATTGGGGCTGTCCGAAGAGGCTGAGAATCACGCTCGGATGGGGATTGATGGCACCGGCGATTATTCTTTTTCCAAACTGGACAAACGATTCGATCTTTCCAGTACCCCGAATGAACCGAATCGGTTCGGCTGGGTGGTTGAAATTGATCCGTACGATCCCAAGCGGCCTCCGGTCAAGCGAACGGCGCTGGGCCGGTTTCGTCACGAAGGGGCGGCGACGGCCGTCAACCACGATGGTCGCGTTGTGGTTTATTCCGGGGATGATGAACGCTTTGAATACTTATACAAATTTGTTAGCGCTAAAAAATACGATTCCGAAAACATTGAAAATAACCGAGATCTACTCGACGAAGGTGTCCTTTACGTTGCTAAGTTTGACGAGGACGGAGTGGTGACTTGGCTGCCGTTGGTTTACGGCATGGGGCCATTGACTTGGAAGAATGGTTTCAACAGTCAGGCAGATGTTTTAATCGACACCCGGAAAGCTGCCGATTTCATGGGGGCAACACCGATGGATCGGCCCGAGGACGTAGAAGAACACCCGTTGACTCACAATGTTTTTGTCGTTTTGACTAATAACGATGAGAGGACCGACGAACAGTTGGACGCCTCGAATCCTCGGGCCGAAAACCATCACGGCCACATCATTGAATTGGAAATTCCACACAAGGTTGGCAAGCCCGACCATGCTGCCACGCAACATGGCTGGAGTATGTTTATGAAGGCCGGGCACCTCGAAGATCATGGTGGTTGGTACCAAGGCCAAAAACCAAGCACTTGGTTGAGCTGCCCAGACAATATCACTTTTGACAAAGAAGGTCGGTTGTGGATTGCGACCGATGGTTTTCAGAAATCCTCGGGCGTCTTGGACGGGATTTATGCCTGCGAAGTGGCTGGTCCTCGGCGTGCCCTGACCAAGCAGTTTTTTCACGTTCCCATTGGCGCCGAGTTGTGTGGGCCCTGTTTCACGCCCGATAACTCCACCCTATTCGTTGGGATTCAGCACCCGGGTGAGCACTCTACTTTTGATGAGCCGTCGACGCGATGGCCCAACGCACCAGAAAGCGATTTGCCACCGCAACCTTCGGTTGTCGCGATTACCCGAACGGGTGGCGGCCCAATCAATGGTTAGTGGTAGATTGTGGCGCGTCCCGATGTTTTTTCGCTGTTCATTGATCCTGGCTTTCATTAAGCTGCAGAATGTTGGTTGTATCGTCATTGCGAGGAATGTTATGCGTGGTCGCTGTTTTTTTAGTCTGCTGTGGGTCGTGTTATCCGCGAATTGGGCGGTGGCCCTGGAACAGCCCAATTTAGTTTTCATGCTGGCGGATGATTGCACCTACCTCGACATGGAGGTATACGGTGGCCAAGCCAAAACACCGAGGTTGAATCGGTTGGCCTCTGAGGGGCTCAAGATGAACCGATGTTTTCAGACCGCCCCCATGTGCTCCCCGACTCGCCATAACATATACACCGGTATCTATCCGGTGAAATCAGGGGCGTGGCCGAACCATGCTAAAGTTTATCCCGGAACGAAATCGATCGCCCACTACTTGAAAGATGCGGGTTATCGGGTGGCACTATCGGGAAAGACGCATATTAATCCTCGTGATTCTTTCCCATTTGAATATTATAAAGATTTTAGCGACCCCTCGCAGTTAGACCGGGCCGAGCCGTTTTCGGACATAAAGAAACTAATAGTCGAATCGAAAAGAGCAGGGCAACCTTTCTGCCTGTTTGCCTGCTCCAATGAGCCACATGGCCCTTGGGATCAGGGGGACGCATCGAAGTATCCTCCCAGCGAACTGAAGTTGCCGCCGTCTTGGACCGACACGCCGGCCACGCGTAGGCAGTATTCCAAGTACTTAGCCGAAATCACTTTTTTTGATCGCCAGTGTGGTGCATTGCTGGATTTATTGGAGAGAGAGGGAGTTGCCGATAAAACATTGGTGATGGCGGTTAGTGAGCAAGGTAGTTCGTTCCCCTTTGCCAAATGGACGTGTTATGAAATGGGTCTTGCCTCGGGGATGATTGTTCGCTGGCCGGGCCATACTCAAGCGGGTTCTCAAAGCGATGCCCTTGTGGAGTATGTGGACGTGGCTCCGACCTTTTTAGATGCCGCCGGCGTCACGGCACCGGCCACGATGGATGGCAAATCGTTTGTGTCGGTACTCTTGAATCCCAGTCGGGAGCATAAGAAATTCACCTACGGTATTCATACGACCAAAGGGATTCTCAATGGATCGGAATCCTATGGCGTTCGTTCTTGTGGGACGAAGAATTACCGATATATTCGCAACCTCAGTCCAGAAGCGACTTTCTCCAACGTATTTCTTAAGTCCCCGATATGGCTTGAATGGGTTGCGAAGGCTGAGTCGGGTGACGTCGAGGCCCAAGCGTTAACCTCGAAATATCAAAAACGTCCGGCCGAAGAGTTATATGACGTAGTGAATGATCCCCATTGTTTAAAGAATCTGATCAACGAACCGGAGACACAAGCGATCCGTAGTCAGCTCTCTAATCAATTAAGTGTATGGATGGAGCAACAGGGGGATCAGGGCGTGGCAACCGAAAATCTGGCAGAGACGCGTCAGAAGTTGTATCGTAAAAAATAAGCAAATCCCAGAGAGTCCCGAAAAGATTGGGGTCCAAGAGATCGGGGTCCAAGAGATCTTGGGGAAATGGAATTCGGTTGCCGCATGGAAGATTTCTCCATTGGGCGTCATCTGACCCACTAGTCGCTCACGCCCTGCGTCCGTCACACGGAAACTTTCAGGGTTTAGAAATCGGTCGAGATTGATCTTTTGAAAAATCGGTGTGAACTGTTGGCGATTAGAGTTTTATGGGGCCAGAAACGCGTTACAAAAATTTAACGTATACCTCGGAATTAAAGAAAGTGCCTGGATGCTGTAAAAAAAATCATCACCCCAATAGGCCAACCGTTAGGCTTCAAGGCTGGCTACCCCACTCCCCGCAACCAAGAGGATTTGGCGTTATAATTTGACTTGTGTTGGATATAGGAAACGAGAAACAGGAAGCAGTAGGATGTCCCAGGCGGATGCGATCCGGAAAAACGAGCAGATGTGGGATGCTATTGCCACGGCTGATGATGAGTGGTTCCCCGTTGTGAGTGAGTCAGACGTTCAGTCTGCCCGTGAGGGTCAGATGAAGATCAATGTCACGGCACAGGTGCCGGTTCCCAGCGAATGGTTGACGCCCCTCAGAAATCGGGATGTTCTGTGCCTAGCGGCTGGCGGTGGAAGGCAAGGACCTTTGTTGGCTGCAGCCGGCGCGGTGGTTACCGTTTTCGATTTGAGTAAACGCCAGTTAGAACGAGATCAGTTTGTCGCCGAACGCGATTCCTTAAACTTGCAGACCGAACAAGGAGACATGAGGGATTTGTCGTTATTTGAAGATGGGTCCTTTGACTGGGTGGTCAATCCCTGTAGCCTCTGTTACTGCCCCGAGGTATTGCCGGTATGGCGAGAGTGCTACCGTGTATTAAAGGTAGGGGGCAGCCTGATTACGGGTCTGATTAACCCGGTTAACTTCTTGTTTGACGAGGTCAAAGCAACGCGCGGTGAGTTCGTCGTGGCTCATCGCATTCCCTATTCGGATCTAGACCTTACCGAAGATCAGCGTGAAAAGGTGTTAGGACATGAACGTCCCATTCGTTTTGGACATAGTTTGGCAGAGATGTTGGGCGGGTTAACCCAAACGGGTTTTCTGATCGACGGTTTGTTCGAGGATCGTTGGGGTATGGGAGACCCATTGAGTCAGCGGATCGAACTTTTTCTGGGTGTCCGGGCGACGCGATTTCAGTAATGGAGTGGACGTCGACTGGTTAGCTCTGATGATCTGATTTACACGCAAATTGGCGAGGGGCATGATTTTCTGATGGAATCGCGGGAACAAGGCTTATTAATTACCGGCGAAGTTAGCATCAAAGAGTTTTTCCGATAAGGCTCCGCGCCGCTGCGTGGTGTACTCAGTTCGAATTATGCGGGTTGTATGAATGTGAACTTGCTAACTGTCTTGCAACAATAATTTTGGTGTCGATGATTCTGTCATCAATTTTGAGCCTGATTTTCAAGTTTTTCTGCAAATTCTCAGTCAAATTTTTTTTAAATACGGTCTACTTGTCTGGCATCACCTGTGATTTGTTTTTGACAGATTCGTTTCACGAAATAGACTTAACTAGTTACTCCTTCCGCCCTTCACTTTCGTTGTTCCTTGACGATGAATCTCGGTTTTCAAAAATTTGGAACGTGTTTGACAGCTTTGGCTGTCATCATCAGCGGTATGCTTTCGGCGGCCGTGCACATTCACGGTCCGGGTGAAGCAAGCGGTGTGCATGCCAGTGGGCACTCTACGGCTCACTTTCATTTTCACTCACATCACGGTGATACGTCTGTCCATTCTCACAAGGCAGAAACAGACGCACCCGGTGGCCAAGAGATTCCATTCCTCCCCGAACATGCACCGGGTATATGCATTGTTTGTAAATTTTTAGGTGATGCTGGGAGTTTGGACGCGTCGCCTGCGAGTGTTGAACCGCTAGAGATTTCACAGCCGGTTTTCCTTCGCCCCGTTCATTGGATTCCAATCCCTGGAACTCTTGCGTACCAGGGCCGCGCCCCTCCCTGCTCTCTCTTTGTCTAGCCAGGTCGTGACAGTCATATTTGATTTCTCAATCAATATTTAACTGTTACCCACCTCAATCGTTGTACGAGACCTGTCTTTTTAAGGTTGCTCAAAACGATTTGAGGCCGAGCGTTTCGGTGACTTCGTGATCCCGATAGGGGATGGCTAGCGAAATGTTTTTTCAGGGCTGACTACTGTGCTCAGTCGTGTTCTTAAGTGATTTGTATAAGAATGCTTAACGAGTAATACGCAGATTGAATTTAGCTACATTCATTTATAGATATTTAATATAGAGAGTATTTAATTATGAGCCGTAAAAAAGGTTTTACGCTGGTAGAGTTGTTGGTGGTGATTGCCATCATTGGGATTTTGATTGGCATGCTGTTGCCGGCCGTTCAGATGGTCCGCGAAGCAGCGAGGCGAACGGCCTGCATGAATAACATGCGTCAAATTGGTCTAGGCCTCATGAATTATGAGAGCAGCTTAGAAGAGTTTCCCCCGGGTTGGATTTCGGATGACATTGATGTGCCGATCGGCGAGTCGGGGTGGGGCTGGTCCGCAAGTATTCTACCCTTTATGGAAGCTCAGAATTTGCGAGATCGTTTGGACTTCAATGTTCCGATTGACGATCCGACCCACGAGGAGTGGATCAAGACAGAGCTTCCGTTTTACCTGTGCCCGTCTGATCCGGCCCCGGAAATCGTTAATTTAAACGATCATATTGAAGAGCATTCTCATGGTGGTGACGGTGACCACGACCATTACTCTGGATTCATGCCTGACGACACCGGCGAACCGCACAATCACGATAAACTGTGGGTCAGCCGAAGTAATTATTCAGGTGTCTTCGGTACCACCGAGATTCATGATGGCCCATCAAATGGTAACGGTTCGTTCTTTGCGAATCGAGCGATACAACTGCGAGACTACACCGACGGTCTTAGTAACACCATGATTATTGGTGAGCGGCGAGGTGATCGGGGATCTGTGTCTTGGGTTGGTTTGGTTCCTTGGGTCGAACACCCGGGTGCTCGAATCGTAGGAATCGCCGATCACGCGCCTAACGACGAGCATGGTCATTGGGAAGATTTCAGCAGTTACCATCCTGCGGGAGTTAACGTCGTCCTGGGCGATGGATCAGGCCACTTTGTGCGTGAATCAATCGACGAAGCAGTCTTCCAGGCGTTGGCCACGCGAGCCGGTAGTGAAATCGCCTCAATAGAGGATTAATCCTGAGATGCTAAAAATTCTCCGAACCCTTCTCGCGTTGGGTTCGTAGAAAGAGCGTTGGTGTTAAAAAATCCGACGACACTCCAGATTTAAACTCAAATTCAGGGCGCCCGGCTTTCGGGCGTCTTTTTTTCTTGCTACCCGATGCTTGTTTCTGCGTTCATCCAATACATGGCAATTAAATGGTCCAGAAGAGAAACTACTGTAGAAGCTCCCGTCACCACCGCCCAATCCTTGATAGCTCAAAAGAATTTAAAGAATGCTCAAGAATCCAAGACGACATCAAGACGACATCAAGGCGGATCAAACGCGATTGATCAACGTCGTAGCATCACTAACCCCTGAATCGGACCACGCCCAACCTTATTAGGAAAAATTGACCGCGAGTGAGATTCGATTTGAAAAGGCCACCATAGAGGTCGGGCGATTAATGCAGGCAGCCAGTCAAATTTGAGATTGACGGATGAGTCGAAAACGAAATGTGAGGAAGCCGAATCTGCGGTCTCCAAGAACCAAAAAGAGTTCGACGACACCGTTAACCGATACGATAAGGAAATCAGTCCCTTGGACGGTAACAACCCGTTTTAAAAGTGGTGAAATACCAAAATGAAACGAAGGAAACAGAAAGGCGGGCTCTCGGCAGGATCCCCGCGGTATTGAATATACTACTCGTTAACGTGTGTTTCTAGGAAACGAGCGAGGCGATGGAAATCGCTCGCGGGTTCAATATATCGCACAACCGTTACGAGGGTTTCCGGGTCAACCAAATTTTCAAACGGCTCATAATGGAGATCGAGTTGGCCCGAGACTGAAACCATCACGCCATTTAACTTCTTCTCCGCCAGAGCTCGAAAGGCTCCGACGCCCAATTGGCTGCCAAGCATTACATCGAACGCGTGGGGTTTCGCGCAACGAGACTCGTAACCTAGTTGGAGTCCCTTGACAGGCCGCTCTTTGCCAGTCGTTGTTTCGTAGGCTCGTTTGACGAGATCTGAAAATATCTGGTAAAGGTTGATTTGAGATATCGAAATATGGCCGTGATCGTCCCGAGCCACACCTTTGATGTAATCGTAGGGAAGGAATTCAGCGAGACCCTCGGCAAGTACAACCACACCGAACTCTTTGCCCTCTTGCTCCCGAGCGATCATCGTTTTCACGATGCGGTTGATCACTCGCTCCACGTTCATCACTTTGCGCGTGATTAGCTCGCCTGCCTCGTTAGTGTGGGATTCTTCAGTTTGATAGTCATCAATGATATCTTCGACGCTGATTACCAAACTGGCTTCGCCAGCGATGGCTGCACCATAAGAAAGCCAGCCGGCGCTGCGGCCCATTGTTTCGGCAATAAAGTAAGTCTTAGTGACTTCTGCATCGTAAATAAGGTTGCGAATTTCAGAAGCCAAGAATTCGACGGCGGTGAAGAACCCGAATGTGAAATCGATACCGTGGTAGTCATTGTCAATCGTCTTGGGTAGGTGGACCACGGGAATGGTTTCGTTCGTTTTCAGTTGCTGAAACTTCTTAAACTTGTTGGCCGTTTTGAGCGTGTCATCTCCACCAATCGAAATGAGGGCGTCCGCGCCAATCGATTTTAATCCATCAAAAACATTCTTGAGCGGTTGTGTCTTTTCTTCGCTTTCAAAATCAGCGGGTGCGTTGATGTGTTTTCCCGGGTTGGTTCGGGCGGTACCAATGATGATTCCCTGCGTGTTGCGAGACCTAGCTAGAACACGGTGCGTCAAATGGATATAGTCACGCCCCTCGACCAGAGGATTTTCAGAATTGAATTCGGCAAGCGCTGAGTAGCCATGCTTGATTCCTATGACTTCAACCCCTGCTCGCAGGAACGAAGCGGCAGCGGCAGAAATGACAGCATTGGCGGCAGGCGCAGGTCCCCCAGCAAATAAGATTGCAACGCGGTCGAATAGATGATCTGGCCTAGGAGGTGGGGATAATGTATTTGCCACGACGTCGCTACCTTAATGTGAGTGATTCGTACGATAGGTAAAACTGCCTTGCGGATGGATCGGCGTTAACCGCAACCCCCGATGGAAAGCGTCGATTTTAAGCAAGCCTTTCGGAACCTGCTATGCGAAGTTTCCCTTTAAGTCTCGAAAGTGGTGCCTAACCAATGGTGCGGGGTATTTTGCCTTAAAGTATGTTCCTGGGGGCTGATTGTTGACACTAAATTGGGGTCACCGAGAAAAATTTAGTGGCCCAATTGGGAGAGGCTTATGGCTTGGGGGATTTTTACATTGTTCGTGCAACCCAGCCCGTATCGACTTTACCGTCACGGAAATCTTGTGATCGAAGGACTTGGATGTGGAAGGGTGCTGTGGTTTGAATGCCTTCAATGCGTAGTTCTGATAGTGCTCCGATCATGCAGTCAATGGCTTGGTCACGAGTGGGTTGATGGACGATCAACTTTCCAATCATCGAATCATAATAGGGTGGTACCGTGTAGCCGGCGTGGACGTGAGAATCAAAGCGGACTCCGAAACCGCCGGGCACAAATATTTGATCAATTCGCCCCGGGCAGGGACGAAAATTGTGCGCGGGATCTTCTGCGTTAATGCGGCATTCTATCGCTACGCCGTTGCAGGGGATGTCTTCTTGATTAAACGCCAAGATTTCACCGCTACCCACTTTGATTTGTTGTTGGATCAGATCGATCCCGGTTACCATTTCCGAGACGGGGTGCTCAACTTGAATACGGGCATTTACTTCGATGAAGTAGAAGTTGTTCTCTTGATCGACGATGAATTCAACCGTGCCAGCGTTATAGTAATTTGCATTTTCGATCATTCTTACCGCGGCAGCGCATATTTCACTTCGCGTATCCCCTGGCAAGGTCGGGCCGGGAGATTCTTCGATCAACTTTTGATGCCGACGTTGGGTGGAGCAGTCACGTTCCCATAGGTGCACGACGTTTCCGTGTTTATCGGCCAGAACTTGAACTTCGACATGTCTTGGATGTTCTACAAATTTTTCAATGTAGACGCCGGCATTTCCAAAGGCGGCCAGTGCTTCGTTAGCGGCTTGCTCCAGACCGGCTTTCAGTGTCGCTAGGTCCGTTGCGACACGCATTCCTTTTCCACCGCCGCCCGCCGTCGCTTTAATTAAAACAGGGAAGCCGATTTGTTCCGCAACGGCGATGGCCTCTTTCTCATTCTCGATAAGTCCGTCGCTTCCGGGAACGACGGGGACGCCAGCTTGGTTGGCTAAAGAGCGGGCTTCGTTCTTATCACCCAATTTTTGCATCGCTTCCGGAGAGGGCCCGATAAAATCGATCTCACAATCGCGGCAGACCTCATTGAATTTGGCATTTTCAGCCAGAAATCCGTAGCCTGGATGGATGGCATCTGCTCCGCTCACCTCCGCGGCACTGATGATTTGATCGATTCGGAGATAGCTTTCATTTGAGCGGGCGTTGCCCACGCAATAAGCTTCATCGGCCAGATCTAAGTAGGCGCTTCCTCGGTCGCCCTCGCTAAAAACGGCAACCGTTTCGATTCCCATTTCGCGACAGGCGCGGATGATTCGCAATGCAATTTCGCCACGGTTGGCGATCAGTATTCGATTGTACATCTGTGGTGATACCGCAAATTTTAGAGTGGGTCAGGTCAGTTAACGGTGAGTGAATCAGCGTGGCATAGGTGACTAAACAGGGACGACTTTAAATAGCGGTTTGTTGACTTCGACCGCTTCTTCGTTTTCAACCAAACAGGCAACGACTTTCCCAGAAACGCCGGCCGGGATTTCATTGAACATCTTCATGGCTTCAACCAAACAGACGATTGTATCTGCATCCACAACGTCTCCCACTTTGACAAAGTTAGCGGAGTCCGGTTTTGGCTTCGAGTAAAAAGTTCCCACAGTTGGACTCGTGATATAAATCGCATTATCATCTTCTGCCGGCGCTGGAGCCGATGTTTCTGCCGGGGGAGCTGCCGCTACCTGGGGGGCGACCGGCGCCGGGGCGTGAATCAGCGTTGGGGACTCGTCTCCGCGCCGAAGCCGGATTCGTTGCATGTCTTGGCGCAGATCGACTTCATTTAATTCGTGCTCTTTCATCAACTCGATCAGTTCACGAATGCGCTCGACATCAAATACTTGTTGTTCTTGTTTATCTTTCGACATTCGGGGCTCCGATTATTTCAATGGGTTTCTGCTGGGGGCTATTATAATTCGATAACGCATTCATCGAGCGATTTGGGTAAACCGCTCAGGACTTCACATCCGTCCTTTGTAACCAAAATGTCATCTTCGATTCGCACGCCACCCCAACCCGGGAGGTAAATTCCGGGTTCAATGGTCACGACCATGCCGGGACACAGTTGACCTTTATTTATGGGTGACAGGAATGGAGTTTCGTGAATTCGAAGTCCAAAACCATGACCTAGGCCATGTCCAAACTGCTTTTTGTATCCGGCTCGTTCGATTGTACTGCGAGCGGCGTGATCGACTTTCTGCATACAAACACCTGGCCGAATCTTCGCAATCGCTGCCAATTGCGCGGTTAGTACTATATCGTGTATTTTGCGCAATTTCGGCGGGATTCTAGCTGTCACTAAAACACGCGTCAAGTCGCTCGCATAACCGTTGTATCGGGCGCCCCAGTCGATTAGCACGAATGGATCTTGTTCAATCCGCCGAATCGACGGAATTCCGTGGGGTAAAGCGGCTCTGGGGCCAATTCCGACGATGGGGTCGAAGGAACAGCCAGATCCGCCAAAAGCACGTATTTGATGCTCTAAATTATGGGCAATTTGCCGTTCGGTCTGATCTGCGGTCATTTGCGACCGGATTACGGAAAAAGCCTTTTCTGCAATTTGGATCGATCGGCGAATGGTTAATATTTCGTTTTTATCCTTAATCGCCCGGAGTTCTTCCACCCAACCTTCTGTATCAACAAGCTCGCCGCTGACAGACGATTGGATTTGGTCATAGACGGATTTGGAGATGCAAGATGGTTCGATTCCAATGAATTTCGATTTTGACGTTTTGGCAATTTGGGTGACCAAGTTAAACGTCGTCTGGTTGGCATCGCGTATCAGCGTATCTAGCTGGGGGCATTCTTCTTCAATTTGCGTGGTATAACGGAAGTCGCTTAAGAGAATTGCGTCTCCAGACGTTAGCCAAAGATAACTGGAATCGCCGGTAAAGCCCGTCAAATAAGTGACATTCTTTTCGTCCGTTACCAGGAATGCATCTAGGCCCATCTGCTTGATTTTGCGATGAATTTTCGCGCGCCGCTGCTTCGCCCGCTGATGCACTTGGTGAGTGGTGTCTTTCATCTGTTTTCTATGCCTGTTTCACATGTCCCTAGATCATGATGGCCGAATATTCTGGGCTGATTTTTCAACCTGTCGCGTGATGTTGTTCTCATCATCGACCAATACAATCATGGCACTATGGGATTCAATTTCTTCCGGTTGGAACTCTCCGTAACAGCAAATGATTACCACATCTTCCGGGTCAACCATCCTCGCCGCCGCTCCGTTAATACAGATTTTTCCCGAGCCTCGCTTTCCAGGAATCACGTAGGTGGATAAGCGATTCCCATTAGTAACATTGTAAATATCGACTTTTTCAAAGGGTATGATCTGAGCGGCATCAAGCAGTAGCGAATCAATCGTGATACTACCTTCATAATTTAAATCTGCCTGGGTAACCCGAGCGCGATGGATTTTCGATCTTAACAAAGTACGAAGCATCGGATGCCTGAAGATAGAGCTAGAAGATTTGTGCTGCGGATCTTCTATTGTTTTCAACCGAGTCCGGTTCGCAACCGCAAATTTGCGAGCGAACGTAATAAAAACGACCGTACGCCCTTCATGGGCGTGTCGTTCCCGCGGAAGCTTTGGCGAAGTGTCGATCGCCGGAATGAAATTGCGGATGGACTGTGCGTCATCCTAGCTCAAAAGTCAGCGGTGGGATGAGTCGTTACCAATGAAAAGGCTGACCGGTTGACGCAGCAGCATGAATCAGGCACTGACGCAATCGTGAGTCACATGTTTCCTTACTTCGGTTGTTCTTTTGATACCGAAAATTTGTGGACGGTTTTTTCGTGATATTCATCGCCCGGTTTCAGTAAGGTCGACGGAAATTTGGGTTGGTTCGGCGTGTCTGGGTAACGCTGTGTTTCCAAACAAAATGCGTTGTACTGGTCGAAACCTCCGCTGCCTTCTGAGCCATCAAGGAAATTGCCTGTATAAAACTGTAGCCCGGGCAAGGTTGTATGAATCTCCATCACACGGCCGGTTTTGGGATCCCATACCGACGCGCAGTGTTCTAGTTCACCGGACTGGTTGTTTAATGCATAGCAGTGGTCATAGCCCGCGGGATCCGTTGAGATTTGACCGATCCGTTCTCCGATTCGATGCCAGTTTTTGAAATCAAAGGCCGTGCCGTCGACTTTGGCCAATTCTCCAGTCGGGATTCCGGTCGCATCGATTGGAATGTAACGATCGGCGTCAACCTTGAGCTGGTGATCAAAAACCTTTCCTGCTCCCTCGCCAGCCAGATTCCAGTAGTTGTGATTTGTCAGATTCACATGGGTTGCTTGATCGGTTTTAGCTTTTAGTTCCACAACTAATTCGTTCTGGTTGTTTAGTAAGTAGATGGCCGTTGCATCCAGCTCTCCGGGGTAACCTTCGTCCCCGTCTTTACTTTTCAATTTGAATTTAACACCAACGCCGTCTTTTTGCTGAATGGGAGTCGCTTGCCATATCTGTTTATCGAAACCCTTGACCCCGCCATGAAGATGATTCGGATCGTTGTTGGTTGCCAAGGAGTATTCTTTTCCACCGATGGAAAATTTACCTTTGGCGATCCGGTTGCAGTAACGGCCCACGGTCGAGCCAAAATAACTGCCGCATGCTTCGTAACCGGAAACGCCTTGACAACTGAGCGTGATGTTTGCCAATTTTCCGTCGGCATCGGGCGTCTTCATTGAAATCACGGTTGCCCCGTAATCAATCATCTCGAGAACCAGCCCATGGGCATTGGTACAGGTGTACTTCGTTACGGGTTGACCGTTGGCCGTTTTACCAAAAGATTCTGTCGTGACACCCATTTCCGTCGAGCTCGTGGTAGTTTCATTGGAAGACAGTGCGCCTAACAACACGACACGGTCGAGAGGTTCAATAGTAGGGTTTTCCCTAGAAAAATTGACTGTCGTCAGGCAGCCAATCACAAAAGCTGCCAAGCAAAGCGCGATCTTCATCAGATATCCTTAAGTGCATTGATTTCACCAGCCTCTGGGGGACCATTATGCTGAAAAGCCAAGTGATAGCAAGCATTGGGTTGGCCAAGGTGTCCTAGTTTACCTAGATCAGCAACGGTGAGGGTGCGTGATTTGGTAAAGTAGGGCGATTAAATAGAAGAAGCCAACTTCGATTCCGTGTGGCCCCACTCGTAAAGATCGTACAACGCCCTATTTTTTCTGCTCAGCGGTCGGGCTAAATCCATTTGCCGTCTGAGGCGCCTTCGAATCTTTCGCTTGATTTTCAATTCCCTCCGCATAAAAGCGTGTGGTCCCCTGTGCGATTTCGCGAGAGTCTGAATCGTCGCAAGTGAGTTGGGCGCGAAACACGTGGGTACCGCTCTCTTGGGCTTGAGCCACCACGCTGAGAACGAGTTCTTGGCCGGGCTCAATTACGGGGATCGGTTGGAAGGCAACCTCTCCCGGTGTAACCTCGTTTTTCATGCCCGTGGCCGCAGTCGGTTCGATGCCATTGGCAAAGTGCATGACCACGTTCACATTGGTGGCCATCTTGCTGCCACGATTTTTCACACGGATCTCATAAGTGACGTTCTCGTCGGTCGGTAATGGACCGCGAGGGTCAACAACGCTTAGGGTCAGATCGGCTACCGTTTGAACTGCCGTCACGAATTGACATGACTTACCCAAGTCTCCTTCACCGCGAGCGCCAGCCTCCAGATGAAGTTCTCCGGAGGTATTTAGTACGAAGTTAAGATTATAGGTTTCGGAATCACCCGGGTTCAACGCGCCGACATTCCAATTGAGACCGGTACCGGTTTTCTTGATGCTGTCCAGTCCGCCGAGGTATTCGACTCCGCTGGGCATCGCAAGTGCCGCGACCACATTGTGGGCGATTGCGTCACCATTGTTGGTCACCGTCACGGCGTATTTGGCATCCGTACCGGAGTATTTCTTTGGAGGACCTGTCAGTTTGACTTCCAGGTTAGCCCGCCTGACGCGAACTTTTCTTTCAACTGAGGTAGTCAGTTCCCCGGATGCAGAGGCCGTTGCAATGAGGCTCAGTTCCCCGGCAGTCCTTGCAAAAAGTTCAATTTGAAATCGCTGTGAATCGCCCGGAGGGATATTACCGATGGATTGGCTTTCGCCGCCGAGTGCTTCCGGCAGCTTAACCCGAACTTGTTCCGCAGTTCCCGTGCCCGGGTTGCGAACTTCAACTTGATAAACCGCTTTGTCGCCGTAAAGGATGTCATCGGGGCCGCTTACAGTCATTTCCAATTTTGGTTGAGTGACCGCAATACTGGTTTTGGCGTTTTGCGGAATGAACGTCCATTCGACTCCCATCTCAAACAATTCCGCCTTCCGCGGCGTTGCGGGAATGGTGATCGTCTGCGTTGAATTGGCCATGATTTCATCTATCGTCCAAACAATTCGAGCCTGCTCGACCCCTTCCGTGATTTTAAAAAGCCCAGTGGTCGTTTGCAGATTCTGAATGTCTACCCATTGCGGGAGTTTGATGCCGATCAGTAAGTTTTTGGCGGATGTTCCACCACCGTTAGTGACGGTGACGCGGAACATGGAACTCTTATTGATACCAATGGTGTCCGGTCCGTACGTTTTGACGAGGATGGCCGGAGCCGAAAGTTCCATGGTGGGGCTACTTTGGGCAGCGGACGCCATTGGTCCCCTATCAACGTTGCGCGGCGTTGTGTTTCGCAGTGGTAACGTATTCTTGTTGGATGATGGATTGGGGCTGGAAAGCGAGATAATCTTAGGTGGTGATTTACGATCCGTTCCGTTGCTTCCCGTCGTCGTGCGAGAAGTATCCTCACCCAAAGAGCGGCCAAAAGAAACGGTCTGAGCAGGGGGTGAAAAAGAGGTGTCGGGTGATGACTTCAAGTTGGTTGGTTTGGTCGTCTCAACCAAGGTGGTTGAGGGGAAGCCCAAGCTGGCATTTTTTTGATTTCGGTCATCACGCTTTTGCGTGGTTTGCGAGGGGGAAAATGATTGGGATGGGAGCGTATTTTGTCTGGGCCGTGACTGGTTCAGACGCGATAGCGTGGTTTCTTGCTCGATGAGTGAATTGCCGGTGTCCTGAAGTAGTTTAGGGACAGAGGGATTCTCTTGTTTGTCTTGGGGCATCTCGTAGCTCACTTGCTGAGCTGTATAGCGATTGGCTCCCGCTTTTGTGTCGATCTTCTCTGTTTGAATGGCGTCCGAAAAGTTGAGTTTCGAGCCGGTTCCCACGCCGGATTGGTCTTTTGTGACGCCGACTTGAGGCAAACGTTGCGTATTGGCGGTAGGAATATGCACCGAGGGAGGAACGTTTCGCACCGGCTGATAACGACTGGAGGGTGGTTGCGGTTGTTGGGCCACAGCGGAAAGGCTCAAAACCGTGCAACAGCAGATGATGGCGGTTGAGAAAGTTGAGATTCCAAACAAATGTTTGTGATAAGCGAGCATCAAATTCTACCTTGGAATTGGGGGGCTATTCCTTCCTTCCTCTGATCGACTTTACCGATTAGGCAAGTTTAACGGATTGCTTAAAATTTCCGGATTTCACATAGGATGCTAGCAGGTCGCTCAGACGCTCGATTTACCGATAGTCGTCCCTAGCCGGGCTGAATACGTCTATGATTTTACATTTTGTGATCGCTCTACCCGAGTGCGGTACGTTCGAATGTAAAACCACGAGATCCCCTGCTTTCAATTGCATCGACTCACCGGCTACGGTGAGTTCGAATTCGCCCTCGATTAAGTTTAGGACTTGTTCGTGATGGTGGGCGTGTTCTGGTAATTCAGCAGCTGATTCAATTTCCCAGTAAGCGTGCGTCATTGCTTTTGAATGGACGAATCGACCGTGATAGCCCGGGATGACTTCACGTGATTCCTGCTGCCAAATGTGGATGACTTCGTTCATTGGAAATCCTTTGAAATGAATTTTGAGATGGAGCGGCCGGTCGCTTGTTGCGCCAAACGTTGTGGTTTGGCGGTTTACCGGAGTCGTTACCTTATTGTGAGTGCTTATCTGCTGGCCGTTTATCCTCTTAAAACAACGGGCCCGCAATGAGTGCTAGAGGTGTTTTCTGGCTCGGGAATCGATTTACCTGATGCGAGTTGGATAACTCTATCGAATTGCCGCTAGTTGACTTGTCTCGAGGGTGACCTTCCATGAAAATTCAGCGATCGCCGTCAGGCACGCATTTCAGGCATTTTACGTTACTCGAGAAAGACCATCGCGATGATTACCAAGACCAGATGCTTTTGGGTCAGTAAGGACGATCAGGAAAACGTTGTTCGCCGGCATGTGGAAGTCGACGTGGAAGCGTTGGCCGCCGATCATGTGCGGATTCGGGTCAGCTATTCTTCGTTGAATTACAAAGACGCACTGGCAGCGACCGGACACCCAGGTGTTGCACGCCAGCTGCCTATCATACCGGGCATTGATGCCGCCGGGACCGTGCTCGACGGAGGGGATACCAATTTTCGGAGCGGTCAAGAAGTGATGGTTGTCCATCCGCTGTTTGGAACCGAAGTAAACGGCGGCTACTCGGAGGTAGTCCAAGTGCCGTCCAGTTGGGTTCGGCCTTTACCCGAACAACTTTCAGCTCGGGACGCCATGGCGATCGGAACGGCCGGATTTACCGCGGCCCAGTCAGTGGTTGAGCTGGAGCGTCATTCCATCAAGCCGGACGATGGGCCGATTGTGGTTTCTGGAGCAACGGGAGGAGTCGGTAGCTGTGCGGTCAAGTTGCTATCCCGACTAGGTTTCGAAGTGTTTGCCGTAACAGGCAAACAGGAGCAAGCCGAATGGCTTAAGAACTTAGGAGCTAGCGAAGTCATTGGACGGTCCGAAGTGAACGACTTAACCAATCGCCCTTTGTTGTCAGCCCGCTGGGCGGGTGCGATCGATACCGTCGGAGGAGGTGTGCTGACGACTATTTTGCGAAGTGCAAAACCCTATAGTTGTGTAACGGCATGCGGTTTGGTCGGCGGCACGGATTTGCGTTTGACGGTGTACCCCTTCATTCTTAGAGGGGTGACGCTCCAAGGGATTGATGCAGCAAATATTTCGGAGGCGAGAAGAGGAGCAATCTGGAGTCGAATTGCCGGTGACTTGAGTTTTGGCGATTTATCTCCGCTGATATCTGAAATCGATTCAAATGGCTTGGATGATGCGATCGAAACCATGCTGGCTGGGAAGACGCGCGGAAGGGTTGTCATCAAGATGTGAAACTTGACGTCTAGGTTTTATAATGTCGTTGGTCGATATAGCGAATTTTGAGTGGGAAGGCGGTAGGGCCTACTCAGATAGGGTTGGCGGTTTTATGCTGTGAGATGACCCCGGCGCCCGTTGGGGCGAGTTTACCAAAGTCCGTGAGCCACGATTGTGTCGGATCGTCAAATCAAATTACGAGGCGTTCGTGTCCATAATTTGCAAGATGTAGACTTGGACATTCCGCACGGCCAGTTGCTCGCATTGTGTGGCCTGAGTGGAAGCGGTAAATCAAGCTTGGCGTTTGACACACTTTATGCCGAGGGTCAACGACGTTATATCGAGAGCTTGTCTCCATACACCCGCCAATTTCTAGAGCAATTGGAAAAGCCTGATGCAGATCGGATCGACGGAATCCCTCCGGCGATCGCCATCCGGGCGGCGCGTGGGACGGCAGGGCCGCGTGCCACTGTTGGAAGTTCTACGGAGCTGATCGAATACTTCCGCCTACTCTACGCGAAAATTGGGAAGGTGAAATGCATCGCCTGTCAGTCTTGGGTGACACGAGATGACCCTCAGTCAGTCAGTGAGTTTTTTGACACATTGCCCGAAGGCTGTCGATTTCAAATTGGTTTCGCAATCACGATCGACCGAAACGAGCCAGGCGAGACAGAATTTTTGCTGGACGGTTTTCGTCGTAACGGTTTTAGTCGGGTGGTTATCGAGAACGTTACGTATGATTTGGCCGCAATGACGGGTTTGCCAAAGCCGGTTCCAGTTGAGGCCGCGAGTTGCGCGGTTCACTCTTTTGTGATTGTCGATCGTTTAACGGCCGGTTCGGTGGATCCCGGAAGGGTTCGGGAATCCCTGGAAACGGCCTTTCAGTTTGGAGGTGGCGGTTGTGTCGTTATCATTCAATCCAAATCGGCTGAATCAGGGCCGTCTCCGGGTGGGCAGATAACCCTGGACGGTCGACCCTGGGAGCTAAAACGGTTTAGTAAAAAGTTGATATGTGACCAGTGCCAGGCAGTCTATCCTGAACCCCAGCCCAATCTCTTCAGCTACAACAACGCGCTGGGAGCTTGCCCGGAGTGCGAGGGTTTTGGCAGCGTCCAACGTTTTGATATCGATCTGATTGTGCCAGATCCCTCGAAGACGATTCGTGAAGGTGCCATCGCTGCTTGGAACTCACCCTCGTATCGCCATGAACTCGAGGAACTTTTGGAGTTGGCCGAAGACTACCATTTGCCGGTGGACGTACCGTTTGGGAAATTGACCCCAGCTCAAGTAGACTTGATTTGGCAAGGGGTGCCGGAACGAGATTTCGGCGGGCTGAACGGCTTTTTCGCTTGGCTGGAAAAACGGAAATACAAAATGCATCTTCGCGTCTTTCTCAGTCGCTGGAGAACGTACGATCCCTGCCCTTCCTGTAATCAAGATCGGCTTCGGCCAGAAGTCTTGGCGTATCAAGTGCAAGGGAAAAACTTAGCCGAGACCAGTCGCGAAAAAATATGCGATTTGCGAACTCGGATGGACTTATTTGAAATGGATTCGGACGAGCAGGTAGTTGCCGGACGTGTACTGAAGCAAATTCGGGTCCGTCTTAAGTATTTATGTGAAGTCGGGCTCGGGTACCTGGCCCTTGATCGACCTCTTCGCACCCTGAGTGGTGGAGAAACGCAAAGAGTATCTCTGACTTCCAGTCTTGGATCTCAGTTGGTGAATATGTTGTACGTTTTAGATGAACCGTCAGCAGGTCTACACCCTGCCGACGTGCAACCTTTAATGACCGCCGTGCAATCGCTCAATCAACGTGGCAATACGGTGGTGGTTGTGGATCATGAACCCCATATGATCGCCTCGGCCCAAAGGGTAATAGAGATTGGTCCCGAGGCGGGGATTTCGGGGGGTGAGGTGGTCTTCGATGGTACCGTCAAGCAGATGTTAAGATCTGCTAAAAGCGTCACTGGCCAGTACATGGCCGGGAAACGAGGTTTGCTTGGTGAGGACGTTCAGCGACGCCGTGCTCGCGGTGTCTTGCGTTTGGTGGGGGCGAGAGGAAACAATCTAGACCAGTTGGATGTTGAATTTCCTCTGGGTTGTCTGTGTGTCGTGACTGGCGTAAGTGGCGCGGGCAAAAGCACTCTGGTCCAAAAAACGTTGTACGGTGCCGTATGTAAACGGAAAGGTAAAACCGCGCCTCGCCCCTTGGAATACGATGATGTGTTTGGGGACAGCCAGTTTGACGAGATCGTGTTAGTTGACCAATCACCTGTTGGCCGATCACCTCGCAGTAATCCAGTGACTTATGTTAAGGCGTTTGACGAAATTCGGAAAGCGTTCGCCGAAACGATGGACGCGAAAACGAGAAATTTCAAAGCCGGACACTTCAGTTTTAATGTGGATGGAGGCCGATGCAATAAATGTCAAGGTGACGGAGTGTTATCGATTGACATGCAGTTTATGGCGGACATCTATGTCAAATGCGACCAATGTCGCGGCACTCGTTATCGAGATGAAATATTGAAGGTTCGTTACCGCGGTAAAAATATTCATGAGGTGCTCAATTTGACGGTGCGCCAGGCCTTCACTTTTTTCCGTGGGCAACCGAAGGTGCAAGCTAAACTAAAGGCCTTGATCGACGTGGGCTTGGACTATATTCGATTGGGTCAACCGGCAACGACTCTTTCCAGTGGTGAAGCGCAGCGTTTGAAACTCGCTCACTATTTAAATTCTTCCAAAAAACGGCGGACCTTGTTTCTGTTGGACGAGCCAACATCCGGGCTCCATATGCGGGATGTTGTCCGGTTGATTGACTGTTTCGACGCCCTGCTAAGTGTAGGGCATTCACTCATCGTGATCGAACATAATTTACAATTGCTCAAACATGCGGACTGGGTCATTGATTTGGGACCCGGTGCGGCCGATCTGGGTGGTAAGATTGTGGTTCAGGGGACGCCCGAAGAGGTCTCCCAATGTGAGACATCAGTGACAGGTCGTTACTTGAAATCGGAATTAGAATCGCGGGTGAGTCAGTGAACCAAGAATCGGGCGATCGCGAACCTCAGCATGAATCCTTGCGTCTTCGCCGGTACCAGAAACAGACTCGTTTCAGTCCTATTGGAGATCAGGGGCAGATCTGCTTGCTGCGGGCCTCTGCAGTGATCGTCGGTTGTGGTGCATTAGGTAGCGTGATTGCCAACACCCTTGCCCGCGCTGGGGTGGGGCATTTGAAACTCATCGACCGAGATTTTGTCGAGCTGGATAATTTGCAGCGGCAAGTTTTGTATAACGAGTCTGATGTGGGCCAAGCCAAGGCAGTGGTTGCCCGAGAAAGACTATTGGAAATCAATCGTGAACTCGATTGTGAAGCTGTCGTGACCGATGTCGATTTTACCAATATCGAATCGCTGATTGATTCCTTTGATGTTGTATTGGACGGAACCGATAATTTCGAAACTCGGTTTCTTATCAATGATGCTTGCGTGAAAAAGAGGATCCCTTGGGTTTACGGTGGCTGTCTCGGCGCCGAGGGCCAAACGATGACGATTTTGCCCGGAACGACTGCCTGCCTGAATTGCCTAATGTTGGATGGTCCACCACCACCAGGAACGACCGCCACTTGTGATTCGGCGGGTGTCTTAGGGCCGATCATCAACGTAATCGCCTCGATCCAATCTTTGGAAGCGATCAAACTGCTTTCAGGTAATGAAGCGGCCGTCAGCAAATCGTTGCAGGTGTTTGATATGTGGGGGAATCGTTCTAGCCAGATCAATGTTGGCAACTTGCGATCGCGAGTCGATTGCCCAACTTGTAAACGTGGCGAATATCAATGGTTGTCTGGAGACGCGGGGAGTCACTCAGCTATTTTATGCGGACGTAATGCCGTGCAGCTGAGTATCCCAGATCGTCCCGCATTAGATCTGCAGAAACTGGCGTTACGATTAAATCCTCTCGGTACGGTCTCGGTGAATTCGTTTTTGCTCCGTTTTCAGATTGACGCATTCACCATCACGGTGTTTCCGGACAGTCGAGCCATCATTAATGGGACCGAAGATCTGGCAATCGCCAAGCGTTTGTATTCGCAGTACGTCGGTGTTTAACGATTCACTGGCGGCGAGAAAATTTCAATCACATGTCCATCGGGGTCTTGAACGCAAAACTGGGCCGCTCCATCCGGACGCTGACGAGGGGGGGCACAAATCGTGACCCCCAATTGTTGCAGATGATTGCAGGCGGCGATGGCATCCACGACTTCAAAGGCAAAATGATGGCCCCGAGAAAGTCGGCCGACTTGTCGATCGCCCCATCCGGCCAAGCCAGATGCTTCATCGGCCAAAGTGATATGGATGAGGGCTCGCATAAATCCCGCTTGGTCGGGGGCCTGGGAGGAAGGCGTCAACCATAGACCGGGAAAATCAAAGTCTGGGCGAGGGACCTCTTGCATTCCCAATCGATCGCAGTAGAAATCTCGCGTCTTATCCAGATCGGCCACGATGAGCGTAATGTGATCAATGGAATTAAATTCAATGGGTGAAGGCATCGTCTCGATCCTGACGACCCGTCGGGGTCCGTGGGGTAGGCAGCCGGTTTTCTTGTTCTGATTCTAAACTTAAGCGTCTACGTTGTCAGAGCCCAATCAGATGAAATGGCGGTAGATCGCGTAGGCTTAGGCCGAAGTCTATAGGGTTGGGGATGAAAAAAAGAGCGACCTGTGCGTCGCTCTTTTGGATTGGTTTTTTGCGATTTGGCGGAATTGGTTTAGCGATAAAATTCCATGCCGAAATTTAGGCCTTGAAGCAGAACGGCATTGTTGTTGGTGTCAGGATTCGTTCCGGTGGTGGGTCTGATAACGGACGGGAAGTTGTCCTCTGCCGTGTAGACTCCCCACATCCATAAGGCGTTGTAACCGAAACGGAGACGCGATTTTGGTGTGAGCTGGAAGTGAGATTGGAGTCCCAGATCGATCGTTCCGGCCAAGCTTGTTTTGTTTTGTTCGTTATCTAAAACATTGATTCCGTTGTTGATCAATCTTGTTTTCGTGTTGGCAAAGTTGACGAAGCCACCCGCTTGGGAAACTAGGGAGAACGATAAGCGATAGCCAACATCGTAAAAATATTCGCTGCCTATGTGTGCGCCAAGCAGGTTGTTGCTCGTTTCCAAATCAAACGTGCCGGTGTTGTTTAATACGACAAAGGTGGGTGGAACGGTCGTGATACTTTGGCTTGTTAGATTGTACTCATCACCCAAGTAGAGATAACGGATCCCGGCGAAGGATTTGAACACGTCCCAAGCCCATTTCGTCCGACTCAGCTCCGCGCTCTGGAAATTTGTTTTTAAGGACTGGGTTT
This sequence comes from Mariniblastus sp., assembly GCA_022447555.1. Lineage (GTDB taxonomy): Bacteria > Planctomycetota > Planctomycetia > Pirellulales > Pirellulaceae > Mariniblastus. The sequence goes on along the minus strand of JAKVBF010000014.1, from coordinate 103,441 downwards.
GTTGTGTTACTTTGCTTAACACCGGGTCGAAAACGTTGCTAAAAGCTGAGATACTTTCATTCGACACGGGAAACCCAGGGAGGAAATTGGCATTCAGTGAGTCATTGGGGTTGGCCGTCATCTGTGAAAAACCTTTTAAGTTGTTACTTCCCCAGTAAGAAAATTCAGTTCCTTCTGCAGCGTCGCGGCGACGTCCGATGGTCACACGCCAGCCATAGTTGTAATCCGTATCAACAGAAAAGAAGTCGGATCCTGCAACGCCCCCGTTGTTTCGTGCCATGTACAAGGCATCAACCATCACGTAACGCCGGGCGCAAAGCATCGAACCACAGCATCCCATTTGTTCGGCCATTGCCGTTTCGTTCCCACCATAGCAACCGACACAGGCTGGTTTGCCGCAGCCATCGACCACATTGTTGAATGCCGCGTTTTCATCGATGAAATAATCACTGGTTCCTGGAGCAACTTCAGCAGGGGCAATCGACGGATCGGATTCGACGATTGACTGGCTTTGTTCCGTAACCTCTTGGCTCTGTCTCTGTAGCGGTCTAGGCGGAGCGTATCCGCTGCTGGAAGAAGAAGTCAGTAAAGCCGAGCCCTCAAGTTTGTTTTGACTTGCGGTCTGGTGATTCAGGGAGTTTTTTAGCGGTAATTGCTGGGACAAGACCTCATCTAGTTCTTTGCCGCGTGGGAACTCAGCGTTCTTTGGAGGTTCGTTATCCTGTGTCGCCGGCGCGTAATAGGGTATGCCTGCTGCCGAAACGGCACTCGGCGCCGAATCCGTTTGGATTTGGTTTACTGGTTTGGGGGGGGCTGCGGTCAATTTGGCCGTTCGGACCGCCGGTGACATAACCATCTTTTCGGCAGCCTCAGCCACGATCGGATCGGTATCGATTTTCGCGGGTGCGGATTCGGGCTGGACCGTTTCAGCTTGGACGATTTCGGGCTGGACCGTTTCAGCTTGGACGATTTCGGGCTGGACCGTTTCAACTTGGACGACCTCGGGCTGGACCGTTTCAGCTTGGACGACCTCGGGCTGGACCGTCTCAGCTTGGACGACCTCAGGTTTAGCGGCAGCCGATTTCAGGATGATGATATCCCGTTGGGGGGAAATTTCGTTTCGTCCGACTCGTCGGGGCGATTCTTTGGAAATACCTTTTTGCGGTTTCCTTTTTACGATCTTGGATGGGGTTTCCTCAGTCGGATACAAGACGTGCTGCGGAATATCCAAAGCGCGGCGAACCGTTAACGGAGCGGCCGGTTTGGTTTTGGGCAAGTCCATGAGCGGCTGCAGCATGAGCGAAGTGTCAGAATGAGCCGCCTTTTTAAGAGAACTCTCGACTGGAAGGGGGAGCAGTGGACTGAGAGGGGACCGTTTTGGTTTGTCGGGGGTTTGAGGGATAAGGCGTATGATGCCCTTTGCCTTTGGAATGATTTTGCCATCTTCTTTGGAAACGATCCTCAATACCGCCGTGGTGCGTTTTGGAGACTCCTTTTTCTCAATCACGGTGTTTCGAGTCTTTTGTTCTGAGGGTAGCACAGTCGGAGTATTCTGTATCGGCAGGAGCATGTTGGACGCCCGCACTGGCTCTGCTTGCACCGGTGTCACCACGGGAGGGACTGTTTTCTGAGTGTTGCTGTCCGGTGGCGGCACTTCTTGCATGGCCATGCAAGAAGTGCCCAGGCAGAACAACGACAAAAATGTCAAGCAAAGCTGGGAAAATTTGGGTTTAGATCGCTTCATGTGTCAACCGACGTCAAAAAGGATAAAAATTGTGGTGCGATGCGAATACAACGGACCCATTGCGTACCATTTTTTTAATTCGGCTTTCAACGTTGGGGACTTTTGCCGATTTTAGGGGATTTTCCAGATGTGCCGGTTCCTACGGTTGGATGGGCTGTATGGGTGGACTAGGGGGTGCAGTTAAAAATTATAAATCCGGTGATAGCGACTTCCCAAGGAACGTTTTGGATTGGCCGAGCCGAAATCTATTTAGATCGTAGAGGTGGCATCGTAGGTTGAGTAAGCTAGGAATGAGGAAAGTCTAGCCACTGCTCCCTTTCCGGTCGGAGGATCGCTGTTGGTTAAAGGCTTTTTTTTTGGGTCATGATGCGAACAATGAAGGTTGGTTAGACGCCTCAAGCGTTCATGTTTTAAGCATCACCTATTCAATTCCCGTCCTCTGATTTCAATCGTAAGTGAGTGGAAAAATGCACAGCCTGATCATGTTTCTAAGAAACTTGGCTGCCCTGCCCTACCATCTGGTTACTGCTACCTCTGATATCTTTACCGGTATGTGGAGCGAGAATGCCAGAAGCCGTTCTCTGCTGCTTGGAATACCAGCCATCCTGACAATTATTCTTTGCTTGGCGACTTTGGCATGGGCCAATTTAGGAAGTCAGCCCAAGCTTGAAAGCCGGTATGATGGTTTGGCTCAGTCGGCCGAGCAGCGATCTTTGGATCTTAAAATCGAGCTTGATCGGGAGCGGCAGATTTTGGGGAAGACTTCGGAAGGAAGTCCGTCAGAAATGGTCGCGTCGGATCAGTCCGATATCCGCCAGAAAAAAATGGAGGATTTATGGAGAGAAGAACGGGTTTATCTTCAGAAATTGATTTCTCTCAATCCATCGGATCCGGACTACAAGTACCGTTTAGCTCAAGTCCATCTCAAGCAAGGAGACTTGCAACGTGGGGTTTCCATGATGAGGACTTTGGCTCCCATGCAGGAAGCAAAATTTGGCAAGGCTCACTTTTGGATGGCTAATTTCATTGCCAATCAGCCCGCGCCCAATTCAGAAGCGAAAAGAAAAATGTTAGTCGCAGCTCTGGCTCAGATAGACAATTGTTTGATTCGCAATAATGCGAATCTCGATGCGGTACAATTTAAAGGCTCGCTACTTTTGGCGCTCAAACGACCTCGAGAAGCGAGCGAGATTTATGAAAAATTATTTAATGAAAACCCTGTCTTCTACACTCAATTACTGAATATCAATCGACAGCTGGGGCAACCGGTGAAAAGTGAGACGGTCATCGATAGAGCGGTGATTAAATTTTACCAGCTAATTCGAGTACACCGTAAGGATACAAAAAAATGGATTGCTGCATGGCAGCACTACAATAACTTGTTGCGCCAGGGTAATCAGTTTGAAAAAGCTGAAAGTGAATTGCAACGTGAGTTGGCTGAGTACGCTGACGACTCGGGTAGACAGCTGTTTTTGAAACGTCAACTGTCGGTGATTTATTCGATGTGGGCCTCTTACATTGAAGCTAAGGATGAATCGGAGGATACAGACCGAAAGGTTTTAGAAAAATTGAAACAGGCGATTAAGAATGGTTCGAGAAATGAAGACGCTTTGCGACAGTTGACACGTTTGTCAAAAGATTCAGCGGTGGCTGAGGAGGCAAAGGCCATTTACGATGCGGATTCGGATGTCAATGCTCCGTCTTCCGTGTATGCCGAACTGGGGACCCAAGCGCTTAACGATGGTGATTACAACACGGCGATCAAGCATTTTGAAAATGCGAAAGAGAAAAAGCCTCGGGATTCGAGGGTTTTGAATAATCTTGCTTATACCTATCTCGTCTGCGAAAACCGAAATCCCGAGCGGGCTTTGAATTTGGCGAATGATGCGATTAAGTTTCGCCCTGTCAATGTTGATGGTGAGGCCCTGTACCGTTCGCATTTTTTGCATACACGCGGCTTGGCGTTGATGCAGTTGAATCAGTTGGAAGAGGCGGCGGCCAATTTTGAAGTTGCCTTGCAGGATCGTGGTGACAGCGAAAACATTCTCAAAGATCTGATTAAATGTTATGAAGGTCGAATGGAAGATCAGGCTGAGATTTATCGGCGGAAATTAAAAGAAGTCATCGAACGTAGAGGCAAGTCAGGGGTGAAAAATGGAAACAATCCAATTTCGGAAAACGGGCTGGGTAATTAAAGATGTCGTTCCGAGACAATGATGATGATCGACGTTTCACGATTCGCCGCCTGTTCACGGCTCCTCGGCGTTGGTTAGGCCGATTTTCGCGCGAAGACCAAATTGGCGGCGATAAGCCTTTGTTCATGGTGATTTGGGAATTTTGTACGTTCCCTTTGCGTGCCATTGTAGCGTTTCTTATTTTTATGACCCTGTCCTGGTCCAGTACGAGGGTGGGGCGTCAGTTCGTTTTCGGGTTGCCTGCAATGGTAATTGCCGCGGGCTTTTTTGGGGCGATTTGGGTTGATCAATATCTGGGTGAAGAGCGGGCCGTTTCCTATTCAAGCAAGCGAGCCGTTTCTCATTTGAAAAAAGACGCCGACCGACCTTGGTTGGCGGAGGCTTTTGCTGGTAAGGCCGTCGATTTGAAGCCGGATGACTATGATCAGGTTCGTTTTGATCTGGCGCAAGCTTATTTTGCCGGTGGCAAAACGAGGCTTGCCGTTGACCTGGTCGAAATTCTGTCGCCTTGTGATTCTGCAGGAACCTCCGGCGAATTTATCGAGGGTCATATCTGGCTCGCCGATTTCTATCAATCTTCAGGTAAAACAGGATTGACGGAAGAGGCTCGTAAAGACTTGGCGAAAAAACATTATCGCAAGGTTGACGAAACCGTATTGGCCAAAGTGGGCTTGGCTAACCTTCTTACCAAGGAAGGCGATTTGGCTTTGGCGACAGCGACCTTGGAGTCGGTCAGCCAGAGTTCGTTTGACTATGAGAACCCGAGGGCTGTTTACGCCCAAATTTCGGCCTATCCGAGGCTGATTGAGTTGTATAACCGGCAAGAACAAGGTGAGAAAGCTCAACAGGTTTGTCGTAATGCTGTGGGTGCGATGACCCAGATGGTCATTGACTACCCTGATTACCTGCCANTGTGGATCTCGATCTGTCATTGTTGCGTCCTGACCGAAGATTTTGATCGGGCAATTTCTGTTTTGATCGATGGTGAGCGTAGGGTGAAGGGTTTAGAAACGAAACTTCGGATACGACAACTGGCGGCAGAGGTTTTGGTCGTCAAAGCGAAGAGTGTGACGGGACTCGAAAACAGAAACCAACTGAGGTACCGCTTGATCGCCTTATCCAAGGCAATCCAAACAGACGTTCGCAATGTGGAGGCCTATCGAGAAATGGCCAACTTCATCGATAAAAGTCAGCTGTCCGAGCAACAGGCGTTGTGGATTAATGAGTTGATTTTGGAGCCAGGTATTCAGGGGATCATGCATGTTTTATTGGGGATGCAGCAAATCGTAGACGGGCAGATGGAAGCCGGTAAGAACCACTGGGAGATAGCTCGGAAGCAATATCCATTTGCACCGAATGTGATCTACAACCTGATTGAGGTAGCCGTTGCCGATAATGATTCATTAAAGCCACGGAAATTAGAATTGATTGAAGTTGCCATGGCTTTGTTGCCGAATCAGCCAATCCTGAATTTAACCCGGGGCACTTTTTTGTTGCAGGATGGAGATCATCAGGCTGCGATCGAGGATTTCGAACTCGCTTTGTCCAACGAGTCCTTTAGGTCGGTGGTCGCAAATCGGCGTCGCGCGTTGGAAGGTCTAGTCCAGTGCTATGAAGCATTAGGGGACGAGAAGAACGCGGCGATTTATCAAAAACGCTTAAAAGTCATGGACGAAATAGCAGCGGGCAAACAGAAACGCTTGGAAGAAGAGCTCGACGGCGCGGGCGATGAGGCTGATGACTAGGCGGATGTTGATAGGTGTCACGATTTGTCTTAGAGCAAGGTTTTCTAAAGATAAAATCTCCCAAAGCAGCGTTGGTCCTCGGCCTCCGGGCTGTACCGTGAGGGAAACGGCCGTTTGGGCGGACAGATTCGGTAAATCTTTGTTATCGTACGGTGCCATCCGGCGGTTTTTCCGGTAGTTGGGAGTTCTCCTGTTTCGGCGGCTTGGGCAGGGTCCGCCGTTTATTGGCCTGCCAACCTCAGGCTGAAATACCCCAATGGCGGAAATTTGGACCTAACTTGTTGGGTCACCTTGAAAGTTAGTAGCTGCGGGGCAGTAAAACAGAATTTTCACCCATGAAAGTTGACTTCTGGTTTCAGTGAATCTTGGCGAAACTTCGACATTAGTCATAATAGGAGCTTCCCAAAGCGTTGGTTTCCTCATGACGGAGCAATTGGCTTTTGACTAAGAACACAAAACTTAATTTAACGCTGGCCTTCATTGCTTTGATGTTGCTGAGGGTCGTGGTTGGATTTCACTTTTTCACAGAAGGCACCGTGAAGCTCCAGTCTGGAACGTTCACGGCCGAGTATTTTCTCAGGTCTGCTAAGGGTCCGATGGCCCCTTACTTCCAGAGACTGCTCGACGATGAGGACGGTAGGATGCGCCTCTGCCTAGTAGAAGACCCTGAGCAAACAGGCTTTCTGCAGTTTGATGTCGATACGGAACTAACCTTTGCTCTTTGGGATGACTTCGTTGATCAAGCGGTCAGTTATTACAGTCTTGGTAGCCCAGAGATAGAACAGCAATTAGTGGCGGTTCGTCTGGATCTGGCGAATCGGATCAAAGCAGCGCGCGAAGCCAAAGACGCTAGTGTCGACACCTCAGCTTTGGAGGCGGAACGGAAGCGTCTTGAGTTAGAGATAAAACGTCTTAGGGTACAGGTCGAGGACGCCGAGCAGATCCTCGAATCTCATCAAATAGAACTCGCTGACTGGCTGAACCAAAATCGAATCCCCATCGTTGCCCATTTTGGAACTCAAGATCGCCTGGTTGGATTCGACAAAGATGGCGATTCGAAAATAGTTGTGGCTCAGGATGTCGAGTCACTGCGAGAGCAAGTGGGTAAGATCCGTTCCGACCGGCAAAAAGAATTGGGAAAGTGGAATGGCGCTGTCGAAGCGATTTGGGATTCATTTGAGGGGCAGATAAACGACCTTCCCGTTGGACCTCAGACAGAGCAGCCTGCCATCAATTTGCATCGACCGTTTGACCAGGTGAACAGTAAATTGAAATGGATCGATCGCTTCATTCCTTGGTTCGATACAATTGTCGGTGCTCTGTTGATCTTGGGCTTGTTCACTCGGCTTGCTTCGGTCGCTGCCGGTGGCTTTTTACTGTCGGTGATCGCTACGCAGCCGCCCTGGATTCCCGACTCCATTCCTACAATTTATCAGACCATTGAATTGTTCGCCGTTATTGTGATTTTTGCGACCTTCGCAGGAAGAATAGGTGGACTTGATTTCTTTTTTTCGAATAATTCCAAAAACCAGTTAAATGACACCAATCAGGATCCCTCATGAATAATTTATCCCCCGAAGAACGTGAGATTGGCCGAGGAAATTACTACTCCGCGGTGACCGCGCACGACAACCTGCATCGTCGAGATTTTATGGTTCGCTCAATTGCGGCGGGCGGCATGGCGGCAGCTGGGGTTGGTGGTATGTACTTTGGCTACCATCAACCACGAAATCCCGTCCGGATTTGCATCATTGGTACGGGCGATGAGGGAAATGTCCTGATTGGAGGGTTGAACCCTGATTACGTTCAGGTCAAGTCGATTTGCGACATTCGCCCCTCCAGTATCCACCGTGCATTTCATGGTGACTGGGCCACTCCCAACACGATCAAAGTTCGGCCTGGTTTGATGAGTGTCTATGGTTGGCAAACGGAAGCCGAGGCCCGCAGGAATGTCACGGTGCATCAAGATTGGCAGGAAGCGATTCAGGATCCAGAGATTGACGGCGTGATCATTTCTCTACCGTTACATTTACACGCTCCAGTTGCCGTGGCGGCCATGCAGCAGGGGAAGCACGTCCTTTGCGAAAAATTGATGGCGCACAATGTCACTCAGTGCAAACTGATGACTCGAGTCGCCAATGAGAACAATTCATTTTTATCGGTCGGCCATCAACGGCATTACAGCATTCTTTACGATAATGCAGTGAATTTAATCCGCTGGGGATTGTTGGGTGAAATCCACCATATTCGGGCTCAATGGCATCGCAATAACAGCCCGGGTAAAGATTCTTGGGCCCCCCCCATCCCAGGTGGTGAATTATCCGTTGACGGTAAAATGTTGAATCCCATCATGGATCAGCTAAACGCGTTTCAAGGTGTTTACAACGATCCCTCGACCTCGTCTCGGGATCGCGCGCAATTAGCGCGTCAAATCGCACAGTGGCAGGCTTGGGACCAAGACAAGACGGTTGAAGCCTCCCGTTTTGATTACATTGACGATAATCGAGTTTATGGTGCGGGCAGGACTCGGTCGGCGCTGGAGGAGTTGGTTCGATGGCGTCTGTGGGATCGAACGGGCGGTGGTTTGATGGCCGAACTTGGTAGTCATCAGCTAGACGCAGCCAGTATTTTCATTGCCGCTCTAAGTCGAGAGACCGGTAAGGCGGTCCATCCGTTAACGGTCAACGCCGTGGGTGGGCGCCACCTGTTCCCGGTGGACCGTGATGCCGATGATCACGTCTATTGTATGTTCGAATTTCCAGGCCAAGGTTACGATTACAGCTTTGATGTGGGCTACAAGGACAAGGCGAACAACGTGCCGGACCCTCGGAAAGGGGTTCCCGGTTACAACGACGATCCTCAAAAGAAAGTGGTTGTTTCGTACTCTTCCATCAACGGAAATGGTTTTGGTGGTTATGGCGAAGTGGTTATGGGAACCAAGGCGACGCTGGTTTTGGACCGTGAAAAAGAAGCGTTGCTTTATCCGATCCAAGGGACGTATGCTAAGGCGGGTGTCAAAAAGAAAGGGGCAAGCGCCATTCTAGATACCTCTGCCAGCGGCGATGCGGCTCCAGCTCAAGCAGCGGCTGGAAGTGCCCCTCCCAGTCGGGGCTACCGCGAGGAAATTGAGCATTGGGCTTGGTGTATCAGTCAGGGCGACATTGGTAACCAGCCTCGCTGCAACGGTCCGGTTGCCTTGGCCGACGCCGTGATTGCGTTAACCGCCAAGCAGGCAATCAAGAACTCGAGGGACCCCAGCATTGGTCATGGCTTTATTCAATTCCAGCCTGAATGGTTTGAGGTGGATTCGGATGAGGTCCCTGAGGCTCAGACGCTTGGGGAAGCACGGCAAATGCTGGACGTGGAGAAAGGGAATCTCAAAATCGTTTAGTTTTTCAAGAAGGATCAGATTCAAACAAGATGAATAAGGATCTGATTCGTACTTGTATTATGTACATCCTACCTTTCCCAGTGATGGGAGTTCAGCACTCAATAACGGAAGTTACCGATGGTGATGTTCCGCAAATGGTGATGAACTTTGGTAAGACGATGGCCCGCCTGCCGAATCAAGGTTGCGAGGACTCCGCCCAAACCTCTTCCAGCCAGCCCAAGGCATCACGCAGTGGCTTTGCATACAGCTCAGGCCGATCGTGAGGGAAATTGCCCTGTGTATATCGCAGTATCATGTCCGCGCCAGCTTTTCGCATATCCGACACATATTTTCGCGTTGCGGCAACCGGTATGACTTGGTCTTTTCGAGAATGAATGGCGTATACCGGAGTGGTCCATTCCGATGTAGATTTGTCGGGCTGGCTGGCAATGGGTATAGCTGCTTTAAACAAATCTTGATGACGTCCAGCGATATACCAGGTACCTTGCCCGCCCATGCCGTATCCTGTAAGCAGTGTTTTATTTTCGTCAATATTGAAATTCTTGACGACGTCGTCATAGGTCATTAGCACGGTTTGTTCACCCTGCTCGCTAGTCCATCCTGCTGAGTTTCCATCGGGTGCAACGATGATGGCCGGTAGATACCGAAAGGCTGGCCGGCATATCATGCTGATCATCCGTTCACCGAAAAAAGGTGTGGCGTCCCCCGCATAATGCAGAGCGATTACCAGGGGTAAAGCTTTAGACGGATCATAATCTTTGGGCAGGCTGATGCTGTAACGAAAAAGTGTACCATCAGGGCGCACGACAGAGTGTTGGTGAACTCCGGGGCCCAAGTTGTAGGGTGCCCCTTCCAGATTAGGTTGAGCCATTGAGAGAGCGATCCGCGGCGCCGATTCTGTTTGACATCCAGTTGCAAACACAGTCAAAGTCAGCAGGATCAGGAAAACAGAGTGTTCTTTCTCCATGTGATATCAGTCGGCTGCTCGCGAATCCATTCGGTTTGATAAACGTCCTAGAGGCAGTTTACCGTGGTCCGCGCCGATTTGTCCACCAGCCGTCCGTGACTGCAGCATTGATGAGCGAATCATTGACTTTTGAGCCGTTTAAAGGGGTGCGGTAATGATTCGTGAGCGATGGATTTTTGGAGGAATATTCGTGTCCTCCTATAGGGAGTGCCTATTGACCTCTTGCCTAATCGTTTGATTGCCATTGCCCGTTCTGATTTTGAACATAGGCGGATGGGGACACGCTCTGCTGTTCCAGTGCCGACCGTCAAGCTGCGACATCATCCAAGTTGGGACGGCTTATCATTTTCGCTGAGTTCAGAATCACTCATGCCTGAAGATTCTTTTGACTGAACGGTTGGCTTATCTGTTGGCAGTTGGTCTTCCTGAGTACTCTTCTTCTCGAGTTTGGCAGTTTGCTCTTTTTTCTTTGCGTGAACCGACGTTCCGATCAATTCCGCAATCTCATTTCGGTCTAATTCTTCTTTTTCCATTAGACCGTCGGTGATGCATTGCAATCCATCCCGATGTTTTTGCAATAGAAGGAAAGCGTCCTCTGAGGCCTGCTGGAGAATTTTCGTGACCTCGTCATCAATTAACTCCATCGTGTGTTCGCTGAATTGTCGACTTTGAGAGATTTCACGGCCAAGGAACGGATCCTCGTCCGTCATCTTGTAACTCACCGGTCCAAGCTTTTGACTCATGCCCCAATGAGTGACCATTCGACGAGCCATCGAAGTCGCTCTTTCCAAATCATTTTCAGCACCGACCGTAAATTCATCGTACAGCAGTTTTTCGGCTGCCCGGCCCGCGAGCAATACGATCAAGTTGTGTCGAATTTCTTCCTCGGAAAGGTTCATCCTGTCTTCGTCCGGAACCATTTGGGTGACACCCAAAGAACGTCCTCGGGGAATGATTGTTACTTTGTGAACTGGATTAGCGCCGGGAAGATTCCACGCAGCTAAGGTGTGCCCTGCTTCGTGTACGGCGGTTCTTTCTTTTTCCAATTCTGTCAGCACCTCTTCTCGTTTTGCGCCCATCAACACCTTGTCATGGGCGTAGTAAAAGTCTGACATTTCAACTTTGCTCTTACTATGCCGAGCTGCCCACAAAGCTGCTTCGTTTACCAAGTTTTGAATATCGGCTCCCGTCATGCCGGCGGTTGCCTGAGCCAGCACAGCCAAATCCACGTTTTCCGCCAAAGGGACGTCTCGAACATGGACTTTGAAGATCGCCTCACGGCCTGCAAGCGTTGGGCGGCTGACGGTGACATGCCGATCAAATCTGCCCGGACGCAGCAGGGCGGGATCTAAAATATCGGGCCGGTTTGTGGCGGCAATGACGATCACGGATTCGGTTGCCTGAAATCCGTCCATTTCGCCCAGTATTTGGTTGAGTGTTTGCTCGCGTTCGTCATGTCCACCACCTAGGCCTGCCCCTCGCTGTCGACCAACGGCATCAATTTCATCGACAAAAATAATTGCGGGAGATTGATTCTTCGCCGTAGCGAAGAGGTCACGCACGCGGCTGGCGCCAACTCCGACAAACATCTGAATGAACTCGCTCCCGTTAACGCTGAAATAGGGAACTTCGGCTTCACCGGCAACGGCTCGGGCCAGTAACGTTTTACCAGTGCCCGGAGGACCGATCAGCAACACGCCCTTGGGAACCCTGCCACCTAGTTTTTGAAATCGGGTTGGGTCTTTGAGGAATTCAACGATTTCCGAAAGATCCGCTTTCACTCCCTCCAACCCTGCCACATCCTTGAAGGTTATGGGTTCCGTCGACGCTTCGTAACGCTTCGCCGGACTACGTGAAAAATTTGAGAGAAAGCTACCGCCTCCCATCATGGAGTTCTGAGCCCTACGAAAAGTCATGAACATCAAGAGGATTAGGCCGACCGAAAAGAGTATCAGCATGAGCGTGTAATACTGCGTCATGCTATTGCCTGATTTTATGTTGATACTCTTAACACCCGCATCTCGTAATCGCTCGAGTAATTTATCGGTCGATTGCTCGTTAATGGGAATGTTAGCGAAAAACTTTTTGTGTAATTTGGCGTCTTCCTTAGGCGGGACGAGTTGACCTTCCCGGTCAGTTGTTGGTTCTGGAGCTGGGATTTGCTTGAAGGTTCCACTAACGCGTTCATCACCAAGAACAACCGATGAAATCATGCAGCCGACTGGTTTGCCATCTTTTTCGATTACGTCACCGTAAAAATCTCGACCGTCAATCAGTTCCAAGAAATAACTGTAGCTGATCTGTGACTCATTGATGTTAATCGTGCTGATCACCCAAAAAGCCAATAGGCTTCCAGCGAGGATTAGAATGATCCAAAAGTTGAAATTCCGTGTGGGTGGACGCTGAGCGTTGGTTTCAGGCTGATTTGGGTCCTGACGATTGTTTTCCATTGTGAATTGGTCCCCGGTCATGATGCCATTCAAGCGGCATCAAAGATTCGACTTGGCTTCGAGTATCTGTCTACTGTGATTTCCCGACGGGCCGTCCCGTGAGATAACCGGTTTTCTCAGTTTCCGAAGATTACTGAAAGACTTGACTGAAAGACAGACTTGGAATTCCAGAATTGTAGCTCAGGATCAATGATATGGCGACGTGGGTGCCAGCGAAGGGGGGAAATCCATGTAAAATAACAAGATCGAAAGTCGTGTTTGACATCTGAAAAATTTGGAGCCAACGCCGCGGATCAGGTAAGCAGGCTGAGGTGCCTCCATTCGCCTAGGAATTCACAAAAAAATTCGAGAGATCGCCGGCGAGCCCGTTGCATAAGAAAGAGCTCGTCTATGGACGTGTTGATCAACGGCACTTCACATAAAAAAGTAATTGCTGGGTGGTCAGTCCTTCTGGAATCATCTCAAGCAAATGGGTCATACTCACCGCGGGGTTCGCGCTGATTAATTGCTCAAGCGCAGCAATTTCGGATTTTTTTAATAACCAGTTTGGTTGCGTCTCCAGCTCGCTCTCGGCGGCCCGAATCAAGTGGTCGTAGACTGTTGGCAGATCTAGTTGACGCACCTCCTGAAGTTGCTTCACCGGATAACCCGCTGCAAAAAGGTGCCATGTCCAGTAAAAAGAGGGTTGAGCCGCAGCGCCGGATGGCGGGTCAAATCGATGGATCGTTAGAGATGGTGCTCTCTGAGCGTCTTGTGATTTATGCTTGTTTTCCCCGTTATCCACGGATGGCGGTGATTCATTGTCCAGAAATTGGTCGGCTAATTCCCCTCGCGATGCCTCCAGTTGGGCCGGGTCGTTAATCTTGGCCGTCTTTGCGAGAGAGGCTTCCATGTCTTTGGTGTCGGGTTCTGAGGGCGTTTCCGCAGTTGAGTTTGCGGATTTTGAGCTCTTGGTACGAACGGGTTTCTTGTTGCGAAGGCCAATGGAAATAGGGTCGACAATCGATTCAGGGATGAATTGGGTTAAATCAATTTCTACCTCTCCCTTCATCATGTTGTGCCCTCGTTGGGTGATCTTGAGTGTCGGCCGAAAACGAGTTTGCTCAGTCTGCTTCAGGTACCCGTGATCGATCAACCAATCTAAAAGGGTGATCACGTCGGCTTGGCGAAGTCGTGACAGTAAACCGAACGTCGATAATTTATGGAGCCCGCTTTTTTTAATTTTTTGGGATGTCGAGCCGGTCAACATTTGCGCCACCATCGTTTTACCGAATCGCGATTGTGTCCTTGCGGTCCCGCTCAGCGCGACTTGGGCCGCGTAGAGGCAGGCGTCTTGGTCGGCCCTTGCTGAGGTTTTGCGAGGCCGTTGGTTGGTTGACTTTTGGGCGACACAATTATCACACTTGCCGCAAGTATGGCGGTTCGCGTCTCCGAAGTACTCAAGGATTTCTAGTTGTCGGCAGCGGCGTGTCGACGCAAATTGAATCACGCTGGCCAGTTTGTCAAATTCGGCCTGTTGCCGCCGTTCAAGTTCGGCAAAATCAATGTTGAGTTGAGAGAACTTTTTATCTCTAGTCAGCATATGAATCGCACGCCCTCGGAAGGGTGGTACGTAGTCCACGTCTTCTAATTTCGCCAGGGCTCGAATCGATCGGGAAACGGCGTCCCACTTCATGTCGAGTTCTTTTGCGAACCATTTAGGTTCAAAAAGAACTCGCTCTCCTCGCATCGAGCCAACGATTTGCTCCAGGCCACGCATTACCTTACGTTGTTGTTTGGCTTCTCGTGGAAGGAATTCCACAAGCGTCGTGTGATCGGAATCAATCTTGATAGCGGCCATATTGTTTTTGGAATCCAATCGCTCAATCGCCCCGGCTTTTTCCAGCAAGTTTTCACAGGTTGAAATTCCCTCTCCCCCAATGGATAGACCAATTTCCTCTTTGAGTTCCATTAGTGTCATTTCGATAGGTTTAGCTTTGACTTTTTTGAGAAAATCAAAGACCTGTTTCACCACATCTCGGGTTGGGTAAGCGTTTTGGATAAAGAACTCTTGAATAAAGCGATCTTGATAGGTGTGCATTAAGAGACAGGTGGACGGTTTTCCATCCCGTCCAGCTCGCCCCGCCTCCTGATAATACGCTTCGATACTGCCGGGTAAGTTGTAGTGAACGACAAAACGTAAATCAGGTTTATCGATGCCCATGCCAAAGGCATTGGTTGCAACAATCAACGGGATTTCACCCGACATGAAGGTTTCCTGAACTCGCCGTCGGCGTTCGGGTGTCAGGCCAGCGTGATAAAATTGCGGCTTCCGATCGATTTGTTCCGAGAGTAACTCAACAATGTGCTCGCAATTTTTCCGAGTCGAAGCGTAGATGATTCCGCAACCAGGGTTCTCGTTGAGGAAGCTCACTAAACGGGCGTCCCGGGCAGTGTTGCTTGAAGGCGCCTCCACATTTAAGGATAAATTTTCTCGAGCAAAACCAGAGACAAAAATAGCCGGTTGTTGGAAGGCCAAGATTTTGCAAATATCCTCGCGTACGATTTCAGTGGCGGTTGCCGTTAAAGCAATCGTTTGGGGATTACCGATCCGCTCACGAAATTTTCCTAGTCTTGCGTAGTCCGGGCGAAAGTCGTGGCCCCATTGACTGATGCAATGAGCCTCATCCACTGCAAGTAGATTGACATCGATGTCACGAATCGCGCGCATGAACGAAACGCTTCTCAGCCGTTCGGGAGCAACATAAACCAATTGGTAATCGCCACGACGCATCGCGTTGATGCGATTCCGTTGTTCGATATGATCCAGAGAACTATTAATAAACGTTCCGGGGATACCTAGTTGATCCAGGGAATCAACCTGATCTTTCATCAGGGCAATGAGCGGACTTATAACAATGGTGATACCCGGTCGTGCGAGTGCTGGTAATTGATAGCACAGGCTTTTCCCGCCCCCGGTGGGCATGATACAAAGAGTGTCCTGACCGTCCAAAACGGCTTCAATCACTTCCAGTTGCCCTGGCCGAAATGCGGTTAGGCCAAAGCGATCGAGCAGGCGGGAAATCGGTGTTTCGCCGTTGTTCACAATACTGGGTGTCGCTCAAAGTAGGGGCGGATTGCCTGAGATCGATCCTTCGTGGGATGATGACACGATGGGGAACCAACAAGATACATTATAAATCCGCTATATTATCGCGAACAGCGGACCGCTGGTGTTTCCTTGTCCTAAAATCCTAACAGTAAAGAAGCTGGTTTTTTTCGAGCAAATCACCAAAAATTAAAGCTCAGTGCAGAATTAGAGTGCTGGCCGTGGCGATAACGGCCGATCCGGAGTGGATTGGCTTCGGGCCCGCTGAGTTTAAGAAATAGAAAGTTTCAATGAATCGGCACGTACTTCTAACCGTCACCTCGACGCTATTCTCACTCGTTGGCGCGGTGGTCATGCCGGCCCTCGGTCAAGAAGTCGATGGAATTCGAGTCCCCGCCGGTTTCCAAGTCACGAAGTTTGCCGGGGATGATTTGGCGACAAATATCTTTTCGATGGCCTTGGATCCGAGTGGGCGAGTTGTGGTTTCAGGACCCGGCTATGTTAAGACATTAATCGACCAGAACGACGATGGGCGGGCAGACTTTGCCGAGGAGTTTCTAAAGCTCAAGGGTGGCGCCCAAGGCATGCATTTTGAGAAACAGGGTGATGCCGTCATTCTGTATTACGTTAGCGAAGGTGGTCTTTGGTCAGTCGCTAATGGCCCGTTAAATAAACCTCGACGGATCCTGCAAATCAAGACGGGGGGCGAGCACGATTCGCATTCGATTCAGCGCGGTCCGGATGGTCTCTTGTACCTGCTGTGTGGTAACGGGGTACCGATTAAAACCGAGTATTATAATGATCCGGATACGCCGGTTAAAGAACCGCAAGCTGGCTTCCTCATGAGGCTTGGCGTCGAGGGTCAGCCGAATTCGATCATCGCTCATGGGTTTCGGAATGCTTATGATTTTGCCTTTAACCAGCAAGGACAGATTTTTACTTTTGATTCAGATGGAGAACGCGATATTTCTTTACCCTGGTATCGGCCAACTCGCGTCTTCCAGTTGATGCCGGGTGATCATGCCGGATTTGTTTCGACGAGTTGGAAGCGTCCGAGCGACTATTTCGATATGCCCAAAGAGATCGGGGCTCTGGGGAGAGGCAGTCCCACAGGGGTGGTTTGTTATTCCGGCGGCCAGTTCCCCCACCCGTTTTACAATGCGATTCTGGTTGCAGATTGGACGTTCGGTAGGATTGTGTGCTTTCAGTATGACCCGGAAAAGAAATCCTACGATCGCGGCCATGACTTTGCCTCTGCTGACGCGCAGTTCGGGTTTGCGGTAACCGATATGGTTGTTAGGCCCCAAGGGGATTTGCTGGTCAGTGTGGGTGGGCGAGGTACTGAGGGTGGTATCTATTCCATTCGCTATGTGGGCCCCCCTGCCCTCCCGGATCGACCAAAACATGTCGAAGTCCAAAATAATATTATGGCCTCGGGGCCAAATCCCCAGGCGACGTTAACGGAGCTGCTAACCCGATTGATTCATGACGGTGATGGTGAGGCGTTGGATATCAGTTTTCTGGCCGGTCGTTCTGATTTTGAATCGGTTTCGCCCGAATTATTCGAACGATTTATCGAGCGGCTGACTGCCCGACTGAAAAGTCCGGAACTTTCGGAGATGGGTGGTTTGTGGAAGGTTTTGAAAACGATTCCCGAAGAACATCGTGCGGCGCTTGAGCAGCAGTCATTGCATCCGGTCTCGGAGTGTTTGGTGCGGGTCGCCCAGTCAAAGGGTTCCAATCAGGCCATCGTGGAAAGGGCCATGTTTTGTATGGAAACGTTGAAAGAAGTGCCGCCAGCTTGGCGGGGGGTACTGATTCGATGCGTCCAGCTTGCCCTAGGAGGAGCTGGGAACCCCGAAGGTCCCGCCGTTTTTCATGGTTACCAAGCCAATCAAGCGGTGCAGTTAGACGCTCAGCAAGCGGAGTTTTTCAGCAAGGGAATAGTTGATCTTCTGCCCCAATGCTTTCTTGCGGAGCGAAAAGAACTTGCCAGACTTGCCGCCATGTTGCCGTTGCATTCCAGGGCGTTGATTGAGATTTTGACGCAGCAAATTAGCCAGGAATCGACTGCGGTAGACGATATTCATTGGTTGATTTGCGCGGCGAAAATTGAAAATCCCGGATCGGAGTTGACGCAACAAACAATCGCGAACACGATCGTGCAATTGTTTGGCAAGCTGCAATTAGAGGGTGCTCAAATGGATCGGAATTGGGCGCCTCGTATGAGATCACTTGCCAAGGCCTTGTTCGAAAAAGAGGCTGTCGCTAACTGGGTGATCCATCACGTCGATTTTGGCGGGCCCCAACATGTCTANCTGTATCCGGTGTTTCCCGATTCACTCAAGCCATTGGCGGCATCTCGTTTTCTTGAAGCGGTCCAACAANCGGCTGAAAATATAAGTTCGGAACAGTTGATGATTGCAGCTTCGGTTGAGCCGGTTCATTCCAAAACGTTGTTACGGCAGTTCGCTGGGCGGCCCGGATTATTCGATCGAGTGGTTCAACGACTCAGTCAACAGCCGGAATTGGTCGATCGCGAACTCTTTTCAAGGGGGCTTCTGTCGGCAGATGTTGAAACGGTCAAATGGAGTGCGAAAGCGATGCGTGAATTGGACTTGCGAGCGACTCCTGAAGAGCAGATCAAAGCATTGAAGTCGGCGTGTCGCTTGGGTTGGGACCGTAAAGATAGTTCGGTGCGCGATGAGTTAATCGCTTTTTTGCGTCAGTCGTTTGGTGATCTGTTTGATGAACGCCTCAGCGTTTGGAAAGATGCCTACAAAACGGGTAGCGTCGCCAGGCAAGACGGGTCCTTGGAATGGTATCGTAAGAAACTGGCGTCCAAGTACCCCGTGGAATTTGGACGATTGATGAACACGTACGCTACCGCTGATTTGTCTTCTAGGCTCCAAGGAATTGACTGGGAAACCGGAAATGCGACCCGCGGGGAAATTGTATTTGAGGAACTGCAGTGTGCAAAATGCCATGATCAGGGCAACCGCTTAGGGCCTCCTCTAGAGGGTGTCACCCAACGGTTTAGTCGACGTGATCTGTTTCGCTCTATTGTTTCGCCTGACGAACAGGTTCCGCATCGCTATCGTGCGCTGATTGTGGAAACAATCGATGGACGAGTTTTCAAGGGTACGGTCATTTATGAATCCGTCGACGGGATTACGCTGCTAACCGGTAGCGGTGAAACCGTGCGGATTAATCGGCAGGATATAGAGCAGCGGAGGCCTTCAGCCAAATCATTGATGCCGGCTGGATTGCTGGATACCGCCGATGATGGGCAATGGTCTGATCTTTTCGCCTATCTTTCAACTCTCTGATTGAAAACCAGTCATCATTTGAAGTTGGGTTCGACGGGATTTGCATATGGATTCAATGGGCAAGCGGCGGACTTGAATGTTCTGTCAGCCTCTTCTAATGAGTCTTAAAAGAATGAGGGCCAAGCCAGATACAAACCAACAAGGATCAGTGCCGTCGCAAGGGTTCCGAGGACCCATCGAGCTCCCTTGCGGCCCAAGTTGCGCTCCAACATCTGAGGCGTTCTCAGACGAAAAAGCCAGTTCGGATTGAACAAGATAGCGTAGTGGAGAGACGCTCCGAGGCCTGCCGAAATCAACGCGACTAATAAATCTCTTGAATCCATAAGATCATTTTAACGAAAGGGTGTGAGTCGCAGACTCACCCAAAGAAGCTGCGAGGATGACCGAATCAACGTCTCATTATCGTGCCCAGTTTTTAAAAGTCTATTGGTTATTTTGCTTCATCGCTTGGTGGGGCGAATCAAAGGCTGATCTTATAATTTTTTACGGAAAATAAAAAACGCCGCACTTGGTGAGCGCGGCGTTTTTATCTCGTTGGAACGTTGAGAGGAGCACTTGAGAGGAGCACTCAACTCATTCGGCTCGCGGTTTAATACATATCGTAGTCGCCGCCATGACCTTTGCTGTCTTTCCCATTCTTCGGCATTTCTGCTACCAACGCATCACTGGTGAGCAGCAAAATGGAAACGCTGGCAGCATTCGCTAGAGCCGTTTTGGTGACCTTGGCCGGATCAATCACGCCGCTTTTGACCAAGTCCTCATACTGGTCGGTCAAAGCGTTGTAGCCAAAGTTCCCTTTGCCATCGAGAACTTTTTCGCAAACGATTCCGCCATCTTGTCCCGCGTTGCTCGAGATCATGCTTAGCGGGGCTCGGCACGATCGCAACACGATGTTGTAGCCCGTTGCCTGATCGTCTGAGAGATCTTCAGGAGTCTTAATATTTCCTGAGGCACGTAGGAGTGCAACGCCACCGCCAGGAAGGATGCCGTCTTCGACAGCAGCACGGGTCGCGTGAAGTGCATCTTCGACACGCGCCTTCTTCTCTTTCATTTCGCTTTCAGTTGCTGCGCCGACGTTGACTTTAGCCACTCCGCCAGCCAACTTCGCGAGACGTTCTTCCAACTTTTCGCGATCGTAGTCACTCGAAGAGTTTTCGATTTCACGACGAATCTGATCGATTCGAGCCTTGATATCGCCACTCTTACCGCCACCTTCAATCACGGTGGTGTTGTCTTTATCAATGATCACTTTCTTGGCGCGTCCCAGATCCGTGATTGGCAAGGACTCAAGTTTCATTCCGAGGGCTTCAAAAACGGCCGTTCCACCGGTCAAGATCGCGAGATCTTCCATCATTGCTTTTCGGCGGTCGCCGTAACCTGGGGCTTTAACCGCACAGCAGTTGAACGTGCCTCGAAGGCGATTGATTACCAAGGTTGCGAGCGCCTCACCCTCAATATCTTCGGCAACAATCAAGAGAGGTTTGCCTTGTTGAACAACCTTTTCCAAAAGCGGAACGATGTCTTTAATGTTGGTCAGCTTCTTTTCGAAGATCAAAATGTAAGCATCTTCGAGAACGCATTCCATTGAGTTAGGTTCGTTTACAAAATACGGGGAAAGGTAACCACGATCGAATTGCATCCCCTCAACCCACTCCACTTCGGTCTGAAGACTTTTACCTTCGTCGACGGTGATGACACCATCTTTTCCAACTTTTTCCATCGCATCGGAGAGAAGATCCCCGATTTCCCGGTCATTGTTAGCCGCAATCGATGCGACGTTCGCCATTTCGGCTTTGTCCTTAATTTTGATCGACATTTTTGAAAGTTTCTCCGTCAAATCGTTGACGGCTTTCTCGATGCCTTCTTTCATTTGAATCGGATTCACGCCTGCGGTGACTGCTTTCAAGCCTTCGTTGAAAATAGCCTCTGCCATAACGGTGGCTGTTGTGGTTCCATCACCAGCCACATCACTCGTTTTACTGGCGACTTCGCGAACCATCTGCGCGCCCATGTTTTCATAGGTGTCTTCGAGTTCAATTTCTTTCGCGACACTAACGCCGTCTTTCGTAACGGTGGGTGAGCCAAAGCTCTTTTGCAAAATCACGTTACGGCCCTTCGGACCAAGTGTCACCTTGACGGCGCGGGCCAGTTTGGAAACGCCGCGGCGAATTGCTTCGCGAGCTTCCTGGTCAAAAGCAATCATCTTTGCCATGTCATGTATCTCCTGATAACAGGTTTGAGTTTGTATTAAATAGTTAGTTGATCACAGCCAATACGTCTTCTTCACGCATCAGAAGTAGAACGTGATCATCCAGAGAGATTTCGTCAGGTCCATAGGAGCTGAACAAGACATGATCTCCAGCTTTAACTTGTAATTCGCTGCGGGAGCCGTTTGGCAGAAGTTTCCCTTCCCCCACACTGATAACTACCCCGCGAGATGGTTTGTCTTTGGCGGACTCGGGCAGGAAAATACCGCCAGTTGTAACGTCACCGGTGACATCTCGTTCGACCACAATTCGGTCTCCGAGGGGTTGAATTCGAATTGACTTTTTTGTTTTCTTCTTTTTGGCGGTAACTGCCATCGGTTGAACTCCTTGGGCTCAAACTGCTGAGCGACTCCAGCTTCATATTTAATTCTCAGTGTTCCAGCGGCCGTAAGCCGCACCGGCACCCTGACATTTTTGCGCATTGCAAAATCGAACCGGACCTTTAAAGGCAACTCGCGCGCCAAAAACCGCGAACGGCTTAAATCCTCTGAAAATTTACTTAAACTCAGTAAAAACGGGTTCGCATCCACATAAAAAAATAGAGTCGATGACACTGATGGGCAAAATGGCGGCGGATTGAGCCCCCAACCAAAGGATGCAGTTTTGTCCGCTCCAAGAATGGCAGCTCGGCCCGCTAGGAATCTCGCCGAAATCAGGTCTTGATAGTGACAGAATGGCAGAGACGAATTTTGTTCCGCCATTTTTCGGACGGTAAAACCCGTAAATATATTGCAAACAGATAGGTTTAGTTAAAAAGAGGGGCGTACAATTTAGACTTAGCTCGAATAGGCGGTTGCCAAATATTACTGGGATAACAGAATAGAGTAGGCGTTTTACGGTTTGGGATATTGGAAGCCGACGCTTTTCAAGATCTTTTGAAAAAAATCTAGTAGGATCCGATTTATGGCGATCAAAGCTCACTGTGAAAGCTGCGGAACGAGTTTCAAGGCAAAAGATGAATTTGCTGGGAAACGCGTGAAATGTCCAAAATGTGGTGATCCAATGACCGTCCCTGGTAAAAGCTTGGCACTTCAGCGACGCCAAACAACGGCGGTCACGACCGCTGCAGCGCATAATCCTTTGTTGGATCTGCTTGATGAGGCAGGGGTCGAAGCGGTTCCCAAGGGGCCTATCTGCGAGAATTGTGGTATCGAGGTCGCGCCCGATGCCGTGGTTTGCGTGGCATGCGGCTTCAATATGGCGACTGGCTTGAGTTTGGAGACCGAGTCCTACGAGGATGAAGAGGAGGCGTACGGAAACGAAGAGCTGTCTGATGCCGAAAAAATCATGGCCAAGGCAGAACGAGAAATTGAAGATATGCCCGTAACGGCGGTCGGCCAAAATTTTGGCGACGGCGCCGATTCTTTTTTAGTTGCCTTGGCCGGCATGGTTATCATGGCCGTTTTGGTGGCCTTGGGCGTCGGTGTCATCTATTTAATGGACCTTTTAGGGGACAAAATTGACTCGGCCCTGATCAGTTTTTACGCCTCGATAGGTCTTTACGTGCTTTGTGTGAGTTGGATAACCCTGATCGCTTTCATCGCAAAACCGGTTCAAGGGGTTATTTGCGTCTGCACAGGTGGACTTTATTGCATCATCTTTGGGTTCATGCAGCGAGGGCTGTTACTGCCTACGATCGTTCTTTGCAGCGCGATTTTCATTGGTCTCATTTCTTACCTCTTTGCTTTTGCACCCAAAAGTGAATTCGGAATGCAATTCCATACGCTAAAGGAATTTGTCGAGCCGTTGATTGCCCTGTCGTTATAATCAACGGATTTTAACAAAGCTGCCAACTAAACTACCTATTTTAGCGTTAGTTTGACATGGACTTCTTTTCGCCAGATCGGTAACCTCAACCAAAGAGCAAAGTTGTCTCAAAACGAATTTGCTTCCCATACCAACCGCGCGGTTGCTATCCATTCTTGCGATTATCAACTTACACCCGGCTGTAGTTCCTATTCGTTTGAAATAGCACTTGTTTGACGTTGCCAATCCTCAAATACAGGCGCTTAGCTATTAAAGTACGACCATTTTTCTCAAAACGGATTCCGTTGTTTGGAACGTACGCCATGCTAATTTTATGCATGGTTTGTTTTCTTTTGCCATTCGCTCTTCGCGGGGCTCGAATGGCGGTCCAGAGCATGCAGAATAACGTGGCCGACTGGTTGCCAGCCGATTACGAAGAGACCAAAGAGCTAAGAGAGTTTCGCAAGTACTTTTTTGGTGACCAATTTGTAGTGATCAGCGGTCCATGGTGTCACGAGGGTGACCAAGTTTATACCAACTTGGTTCGTAAACTGAGAGAAGAATCTCTCGAGTACGAACCCACGCTTCGCGAGTCCAAACAGATCGAAGAATTACGGGCTCATCGCAAGGGTGACGATCTTGGTTTGATGTATACCGGAAATTACCATGAAACTTGGGGGCAGCAGCGAGAGAAGTGGCTGTTGGGCCGAAAGGGGCAATGGTATTGGGTTAATCGAGACGGTGAGCTGTATCGTTGGGACGGCCAAAATAACATTATCCATGGTGCTAAGCGAGCTTTGGAGCGGTCTTTCCAAGGACGCAACCTGGTAACAGGTACCTACATTGATACATTTGGTGAGCCGCCGGATGATGAAAAGGGTCTTGAGAATCCGTATTACAGTGATCCGCAAAAACTTTGCGCTCGGCCATTTAAATCGGTCACGACTGGGCCTGATATTTTTGAAAAGATGGCAGGGCCTAATGGTACCATTCGTATCGGAATGTTTGATGAGGGTGACGAGTCGACCGTTAAAGCAAAGATTGAAGCACACAATCGTCTGACAGGTGCGTTATTTGGGCCGACCCCTAAAGAGACATTTAAGTGGACTTTCGAATCTCTCTTGCAACATGTGGATGACCCAGCCAAGTTGTCCATTTTGAGGTCCACAGACCACTACCGCAATTTGTTTGAAAAGTTCATCGAAGTTGAAGTTGCGGATCGGTATGACAACGATTTCGACCGGTTGTTGGTCGCCCCACCCAGCGACAAGTTGGAGATTTGGTATCGGCTTTGGGAAGAGGCGTTGGATTTGGAGGCTCCTGCCAGACAGACCTGCATTATTGTAACGCTCAATGAACCGGTCCTGGCCGAAATGGATCGCGCCGTCGGACGCCCAATCTTGGGCAAGCCGAGAGGCCGTATTTTAGAATTAGCCACGGGGGAGTGTGGAATCGATCCTGAGAACTTGCACTTGGGGGGACCGCCTCGCGATAACGTAGCAATTGATGAAGAGGGTACGAGCACCCTCTTGCGATTGGTAAGCCTCTCACTGATCATCGGTGTCGGCTTAGCCTATGCTAGTTTTCGCTCCATCCCCGTCACGATGATGCTGTTTTTTGTCGGAGGTGTAGCTGCCATTTCAAGCTTGTCTTACGTCTGGTTTGCTGGCAGTACTTTGGATGCCATTTTGATGTCCATGCCGTCACTGGTTTATGTACTCGGGCTGTCGGGGGCAGTCCACATTGTCAATTACTATCGTGATGCGTGCCATGAAAGTGGTCCCAAGATGGCTGCTGAAATAGCCGTCAAGTATGGCTGGTTTCCCTGTACTTTGGCAGCTTTCACGACCGGACTTGGGTTGGTTTCCCTCTGTACGAGCAATCTGACGCCGATTCAAAAATTCGGTTTTTTCTCCGCCATTGCGACGATGGCAACCGTCACGTTGTTGTTTACTTTCTTGCCTGCCGCTCTGACAATTTGGCCACCCGGATACAAAAAAGAAGAGAAATCGAAGAAGCACGAGCGCACTGGTTTGGCAGCGGTCGTCGGTCGAGTATGGCAGCGAATTGGCGAATGGGTGATTGGCCACCATGTCGTGGTTGTCGTGACCTCGCTAATCGTCATGTGTTTTTTCGCTTATGGTATTTCGCGAGTGGAGACCTCGGTCCATTTGTTGAAGCTGTTTGATTCCAACTCGGAGATTTTGGAAGACTATCGTTGGATGGAGTCCAACCTCGGCAAGTTGGTCCCGATGGAGTTGGTCGTTTGTATAGATGAAGACTCTCAGAAGGAAGCTTGGCTGGATAAGCAGCGTGAAAAAGCGAAGGCCGAACAAAAAGCGGAGTTGTTGGCAGCTGGCCAGCCCATTCCGGAAAGTGACGAAGAGTTTGAGTTTGATTATGACGAGTTGGAATATGATTTGAAGTATTCGGTTCTCGAAAGAATGGAGTTGTCGGCAAGAGTTCGTACTCAGTTGGAACGATTTTTTGGACCCGATGGACTAGATTACGTTGGTCCTGGAATGTCAACGGATGTGTTCGCTCCATTGCAGTTTGTCGACACGCAAGTGGATCCTGGTTTTGGGAACGCGATCGAGACGCTAAACAATCCCCGCTATCGGTTCAATGCTCAGTTGCAGACTAAGTATCCTGAGATGTTGGAAGAGGATTTCCTTGCGGTTGCGGGGAAGTCTAACTTGGATTACCTGGAAGCGATGGCCGACAAGTCGGATCCTGAGATCTTTGGCCGCGAAATGTGGCGAATTAGTTTGCGTTTGGCCGCTTTGAATGACGTTGATTATGGCCAGTTCGTGGCGGATATAAAGTCGGTGGTTGAACCGATCATGACGGCTTACATGCAGCGGAATCTGATTCTTGAATCCATTCAAAAGAATAAGGGTCAAGATAGTCTTTCCGAGGGCACCATTTTGGTCTTTGGCCGGAATCCCGATAACCTTCGTGATGAAATGAGCACGATGGTGGATCAGACGAAGGATATTTCAGAGCTAGTGGATCAGACGTTTATTTTTTCAGATACATTGCAGGATTTGATGGAGAATCGCGGTTATGTGAATCGTGATACGAAGGAAGGCAAGAAAAGCGCCAAGTCGTATCGCTGGATTGATCCAAATGATTTTGGCGAAGGTCGCAAAAGTTTTCCGACTAAAGAAAAGTTAAAAGAGTTTATCGAGGCTCAGGATTGCGTGGTGGTCATTGAAGATGACGAACTATTTGACATCGATTTTATAAAGGCCAATGCAGGTAATTTTGTCGATTGTCGCGAGCATGAATTTAAGATCGATCCCGAGACTAAGAAGGTGCTTCCGGACCAGTTGACTGCGATGCAGAATAAACGGAAAGGTGGCGATTCAGATGTGGCCACTATTTACACGGGAATTATTCCGATTGTTTATAAAGCCCAAAACCAGTTGTTGAGAAGTCTGGTTAATAGTATTGCCCTAGCATTTGTGATGATTGCATTCGTCATGATGCTCTTACTGAGAAACTGGCGTCGACCCTTGACTCCGACGAATGCGTTCAACCTGCGTGGTGGGGCATTGTCGATGTTGCCTAATATTTTCCCTGTCCTGATTGTTTTTGGTGCGTTAGGGCATCTTGGACGTAAGGTTGATATTGGATCGATGATGACGGCTAGCGTCGCTATGGGAGTCGCCGTTGACGACACCATTCACTTTTTGAACTGGTATCGTAAAGGACTTGCTCAAGGATTGCGGCGAGTCGATGCGATTCGCTTGTCTTATGATCGCGTCGCTACGGCGATGACCCAAACAACATTGATTGGCGGTTTGGGGTTGTCTGCATTTGCATTGAGTACGTTCACACCGACTCAGGCGTTTGGCGTGTTGATGCTGTTTCTATTGGTGGCGGCACTTGTTGGGGACTTAATCTTTTTGCCGGCGCTGTTGGCAGGGCCTTTGGGTAAGTATTTTGGCAAAGAACTGACAGATGAAGAAATCGAAGCATTGGGCTCCTCTGGCGAAGCCGATGTCGATTCAGCCGACGTAGGTGGCATTCGCGTTTTATCTCATGAGGATGACTCCTATGACGATGACGTTCCATCGACTAAGCCTATCTACGATGTGCATCCCGATAGCTTTCGCGATTTAAAATCGGGGCATGACCATCCAGGTGAATCCTCGGCAGGCTAGCTCATGGCCTCGGTTCTGCCTGCCGTCACTTGAATGGCAACCGAATGCAAATTTGGAAGCAATGGCCAATCGCTCGCACTTCTATTTCCGAGGGCGTATCTAATCTTCATGATTCAATGAAATTCTTTGCCCTGTTCGGGCACTTTCATTGGCACTCAACACGACTTGCATGGCCCGATAGGCATCGGTTAAATCGGAGCGGTTGCGGACTAGGCTGGTGACCGATCGGTGGAATTGTATCAACATCTGTTCGCCCACGGTGCGTTCGGACTCCAGTGATTCTGTGTGTTGACCCGCGTCGTCGAACCAAATCAAACTGTTGGGTAGGTCAATGAACGCCATGCCCCGTTCGCAACAGACTTGAATGGAGGCCGGCCTGCGAAATGCCAAAGCGTCTTTCCACTTGGTAGGGATGTAGTGTCCCAGACTCAGTTGAGCAAGAGGTCGAATGCCATCGGTTGGATTGGGTGGGAAATCGAGACTGACCATTTGGTAGAAGGCTTGGCCGTCGTTTGAGGGGGACTCGTGAGATGCGCTTAAGACGGTTTGCGGTGGCACGTCTACCAAATACCGGCACCAGTCCACCAGTTCCATGACGTGTCGCCATACCAAGGGGCAGTAGTCTCCTCGCCTTAGCCGATCCGCTTGCCCTTCTACGGGTAATCGTTCGTGGCAGAAAAGAATTCGAGGTCGGCCGAGTCGAGTTGCAATCAACTCCTTTAAGCGTAGCGTGGCCGGAGCGAATCGTCTTGGTAACTCGGCCATGAAAGCAATACCGGACGCATCGACTCGATTGCGAATATCCTTGGCCTGATCGGGAGAAATGTCCAATGCCGCAGCGCTGTAGACCGCCTTACCCGCCTCGCAGGCGGCCATGATCGGTAAGGGGCCAGCCCAGTCGGGCGCGAGGGCCAGCATGGCATCAATGTCCTCTCGCTCAATCATGGCTCGAAAGCCATCCATGGGTACCGCGGAAAATTCAGAAGCTACAAGCTTGGCTTTTTCGGCTACCTCACAGCAGATTGCTTTGACTTCGAAACGATCCGACAGGGCGCGCAGCGCGGGACGATGGCGAGATTGCCAAAGATCTCCGAGACCAACCAGACCAACTCGTAATTTCATGAAACGTATATGACCGTCATTAAATGTTACAAAACCGAGGTCGTCCAAAGAACGAAATCGACTCGGAAATTATACCAATGGTTCCAAAACAAAACGGCAAAAAACGAAAACGGAATTTTTCTGATGTTTCCAATTCTCTCGCCAGTTAAAAGGTCAGCGAGCGTGGTTTGGCCCTCGTTTAAACCACTTTAAAACCGCTATTTTCGGGGAAATCGCCTTGATCGTTACATCCCTCCCGGCCCCTTTGGATCTTGCCAAGGAATGTTTTGCTGGCTACCTCGGTGGAAATTAAATTGCAGGCCCCGGGGCGGAAGAACATAAAGTTGACTCGGCTATCCGCAAATCCGGAATCGTTTAGCAGAATCGACGATTCTCAGCGAAATACTTTTCGGCATCGTTTGAAAACCGGCAATGCAATGAGTTTGTATGGTCGATATCGAAAAAGGAGAGTGGGCGGTATTCCTTTTCAACTCCAAGTTTGCCCTGTCTGACCGCATAAAACATCGCCGTCTCTCAACAAAGAGTCCGAAGGGCAGCAATCGGGTCACTAGGGCACTGGTGCGGGAGAATCAAGTATGAAGTTAGCTGCGGTATTGATTGCCATTTCCGCGTTCGCTGTAACCGACGGAGGGGCCTCGGATTACAAGAGCGCTTATGAAAAAGCCCAAGCGGGAAACAAGCCACTCTTGATTCTCGTAACCGCAGAATGGTGTCCGCCCTGCCAAAGAATGAAAAAAACGACGATCCCTAAATTGATGGCCAAAGAGGCGTTCAAAGATTTTAATTTTGCTGCGGTCGACCTGGACAAAGAGAGAGATTTGGCACGCAAGTTAATCGGTTCACGGGGTGTGCCGCAGTTGATCATGTACGAGCGAAAAGAGGGACAGTGGATTCGGCGATACTTGCGAGGGGCCCAAACACCTCAAACCGTCGAAGCGTTCATTGGACGGGCCAATTTGATACGTACCGCAGACGCGAAGGACGCGATTGGCAAATGATTCCCCTTTTTAAGTTGAGATAATCGATCGCCACGTGATAAGACACGTGGCTTTTTTTGTTTGAGCCGGCGCTGCCCAAGCGCGTTGCCTTGGCATATTCAGTGGTTTTAAAATTGAAGATTTCTGTTGTCATTCCTGTGATTAATGAGGCGCCGATGGTTGGCTCTGCCATTCAGTCGGCCTGGGCGGCTGGTGTCGATGAGGTGATCGTAGTGGACGGTGGCTCCACGGACGGTACCAAGCAGTTTGCCACCCAGTATTCGTGTGTTTGGCTAGAATCTCGGCCTGGACGCGCGACCCAGCAAAATAAAGGGGCGGAGGCGGCTCGAGGTGACTTGATTCTGTTTCTGCATGTCGACTCTAAATTGCCAGCCGATGCGTCTGAGCAAATAAACAAGGTATTGAATGAACCAATGTGCTACGGAGGGTTTCGACAGCAGATTGAGAATCCACGTCGTATCTATCGTTGGATCGAATCCGGAAACTGTTGGCGTCTTTTGCGGCGAGGAATGGTTTACGGAGACCAGGGCCTGTTTGTTTCCCGTGCTGCATGGAGGGAATACGGTCCTTTTCCAGAGGAGCCGTTAATGGAGGACTATCTCTTGTCAAAAGAATTGAGGCGGTTTCTCCAACCGATTTTGTTGTCTGGTCCTTTGGTCGTGAACGCGCGTCGTTGGGAAAAATATGGTCCGGTTCGTCAGACGCTGCGTAACTGGGCCATTACCCTTGCCTGCTGTTTAGGCGTTTCGCCCTCTAGTCTTGTAAAGTTTTACCGTCGACATGATCAGTGATCGCTGCGTTTAGATGCGGTCACTAGTTGATGCGGTCACTAGTTGAACGATCGATAGTCGGCTAAGAATCAGCACCCTTTGCGTGACCTGATCAATCGTTGCCAACGTCATGGTGAAACCCGTTATTCGAAGTGCTGCTCAAACCTTAAATAAATGATCGTGCTTTGAGTAGAAACGTACGATGTATCAGCTAGTACTGTCGTGAAGCCATGTAAACGAATCAATAAAGGGAGAACGTCTTGTTCAAACAAATTGAATCAACGAGTGCCAACCGATTTATGATGTTGGGTATTGCGCTGCTCGTTATCGGGTTGGCCGCCATCCTTTCTCCGATCGCTTTTGGCGAAGGACTGGTGTGGGTGATTGGTGTCCTTTTCATTATTGGTGGCTGCTTTCAGGCCTACCAGGGAATTCGCTCTGACGGATCCAATGACAAGTTCTTTAACATCTTGATGGGGCTTCTGACGATTTTCGTTGGTATTGCCATCGCGGGGCACACCCTTTTTACCCTGTCGGTACTGACGGTTCTGATTGGCATCGTATTTTTAATTGAAGGGGTGTGGAAAATAATGGTTGCGTTTTCCGCGCGACAGGCCAATGGATGGGTGGTTCTGTTAGTCAGCGGAATACTTTCGCTCGTATTGGCGTTCTTGATTTTGCGAGGATGGCCCGAGTCATCGATGTATGTGGTCGGGATCCTGATTGGAATCAACCTGCTGTTCACCGGTATCGCCATGATTGCGCTAGGGTCCACGTTAAAGAATATGAAAGCCTTGGTCGAACAAGCAACCCAAGAAGCACAAGGCGCGTCTGATCAGGCCTAGACGGGTAGCGATGCACGACCCACCAGGTCTTAATTGGCCTGGTGGTTTGCGAGAGCGACTATTCATTCGGTCATCAGGGTGACCCAGCACTGTAACTGTCAAACCCGACTGCTAGTGGTACTGGATCGGCGATGAACCCGACCCTAAATAGATGCTCGGTTCTTTTTTCAAAGGAGAGTGGGGCGAGGGGATTTCGTTTGGGCGGCTCCTATTTACTTAACGCGCTCCCCCCACATGTTGTCGCCGTTTCAATTTACAATCGACGGCGAATGTTTAATTCCACAGGTCTCGGTCGAGCAGACGGTAGTTAATCGCTTCCGCTAAATGGTGGCTTTGAATGTCGTCAGCGGCGTCGATATCGGCAATGGTGCGGGCCAGTCGCAACACTTTGTCATGGGCACGAGCACTGAGTCCTAGTTCGTTGACGCTCATTTTGAGAAGCTGCAGGCTGGAACGGTCTAAGGGGCAATAGGTACGGATCTGTTTGCTCGACATCTGAGCGTTGTAGCGCACGGATGTTCCCGAGAAGCGATCGTGCTGAACCTTGCGAGCGGCCGTTACCCAATCTCGGATTTCTTCGCTTGAGGTTCCAGTGGTCTTGGAAGAGAGCTCTTCAAAATCGGTGGCCGGGACCTCTACGTGAATGTCAATTCGATCGACCAAAGGTCCTGAAATTTTCCCCATGTATCTTTCGATTTGCGGCGACGTGCAGTTGCAGTGGCGTCGCGGGTCGTTCCGATACCCGCAGGGACATGGATTGAGGGCGGCGATCAGCATAAAATCGGCCGGGAAAGTGGTTGAGGAGAGAGCTCTTGAAATGGTGACAATACGGTCCTCAAGTGGTTGCCTTAAGACCTCTAAAGTCCTTCGGTTAAATTCTGGTAATTCATCCAAAAATAGGACCCCGTTGTGAGCGAGGCTGATCTCCCCGGGAGCGGGTTGACTGCCCCCGCCAACGAGTCCTGCTTGACTAATCGTTTGATGGGGCGAGCGGAAAGGTCGCTGGGCTAACAGGGGCTGACCGGCTGGTAACCTGCCGACGGCACTGTAGATGCGTGTGGTTTCGATAGATTCTTCAGGTGTCAATTGTGGCAGGACCGTGGGGACGCGTTTTGCTAACATTGTTTTACCGCTGCCCGGAGGTCCTAGCATCAAAATGTTGTGGGCACCGGCGGCGGCAATCGTGATGGCGCGTTTCGCTAATTCCTGTCCGCGGATGTCAGCGAAGTCAGCTTCGTAATGGGAATATTCTTCAAACAGCTGTTCCAAACACGTGGGCGTCGGTTCTAGTTCAATTTGGTTGGAAAAAAAAGCTACGGCCTGGCTGAGCGAGTCAACCGGAATCACATCAATACCTGAAACAACGGCTGCCTCGTGGGCATTTTCACTAGGAACCACAATCCCCTTCAAATTCTGTTGTTTGGCTGCCAGTGCCATCGATAAAATACCCTTGGCCGACCTTGTTTTTCCCTCCAGTGCTAATTCACCGACGACAGCATACTCATCCAAGTTGGGGGCGTGAATCTGGCCGCTCCCAAGCAGAATTCCCAGTGAGATCGGTAAGTCAAACGATGCGGCTTGCTTTGGTAATTCGGCTGGAGCCAGATTGATCACGATCCGGTCCGCAGGTTTTTTAAAGCCAGAATTGACGATCGCTCTTTCCACCCGATGGGTGCTCTCCCGCACGGCCGCTTCTGGTAAACCCACCAAAATAGTTTTTGGCAGGGCGCGTGGGGAGACATCGACCTCAACCTCGACCGGCCTAGCACGAATTCCCACGAGTGAATACGTATTGAGTTTGGCCAGCATGCCCGACAAACGACCTGAGCCGTGTGGCGAGTTCGAGGGATTAGTCGTCATATTTCTCTGCCATTTGTTTTACGATTTCAACCATTAAATTCCTGGCCGAAGCGGGGGATAGTATTTCGGCGTGCGCGCCCAAGTTTAACACTCGAGGAATGATTTCCATTTCATGTACCGCCTTGACCGATAGCTCGATAGAGCCGTCTTTTAACTCCTTGATTTTTTGTTCTGGATGCCACGGGTCTTCGATTACCCACTGCGCGGCGTGGGACGATATCTTAATTTTAAAGTTCCGCGGTTTGTTTCCAATGAAAATTCCGAGGCTATTTCCAACGAACTGATCGAGATCGAGATCTTTGGGGAACTTAAACCACTCATCGAGAATTTTGGCTTTTGAAAATCGATCCAGTTTATAGGTGCGGACTCTTGTTTCAGTGTCATCTATCTCACAAGCGGCCGCGATAATGTACAGACTGGACTGGAAAAGGACGATCGTGTAGGGTTCGATCTTCCTTGTTTTGGGCGCTTTGCCAACACTGCTGTATTTTATTTCAACGACGCGGTGTTCCAGGATTGCCCGATTCAAGGTTTTGATGATCCCGTGTTGGCGTTCGTAAGATTTGGCAGGCATGCCCAGCACCCGAAGCGTCCGTCGATACTTTTCGTAGTGAGCCAGAACGGCATCCGGGATTTCTTCCTGTACCTTTTGCCAAAATGACTCGATTCCCATCCAGAACGGCGTGCCTGCTAACGGGTGGAGTAGTTGCCGGCCCAAAGAAAGCGAAATCAGCTCTGTGGCAGACGCACTGATTTTAGTGGCTGTTTTGGCCCGGGGCCCCAGCTTCCATATTTTTCCTCGTTGGGAGTCGTGCGGGGCGACGTCGATCCCTGCCGCTTGAAGCGCCTCGAGATCCCGCCGAAGTGTCCGTGTATGGAGAGACGTTAACCCGAGCTCTTCGAGAATATCTTCGCGTAATTCATTCAGCGTTTTGCCGAATCGGACACGTTCCAGTATTTGTAAAATTTTATGCTGACGAATCAGTTGTTCATTTCGGGCCATTGCGGCAAAACTCTATCGGATGATGGGGACGAAAGCTAGAATTATCACCAACGTTGGACGCATCGCCAACCACCGTGTCGGCGAGCCTCGATGTAGGGCAATTCTTTAAAAGGGACAGGCAAGTCGGTTTAAAAAGGCGAAGATTGGGAATCCCAGATGAATAAAACAGTCGAATTGTTGCGAAAACCCGGGAAACAGGCCCGGCCTGCGGTGGTCTGTTTAAGCGGTGGAATGGATTCGACCGCCTTGTTACTCCATCTGTTAGCCATGGAACGCGAGATCTATGGAATAAGTTTTGACTATGGTCAAAAGCATTTGTTGGAGCTGGAGCGGCTTCAAGCGAATCTAAAGTACCTGGCAGAGAAGAATTTCCAGGTACATTGGCATCTAATTGATTTGAGTTCGATAAGTCAGTTATTGCATTCGGCCTTGTTGAATGAAGACTGGGAAGTTCCCCAAGGGCATTACGAACAAGAGAACATGCGGGCAACGGTGGTGCCGAATCGAAACGCCATCTTTGCGTCCATAGCCTACGCCTATGCGTTATCCATTTATTCTCGCACCCAACGTCCTGCCGATTTGTGTTTGGGGGTTCACTCCGGAGATCACGCGATTTACCCAGATTGTCGCCCCGATTTTTATCAGGCCATCCACCATGCGTTTTCGATTGGTAATTGGGATTCGGAGCACGTCTCATTATGCCTGCCCTATCTTGAGGCCGACAAATGTGCCATTTTGCGCGACGCCGAGGTAGCCTGCGATAAGCTGGGCCTCGAATTTGAAGTGATTTTTCGTAATACATGTACCAGTTATCAACCCGATTCAACAGGGCGCTCCCATGGAATGACAGGATCGGATGTCGAGCGAATTTTGGCGTTTCACCAATTGGGCAAACGGGACCCTATCGACTATCAACGACCATGGGACGAGGTGGTTACCCAAGCCTTACAGCTGGAATCGGAATTTAAGGGGACAGAGCCGAATTGCTCCTAGTTTGCGAACCACTCTTACCAAAGCCTCGTTGCTGGTTGGAGGTTTATTTGGACAATTCTATGGAGCCGCCCGTTTTCACGACTGGGAGAATGCGGTTACCGATGTTCCTCGGGAGTAAATTGGAGTGGGAGCGTTTCGATGAAATCCGAAAGTATGAAATTCGGAATCATAGGGAGCGGTATTGCCGGGCTATCTGCCGCTTGGATGCTGGACCGTGCTGGGCACCAGGTCACGCTGTTTGAATGCCGCGAGTCACTCGGCATGTCGCTTCACGCCGTCGATTTGGAGCGAGATGGGTTCGCCGCTGTCGGTGATGTTCCGTCCAGAATGTTTAATCGACATCAGTGGCCGAATCTTCACCGACTCTATGAGATTCTTGGTGTTGCGACTGAACCGGTCATGTCATCTCAGTCTTTTAGCCGGTTGGGTGAGTCGGCCTATTTAAAGTTGAAGAACGCCTATCGTCCTTCAAGAGACCTCCCTGCCCTTCTCAATCGACATAATCGTAGGCTAATGACGACTGCCGCGAAGCTAAAGACCGCCGGTTTGCGGGATCTGGAATCGGGTATTGCGGGTGAGTTGACTCTCGACAGCTACTTAAACCAAGCCGGTGTTTCGGAAGAATTCAAATTAGATTTTTTGTATCCGACTTTGTCTTCAACGGTTTGCACCTGTTCCTACGATAGTCTCAAGAACTATCCGGCGTCGATCATCCTGAAGGTGCTGCGTGGGTTGACGTCCGAGGGGGAGACGCTGCTAAAAACAAAGAATGGTACTCGCGATGTGGTTCGAAGATTGGTGTCCGGTGGTTTTGAGATTCGGTTGGGCACGCGAGTTCAAGCGGTACGGCAGGGGCACTCGGATACGGTGGATTTAACGATTGACTTACCAGGTGGTGGGACGAAGGTTGAAAGGTTTGATCATGTCATCATTTCGACACAGGCCAATCATGCCCGTGACTTACTCACAGATGAGGCGTCCGAGGACCGCAAGACCCTTGCCTTGTTTGAGTATGAAGATATTCCTGTGATTGTTCATTCGGATCGAGAGCTTATGCCTCCCAAGCGTTCTGAGTGGGCAACGTTCAACATGGTCTCGAGTGCCACCCCCAAAGCTCGTGCGATGTGTAGTGTCTATATGAATCAGTTTCACTCCGATTGGGACTGGCCGTTTTCTGTTTTTCAAACAATTCTCCCAATCAAGCAGCCTCGTCCGGAAACGGTTCTTCAATCTGCTCAGCTTCAGCGCCCGATTGTGAATCAGCGGTCCCATAAGGGTTGGGCTGGCTTGGACCAGGGCATGCGGCAACCGAGCCGGCGCATTTGGCTTTGCGGCTCTTATGCGGTCCCAGGTGTGCCTTTGTTGGAGACCGGTGTCGTTTCCGCTGCGAGAGTCTTGGACGCTTTATCGGTTGACTCTCCGTTTACGAGTCAGGATCTGGCGTCGTCACTGGGGGGTTAAGATCGTCTTCTCGAATCAGTTTCCAACACTGGTGGATCCGTTTGTTTCGAAAATCTTCCGGAACCGTTTGTTTGCTGAGCTCAATGATTCGATAGGCTACAAGAGCTGAGGCCTCCAGTTTGAATTTGCGGAAGTTCGTTGAGAAGTAGACGGTTCCGCCGGGTTCAACGATCCGAGATAGTTCCCTCAGCATGGATGCGTGATCGCGCTGGATATCCCAGATCTGTTCGGTTCGCTTGCTGTTAGAAAACGTTGGCGGGTCGACCACCACCAAGTCAAATTTCGCCTTACTCCGGTTGGCGACCTGAGAGATATATCCCACGGCATTTTCTCGGCGAAACTGATGGTGATCGTCGGTGAATCCGTTTAATCGCATGTTGGCCTGAGCCCAGTCCAGATACGTATTAGACCAGTCGACAGTGCAAGTTGACCGGGCTCCCCCCGCCGCCGCGTAAACGGAAAACGAACCTGTGTAGGAAAACAAATTCAAGAATTTTTTGTCGCGTGCTTCATCACGTACCATTTGCCGAGTCGTTCGATGATCGAGGAAGAGCCCTGTATCCACGTAATCATCCAAGTTCACCAAGAAGGAAAGGCCCCCCTCGTGAACCTCTATCCGCTTGGAGCGGTGGCCTTGTTTTTGATGTTGAGAAAGACCTTTTTGCCGCAGGCGAGTCTTGAAATGGACCCGCTGGATAGGAATGTCTAACGCTTTGGAGGCTGCTTTTTTCATCAGTTCTAACCAAGCGCCGTGCCGACCCATGTCTCGATCATGAGGCCGTTCGAATTCCATGATGTGAAGGTGGTCCTCATACAGGTCGACGACAAATGGCAATTCAGGTATGTCGCGTTCATAAATTCGGAAACAGGTGATGCCGCGACGCGTGGGCCAGCGACGGAGGTGTTTCGCTCTTTTTTTAAGACGCGTCCCAAACAGGTCTGCCTGTTGGTTGTCAACATCTTGAAGACCGCCAAAAACGGGTTGCTTCGGCGGTGACGTAAGAACTGGCGGCGAACCTCCTGGTGATTTATTAGACTGTTGTAGTTTGGAGCGGGAGGCGTCAGAGGCTGAATCACCGTTAGATTCAATGAACGCATTCGTGTGGCCCATCTCATCGATTGGTTTTCTTGTCGTTGGAGGACGAGGACCTAGAAACTGGTAATAAGTGCACTCAATCCGACCATTAAATAATTTACGTCGTCGTGTGGCGCTCTTTTGAAGCATCGGCTCAAAACGCGGCATATTGGTGATGATAAAGTGGGACCAAGTCGGCAGCCGTTGGAGTATTTGTGGAAATGTTTGGTACAGCGGCTTCAGCCGACGCGCTTCATCTAGTCGTTCGCCATAGGGCGGATTGGTGATGACGCAGCCGTATTCCTTTTTACTCCTTAATTCATCAAATGGTTTTTCCTGAAAATGGATGTGCTGAGCGACCCCTGCCCGTTCCGCATGGATCCGCGAAAGTTTGAGTACCTCTGGGTCGATGTCGGTACCATTGATTTGGAGGGTGACCTCCGAGCGGATTTCAGATCGGGCTCGGTCTTGAGTTAGCGTCCACAGATCATTTTCAATCTGAGGCCAGTGCTGGCTGGAAAACTCGCGTTCGAGGCCTGGTGCGATATTTAGTCCGATTAATGCAGCCTCGATTGGGATGGTCCCACTGCCACAAAAAGGATCGATCAAGGGGCGCTCGGGATTCCAGACGCTGAGTTGAACCATCGCAGCAGCCATGGTCTCTTTGATGGGTGCGGTGGCAACTAGATGACGGTAGCCACGTTTGTGTAAGCTTTGCCCAGTCGTATCGATCAGAATGCGGGCATGGTCTTTCAGTAGGACGGTTTCAACACGGTACACGGGTCCCGTTTCCGGTAGGCTGTCGGTTTGGTGATCCCTGTACAGTGCCTCAACGATGGCTCGCTTTGTGCTGCGTTGGATTGCGGGAATACTGGTCAACATCGAATGCCGTGAACGGGCATGAACCGGAAATCGTCCGTCTTTAGGGATCCAATGGGACCAGTTTAAATCCCGCACTGAGTCAAACAGGGCGTCGAAATCAGGGGCGTCAAATTCCGCCACTTGGATTTGAACTCGGTCGGCAATTCTCAACCAAAGATTGGTTTTGCAAATGTCCAGCCAATCACCTTGAAACAAAACTTGGCCAGGTTGAATCACTTTGGGTTTATAACCCAATCGCTCCAATTCCCATTTCAAAGGTGTTTCGAGCGCAAACGCGCATGATGCAACTAAATTCAACGAGTCGCCCCAAAGCCAAATATCGGTAAAGATCAGTGCGACAGCCTGACTTCTAAACAGTAATTGTCAATCCGCATTTGTTTTTATTTTCACAAAACTACGGATACAAATTCTATTCTGCCGTTTGTAAGGGTCCCCAATTGGAATCTTATTTTTAGGGGCCCAGGGTGGACTGATAATTTGCATTTGCCAATATAAAACATATGGTTTGAGGTAAAATAGTAGCGTCGAGGCTGCTTACCCTTAAGCCCCCTTCCCAATGTTCTTATTGCTGCGGAATTCACAGATGCTTGGCAAAAAACGATATCGTCCAAAACCGGGTCGCTCACTTCTCAACTTTACGGTTCTTGAGTCACGTAACATGTTATCCGTTTCACTACCGAGTGGTGTGAACTTGGTTAACAATGGTAGCTTTGCGCCGGTGGTCGAGGGGGATACTCAGTTTTACCGTAACTCCGAAGTGGCAGGTTGGTCCGCGCTGAATTCTGATTCGGGCCAGCGTTTGAATCTGCTGAAGCTTGCCAATGAACATGAGTTTGTATTGGATTTGGATTCTACGGGCACCCACTTTGATCAAGTATTTCAAGATATTGGTACCCGTGCTGATGTTAGCTATGTTCTTGCATTTGACCTACGAGAACGGCCCGTCAACGCCTTAGCCGAATCTACGACCAATGATGTCGAGGTGTTTTGGAACAATGAGAGCATGGGCGTCTTTCAAGGGACTCAGCAATGGCAGTCTATCGTTCTGAATGTTACGGGTGCCGATGGAATGACGCGGCTCGAATTTCGAGAAGTGGGGTCTGATCTCAATCAGAACGGCGATGGTCGTGGTCCCTTTGTGGACAATGTCAGCGTTGTCCATGCTGTGGATGGTGGTCTGCAAAATGGCAGTTTCGAGCAGGTCGGAAACACCTCTCAGGAATATCACCACCAGCGTACGGTTACCGGATGGCAAGCGATGGGGACGTTGGAAGATCGGATCATGCAGATCGTGAATGATGCGGATGCATCAGATGGAGCTCGGCGTTTAGACCTCGATTCCGCAATGAAGCGTCTGGATCGGGTTTATCAAGATGTGGCGACTGAAGCGGGCCGAACCTACTTTGTTTCGTTTGACATTAAGGCTTCAGACCAGCCGCAAGCGAATAATGATTTGCGAGTCCGTTGGAACGATGGTTGGGCGGGTAGTTTTGAAGGGACCGATGAGTGGCAGACCTATGGCATTCTGGTTGAAGCAGACAGTGATTTAACGCGGTTGATCTTTCGCGAAACAGCGGAGGGTGAATTCGGCGCCGGCGACAGCAATGGCCCCCTTCTAGACAATGTTTACCTGCACACGGTCAGCACGTCGGGTGAGTTGATCATCGTGGATGCCAATGGAGTCGCTGATGGCAATGATTCCAACGCATTGTTTTCGATTGGAGACGGGCCGACCTTGATCGCCACGACGGATCTTACCGTTGAGAACAAAGCGCAGGAAACGTTGAGTTCAGCGGAGATTCAACTGTCATCACGGCTGGATGTTAATTCCGAGTTTTTGTCGGTGGATGTGGGTGATTCTGCGCTGAGTTCTTCTTACGACATGGCAACCGGCGTCTTGACGGTCAGCGGACTTGAGACAGTTGCGATTTACCAACAGGTATTGCAGTCGCTGCGGTACGATAACACGGCCGAAGCCGCATCTCTGGGAGAGCGAACGGTTTCGGTGCTGATTAATAAAGGGCAAGCCCAGTCCACGGCAACGGTCATTAAAGTGAATTTACAAAATGACAATCAAGCCCCAACTCTATCGCCTATCGGTGATCCCCTGGTCACATTGGGTGAGGGATTTCAGTTAATGGTGAATGCCACGGATCCAGATAATGATCCATTGACTTATCAAATTTCGTCGACCGGTGAACCGATTACCGGTGGAAGTGAACAGCCCTCTATCTCGCCAACCGGACAAATTTCTTGGTCGCCAGAACGTGAGGGCCTGCTGACGGTGACGGTGACTGTGACCGATGATGCGGGAGCTTCCGATGTTCAGGATTTCACAATCAC
Source organism: Mariniblastus sp. (assembly GCA_022447555.1). Lineage (GTDB taxonomy): Bacteria > Planctomycetota > Planctomycetia > Pirellulales > Pirellulaceae > Mariniblastus. The sequence continues at coordinate 62,998 of JAKVBF010000014.1, read as the reverse complement.
GGTCGCTCGAAACGGTGAAGTGCCAAGTGATTTTGAACCATTCTCCGGCAATCGACAACTGTCAAACGTGACGCCTAGTTTGAGGAATCGAGTTTATGACAGTGCCCCCGAGATGTCGATTGATACAGCAAAAGAATACGAGGCCATTTTCCGAACAGCCGACGGGGACATTCGCGTCCTGCTAAATGATGATCTCGCACCGGTTACGGTCAATAACTTCGTGAACCTTGCCCAAGATGGATTCTATGATGGTGTGACTTTTCATCGGGTAATTAGTCTGGGCACCGGGTTCATCGCTCAGGGAGGCGACCCAACCGGTTCAGGGAGTGGGGGACCCGGCTATCGATTTGACGATGAGGCGGCCGCCATGACAGATTTTAATACCCGTGACCTATTGGCGATGGCCAATGCGGGAACCGATACGAATGGCAGCCAGTTTTTCTTCACGCTGGCCCCACAGACGCACCTGAATGGTCGACATGCTATTTTCGGCCAAGTGATCGAAGGAAGTGACGTCGTGGATGCAATCAATAAACGGGATGTGAGCAGCTCTACCCCCGCCGAAGTGATCTACGCAGTTGATATCGTTACGCGATAAGTCTCGGATCTGCGAGGCGATAAATGCGTTCTTTCACGAGTTTGGGTGCAGCCAAAGCGTTTCATCGGCCGCCCGGATTAACTGGTCGGTGAACGTGGTAGCCAAGGGGCTTTCGGTTGCCAAGTGGTAGGATTGAGGGCGATTTTGCCGTGTTTGAGAAACCCGATAGGTCTTGTCGTAGTATTCTAGAAGAATCGTGGCACACGCTTGAAGGTCGCCTCGATCCAGCGCTGCAATTGCCTTAGCGACATTCTCGGAGCCAAAGCGTCGGCCAATTTTCTGTGTCGATAATCGTAACGCATCAACCGAAAGCGGACCATATTCCAAGGCCAAATTTTCAGCGCGAACCGTTTGTGAGACATCGATAAAGATTGCCGGAGCTTGTCGGATCTGTTCGACAAAGCGATTGTCGATCACGACGCGTCCAATTTTTTGGCTTTCGTCTTCCAACCAGATTCGCCGACGAGAGTCGAAGCTGTCTATGAGCTGGGCCATTTCATTTTGAAACTGTTGGACGGTTGGCTGGGGAGGCAGTCCAATCCCTCCAAACGCCGAGCCACGGTGATTAGCCAGACCCTCTAGATCAATGACCTGCTCTCCCCGTTCTCGCAAACATTTCAATTGATGGGTCTTCCCCGCTCCGGTAAATCCGCTCAGGACGACTAATTTGAGTGGCTTTTGAAAGGCATGGAGCACATGTCGGCGGTAGGCTTTGTAACCACCTTTTAAGATACGGGCGGGACGGCCAAATTGCTCGAGCAACCAAGCAAAACTTTGACTGCGCATACCGCCTCGCCAGCAGTGTACCAAAAGCTCGTCTGCGCCGGTCCGATCATCGCCAATGACTTCTTCCACCTGTTTTTTTATTTCTGGCAATCGCTTGCGAACGAACTGCAAGCCCCGTTGTACGGCGAGGCCCCGCCCTTGTTCTCGATAGAGTTTTCCTACGATCTCCCGCTGGGAATTATCCAGTAAGGGGATGTTGATGGCACCCGGGATATGCCCTTCGGTGTACTCGATCGGCGCACGCACATCGACGATCGGTTGGTTTGCCGAGGCGGTCAGAAATTCACTCGCCGATAGTTGAAGATTAATAGCAACAATCTCAGTAAGGGACATGTATCGAAGGGCCATCAGTATCGATATTGCGAGGCAAGCTGTCGAGAGGTTGAAGGCGAGGTGGCTGTTATCCCGCCATTAATAGCGCGGATTAGATGGTAGTGAATCTGTCGGAATACCCCCTAGTGGATTCGAACCACTGTTGCCGAATCGAGTAGATTCGGAGTCCTAGGCCGCTAGACGAAGGGGGCATCTTAGATTTTCTAAGGGAAGCCTAGGCTGTCAACAACTGACCGCTCATGCGGGACAGTTTGTCGCGGTTGGTAAAATGTAACGGCCATCCGTGGCTACTGCTAGGTGCTTGTGCTGTTGGGGTATCCTTTGGCGGGCTGTTTTACTTAAACACCTTTTCTTTTGCATCCGTTGTTCGATAGAATTAAACTTTATTCAGTGTTTGCAATCTTTCCTGAGTTTCGTTATGTCCGACAAACGCATCATCAAGATATTCGATACCACCCTGCGAGATGGCGAGCAATCTCCGGGAGCGAGTATGAACCACGAGGAAAAGATGCAAATCGCTCAGGCGTTGATTGATTTGGGCGTTGACGTGATCGAAGCGGGTTTTCCCATTGCTTCTCCGGATGATTTCAAAGCGGTGCAAGAAATTTCCAACAACTTCAAAGGGGCTGAAATCGCTGGTTTATGCCGGTGTAATGATCAGGATATCGATCGGGCTTGGGATGCTTTGAAACAGGCCGAGTCACCTCGAGTCCATGTCTTCCTCGCGACCAGTGCTATCCATCGTGAGTTTAAATTAAATATGTCTCCCGAGGAGATCATCGAGAACGCAGTGGCGGGGGTCGCGCGTGCCAAGGGGTACTGTGACAACGTTGAATTTTCAACGGAAGACGCAGCGCGTACCGAGATGGATTTTCTCTGCCGTGTCGTCGAGGCGGTCATTGGTGCCGGGGCGACGACGGTCAATATTCCGGATACCGTCGGTTATGCAACGCCTGCTCATATGGGAGCTGTGATCAAGGGGTTGATGGATCGTGTCCCCAACGTAGGTGATGCGGTTCTCAGTCTGCACTGTCATAACGATTTGGGACTGGCGGTGGCCAATAGTCTTGCGGGTATCGAACAAGGGGCCGGGCAGATTGAATGCACGATCAATGGGATTGGTGAGCGTGCCGGGAACTGCTCGTTGGAAGAGGTCGTCATGGCGATGCGAACACGCTCTGATTTTTATAGCTGTGACACGGGCATCAACAGTCGGTTGCTGGTCCCCACCAGCCAGTTGGTTTCACGGATCACTGGATTGGATGTCCAACGTAACAAGGCGATTGTGGGACGCAACGCATTTGCTCATGAAGCAGGGATTCATCAGGACGGGATGTTAAAAGAGCCCACCACTTATGAAATCATGCGACCCGAAGATGTCGGTTTCGGTAAAACCGATCTCGTGATGGGCAAGCACAGTGGGCGAGCTGCGTTAGCGGATCGGGCTCGACAATTAGGTTTTGAATTGAGTGATGAACAGATTCGCGTACTGTTTAAGCAGTTTAAATTGCTGGCAGATTCCAAAAAGGCGATTGACGATTCGGATATTGCCCATCTCATTGAGCGGCAATTAGCCTCGGCGGATTCCGAGGCTTGATGACGAGTGTTGCTATCATGCTCGGCGAGGGATTATCTAAGTGAAAAAAACCCGGCAACCAACCGGGCTTTCTTTGTTTTGAAACCTCTAGCGATTTTGGAATTGGAATAAACTTCGGATTCCGTAAGTGAAGAAGGTGGCGAAGCCGAAGTTGATCAACTCCTCCTGCGGCTTGTACCGCAATAAGAGTGTGTCTCCTTTCCTGACCAAGAGTCTCTGTTGGGGGTCGTTCAGCGCGTCGCCTAAGTCAATGCGTATCGCCAGTTGTCGATTCGCGGGTAATTTTCGGAGAACTAACAACTCGGTCGGCGGGACCGAGATGGAGTTGGCGATTGCACCTCGGCCACTTCCATTTCCCACACCCACGGACACCCCGGCGATGGCGACTGCGCCCAATACGTCAAGGTCGTAGTCCCGTGGTAACAACCATTCTCCGCCGCCCATCAATCCCCCGGTATAATACACGTCGGTGTCTCTGGACTCGACATAGACGATATCTCCGTCGAGCAGAATGATATCATCAGGAAGGAAGTCAGGAATTTCGCCAGGTTTCAGACGGGTCGGGATGCTTACCGTGTTCGCGTCATTGGGCATGTCGGGAACTAATTCGTAGGGAAACGCTTCTGGCTTATTGGAGCGATAGAATTCCGTGATTTGGTCATCGCGATTAGCGATCTCAATTCGGTCGCCTCGAAGCACTCGAACTTCTGGTTTGGCGTTCACGCCTGGCATACCGCCTGTGGTAGAAAGAGCATTCAGGACGTCGTTCTTGTAGGCAGGTAACTGCAATACGAAACCTCGGCTACTGAGGTCGGAGCGGTCGGTGACGGCGCGTTGGGAACGCTGACTCGAGAATTGAGCGCTATTGCCGAAAAATGTATTGTCTTGGCGTACCACAAAGATTCGATAAGTCCGTTCTTTCATGATCGTCACGATGATACGGCCATCTCCCTTTAGAAGTGGGTCAGGTCCCCCCAGATAGGCTCGAGAGACTAGTTGCTCCGCTTGGGAAATGGTCAATCCTCGAACAGGTATCGGATCCACGAGGGGTAGCGATAATGTGCCGTCTTCGCGGACTGGGACAGGATATCCAATCGCTGGAGGCAGATCGCTGTCGGCGGTTGGGAATTGGACGGGAGGTGATTCATCCAGATTTCCAAGGACGCCCTCGATGAATACGCCCAAAATATCACCAGCATCTAAGAGGTAGTATTCCGGTTTTGGCTGCCTTAATCGGGCGACATCGATCGGGACCTTGTCTGCCTGAGGTACCGCCAAAAACTGACGTGGCACTCTGTTAACGGGAACGGCATCAATTGGCGAAAGGACTGCGGTGCAGCCACTCAACGTAGAACAGATAGCGATGGCGAAAAGCATTGCCATGTAGCGATTACGGTTCAGTTTGGCAGAAATCTGTGTCTGAAAAGTCTTCACTTTCGACTCCCCTTGAGGCGGCTGCAATTTGTTTTGGTTGATTTCGGTGGATGATCAAGGAAGCAGGCTACTTCATTTCCCAACCGACGGACTTTACTTTGAAGGATGGGTCGACGTGGGGGTCGACGGTCACGGGTATGGGTGCATTCATGTTCGAAATCTTGGGAATGGTTTCGGTATCCGATGAATCCGACGGTATGTTTCGAATGGCTTTTTTCTTCACCGGTGATTCTTGGATTTGAGTGATCGCTGAATCCATCATTTTAGAAATATAAATTTCATGGTAATTCCCTGCTTTGTCTTGCTTAGCCGCAGCAGCCCCGGCGGGGTAACCTTCGAACCAAGTGTTGACACATTGGGCGCCGTCGGCGGTCTGATATTCACTTCCCCAGTATTCTTGTGGCGGCATCGCTGGGACGAACCCATCGCCACCTTCGCTAACGGAGCAGTAACCTTCAATGAAGCCGCGTTCGAAATGCTTCCCGAAAGCTCGACTGCATTTGCCAAATCGGACGTTGTAGGCTCTCTCGGCCCAAACCCGATCGCGGTAACACTTGATGGGACCGTCGACATAAGCTGTTTGGAACGTCTGAACGCAGCGACAACCAAATGATCCGCAGATCAAAAGTGCGATCATGGAAACCATGACCAAATGGTGGAAATGAAAACTGCGGATTTTGATTGAACGCGATGGGTTCCGGCCGACAGTTTTAGTGCGATTGCTGAACATGGTTTCCCCCTGCGGTATTTTCCTTCAAAACACCGATGTTTCGACGGACGAGGAGCGTGTAGAGACACGCCCTCACCCCATTAATCGCCACCCTCAGCTGTTAGAATTTAACGAAGATTTCGACTATACCCATTTTCCCGAAAATAGGTGTCAGCCATCTTTGGCCAGTTATACGGATTGGATGGGCCACCACAGCAGGCTTTGATCCATAAAAAAACGCCCCGTTTGGAGCGTTCTAGAGCTTAACAGCTGAGTTTTTGCTAGCTAGTTTGATCGACGGTAGCTCATGGCCTCGGTGACCCGCTCTTTGGCCAGCGTTAGCGCGGCTTCTCTGGGGGGCATACCGTGAATCCTTGCATAACGAAGGACATCGTGTGTGTTTTCCTTTATTTTCTCTTCAATCTCAGCGAAGGCTGTGCTTTTTGTGCCGCCACGATATTCGACGGATCCACAGATAACACCTCCGGCGTTTGCGACGAAGTCGGGTACGGAGATGATGCTTCGCTCGTGGAGAATTTGTTCAGCTTCTGGTGTCGCTGGTATATTGGCCCCCTGAAGAATGAGCTTGCACTTCAAGCTGCCAGCATTTTCAGAATTAATCACGTCAGGTTGAGCCGCTGGGACAAAAATATCACAGTCGAGTGTTTCGAATGCTTTGTGTGGCAACACTTTTCCGCCCGGAAACCGTGTGACTCCACGATGCTCGTCCATATGGCGACACAGCTCTTCGATATCCAATCCATCAGGGTTGTAGATAGTGCCATCTAAATCCGTTGCGGCAATCACGATGGCCCCACGGTGGTGGTCGGCCAAATACCGTGCGGCATGCTGACCCACATTTCCAAACCCTTGAATGCAGACAGTCGCCCCTTTCAGATCGAAATCGACAAATTCCTGGGCAGTCTCTGCACAGACGGCAAGGCCGTACCCCGTCGCACCCACCTGGTCTAACGGGATACCTCCCAGAACACTGCTGAGACCCACTGATCGCCGTATTTCATCACGTACCCAAGCCATCGCGGTTTCGTCGGTACCCATGTCCGGTCCGGGGATATATTGATTCAGGGTTTCGATGCCACGAGCAAACTGTCGAATCAGCGTCTCTTTTTTTGCGAGAGTCATGTTTCTAGGATCCGCAATAATACCAGCTTTACCGCCGCCATGGGGTATTCCCGCCAAGGCGTTCTTCCATGTCATGGCACGTGCTAGGCGAAATACCTCTTCAGTGCTCACGGAGGGTGTCATTCGAATCCCGCCGATTGCCGGCCCGATGCTGCTGTTATCGATGACAACGATGCCCCTTAGGCCGCAACGAGGTTCGTGAATGTACACAATTTTTTCGGGGCCAAATTTGTCGGCGTATTGATTAAAGACATTGTCGATTTGCACAGCGGGTTGCTCGATCAAAGATGCCATAAAGTTCTCCGAATGCGCTTCAATGGTAAATTTCGTCTCTTTAAAGACGTTTAAAGGCGTTCATTTGACTTAAGATAAGAAGGCCATCATTCTAAGCAGGACGGCGAAATTGATCCAGAGGCCGTTTTGAAACGGAAAAAAGAGGTCCGATTAGGCGCAAAAACGTGCCAAAAACGGGCAATTGAGATGCAAGTGGGGCGTTCGCGGAGCAATCGAACAACCGCTTCAGTTGGCTAACAGTGGGTGACTTTCCCGTCGACCAATCGGATCACTCGGTCGGCTTTATCTGCGATGGCATTATCATGTGTCACCATGACGATTGTCAGATTCTCTGTTTGCTGCAGACTCATCAGTGTGTTCATGACTTCTCCCCCGCTCTCTTCATCCAGATTGCCGGTGGGTTCGTCGGCCAACAAAATCGATGGTTTGGAGATCAGAGCTCGTGCGATCGCTGTACGTTGCATTTCCCCTCCGGACATCTCACTGGGGCGGTGGTTGATTCGATGAGAAAGACCAACGATATCCAATAGTTCCTTTGCTCGTTCAGTGTATTTTTTCTTATTCCGCATGTAGGCGAAAAAGTTGTCTTGCACCATTCTAGGAATCAATACATTTTCTAAAGTCGTGAGTTCGGGTAAGAGATGGTAGAACTGAAAAATCATTCCGAAATCACGATTTCGGATTCGCTCTTTTTGCCTAGGGGGCAAATTGTCGATCCGCCTTTCTTGGAACCAGATTTCTCCCTTATCCGGTGCATCGAGGGTTCCCAATAGATGCAGTAAGGTGCTTTTTCCTGAACCGCTCTGACCGATGATGGTCGTGAACTCAGCTTCGTGGATTTGGATATCGATACCTTTGAGAACTGGTACGTCGAGTCGACCCTTATGGTAACTTTTATACAAGTCGGAAACTGACAACACACTCGGAACGGCAACCCGCAAAGGGGCTTTGCCTCCGGCTTGTTGATTCTTCGAGCTGCCGCGTTGAAGCGTCTTGGTTTGGGCTGCGTCACTCATATCTCAATGCCTCAACGGGATGGAGTCGTGCGGCCCGCAGTGCGGGTAATACACTGGCTAGGACGGCAATGGCGATCGCTCCTATGGCGACTAGGAAGACCATCAAGGGACTGACGACGGTTGGTATTTGGGAGAAGTAATAGATGGTTGGGTCGAATATCTCCCGTCCGGTGACCCATTGGATGACACTGGCAATATCATTGATGAAGTAGACGAATAACAGACCCAATACGATGCCCACTCCGGTGCCAACAGTGCCCAGAGAGACTCCATAACTCAAGAAAATAGACATAACACCGTGGCTGGGTGCGCCCAGTGCTTTCAGGATTCCGATGTCTTTGGTTTTTTCGACGACGATCATGAAGAATGTTGCCAGAATTCCAAAGCCAGCCACGGCAATGATTAAAAACAAAAGGATGTTCAATATCGTGACTTCCATATTAACTGCGCTGAGAAGCGGCCGTTGTGTGTCCTGCCAAGTTTGAATGACATACGGGTATTGGTTGGGAGGGAAAAATGCAATGAGTTTGTCACGGACAGCATTGAGATCTGCGCCCTCTTTGAGTTTTACCTGAATGGATGAAACGGTAGACGATCCCGTCACGGGATCCACCATCCGACGGATTTCTTGTAATTTTTCGAGTGACATGAACGCAAAAGTTGAATCGTATTCGTGCATGTTGGATGAATAGAAGTCAACAATGGTGCAGTTTTCTGTAATGGGTGACGGTGTTGGACCTGATGTGGGTAAGGTGATCTGGATGTCGTCCCCGGGACGGACCATAAAGAGTTCTTCTCGGTCGCCTTTTGGATTCATGAATTGGCGGCTAGAAATTGCGATACCGAGAACAATGCCTGTGTGTTGATCACGTCCTGGGTTGAACATCTCTTCCGGTCTGACATGATCTCTGAGGTCGGCGTGAGGATCGAATGCGGATAATTGCGAGGTCGGTATAGCGGGATTCATTTGCGGGTATGGGTCAGTGACCGTCGCCTGATGGACGGGCGCCACGACTGGAAGAGGCTCGAATGCGATAGCTCTTTGGTTGGGGTCGTTCGTGAGCGAGCTGTCTTCTGACGAAGTGACATCCGATTGTCCACTTGCCTGAGCGACCAGCGAGTCGGCAGTTGAAGGTCCAATCAAGTCCTCGATTTTTTGTTGGTTCGCTATTTTTTTGCGACGATACTCCCATCCGCACTCACCCAGTCTTGCATCATAGCCTGTCTCTTCGAGTTCAAAGTTGATGGCGTCGCGTTTTTTGGAGTTGAGCAGATAAGGGTTGAAGTCGGTTACTTTGCCGAACGTTTTCTCGTCGACGCCCATTAGCATGATTTGCTGGGTCCATTGGCGGCCACGAAATTCAAAATTCATCAAGGCAGGCACGCGCACCACGTAGGTCACCGCCAAAAGATCGTCACCTACGATTCGTTCGATTTCCTTGACGTGTAAATCGGGCCAGTTGATCTCACCGAGTCCCGGGCTAGCGATTTCGACATCCGAGAGAATCCCATGCAACCGGTCTTTCATTTCGCCGACAAATCCGGACATCACGCTGTTGACTACAATCAACGTTGCCACGCCCAGAGTAACGCTGACAATGGATGCTAGGGCAATGAACCTCGTCTTGAGATATCGCCATGAAAGCAAAAGTTTATACATCGCCAATCCTTTGGCTGATCAGGCTGAGTCGCGTTCAACCATCACCACATCGTGTTTTCAGTAAAATAACCATTCGTTTCAACTACCAGGATTTGTTTCCGGTCGCAGTAGCGGAAACAAAATCACTTCCCGGATGGTCTGTGAGTTAGTCAAAAGCATTACCAATCGATCGATTCCAATGCCGAGCCCCCCAGCGGGAGGCATTCCGTTGCGTAACGCCCGAACAAAATCGTGGTCCATTTTTGCCATGGAGTCTTCGTCTGACATACCTTGTAGCTGAGTCTTAAACAACTCTTCCTGAAGGTCAGGGTCGTTTAATTCAGTGTAAGCATTGGCCAATTCCATGCCGTCAATGAACAGTTCGAATCGCTCCGCAATGTGCGGGTTGTCGCTTTTTCGTTTTGTTAAGGGGCAAATACTGGCGGGATAATCAATGACAAATACAGGCCCCGACAATTCGTCTTCGACCTTTGCCTCAAAAACCTCGTTCTTGATGACATCCGCATGTTTGTCTTTGGTATCCAAACCAATCGACTGAGCGTATTCTTTTACAGCAGCAGCGTCTGTGGGGTCAACGCCGGTATGGGTTTCAAACAGTTGGTCGTATGGGATTCTTGCAAAAGGCGTCGAAAAGTCGATTTGTTTTTCGCCCCAAGGGACAACTGCTGGCGATCCGATTGCTTGCATCGCGTTTGCTATCATCGATTCGGTCAAGTCCATCATGGACTCATAGTTGCCATACGCCTGATACACCTCCATCATTGTGAATTCAGGGTTATGTTTTGGGCTGATCCCTTCGTTCCGATAAACCCGCCCTAACTCAAAAACTCGTTCCATTCCACCGACCATCAATCGCTTGAGATGCAGCTCTAGAGCGATTCGCATATAGAGTTCAAGATCCAGAGTGTTGTGGTGGGTCACAAACGGTCTGGCCGCAGCACCGCCAGGAATGTCATGAAGAGTGGGACCTTCGATTTCAACGAAACCCTCATCGGTTAAGGTTTGGCGAATTGATTGAACAATCAAAGAGCGCTTCATGAAGCGTTCCCGCGTCCCTTCGTTGTAGGCCAGATCGACATAACGTCTTCTCTGTCGTAATTCTGGATCTTGTAATCCTTTGTGTTTGGCCGGCGGTGGATCCAGCGTTTTGCACAGAATGTAAATGCGATCCGCAAATATGGAGAGTTCTCCCGTGTTGGTTCGACGTAATTGGCCATCTACGCCAACCAAGTCACCCAAATCAAGACACTGGATAAGCTGCCAGTTTTCCTCGCCCACCTGATTCTTTCCGACAAATAACTGAATCCCACCCGTCCAGTCTTGGATGTTGAGAAAAGTTAATTTCCCTTGGCCGCGTTGAAGCATGATTCGTCCGGCAGCCCGCACTGTGGGCCCCGTTAACGTCCCTTTACCTTGGTCGGATTTCCATTGCTTAAAATCAATATTGGTGAAATCATCGCTGGGCGGAAGGTCCAACGAAGTTCCGTCTTCGAGGATGTATTTGATATCTGATTCCAAATTTCGTACGTCGTTGATCCAGATACGGTCGTCAAACCGGTGCCCCCAAGGATCGTGCCCGAGTTCGACCAATTGTTGCAGTTTTTTTCGACGAGCGGCCAACACCCCCTCCGTGTCGGGAGTGGTTTCGGTGCTCTCGTCTTCCATTTGGGAAGCGTGTTCAGACATGGTTTTCCAAGATTTTATGGCAATAGGGAGTCGCCCGGTGTCGCCCGGGAACATTGGGTTTCAGTTTATAACGTGCCGACCGCTGCAGGAGGCCACCAGATTTTAACCGGCGAGCTCGAAATCAGAAACAAGCCTGCGCTATCCTCAGAGTAATTTTTAGTATTCCGTCAGCTTTGAGTTTTCCTATTGGCCAAAACGGGCCACCAGTTTGTTAGCGATGCCGGGGAGTACGCGGTCAAGCCACACGATGATGCGGCCTCCAAATGTGAGAATGATTTCGTGCCGGCGTTTTATCATCGCCCGAATGGTTTTAGCAGCCACTTTTTTAGCGGGCATCGCACCACCCTTTTTCCAGTCTCTATCGGTGGTGTCCTCGATCGAGTGTTTAAAAAAATCGCTGTCAGTGGTACTCGGACTGACCAGCAGTAATTCGATACCGTTTGGGACAAGTTCGGCGCGAAGCGAATCGCTTAAACCGTGGAGGGCGAATTTGCTGGCGCAATACTCGCTTTTCAAAGGGGCTGCGCGATGCCCTAGAACGCTACTGATATTGACGACTAGGGAGTCAGTACCTTGCTTTAGCTCTGGAATAGCGAGTCGTGTCAATTCCGCGACGGAGAAGAAGTTCACTTCAAAGATTTTTCGCATTCGGTCAGTGGTGGCCTCCTCGAAGCGACCCATTGCCCCGACTCCCGCATTGTTAATCAGAATGTCGAGTCCTCCATATTCTTCCCGGCATCGCGCGATCAGAGCTTCGCGGGTGGCCGGGTCGGTGATGTCTCCCGAATACGGGATGCAGCATCCACCCGCCGCCCGGATTTTGGCGGTTAGTTCGTCCAACAGCTCAGTGCGTCGGGCATTGACGATCAGTTTGACACCCTGTCTCGACAGTTGCTCGGCAAGCTGCCAGCCAATTCCTCCAGATGCCCCGGTGATGATGGCTCGCGAGTTTTTTAATTGGCGTTTGGGCATGATCATGCAACGTCGTCGACTGAACGACCGTCGTCCTTCAGGTTGTCTTCGGTATACAAGGAGGCTTCATTGAGGTTCGCCGCCGGGGGACGCATGGGTTTGGCACGGTCGTTGATCGTGATGTCTTGATTCTCGATTCGCCCCAAATGTTTCTGTGGAATTCGGCAGTGTACGGTCACCTTTTCCTCGTCATATTGGGTCGAGAGAATCTCACCCTTGGCTGCTAGATACGCCAGCAATTTCCCGTCTTGGACGGGCAGAATGATGTCGACATTGCGGAAGGTTCGACTGAGTGCATTACTGACGACCGCGTGGAGTTGCTCAAATCCCTCTCGCGTTTTGGCGCTGACTCCAACCGCGTGAGGATAGCGGTTCATTAGCCCCTCGAGGGCTGATGTGGATTTGATTTGATCGATCTTGTTCAAAACAAGCAGTGTGTCTTTTTCTTCGATGCCAAGTTCTTCGAGGACTTCATAAACGGCACTGATTTGATCGTAAACAGAGTCGCTACTCGCATCCGCGACGTGCAAAAGAAGATCTGCTTGTCGGGTTTCTTCAAGTGTTGCTTTGAAACTGGCGATCAATCGGTGAGGTAAATCCCTAATAAAACCGACGGTATCGCTCAATAAAACCGGCCCCCAGCTGGGTAGTTGCCAGCGGCGCGTCCGAGTGTCAAGAGTGGCAAACAGTTTGTCCTCAGCCAACACGTTTGCATTCGTTAGTGAGTTCATCAACGTGCTTTTGCCCGCGTTGGTATAGCCCACTAGAGAAACACCCATCATGCCACGTCGGGATTGAATCTGAATTTCTTTTCGCCGTTCTACTTTGCCCAGTTCAAATTTCAAGTCATGAATCCGCTTCTCTACCAGTCTGCGATCGACTTCCAGTTGTTTTTCACCGGGCCCCCGCATCCCGACACCCATTTTCAAACGTGACAGGTGAGTCCATAGCCGTTTAAGCCTAGGTAACGAGTACTCTAACTGTGCCAGCTCAACGGCAAGTCTCGACTCGTGTGTTTGTGCATGGGTCGCGAAAATGTCTAAGATCAACTCCGTACGATCTAGTACTTTGACATTCAGGATCTGTTCCAAATTTCGTGTTTGAGCGGGCGAGAGGTCGTTATCGAAGATGATCACATCGGCTGCATGGAATTCTACGAGTCGTTGCAGTTCATCGACCTTCCCTTTGCCCAGATAGGTAGCTATGTCAGGTTTCTCGCGACGCTGAGTCAGTCCGGCGACTACGTTTGAACCAGCGGTTTCCGCGAGCCCCTGCAGTTCCTCCAACGGGTCATTTTGAATTTCATGAGTTGGCAGAATGATCCTGACGAGGATCGTAATTTCTTGCGAGTCAGATTTTCCTTGTTTTCGTTCCAGCACGTTTTTGCGGGATTTCCTTTCGAAGCGGGTGGGCCCGTTTCAAGTTGGTTAATGGGGCGGTACCGTAACGAGTTCTATTTTCATCGATAAATAGTCGTTCGTACATACCGGCGATGCAGGGCCCTTAATAACGGGCGTTGGCTCGGTCGGCCGATCTTTTTTAGGGGCAAGCGTCTCTATTTTTTCTTTGCTGAAAGACTGTTTATCGAATTTATTAAGTAGCATGTTACGGACCCTTGTTTTGTTTGATTTCTGTTAAGACCAAGTAAACCTTGGTGCCAAGCGGAGGAAGTTTTTCCGTGTTGGCCTCAAACAGAAGCATTTCATTCGAACCAGAACTTTCAACCGGAAGGTCCAAGGTTGCCGTTGAGAAATTGGACAGACAAATCATCTCTCCGGTGTCGCCGTAATAGACTTTGGACCCGTCTTGTGGATTGACGTAGAATTGGCTGCCGCCAAAGACCCAGTTTCGATCCAGTTCTTTTTTCGTTTCAAAATTGCGGACCAGCTCTTTAGCATTTCGCGTTACTTGTTTGGTTGATTCGGTCCAAATGACTTCGATATTGATTTCAGGGCCCGTGGCGGGTACGTAATCCGGTGACCATTGCACTGGCTTGCCAGGATCCGCACCGATGGCAATCAGGCAGGTGTGTAACTCCAGAGCAGTCGCATTGACCGATATAATCGACTCGTGCTCTTTGGTCCTGCGGGGGCAGGCGAATACTTCAAGCGCTCCCTGCCGTAGGCAGATTTGCCCTGCCAGCATCACTTTTTTGGATTTCATATCGATCCATATCTCATGTTGCTTGCTGAGACGGATCCACGATTCAGCGATTTTGATCGTCTGCTCTTCTTCCTTCGAATTGGTTTCATCTTCGGTGCCGCCCAGCGACGATTCTGTTACGTCCGCCGAAGAGTTTGGCGTTGTTTCCGCCTGACTAGCGGTTTTTTCGCTCGGAATCGGCGGCGGTATTGGCTCTGGGGATTCCGGCAGGACAGATGAACTCTTCGCCGAGATAGGCGAAGTGGGGTCGGAGGTTGGGGCTGACGAGGAATCGCAGCCATTGCCGATCAGGAGTGTGCCGATCGACAAACCGATTAATTTAACGTACCAATTGGGCATGCCGGATTTCTTAAGGAATTGGAGATTCGAGAGATTGGCAAAGCGGCCCATGTTCATCAGCCGCCTTGTTGATATCATACGGTTTTTTATGACCCGGGTCTTTCCCGAACGGCTCTGAAGTGCCAATTCTAGGGAATTCGCTCGTTTTCGACACACGTCACCCATGTCTTACAAAACAGGATTTTTCAGCCTCCGATGACTGATAAAGCAAAATCCAAGCCCCATTCGAGCCTCGGAAAATCAGCGGCTCAAACGTTGCAGGCTTACCCCAATCGATTAACCAAATGGTTTGGGGTAGAGAATGATGGTCCCTTGGATTGGGGTGCTGTTGAAGGATCTCGTGAAGGGCCTAATCGTGTGAATGAAGACGGTGACGGTACACTAGACCAGCTTTTTTTGGAACTGGAGACGCAAGGAAGCCCTTCTCAAAGCCAGGAGGTTTTGCGGCTTTTGGAAAAGTTGTGGTGTTTGCCGATCCTTCCTGCCGAATCACGTTCGCGTCTATTGGCCAATGAGTTGCGACTGATTGAATCGGAATCCTTGGGCGAGATCGACGAGTCTTCCTCCTCGGACGCGGTTCTCCAGTATCAAATGTCGGCGGTTGAGCTACCGCTTACATGGGCGGTCGTTTCTGTTTCTGCCAAAGCGGATGCGTGGGGTCGGTTGGCCGCCGATCGAATGAGTGTGTTGGTTAAAAATGTTTTAGATGCTGATGGGATCCCCGGAGCGAGGATCTTGCCAGTTTTGGGAAGCTTACTGGGTAGTTGGACACGATGTCATCGGTTGATGGGTAAATTAGGATACGAGTTCAATGTTCGTGCTGACGAAATCATGGAATGGTTGGTCCGCCAGGTCCTGAGGTTTTTGGGTCCCAACGGTAACCTGATACTTTGCGGTCAATCAATGGTCTCGGTTGATGATCGGTTTCGTAAATTTCTATTAAAAATGTCACACGATCGGACGGATAAGTTTCTTGCCAAACGTAGTTTCCCGCCAGTCCAGAAAAACCGCCGTAGGCGAAAAGAATTACCGGCAGAAAGTAGTCACTCAGAGTGGGGCGAGATTGCGTTGATGCAGTCGCGTTGGGCATCTGGCGCTCCCAAAGTGGGCATTGATTTCTCGAGAGGGAGAAACCGAATTCAATTGTCTGCAAACAAAGATT
The DNA here is from genome assembly GCA_022447555.1 of Mariniblastus sp. Classification (GTDB taxonomy): domain Bacteria; phylum Planctomycetota; class Planctomycetia; order Pirellulales; family Pirellulaceae; genus Mariniblastus. The sequence goes on along the minus strand of JAKVBF010000014.1, from coordinate 47,106 downwards.
TGCTTTATGGAGATGTGACGCCACAGGTGTCGATCAATGGGAAGCCGATCAAAAGTACGGCTGACTGCGAAGTCGCGTGTTGGCATCAGGACGACGACGTGGATTATCTCGAGCTAAAAATGCCGCTTTCCGATGGCGTTCAGGTCCAGCGGCAATTCGTTTTGGTTCGTGACGACCAAATCATGATTTTGATGGACGTGGTTAATTGCCCGGTTGTCTCTCGCATTGATTATCACTGTCACTATCCGTTTGCGGAGGGTATCTCCGCTCTGCCGGAATCGGAGACGTCGGAGATTTATCTGAAATCGGGCGCTGAGATCCAGTCGCTGGTCATGCCATTGGGCTTGTCCGAGTGGAAAGTCGAGCGAAGTGATGGCGCGTTTCGCCCCGCACAGAATCGGTTGGAAATCCACCAAACCATTAATGGTGCGGGGCTTTGCTCGAGCCTTATGTTTGATTTGAATCCGAGCCGAAGCATCCGGCCCCGCACTTGGCGGCAATTGCATGTAGCAGAACAATTGCGGCATGTTGGATGCGATCAGGCTGTCGCGTTTCGAGCTCAAATCGATCAACAACAGTGGTTGATTTATCGTTCGATTGGTGAGAACGCCAATCGAACATTCATGGGCGAGAATTTTTCCAAGGATTTTTTTCTCGGTCGCTTTGATCGGAGCGGAGCGGTGGAAGAGTTGATTGGGGTGGAACCATGACGCCGGCAGAAGTTGACCAAATGAAAGAAAATGTGGCCAAGGTCAAGGAACGCTTGAATCGCGCGGCCGCGGCCAGTGGTCGTCGGTCGGAGGATATCCGTCTGATTGCGGTCACGAAATATGTGGATTCTCAAGTGACCCGCAATTTGGTTGAGTCAGGCTGCCACTGTTTGGGGGAAAGCCGACCTCAGTTGTTGTGGGAAAAAGGAGAGAAGCTGCAAGATCTAGAAGTAGAGTGGCATTTGATCGGGCATTTACAGCGTAATAAGATTCGTCGCTCTTTATTGTTTGCAGATACCATTCATTCCTGTGACAGCCTCAAGCTTTTGCATGCCATCAATGCCATTGCTGCTGAAACGCAGCGACGAATGAACTGTTTGTTGCAGGTGAATATATCCGGCGAGTCCGCCAAGCAGGGGTTCGCATTGTCTGAGCTTGAGGCCGTCGTCGTGGAAGTTCAGTCGCTGTCCAATATTCAACTCAATGGCCTGATGGGGATGGGAAGTCTGGGTGGAGACTTAGATCTGAATCGTAAAGAATTTAGTCAGCTCAGAGAGTCGCTCGAGAAATTGCAGTCGCACAATGGTGGAAACGTGAATCTACGAGAACTGTCGATGGGAATGAGTTCGGATTTTGAAGTGGCCATCGAAGAGGGTGCCACGATGGTGAGGGTTGGGTCGACCTTGTTTGATGGATTGATGTAGTGGCGTTGCAGTGACTCGTATTATCTGGCATTCGTAGTAGAAGTTGCCAATAAAAAAAGATCGCGACGATAGGTCGCGATCTTGGTTTGTACGTCAGGTATCGAGTGGTGATCAATCGCTTTGTGGCTGGTCTTGATGCATCCATTTCGTCAGCATCGGTGAAAGTAACAAGCAGAAGACTCCGGCCGCAATCGAGCAAATGGCAATTCCAAAGTAAACGTCGCCATAAATATTGACCGTTTCTTTTGGAATGGGAATGAGGTTCCCGCCGTCGTTCACAACCGCATATTGAGCGATGATGGCAGCCAAGAATTGTGAGAAGGCCGTGGCTAAAAACCAAGAGCCCATCACAGTGCTGACTAGGCGAGCTGGCGAAAGTTTGGTGATCATTGAGAGACCCACTGGAGAAAGACATAATTCGCCCGTCGTCATGAACAGGTAGGTGAGTACGATCCAGATCACCCCAACCATCCCGTCGGGACCTGCTAATTGAGCTCCGATGTAAGGGCATAAAAACGCAAGGCCGAGTTGCACCAAGCCAAAGGCGAATTTGACCGGCGTACTGGGTTCGGCTCCGATGCTGCCTAGGAAACCCCAGAGCGCGCTAAATACCAATCCGAAAATCATAATGAAAACCGGATTGATTGATTGAAATACCGAGGCCGGAATTTCTGTTCCATTCAGACCGAGCGAGCCAGAACCGTCGGCCTGCTCCGGAATGGTGTAGGTCCAGTCAATGGACATGTCTTCCGGGGTCGCTCCTTCTCGCTTTGCGAACTCGCGAAGATAGGTCAGTGAGGTCATCGTGAATTGTTTTTGGCCAGTTACATCATCAACGAGCTTGTCAAGCTCATCGGCAGATGGCCGTTTCGACTCTTCCTTGGCGTTTTCAACACCTTTCACGGCGGCAGTCAGCTTGTCCTTGAGTCCCGGATGACTGTTGACATGCCCCATAAATTCCTGACTCAAGAATCCCATGTCGGTTAATGAATTGTGCATTGAGGGAGGGACCAACCGAAGTTTTTCCGTCGTGCCGTATTTGTCATCTCCGACAGCCTGGTCTCCCACAACCCGATCGACGTTACGGTCGGTAAAGTTGTTCAAGGAACTACCAGATTGCTCAAAAAATGCCCAGAATAAGAGCGAGAAGAAAGTCAGTACGAAAACGACGTACATGCGCTCTCGGCCAACCTTGTCCATCTTGATTGCTTCTTTGATAAGAAAGAGGGAGGCAAAGAGTCCAGCAATGATCAGGATCAAGCCGGCTGGCCGGCTGGCTTCTGATACAAATTCAGCCAATCCTTTAACTAGTTTGCTTTCTGAATTCTCTAGCGGTTCGATCACCGAATCCGGAATCAATGTGGCCATTTCATTGAATCCTGGAAGGACCGAGCAACCAGAAACAAGGATAACTAGGACCGGTAAAATCACTGCAGTCCCGATAAGAACTTTGCTTAGATTGCCTGCGTAGGTCAATGGTTTAGGACTACGCCCTAATTCGGCTGGGAGTCCACCCTTGGCTAATGCAAGGACGGCGGCGATTCCGGAGATGACCAAAGCAACTGCCACGGCAAGATTGGTTGCAAAGGTGAATACGTCACCTGGATTGTAATAAATCAAACCGATCGCGGAGAGGACCGCAGTACATAGAATCAACCCTTGTGTCACGATCGTGGGTGCAATGAAGACAGCCAGGCCGACCAGCATTCCGATGGTCGCTAGGCCAAATCCGTAGTGCCAGCCATAAGCTTCACCGACGTAACCACAAAGTAGCGGAGCCATTGCAGCTCCCAAGTTGATGCCGATATAGAAAATGGTAAAGCCACCGTCCCGTTTGGGACTTCCCGGCGGGTAAAGCGAACCCACGATGGTTGATATGTTTGGTTTAAAAAATCCATTACCCGCAATCAAGAGAGCGAGTGCGGTGAAAAACCAGAGTTCTGATTGGTTGGTCATTAATAGGTGACCGGCCGCCATAAGCAGGCCTCCAATCACCACTGCGGTACGGGCTCCAAGCAGTTTGTCGGCGATCATACCACCAAAGAAAGGGGTCATGTAAACGAGCGCGGTGTAAGCACCGTAAATGGCATATGCATCGCTGTCGCCAAAGCCAAGCGTTTTGATCATGTAGAAAAGTAGCAGAGCACGCATGCCATAGTATGAGAATCGCTCCCACATTTCAGCAAAAAATAGCGTGTACAATCCCGTGGGATGCCCAAATAACTGGGGGTAGTTTTGTGGGTCGGTACGATCAATTTCAATATTCGAGTCAGTTGTGTCGCCTGACATGGGTGGCTCCGGTAACGCCATTTGGATTTGTTAACAAACGAAGTAATTTAACGAAAAACGACCGTAGCAACAGCCAAATTCGAACCACCATGGTAACTAATGAGCAAACTCGTAACAATTTATGACGATTGGTGAATTGAATGGTTTTACAGCGTTTTCTTAAGGTTTCCTTGCTAAATCGCGGTCACGTGCAGGATCAAAGCTTTTTTTCAAACATTCTGGTCTCTATTCGTCGTCGGGCCCCTCTGTTTTTGGCTGGTAGAGATGGATAGATTTGAGTTGGGAATTCATTGTAGATCTCTGCCGGCCCTGAGATTTCGTTTGTCTTTTTTGATTGTCTTTTGCCATGAAAACCGTTTTTGTTTCGGGCTGTTACGACATCCTACATGCCGGTCATATCCAGTTTTTTAACGAGGCTAGGGCGATGGGGGATCGGCTTGTGGTCTGCTTTGCCTCAGCTGATGTCTTGTGGAGGCATAAGGCTCGTAAACCCTCTTTGCCCGATGAGCACAAGAAAGCTCTTCTTGAGTCGTTGAGGATGGTTGATTCCGTAGTGATTGGAGAAGATCCAAAGCTCGGATTTGATTTCGAATCCCATTTTTTAGAAATACGGCCCGAGATTCTTGTCGTGACGTCCGACACTGAATATCGAGACGAAAAAAAAGAGTTGTGCGAGCGGGTTAACGCCGAGTTCGTCATTTTAGAAAAAACGCCTCCCCAATTTAAACCGGTGTCCACATCCCAGATTGTGAAAATGATTGCGGCACCGTCGTCTGCGCCGTTGCGAGTGGATTTTGCAGGTGGTTGGTTGGACGTTCCACGTCACGCACTTGAGGGAGAGTACATTGTCAACTGTGCCATTCAACCAACGGTAAGTTTGGGGAACTGGGATTACCATCAACAGTCTGGGTTGGGGGGGAGTGGCGCCTGGGCACTACTCAATGGTGCCGACGGTGTTTCCGCGGAATTGGACTTAGGAGTGGGGTGGCAAGACCCGGCTGTAATCCGTGAGACGGGTTGCTGTGTTTGGCGAAGTGGCCCCCGGCCAGTGTTAGATTTTAAACGAAACGGTTCTTTTCTCGCGGGTAAAATGGCCATTGCTTGGACCGGCGCCCCCCACGACACACCTGGAGTTGTTGACAATGCTCGTGATTACGAAGAGATCGCGCAATCCGCGAGGCTCGCGCGGGATGGGGTGCTACACGCCAATGTGAGCAGAATTGCCGACGGAATAAGATGCTATTACCAAACCCAGTTGGCCGAGGGAATGCCCCCTTTGGTCGAGGAAGACTCGGCCCTAGCTCAGAAGTATTGCGGTGGAGGATGGGGAGGCTACGCGCTCTATCTGTTCCATCAAAAGGCCCAGCGGGATAACTGGGTGGCGGCCGACTCTGCACGTCGAGAGATCGAACCTTTCACTCGCTAGTGCTAGGTTCCGGCCTTCGTTTCGGATTAGCGCTCCGATAATCCGACGAATTCGCGAGTGTTTTCCCCGGTATAGACTTGGCGGGGGCGACAGATGCGCTTGTTGTCCGAGGCGTGCATCTCTTTCCAATGAGCAACCCATCCCGGTAATCGCCCCATCGCAAACAGGACGGTGAACATCTGAACGGGGATGCCGATCGCACGATAAATAACGCCGCTGTAGAAGTCCACGTTGGGATAAAGGTTTCGAGAAACAAAGTACTCATCTTTCAGAGCAACTTCTTCTAACTGTTGAGCGATGTGGAACAGCGGATCATCGAGATTCATTTTTTCGAGTAACCGATCGCAGGCAGCTTTAATGATGGTTGCTCGCGGATCGAAGTTTTTGTAGACGCGATGCCCAAAGCCCATCAAGCGAAATCCATGTTCTTTGTCTTTTGCCATGGCAACGTATTTTTCAACGTCGCCGCCATCATTCATGATTTGAGTGAGCATGTTCACAACTGCTTCATTAGCCCCTCCGTGCAATGGGCCCCATAAAGCACAGACGCCAGCAGAAATTGACGCAAACAAATTGGCGTTAGAGGAGCCAACCATGCGAACGGTCGAGGTGCTACAGTTTTGCTCGTGGTCTGCATGCACAATCAAAAGCATATTTAATGCCGTGACGAAATCGGGGTCGATTTCATAGGGTTCACAAGGGACGGCGAACATCATGCGCAGAAAGTTCTCGCAGTAGGTCAGGTCGTTTTCGGGGTACACGAAGGGTTGACCGATTGACTTCTTGTAACTGTAGGCAGCGATGGTTGGTAATTTTGCAATGAGTCGGTGGATGCAGATTTCAACATGCTCAGGATTGCCTGGGTCTAACGCATCTTGGTAGAAGGTTGACATGGCGCTCACAACACTGGATAGCATTGCCATTGGGTGCGCATCACGCGGGAATCCATTGTAAAACATTCGCATGTCTTCATGGAGCATCGTGTGGCTGAGGATGGCACTACGAAACTCTTCCAGTTGTTCACCGTTGGGGAGGTCGCCATAAATCAGGAGATAGCAAACCTCCACAAAATCACACTTGGTTGCAAGGTCTTCAATCGCATAACCACGGTAACGTAAAATGCCCTTCTCACCGTTTAAAAAAGTGATTGAGCTCCGGGTGGATCCCGTGTTCACGTACCCTTCGTCCAAAGTGATCAAACCGGTGTCGCGACGCAGGCGGCTGATGTCCAAAGCCTTTTCATTCTCACTTCCCTCAATAACAGGGATTTCCATTTCGACATCGCCACAATTCAATTTCGCCGCTTGGGACATAGATTTTGATCCTGAAACTACAATACTCACGACTAACCACCACTTCACGGAGGTGAAAAAAACCCTGTCGCCGGAAAAGCAGGCGTAGTGGGCGAGTCTCGATCAGTAAACAGGCTAAAACGGGATAGACCGACACTCTGTGCCCTAGTCTACCCGCAAAACGGGCTTTGGAAAACAACCACGTTCACCAACAAGTTCGAAAATTGGCAGACATTCAGCCCCTAATTGTCAAAGCTATGTAAACGAATGTCTCAGAGACTGGTTTCAGGGAGCGTCAAGCCAGCGAAGCGAGGAGAAAAAAATCGAGTGGGCAAATTTTAAACCGAGATAAATGACCAGAGGTTTGCTATTGAATCTTAATAAGCGGACGTTTTCGGTTCATTGCCGCGGTTACGATCGACTTTGGATTCGGTAACACGGCTTCAGATGGCCCCTGTCAGGCATGCTTGGTCTAACAGTTGGCGTCGTTATTTTTATTTGGAGATGTCGTAAATTTCTACAGGAATTTCTCTCTTGAGTCGTGCAATATGTTCGGCGACTGCCGCTTCTCGCTTTTCTTCTTCCAACTTTTTGCGAATTTCAACTTGGGCGTCTCGGAAAGGTTTGGCTCCGGCATCGGTTCGTTCGATGACTCGAATAATATGCAGTCCATCTGAAGTTTCAATCACGTCGCTTAAAACTCCGGTGGGGAGGGTGAAAATCGCGTCATTGAGGGCTTGGTGGACCAGGCTGCCCTTTGTCGTCCAGTCATGGATACCTCCGGTTGCGGCCTTGAACCCATTTGATTCTTTTTTGGCAACCGCTTCCATGGAAGCTCCGTAAACGATTTGGTTTCCAATTTCAACGATTCGTTGTTGAGCTTTGGAAAATGAGCCTATGGTCGAGAACTTGATCATGACTTGCTGCCAGCGGGCTTTTGCTGGAAAGTCGTATTCGTCAAGATGATCTCGGTAGTACTTCAGCATTTCTCCATGGCTGACTTCTGAGTCTATTTCCATCTTTTGCGACAAGAAATATCTTACCAATTGATCAATGCTCCATGAACGACGTAATTTTCGCAACGAGGATCCCTGTGCCCTCAAGATGGCGTCAAAGTCGGCAGTAGATGTTGCACCAAATCCTTCCATCATCTTTTCCATGGCATTGTTATCAAATTCTTTGACAGCCTGTTCGACGATTTCTTCAAAATCCACTTCTTCGGGTAACTGCCGAATGGTATCGACCAAAAGTAATTTTTGTTCGATGTATTTTGGTAATAACCGTTTGATGAGGAGTGGCATTTGCTGCTGTTTGATTTCTTTTGGCGCTGTGGGCATGAACTGTTCCACGAGCTGATTCATTTCCAGCATCAAGTCTGCTGCAAAGATGGGTTCGGTTCCTACAATTGCCAGAACTCGACTGGGCTGAAAAGGCTTTCCCGGATTGGGTAAAGTTGAGTGGAAGCTGGCCTGAGAGACGGTACCTGGTTGCGAGGAATCTGGAATGGAGCCGAGGAGATCAATGCGGTTAGATGAATTACCGTCATCGCTTTTTGCATCTTGTTGTCGAGAAGAGTTTTGTTGTTTTGGATTGTAGCTTGTAAATGTCGCGTTACCTTGCAAGTCGTCCGATCCATTGGGCTTGGAGGTTTGGAGGTGCGCAGGTTTCTTGGCATCGAAATAGGGATCGGTAGACTCGCGTAATTCTTGTGAATGGGTTAGCGTCGGAAAGTACAAGGTTGTGCAGAGCAGCACCCCAAGACACCATCGTATAGGCTGATTTTTTAAATTCGTTGAGCTGCTACCGTAGAGAAAAAGCATTCCGGCTCCCTGCGAAAATCTGAATCCATTCCATTGTTTCCCAAGAAACCCGGTTCTGCGTCGGTTTAATCGATTACCGATTGATAAGCAGTCGCGGGAATCACCTCAGGGGTGCCCATTTGTATTGGTGCGAGACTCTGGCTCATGCTGATGGCCCGCAAAATGGTTTGGGAGGATAGGATATCTAGGAGTCGACCTGCAATAGCGATTTTACGAGCCGAATCATTTTGTCCGGTTCAATTCGGGCGGTTTTTAAAGTGACAAAGGCTGTTTTGTCATCAACGATTCGAATAATCCCCTTTTTCATTTTCGCTAGCTGTTGGATGCGTCCTTTATTTTCGTAGCGGAAACCGAGGTACTTGGTTTGGATGAAAATCGATTGGATCTGCCAAACGGCTGCTTCAAGCTTTAGTTCGCAAAGGTTCAGCAGCCGACGCGTCGGCGATGGTATCTTGCCAAATCGATCTTGAAGTTCGTCTCGAAACAGCTGGATTTGGTCGAATCTTTCCAATCTTGTCAGCCTTCGATAGAGGTCGATTTTTTGGCGACCATCGGAGACATAAGAGTCCGGAATGTAGGCCTCGAGGGGCAAATCGATATCAACGTTTAACGAAATTTTCGCAGGCTCTTTTTTTAACTGTCGTACGGCGGTCTCTAAGAGTTGACAATAAAGTTCGTAGCCCACCGCCGCGATATGGCCGCTCTGCTCTGTTCCTAGTAGGTTTCCAGCCCCTCGTATTTCGAGGTCACGCATGGATATGGCAAAGCCGGCGCCCATGTCGCTAAATGTTTCGATCGCTTGCAGGCGTTTGGCGGCGACGGGCGTGAGGTGTTTGTGTGGCTCCAATAGCATGTAGCAATACGCCCGGTTTTTATAACGCCCCACGCGACCCCGTAGTTGGTGTAGGTCACTCAATCCAAAATGATCCGCGTGGTCAATGAAAATCGTGTTGGCATTGGGTATGTCGAGGCCGCTTTCGATAATGGTAGTCGCCAATAGAATGTCGTAGCGACCATTGATGAAATCAGACATCACCTGTTCCAAATCCTCTTCATGCATTTGTCCGTGTCCCACGCACACCGAGGCCTCGGGGACAATTGCCTCAAGTTGTTGCTTGATGTGCTGTATGTCGCTCACGCGATTGTGGACAAAAAACGTTTGACCGCCACGATTCAACTCGCGAAGGATCGCCGATCGGATTAATTCGGCGTCAAATCGAGTGACTTTTGTCTCGACGGCCACCCGTTCATCGGGGGGCGTTTCAAGGTTGGAAATGTCGCGAACGCCAACCAAAGACATGTGGAGCGTTCGCGGAATCGGGGTGGCCGACATGGTCAGCACATCCACAGTACTCCGCAAGGATTTCAGCCGCTCTTTATGGGCAACACCAAATCGCTGTTCTTCATCGATAATGACCAAGCCAAGGTTATAAAACGCTACATCTTTGGAGACGAGTCGATGGGTGCCGATGGCAATGTCGACCTGTCCCGTCTTTAATTTTTCAACGGTTTCACGCAATTCACGCGTGCTGCAAAAACGACTTAATTTGGCGATTTCCAAGGGGAATTCACCCATTCGTTCAGAAAACGTTCGGAAGTGTTGTTCTGCAAGAATCGTGGTTGGCACCAGAACAGCTACCTGATAACCATTTTCAACCGCCTTGAATGCGGCCCTCATCGCGACTTCCGTTTTCCCGTAGCCAACGTCACCACATAGCAGACGATCCATGGGTCGAGCCCGCTGCATGTCCTGTTTGATCGCGTCGATGGCGGTGACTTGGTCTTCCGTTTCACGGTAGGGGAAAGACTGCTCAAACTCACTTTGCCATTGGGTTTCCTGGTGAAACGAGAGTCCAGGGCGGCCACTTCGGGCCGCCTGGAGTTCAATCATCTCACTTGCCAGATCTTCCACAGCTCTTTCTGCTGCCTGTCGTTGACGAACCCAAGCTTTGCCGCCTATCCGAGCCAAAGTGGGGCTGGTTTTGGTACCGCCGATATACTTTTGAACAAGATCAATCTTTGACGCCGGTACGTAGATTTTGGTGCCGCCATGAAATTCTAATTCAAGATGTTCCGTATGCTGGCCATCTTTGTCCAACATTTTGAGACCGCGGAAACGCGAGATCCCGTGTGACAAATGGACAACCAAATCGCCATAACGTAGATCTAAAAAACTGTCTATCGCTTTGCCCAACCGTCGATGTCGGCTACGCGTGCGGCGTACATCAGTCCGGTGAAATAGTTGGTCGCAGCCGACGATCATGGTGGCAGGTTTCCTCCAGCGAAATCCTTGATGAACACAACCGACCGAGATGTTCAGTCGCCCAGCGACTGCGGTTTCCGTGGTCGAAAGGATTTCGGTGACCCGGGCGATTTCCCCATCGACACGAGCCACAGCATAAAATTGTCCGTCTGCGGTGAAGCGGTCAACTTGCATTCGAATTTCGCTGATATCACCGCTAAATGCCTCCACCGTTTCGGCGGGCATTTTCCATTGAGCACCGAGGTAGCCCGCAGTCAATCGACTGGCCGTCGCAATGGGACGACGGGCCCAATGCTTTTGAACTTCGGCCCACCCGAGAAGCTCGGACGGTCGTTCCGTTCGTTCAATGAAAGAATTTGCATTCTCGTTGAGCTCTTCCGGTTCGACTAATAGGATGAGGGTTTCTTTCGGTAGATGATCGATCAATTGCACGGAGTCGTGGTGTGCGGGTGACAGAACGGTGATTTCCACCTTTTCCTGTTCCGCGTGACTGCGTTGGGAACCGATCGAGAAATTCCGGATGGACTCCACTTCGTTGTCAAACAACTCAATGCGTACCGGATACGACCAGTCGGGTGCAAAAAGATCGATGATTCCACCACGCGCTGAGTACTCTCCGGGCAATTCGACCGAACTCGTTTGGTGAAACCCATGTTGTAAAAGCCAACTATGGAAACTTTCCAAGTCGATGACTTCGCCTCTTCGGATCACCCGAGTGTGATCGAGGATAGACGCCTTAGAGGGAACGCTTTGTAACAAACTCTGAACCGATGTTCCGATCACTGGGGGAGGGTTTCCATTGATGCAATCCTTCAGGACGCGAAGACGCTCACCATAGTCTTGGTCGACCTGAGCACTCGTATCCGGACTGGGTTGGAAAAGCGGGAATCGTCGCGCGGGGCCATCCGAGAAGGTCTCGAGGTCATCCAGATGATTATCGAGCGATTTGCTGTCCGGGAGAACAATCATCAAATGGGCGAAGCGGCGGGTCAACGCGGCGGTTAATAGCGCGCAGGCCGAACCCCAGACTGAATCAAATGTGGCCCCGTTGCCGGAATGCAGCGACTCGACACACTGGATAAAGTCAGGATCGTCATTGATTAAATTGGGCAGCTCACGCAACGATTCTGCTGCGCGTGCGTGCGGAGTTACACCTGCCATGGCAAATCTATCCTAATGGAATTTTGGCCGAGTCGAACCGCCAAACTTCACAATGCGTAATTTTCCACACAAGATAAGTCAGCGCAAAGAGTCACCCGCAGGCCAGAAGGGGTGACACGTTCAGTGCACGGCCGGGGGTGGAGGCGATGTTTCAGGCTCCCCCAATTCGGTTTCTCGGAAATCTCCGTTGTTGTTGGCCTGCCAAATTTTGCCCGTTTCGACGTCCATGGCGGTTAACCAGCCATCGCCGTAGCAAAACGTGTCGATGATTTGAAGATGACCGAAATTACGCACCTCGCCATCGACCTGTGGGGTATGCCCGACGACGGCCACCTTACCGCTTTGGTGAGGGGACGGAGGCCTCTCTGTAATATGTTCCCAGAATACAATTTCCTCTGGTTGTTGGTGCAGAGGGATTTGCGGGACATAGTTTGCGTGAAGGAACAGGTGTGTTTCCGTTTCATGGAATTTTTGACAATGACTCAAGAACGTTAAATGTGTCGGTGGAATGTTCTCAACTTGGCCTCCGTAGCTGGCCAGAGTCTGGCTACCACCGTGGGAAAGCCAGAATTCATAATCTTGTTTTCCACGAAGGCCCTTGAACATCATTAATTCGTGATTGCCAATGAGAGGAACCAACTCACATTGACCGACCAGTTCAATCAGGATTTCGATCACTCGATTCGAGTCCAAACCACGGTCGACGTAATCGCCGATCCCGACAATCGTGTCGGAATTTTGGGGCGTAACTTCTTGCAATATTCGGGACAATGCCGTGGCACAGCCGTGTATATCTCCAATTGCAATGGTGCGGGACATGAAAGTTCTTTAACGATTCCAGCCTATTTAAAAGGCAAAGGTGATTGGATGGAAGAGCGATTGCGATGGTCAGGGCACTTTGGGAAAGTCATTGGGAGTTGTCCGAATGCCGTCTCTCATAAAACTGAACCTGGAACGAACCCCAGTTTTGCTTTGATGTGACTTGCCGCAGCTCGTTCCTTTAATGTTTTGTCTTTCAACTCATGCCGTTTGGCCCGAACGATAATCGGTGCCACGTTGGACTGCAAGACCATTGCTGTGCCAGTGGCTTTTAACGAACAACGAATCGCCCCCTGCAAAGAGGGGAAGTTGTTATCTGCGAGCTCAAGCAAAATTGGCTGCGCGGCCTCCCCAAGGTCTATTTGATAACGTGCAATCATAGAAAAATGATGACGCGCAGATGGTTCGCAGGTTAATTTTTTCAATTCCAATGGTTGTCCATCTCGGGTCACTTGGAGACGGCCGCTCAGTCGAGCAAATGCGGCTTGCCGGAAACGTTTTGATAATTCGTCGTCACCGATGTTTTTTGCGTATTGTTCGGGCGGGAGGCCCCATTGTTGCATCAGACTTCTCATCGTCTTAATATTCAAACCGGCACTGTAGGTCAAAAAAGCGACGTTATCGCGAACCACGACCGCCACGGTTCGCTCCACAAAGTTGTCGGGGATTTCGTGGGCTGACGTGGTGAAAACCAGTGGTAAACAGACTAATCCGCGCATCCAATGGCAGACAACCCTGCAGATAATGACCGCTTCACGCATTTGTAAGCCTAGATCAATTTAAAAGTCCCGAATATCATAATATACCAACGGAGACTGTTTGAAAGAAAGCCTCCGTTTGGCATCAACAATATCTGCCGGGGTGATCGTAGCGAAATGAACGCATCGCAAGTATTAGAGAGAGAATTTCTAGAAATCCGAGCCCGGATCCTAGAGATCGCTGCCAGTCTAGATCGCATTGACCGAGCTGCTGGTGACGTTTCGTTGGACGCCAACCGGCAATTGCTTAGTCGTGGCATTGACCTGCTGTCGGCTAAGGAGTCTGACCGTGCCGAACAAGTTCAACTTTTGTTTTCAAACGAATATGTCTCTGACTGGCAAAGTGATTTTCAAATGAAGCCCCGCAGTTAGCGGGAACCCTTATTGAATCAATCGATATCGTATTGGGTCAACCCTAGGTATTCGGCCCCTTTGAACGTTCCTGAATGATTTGAAAAAATAAAAATGTATTACATTGATCCACATATTCATATGGTTTCCCGAACCACCGATGATTATCAAACACTGTCGCAGATGGGATGTGCGGCGATGAGTGAGCCCGCATTTTGGGCGGGCTTCGATCGGGGAAGTGCCGAAAGTTTTAGAGATTATTTTCATCAGTTGACCGACGTTGAGCCCAAACGTGCTGCGCAGTATGGAATCCAGCATTTTACTTGGTTGTGCATCAATGCCAAAGAAGCTGAAAATGTAAAGTTGAGCCGTGAAGTAATGAAGCTGATACCGGAGTTTCTACAGTGCCCGAATGTGTTGGGGATCGGTGAGATTGGTTTGAACAAGAATACGAAAAATGAATCGATCATTTTTCAAGAACATGTCGAATTAGCGATTGAGTATCAGCAGCAAATTTTAATTCACACGCCTCATTTGGCGGACAAGTATCAGGGGACCCGAATGATTCTCGATATGCTGGCAGGGCACGGCGGTATAGAACGTTCCCGAGTCTTGGTCGATCACGTCGAAGAACACACGGTTCGTGAAGTGATTGATGCTGGGTATTGGGCGGGCATGACATTGTACCCCGTCACGAAGTGCACGCCGGCACGCGCGGTGGATATCATTGAATCGGTTGGGCCCGATCGGCTCTGCGTCAATTCGGCGGGCGATTGGGGTCCCTCCAAACCGACTGCGGTGCCAGATTTGATTCTTGAAATGAGGCGGCGAGGACACACAGAAGGTCTCATTCGAAAGATTGTTTTTGACAACCCCTTCGATTTTTTCTCTCAGAGCAAGAATTTTTCATTCACGCCACCAAGCGATGAGACCCGGGTGTTCCCCACAGGGTGACCGACACCGATGTTTCGATTGGGACCCCCAGCGGTTGCGGTGACCGTGCGACGTCAACGAGGTCTCTGAGTGTTCTTTCCCTGTGTGCTTCGAAATGCGGTTTCGCTTCGGTAAAGTTCCAGCCGCTGTTGGCAGTTTGCCTGAGCAGCTGGCGGAGCCAGTTGGAGCGCTTTCTCTTGGGTCTCGGCCGCTTTCTCGTAAATGCCGGCTTCGGCATAGGCGGCGGCAAGCGTGTCGAGATGGCTCCAGTCTTTCCCATCGCTCATCTCACACGCAGTGGTTGCCAATTCAATGGCTTGCTCGCCGTTGCGATATTTTTCCAGTGGGCAGGTGGCTAAGAACCAAGCGAAACCATTGACGGCGTCGCTCAATCGAGGGGCGTATTCGACAGCCATTTCCAAATCCTGTTTTGCTCGTTTGAAATCACCCTGATTCATATAGGCGCTACCGCGGTTGGCAAAAGCCACGGCGGATCTGGGGAAAAGCTGGATGGCTCGGCTGTAATCGTCGACGGCTTTCCGAAACTGTTTTTGTTCGGCCAAGCAGACGCCCCGATTGTTGTAGATGATGGACTGGGTCGGGGCATAGCGTATGGCCAAATCAAAATCTTGGATGGCTTCGTCAATGTCTCCTAATTTAAACTTGATCCAACCGCGCGAATTCAATGCCATTCCATTGCTAGGGTGCTTTTTAACCGATAGTTCGGCGTAGTGGCTTGCGGACTCCAGATCGTTTTGACTCAATTTGATATTGCACATGCCGATGTAAGATTCGGAGATTGTCGGGTCTAGTTCAATTGCCGCCTCAAAGTCTTTTTGGGCGGCGAGGTTCCGGCCGAGGCTTTGTTTTGCAAATCCGCGATTGATCAGCGTCCATACGTCGTTCGGCTTGAGCGTCTCGGCTTCGTCGTAGCTTTTGATGGACGCATCGTATTGCCCTAATTCAAACTGGATCAAGCCGCGATTGTAATAAGCTTCGGCATATTTAGGATTGATCGCCAATGCCTGTTCAAAATCGGCCAATGCCTGAGCGTAGTCCTGCATTAGTTTCCGGACCATGCCTCGGTTACTCCAGGCAGCGGCGTTTTTAGGATTAAGCCGGAGCGATTGGGTGAAATCGGCGTCTGCCTTGGGGTAGTCATCAATTTCATAATAAAGCATTCCTCGAAACGCGAATGCATCGGCGTCGCTATCATTGTCTTTGATTCGTTTTTGATAAAGTTGCATCGCTGAACTGAGGCTTAAGATATAGCGAGACGGAAGCCAGCCTTTGACTCGACTGAGGGCGCACCATTTGCCATTTACGGCGATTACCGTATGGATGTCTCCAGTGTAAACTTTGTCCACGTTTTCTTTGTAGATCTTGGTGTCCGTGTTGGCTGTGACGACCACCCGTTCCCCTGGCTTTTGAGCGTAGGTGTTTGTCGCAATGAGTGCCGTTGCCGAGAGGCAGAGAGTAAACAGGAAAAAGGAACTGAGTGGTAGGCGTGAACACATGGGTTGGATTAACCTCGTAAACATGAAAGGCCGTCTAACTAACAGATTAGTTTTCACGGACCAGTAGTCAATCGTAACTTGGTTGCAGTTGGTTTTTCGTGAAATAATGTTTATTTACCGATGCAGAATTTTCCGAAAACGATATCAAGTATGTCATCGGTGTAAACGGTGCCAACCACCTGCGATAACTGATCCAACGCCACTCGGATTTCTGCGGCAACCAGCTCTTCTCCCATACTAGCATGATTGGCTTGCGTTGCCCTTTCGATCGATTCTGCTGCCAAACGCAGGCCAGTCTTGGCTCGAGCCGCCGTCGAGGCAACGACCGATGATTCGGCATTTTGAAGAGTGACCGCAAGATGACCGATGGCCAATTTTAATTCATCGATTCCTTGACCATTGACACTACTCGTTTTCAATGCTTTTTCGAAAGAACGAGGCGACTCGATTTGCTGATCCGATTTGGTTCGCACCACTAGGTGATAATAGTCATCGAGTCCCAATTGTTCTTGCTCCCATTGATTGGTCTCTCGTCCGCCATCGAGGCATAGAATCCGCACGTTGGCGGATTCGAGTTGTTGTTGCGTTGCGCGCTGAGCCGCCGCCCTGATCGCATTGGGTGCGTCACCTAGTTCCACCCCGGCGGTATCGAATAACTCAACCTGTAGTTCACCCAATTGGAGTGAGCCGGAGAGGTAATCTCGGGTCGTTCCCGCCTGATCGGATACGATAGCTTGGCCGCTGACTAATTGGTTAAACAAGCTGCTCTTACCCGCGTTTGGCCAGCCCACAAGAACAGCGCTCATAGAGGTTTGGCTTAGCTTGCGTCCGCTGACTTGTTGGCTGATTTTTTGTAACGTCGTCTTACAATCGGCCAGTCGCATAGCCAGTTCTTCGGCCGTTATGAACTCGTAATCCTCTTCTGCGAAATCCAAGCCGGCTTCGAGTTCCGCCAACAGATGAAGCAGTTGGTCTCGTGCAGCGGTCAGGGGCCCTGCGAGTCCGCCGGCCAATTGAGTAAGAGCCGGTTCGAGTTCCTTGGCTCCTGTTGCATCAATCACACCCATTACCGCCTCGGCTTGTGTCAAATCAATTCGGCCGGACAGAAAGGCCCGAAGTGTGAATTCTCCAGCCGTTGCAAGTCTTGCTCCGTGTTGGCAGACGCATTCAATCGCCCATTCCAAAAGAGGCCGGCTACCGGTCATGTGAATTTCGGCTGAGGGTTGACGGGTATAACTTCGTTCATCTGGCCAATACAAAATATCACATCCCAGCCGTGTGGTTGGATCTAATTGGAGAGTGGCCTTGAGTGAGCAGGCGGATACGATTTCGCTGAGTTGGGTCTCGGTCTCAGCAAAAGGCGAGATGCAGGCAGCCGTGGCCGGTCCGCTGATGCGAACGATCCCTCGCAACCCGGGGCCGGGCGGCGACGCGATTGCGACGATAGTGTCATCAATGGACAATCGAGACATCAGCTGGCTCTTGGGAAGTCGTCCTTTACCCTGGCATGAAGTGGTAGGGCTTCAGGGTTCAATGTATCTGAGGGTTTCAACCGCCCTGATACAACAAAGGCGGCTTGTGTATAAGACGACCAGGTCCATGGCGATCAGGGCAATGGTGTCTTAGTTCCCTCGCTGCTTTAGTTTTCTTTTGCGTTCCTTGGCCCGTCGTTTTTTCTCTTCCAGGTGAGTTGCATTATCGAAACTGGTGGGACTCGTTTCGGGTTTTCCAAACAGCGACCGACGAGGCATTTTCTTGCCACTTCCTTCGGCGTCATCGGCTGCCAGACTGTCGGTGTCCAGTTTAGGTTTGGGCAGCATTTTTCTTTCTGCGATACCCCAAATACTGGAAGTGATAAAGTAAAGACACAGTCCAGAGGGGACTTTGAAAAACAGGACGCCCATGAAAATCATCATGAACTTCATGACTTTCTGAGCCATTATTTGTTGGTCATCGGTGGCGGGTGGTGTGAACAGTTTCTGCTGAGCCAGAAAAAGGAAAATAGTGATGATCGGTAGAATATTGAGGTACGGCCCCAGCCATCCGGTTTCCCCACCTAGGAAGTTTGGCATCCAATCGCCCCAGTACCAGAACATGTCGGGCGCCGCCAGGTTTGAGCACCATTGTATGCCGGGTATCAAAGGCTGATCCCGCAGGGCGATGTCCACCGATAGCCCACGATAAAGACCAATGAAAATCGGTAATTGGAAAAACATCATGAAACAACCGCCGAAGGGATTGTAATTGTATTTCTTAAACAGCTCTCGCTGAGCGGATGAACGCTTCTCCATGTTGTCTTTGTATTTGTCGGCAATTTCCTTGATTTGAGGCTGCAGGTATTGCATCATCTGCGCGTTGATGGCGGCTTTGCGACTGACGGGGATCATCAAACTACGAACCAGAATCGTCAACAAAATGATCGGGATTCCATAACCGATTTGAAAGGTCATGGTGTAGAAGACTTTGAGTAGCCAGCAGAGTGGTTTCGAGAACCAAGCGAACCAACCGAACGTTCGGGCGTCTTCTAGTCCGTACTCTCTCAGCAAAACCGGTTCTTTCGGTCCGCTAAAAATGATGAAGGATTGCTTGTACTTTCCATTGGCGGCAATCGGGGTGTTGTCACTAAAGAGTTTGAAAGAACAATCCACCAACTTTTGTAGCCGCCCATTATCTTCGGGAATGGCCGCGCCGGTGGTCATCGCCATCCCGGTGTACACGAAAAACGGCTTGGTTCCGGCTGGCTTGAGGGTGACATTGAAATATTGGGTATCCACAGCAACGTATTTTACTTCTTGGTACTCCGGTCCCTCGTTCATGGGGAACAGTCGGAGGTATTTGGGGTTATCCTGTAATTGGTTTTTCACAATTTCAGGGCCGCCAAAGAATTTAAAGGGTTCGGCTTCGCTAGAGCTGATCACATCCCGAGCACCCGCAATGTAGCCAATGGCAGATTGGCGACCGTGGATCTTGTTCTGGTACCACCAGCCCTCACTCGGCGTCCCCGTCGGCCCATCCAGTTGGAACGTGACGGATTGTTCTTCGGAAGCTCCGTTTTCAACCTCCAGATCGAACAGAATATCAAAGGTTTTACTGGATGTATTGTCGAGTTGTTCGTCAGAAATTTTGGGAAGTGTGAAACGCTTGATCACGTTCAACGGCCCTTTGAGCCCTTGAGCTGTAAGTAAGTCTTCGGGGAGCTTATACGAGAATTCAACGGAGTCTTGCGAAATGCTACTGACATTCCAGAGGCCAGTTACCATGTTGGCGTCAAGTTCTGGCCAGTTTTGGTCTTGCGTCTTCTTGCGAAGCGTGAGGATGAACGAGTTGGGGGAGGGCCAACCCTTGTCGATCGTGTCCGGTTCGGGTCGGACCATTTCCATCGGTTTGTTGGTCAATAGAACCGGTATTGGTTTGGTCGCATCCGAGTCGCTCTGAATTTCCAGAGTAATGGTCTGGCCTGCAATCGTTTGACTAAGGGTGTTCTTAAAGTCTTCTTTGGAACCGATCGGTTCCCCGTCAATGGATCGGATTAAATCGCCGGCTCGAATCCCCGCATCAAACGCGGGTGTACCGTGGCCGACAACTGCGGCGACAGGTCCGCGGGGGGTATTGAAGAGATCGAGTTCTCCAAGGTATCCACCTCGCTGTTCGGTTTCGCGGTACTTGTAACGTCCACTCGGCAGGCGTGTGTTGAGTTCAATTCTGCGGATCGAACCACCGATCCGGTCAACAGTGACGAGGTAGCGAAAGCCGCTGTTAGCGGCGATTGAGCCAATCGAAAGTAATTCTTCGGTTTGATTTTTCTCTGTCGTATCGATCACCGGTGGGTTTTCGGACAGTTGATTCGTGGGTGCATTCGGGTTGGCGTCACTTATCGACGGAGTGGTTTCAACAGCCGGAGTTGCGGAATCCGCGTCCTTCGAGTTGATGGGTTTCTGGATCCCTTCTTTCGAGGGTTGGTTCCCGTCGTTGTCTCCAACCGAGTCTGATCCCAGTGGTTTTAGGGTTTGGGGAGTTGAGGTGTCTTCGTCTTTCGCATCCCGCGCCTGAGCGGCGTCCGTCGCTGGCTGAGTTTCGTTGTCTTCATTTGCTTTGTTGAATTCAGCCACCGCGGGTTCAAGTACGGGTGGGTAAAAAACGTTTTGAAGAATCGACGCGGACATCAAAACCAGTGATGCCAACAAGATAAACAGAATAGTATTTTTGTTCACGGAACGAAGTGTCCTGGAAATTGATTTGGCATAAGACTGGCCATTGGTTAATTTTGTCGACTAGTGTGGTTTGCCTGAATCTCGTGCTCTCATTTGGCCCAAAGAAACAAGCGTGATTCCACCATCCAGGTAGAAACGGACAATCGGTCTACCAAACGGTTTAATTGGTCCATCGACGCATCAACAGGAGGTATTCTCCGGATAACCACAATTCTTGCAAAGGGGGTTTCTGGTTTATGTATGAAAATGAGTTGATCCTGAAGGGGGCACGATGCTGCCCTCACGATTTCCCGGGAAAGGCAAGTTAATGCCCAATTGCGAGTCTTTCGCCCAAAAAGTCATCCAATTCCGGTATCTGGAGAATCTTGTCTCGGGTCACCTCAAATGGATATTCCAGGCGGCGGAATTCAATTTCTCGACCCTCTAGTACGACGTAGCTGCTGCGGGGGTCATTGTCACGGGGTTGCCCGACGCTCCCAACGTTTACCATCACTTTTTGGTCAGTCAGCGTATATTGGTAACTGAGTTCGGCTGGGGAAAAGAAGCGGCAGTTCTCCGTGAACACGCCGGGTACGTGAGTGTGCCCCTGAAAGCAGTATTTTTGAATGAAGCCAAAAATCCTTTCGATCTTTCGTTCGTTATAAATGTCTTCAGGGAATACATATTCATTAAGGGGGCTACGGGGAGAACCGTGAACGAACATGCAGTCCCCGTCCCGATGCGTTCGCGGTAGAGCTGCCAAAAAATTCCAACGGTCTTCACAATGGTCGACACGAGTGTCTTCTAGCTCGCGGCGCGTCCAAAAAATTGCCTTCTCCGCACCACTACTAAAACCATCCGGGTCAAAGAGTGCCCCATTGTCATGGTTACCCAGTAGGCAGACTTTAAAATCTTGGCAGAGGTCGATGCACTCTCTTGGGTTGGGACCATAGCCGATCACGTCGCCAAGGCAGTAGATTTCGGAAATGCCTTGCGAACGAATGTCGTTAAGAACGACCGTAAGGGCTTCGATATTTCCGTGGATGTCACTGATGATCGCGCGTTTGGTCACGGTGTGCTTGGTACCTGTTTCAGAGATTGCAATTACCGACCCGTCAACAGTCGGTCGCCTAACATGTTGTCGAGATCAGGTATGGCATGAATTTTTTGCCGTGTCGATTCCACGTCATACTCCACGCGATGGTACTGGACGGTGTTTTCATTTGTATCGAGAACGATGTAGCACGCCCGAGGGTCTTCGTCACGAGGTTGCCCCACGCTGCCAACATTGATCATACATTTTTCGGAATCCAGTCGAAAAAAATGATCTCGCTGACTGGGTTGCAGGAAGGAACCGGATTCCGTAAAAACCCCGGGGATATGGGTGTGCCCCTGGAAGCAGTACTGTTCAAACCGTTTCATTAACATCTGCATTCGAGATTTTTCATAGATGTGTTCCGGGAAGACATACTCATTGGTCGGGTCTCTAGGGGAGCCGTGGACAAATAGATATTTTCCTTCGTCATGACGCCGCGGCAGTTCACCGAGAAAATCCCAGCGCCGATCTGATTTCTCCAGATCACTGTTTTCTTGTTCCAGCTGCTCCCGCGTCCAAAAAATTGCCTTCATCGCGACCGGGTTGAAACCCTCAGGATCGAAAATCGCTGCTTGGTCGTGATTGCCCAAAATCGTCAGTTGGCAACATTCCATGACTCGATCGAGGCATTTTACGGGTTCAGGACCGTAGCCGATGATATCGCCCAAGCAGACAATCTCATCCACAGACTGCTCACCAATGTCATCCAAGACTCTTGTTAGAGCTTCGTAGTTTCCGTGGATATCGCTGATAACGGCGCGCTTCACGAAATGACCCTATGAAAAGTGTGATTGTAGATGGTATACGTATAGAACGTTGTTCAAAGTTTCCGAACGAGTCGAGACCAACTGCCTAAATTGAAGTGTCATAGTTTAGGGACAATTGGTGCGGTTTGCAATCTTCCAAAATACCGCCTCGTTCCTCCTGAATCGATATTTCCTCACCCTTGCACGAACTCGAGCCAAAGAAAGACAGCTTTGCGGATTTTAGCAATTGAATCGTCGGAGCGTTTAGCCCAAGTCGCGCTGTTCGATGATTTTACGAGCGTGGCAGAAACGTCCACGGGTGTGACAGGGCCACATGTTTCACCAGATCCGCGGGGCGAATCGGCAGTCTCCGCAACCCGTTTATCTAGCTCTCGCAGTTTGATCCCACAAATCCAGACACTTTTGAGAGCTGCCCAATGGGAGATGAGAGAGGTCGAGTTAATCTGTGTGACCGTAGGTCCCGGATCCTTTACCGGTCTGAGGATCGGCGTGGTAACTGCCAAATCACTTTGTTACGCCGTTGGCGCGCGAATTGTTGGAGTTCCAACTTTGGAGGTCGTGGCTCGACAGACTCAGCAAAAGATGGGATTGAAGGCAGGTCGAGCGATCAAAACCATTCTGAACGCGCAGCGACAACAGGTTTTCTTTTCCGAATATAAGGTCGACACTGCAGGAAATTTGGCCGGTGATGGGATCGTGGAGATCCAAGGCCGCGCCGAGTGGCTGGCCTCTGTGCAACCGAAGGACGTGATCTCAGGAAGCGGTTTGAAGCCGCTTGTAACCGAAATCAGCGGGGAGATAGCGAATTGTGTAGCGCCGCACGACTGCTGGTCACCCAGCGCATCAATGGTTGCCAAAATCGGTTTTGAGCGGGCTAACCAGGGGCGTGAGGACGACCTTTGGTCCATCCAGCCGAACTATTACCGCCCCAGTTATGCTGAAAGTTGAGCCGTGCCTCAGGCATCTCAAAGCTGCGATTCGGGACAAGCCGTACATTTGCTTCTAAATTGTTAGTTTCCCGACCGGATTGGTTGTTGTCGGTCTGGGACGAATTTAGAATCGGTCGAGGATAGTGGTGTAGGAGTCTTGCACTCCATTCTATTGGAATCAAACCGTTTCGTGTCAAATTTTGGTCTCATTTCCGATTCCAACTCAACCCGCGGTAAATTGGCGATTGCTCAATCGGTTAGTAAGAAACCTGACGCCTGAATTTGTAAACGAATCTCTTAGTGAAAAACCATACTAACGCTCCCATTTAATTGCCCGTATTTAATTTTGAAGTAGTTTAAGAATGCCTGATACGAAAGATTTGATTTACCGATCTGTCCATACTCGCAATGGCGAACCGCACCTTCAAAATCTGGCGAAGAACTGGCTCACGCCCCAGCCGTATTTTTATGTTCGTAGCCATGCCAGCAATCCGGCAATTAACCTGAATACTTTTCGCCTCGAAGTTGTAGGAATGGTGCGTCAATCGGGCTCATTCAGCATGCAGGATCTCAGCAAATTTCCAAGCGCCTCCACAATGGCCACGATGGTCTGCGCTGGGAATCGGCGATCCGAACATAGCCGGGTGCGACCAGTTGAGGGCGTTCAATGGGACGCGGGTGCAATCGGTAATGCCAGCTGGCAAGGTGTCCTGATGGCAGACGTTTTAAAGGCGTGTGGGGTCCTACCCGAAGCACGACATGTCTGGTTTGAAGGACTCGATCAAATTGACAACGAAGGAGAAACCATTGGCTTTGGCGCATCTATCCCGATAGAAAAGGGGTTAACGCAGTGTGGATCCGGCGCCCCGCTACTCTGCCATTCCATGAACGGCAAACCCTTGACGCATGACCATGGCTTTCCCTTACGTTCAATCGTTCCAGGTTACATCGGTGCCCGCAGCGTAAAATGGCTTGGAAAAATCATCGTTTCTGATCGCCCATCCCCGAACTACTTTATGGCCGCCGACTACAAACTCGTTGGTCAGCTGAACCCTTTGGATTGGAGCGAAGCCGGTCCGATTTATCGTTTCCCGATTAACGCTGTTATTTGCGACGTGGAAACCAGGCCCGACCATTGGTGTACCGTTTCAGGTTACGCGCTTCCAACGAGTCGCGAGGGATGTCGCATATCGAAGGTCGAAGTGAGCGCCGACGGACTTGACTGGTATGAAGCCAGGTTGGGGGTTGATGCGCATGACTATTGTTGGCAACTTTGGGAGATTGAGATGCCGGTAGCACAAGGATCCGAAGAACTTTTGGTACGCGCAGAGGATACAGCCGGCAACTTTATGCCCGAGCGTGTTGTCTGGAATGCCAAAGGATATTTGCAGAACTCCTGGCATCGTTTCAAACTGAAGTCAAGCGGATGAAACTGCCCGTGCGCGGTGAATAAGCATCTGCAATCGCGTCATTAGCTGCTGATTAACAGATGATATTTGGGATGGATGGTGGTGTTCACCGAAATCTAATCCACGCCGTTCAATGTGAGCCGATTTGTGGAATGCATTTGTTGGCACCAGAAAAGTGACCGCTGCTCAGGATGGTCCTGAAGATCAGCAGGGTGATAGGATAGTCGATACCGAATCGATTGATGGAAGTATATAAAAAAATAGTTGGAGCTGACCCGGCCCTGATAATCTTTGTCGTCCATTCTGGAACTAGCGGCTCCTGCGACCGATCGAAGAAAAGTTATACTTGGACGGGCAACGGCAATTAAGGATGGCTTGCCTGAGGGTTGATTAGAGCGGGGTTCAGCAAAGCGGGCTTTCCACTTTGCAAGGTATTGCCAGGTTAGGGTCAGATGCAATCACCAAAGTGACACGCGTTCATTTGATTCTCCGGTTGGTAAAGTTCCGTTTCGGCACCGTGCAGTGAGAAGGTATCCATCCTACGGAGTGGCGGAGAATAAATGTGCAGTGTGACTAAATTCGATCCGATCGCCTGCAAATTTGACACTTGGTGGATCTCATCGTCCTGACTGCTGCAGACGAGGCCTGCGGAGAAATCGCTGGAAGTGATTGGTTTGATATGTCCTGAAGGCGTCTTTTCAAAGGTTGTTTCTGTCGCCGTGCCTTGCATGATTTTCAAGCCACATGTTGAGCCGGCGTGATTATGGATTGGGCTCCGTTGTCCACTCTGCCAACAAATGCAAAGCAGCTCATACCATTCGTTCTCACGGATCATGTTTCGGCGATACATTTTGTCACCAAAATAAATGAAGGGTTCCAGATCCGCCAAGGTGATATCCAGACCAGCGAGGAACCGTCCGAGGTCTTCCACCGGCGCCCGTTCCGTTAGGGACTCGAGAAAGCCAATGAGTTGCTGAATCGGTTTTGAAAGGGATGCGGTGCTCATACTTAAATTGTCTATCACAAACGGCTGTTAGTCAAACAACCCAATGGTGAATTGCTGCCAGTTTGGCAGCCCTGAAGGAAAAGAAATTGCTTGTTTTGGCAACTTATTCCTATATTTCCAGTGGCGCCGAGTGCTGCTGTTCGGTATGCCCTGTGCCTACGAAACGTTTGTTTCCTAATAGAAAGACGCTGAAAATCACTTTGTCAAATCAAATCTTATCTCTAGCTGAACAGGGATGGATCGATGGATGAAAACCGAATTCGTAACAGCTCCGCACCGACTTTGCAGGGAGACTTTTTAGTCGCCGATCCGAAACTATCCCACTCCGCCTTTGAGCAGTCTGTCATTCTCGTTTTGCAAGACGACCATCACGGAACCTTTGGCGTTGTGTTGAATCAGATGTCCTCCAGTCATTTGGGTGATGGCTTGTCGAGCGGGTTGGCTCTCAGAGAATTGCACAACGCGGCTTTTCGGTCAGGCGTCGAGATGAGCTTACCNATTTTCGCGATCCATCAGTCCAAGGACTTGGCTGACATTGAAATCTCCGAAGGAATTTTCCTGTCGGCGGAGTCGAGTAAGTTAGACACCTTTATGCATCAAATTAGCGTTCCTTATCGGATTGTTTTCGGCGTGGTAGGTTGGGAAAAGGAGGAAATTCGGAGCGAAATTGCTCAGGGTTTTTGGTGCCCTATGAGCGCAGCTCCGGAACAGATTTTCGGAGATCCGCAAACGATCTGGCGGGACTGCTGGAAGCGGCGAAGTCGGGAGCGGTTTGCCGAGGTNGTTGGGGAGCTTAAATTTCCTCCTCATCCGCAATGCAACTAAGCGCGTAAATGACTTTCAAAAGCCACAAGAAGTGAACGAATTTTGCGTCGTTGCGTAGGAAGGAGATGTTGGTGTTTTTCTTTGAAATGAATATAATTTCTGGGGAATCGGTAACTTTTTTAAGCTTCAGAGATTGGATTAAAGATGATTTGTTGTTTTCGCCCTCTCGCTATTTTGGCCGTCATCGGTTGTTTGTGTTTTATTGGTTGTTCAGAACCGGCGCAGAATTCAAAAAATTCTGGCTCCGATATAGATGCTCATGATCATGATCATGATTCCCACGACCACGATCATGATGCAGATCATGATGATGAGGGGGAAGCCAAGGGGAAACTAGGCCCCCTCGGTCCTAACGGCGGTCACCAAATCGATTTCTCTGGCGAGCCGATGAACGCGGAATGGATTCACTATAACGATAACGATGTGATCCGCGTCGTCGTTTTGGATCAGGCTGGTAAAGTGAATCGAAAGATCAAGGCCGAGAGCATCAAGATTCGCCGGTCGAAGGGTAACGCGGAAGGGTTCACTTTGATGGCCGAATCGCCGGACGCGGATGGAGCCGCAGAATCGTTCATGCTCGACGATAAAGCGTTGGCGATTGCAATGGTTTTGGGAGTGAATGTTGAGATCGAAGTCGATGGGAAAAATTACGTTGGCAAGATCCCACCGCACGAGCCACATTCCCACTAAATTGTGTTGATTTGGCGGTTTTGCTCGGGCCATAACCTCTTTTGTGGAGGTCTACAGCCGATTTTAAATAGGCCGTTGGATTTTGCAGACGTTGTGCGATTGGTTAAATCGGGCTGGTATCTCCCCTCCCAGAAGGGCGGCACGGTACAGGGCTTGAAATGGTTTTGTGGTCTGATAGACTCTAATTGAGACTTGGAACCACCAATCGCTTGTTTTTAAGGCGAATTTGAATTTATTAATCTCAATAAGAGGTATTCATGGCAACGGATTCAGACATTTCAGGTGGACTCACACCAGCGGAAATGAGTCGTTCGGTCGGGCAGCGGTTTGACGATTATTTGCAGAGTCGGGGCATGCGTAACACCCAGCAGCGACGGAATTTGCTGGACCTCATATTCAGCGATCATGAGCATTTCGATGCAGATCAATTGCTTGACAAATTGCCCGCCAAAGGACTTGCGGGGCACGTGAGCCGACCGACGGTTTACCGAACCCTTAATGAATTCGTAGATGCTGGATTGCTGCGTAAATTCGAACTAGAAGGTCGCTCTGTCTACGAGCATGATTATGGCTACCCAGAGCACGATCACCTTTACTGCTCACAGTGCAGTAAATTAATCGAATTTCAAGACGACCGGTTGATCGAGATTCGAAAACAGGTCGCGGCTAAATACAATTTTCAGGTTCGTAGCCATCGTATGATCATAACAGGCGTTTGTGAGGAATGTCGTAAAAACAGGCGACGTAAACGCCGCCCTGTGGATTTGATATAGCTTTCAAGCGACCACGCCGTTTCGTTTTTTGGCGGTTTGGTGGTTACCCTTGAACCGGGTCTTAGACTCTCAATTCCTGACTGAATGGCTGGTTGCCGTACTTTTGACGTATTGGCTCTACCCACTCTGTTACGAATTCCTCAACCTGCTCAGGGGCCCGGCCCACAAAAGACTTGGGATCCATGAGTTCCTTAATGGCAACATCGGCGAAGGCCGGATCCTTGGTAAGCCTCTCGATCAGATCGTTGTCATGTCCGTGGTTTTTTACCTGAGAGGCCGCATCCTGGCTGTGTTGTCTGATTTGCTCATGTAACTGCTGCCGGTCTCCGCCTGCCGCCACTGCGGCCATCATGATATTCTCGGAAGCCATGAAGGGGAGTTCGGCCATCAAATTTTTCTCGATTACTTTTGGATAGACCACCATCCCATCAGCAACATTTCCCAGCAGGATCAGGATGGCGTCGATTGCCAAAAAAGCTTGGGGTAACACGAGGCGACGGTTGGCGCTGTCGTCTAGTGTGCGTTCCATCCATTGGGTTGCCAGCGTGTTAGCGGGACTTGATTGGAGACTCATAACGAACCGAGCCAACGAGCAAATACGTTCAGAACGCATTGGATTCCGTTTGTAGGCCATTGCCGAGGAACCAATCTGGTGCTTTTCAAACGGTTCCTCGAGTTCTTTGCGATTGGCTAAAAGCCGAACATCCGTCGCAATTTTATGGGCTGATTGCGCGATCCCAGACAGGGCATCGAGAACATGAACGTCTATCTTTCGCGGGTAGGTCTGGCCCGTTACCGGGTATTGAGATTGAAAGCTCGTTTTCTCGGAGACCAGGCGGTCAAGTTGTTTTACTTTTTCGTGATCCCCATCAAACAATTTGAGAAAGCTGGCCTGCGTTCCAGTGGTCCCCTTAACCCCACGTGCTTTGAGGTTCTCCAGGCGAAATTCTATCGATTGAAGATCTTCGATCAAATCGTAAATCCACAGAGTTGCCCGTTTGCCAACGGTTGTCGGTTGTGCGGGCTGAAGATGAGTGTAACCCAAACAGGCTAAATCACCATTTTCGGCAGCAAAATACCCGAGTAAAGAAATCGTGTGGGCCAGTTTTTGGCCAACCAGTTCCAAGGAGTCTCGTAAGAGAATTAAATCAGTGTTGTCCGTTACAAAACAACTGGTGGCTCCCAGGTGAATGATTGGCATCGCAGTGGGGCAGCTATCACCAAACGTGTGAACATGTGCCATGACGTCATGTCGCAATCTTTTCTCATGTTGTTTGGCAGCATCAAAATCGATGCTATTCAGATTGGATCGCATTTCCTCTAACTGCGCATCACTGATTTCGAGACCCAGCTCCTGCTGAGATTCTGCAAGTGCCAGCCAGAGTCGCCGCCAAGTGCTAAATTTTCGTTGTGGGCCCCAAATGCTCCCCATCTGGTCGGAGCTGTAGCGTGAGATCAGGGGGTTTTGGTAGAGTTCGTGAGACATTTCCTCTTGCTTTCGAGTTGATTGTTTTGACATGCATGCTTTTTCGGCGAGTCATAATTGGCTACTATTGGGTTGGGTTAGGCAACCAAGTAAAACTATACCAGTCAGTGGATTTGGTGTCCTTGAACCGGCGCAATCGGTCGATATTTTTAAAACGGCCAAATGTGCGGATTTCATGACGTTCTGCAACCCTCACCTGAATTCTATTATTATTCTGTTGTGAGCGGTTTGGAACCATAAGGAGAATTAGGTGTTTAGACGTTTTAATATCGTCTTGGTGGCTTTTGTAAGCGCTGCTTTGGCAGGAATTCACTCCGATGGCCCGTCTTCGGTCCAAGCTCAGGATCAAAAAAATAAGATCGCCAGCGAAAATCTATTACCTGCGACCACCAAAGCGTGGTTTTCCGTCCCTGATGGAACGCTTCTCGAGCAGCAATTTCAGAAGACTCAGTTCGGACAATTGACCCAGGATGAAACGCTGAAGCCATTCATTGATAGCATTCGTGGGCAGGTGAAAAGTTGGGTCAACCAAAAAAATGTCCGTCTCGGTTTGAGAATCGACGATTTAAAGGGAGTGGGGTCGGGAGAATTCTGCTTGGCAGGGATACTGCCGGAAAACGATGGCGATCAGAAATTAGGGCGTGGTTTGCATGGTATGGTTCTGTTGGTCGACGTCTCTGAGACCGAAGAAGCAGCGCGTGAGTTGTTGATCAAAATTGATAAAGAAATGCAGGAACAAGGGGCGACGCGAGAGGAAATGGAAGATGTTCACGGGGTTGCCGTCACCTGTTGGAAGCTAAAGCCTCGTCCGAATAGTCTCCGAAAAAATCGTGCTGCCTATCAAGCCATTGCCGGGGGCTGGGTGGTGGCTTCTGATAACGAAGATATTTTTCGCGACATTGTCCGGCGGGCAGTGAAGGTGGACGCCATCGTGCCGGATGAAACCCTTGCTTCGACAGCGGCATTTAAGAGCGTTACCGCCGAGACAAAGATTGATGGCGTCGACCCAAGTCATGTACGTTGGTTCATCGATCCTTTTGGATATCTTCAGTTGGCACAGGCCATAGCTGATGAAGAGCAAGAATTTCGGCAACGCCGAGATGATTGGGCCAATACGCTGAAAAAATTAGGATTTGGTGCCTTTCAAGGAATTGGGGGTATCGTCAATTTCGCGACCTACGACCATGAAATTGTTCATCGGACTTTCATCTACGCTCCTAGAACCGGTGACGAGCGTGACAAACGAGTTTTTGGCTTGGTTGATTTCCGTAATCGAAATGATGCCAAATTCACCCCGCCTGCGTTCGTTCCATATGACTCGGCCGCCTATTTCAGTGGTGTTTGGGACATGAGTAGCGCTGTCAAGAATGTTGGTGATGTCGTAGATGCATTCTTGCAGGAAGAGGGTTTGTTCGAGCAAATGCTGGTCAGCTTCAAAACCGATATGAAAATTGACCTGTTTGAGGTGGTGGATTCGTTTGACAATCAGTTGTTCATCGTGTCCGAGAAACACGAATCAGAAACAGGTGAAATCAACGATGAAAGTGAGAGGGTGTTGATTGCTCTCAAACTAAAAGAAAACGCTGATATTGCTTTAGATGCATTCAAGAAAAATCTGATTGGGCCCGCCGCTGAAATGAAGATCGGCGAGATCGATGTGCTAGAAATTGACACCACAGCGGAAGATCCGGAGTTAGAAAACTTGGATGATCCCTTCGATGATTCTTTCGACGATCTGGATATCGGATCTGAGGAAGAAGAAGAGACTCCTAAAGAGTTTAGCTTGTTCGAGAAGCGATACATTGCCGAAGTAGACGGTTATCTGTTGATCGCTAACCGCAAAAGCTACTTGGAGAAAATACTGGCGTTGAAGCAAACCACTGAACTCCAAGATTGCGAAGATTATAAAGAGGTCGCCAAGGCCTTGCAGAAGCTGTCCGATAAGAAGCGGGTTAGTTTTCAGCAGTTTGGTCGCATCGATCAAGCGATCAAAGCCAACTATGAGATGCTGCGTACCGGTAAGATGGGGACGAGCAAGACGGTTTTAGGCCGTGTGTTGAATCGAATCATGACTGCTGAAAATGACCCGGAGGTTCGTGAGCAGCAGGTTGACGGAAGTAAATTGCCTGCTGATTTCGACAAACACGTTGCTCCCTACTTTGGTCCCATGGGCTGGGTTGTAGAAACCACCAAAGACGGCTGGTTGATCACGGGCGTTGTCTTAAAAAAAAACTCAGTAAACCTGATGGTCAAAAATAACGAAGAGCAGGACGAAAAGACGCCCCGAAGATAAGTCTAGGATTCAAAAAAAAGGCCATGCTTTGAGCATGGCCTTTTTTTCATGGACATGATTGAGTTATTCATCCCAAGCGGTTCCGACGCACTCCCACTTGGCCCAGAAAGGGTGCTGTCGGTCGCCTCGAACCCGAGCATCCTCTAAGAGGACAGCTGCTGAGGGTTCGATGAACCGAGAGACCGTTCGTCCCCTTCCGGAGATCGCGACCTCTTTTGAGAAGTCGATGAATTCAGGTGATAGCCAGAGGGTAACACCCTTTCCCTGATTGGAAGGTCCGATGATGAAGCGGTTTTGTTGGTTGCCTTTCAGTTCAGCGGTTAACAGAAGCGGTTTGGGATGCCGGCGTTCCCACAGTTGTGGCCAGGTCGTGGCCGTCTCGGGGAACCCTTTGAATTCATAAAACCAAAAATAGTTGTCCCACGGTCGGCGTCCTTTGACTTCGATCGAAAAGCCAGTTGCATCGGGCCATTTGCGCCGTTGAGCTTTGGTCCACTTAAAAATTTCAACGATTTCTTCGACAAACGGTTCGTTGGCGCGTCCTTTGTATTCAACATAAACGCATTCAGAGTATTTTTTGGAAGAGAGCCACTTGTTCAACGCTGCTTTACTGGCTTCTTTGGCTGCCAAGTCCTTTTCGCCTAGAACGACGTACATCGGCAAACGGGTGTGGGTGTTGCCGGCGTAAAGATCTGCAAACCGTGCGATTTTACCGGAAATGCCAATCACGCCGGCCCAGTGTTCTGGATGAGCCAAACCGATATCATAGGCCGCGTCCCCACCGACCCCATGCCCGCTGAGAAAGACTCGATCGGTATCAATTGAGAACTTGCGAAGCGCTGCTCGGTAGGCCTTCATAACCACGGAATGTTCCCGCTTGGTGTAAGCATAGGCTCCTTGGTTGGGGAGTTTCCAGTCGACCGTGACCACGATGTATCCATTTCTCATGGCTTGACCTACTCGGACCCCCAGTTTCTCGTTGTAGAGGCCACACCAGCGAGCCATTTGCTGATCTAGGTTGGTATCTCCGGGAAGGGTGATGATGCAAGGGTATCTGCGGTAGGGATCGTACTCGGGCGGGAGGTGGACATGGCAGCGATAGTTTCGAACTTGGGGGTCGGCACGCGTTCCTTTCACTGAAACGTTGTATTCGATTGGCTTTTCTCCGGTATAGGAAGAAACTTCGTCGGGAGGCTCCACCGGCAACATCTGCCCCAGAATTTGGGCGAGGTACTCGGGCGCACCCGTTTCGAACGAGGCCAGTTCCAGAATAATCTGCGATCGCCGGGCGATATCCCTACTAGTGAGATATTCATTGACTAGTGAACGGACTGGAATCAGGGAAGCAGCAACCGCCAAATTGTCGATCGCATTGTTGCTGCCAAGCACCCATCCACTGAGGGCAAGAGATGCTTTCTGAGCCGGAGACATGCTATCGTCATTGACAAATCGCCTAGCGGAATCAAGGCGGGAAGCGTTAGAGATGTTGCATTCATCCATGACCTCAGTTTGAAAGATCCGAAGCGATTTAATCTGATCGTCGTCCAATTTACCTCGCTCGATCGCTTGGTCGACGAGGCTGGCCGCCATTTTCTTCGAGTCTTCGACGGTCTGCGGGTTGGCGCTCAGTTGTCGCTGCAAGTCACTTATTTCAGCAATGATTTCACCGGCTAATCCCTCTCGATTGAATACTTCGATCAGCTCGAGCGCCAGTTTCGGTTGACCCACTTCAATGCAATTGCGAATCAGCCGTAGGTATTGTCTGGCGTATCCTTGTCGAACGATTTGTCGATTAGCCACGACGCGTTCTCGTTGATCGGGGAACTGATTCTGAATCAGCGTCAACTCTTCCATCGCTCGGGTGTATTGCTCTGCCTGTAAGAAAAAGTCCACGAGTGTTTCGTACTCAGCTGGATTGGTTGCATTTTTGATTTGCTTTCGAAGGAAATCTCGAAGGATATTCGGGTCAATCGTGTTGGTGGCGATTTTCATCGTCCAATTGCGTTGCCGTTTATTTCCAGGCGCGACAATAGATCGTAATTCCGTCCAGCGGGGATTGACCTTAGTGATTCCTTGGACGACTTCCCAAACACCATCGGCGTCCTGATAACGAAGGAGGCGATGGCCATGCTCATCGAAGGGCCCCACGTAACGCAAGATGCCATATCCGTCCGCAACACTCCGGTTGACGGCCCGTTGCCAGCATTCGATCTCGGACTCATTTCGATTGGAATCCGAAGTATTCACAATCCTCTCACCGAGGCGATATGAGAAATGAATGTTCCGCAGTCCGTCGTTCACGACAGCGATTGGCTTTGAACCGTACGGGTTTTTTTCACCGGCCGGTACCGCGGAAACAGCAAACACATCACCTTCAAATTGCACACCACTGTTGAGGGTGACCACTTGCTGGACCCCCTGCCCTACCGCATGGGTGGGGGGCAGCAAGGCGATGGTAAAGGGATGTAAGGCCAACCCTAGAAGAGTTGCCAAACAGGGAAGTCTCAAATTCATACATTCCTCGGTCACTTTTTGAGCTCGTTCTTAGCGTTATTGTTGCCCAGAATTCAATTGGGTCAAACCGACATTTGACGGTGAGCTTTCACAAATCGACTATTTGGTTAGATAAACAGAGTAAACGGCTAAGATTGATTTGAGATTCGAGCGGATACGGATTTTGGGCAAAGTTGACACGCCAGCTGTCACCAAAGAAAAAGACCGAAGTTAAACGAGGCGAAACTGGAATGAAAACTGAAACCAGCGCGGAGCAGCAACCAGTTGAGGCAGCTCTTGCGGCAAGGCGAATGGTTTCCTTGCCTTGTTGGGTAATTGACTGCCGAGGCTTCCCCTTGGGCGTTTTAGCTGCGACTTTTTTTACCTTTGGCACCTGGTTGCGTCGCTCAATGATTGATATGGTCTTCGTCCATTCAACTTAGAGTGCTAAGAGACTGGTCACGTTATCTACGCCAAGCCTACGCCAAGCAAAATGATTGCCCGCCATCAGGCGAGGACCGCGACGAAATACTTGACCCAATCGGATGTTGTAAAGATCTGTTGCAGAACCAACAATACTGTTTAGAGGTGCTGGAATTGGATTCGGAGAACGGTAACTTGAGGACCATTGAATTCTAGAACGGGATGGTCGTTCACTAAAGTATTTCCCGTTTCCGAGTCAGATAATCCCAAACCACGAAGCGATCCAAATCTTTTCCGGCAGTGAAAAAGACTCGCCCCTTGGTTGATTCACAAAGGCGATACGCGAACCGAATGTCTTCCTCGGATTGAGACCAGCTTGGAACCAGGAACATATTGATCGTGATTCCTTCCTTAGCGCATAACATGCCCTCGCGCATGGTCATTTCTTCCGTGCGAGGATGCGGAGGGTATATCATGTACAGCATCGAATCTTCGAAGTGGGCTGTGGGCAGTCCATCGGTGATCAGGAACACCTGTCGATTCGGTGTGCTTTGGTTGGCGAGCAATTGACGAGCGAGGCGCAAGGAGTGTTGGATGTTCGTGAAATGGTGATGTACCATGTGTTCGCTGACATTCGGATCACTCATGTCAACCTTGAGTTGAACCCAGGGGTCATTGATGGTGACCGGTTTTGGCATCAAGTCGATGATTTCAGACTGTCGTCGGACTTTTCCAAACGTGTACATTTCAACAAAACTTAGGAAATCGCCAGGGAACTCGGACCGGATAAGACCTTCCATGGCGAATGCCATACGTTTCACGTTAATGTATTGGCCGTCGTATCGCATTGAGCCGCTCATGTCCATCAGAATGACCGTGGCGCATTTTGGATTGTTGCGTGTCTGGTGAATCTCGATGTCCTCGGACTTTAACGTAATCGGCAGCTGTGCTCCCGACCTCAACATCGCGTTGACAAAGGATTGGGGGATATCCATGTGGGTGATCGAATCCCCAAATTCATAGGGTTGGGTTCGCTCAAGTTCGACTGCACCTTCACCCGAAACTTGGTTTGAATGACGGCCGGAACGAGATGCTTGAAGTTCACCGAAAACCCGTCCCAGCAGTTTGTTTTGAAAAATGCGATAGGCCTGTGGGGTCAGCTGGAAGCTCCCGTTCTCTTTCTTTAGACCTTGGCGCTCAGCCATTTCCCGCACGTAATTTTCTATGGATTGTTGCATTTCCTCAAGCGATTGCATCGTCTCTTGATCCATGAACTCTGCCAGTTCATCCAAATCGAGTATGGCGATTTGGGCGTTGTCTCTTGCTTCCTCGACTTGGTTGAGAAGGTCTTCTATTTTGTCGAGTTCCTCCTTGATCTGAAGGGCCAAGGGTATCGTCATCGACTCTTGCCCGGTAAACGTGTATTTTGCGGCGAGTTCATCAATTTGGTATTTCTCACCCAGTTGTTCGATCAAGACCACCAGTTGGCGAGCCATTTCACTTTGGTCATTGTCTTGTCGGTACCAAAGTCGCTCTAGCTCGTACAGCTGTTCTTGTTGGATGGCGTTTCGAAACACGTCACGCTGGCGATCATCAGGTTGAGCGCCACGTTTGGCCGACTTGTGAAAACGCTTTCTGGCTTTTTGCTGAACGGTTCGCGTTTCATAAGTCTCGAGGATTTTTCGCCGTCGCTCCTCAAGCATAGCTTGAACCATGTCGAGGCTGGGACCGAAGTTTTTGAACTGACTGGGATCAATTCGAATGGCCTTCGCCAGTTCCTCGGGAGTGAGCTCGCGGCTGTTGCCGTAGGCCATGAATTGGTCCATTAGCGGGGAAACCAAATCGGGCGGCGGTTGGGTGGGGCTGGGGAAATTTTGCGGATCAAACTTCAGGTACGTCTGTAGGACGCCGCCGATTCGTTTGCCATGCGGTTGATTAGAATTCATAGGACGTGTGCCCATGTTCTTGAGAGCGGGAGATGTGATCGGTGGCGTGCATACCGGCTAAAACGAACTCAACGCAGGAAGCTCTAACCGCAGGATCATCAGCGGCATTTATTTCGAATGCTTTTTCCCACACTGGGGGAACGTGTTGAAGTCGTTCGGCGTATTGAGTGGATGGGATGAGGTCCCCCACCTCAATACGCACGCCCTTGGAAAAGATCCTCGCGATTTCGTCCAACCCGTGTCGCGTCACGTATTCGTCAAATACAATTTTGATCGCCTCAGCAATGATGCTGTCGAGAACTTGGCGCTCGCTCATCTGATGACTGCCCATCAAATCCAATTCCAATTTTCCTAACGAGGATGTGTGCAGATGAGCGAGATCGCTGATTCGAGGTACCGCCGGCTGTTCCCCCAGAAGGACGCCACGGTGCCGGGCGCTCGAGATCATGGTTCTGTAGTTAGCGATGCTAAAACGTGCGCTGACCCCCGATTGGTGATCAACGTATTTGGATTTTCGAGCTTGCACTGTAATTTGCTCGCATATTTCCTTCATGAAAAAGGGGACGGTGACAGGGTAGTCTCCTCCGAACTCAAAATCGGCCTCTTGCTCCATGATCTGAATGCCTAAGTCACGGTCGGCGGGATAGTGGGTTTGAATCATCGATCCAATCCGATCCTTTAGCTGCGGAATGACTTTACCGCTACGATTGAAGGTGGATGGATTGGCTGAAAAAAGAATCAAAACGTCGATGTCAAATCGGACCGGAAACCCACGGATTTGAACATCTCGCTCTTCGAGAATATTAAACAAACCGACTTGGACCAATTCGTCGAGCTCGGGCAATTCATTGATTGCGAAGATGCCGCGATGGAGTCTCGGGATGAGACCAAAATGCAGGGCGTCTTCGGTAGACATGCTCGTTCCCCCAGCAAGTTTAGCCGGGTCGATTTCTCCAATGATATCCGCGAATTTTGTCCCGGGAGCCAGTCGTTCGGCGTATCGGTCGTCGCGGGCCCACCAGCCGATGGGGATGTCTTTCGGCTCGTGAGTGGCGACGAAATCCTTAGCCACTTGGCTCAGCGGATTAAGGGGGTCTTCGTGAAACGGTGTTCCCGGAATATCCAGATAGGGGATCTCTTGGTCTAAGAATTCGACGAGCCCCCTCATCAAACGGCTTTTCGCCTGTCCCTTCTCACCGAGGTAGAGCATGTCGTGGCCTGACAAGAGCGCGATATTAATCTCTGGAATCACTGTGTTGTCATAACCGACAATGCCCGGGTAGAGCGGCTCCCCCGCAGCCAATTTTGCTACGAAATTGTCGTGGATTTCCTGTTTGACTGACTTTGATTTCCACCCACGATCAGTCAATTCTTGTAAATTGTTCGCTGTTGCCCAAGCCGCAGTCGTCATAAAGCCCTGTTCCTTGTTCTTTGATTGAAGTCTAAGCTGCATTATACGGATTAATTACTCGATATTTCCTTTTTTATTTTGGCAGATGTCGTTTCGGTATTCGAACGACTTGCAATTGATTTTAGTTGCGTTTTCTCGGTTAACGTTTGATGACGACCACTCGATTTGTTTTCTTTGACGTCGGAAATGTGATTCTCAATTTCAGTCACGAGCGCAGTTGTCGTCAAGTTGCCGAACTTATTGGGATGGATATTGGTCAGGTTGAAGAACTGATTTTCCAAAATGGTTTGCAAAATCAATATGAAAGTGGCGAGGTCAGTTCAGCGGGCTTTGCGGCGAAAATCCGATCCGATTCCCGCGAAATGCCATCCAATGAAGCGGTGGTTTCCGCCGCTAGCGACATCTTTTGGCTGAACCGTGAAATTGTGCCCTTGATAACGGCGTTGAGGATGGTGAATTTTCCCCTCGGGATCCTCTCCAATACGTGTGCTGGGCACTGGCAATATGTCACGAAAACAGCGCCTCTCGTTAAATTATATTTCACCAAATTTATTTTGAGCCACGAATCGAAATGCATGAAGCCAAATCCCAAAATCTATCGGGATGCGATTGAGTCGGTCGGTTTGCCACCGGAATCTATTTTTTTCGTCGATGACCGCCCCGAGAATGTTGAGATGGCACAACGAATGGGGATGGATTCGCATATCTACAGAAACGCCTCCCAAGTTCTTCGACTGTTAGACGACCGTGGAGTTCGGCTGAATTTTTGAGTTAGCCAGAGGCCTCTGTAATTTGTTACGGCCCGCCTATTTTGCTATAAACGAGTCAATTGACGCATGAATGAACAACTGTTTTGTCAGGCCATTTGGATACCCGGTTGGCATGGTTTAGATCAGGGGCTTTTCGTGAAAGTGCCGTCAGAGGGCAGAACCTTTAGTGACTGAGAAATAATGAAACGCTTCAACGTACTCTTTCTATTGGACGACCCCATGGCTGCCAAATGGATCTTGGCCAGTTTTTGTTTTCTTAGTTTGTTTATTCCGTATTCGACGTTGGCACAGGAGACGAAAACAGGGAATAGCAAATCGGAAATAAAGAATCCTCTTACAGAATTGCAAGAGCTTTTTGGGGGTGGTACGCAGAAGGATGATGAAACGTCCGAAAGCAAGCCAGTCAAGTCGGAATCGGATGGAAACAAATCCAAACCGAAATCAGCCCCGTCCCCCATAGTGAATTTGGGAACCTTGCCTCCCGTGATCACTCGTGCGGAAGCCTTCGCCGGACGTCCCTACGGGATTGGCAAAATTAGTTTCCGATTAAGGCCGGGTGATGAAATGATTGACCGCTCCGGTGCGGAAATGTTGACAGACAAGGGTGGGCGCGTCAGGTATCCGGTTTCATCGAAACCCGCAGTGGCCAAGTTTTTTCAAAACTTGTCTGGTAGCGGCGGGTCATCGCCGTCTTCAGTGCACACGGTCTGGTTTTTGTTTGCGGGCGATGAACCTCTCGATCTAACCATCCAGGGTTCTCTGTCGACATCCCAAACGATTCCGGTTGAGTTTGTGAAGGCCGGGAAATTCAATCGAATCGTAAACCAGTGGTGGAAAGAGTATTCCCGCACGGCCGATGAGCAGACCGCAGCGGGCGACTATCCGCCTCTTTTTGAAACGTATCTGACGTACATGCTGCCGAATCGTCTCAACTTGCCGAAACCCAAGAGGCGAATCGTTGCCCGTACAAAGAAAAAAGATCCACTGGCTGAAACGCTTGCCAAGGTCTTTGATGTAGAGTCGCAGAGAAATTTAGCGATTGAGACGGCTCTGATGGGATTGGCTGATGTGGGGGTAGCGAATCTCCCCTTGCCACCCGAGCCGCAATGGGTACCTACGGACTTTAAAGGTTTTGATGGTTCAGACATAGAGTTAGAGCCGATTGCAACCTGCGTACCGGAGGAGTGCTTCTATCTCAGATTTGGCACGTGGCAAAATCAGCTGTGGACCAAGCGGCTGTTGAGCGAGTACGGGGGAAACCTCGGACAAATGATTAGTTTGCGAGGCTGGGAACCCAAGATTGAGTCTAAGTTTCTCGATCAACTTGCAATTGAGTCGACGGACTTTGACGAAATGTTTGGGGGGAACCTGATTTCCGATGTGGCGGTTATTGGAAATGACATGTACATGCAGGACGGAGCTTCGGTTGGGGTTGTTTTGCAGGCTCGTAACACGGAGGCGTTGAAGAATCGCCTTGCCCCTCGGCGTGTTGCTTTTGCCAAAGCACACCAGCAGGACGGTGCAGAAATTGATGTTTTTGAGATCGACGGGACAGCGGTGCAATTTCTGAAAACGCCGGACAATCGGTATCGCTCTTTTTACGTCATTGCCGGTAATAGCCATTTTATCACCTCGTCGCTAACGCTGGCTACCAGATTTTTGGAAGCGGCAAAGGGGATTGGCTCGATGGCAAACAGTCCCGGGTTTCGTTATGCCCGCCGAGAAATGCCCCTGACTCGAGACGATACGATATTCGTCTATTTGCCAACGCAATTTTTCCAAAACCTGCTGGGCCCTGAATATCAAATCGAATTGCGGCGACGAAATCGCAGTGTGGCCGATATGCAACTGATTGAATTGGCTTATCTGACAGCACGCTCGGAAGGCTTGCAAGTTGATGATCCTGCAACCTTAATTGCTAACCGGTTTTTACCAGCAGGTTTTGGAAAGCGTGCCGATGGCAGTCAACTCGCCCGAGAAGGCGAGTTTTGGATCGATTCCATTCGGGGTCGGCGAGGTTTTTTCACCCCGATTACGGATTTGGAAATCACAAAGGTTACGGCGGCTGAAATCGCGGACTTTGAGGTGCAGAGGCAGTTCTATGCAGAAAAATTGCCGGGAATCGATCCGATGTTTTTCGCTCTCAAACGATTTAAAAGGGATGACAATGTTGAGCGCGTTGTTTTCGATGGCAGAGTAGCTCCGTTCGGAAAGCAGAAATATAGCTGGCTAATGTCGATGATTGGCCCTCCTCTGGAACAACAAGTAGTCCCATCATCGGCAGATATCATGCGTTTTTCTGCGAGTGTGAAGGGGGGGATATTTAGTGATGGAAATAAAGCACACCAGGTCTTTGGAGCTCTACAGGATCCGGTTAACCCTAGCGTTGATTTAAAACCGGCATCGTTGTTTTCGATGCTGAGACTGGTGAAATCTGCGCCTTGGTTCGTCGGTGCCATTCCACCGGCCGGCTTCCTCGACTTTTTGCCAAGGCTAGGTGGGCAGCCTGATGATGGCGGTTACACGTTTTCGTCATTGTTAGGGATCTGGCGACTGCAGTCGAATCTGTTTACGGCAATTTCAATGAACCGCGAACGGCTAGAGGAGTTAAAAAATAACTTCAGGATCGCCGATTTGGAACGGCCTGCCCACGCCCGCCTAGAAGTTGGAGACTTGGCTAAGAGCAATCTTAAAAATTGGGCCAACGTTCAATTGTATGAACGGAGTTGGCAAACATCACTCGCCAATACGCAGCTCCTGAATATGTTGGTGCAACAATTTAAATTATCTCCGGCGGCGGCGCGAGAAACGGCTGAGAGTTTGCTAGATGTCGATTTGGTTTGTACCCTAGGCGGCGAGTACCAACTACTGGAAACCCCCTCGGGCCGGCTGATTTGGCAGTCAACGAGTTGGCCATTTTTTGGCGACCCAGTGATTCCGGACGACTATTTAGCCCCGGTTTTCAAATGGTTCCGTGGATTGGAGTTGGAGATCGTCAATGGCGACAGCCAATTTGCCGTTCACGGGTTTTTGGATATCAAAAGGGATAAAGCGGGTGCCAGCTTGCCATCGTTCAATCTGTTTAAGGGGTTTGGTAGCGTCCTGCCAGGACGCAAGCCGAAAGAGGGTTCTTCAAAATCTAAAAGTGGATTACGAAAAAAGCCGGAAAACCAATAGATGTTGGCAAAGCGTAAATTTTTTTGAAGAAATGGGGATCATGTGTTCCATTTTTTCATGGATTTGATTGCCTTCCGCTTCGTTTTAACCCAATCTCGGGGAAGGATTAACGGTGCACTTTGCTCGTTCCCAGAATACGCAGGTCAAACTTAAAAGACGGTGGCTTTTTGATTTTTGTTTTATGTAATTACGTAATTCGGGCTTTTCCTCGCAGCAAATTTTTATCTGAGGTGGTTGGTCGTGAAGGTGTTTAAAACGGTTCTTGGCTTTGCAATCTTTTGCCTCAGTGCAACGGCGGTGGGGCAGCCAACTGAAGAAATCTGGTACGGCGTTTTAGAAATAGGTCCCCAGAAATTAAGATTGGAAATCAACGTAGAGAGAGACAGCGAAGGAGTCTATCAGGGCGCTTTGAAAAGTCTTGATCAAGGAAACGTGGAGGTTCCCCTTAGTCGTTTTGAATTCAAAGACGGTCGGCTAAATTTTGAGATCAAACAGTTGGGCGCTTCTTTCGAGGGGAAATTGGAAGGGGGAACCGGGGGTGAAAAGGTCGCCGTAGGGAAATTCAATCAGGGCGGGGCCGTCTTCGACATGGCCTTTGAGCGTGTCACTAAAATACCCGTCCCAACGATGATTCGAACTTGGCAGGGGACATTGGTTACCGAAAGTGCAGAATACGAATTTCAAATACGCATGTTTCGGGACCAAGACGGAGGACTGTCGGCTAGGCTGGACAGTTTCACCGAACGAATGATGGGGCTCCCTATCGAATTAGGTCCCACCACAACCAGCGAATCTGAGGCATTTCAATTTCAACTCAAAGCGAGTCAGGCGGCCTACGAGGGTCGTCGCACGGAGGACGGTAGATTCATTGAGGGCAAGTGGAAACAGGCAGGCACTGACTTCCCTCTCAACTTCAAAGAAGTGCCCGTCGCGGACACCCGGCTCGCATTAC
Source organism: Mariniblastus sp. (assembly GCA_022447555.1). GTDB lineage: Bacteria > Planctomycetota > Planctomycetia > Pirellulales > Pirellulaceae > Mariniblastus. Next base: position 4,427 of record JAKVBF010000014.1, on the reverse strand, counting down.
AACGCCGCCCCCAAACGCCCGAAGGCCCTTTTCAGTACGAAGCCTCAGACCACAGGATCAAGTCGAACCGCAGCCCTGGTGTTGAACTTGGCGCTACCTTGACCCACCCCAAGGGTGACGGCCCATATCCTGCCGTGATCCTAATTAGTGGTTCTGGGCAGCAGGATCGCGACGAGACCATTTTGGGTCACAAGTCGTTTTTCGTGATTGCCGATCATTTTGCAAAAAACGGGATTGCCACGTTGCGATTCGATGACAGAGGTAAAGCCGAATCAACCGGTGACCCAACACAATGCACTTCGGAGGATTTTGCCGATGACGTGGAAACCTTGGTCGACTGGTTGAAACACATGCAGGTGATCGATTCAGATAACATCATTCTTGTGGGCCACAGTGAAGGTGGCTACATCGGCCCGATGATCGCGGCGCGACGCCCAAAGATCGCCGCGGTCGTGATGCTGGCTGGAACAACCGTTCCCGGGACTGACATTGTGCTTGATCAATCACGGCGGATCGCGGCGGCTGCGGGTGCCGATCACGCGAGCTTGGCGGCGCAGGATAAATTACTCAAAAATTTGTTTGCGATGCTTGCAAATGGACAAGCCGAATCTCCTGATTTCGTTGGTAGATTGTTGGCGAAGACCCGAAATGATTTGCCCGATTTGGCGGATGAAGCATTCGACTTATCCGTTACCGCGTCCGATCGGTTGGGGCAAATGAATTCACCTTGGTTCCGGTTTTTCTTAAAATATGATCCGGCGGTGGCGCTCAAAAAAATGGACCAACCGGTGTTGGCACTCTTTGGCGAGCATGACTTGCAAGTGCACCCAGACCTGAACGCCCCGGTGTTGGAAGAGATTTGGAAATCCGGCAAACACCCGATTTCGGAAATGGTCCGGTTTCCCAAACTCAATCATCTTTTTCAGACGTCGAAAACTGGGGCTCCTTCAGAGTATGGCCAGATCGAGGAGACGTTCAACGGGAACGTGTTGGATAAGATGACGATCTGGATTCAAGCAGTGGCGGCGGGAAATAAGCGGATTCCGGAATGACGTCAACCGAGTCCCGCGGACTGGACCTAGGAGGCTGTCCGAACGGACTGACGCCGCGGGTTAACGGGTAAACAACAGAGTCGATTAACGTCCCCCGGGGTAGGTAAGTCCCAGATCGTTATCCCGAATGGATTTTAATTTTTCGGCGACTGCTTTTTTGAAAGACCGAGCCAATTCACGATATCCCGGAGCATCGATCAGGTTCGTGATCTGCGATGGGTCGTTTTTCATATCAAACAATTCGGCGCCTTGCTTTCCTTCTTCTCCATATTGGATGTAGGCCCAGGTGTCCGTTCGCAGTAGAAAACCCTTTTGCATCGGCGCTACGGAAAAAGACGCGGTTCGAACGAGGTGGGAGGGGTCGTCCAACATTTGGGAGATGTCTTTACCCTGCAGTCGGTCACTCACGGGTAATTGGCATAAACTCGACACGGTTGGGTACAGGTCAATTAATTCAGTCATGGAATGGCAGACGCCGGCGGGTTTGCCAGGTACCTTGATGATCAAAGGAACGCGAGCTGATTCTTCGTGCAAGCTGACTTTGGCCCAGAAGTCGTGCTCTCCCAAATGATAGCCATGATCACTGGTGAAGATGACGATAGTACGATCGGCTACGCCTGATTCTTGCAGTGCATGCATCACTTTACCGACTTGGGCATCCATGTAGGCAACCGACGCATAATAACCGCCGATGGCCTTGCGTTGATTGGCCAGATCCATCTTCATGTTCATGCTGGTCTTGTAGTTGATTCCGGCCTTGGGGATGTCATCCCAGTCTCCTTGTACTTTTGTAGGGAGCGCCATCTTTTCATAATCGAAGGGGGCGTAGTAATTTTTGGGTGCCACGAATGGAACGTGGGGGCGGACAAACCCTACGCCGATAAAAAAAGGTTCGTCTTTGTGTGCCTTGATCAACTCACATGCTTTCTCGGCGGTCCGACCATCGGAGTGAACCAGATCATCCCCTTCGGCTTCCACCACCACAAAGGTGTTGCCCCCTTTGACTGGCAACTTGCCGTCCGGATTTCCCTCGAGTGTCCAGCCTCGGCCGGCAGCTTTCCATTCCGGTCCGGGGCTGTTATACCGCTCGGTCCAGCATCGCGGGTCATCTGCTCCGTCGGTTCCTGCTTCGATTCCGCCGGGGACACCCATGTGGAAAATCTTACTGACCCGAGCGGTGAAATAGCCATGATCTTTGAAATGTTCCGCCCACATAGGTCGGTCGCCAATGATCGGACGAGGAGATCTGTAACCGAGCATTTTGGTGGCGTGGGGGTAATATCCGGACATGAAGGAAGCGCGGGACGGCCCGCAATAGGTCCCTTGACAATAGGTGCGAGTGAAACGCGTTCCCTGATTTGCGATGGCATCGATGTTGGGTGTTTGGCAGACTTCGTTCCCGTAGCACGACAGCGCGGAATCGGTAAGGTCGTCTGATATCATGAACAAGACGTTGTAAGGTCGTTCAACGCCCATACTGAGGCCGCAAAGGTGGAAAACCGTTATCGCAATCATGATCATTCGTATCACGACAATCTCCTCGACATAGAGCCGGCTGATTGGTGCTTCAGTTTAGAAGCCACTTAGGTTCGAACTTCTATGGTACCCCATGACTTGGAGTGGCTTTTCAAAAACTATACACCAAGACCGGCCAGCATTCACGCGCCGGCCGCAATCTAGGTGGCTAGGTTTGTTTCCAAAAGGGAAAAAAAGAGCAAGGCATGCCTTTTTCGTTATGTTTCCCGTAATTTTATGGACTATCCTTCAAATGTGAATTGGTCTCCTGCATAGTCGATTTTGACCAAACCTGCGTCTTCGCGATTGTGCTTAAGTATTGCGGTTGCAAGTGGATTGGCGATACGCTGTTGAAGGACCCTCTTTAGCGGCCGAGCGCCGTAGATGGGGTCGTAACCCTCTTCAGCAATTTGCTCTATCGCTGCCTCGGTGACTTCCAAACGATAGCCCTGTTCGACAAGCCGGCGTTCCAGTTCCGCAATTTGAAAATCGGCAATCTTACGAATTTGTGATTTGCTCAGGGGCTGAAACACGATTTTTTCATCGATTCGATTCAAAAGTTCTGGCAGGAATCGTGCCCGCAGTGTCTGCTCAACGGCCTCTTGAATTTCGGCGTTGGAGCCCCCATCTTCGGTGATTTTTTGTATTACCTGACTGCCAACATTGCTGGTCATCACAATGATGGTGTTGGTGAAGTCCACGGTGTTTCCGTGATTATCGGTCAGACGACCATCATCCAGTACCTGTAACAGGATGTTATAAACGTCATCATGGGCTTTTTCAATTTCATCCAACAGGACAACGCTGTAAGGCCGGCGCCGTACTGATTCGGTCAATTTACCCCCTTCTTCATAACCGACATACCCCGGAGGCGCTCCGATCAGTCGACTGACACTGTGGCGTTCCATGAATTCGCTCATATCGATTCGGATCATAGCGGATTCGTCATCAAACATGATCTCTGCGAGCGCCTTGCATAACTCAGTTTTCCCGACACCGGTAGGGCCCAAGAATAAGAACGAGCCTATGGGCCGGTTCCGATCCTGCAGTCCACTACGGCTACGACGGACGGCGTTACTCACAGCTTCTACCGCCTCATTTTGTCCAACGACGCGACGATGCAATCTTTCTTCCATCACCAACAGTTTTGCTCGTTCTGTTTCCATCATTTTTGCAACGGGCACGCCCGTCCACTGACTGACGACATCAGCAATTTCTTCTTCAGTGACCTGTTCGCTGAGCAGGCGTTTTTCATTTGCGTCCGCCTCTTTGAATTGCACGGATTCTGCTGTCTCAATCTGTTTTTGAAGCTGATTTCGGGCGGAATCAAATTCGTATAAACGACGATAATCGTCTTCATGCACTTGCATTCCGCCGGATTGTTGCGATTTGATGTCAGCATCTAATTGGCTGAACTTCCGTTCGTTTTCTTCGAGTTGCTGTCGAAGATTCTGGACGTCTGTCATCCCCAGCTTCTCGCTCTCCCATTGCTCGCGGAGATCCGCCAATTCTTTTTTCTTCTCGCCCATTTCTTCGCGCACTTCGTCCAACCTTAACTGCGCGCTCTTGTCGTCCTCATCTTCGAGCTGTCGCGCTGCCAGTTCAAGTTGCGTCAACCGACGTTGGACCATATCGATTTCTTGGGGCACGCTATCCAACTCCATCGCGAGTTTCGATGCAGCTTCATCGACCAAATCGATTGCTTTGTCTGGTAGGAAGCGATCGGTAATGTAGCGATCTGATAATTTGGCGGCGGCGACCAAGGCTTCGTCTTTAATCTGAACGTTATGGTGCGTTTCATAACGTTGTTTCAGACCACGTAGGATAGAGACGGTATCTTCCACAGATGGTTGTTCGACA
>JAKVBF010000013.1 GCA_022447555.1 Mariniblastus sp. | reverse complement strand
AGAGGATTGCAGAATGGAAACGATCCGAATGATAAAGCTGCCATACCGCGGCCTTTGTTCGATTTTTATTCTGATAATCGGGTCAACGACACGACCCGTAATGCCTATTTCAAATACGATATGCGGCAGCGACTGGGGAATCTGGTGACCACACGTTCCAGTGTGTTTGCCATTTGGATCACAGTCGGTCTGTTTGAGGTTAATCCGAATGGAACGGTCAGTGGTCGTGAACTGGGGTCTGATTCGGGTGAGGTTCGGCGATCCCGAGGGTTCTTTGTCCTCGATCGATCGATCCCGGTCGCCTTTGAACCGGGCAAAAACCATAACGTGGAGCGAGCCATTCGGGTCTCGTCGTTCCTCGAGTCGTCTCAATGATTCGAGTGACGCAAGTCACACGGTAACGGACGCCGGCCATTAGCCGGTCTTACCGAAAACCAAACCAGGCACCCTCGGCCACGGCGGCCCGAGGGTGTTTTTTTGCTGCCCTTTGTGTTGCTCTCTTTGTGTTGCTCTAAGACTTCCTCGCTTCGCCTGTTATGGTTGCCTCTGATGATGACTCCCTAGACCTTTGAGCATAGGGACAGTCGGCACCCACCTCAGTCCAGCTGGGCGACCCGGCCATCGAGTGCGCCGATCGCCGCCCAAACACGCAGGGCCTGCTGGCAGGCGGCCACATTATGAACGCGGATGATCTGGATCCCCTGCGAGCCTAGGGCCATCGCAACGGTGGCGGTGCCGACGTCTCGGTCGGCCGTCTTGTCGCCGAGGACCTTGCCGATAAACCCTTTGCGGGAATGGCCCACAAGGATGGGACAGCCGGTCTGATGGAAGGTGACCGCTTGGTGGATCAGTTGTAGGTTGTGGTTGTGCGTCTTGCCAAAACCGATTCCAGGGTCCAGACAGATTCGGTTCTGCGGGATCCCCGCGTCGATCAGTGCATCGCGGCGGGCGATCAGGTACTGCAAGATATCGCCTGCGACATCCGTGTAAACTGGATTGTCCTGCATCGTTTTCGGGGTCCCCTGCATGTGCATCGCACAGATGCCCGCTTCGGTCTCGGCCGCTACGGCGACCATTTGGGGGTCCCCTTCCAGTCCTGTCACATCGTTGATGATGTCGGCGCCCGCCTCGAGGGCCGCCCGGGCGACGGCCGCTTTGGAGGTGTCGATCGAGAGGGGGATCGATGTCTGGCCGGCCAAACGTTCGATGACCGGGATGACCCGATCCAGTTCTTCTTGCTCTCCGACCGGGTCGCTGTAGGGCCGGGTGCTCTCGCCACCAATATCAAGGATGCCTGCCCCGTCGGCGACCAATTGCAAAGCGTGCTCAACCGCCCGATCAGCATCTAGGTACTTACCCCCGTCAGAGAAGCTGTCGGGTGTGGCGTTGACGATCCCCATCAGGACCGGGCCACTCTCGAAGGCCAAGTGCTGAGTTCTTAGTTGCCAAATCGTTGCCGGGATTTGTGCTGGGTCGGCAGGGGTGCCGTCGGTTTCGTTGTCAGGGTTGGCGTCGGAGTCGGAGCTGGGCATGTGAGGGTAATCAACGGGGAACTGAAAACAGGCTTGAGTCTATCCAGCTTGGTCGAATTCGATCTGTTTGAACAGTGGCAGGTGCCGGTAATAGACCTTCAAAATACGAACCGACAGGTTGATCATATGGATTCGCCCCGAGTGAGGTCAGAGGGCTGTGGATCGAGACTCCCAGAGGGCCTTCGATCCTTTCGGATTCGGGATTTTGCTGCTGCAGGGAATCTAGCCGAGACCGCAGAGCGGATTCGAAATCAGATTGAAACGATGTCCGCCGAACCATGATAAAACCGACAACCATAGAGGTGAATTCGGTCGTACGGTCGAGCCACGCACACGACCGGCATAGTTAGGTTGCATGGGCAGCCGTCATGTTTTAAATGCTGCCAAACTCGATTTGGCAAGCCTTGAGACTTCGCTTGGCCGGGCTTCCTCGAGGGGGCTCGGTTACCAAAGTTTCGGTCCCTTTGGACGCCCTGCCGAAAAAACGGAGCTGGCCGGAAACATGGTTCGCAAGTCGTTGTTCGGTAGGGGTTTGCAGTGAGCTAAAAAAGAGCCGGCTCGTTGTAAGTTAAGGCGTGTTTTGGTAGAATTTACGGCTTGTGAAAAATGTCATTTGAGCGGCAAAATTCCGCCAAAATTCCGCCTTGGCGTCCGTCACTTTGTGAGCCGCCTCACGGCATTCATTTATCTCTATAACGATTCGTTGCCAGCCTTCAACGACGGGTTCTACTGGATCCGCGCTGGTGATTTAAATAGTTTGAAAGGCTGACAACTTGTCGACTGATTCTAATTCGCCCGACGGTAACGATGGCGGCATCGAAGAACAATTTGTTGAGATGCCTATTGAGAACGAGCTAAAGGGTAGCTACCTGACGTACGCGATGAGCGTGATTGTTTCTCGAGCACTGCCCGATGTGCGGGATGGCCTGAAGCCATCTCAGCGTCGAATTTTAGTGGCTATGAACGACTTGAGCCTAACTCCCGGAGCGTCTCGGGTTAAATGCGCCAAGATCTCGGGTGACACCAGTGGTAACTATCACCCCCATGGTGAGAGCATTGTTTACCCCACACTAGTGAGGATGGCGCAGGATTGGAACATGCGACATGTTTTAGTCGACAAGCAGGGTAACTTTGGGTCGATTGCTGGTCTGCCAGCTGCTGCGATGCGGTATACCGAGGCGAGAATGTCTCCAGTGGCTGCGATGATGCTCGACGATCTCAAGCTCGACACCGTGGATTACGTTCCCACCTATGACGAGCGACGTACCGAGCCAACCGTGTTGCCGAGTAAGTTCCCGAACCTGTTGGTCAATGGTTCGAGCGGGATTGCCGTCAGTATGGCAACCTCGATCCCACCGCATAATTTGGGTGAAATTTGTGATGCATTGCACTTGGTCATCGATCAACCCGATTGCTCGGTGGGGGATTTAATGCACATCATCCCGGCACCTGACTTTCCGACGGGCGGGATCATTTGTGGTCGGAATGGGGTTCGCAAAGCGTATCACACCGGCCGCAGTACGATCGTCGTGCGGGCTCGCTGTGAAATTGAAGAGCACAAGAAAAATCGGTTTCGGATTGCGGTATCGGAAATTCCTTACCAACAAACTCGCGATAACGTGGTTGAGAAAATCGCTGCGTTGGTCAAAGGGGATAAGGTTAAAGGGATTTCAGGGATTAAGGATCTCAGCGATCTGAAAGAGCCCGTCAAGCTGCACATCGACCTCAAGAGCGATGCTGATCCGGAAGTTGTCTTGAATCAGCTGTATCAGTTTTCACCGCTGCAAGGTTCATTTTCGATGAACTTCTTAGCGTTGGTCGATGGCAAACCTCGCCAGATGGATATCAAGCAGATGCTGCGAGAGTTCTTGCGGCATCGAGCTCAAGTGATTCGCCGCAGAACACAATTCTTGTTGGCTCGCGCTCGGCGGCAAAAACATACGGTGGAAGGCCTCTTGCTGGCCTTGGCCGACATCGACAAGATCATCGCCACGATTCGACAGGCCAAGACGCAGCCCGAAGCGAAGCAAGGATTAATGGGAATAGAGTGCCCGGCTGCGATGATGGAGCGCGCTCTGGGGGCTGACGGGTATGAAGTATTTAAAGACGAGCGAGGCGAGTCGGATGTTTATTTTCTGACTGCGATTCAAGCGGACGCCATCCTGAAAATGACGTTGGGCCAGTTGGTGAACCTGGAACAAGAGCGGTTGAGTGATCAGCATCGTGGTTTGCTCGAGGAGATCAATGAGTTTTTGCGAATCCTGTCGGATGAGCAGAATATCCTGCAGATCATTAAAGACGATCTGGATGAGATCAAACATAAATATGCAAATGCCCGCCGGACTGAAATCTCCGAGATGGAGGTTGGTAATATCGATTTGGAGGACTTGATCGAAGAAGAGAACATGGTGGTCTCCATCAGCCACCGCGGGTATATCAAACGCACCCCCGTTAGTACCTATCGCGCCCAAAAGCGAGGTGGTAAAGGGATTAAAGGAGCCAAGAGCGAGGGCGAAGATCCGATTGAACATGTGTTTGCCGCGAGCACCCACGACTACCTGTTGTTCTTTACGAACAAGGGTCGCGTTTTATGGCGTAAGGTCTACCAGCTACCTCAGCTCAGTCGTGAAAGTCGCGGTCGAGCTATTGTGAATTTGGTAAAGCTCGATGAAGGAGAAGAAATTGCCAGCTGCCGAGCGATTCGCGATTTCTCAGCCGAGGGTCATTATCTGATGATGGCGACCAAGAATGGATTGGTCAAGAAAACACCGCTGAACGCGTATGGCCGCCCGAGGCGGGGAGGGATCATTGCCATCAAGCTGCGGGAAGATGATGAGTTAATTAACGTGGTGGTTGCAAAAGAAAATGATGAGATTGTGCTGGCAACTTCTACCGGGATGGCGATTCGATTTAAAGAGTCGGACGCCCGCCCGACGGGCCGAAACACGAGCGGTGTCAAAGGGATCAATTTGACCAAGGGTGACTCGTTGGTGGGCATGGTCGTAGCGGATCCCGAGACAACTCTATTGACCGCGTGTTTGAACGGTTATGGAAAACGGACGTCGTTTGGTCCTAACCAGACTTCAGAAGGTGAAGATGAAGCTGCCAGCGCCAGTCGGTACCGGACCCAAAATCGGGGCGGTAAAGGCCTTCGTGATATCAAAGCGACCCAACGTAATGGTCCCGTAGTCTGTATCGTTCCGGTCTCAGATGACGACGAGATATTAATGATGACGGCTCGCGGAAAGCTGCAGCGAATCTCGTGTCGCGACATCAAGCCGATCGGCCGGAACACCCAAGGTGTGCGGATCATGAGTCTGGATGATGGTGACACGCTCGCGGCGGTCGTTCCTGTTCCTCGCGATGAGGGAGACGCCGACGGACTTCCCGGCTCGAGTGATCCGGTAGCGCCGGATTCTAGTGCGTTGAACGGCCCCGCGGCAACCAGCCAGGAATCGGACGGGGAAACCGTTGAGGATTCCACATCGCAGGCGGAATGATTCGATCCTAATGATTTTAGCGGTGATAGGTGATCCGCCGAATGATGGGAAGGATTGAGCTACTATCCTGCTGGGAATGTCGTTTTCGTTCTCACTGAGACCAGCCTTCGGCATGAGCTAACGCAGAAAATGATTGGAGATCGTTTTTTGATTTCAAATCGCTCTAACAAAAAACCGGATAGGTAATTAGACTGAAACTGAAAACGTATTTTGTCTGCTTGCTGCGAGAGTTCTCTTTGGACCCTAGCCACCAACAGTAGCTCAAATTAATACCCTCCTTAAAACTTATTTTGGATTTTAGAACGATGGAAATTGCCATGATCGGTGCGGGCTATGTTGGCCTGGTAACCGGAACCTGTTTTGCGGAAAGCGGCAATCATGTGACTTGCGTTGACATCGATCAGTCTAAGGTAGATCGATTGAACGAGGGTGTCATTCCGATTTATGAGCCGGGTTTGACAGAGTTAGTGTTAAGAAACTCAAAAGCGGGACGGCTTAAATTCACCACCGATATAGCGGCCGCCGTTGCTTCGGCCCGGGTCGTTTATCTGGCAGTGGGCACACCGCAGGGTCCAGATGGTTCGGCGAATCTCAGTGCCCTATGGAGCGTGGTGGAGTCAATTGCACCCCACATCCAAGACGACGTCATCATCGTCACTAAGAGTACCGTTCCGGTGGGTACCAACCAAGGAATCTATGATCAGCTTCAGGGGTTGAATAAGAAACGATATCACGTTGCCAGTAATCCGGAATTCCTTAAGGAAGGGGCGGCGATCAATGACTTCATGTATCCCGATCGGGTTGTTGTGGGCGTGCGTGACGAAGAGGTCGCGGATGCCTTGCGCGAGCTTTACTCGCCATTTTTGAGAACCGACAAGCCATTCTTGTCGATGTCACCCGAAAGTGCGGAATTAACAAAATACGTGGCCAATGCGTTGCTGGCGACGAAAATCAGTTTCATCAATGAGATGGCAAATCTTTGCGAGAAGATGAGTGGCGACATCAATGATGTTCGGCGCGGTATTGGACACGACCAAAGGATTGGGTTCGCGTTTCTCTTCCCTGGCGTTGGGTATGGCGGAAGCTGTTTCCCCAAAGACGTAAGGGCGTTGGCAGCCATGGCAAAGAAGCATCACTTGCCGCCTACCATTTTGGATGCGGTGGACCAAGTCAATGATCGGCAGAAAAACGTACTGATGCAAAAGGTTGACCAGCACTATTCAGGCAGTCTCGCCGGTTTACGGTTCGCTATCTGGGGATTGGCATTCAAACCGAAGACTGACGACATTCGCGAATCCCCGGCATTGGTTTTAATTGATCAGTTATTGGAAAAGGGGGCGAGCGTATGCGTCTTTGATCCGGAGGCCGCTGAAAATGTGAAGGCGGATTACGGCGACCGGTTGGAATACGCGGATCAAGCCATGGAAGCCCTTGAGGGGGCTAATGCTCTGGCGATTAACACTGAGTGGGATATGTTTCGGCACCCTGAATTTGAGGAGATGAAATCAAAACTGGAATCCCCGGTTATTTTTGATGGTCGCAACCTTTACGATCCAACCCAGATGGCCGCGCTAGGATTCACCTACTATTCGATCGGCCGGCCTGCGGTAGGCGACGCCTCCGGTATCGAGGTTTAAGTGACCTAGCCGAAGGAATCACAATGGGCAGCTCTCGGGTGCGAGAGTTGCTTTTTTTTGTCATGCCTCAACCTAGGGGCGGTTCCGCGGAAATCTCAAATGATCGTTCCAGTTTTGAAAGGCGTCAAATCCGATGAAAAAACCGGCTTGAAGCACCTGCACCACGCACTGGTCGGATTGACAATCGAGGGCCTCGATAAGCCATCTAAGAATGTCGCTCGGGCCGTTTCCTAACAATTCAACATGAATGATTTCGTCTTGCATTTCATAGAGTGTGCCGACGATCTTCCAGTCACCTTCGGGCCCAACGATCCCGATCGATCCATCCCCCTCGGCGTAACCGCCGGGCTGCTGATTGACTCTTTGAATCAGCTCGTCGAATGAAGTTTTGAATCCTGCGACTGAATCGAGCGAGAGGTTTTCGAGGACCGGGAATACGTGCTCCTGCCATGTCATGGATTGGTTTGATGGAGGGATGTCATCGAGGAAGTGCATGGTGACATGCCAATCGAGGCGTTCCGTATTCATGAAAGATTGTTTTCCCAAAAAAAACCGATGCGATCATTGTCCGATAGCGAGATGGAAACAATGGTCAAACAGAAGTCGCCATTCTAGCTGGGCGTATTCATGGGCCCGGGGGTCATTCTGTTGGCAAGCATCCACAAATTCGAATACGTCCCAGTTGGGGTTACCGTCAATCTGGGAGAATTGTTCACGAATTAATTCCATCGACTTATGAGATCCGACGGATCGATACCAGTATTTACTATTTCCGTAATCACCCTCCATCCGATGCATGATGGCATGCCACCAAGATCCCTCCGGAGTTTTCAATGATTGACTGATGTCGTGGGACTCGTCTAGGTAGTGATGCAACAGCCAAAGTCCCGCTTGGCACCCAAGTGCGGCCTGGCCGTCGATTAATGGCTGGGCGATCGCCGTGGAAAAATTAAAATTCTCCAACGCCGAATACCGATCCGTGGGGGGGCCGTTTGGAAATTGCCGGAGGATTGCTTCGGAGGTGAGTGGGTCGAGAGTGGCCCCATAGGTCGGTGTTGAAATGGCTGGGCCTCTTGAATGGTTGGTTTTGCTGGGTATCCGTGATGCAACCGCTGTGCTGATAGCAGTTTATCGGTTACCGCAGAAAATCGCTAGAACGTCTCGTTTCGATTTAAACCGCTAGCAAAGCGCGTAATGCTGCGCGTTTTGAGAGGTTTTAAGTCCGGCTTGCTACCAATTCCTTCGGCTTCTATACTCCCCCACCCAAATTTTTTGGTCGAGATAGCGCGCCGCGTGAGACAGCGCAAAGGCGCTATTTACGATTATCTTTTTTATCGACATTTATGAAATCTGACTTGAGTCAATTCGCCGCTGATCGATTGGACGATACGTCGTGCGCTACCAGGCGTTGGTGGTCGCTGCGCGCCTTGGTGATTGGTTTGATTTACCTCGGATGTACCGGGGCAAACGCTCAGGAGATTTCTTTTTCTTCACCCGACCTGATCAACCCCATTTCGGTCGATGCCTCGGAAATCACGAGTTGGCGTCAGGGTCAACTGCAGGTGATTCATCTGCACGGCGGTGTTGCTATTTCCCAAGAACGTTTTAACGCGGCAGCGGATGACGCGATTCTCTGGATTCATGAGTTGCCCGAGCCTAACACCTACAAGGTGGTGACTTATCTGGAGTCGCTTAACGGCAATGTTGTCATTGAGTTGGGGCATGGCAGTAATGATCCAACGGCTGACTCAAGCTTAGATCGGATCGTCGACGCGACATGGTTGGGCAGGTTGTATACTAATAGCTCGATCGATTCGGCTCAGCCGGCGGCGGAATTGCAAGGAGAGCCGCCCGCGGTTTTTATCAGAGCTCAGCAAATGTTGGAGCAGGGTCGTTCAACGTCTGTTATCCCAGCTCAATTCCCTCAGCAGCCACAGCGATTGATTTCTCCGCAAACAGGGCAGATTCAGGAAGTCATTGATGGTCCGGCACCGCGACAAGATCCCTTTCAGGGGCAATTTGATTTGCCGCCTCAGATGGGACCAATTCTTACGGGCCAACAGCCGATGGAAACGTTGCCTGGCCAGTTACCAAATTCAGTGCTGCCCGATATGCCAGGATTTTCGAGTGAGGTTCGGGGAAGCGGTTCTCAGGTCAATATCACGGCTCGCGATTCAACCGTCGATTTGAACTTGAGGGTTCGTAACAATCCTGAAAATACCAACGAGAGCATCTGGGTCGGCACGGGTGGCGTTCGCGTGACTATCGATAGCCCGGAAATAACCCGTTCCGCGACGTTTCAAGGAGATGGTGATCAACAGGTTGTCATTTTGGCTGACAATGTAGTGGCCTGGCAGTCTGCCATGTATGACGGAAACGACCGGTGGGAGATTTACCTCGAAGGCAATGTTGTGTTTGCCAAAGATCGTCGCGTTATTTATTCGAAGCAGATGTACTACGACGTTAATGGCCAGCGGGGCACGATTCTCAATGCAGACATTTTGACGCCTGTGCGAGAGTATCAGGGACTGGTCCGTTTGAAGGCAGACGTCATTGAACAGGTGGATCAGAATCAAATGCAGGCCTACGGGGCTGCATTCACAACCAGCCGAATGGGCGTTCCCCGTTATTGGGCTCAAGCGGAACGAATTGGTCTGACACGGGAGCGGGTCGTCGATGATAACTACCTTACCGGTGAGCCTGTTTATGATCCGGTTACAGGGTACCCTGTCGTTGAAGAACAGTATTTTATCGAGGGCAAACAGAATCGGGTGTATGTGTCCGGAGTCCCCGTATTTGCCTGGCCAAGTCTTCGAACCAATCTAAGCGATCCTTCAATCTACCTGAATAGTTTACGAATTGGGAACGATCAGATATTCGGGTTTCAGGTCTTAACCAACTGGAACCTATTACAGTTGGTAGGAGTCAAGAGCCCCCCTAAGGGGATCGAGGTGAATGGTCTGTTGAGTTACCTCAGCAAACGCGGAGTTGGCTTCGGAACCGAAACGCAATATCAACGTGACTCGTTCCTTGGATTGAAGGGGCCGGCTCGTGGCTTTTATTACAGTTGGTACATCGACGATCATGGCCTGGATAATTTGGGGCGGGGTCGAAGAAATTTAGTTCCCGAGAAACGATTTCGCGGGAGGTCGATTTGGAATCACCGTCAAAATCTCGACTCGGGATATGATTTGCGGGCTGAATTGGGTTGGATTTCAGATCGTGATTTTCTTAATGAGTATTACGAACGCGAGTGGGATCAGAACAAAGATGCGACCACTGGTTTTTGGTTAGAGAAAAATATCGGTACACGATCGAGCAATTTGCTTGCCCAGTTTCAGATCAATGATTTTTTTACCCAAACATCGTGGTGGCCCCGTTACGATCATTTCTTGATTGGTCAGCCAGCGTTCATGAATCGGGCTGTGCGGTACGGTCGGTCGACGATTGGTTACGCCAACATGAAAGCAGCCACAGCTCCAACCAATCCCACCGAGCTGGCGATGTTCTACCCGCTACCCTGGCAGGGCGATGTGGGTGGGCTGCGAGCAGGCACCCGACAAGAGCTGGATCTACCGCAACAATTTGGTCCCGTAAAGGTCATCCCTTATCTCTTAGGTGACGCAACCTATTGGCAGGAAGACCTTGCCGGAAACGACATGTTCCGGGCATTTGGGCAGACGGGCATCAAAGCGAGTTTGCCATTTTGGAAGGTGGATCCGACGATCCAGAGCACCCTGTGGAATCTGAATGGGTTGGCTCATAAAGTCTCATTTGACGTCGACGCATTTTACGCAAAAGCAAATCAAAATCTGGACCTATTGCCCATGTATGATCCGCTGAATGATGACTCTCAGGAAGCGTTTGAACAACGGTATGCAGTGAATCAATTTGGTCTAGCGCCCGGCGATCCCTTTCCGGCGCGCTATGACCCGCGCTATTACGCACTCAGGTCTGGCATCCAAGGAAATGTATCGAGTCCCACCACCGAAATCGCAGGCAGCTTGGCGACCGTACGTATGGGAATCCGGCAACGTTGGCAAACAAAACGCGGGATGCCGGGTGAGGAGCGAATTGTCGACTGGGTGACCTTTGACCTCGGAGCCTCGTATTTCCCTGATGCCGATCGCGATAATTTTGGTGCCAATTTTGGTATGCTTAATTACGATTTCCGTTGGCATGTAGGCGATCGAGTCAGTCTGGTCTCTGATGGGCATATGGACTTCTTTGAACAGGGTTTGCAAACAGCCAGTTTTGGGATGTTTGCGGGGCGACCGGCTGTCGGGAATATCTACATTGGTTTTCGGACGATTGACGGACCCATTACCAGTAACGTGCTGTCATCAAGCCTGCTGTACCGGTTGAGTGACAAGTGGGGAATCCGAGGTCTCAGCCAGATCGACTTTGGAGAGACAGGAACCATCGGACAGGGGCTCGGGTTTGTCTACATTGGCGAGTCATTCTTGTGGCAACTGGGCTTTAATTATGACGCCTCTCGAGACAACTTTGGATTCCGCATCGGCTTTGAACCTCGGTTTACAAAAAGCCCGCGGCTATTTAATCCCGGTGGTGTACCGGTGGGGCCTGCTGGTTCGCGTTGGTTGGAATGATGAAGGGGAAGCGTCATGAATGACTTTCAAAACGCCCGCTCTTGGGCCAGAAAATTCCGGGATGCCTTCACTGGCTTGGGCCAAGGAATCGCGGGGCAAAATAGTTTTACAATCCACTTTTTCGCGGCCATTTGCGTCAGTTTGACGGCGATATGGGTCCAAGTGTCCATCGAGGAATACGGTATTCTGCTGATTTGTATCGCACTGGTTTTGGCTCTAGAGCTGGTTAATAGTAGTTTGGAGTCGATGGCCCGGGCGGTGACAGATCAGTACGACGAACACGTTCGAAGAGCCCTGAATATTGCCAGTGCGGCTGTTTTGGTGGCTGCTATGTTCAGCGCAATTATTGGGGTTCTCATTTTGGGGCCAAAGATGTTGGGCTGATTGTCTGGCTCGGGAAGGATTCGCCTTTATAAAAAAGGACGGGCACGCCTCGGTTTTAGGGTGCCTAAATCGGGCGGTCCCCTTCGGAGCTTTTTCGGTAACCGAGCAATTCAGCAGGCGGCGGAGACCTGCATTGCCGGTGCTGTCCGCGCATAAGAAACCCGCCAGCAGATTAAAAATCATGCATGGCGGGCTGCTGCGATGTGGATCTCGCTTATCTCATTTGCACGCTAATTGCTTGATTAGCGACTGAGTTCGGCCTCGGACCGAGCTGCTTTCAGGGCGGCGGCTTCGCGGCTCAGTTTAAATTCTGGTCCCTTAGGGAAATATTGGATATCGTCGTGAATAAAGTAGCCACTTGGTAGCGTTTGACCACCAACACTGACCTGGCAGCCAGTCATTGCCACACAGGACAGCAACATCGCGCCACACAACAGAAAACCAAGTGATCGTTTTTTCATTTGGGCTAACATTTAAATGAACTCCATTCGCGGTTTCCACGGTAACCACACCACAGCACTGATCTGGTAAGTCCAGATATCGTCGGGATAACCGTCACAAGGTTTATCGGTCTCATAAGCGGCAGACTTTGAAACAAATAACGAAAAAATCGTTACAGCCACCCTGTTTTTACAAACCGTCACAAACTCAGTCCTCAAAAATCCAATTTGTCCTTAAACTGGCAGGTTTGGTAAAATTGCGTCGGCTTGAGGAGTTGATTTGACCCGAGAGTTGATGACTTAATCGAGACGAATGCTGTCACTTTTTGATATCAGAATAGTCTGTTGGCCCGGACAGATTTACAATCAGAGGGCTGTCTCAGCCAGGCGTTGGCCGGCGGATAGGTTCGCAAAGCCATGATCAGAGACTTTATGGAGCACAGATGATTCACCACCACTGCTTTAATAGACGGGTCTCTTTTTTAGCCGCACTATTCTGCTTGCTTGCTTTTAGTCATTCGCTCACAGCTCAGGTCAGCAGCCGCTTGCCCAAACAGCAATACTACAATCTATTTTTCGAATATTATCAGGCGAATTACAACGGCGCCTTGGATGAATTCGGTTCGGGGGCGACGGGTGCGTTTAAGATGGGCACCAGTCGTTTCTTAGATTCGGTTTGCTACTGGACCATGATGGGGGAGTGCCATTACCACATGGGCAATTACGCCCAAGCGGTGGAGCTCTACGAGCAGGCTCTCGGTTTGTACCTCGATTACTCGACGGGTGATTGGCAAGGTCGTGTCAAACAGCCGATCATTCGAGCACAGACAAGTGCTGTTCAGCGTGCTCGAATCAATTGGTACGCGCCTCAGCGCGCCGGCATGGTCGCTGACCTACCCGATACATTTCAGATGATGTTTGGGCGGCTTGATGCGGAACGGGCTTTTGCGGAAGGTGGCGTCGTTCAAAATCCCGAATTCAAACCGGTCGATGTTGCCGAAATCATGCGGTGCGTGGGTTTGGCCATCCACCGTCGCCGTATCATCAAGGGTGTGACCTGTAAAATCGATCCTTTCACCTCTAAATTAGTAAGTGGACTGTCGTTGCTGGGACGCGATCAGACACCATTAGGTACTTGGAATACCCTCTTATTGGGTTTGGCTTATGCCTCAGCGGATGACAACAAACGAGCCCAAAGTTTGATCGGTCAATCCCTTCAGCTCCCAGGAGGCTTGGACCACCAACTGACTCCGGTTGGTTTGCTAACGTTGGCTTATATAAGTTTCGCTCAAGAGCAACCAGACACGGCGGCTGGATTGGCATTAGAAGCTTCGTATTCAGCCGCTTTGCGAAATCAGTTCGATCTTGTTGAGGAGTCGCTGTCGTTGGGTACCGTGATCCACTTGTCAAGAAATCGATCCGTTTACCCGCCGTTGGAAAATGCGATCGCATGGGCGGCTCGTGATCGAATCAACTTGATGCAAGCGGGTTTGACGGTTCGTTTAGCCGAGTGTTATTCAGAGATGGGCGATCCGGTGGCATCGACGAAAGTGTTATCACAAACCCGCCGTCCGATGTCTCGGAACAGCTTGTCCCGATCCGTGATCGCCAGTCGGATGCAATATTTGGTTGCTTTGAATCAGTTCTTACAAGGTGATACAAAAGGTGGAATGGTCTCGTTGAGCAAAGCGATGCGATCATTCCAAAACGGCTCCCGATGGTTATATCAGTTAGCGTTGGCCGACTCGCTCGTGGTCAGCGGTGCGGTGGGTGAGCGGCAGGCAGATGTCTTGTATGCAGCTCTGTTAAGAGATCCGACTCAGAAAGAGTGGCAACTCGAACCGATTGAATGTTTGGCGTTTCTGACATCATCCCACATCGGGGCGATGGAACGGTGGCTTGAAATTGCCATATCTCGACGTAATTTTGGGCTGGCGATGGAGGTAGCCGAACTAGTTCGGCGGCATCGGTTTTACTCAACTCTTCCATTGGGAGGGCGAATGTTAGCGTTCCGTTGGATGTTGCATGCCCCGGAAGAAGCTATCAACGATCGTGCTAAAAAAGAGCGACAGGATTTTTTCGCTAGGTACCCAACCTATAAAGCACTGGCGGATCGTTCCAAAGCTGACCGGACGGCGTTGCTCAAGCTTCCCGTGAATCCGAATCCGGACACGGATGAACTGAAACAGCAAACAAACCTCTACCTCGATTTATTTAAAACATCTAACGCACAGGAACGTTTCCTGACAACCTTGGCACTGAGACGAGAGCCTTCGGAGTTAACGTTTCCACCCCCTCTGAACTTTGCCGAACTCCAGACACGTATCGGTCCGCGGCAGCTTGCACTTGTATCCATTGCAACGGGAACCGGTTACCACCAATTCGCAATTGGTCAAAAGGCCAAGCAGTATCTGGGTTTGGTGCGATCGCAAACGATGCAAAAAGAGGTTGGCAGACTGTTGAAGTCCATGGGTCTGCAAGACACCGCCGGTGGCCTCGAAATGGAGACGCTGCAGTCCGATGAATGGAAACAGCAGGCGAGTGAAATGCATACGATGGTGTTTCAGGGGGTTGAGGACGGCATGTGGGATGAGTTCGATGAATTGATCGTTATTCCCGATGGCGTTATGTGGTACCTACCATTTGAAGTTTTACAATTAGGAGATGATCCCGCTAATTTTTCATCGCTTAATGAGAAGGTGAAAATCCGCTATTCCCCTACCCTCTCTCTTGGCTTTGAGCCGCAGCGACGCGAGCGGAGGATTGTCAAAACAGCCGTGGTCACTGGTAGGATGCATCCCAAGGGAGAGGCAGAATTAACGAAGGCTGCGTTTGATGAATTTCAGAAAAAAATCCCGGATGCCGGAGCGTTCACTGACCGTATGAATATCCCTTCAAACTTAGTTGGCTCGGTTGCAGATGAACTGGTGGTCTGGGCGGATTTGCGCCAGTCCGGCAGGGGCGGGGTTTTTAGTTTGCTACCGGTTCAGATTGATCAGGGAAAAGAGGGTTCCACGCTGGCCGGTTGGATGTCGCTGCCGCTAGAAGGACCTGAGCATATCATCATGCCGGGTTTTACCTCTGGAGGAGCCGCAGGAAATCGAAGCAAAGGCAATGGTCAAGATATGTTCCAGTTGGTTTGTGGACTCCTCGCGTCTGGGGCGCGGACAGTGCTGGTTAGCCGATGGCGCGTAGGGGGTGAAAATAGTCTTTTGCAGACAGGCGAATACGCGTATCGTTTACGGCGACAGCGCCCTATTGATGCTTGGACCGACAGCGTGACGGAATCTCGCAAACGCGAGCTCGATTTATTAAAAGAACCGAGGATTAAACCAGAGAAGCTGGTCCAACCGGTAACGGCGGACCATCCGTTCTTTTGGTCGGGAATGATGTTGATCGAAGTGCCCAATGATAAAACAGCGGTTGACCCTGCAGATCTGAAAAACGATCCTTCCGACAACCAGCCTTTGCCGGGAGATAAAGACCAGCCAGTGCAGCTCGACGAAGCGGCTCCAATGAAGGGGAATGCCAAAGAAGGAGATGCCAAAGAAGGAGATACCAAAGAAGGGGATAAATAGGTTGAAGCACTCGGTTTTGTACCTGGCTCACTCGTTTTTTGGTGATCCAAGCGTCGTGGCAACGGTGAAGGAATCGGCTGGGACGACCTTTTGTCCAGCGGTCGTAAAAAACGTGTTGCTGGGACTACATCCCGAAAGAAAGTTTCTGTGAAAATGCAGTCGAAAATCCCATCTGAAAGAGTTCGGTTACAAGGCCTTAGTGAAGTTAATCCGGACGGAAAATTCGTTTTGTACTGGATGATTTCAGCCAGGAGGTCTCGCCATAACTTTTCATTGGAGCGAGCGGTAGAGTGGTCCCGCGAGTTGGGAAAGCCTTTGGTGATCCTTGAGGCGCTTCGATCCGGCTATCGCTGGGCCAGTGATCGGTTGCACGCTTTTGTGATTCAGGGGATGGCGGAGAACCAGCGGCAATTCTCCAAAAGAAAAGTGACCTACTACCCCTATCTTGAGAAGGAACACGGTCAGGGACGGGGTTTGTTGGCAGCTCTTGCCAAACAGTCATGCGTGGTGATTAGCGATGATTTCCCTTGCTTCTTTCTGCCTCGAATGATTACGGCGGCCACGAACCAAATTCCCTGCCGTTTTGAGCTGGTGGACACTAATGGGCTGTTCCCGATGAGATCGACGGATCGAGTGTTTTCGCGGGCTTATGATTTCCGCCGTTTCCTGCAGAAAAATCTACTACCTCACTTGGCTGATTTTCCAATGGCTGATCCGTTGAGGAATTCAAAACTGCCAAGCTTGGATTCGATCGACCCTGCCATCACCCAACGCTGGCCAGCAGCCGATCCTGCGAAGCTTGTAGGTGACCTAGACGGTTTATCTCAATTCAACATCGACCATTCAGTGGGGGTCTCGTCAATCGAGGGCGGTAGTAAGGCGGCACAAACGCGGTTAACCGTTTTCCTTAACGAACATTTAGCACTTTACGGGCAATCACGGAACGAACCGGAACAAGACGTTGCCAGCGGTCTATCTCCCTATTTGCATTTTGGTCATATCTCAGCGCATGATATTTTTGATCGCATTTGCCGAATTGAGGAATGGACTCCTGACCGTGTTTCAAAAATTACCAAAGGAAGCTCTCGCGGTTGGTGGAACATGAGCGAAGCCGCGGAGTCTTTTTTGGATGAGCTCATCACGTGGAGGGAAGTTGGATACAACATGTGTGCGCTTCGAAGCGATTTTGATCAGTTTGAATCGCTGCCTGAATGGTCCCGAAAAACCCTGGAAGAGCACACGTCCGACCCGCGCGATCATTTATATGAACTGGGTCAATTCGAATCTGCTAGTACCCATGACCCGCTTTGGAATGCGGCCCAATGGCAACTGGTGACCACAGGTAAGATGCATAATTATTTGAGGATGTTGTGGGGGAAAAAAATTCTAGAGTGGTCTCCAACGCCTCGGGATGCACTGGATGTGATGTTGGAGTTGAATAATAAATACGCCTTGGACGGACGGAATCCAAATTCCTATAGCGGAATATTTTGGGTCTTGGGGCGGTACGATAGAGCGTGGGGTCCGGAGCGTCCGATTTTTGGAAAG
Organism: Mariniblastus sp.; assembly: GCA_022447555.1. Classification (GTDB taxonomy): domain Bacteria; phylum Planctomycetota; class Planctomycetia; order Pirellulales; family Pirellulaceae; genus Mariniblastus. The sequence goes on along the minus strand of JAKVBF010000013.1, from coordinate 203,637 downwards.
ATTCGTTTTATGAGCAGTGCGAATACGGCGAGAAAGCTGAAAGTGAAGGGCTATATTCAACAATTTACGCCTGGCCGAGAAGGTGAGCCACGATTGTTCTGATAACGCTGGTTAACACCACCGCAAGATTCATATTGCATTGAAATCGTGGATCAAAGAAACTTGAGATTCAAAGGAATTTGAGCGACGTTTGAGTTCGTTTCCCCATTTTATGTCCATCATCGGGTCCGCCATGTCTTCGCTTGTTTCTGTCGTTTGTGCCTTCCTTGCCGGACTTGTTTCTCCGTTAGACCCACCCTGCGACACTCTTGTGATATGCCCTCCTGATTTTCAGCCGGCATTGAAAGCTTGGGTCGCATATCGTGAAGGCCAAGGGCACCGAATTCGTGTCGAGGCGCCCGCTAAGAATTCCTATGGCATTCGGATGCAAGTTAGGAAAGTGGCCGCCAGTGGATCGCTAAAAAATCTGATGATCGTCGGAGATTGTGCCGATCGTCGAGCCGTCGCCGGTCGCCTGGTTCCAACGGACTATGTGCAGGCGAAAGTGAATGTGAAATTTGGTTCCGAACCAGAGATCTCCTCGGACAACACCTATGCCGATGTAAACTCAGACGGGATTCCCGATTTGACATTGGGACGAATGCCCGTTGATTCCCCAGCCGAATTGGAGCAATTCATTCAACGGATTAAAGAATATGAATCCCCATCCAGTTCGGGAGAGTGGATGCGTCGGATGAATTTCGTCGCGGGTATGGGCGGGTTTGGGCAGTTGGTTGACAAAATGATCGAGCAGTCGACGAAGCAGATTATCACGGATCTGATTCCTCCTGCATACGAGACAAGTATGACATACGGCAGTTGGTCGAGTCCCTACTGTCCCAACCCTCGCCGGTTCTCGGAAACAACGATTGAGCGGTTCAATCAAGGTTGCATGTTCTGGTGCTACATTGGTCATGGTAGTCAGCGGCGTTTAGATCGCGTGATGTTGCCTGACGGTCGATGCGAGATTCTTGATTGCGAGTCGGCAAAATTTCTCGACGCCCAACAAGGATCGCCGATCGCCATTTTTCTTGCATGTTACACGGGAGCAGCCGATGGTCCCGACGACTGCCTGTCAGAGGAAATGCTGCGGCGTCCGGGTGGTCCGATTGCCATCATCAGTAGTAGTCGGGTGGCGATGCCCTACGCCATGGCGGTCTTGTCGCTGGAAATGTTGGACGGCTATTTTGAGAGAGAGGTAAGCACTTTGGGTGAATTGATACTGCAGGCTAAACAAAAACTAGTGACACCGCAGGCAGACCCAAATCAATACCGAGTCTTGGTTGAGTCAATGGGGAAAGCTTTTAGCCCAGAACCAGGGTTATTGGACGAGGAGCGCAAAGAACACGTTCATTTAATGCACCTATTTGGAGACCCGTTGCTTCGTCTAAAAAAGCCGACTCAGGTCGATTTAAAGGTGCCGGAAACGAGTCAGGCAGATCAGCCCATTTCGATTCGCGGCGTGGCGCCCTTTAACGGTAACATGACGGTGGAGATTTCCTATAAACGTGATCGGTTCCGAAATCGTCCACCTCGGCGGCGAGAGTATGATTCGTCAGAAGATGCGTTTCATCAATACGATGTTGTTTACCGAGAAACCCACGAGCTAACCTGTTGGCAAACCAAAGTGCAGGTCGAGCAGGGTGGATTTAAGATCCAAGGATTGGTACCAAAAGATGCGAGTGGCGAGTGCTTTGTTCGGGTGATGATCAAATCCCCCGACGCTTTTGCGATGGGATCCCAGCCGGTCTACATTGACGCGGTTCAGGACTAGTTGTCTTCGGTCGTTTTGGCCGTAAGGAAATCATAGATCCAGAGCTGAGCGAAGATCATCAACAAAGGAATGATAAACTGGATGGCTTGGTTGATACGAATGTCTTCGACGGGCTGATTGGCGATAATAAAGGCTCGTACCAGAATGCTGTTGAGCAACAGCAAGGCCGCCATCAGCAGGCCTTGAATCATCACAAAACCACAACCAGAGCGGTTGGTTTTTCTGCGTTTTTGTTTTTTAAAGAACGCCATTGAACCTGGAAATAAGAGATATCGCATAGATCACGGTTTATGCAAGAATATAGATCAGCTTGAATCCTAACAAAAGGTGCGCTACGATTCAGAGGCTGATATTGCCTGGAAATCCCGCCAACTCGCCGGGGTGCGAACGATCACTGGCCGGCGATAGCCAATCCTCGAAGTCTCTTCAACGTCAAGAAAATCAATCGAAAGCCTGAGAAAATCACCCCATCATGGAAACCAAGATTTATTACGAGGCGGATGCCGACGAGAGGTTGCTCGAGGGGCGAACCATTGCCATTATCGGCTACGGTGCCCAAGGTGCGGCCCATGCCCAAAACGTGCGAGACAGCGGTTGTGATGTGATCGTCGGTCAACGAGTAGGTGGCCCCGGTTATCAGGCCGCTGTTCAGGACGGATTTCAGCCCGTTGCGATTGCTGAGGCGGCTGCTAGGGCTGACCTCATAAATATCCTACTGCCGGATGAAGTGCACGGTGAAGTGTTCGAAAAGGACATCCGGGCCCAGTTAGTCCCCGGCAATGTTGTGATGACCTGCCACGGTTTTAGTTTTCACTACGACTATATCCAGACACCCAAAGGGGTGGATCGGTTGTTGGTGGCGCCCAAAGGACAAGGTCATATGGTGCGGGGAGAATACCTGAGAGGTGGTGGCGTGCCTTGCCTGATTGCCGCCGACGACGGGGCGACTGACGAAACGCTTCCGCTTGGATTGGCTTATGCCAAGGCGTTGGGGGGTACCAAAGCTGGTGTGATCCAAACCACAATTGCGGCCGAAACGGAAACCGATTTATTTGGCGAGCAAGCAGTCTTGTGCGGTGGCGTCTCCAATTTGGTCAAGGCAGGATTTGATACGCTGGTCCATGCCGGATACCAGCCTGAATTAGCTTATTTTGAATGCGTTCATGAGATGAAAATCATTGTTGACTTGTTGCATGCAAAAGGTCTGGCGGCCATGCGGGAAGCTATTTCCAATACCGCCGAATTCGGAGATTACGTTAGTGGTCCGCGTGTGATTGACACCGCTGTGCGGCAGAAAATGAAGGACATTTTAGAGGATATCCAATCGGGTGCATTCGCCAAACGGTTCATGGATCAGCATCAGGATGAAGATCAAGAACTGCTTTCTTTTCGCGCCGCAGAGAGCGGCACGGAGATCGAAGGGGTGGGACAAAAACTCAGAGCCATGATGCCTTGGCTAGAAACGGACGATTCATGAAAACGCCCGAGGCTTCGGATACCTCAAAACAAGCCGATAGGAATTCGGATCTTGTAGGAGTCAGCAGTGGGAGTGGCCGAGGTTGGCGACCAATTGCGATGATTGGCTGTGTGTTGTTGGCTTGGGCATGTTTTTTAGGAGTCGGAGCTATTTTGGCGAGCGATGATTATCTCAAGGCGTTGGTGATCGTTGGAGTCATGGCCTGTTTCATCAGCCTTTGGATGGTTGCCTTGTGGCTGAAGAAATAGCCCGAATCCGTGAGAGTCGTTGACGCCCTTCTAGATTTTGTGCCGAGACTAGTAGGCCGAACCCCGCTTGCGACGCTTCTTTTTCAGTTTTGGGTCGAAAAGGTCTTTTTTACGTGGGCGTGGAACGCACACCACGAGAAGCCCCAAAACAATGAGCCCAAAAATCAGAGCGTAAGCCATTCCGTATTCTGTTTGTGTGTACATGAGCAACTCGGGTTTAGAAAGAAGATCTCGAACAGCCAACTGAGAGACCTGCACTGAGTTTACCCTACATCTCATTGCGAGGGGCAGGATCAGGCGCTGTAAGTAGACTATTTAACAAGTTTTTTGGATAACCAAGCGATGACTTCGGCACAATCATCATCGGCTGAAAGCTCGCATTGACTGCCATCACTAAGCCACTTGAGTTGTAGGTGACCCGACTCCAGCTCATTCGATCCTGCTACAATCACCGCTTGGAAACCGCGGCGATCGGCGTACTTAAATTGATGGCCCAAGCGTTTTGCCTCAGGGTATACTTCGGTTGAGATTCCACCAGCACGCAACTGAGCCGCAATTTGAAAGTAGTCATTCAATCGTTCCGAATCGAATTGTACGATTAACACATCAGCGGTCGTTTTCGAATCGGGTATCATTTTCAAGGTTTGCATCGCAGCCAACAATCGATCCAGCCCCAGCGACGCGCCAATACCCGGCAACGGTTGCTTGGTAAACAAGTCAGTAAGGTTGTCATAACGTCCTCCCGAGCAAACACTGCCGATTTTTGGAAGGTCGTCTAAGAATGTTTCAAAGATGGTGCCGGTGTAGTAGTCCAAACCTCGAGCAATGGAGACATCAATATTTAAATGATCTTGTGAAATACCGACTGCTCGCGTTGCCTGAGTCAATTGGACTAGCTCATGCAATCCTTGTTCCGCTTGTTCATTACCTTTGCAGATTGGCTCCAACTGTTCGATGACCCGTTCGTTGTCACCATGAATCTCCGCCAGGCAGAGGATCTGATCGACTTGAGAATCGGTCGCCTCAGTCGTGTTCAACATCTCCGCGCGGACTTTTTCGCGACCCAATTTTGGTAATTTATCAATCGACCGAAGGACGGCAACGGAATCTTTAGCCAGATCGAACTTTTTCAAGAGGCCGTTAAGAACCTTGCGATTATTGACTCGAATGTTGAATTTTTCGAAACCAATGGACCGCAAGAGATCGTGAATCACGAGTCCGGTCTCGATATCACTCGCGATGGAGGTCGTGCCGATTGTATCGAAATCACACTGGGCAAATTCTCGGTATCGTCCTACCTGAGGCTTCTCGCCCCGCCATACCATCCCGATGTGATAGCGTTTGAAAGGTAAACCCAGATCGTTGGCGTGTTGGGCTACGAATCGCGCTAAGGGGACTGTCAGGTCAAAACGCATTCCTACATCACGCCCCCCGTGATCCTCGAAGCGAAACATTTGACGATCAGACTCTTCTCCTCCCTTACCACATAGTATCTCTGAATACTCTAATGTCGGCGTTTCGATCGGGACGAAACCGTAACTGCGGTAAACCGCTTGAGCGGTTTCAACGAGGCGTTCTCGTGGGATCATTGTTTCCGGTAAAAAATCCCGAAACCCCTTAAGCGTCCTGGGTGTTATGCGTTGATCACTCATCTGGCTCACTTGGCTCAATAAAGGATGGGAAGTCCCGGTTTGGGCGTCCTGAAATTTGGATGCCAAGGATCGCATGAGAATCGGGCGTGACTGTATTCCTGAATTTGTTCAGATGTTTCAAAGTAGGTTTCATAGGTATAGCTGTCGTCGTACTCACATTCATCGGTTGTGTAATCGCGGCAGATCCGGGGTCGGGTTTCATAAATACCGCACCGATTATCGGTTTGAAGATGTTTGCACTGGGTGTGAACCAGCAGGAACCAGACATCATCCTCGACAAACAGGCTGGCCCGATCGTGCATCATGAACCATCTCAGGTGTTCGAAGTCATCAAAATTTAACGGCGCTTCAATCGGTAATGCGAAATATTGACAGCACTTCGCGGTACAATGATCACACAGAGACTCGTCGGGCCCTAATTCTTTTCGTAGTATTTGACGGGGTTTGTTCATAAATAAAGAAAGTCAGGGTGGCGTACCGTCTACGGTCTGGGACGATCTAACGTATATAATCTGGTCGATTTTCTCAATCGGGCAGCGAATGAGACGTTCCTTTTTTAGTTTTGTGGAGTCGGCGGAGGCCCCCCAACAGCAAACGGTTTTACGTAAAGTTGAGACTTCGTGGCGGATACGCTGACTAACGTGTTATTGCTGCTGGCCGTGGTCTTCGGCCCGCTGGTCGTTTTTGCATTAGCCATTCACCAAATTGAGAGGTTGATGCAGCGCCGCCTCGCTGAGCGGTTTGGATGGAAAAGCGTATTATGGACGGGCTGGCTGGGGACTCCGATCCATGAATTAAGCCATGCGATGATGTGTCGGCTTTTCGGGCATCGAGTTGACGAGGTCGTTTTATTTGAGCCCGACATCGAATCGGGCCGATTAGGATACGTGCGTCATTCATTTCGCCGTCATCATTGGTTTGAAGAGATCGGTAATGTTTTCATTGGAATAGCTCCCTTGCTAGGTGGTTCGATGGTACTGGGTTTACTGCTTTATCTGTTCTATCCGGATTCCATCAGTGGGGCGATCGAAACGGCCAAAGGTCAGACCGATCCAGCGGATATGGCGGGGCGAGCCTGGGATATTGTCAAACTCATGGGTCAGGAGGTCGTGAACCCGGCCAATCTCGGAACGGTGAAATTTTGGACCTTCCTGTATCTGGTCCTTTGTGTTGGCAGTCATATGGCCCCTAGTGCGAGCGATTATCAAGGAGCTGGGCGAGGTGCGGCGATGCTAGGCGGTCTCCTGTTGGTTGGCGCAACCCTGTTTGCCGTGTTTTCGTCTGATACGTCTGTCGTTGCTTCAGCGATTGTTGATATTTTTAGTCCGTTGTTTGCGGTGCTGATTCTGACGGTTTTGCTATGTTCTTTGGCGTTGGGATTCGTTTTTCTTTTGACGTCACTGTTTCCGATCCGTTACAAACTGTCGGACTGATAGGAAGAAGCGATCCTGTAAAACGTTCGCGGCGTTGAGATAGGTTACGGATTGTATCGGTTAGCCTTCATTCACGCTGTTTGAATTAGCACAACCCAATCTTTTAATCGTTATATCCCGGAAAAGGAATTGCGTTTTTTTAATTGTCCCTGACTGATCGACCGTAACGGTTACTCGTTTTTTTCTTGAGATTCAGAGGCGCGAAAATGTTTTGCTCGTTCAGGTGCTTGCCGGCCGATACTCCTCTTTGAATACAGGTTCAGTGCATCGAAGGAATCGAATCTTCCCTGGTTGGAGTTGGGGGCTGAACGAACCATATCTCCAATCAAGGAATGTGCCATGGTCGAGGACAAGATAATACGTGTCGTCTCACGCGAGTCTGACGGATCACTTAGAACGCGCGACTATAAGTCGATTCAACTTCTTGGCGAAAGCCAAGAAAAAATCGGAGTGGATGATTGCAGCACCGACCTTTCTCTTCGAGGAATGCCTGTCTATCGCGGCCTAATCGGCCCGATTCCCGAAGGTAAGTCAATTGTCCGTTATGAAACCCCCGAAGTCTTTGAGTGCATGACCAAGGAATGGGCGGATAAAAAAGTCAAACGTAGACGGCGGCGAGCTGCCGTCCCAGCGCCTGCAGGCAACGTGATCGCTGGAGCAGCAATGGTGTCCCCTATCGCCATGCCCGAGACCGTCTAAGCGACCGACTTAGTGAGTCTGACCGACCTAGTGAGTCTTATAGGTTTGGTCCTTTGATTTAATGATTACCATAAACGCCCTAACAAGGGCGTTTTTTTTGCTGGTGCTGGCACAGCAAAACGCCAAATATGGGGAGGGTAACTGAACCCATTTGTCACGCTTGCGTATAGTGAGTTGCCGGGACGCACTTTGCATCTGTCAGTTGCTGAAAATCTTGACTGACGCCGCAGCTCGGGCCATCCGTTTTTCGCAATCGTTGTGAACGGAACTTCTTTACTGGCCTGTGCGGATTGTGAGGATCACGCAGTCAAAAGTTCTTCGAAATTTTTTGACCGCGGTCAAAACGTGATCTATTTTTCAACGGTCGTTGTCTTCTAGACAAAGTGCGTATTTGTAATCCGCTTAGAACAACGGGCCGGTTCCTGATTCGACAAGAGCAGACGGAGTTGCTTCGCTCCAACGAATAATAGCAACTCCTGACGCAATTGTTGCCCACGTAGGATAAGACATTTATGGATATGCACAAAAGGAAACTGGCCGCAGGACTGGTTCTTGCCTCAGTTGCTTTGTTGTTTTTAAGTGAGGCGGCCTTCAGTCAGACCGGCACACTTGAATCGACCGCTGCCTCTCAAAATCAAACGATTGCCCCGGTTCAGCCTGCTAATCTTTTGGAACAAGGTGTTCAACTAGAGCGTCAGGGTCAATGGGCTGAAGCGCTGAGTCTTTACCAGCGGGGGATTAAGGAATTTCCCTCGGATGTTGCCCTTCGTCAGCGACGCGCGATCGCTCGAATCCACTTCGATTTAGAACGGCGCTACTCTGACCGAAGCTTTTTACAAACCATCACCGCCACCAACGGCAATACGGCCCTCAAGGTATACAGCGAAGTGCTGTTGAAAATACAATCTTATTATGTCGATGAGCCAAAGTGGGTGTACCTGACGAACTTTGGCCTCACCAATTTGGAGGTGGCTTTGAAGGCCAAGAACTTCCAAAGTCGGAACCTGCCTCAAGCAACACCGCAACAAATTGCTGCTGCTATCCAGAAGATGAGAAATCGGTTGGATCAACAGTCGGTTCGAAATCGGGCGGATGCCTATATGGTGGCCAATGCGGTGGCCCAGATGATGAAACGTGAGTTAAACGTTCCGGTGCAGTCTACCATTTACGAATTCACTTCGGGCGCGATTGCCTCGCTAGACCCATATTCGGCCTTCATGTCCAATAGTCAATACAGCGAAACGATGTCCCAGATTGAAGGAAACTTTGTCGGGCTCGGTGTCGAGTTGAAAACCCATGCTGATCACCTTGAAATTGTAAACGTAATCCCAGGTGGCCCCGCCAGTGCCGGACACGTTCAACCTGGAGATCAGATCACGGCGGTTGACAATCAGCTAGTATCCGAGGTGGGTAGCGAACGTGCCGCGGATATGTTGCGGGGCGTCGAAGGAAGTGTCGTGTCGATCACCTTAGCTCGGCCGGCGCAAACTACACAATCCATTCGCTTGGAGCGTCGCCGAGTTGAAATTCCTTCTGTGGATCAAGTGGGGATTATCGACCCTAAAAACGGTGTGGCTTACATTCGCTTAACCAACTTTCAAAAAACAACAGCGCGTGACTTCGATAACGCTTTATGGAACTTACACCGGCAGGGAATGCGGAGTTTGATTGTTGACGTGCGTAGTAACCCTGGAGGTCTGCTGTCGGCTTCGGTCGAGGTGGCGGATCGTTTTGTTAACTCAGGTGTGATTGTGTCGACTCGCGGCCGTAATCCGATGGAAGATTTCACCCATCGCGCTCAAATGACCAACACGTGGAGGGTGCCATTAGTGGTTCTCATAGATGAGAATTCTGCCAGTGCCAGTGAGATCTTTGCGGCCGCCATTAGCGATCACCGTCGGGGGACAATCGTGGGGCGACAAAGCTATGGCAAAGGTAGCGTGCAGGGCATTTTCCCTCTTAATGCAGCCGGCGGTGGTGTGCGATTGACCACGGCAAAGTTTTTCTCGCCCAAAGGGAACCCGATCAACCAGGTTGGGGTGAAACCGGATGTTGCCGTTCAGTATGCGGCTCGAGCTAATGCGTCCGCCGGGATACAGGACGAAGGGGACAACGGTTTGAGGATTGCCATTGAGGTGGCTAATCGGGCGGTGACGGCTAGTCGGTCATCTAACAAATCAACGGTTACTGGACGTTAACATTTCAATCGATCGAAAGGGCGTATCATGATGGATGATACGTCTTTTTTTTTGCGCTTTTTATTAATTCTTTGGTTGAGGTTATCTTTGGAACCGTTGAATTTTTCCAAAGGCATCACAAGACGCATGGAATAAAACGGTCTATGACGTTATCCTTATCCCAAAATCATCTGGCCTCAAATCTGGAAGACCATGAATCCTGCCGATCCACTCTCAGATTTCTCAGCTTTCCAACCGCTTCTGGATCGTCCGATCGAAGATAAGTTAAGGGATTTCCAGAGGGAGCAGCGACTGAAGCATCTGATTTGTGCTGCTCAGTTGAAACCGGATCTGTTGACCCGCCTGGGCCGCTTGGCGGATATGATTCGCCGCATGGCGCGAGAACGTGAGAGTAACCTCGCGCTTCGCCAGTTACTCAGCCACAAACGAGCGATGCTCTACTTCACACAGCCCTCGACCCGCACATTTTTATCGTTTATGGCGGCCTGCCAGATTTTAGGAATCACTTGCAACGAAGTACGAGACCCTAAAACCTCATCTGAGATCAAACGGGAATCCCATATGGATTCGATCCGGATGTTCAGTAGTTATTTTGATGTCATTATCATGCGTAGTCCGATAGCCAACTTTGCGGAGTGCTGCGCCTACATGATGAACCGCCAAGAAAGTCAGGAAATGCGATCGGTTCCAACGATCAACGCGGGCTCCGGTAGCGATGAGCATCCAACTCAAGCCCTCCTCGACTTTTACACCATCCAAAGATCGTTTTCCTTTGATGCTGAGGGCACCCCCGCCGAATCGCGATTAAAAACATTGCGACAGTCTTACCCCGAGCTACAATCCGGTCCGGCTGGAAAAACCTATTTATTCTGCGGTGATATCGGACGTGGTCGAACGGTTCGATCCCTGGCCACGGTTCTGGCGCAGTACTCGTCCCAACGAATGATCTTTGTTTCGCCTGACCATGCCGTGCTTGGTTTGGATCCGGTTTTGCGAAGCCGCTTGGTCAGCGCCGGAGTGAGCGTGCACGAGTTTAACTCCTTGGATGCTAAGTTAAATGGACATTCGATTCTCAGCCAGACGGATTGTCTGTACATGACTCGCATTCAACGCGAGCACAACTCTGCGGCGGACTCCAAGGAAATGGCGGAGTTGGACCTGAGTCCATTTCAATTGACCCAACAGCGAGTTGGTCAACTGAAGGAATTTTCCCCCATCATGCATCCGTTTCCGCGAGATAGTGTGGTGCAGGAGTTGCCAACGCAAATCGATTCAGACCCACGTGTGATGTATTTCCGTCAAGCTCGCAATGGAATGTGGGCCCGAGCTGCCTTGCTGGTTCACCTTCTCGACGCGTCGGAGGGGTTGTTTATGGCTTATCGCCGATTTTTTCGGGACTAGGCCAAATCATTTGCAACTGATTCGCTGAAATGGCCAGCAATGTTTTTACTTCAGGTCGGGTTTGACGCGCAGGTTTTACTGTCGATGATCGATCGTTGCTTCGGTAGGAGTAATAGCGGGTAAATACTTGGCTTGGGGTAAATGCTGGCGAGATGTCCCGCATTCGGGTGCCGGTGATCCTTTGGAATCAGCGTGGACCGATTCCGAGAGGGTAGAGATTTTGATGAGAGTTGCGAATGTCCGGCTCAGAGGGTCCCGCGGCGAAAAAGCCAAAAATAACGATTTTGCTGCCTCGAATCTAACGATTATTCTGGTTTTTAGGTACTCCGACAAAAAAAAGCCGGAAATCAACGGTCCTCTTGCACACCTGTCAGTGACCTGCTCGGTGAAAAAGTCGAATAACTCTGGGGACTCACGTTTTTTGGTAAGTGTTTTCCTCGTTTTCGTTGACACCTAATTTTACCGGCAACTATACTTAAACAAGCCGATGAAAACGTGTCGAGAACACGAATCAGTGCCGACCAACGTGGGCGGGAAGCCCACTCCCTAAATTGGCCTTAATGGCCAGATCCCCCAAAATGACATCCATTGCTGTTCTTTCAATCAACAGCGTACTGCAATCGAACGAGGTAACCCAATGAATTTGATGGGCAAGATTTTGACACTGTTGATTTTCTTTCTGAGCATTTGCTTTTTAGTGATCGCGGTAATGGTTGGTGCTGCCCACCAAAACTGGCAAGAGCAGGCAAATGAAAATAAAGAGGTCGCGGAGCGAGCTAAGAGTTTACTCGACCTAGCCAGAAACCGCTCCACTGAGATGGAGAAAAAGTTGAATGCCGAGCGAGTTGCGAGAACATTGCAGTTGTCGCAATTGGAATCTCAGTTGACCGTAGCACGACAGGCACGAGATGAGAAAGAGAAGCAGCTGTCTGCCGAACTAGTCATCAGCCAAGATCGTCTAGCCGTCGTTAACTCTTCTGAGAAACGACTGGTGGAGCAAGATCAGGAATTAGCGCAGCTCAAGTCAGACAACAAAAAATTGATTGATGACATTGCCACCCAGCGGCAGTCGGTCGTGAACTTGACAAATCAGCTATACCAGGCCAAAGGCGCCGAAGAAGCGCTCAAGACAATGAATCAAGATCTGAGCCAGAGTTTGGCTCAGAAGCAGAAGGTCATGAAAGCACACGGGTTGGCGGACGACGCTCTGGTCGATCACATCCCACCTCGCGTGGACGGTCGAGTGGCTCGAGTCAAAGATAATTACATCGCCATTAGCCTTGGAACCGATGACGGAATTCGAGAAGGTCACACGTTAGACATTTATCGTAATGATCGCTTCATTGGTAAAGCGACCGTGACCAAAGCCGACTACAACATGTCTGCTGCTCGTATTGATAAGGATTTTCTGCAGGCCCCGGTCGCTGAGGGAGACTATGTCACCACCAAGTTTTGATCTGGACGCCCAGAACAATCCAGAATTCGCCCCGGCGGATTTGGAAACATCACCAGAGGCCCAAGCTCCGAATGAATCGAGCGTCGCACCGCCCCAGTATCGGAAACAGGGCTTCAGTATCTACACCGTGATGCTGATCAGCTCCTTTGTGTGCCTTTTGACCGCGATGATTTTCATGTTCATCGAATCAGGAAAGTACTAAGGAACCTCCTTCATCAAACCAGAATAAAGTCATGTCTGAACAAGCTTTTGAATCTAATAATCATGAAGACGTTGGAGCAACGTCGAGTGAATCCGCCACTGACAAGAATGGTTTACTAGATTCATTCAATGTCTACAACGCGATGATGCTGGTTTCAATGGCTTGCGTTCTCATGGCGATTTTCTTGTTGTTTGCTGAGCTCAATACGTTTGGAAACATCCTCAGTGGAGAATTCCCTTGGCGTACGGAAATTTCGAGTCCCCCAGTCCTTCCTAAATAAAGCGGCTTTTTCGCGAACCAATTTAAAATACCAAGCCCGGCTAAATAAGGCCGGGCTTTTTTCTTGGTTTCGGATCGTGAGCTCGTTTGTCTCAATCCCGTGGTCGTTGGTGCCTATTCGCTTGTCTTTTGCGCGAACAAGATGCGACGGCAGTGGCACACCGCAAGACAAAAGTCCTCAGAATGAGTAGGATGGTCCGATCGCAGGAAGCTTGATTAGAAGAAGATTTGGGGGCGGATCGCCAAAAGCATGGCCGAATTCCAGACGCCCGCTTGCTGCGAAGCCGAGAGATAGATCGCGATTTAAGGGGATGAATTCAGTTGGATAAGGAAACATCGCAAGCAGATGCTCGTGCCGACACGGAGCAGCTTTACGCTTCTGTCCAAGCCTTGTTGGATAGTATGTCTCAAGTGGTTCTGGGTAAGCGGGATGTTTCTGCGCTCTGTTTGGTTGCCTTGTTGTCCGGCGAACATGTGTTGCTGGAAGACGTGCCAGGTGTTGGGAAAACATTGATGGGTAAGGCCCTAGCCAGAAGTGTGTCAGCGGAATTTTGCCGCGTGCAGTTCACACCGGATCTCTTGCCTAGCGATATTGTTGGCAGCAGTATTTTCAACTCGAACACCAATTCGTTTGAATTTGTAGCGGGCCCGATTTTCAATAGCTTTGTTTTGGCGGATGAAATTAATCGAGCGCCTCCCCGGACCCAAAGTGCGTTGCTGGAGGCGATGAGCGACGGTCAAGTCAGCGTGGATGGGAAAACTCACGCGCTGGACAAGCCGTTTATGGTTATCGCGACTCAGAACCCTTATGAGTTTGAAGGGACTTATATTTTGCCGGAAAGCCAAATGGATCGATTCCTGCTGCGCATATCCATGGGTTATCCGGAAAGAGAGTACGAGCGCCAGATTCTGGAGAGTCATCGATTGGGACAGCCGGTGGAGGAGATGAAAGCGGTTTGCACGACGCAGGATATTCTAAATATTCAGAAAGCCGTGCGAAAAGTCACCGTGGAGGAATCGATTAGCGAGTACATGCTGGATGTGATTCGTGCGACGAGAGAGTCGTCTCAATTCAGCGTGGGTGTCAGCACCCGCGGTGCATTACTCTGGTATCGGGCTACTCAGGCGAACGCGTTCATCGCGGGACGGGATTTTGCCATCCCTGATGATGCAAAAGATCTAGCCGTCCCTGTTTTGAGTCACCGTGTCCAATTGCATGGCGTTATGCAGGGGAACAGTCGAACCGAATTGGAATCCGTGCTACGCGAGGTCGTTAGTAAAATTCCAATACCGGTTTAGATGACCGCGCTAACGATTCTGATTCTTATTCTTATTGCGAACTTACTTTTCCCGAGCTGCAAACATCATCATGTTGGACAAACTCAAGAGATCGCGGTCCAAGATTTCTCTCACCCCTGAGGGTTGGATCTTTTTGGTCATCTTGGTGTTCGTGACAGTGGGCGCGATTCTACGAAATGTTAACTTGCTTGTGATTATGTCGGGGATGATGTTCGCTCCGCTGATGCTGGGATGGCGAATCGGTTCTCACATGGTTCGTCATACTGAAGCTAGACGGTTGGTACCTCAGCGGATTCATGTAGGCAAACTGGTAAATTTTCAGTGGATGATTCGTAATCGCAGTCGTCTGCCCATGTGGAATTTTGGGGTGCGCGACGACATGAGATGTGTCGCAAGCCCGTGGACACAAGAATCCGCGAAGTTGAAGAAAAGTACGTTTAACCGTAGTCAGTTAACCTTCCGTCGCGTGTCGATTGGTGAAGCAGAGTACAGCTCCTACCGGTGTTTGTTTATGGACCGAGGGTTGTACGAAGTGGGGCCGGCGGTTGTCTCTTCAAGATTTCCCTTTGGATTGATCAAAGCGTGGTTTCGGTTGGCGAATCGTGAAGCGTTTTATGTGGCACCTCGATTGGGAAGACTTCGCCCAGCCTGGGAGCGACGCATTGCTTCCCACGTCGTTGGGGCGGAATCAGCCTTGCGTCGACGTGGTCTCGATGACGAGGAATTTTACGCGTTAAGAAATTGGCGTTCAGGCGATAGTCGCAGGCAGATTCATTGGCGAACCACGGCCAAGGCAAATGAATTAATGGTCAAGCAGTTTGATCAAAAGACCAACCGCGACATGGCGATAGTACTCGATCTTTTTTCTTCTAGCGATTCGGGGGCCATCCAAGAGCAAGAGCAGTTGGCTGATTGCGAACGTGTTTTAAGTTTCGCGGCCACCTTGATGCTGCAGGGGAGCCAAGACATACGAGGCAAAATTGGTTTCGCCGTTGTCGGTCAGGAAAGCTACGTGGATGTGGATCTAAATGGAGATGAATTACTCGTTCGGCTGATGAGAGAGCTGTCGGTTGCCCGTGCGACCCGAAATCCCCAAGTATCACCGGCCATTTTACAGTTGCATGCTGGCGTTGCGGTGGCGACTCCTATTTTTGTGATTAGCTCCCGACCTTGCCCGGAGCAATTGCTTGAGGAGCAAATTGGAACGCAGCGATGGCGGAGTCTGCGAACGGATCTGCACTGGTTGACAGTCGGTACGCCTGAATTCGATCAGATTTTTCTGTCGGATGAAGAATCAGATCGAGAGGTTCTCAATTTTCTTAAAGGGGAGGTGAGTGATGCATCCACGTAGGCGGGTCATCCAGATCACCTGTTTGCTGCTGATTACCCTTAGTGGCCTATTACTAGGGGCGAGCCAAGGGGTTTGGCAGCTGACGTTTATTTCTTTCCTAGGTGGTTTCCTCGGGTTGCTTCTTGTTGACTGGTTGAGGGTGATCCGGATTCAGGGTTGGTTGGCGAATACGGCATCGATTTTAATCTTGCTGTTTGCGATGAAAGATTTTTATGGTGGGGATAGCGCGGCTAAGCTGATCTCGGTGGGACAATTGTTGGTGTATCTGCAAACGGTCTTAATGTTTCAGGAGAAAACGCCTCGATTGTATTGGCAAGTATTGGTTCTGAGTTTACTACAGGTCGTGGTCGCCTCTATTTTTAACTTGAATTTTGAAGGTGGTTTGTTGTTCATTATCTATTTCGCGGTGGCGGGTACGATGATGATGCTGCAATGTGATTTCACTCAGTGGTTTGAGGTGAAACGCGTTAACCGGATGAACGTGTCGCATGCTAGATCGAGAATCGAATCACTCGGTCGCGGGAGTTATTCATGCGACGGATCGCCCGCCTGTCTGGTCTTCGAACCGCAGGTTCCGAACTCATATGGAAGATTAGTTCGAAATTTAATTCCTTGGTTGACAGCTTCCCTCGTCTTCTCGACGGTTCTTTTCTACAACATTCCGAGGCTCGACACGCCTTGGTTGGGCCCAGGTGTCAAAAAGGTGACGGCAACAGGTCTGTCCCTAGATGTAGACCTGAATAACAAAGGGGAAATATCAGATTCGGGCCGACTTATTTTTCGGGCGTGGTTTTCGGAGCCTCAGGCAGAACGAAAAATACCATTGGCCGAAAATCCTTATTTTCGAGGGATGCCACTTCCTCGCTGGGGCATTCAGGATGGTGTCACGACTTGGAAGGCACCTTATGATTCTATTTTCGAATTCAGTTACGAACGTCTTTCCAGCGCGCCTAACCAACGAGCCAAAGCGCTGATTGCTGACTACTCGATTGAGGCGACCACTGATCCGCTTCTGTTCACGGTAAACCCGTCGTTTCGTTTGTTGAAGACAAGCCAAGAGGTTGAGTACTGCAGGGATATTTCGGCGTTGACCCGTCGGCGCCGAGGCAATATGGCTGAAATGGCTGCTTATCAATATACGGTGGGCACGTTAGTTGACCTCAATAATTATCCACTCGACAGTTCACCCTACCGCCCCGATGTCATCACGGAGAACAACGTTACGCTACCCGATAACGTCGGTGAGTTTAAAGGACTGACTTACATGGAACGCGACCGCTACCCAGAAGTGGTTGCGGCTGCTGATCGGATTGCGAGACAGGTGGGCAAGACCGATAAGTTGAAGTTGGCCCGTGAGATGAGTAATTATTTCCTTTCAACGAACCGCTTCAGCTACACACTGGACTTTCGCAATATCGATCGCGTCAACGGTTTGGATCCGATTGAAGATTTTTTTAAGAATCATCGTACGGGCCATTGCCAGCTGTACGCGTCAGCACTGACCGTCATGCTTCGTAGTCAGAACATTCCGGCGAGGCTCGTCGTGGGTTTCTATGGTGGTGAATACAATCAGCTCAATGAGTGTTATATGGTCCGTGAGCGACACGCTCATGCCTGGGTCGAGGCGTATATCCCTCCCGAAGACTGCACGGAAGCGATGTTTGCCACCGGTGGGGCTGGCCCCGGGGGAGCCTGGTTGCGACTTGATCCCACCAGCAATATCAATTCAATCGAGACACTGGTCAGTAATGGCGAGGCGCTCGAAATGGCCCGTACGCTTTGGCAGGATTATATTTTAGGGATGGATGAGGCCAAGCGTCCCGAGCCGATCACGGTCAACTCATCACAGTTGTTGGGATTAATGGATCTCTCGAACTGGCAAGCGACCGGCCAGAAGTTCACCGCCGAAGTTCAAAAGCGGCCGATTTACCAGTATTTTTTATTGGCGATTGTTTTTGGCTTGATCGTGATGGTGTTTTTGCGGAAACACCGATTGCAGCCGGTGGTTGTCAAACGGAAGTCAAGTTTACCCCTGAGCCGAATTCGAAAGTTGATGGGCAATGCGCTGTTTTGGCTATCACCCGAACTGGGTACTTGGGTGATGGGTGATGTTTACGTTCGGCAAATTGTTCCCTTTTACGAGAAAATGATCGGCACACTCAAACGGGAGCACAATTTAGAACGAGGCCCTAATCAGACACAACGAGAGTTTGCTTCTGAGGTTGCAGACCACTTTGCCGAACATCCGGGTCAATCAGACATTCAAAGTGCGGTTGAGATGATCACCGAGGCGTTTTACCGTGTTCGATTTGGCGAACGTCCCCTCAATAATCATAGTGCCGAGCAGGTCGAACGAATGGCTAAAGAGCTAGACGCCCAACTCAAAATTAAGTTGCCCCCAAAGAGCGACCCGGTACATGCATGAAAATTGCAATGATCGATCAGTGAAGAGGTAGAGCAAACACTCCGTAAAACAAGCTGACCGAAGTCTAAAATCAAATATGAAAGAACGTGAGTCTGCAGGATTGAGGAGGGTGATCTTCGACACATCAGTCTTTACATCTTAAGCTGAACGGCGTCGGTGATTTAGCCGTTGATCAGATGAATAAGCAGGTTGGCGCATGCTCTAAAAATAAGCGGAATCGTGAGTAATAACAGGCCAAACACCAGCTGGCCAAGTTTGCCATATCGGTTGCTTTTCGATGGGTCCTCAGGTTTTTCCATAGCCAGTTTCACATGCCAGACCCCAACTCCGACCAACAGCAACAGGAATAATGGTTCCCCGATCATGGTGAATCGAGGGATGGGGAAAAACTGAAATTGATAACTTCCCATATCCAATGACGGCATGCTTTGCAGTAGGTAGCAATAACCTGCAAATACGAGGACTCCCGTCATCGTCAAAATGAAGTTTGGCATGTTTAGGAGTCGACGTTTTGTAGCACTCGTCTCTGGCTCAGATTGGTTCATCATACCCAACTCGATCAATTAACCGTTGTTGAATTAGTTGCATGATCGCCCTTGCAACCACTTGCTTACTACCGGCTGAAGATTGTAAAACATCCCCGCTGGGTGCGATGATTTCGACGCTATTCTCTGTGGACTCAATGGCAGTTACGCCGTTTAACACGACCAAATCGCAGCTTTTCTTTTCCAATTTTGTAAGCGCCCGAAAACGCGCGTCGTCCGTCTCCAACGCAAAGCCAACGGTCCATTGAGTTGGCTTTTTTTGACTGCCCAGTGAAGCGACGACATCGGCTGTTTCAACCCACTTGATGTCAAGCGATTCGCCTGTTTTGCGAATCTTGTGATCGGCAACTTCGACCGGACGGTAGTCACAGGGAGCGGCGGCGCCGATCAGTCCGTCACAAGTATCGAAGATATCCCGGCATGCGATCAGCATGTCTTCCGTGGAAACGACGGAGATGACGTCGCAAGCCGCTGGGTAAATGATTTGAACAGGTCCGCTGACGACCACTACCTGATGCCCCATTTCCAGCGCCGCTTCGGCAAGACATCGCCCCATTTTCCCGCTGGATGCATTGCTTAAATACCTGACAGGATCTATGTACTGACGGGTCGGGCCAGACGTGATCAGGATTCGAGCCATGGGACAGTCTCCGGCTCAAGAGCCGACAAAGGGCATTGGGCAAAAGGACGAGGTTCTAATCATTTGATGATGGAGGGTCAATTAAGGCCTCAATCTCGGTCTGGATTTTTGAGGGATCTGCCATTCGCCCAACTCCTTTTTCGCGGCAACTCAGCCAACCTTCGGATGGATCGATGATCTGGACACCATCCTGAAAAAGTTGTTTCAAGTTCCGTTGAGTGACCGGCTTTTCCCACATTTCACAATTCATGGCTGGGGCAATCAGAACAGGGCCGTTGAAACAGAGATACAGCGTGCTGAGCAAGTCGTCAGCCATTCCTTGGACCGCCTTGGCCATGAAATTAGCGGTCGCGGGGGCAACGCATAACACATCACTTTGCCTCGCCAGTTCAATATGGGCCCCCAGTGGAAATTGGGGGTCAAACAAATCCATAACGACAGGCCTGTCGGTGAGCGCCTGAAAAGTCTGAGCGCCAACAAACCGTGTAGACGCTTCGGTCATTACCACTTGAACGCTGTGTCCTTTTTGTACCAAGGCACTAACCAAAGCAGCTGATTTGAACGCGGCGATGCCTCCGGTGACAGCAACAATAATTTTGGAATCAGCCATCGAATCTCGCGACCTTCAGAGTGAGCCTTGGTGCCAAGAAAAAAGCCACTTATCCAGAGAACATTACAGGACGCCCGGATCCGTGGCTCGTCAAAACCAATAGAGTGAAAACCGGTTTATAAATCGTCCAGATTCAATTCAGGCGTTTCGGTAAAGTCAGGTGATGCATTGGTGCCGACCTCATCTGCCGAATCAAGAAAGATCTTGTCCAGCAAGATTTCCTGCAGGACGACGGCCATCTTGTCTTCTTCCGTGGTGTCGATCAAGGGTCGCGCGCCTTGGTTTAATTGAACCATTCGTTTTTGGATCAAGGTTGATAATTTGAAGCGACCACCGACTTTGCGGACGATTTCTTCTTCTTTTAATTCGTCGTACATTCTGTATTATCTCCACTCGGCTGGTTTCTGCTTTTCATCAGAAGTTGGCATATTAATTCTACGGTTTGCTCAACCGTATCGTTGGTAACAATGTTTTGGTAAATGGATGTGGCAGCCAGTTCTTGTCCAGCAACTTCCAGTCTTCGTGCCAGCGATTCAGGGGTCTCAGTTCCTCGCCCCTCCAACCGTCTACGCAGTTCTTTGAGGCTGCCGGGA
Source organism: Mariniblastus sp. (assembly GCA_022447555.1). Lineage (GTDB taxonomy): Bacteria > Planctomycetota > Planctomycetia > Pirellulales > Pirellulaceae > Mariniblastus. The sequence continues at coordinate 183,316 of JAKVBF010000013.1, read as the reverse complement.
TGGATGAAGATGGTCACGGCGGACGGATGCAGCTTAAGAACCCTCGCGGCACCTTCAACATCAATCTCTAAGACTATCCACTTGCCGCTGTTGAGACCAGTGCTAACTTGGTCTTTTAGTGTTCCATACCAGTGACCGTGGCCAAAAACCTCTGCATATTCAAGGAAATCACCGCTTGAGACCCGTTGCTGGAACTCTTCGTCAGTCAAGAAATGGTAATTGACGCCATCTGTGTCTTCTTCGCGACGAGGCCGAGTGGTTGCGGAAACGCTTAATTCCAGAGGCAAATCACACTGCTGAAGCAGCTTCTTGACAACCGTTGATTTCCCGACACCCGAGGGTCCCGAGATGATGACCAGTTTACCTGGATCAGATTTGGATTGTTTTTGCGTCATCTTGGACTGAGGGGTTTTTATTCAACGTTTTGAACCATCTCTCGAATCCGTTCGATTGCTGCCTTGATCTCGACAACATGGTTGGCAATCGCAGCATCATTGGCCTTCGAGCCCACGGTGTTGGTCTCGCGAAGCAGCTCCTGCGTGAGGAAATCCAATTTGCGACCATTACTGGTTGGGGCGTCGATAATCTGTTTGAATTGATCAACGTGACTTTTAAGCCGAACGATTTCTTCTGAAATATCAACACGCTCGGCAAAAATCCCGACCTCACGAATGACGTCCGAAGGCGTCACCGTAACATTATAATCCTGCAACATCTGGTTGATTCGATCGGTAATCCGTTTGGAATAATTTTTTACAATGTTCGGAGCTAATACTTCGATTTGTTCGGTAAATTGGGTGATCAGATTGCAGTTGGCCAGCAGATCTTTTTGCATCGCCAAACCTTCTTGGGCTCGCATTTCGATTAACGTTTCAAGAGCTCTCTGAGTCGCCTGTTGGACGACGGGCCAAACTGCTTGCAAACGATCCGAGCCCGCGTTTTCTTCAATCACTCCTGGTAAACTTAAGAGTGTGTCAAGACTGGCCTGAACCCCACTGGAATTGATATCTGAAAGCTGCCGTTGATAGGCCTGGAGTGCCGCCTGATTGATCTGATAATCATGACTTCCAGCCTGAAACAGGAGTTTGATACGGGCATTGATTGCGCCACGTTTTATCTTGTCACGAATCAATGATTCTATTTGAGATTCGTGTCCCGGATCGAGCTCACTGCTGATGGAGGTTTTTAAATACCGATTGTTGACGGAACGTAACTCAACGATCACGTGAACGTGCTCGTTTTCGGCAACAGCCTGGCCATGCCCAGTCATGCTTAATAGCAACGGATTGACTCCGGGAGAAAAGCAGCGGTGGAATGAGTGATTCAATCACTCGTTATCGTTAGATGAACCCTTATCCGAGGACGATTCGCTGTCGCCGGCTTTGTTTTCCTGGGTGGCTTCGGTCTCAGGAGCGTTCAGATCGGGCTCCGAGGTGCCATCGGTTTTACCTTCGATTTCTGACTGGTCTTTTTGTATCTCGTCTTTAAGCTTTGTCTCATCAGCACCACCTACACCATCTTTAATCGCTTCTTGATCCTTGATGATTTGCTCCATCCGTTCATCATCTTTTGCTTCTTCAGCGTCTCCCTCACCGCTGGTCATGGTTGGGGTACCGGAATCGGCCTGAGAAGGCTGGGGCCGGGGAGGCGGGTTGTATAACTGAATGGTCAGCATGCATAACACGATCCAGATGATCGCGGTAATTACCGTGACCTTGGTGAATACGTCTCCCGCTTTGGAGCCAAACGCACTCTGGCCACCCATGCCACCCAAGGCGCCCGTCAAACCACCACCTTTACCCTTTTGGACAAGGATTAGCAGCATCATAAAAAATGAGACGACAAACAGAAGCAAGCCGAGTATGAACAAACCCATCGTAAACCTATCAACTTTGTATTTAACTGGCCGCTTTCGTTTTGGCTGCGGCGATAATTTCCATAAAGCTATCGACTTTGAGCGAAGCCCCGCCGACCAATGCACCGTCAATGTCCGGTTGCGACAATAAATCGTTGGCATTGGAAGGTTTCACGCTCCCGCCATAGAGGACACGTACGGCGTCCGCGGACGTCGCATTATACCGATTGGAAAGCAATTTGCGAAGGTCAGCGTGGACTTCCTGAGCTTGCTCCGGAGAGGCGGTTTTTCCCGTCCCAATCGCCCAAACTGGCTCGTAGGCGATTACGATCTGGGCGACGTGTTCCGCGTTTAAACCTGCCAATGAGCCGTCAATCTGAGATTCAACAACAGCTTGGGTCTGTCCGGCTTCACGTTCTTCCAGCAACTCACCGACGCAGAGGATTGGGGTGATTCCAGTTGCCAAAGCCGTTTTCACTTTGGCGTTGATCATTTCGTTGGACTCTCCCATGACGTGCCGGCGCTCACTGTGACCAAGGATCACATAGTCGCACCCGAGGTCCGCCAGCATGGTGGTGCTGATTGCACCTGTGAAAGCACCATTGGATTCATGATAAACATCCTGCCCTCCTAGTTTGACAGGCGTTCCTTCCAAAACCGCGGAGACTGCATCGAGGTAAACGAACGTGGGACACACCAAAACGTCGACCTCTCCAGGGCTTGTACCCTGCGCAATGCCTCGCGCTAAATCGATTGACTCAACGCGGTTAAGATTCATTTTCCAATTACCGGCGATTAACGGGCTTCTCATAAACAGCACCTGTACAATTTATCTCTGACTATTAAATTTCGGATGGACGATTTGCCGTGTCTCGCGAAGCGAGCTGGATTCCCTCTGTTGGTGGTGGTACGGGGTATCGAGTCCGCGGGCAAAGTCCAAAACGATCCCAGCCCAGTTAGGGCCGAAACAGGGTAAAAGTTTATCAGACTAAATTGGCATCCCGACAGTGGAAAAGTCAGCGAATTGAATCGATTCCGGGAGATTTGGTATGGGGCTACTTTATTTGATTCGAATGCGACGGCGAAATGGGTCGATCCAGTCGAGCCTTCTGCTTTTTGGCGTTGTTTTCACTCAATCATTGGCTGGTCAGTCGTTATCTTTACCGGCTTCCCCGAAGGCCTCCGATCCGATCACAGAGATGCTTGCCGACACGCTATCGAAATCGGAGATCCCACCCGCGTTGAGATCGATCGGCCAGAATTATTCAATGGGCTGGGGGGGGGTCGGCTCAGCCCTGGTCGGAAGGACCGGTCCTTGGACACAGGGGTTCGAATACCATGTGGTACAGCACCAATTTTGTAGCCCCCAAAGAACAGGTCGTCTACTTAGTGGCTGCTAACATCGCGAACCCGGAAACGAGTCATGAACTAAACAGAGTGATTCAGCAGTTGATTGAGATACGAAGAGATCAACGGTCAGAGTAAACTCGAGTCGACTCCTGTTTGGTCACATTGATCTCACGGCCGTCCGATTGCAGATTAACGGCAATTCGGTGGTCCCCTGGGCTAACACCCGTGGCGTTGATTCGAAGCGCGACCTCGTCGCCCGGGTTTAAGCTCATGATGGGGGCAAACATGATTTCCTGATTGCGAATTTCACTGGTGATCCCCCCCTCGACCGATGTCGGCGTGATGCCAGCCGGTAAATCGACCATTAGCTGAACGTTGGTAGCGGTTTTTGTGCCTTGGTTGACGATCCGAACTCGGTAGGTTGTGTCACTGCCGACTTCAATGGGGTCCACGACATCATCGATGTCAAAGAAAATATCGGTCAGGTGTTCGACATTGAGGCTGTGTTCAATGCGGGCACGTTGATTGAGATCCGCAACCGTTTCGAATCGGATATTTTGTTCGCCGGTCACCATTGGCAGTGTTTTGACACTGACGTTGGCGACCAGTCCCGCTCCCAGTTCGGCCATGCTCCAATAAACGGCGTGCGTGTAACGGTCATATTTCCCACGATTGTTTGCACTGATGAATTTCAGTCCGTCGGGTAATCGGGCAACCATTTCTACATTCGTAGCTCGGGCGGTACCTGTGTTTTGAACTTCCAATTCGTGTGTCGCTTCTCTTCGCAGATATCGTTTACGAGGGCCGTCGGTAGCGGCCGTTAGATTGGGCGCCACTACCTCGATGTCGGCACTGTGCTGATCCTGCAGTCCACCATCGGCGAACGCCACGATGGTGTTTTTAAACTGCCCTGCTTGGGCAGCAGTGAGCGACAATCTGACACTTTTGGATTGCCCAGGTGCCAACGTGCCAAGGGGGTATTCCAGTTCGCGGATCCCGCCATCAAAACTCAGTTGAGGCGGGACATCCTCTTGAATGTAGACATTCGTTGCCGGTCCATTCCCTTCATTTTTGACGGCAATATCGAGCATGACGTTGTTCCCGATCAGCACTTTGGGCTGGATGCGATGGGCGATGGAAAGGATAGGTTGAGTAACACGTGTTCGCATCGATGCTTGAGCTGCGAAGGTGACATGGGCAACACTACCGATCTCGCCTGGCGTGGTCGGTTTGAGTCGGACGTCAATCCGTTTTTCTTGCCCTGGTTTGAGCGACCCCAAGTTCCAACTGACCTGTCCTTGAGAGCCTCGTTGAGGTTGAGGCATTGCCTGCATCAATTCGGTCCCCGCAGGAATTTGATCATGAACTTCAACTTGGTTGGCCGTGATTCGGCCGACGTTCTTAACGACCAGTTGAAAATCGGCAGGTGTGTTCACTTGAATTTCTCGAGGAGCCACCTTTTCGATAGTGATTGAGGGTGCCTGAACGCCTTCGAACTGGCGATCTCCCGGTGTTGACCGAGTGAAGCCACCTACCCCCGCACTCTCGTTGTAGGGGTTTCGAATCATGGGTGATCTCATGGCGGGCGATCGCATCGCTGGTAGCCCCGTTGGAGTGGAGCGGCTTGATCCAGCAACCGTTTGACTTTTCAAAGGTTGCGTGCGGCTTCGCGGCAGCGAAAGATTGGGTAAGCTGTTTGAAAGAGGTCGGTTTGGACTACTGGGAGCCGTATTGCCAGTGACCGGCTTTTCGAAATCTGTTGTGTCTGCCGGCTTAACACTGGCAGGCGGTGTAGTCGCAGGCAGCCCCGTTGGAGGCAAAACTTTTGATTTGTCGAACTCAGTTTGTGCCGCCGGATTGCGGGGTGGGTTGGGCGACGCTTTCGACGCTCCACGGCCGGGTATTGGATTGGTGGTTGGTGTCTTTAGCAAGCTGGGTTTGGCGAGAGTGCTGGGGGTCTGACTCAATCCTCCGGCCAGCGGGTTTCCATTGACCGCTTCACCCGGAATCGCCGGTCGCAAACCTGCGGGGGTGGGGGAGGAAGTAGGTGCTAATTTCGGTTTCGGAAAAGTCGAACTGCCAGTGAGTTTTTTTGTCGGATCATCCGTTTTACGAGGATTGTTGTTTAATTCGGTATCGGTGATTGGCGCCGTGGTGGCCAGAGAGTTGCTTTCGGGCATCAGACCAGACTCTACGGTTGCTCCTTTGGTTGAGGAACGATTGAGCTTTGGGCTAATAGGACTGGCAAACTCATTGGTCGGCCTGGTCTTAGGAGGCGGGGCGAGTCCGGCCAGTCCGCTGGAATTTGTTTTAGGCGAAGCAGATCGATTCAAAGAAGGTTTGTTTTTCGCGTTGCCTAGTGTTTTTGGGCCCGCTAAATCTTTTGCGGGTCCAAACGAGTTATCTCCGAACGGATTGTTTTTGGGTCGTTTCGTTTTTTGGTTAGCCGATTTTTTGAGCCCAGGCGTTTGGGTTTGGGTTTGGCTTTTGGTCTGAATCGAGTTGGGTGATGTCGCTTGCGGTTTTCGAGACGTTCTAGTTGCCGCATCTGTCATCGCTTTAGCGGCTTTGCGTTTTGGATTTTGAGATTTTAATTCGTTAGCGTTTTGGATTGGCTTTTCGGCGTCGTTTTGCTTTAACGTCCCAGTGATGGCAGCCGGGTTTTTTTCGGGCGTTTGTTCTCCCGTCGCCACAGCTGTGAAGTCTGCAGGTTTTTTATCATGCGAAACGAACTGAAAAACCGCGAAAGTGCCACCTGCAAGAAATAGAGCGACCACAATGAGTCTCTTGATTTTTCCTGGGTTGAAACCTTGGGTAGGTGTTTCGGCGAAAGAGTTATCAGTTGGATGTTCGGCGTTTTTTTTAACCATGACCGTTTTCCACATCGGTGTGCAGTTTCGCAATTGTCTGTTGAACGAGTGCGGATTTGCGATACGCTTAACAGGTTTCTCAGGCTCCAGCAGCGCGCGATAATTTCTCATCGCGCTAAACAGGTGCCAGACATTTTCAGGAGATTAAGTACCAAACTTGGTGAAAATGAGACAAGGCCAAAAGAAACGTTGGAGATGGATAAGCTTCGGGCCGGGGCAATCTGCTCTGTTTGCTAGCAGAGGGATGAAAGCAATTCTGGGAGGGCCCTCTATAGTCCACAAGCAGAGCTGCGTGCTATCGTCTGGATAGATAAAAGAGGGCTGATTAGCGGCGCTACTGATTACCGAACCCTAAGTTCCTTTTAATCCGCTCGACGTACGGATTTCAAATGTCGACTCAAGCGGTCTCGGATCGAAGGCTTCTTTTCGTTAGTCGCGTTCTTTGACAAAGGGTCGACGACTCGCATCAATGCTTCAAGCTCGCGCCGCTGCTCTTCAAGCAAGGCGGTTTCCTGGATGATCTTGGCTCGGCCAATGGAGAGCTCCAACTCGGCCATCCGTAATTTTTCATGCAGCTCCGTCTCAAGCTCAGTGATCTGTTGCGATGTCTTGGATTCCAGTGTCTTCTTTTCCGACGCCAGATTTTTGGCGGGTGAAGTTTGGGACGCTACGTAACGTTCATTCGCGGGGGCGAACGGGCGAGGCGGCCCGTCGTCTGGAGTGTTGACCTCCGGAATACAAGCTTCCTCTATGTCGTTTCGACTGATGGGTCCGGATATTGCATGTTCGGCATAGAGGGCTTTTTTTTGGGACTCCCAATCCATTGTCGGGCAAGGGCTAGCGATCGCCTCGGATTTCGCAGCTTGAGCTACCCGTGACTCGATTAAGCTTAGGCGATTCAGGACTTCCCTAAAGTTGTCGTGAAATTGTTTTTGTAGCTGCTCTTGCATCCCGATGAGGGACGCAAGTTGGTCGAAATTTGGATTTTCCTTATCCATGGGTTTAGGAGGCGCGGTTGGATCAGTTGATTGCAGAGACATTTTAGTTTCTTGAAAGCAGGCATCGGGAACATAGATGACGGCCAAATCACTTCAGGAAAATATATTTTAGGTTTTGGGGTGAGGCCTCTAAAAACCATGAGGAAATTGGGCATTCCAGCATTCGGGTCGCGAAGCGAGGGAAAATCGGAAAAGGTTCGGTTCGTTGACGGGGTGATTACGAATTTACGGCGAATCTGTTGCATTTTTACAACAATAGTATTTCGTCGCATGTTGGAATAAAATTGTTGGCCCAGAAGTAAACTTACGCTCACTTATATTTCGTGGTTGGCTCCATGTCTGAACGTCCCTTTGTCCATTTACATTGCCACAGCCATTACAGCTTGCTAGATGGTGCCAGTTCGATTGACCGTTTGGTGAAACGGGCCTCGGAATTTGGTATGAATGCATTGGCGTTGACGGATCACGGCAACTTGCATGGCGCGTTGGAGTTTTACCAAAAGGCTAGGAAGCACGACATCAATCCGATCATTGGGTACGAAGCGTATGTAGCGGCCGACAGCCGTTTTAAGAAGGGAGGAGATGGCGCTCGCGAATCGAGTTATCATTTGACTCTGCTATGTCAGAATAAAACAGGCTTCGATAATTTGATCAAGATGGCCTCAGCAGCCTCACTTGAAGGTTTTTATTTTAAGCCGCGAATTGATAAAGAGCTGCTTGAAGCCCATTCCGAAGGGATCATCTGTTTGAGTGGGTGTGTGTCGAGCGAATTCAATCGCGCAATTCTCAAGCAGGGTGGAAATGGTGCTGAGGAAAACTTTGCCGCGGCCACTGAGATTGCACAGTGGTTTCACAGCATTTACGGAGATCGGTATTTCATTGAGATTATGAATAACGGTGTCGACATCCAACAAATTGCCTTAGAAGGCAGTGTTGAGATTTCGAATCGGATCGGTGTGCCATTGGTGGCAACCAGTGACTGCCACTATGTCGATCGCGAGGACTCGGACGCCCAAGACGTCATGCTTTGTATCAATACCGGGAAATTCCGCACGGATCAACGACGGATGCGAATGGATGGCGATCAGTACTTTTTGCGAGACCAAGCGCAGATGTACGGTAAGTTTCCAGGGCTTGAGGATGCGGTGGCTCGAAGTCAAGAGATCGCCGATACCGTTGACATTCAGTTGGACTTGGGGAAGCGGCACTTCCCCGTATTTGCGTTACCGAAAGAAACGACACCGGAGGAGAAGTTGCGGGAGTTATGTCTCGCGGGGCTTCGCGAGCGTTACGACGGTAACGCTGAGATGCTTCCGAATGAAGGCCTCTCTGAAGTGGTAATGAAACGGCTGGATCGTGAGTTGGGAGTGATCAACAAACTCGGATTTGCCAACTACTTTTTGATTTGCTGGGATTTCGTGGAGCAGGCTCGTATACGTGATATTCCCGCCACGGCTAGAGGAAGTGGTGTCGGCGCTCTAGTCTGTTACGCCCTGTATCTCAGCCATGTTTGCCCGATTAAATACGGTTTGCTGTTTGAACGGTTTTTGGACGAGAACCGTCTGGAAGCGCCTGATATTGATATCGACTTTTGCAAGCACCGCCGCGGCGAGATCATTCGTTACGTCAAAGAGAAATATGGCGAAGATAGTGTCGCTCAGATAGGGACGTTTGGAACACTCAAAGCCCGAGCCGCCATCAAGGATGTCGGGAGAGTGCTTGGTATTCCCCTTAGTCGTGTCAATCAAATCACGGCGATGGTCCCTGACGTTTTGAACATCTCTCTGGAACAGGCTTTGGAAACCAGTGATGAGTTAAGAGCTGTCTACAACGGGGATCCTGAGATTCAGGAGCTGATCGATTTCGCAAGGAAACTGGAGGGGTTAGCGCGCAATATCGGGACACATGCTGCCGCCGTGGTGATTGGAGACAAGCCACTGACTGAATATGTGCCGTTAGGTCGCGTTTCCGGTAAAGAGGATGTGATCACGCAGTGGTCAATGGGAGATGTAGAGGCAGCGGGTCTCTTAAAGATGGATTTTCTTGGCTTGAGAAATCTGACGATTCTAAGTCATGCCATCAATATTATTGAGAACACTCGGGGAGAGCGGATTGATTTACAGCGAATCCCCACCGAGGATGTCGAAACCTTTAAAACGCTTCAGCGGGGTGAGACCAAGGGGGTTTTCCAGCTGGAAAGTGGAGGGATTCGAGATCTCCTGCAGAAAATAAAACCCGATCATTTTCGCGACATCATCGCCACGAACGCATTGTACCGGCCTGGCCCACTGGAAGGTGGAATGGTTCAACAGTACATCGATGTCAAGCACGGCAGGAAGCAGGCGGAGTATCCACACGAAGTTTTGGAGACCATTCTCAAGGAAACCCACGGTGTGATGGTCTATCAGGAGCAGGTCATGCAGATCCTGAATCAGCTTGGTAGAATTCCGTTGGCCTCCGCCTACACTTGCATTAAAGCGATCAGTAAGAAAAAAGAAAAGTTGATTGCTGAAAACTACGAGCAGTTCATGAAGGGGTCCCAGGAGCAGGGCCTCCAGAAATCTACGGCCCAGAGTTTGTGGGACATGATTTTGAAATTTGCGGGGTATGGCTTCAATAAAAGCCATTCAACTGCGTACGCGTTCGTCGCCTTTCAAACAGCCTATCTCAAGACTCACTACCCTGTGGAATTCATGGCGGCTCTACTGACGGGAGACATACCGGATCGCAATTTTACTAAAAAAGATTCCCTAATAGAGCATCTGGAAGACTGTCAGCGTTTGAACATCGATGTTGTCCCACCCAATGTGAATCTGTCAAACGTTGATTTTACGGTGGCCGACGACAAGATCTTTTTCGCGATGTCCGCCGTTAAGGGGTGTGGCAAAGGAGCCGCGAAAGCGATTGCCCAAGAGCGAGCCGAAAATGGAGAGTATCGCGACCTGTTTGATTTTTGCGAGCGAGTTGAGGCCACCTCTTGCAGTCGCGCCTCATTGGAATCATTGATCAAGGCAGGCGCCATGGATTGCTTTGGCGCCAATCGAGCCCAACTACTGGCCACCTTGGAGCGATCGATGCAATCAGGGGCTGCGGCATTATCTGATAAAAAGAGTGGGCAAATGAACCTGTTTGGGGGAGGGGATGATCCTGCTGAAGAAGAAGCGAGTGTGGCAATGCCTGACATTCCTGAGCTTGAAGAACGCCAGTTGCTGGCCGCCGAGAAGGAGGTGTTGGGTTATTATTTAACAAGTCACCCTCTGGCTCAATATCGAGAAACCCTTAGCCGCTATTGCTCGCATTCGACGACCCAGCTGAGTGGGACCCGAGATCGTGATCGGGTCACAATGGGTGGGATGATTTCGTCGGTGAAACATTCACATGTAAAACGTGTCCGGGATCCGAATTCGCCCACCAAATACGTGATGTTCGATTTGGAAGATGTGGACGGTGCGATTCGCTGCATCCAGTGGCCCACAGAATTTGCCGAGCAGGGTGAGCTGGTGCAGCCTGATACGATCGTCGTTGTACAAGGCGTGATCGATCGCCGTGGAGGCGGTGACGAAGCAAATTTGGTCATTGATCGAGTGATTCCATTAGATGAAATTGATCAATGCCTGACCACAGGAATAAAAATCCGAATGAGTGAAGCTGTTCATGAGCAAGCCGACCTGAAAGCGGTCCGCGAGATCATCCGCGGTTACCCCGGATCTTGCGGCCTGCAGTTAGAATTATCGTTGCAGGATGGAATGATCGTTAGCCTGGTGCCCAATAAACTCAAGATTGACATTAACCAAGAGCTGTGCGACCGCCTTGAAGAACGTCTCGGTAAAAAAGCCTTGGAAATGGTGGTCGATCGGAAGAATCTCACTGCCAAGGCAGGCCCACAAAAGCGGTGGCAGGGGCAGAACGGGCAAAGGGGTTGAGTCTTTTTTCTTACGGGTGAGTGATGAACCAGTACGAACGTTGGCTAAGACGTCTGATGTATCTCAATGGACTGGTGTTGTTGTTGGCGAGCCCTGCCGTTTGTTTGCCCTCGCTTACCATGACGGGGTGGCACGAATGGCTGGGACTCGGGGTATTTCCCGATTCGAGAATTACCATCTACTTGGCCCGTAGCACGGCACTGCTATACGCGGTCCATGGTGCCGTCACGTTTTATGTAGCGTGGAAATGGAAGCTGTTTCGGGAGTTGGTCCCACTGCTTGCCGGGTTGCATGTATTAATAGGATTGACCTTAATTGGAATTGATTGGACGACGGCCATGCCCGCATATTGGACGCTCTTAGAAGGAGGTCCGATCGCCTGTTTTGGGTTATTTCTCCTATGGCTGTATCGGAAGTCCGATCTTCCTTCAAATCCTTGCTAACGATTGATGACCGGAGCGAGTCGCCTACTTGTATGGTTTTATAACGTTTTTTTGCGATCGACCTTCGTCGTGCGGCGTTGTTGCTTCGGCAGTTTTTTGATATCAACAACGAAGTAGCGCACGAGGGAACCTATTGAAATGAACCAACCCAATTGGTTTACGTTTACCGTGGCCTTTCATCCACTTGTTTTTGATCGAGACTGAATTGAATATCTTGTTGACCAATGACGATGGCTGGAATGCACCGGGTCTGGCTGCTTTGCAGCGAGTGGCAGGCCGTTGGGGGCGAGTGGTGACCGTGGCTCCTAGTCAGCAGCAGTCAGGAATTAGTCATCAATTGACATTTCATCGACCCGTTAAGCTGGTTGAGCAGTCAGTGGATCAGTACGCACTTGACGGGACTCCTGCAGATTGTGTGAGGATTGGGCTAACTCAGCTTGGCGTACCCTTTGATTGGGTATTATCCGGCGTGAATGACGGTGGTAATCTCGGGGCTGATGTTTATGTCTCTGGAACGGTCGCCGCCGCCCGCGAAGGGCAATTACACGGCGTGCGCTCGATGGCTTTGTCGCAGTATCGTATTCGGTATTCGGATTCGTTTGACTGGAGTCAGGTGGATCCGGTTCTGGAGGCCGTTCTAAAAATCTATCTCCAGCCCCTCTTGGAATCGAACCACAATCAAGCGAACTCTTTTTTGAATGTCAATTTCCCAGATTCTGAGGGGAGATCGGAGCTGCCAAAGATGGTGGAGTGCGGACTGGATCCCAATCCACTGCCGGCTGGTTATGAGTCCACACCAGAGGGTTTCGTGTATTCAAGTCGGTATCGTGACCGATCCCAATTAGAGGGATGCGATGTGGCGGTCTGTTTTGCTGGTGATATTTCCGTTTCTGTTCTCTAGATCACATTGCTGCGACCCTTTGTTTTAAGATGGGTTCAATCGTGACGTTTACATGGATTGCATTGAGTTACGATCTCGAGGCCTTTGCCGTTTTGATTCTATTGGGCACTTTTTGAGTCGATAGCGACATAGAGTTTAAATGCCCGTTGGGTTTCTTTTCACTTCGTCCAAACGTTTCAAAATTGGAAGCTTATGCGCCAACATCGCCCCGTTCGACGAATTCGTTGTTCGCAAGTCCACCTCGGCGTGGATGGCCTCAAACTCTTGGCGTCACTTCAACAAAGACGTGGCGCGGCAGCCGTAGAGTGTGCCCTATGCGTTCCGTTAGTCGTTTTATTAATGTTTGGGACACTCAGTATCTGCTCGGATCTGTATCTCAAACAGACATTGACGGTGGCGGCATTTGAAGGGGCTCGAACGGGGGTGCGTCGGCGTGGCAACTTGGAAGCGATTGAGGCCGCTGTCCAAAACGTATTGGATGCACGAGGCGTGGTTCAGGGACAAATCACGGTCACACCGGAAGACTTTAGTCTACTTAAGGCTTTGAATGAAATCGAAGTCCTAGTTGCCGCGCCCGCCAAAGAAAATACATTTTTCGAATGGTCGGTTCTGGGGCCGGATCGTTGGGTCTCAGGCAAGGTCGTGATGGCTCGTGAATTCAATGAATAGTCTCAGGAGGCCTTTTATGAAATTCCATCGACGGGGCGGGCCCTCACGCTTCCAGCGGCGAGGCGCGACGGCGGTTGAATTTGCTCTTGTCGCACCTGCTTTGTTCATCATTATTCTTTGCTGTGCTGAATTTGCCCGGCTGAGTTTGATGAGGAATTTGGCAAACAACGCGGCTTATGAGGCGGCCCGTTGTGCCATGGTTGAGGGTGCGGGCAATGAAGACGCAATCCTTATGGCCAACAAAATCTTAGGCCGATTAGGAGCTCGTAATACCACCATCAATATTAATGATGGCGAAGAAATTCAAGCACTAACCCGTACCGTGACCGTCGAAATCATTATTCCAATGGAGGATAACTCGTTCTTTTTTAGAGAGGTCTATGAAGGCTGGGAAATTCGCTCCGAAATCACGCTCGATACAGAGCGATATGCTGGCTATTTTAATTCGGGATCTGGTGACTGACCGAACAACATCTGTTTACTCCCAACTAAGAGGTCTTAGCGATGAGCTCCTTGTACCCTTGCAGGATGGATCAGGCCCGGAACGGTGCGGTGGCGCCTCTATTTGCCCTTCTGTTACCCGTTCTGTTTCTCCTTTCCGGGTTTGCGATTAATTTGGCCTACATGCAATTGCTAACCACAGAGTTGAAAATCGCAACCGATGCTGCCGCGCACGCCGGGGGCCGAGCTATGAGCATTCATCAAACGACTGACGCAGCTTATCATTACGCTCATCGCATTGCTGCCTTGAATCGTGTGGGCGGCCAGTCGTTGCAAGTGCCGATGAACGAAGACTACATGAAGTTCGGTTTATCGATTCGTGGCAATAATGGTCAAGGGAAATATGAATTTACGCAGGTCAGTAAAGCGGCCATCGACAATGAATCGGCCCGGGCGACCAGCATTTCGGTTGAGGGATCGATCGAGATGCCGTTGGTGTTTCAGGCGATTCCTGGCATCAGGGAATTTGCGGCCCGCCGCCGCTCGATTGCCACTCAGCTAGATAGGGATATCGCGCTGGTTCTCGATCGTTCTGGTTCAATGCAATGGTATAAAGATTTGGAAGCATTGGATAAAAAACTTTACAAACTCTATCGTCTTCGACGTATCAAATACTCGGAATACCGTAACGCCACTCGATACAACATGTACTCAGTGAATACGATGAAACGGTTGACCGGCGACATGCAGGAATTCGCCTATGATCGGGTGTACAACAGAGAATCCGCATCTCGCCACAGCCGATGGCATTTTTTGGACCTCGGCGTTGATGCATTTCTGAGTGTTTTAGATGAAACGGATCAGGAAGAGCAAGTTTCTTTGGTGACTTTCGATTCGTACGCCGACTTGAGAACCTCGCTCGCCAGTGATTACACAGAGATTCGAGAGATCGTTGCCGAAGAGTATCCCAGTGGAAACACCGCGATTGGACGAGGTTTACAGGTCAGTCTACCACCCATTGTCAGCGGCACTGGAGCACGACCGTTTGCAGCCAAGACAATCGTGGTCCTCACCGACGGGGAAAATAATCAATCGCCGGATCCAGAGGATGTCGTTGTAGATATCATTGCCAACAATAACGTGACGATTCATACGGTCACCTTCACAACTGGAGCCGATCAGGAATCGATGGCTCGAGTCGCGGCGTTAGGCGGGGGGCGGCACTATCATGCCGATGAGGGAGAAGACTTGATTGGAATCTTCGAAGAGATTGCCAATAATCTGCCAACGATTTTGACCGAATGACTGGTCGCCTTGTTGGACGTTGGATTTTCACCCTCGCTGATGGGGCGTGTTCATTCACTTATCGAAAAATCAAGTCATACCGCTACAGGAAAAGCACTTAAAATCCATTTGCCTTTGAGCTCGAACGTCCAATCTTAACCTTCCAACTCGATGAACGGCTGATCAAGTCTGTTGGCAATGTAACCCCGACATTATTGATTTTGAAACAACACGTGAAGTCGATCTCGCTCGTGTTGTGAGGGATTAGCAAACGGCTCGAATCGCGATCGAATTTGGTAAACAGCGTCTCGCTCACGTCTAAAAGGTCTGTGTTCGGGGTCGGCAGCGCACGGGGCGGATGCGGTTGCGCAGGGGCAGTTCAGTATTCACGCGTTGGACAACATTCACGATGCCATTGAACTTTTGACAGGTGTTCCAGCCGGGGCCTTGGAAAACGAAGTCCACAAAAAAGGAACGTGGTTGCAACAGGAGATGCAGCGATCAACAGGATTTTGGAAGCAGACGTTGGTAAGTTTAGAACAGTTGACGGAGGTTTAGGGGACGACTCCATCGGCCTACTAAAGTTGGCATTTGTCGCACGCGTAAATGGTTCGACCAGCGAGCTCCCAACAGTAGACGTCTGAGTGACAACGTGGGCATTCAGGATTCTTGTAAATCCAGAAACGGTTCTGAATCCTACGAAGTGATTCAATTTCCGTTTTAATTTCAATGACGGTGACGATGCGATTTTGGGCAACCCCGATTCCCATTAACTCCTTAGTGAGTTTCCAGAGGGTCTCAAATTCGGCTCGCGTGATTTGTTTCCCCGGCCGTTCCGGGTGGATTCGAGTGAGAAATAAAAGTTCGGCGCGATAAATATTACCGATGCCTGCAATGATTGATTGATCGAGAAGCAGGGAGCCGATGGCGGCTCGGCTCGAAGAAATCCTGTTCCATGTGGGTTCAATATCTTGGACGTCGCCCAGTGGATCTAATCCCAATCGTTGCTTGATCTGTTGGTACTGTGCGGGATTTAAGATTTCACATTGATTGGGACCATTCAGATCGACCGAATGACGTTTGCCAATCATTCGCACTCGCACGGCACCGCGAGGCTCGGGCGCTGGATTGGAATGCAGTCTGAATTTGCCGTACAGACCTAGGTGAACGTGGACATATTGCTGGTTAACCCAGCGATAAAACAGATGTTTTCCATGAGCTTCGATGTCCAATAATTTCTTTCCCGTCAATTGCTTTGCTTCCTCCGAAAAGCGTCCTTGTGGAGAAATTAGAATAAGAGATTGCCCGCGGAGTAGGCGTTGATGGTCCTTGGCAATTCGATGAATGGTGTGACCCTCTGGCATTTCATCCTTTCACTAAACTACAAAACGAACTGGTTTCAGGCTTTACCGCAAAGAGTGGCCATTTTTATCGTTTTTCCGACCGGGGTTTTGCGATTTGGAGCCACCGTTGGAACGTACCGTTCTAGAGGGCTGAGGACAACTTGCCGCATTGGGAAATCGGACTTTAACCGTCAATGTTTCTTTTTATGGCGAGCGGTTCAGCAGCGTAACGCGAAGGGATCTTTCGACCCAAATAGATTTTCTAAAGAGAGACGCTAAAGTATTGGGACAGAGAGTCTCAATCTGATTTCGATAAATACTAGGTCAACAGTCGACCGGTTAAATGAAAAGTCAATCATCCTTTTGCCGATAAATCGCATCTAGCTCACGAGTGTCATAAAAAACATAAAGTGGACAAGATTAATTGCAGCTTGGGCAGAGAAACGTTTTCATGAAACGCGGTTAGATTTACGTGCATAGCGGTTTATAATGAATGGGTCCGACACTCAGGCTTAACCTTTTTTCAACTCATTGCCATGAAACGACGTTTATTTTTTGCTGGTCTGATTTGTTTTTTAGCCCTCGGTTTTTCCACCGCCGGTGCTCAACAAGACAATTTTTCGAAACAGGATCGATTGCGAGGTTCGATCACACCAGAAAGGGGGTGGTGGGATCTGCAGCACTACTCACTCTCGGTGAATGTCTCCCCAGAGACCAAGTCGATTCGGGGGGCTAATATCATCCGATTTAAAGTGGTGGAGCGGTCTGGGCGAATGCAGATAGATCTACAGGAACCCTTAAAGATTACCAAGATCTTCCATCAGAGTGAGTCGACCAAGGGAGATTCCTACCCGGAATTGAGCTTTGAGCGGGAAGGGAATGTTTACTGGGTTGAATGTCCCACTGATTTGGAGCCGGGGTCCATTCATTCTATTCGGGTGGACTATCAGGGGGTGCCAGTGGAAAGCGAGAACCCGCCTTGGAGCGGTGGACTGACCTGGCAGCAAGATGAAAAAGGAAATCCTTTTATCGCGACTTCTTGTCAGGGGATCGGGGCTAGTATTTGGTGGCCCTGCAAAGACCATGGCTACGACGAGCCGGATCAAGGGATGGATATCAAGATCACGGTGCCGCAGAAATTAACGGCTGTTGCTAATGGTCGATTGGAGAAAACCACTCAGGATCAAAAGGCCGGTACGCGAACATTCCATTGGCGTGTGGTGAATCCGATCAACAATTACGGCGTTAATATGAACATTGGTAATTACGTCAATTTTTCGGAGAAATACCACGGGGAACACGGCGAATTGGATGTGGATTACTGGGTTCTGGACCACCAACGTGCCGACGCCGAACGGCAGTTCCGGGAGGCCCCGCGAACGCTTGAGGCCTTTGAGCATTGGTTCGGTAAATACCCTTTTTACGAAGACAGTTACAAGTTGGTCGTGGTGCCATATTTGGGGATGGAGCACCAAAGCTCTGTGACCTATGGAAACGGCTTTCAAAACGGATACCGAGGTCGAGATCTAAGCGGCACAGGCGTTGGAATGAAGTTCGATTTCATCATCGTTCATGAGTCTGGGCACGAGTGGTTTGGCAATAATATCTCGATGCGGGACGCCGCAGATATGTGGATTCATGAAAGCTTTACGAACTACTCTGAGAATCTGTTTGTCGAATACCATTTCTCTAAACCAGAGGCCGAAGATTATGTCATTGGTTGTCGAAAACTGATTCGTAACAACGCCCCCATTATTGGGGTCTATGATGTAAATAATTCCGGTTCGGGTGACATGTACTACAAGGGCGGGAACATGCTTCACACTTTGCGGCATGTGATCCACGACGACACCAAATGGAGAGAAATCTTACGGGGGCTGAATCAGCGATTCAGGCACCAGACGGTCGGCACCCAACAGGTCGAAGACTATATCAGTGAACAGGCTGGAATGGACCTGCAACTCTATTTCGATCAATATCTACGATCGATCAAAATACCAACGCTCAAATATAAAACGGATGGTAAGCAAGTAACGTATCAATTTGAAAACGTGGTTGGTGGGTTTTCAGTGCCGGTACGTGTGCAGGTCAATGGTCAGACACTGACTCTTAAGCCCACCGAGGTGCCACAGGTCTTAGTCTGGACAGAACGAATCGATTCGTTTCAGCTCGATCGGAATTTTTACATGAATTGCGAAAGCGAATAACGGGGAAGCAGCGATGGCGTCGTTTTTAATTCTTGAACCTCGGTGTGTCTTTCTGCATATTCCCAAAACAGGTGGCGCCTCGATCCGCCGAGGATTTTTTAACAACCAATATGAAGGCCCGGTGCAGGGTGACATTCCCAAAGAATGGCTGGAGTTATTCAAGTTTGGTTTCGTTCGAAACCCATTTGATCGTTTAATTTCGGCTTGGAAAATGTTCTCCTCGGGAATGGACGATACGGTTTGGCAGCATCCGGGTGAAGAGTGCGAGGGGATTACATTGCAACGATTCATGGAAATCGTTTTGGACGACAGTATCCCGTATGACGGTCGGCGGTCTAGCACGGAGCGGAAAATCAGGCATCATGCAATGCCTCAGTCTCATCCATTTTATTGCCTTGACCAAGCCGACTTTATCGGTCGCTTCGAACGACTGGCGGATGATTTTAAGATTGTCCTGCAGCGTTTAGGTGTCGCAGATCAGCCATTACCACACTTGAACCGAGGTAAGCGAGCCGTATCGACCATGCAATATTTTGATCGCGAAACGTGGCAAATGGCAATCGATTTCTATGCACAAGATTTTGTAAAGTTCGATTACCCGATCACAGAGTTGTAGGTTTCTAATATGCAGTGGGGGGCGTTGTAGGCCCCTTCGCTGGGAAGCAACATCCTCTGGCGGTTCCGAACGCTTAGTCTCGACTAAATAAATGAGTTTCGTATTGGGATATCGAATCGCGACCAAGTGTTTCAAAGACAGAGACGGCGTCGACAAATTTTAAATCCAAGGGTTGGACCTGTTGGGATTCGACCATTGCAAGTTTGCCTGTCCAAGGGTCGGGTGAGCCAGGGAAGAAAATGGTGACAAACCCTTTTTCTGATCGATCAACTTCGAATGCGACTTGAAACGAATCGACCATTCGCACCATCACGGGCGTCATGGTGGGGTGATCCTTGTCGCCACCTAAAGTGCCGGCGATTTGATCTTTAAAAATCGCGTAACGAGGGAACAGCATGGTCAGATTTTTTTCAAAGGTTGCCGAAATTCGTCGTCCAAAAGATCTACGCGCGATGATGCCGGCTGCGAAACAAATGAACATGAGAACAAGTATTGCAGCACCAATCAAAAGGCTGATCCCCGTCGGTGTCTGGATGGGGACCGGAATGATATCTCCCAACAATTTAGCGATCGTCAAGACAATCGGGATGATTTGACCCACCAGAGCTCCCAAGACGATCAAAGGCAATAGGAACAGGACCCCACCAATACCGGTGGTTTTTAAAAAGCCAATTTTAGTTTTTGAAGAGTGCACGTCGTTTCCTACGCGGTGAAATATGGGTGGGTTGCAACGTTCGTCACTTAACCTGCTTGATCGTCAGACAGCATTCTACCCGGAAATATAGCGATTGCCACGAGCGCCGCGATTCCTGTCGTTGCGTTTGAAGGGGCCAGAATCCAGAGGAATTTAGAGCTTTCTGATTAGAGCACCCGATTGCTGCTGCAGTGGTTTGGAAGGGCGCGCGGGTGCACGCGGCTTCCTGACGACTTTGCCCCGTCAGTGATTACTCGTCGCGTGGCCGACCGGTTATACTTGATCCGGTGGTGAACCCGTTTTCTAGTTCCCTCGTTTTGCAACTTCAATCGTCTTTAGTGAGGAGAGCCCGCTGACATGAATTTAAGATACTTTATACGCTGCTTGTTAATCGGCGCAGTGGGCGTCGTATCGACAGCGACGGCTGCGACAGCGGAAATCCACGGTGGGTTTACCGGTAAGATAGCTCAAAGGACGACAGTTTCACCGAAGCCGAACGTGCTGATGATTTTGGTCGACGATCTGAAGCCAGCCTTGGGTTGCTACGAAGATCAATTTTCAAGAACACCCCACCTTGATGAACTGGCGGGTCGTGGGATGCGATTCGATTTGGCGTACTGCAATCAGGCCGTCTGCGCGCCGTCGCGTTTTACGCTCATGCTTGGCTCTCATGCGACCTCCACAGGTTTGTACGGTCTTGGCAATCATTTACGCAAAACGATCCCCACTGCTAAAACCTTGCCCCAGTATTTTGCAGACAACGGTTATCGTACAGAGTCCCTTGGCAAGGTCTTTCATATTGGACACGGGAACCTAGGAGATCCAGAATCATTCAGCGTCCCCCACTTTGATGATAAAGTGATTGAATACCTTGATCCATTGAGTACTGATGGTGGTCAACTCACCCGAGAGGAGGCTTATTTCACTAATCAGCGGCTCAACGAAATCCGCTCATTGCCCCGAGGAGCCGCTTTTGAGAGACCCGAAGCAGAGGATGATGAGTATGCCGATGGACGGGTTGCTGCCGAGGCGATACGGCGATTGGAACGGGCTGCAGAGCGACGTCGAGCAAAGCAGACTCCCTTCTTTATGGTGGTGGGATTTGCGAGGCCTCATTTACCGTTCAGCGTCCCGGCCAAATATTGGGCGATGCACAATCCGCAGAACTTACCGATGCCGTCGTTTGAGGAATTGCCATCAGACGCACCTGAGGTAGCTGGTAAACGGGGTGGCGAAATCAACAATTACAAACCGGTGCCGATAGATAAACCGATGGATGAAGCGCTAAAGCGAAAGCTGATTCATGGTTATTATGCGAGCGTCAGCTACGTCGATGCCCAAATTGGGAAATTGATTCGAGCGGTGGATGATTTGGGAATGGCGGATGATACGATCATCGTGTTGTGGGGCGATCATGGTTTTCATTTGGGTGATTTGGGAATCTGGACAAAGCATACGAACTATGAACAGGCCAATCGAATTCCCCTTTTAGTAGTCGCTCCAGGCGTGACCCGTCCGAACACTTCGACACGCCAGCTGGCCACCAGTGTCGATGTTTATCCGACGCTCGCCGAATTGGCGGGATTACCAAAACCGGAGGGCCCTCAAGCGATCGATGGTGTCAGTTTGGTTCCCGTCTTAAAAAATCCTGAGACACGTGTGCGCGATCATGCGTTCCACTGCTATCCCCGACGAAAAATGGGCCGAGCAATCCGAACGGATCGGTATCGATTAGTAGAATGGAATCGTATTGGTGGTTCGGCAGCGACGGCCGAGTGGGAGTTGTATGATTATGAGATCGATCCGCTGGAGCAAAGGAATTTGGCAGCCAGCAAGCCCGAGGTGGTCGGACAATTACGAACGATCTTGGAGACCTACCCAACCCCCAAACGCCGAGCGAAATAATCTGTACACTCAATGACACCCCACACGATGATGCCAGCTAGCATCAACATGTCTCTTCGTGGTGTGGGCCACCACTATTGGATTTCCCGGATTTGCTAATCGTTAAAGTCAACGCATAAAGGAACGCTTCTTCAGTCGTAATAAAAACTCTGTTCAGAATGACTGAATTATCCCTCAGCTTTTGACGAGTTTAGCGATGAGAGGTAGTCCCTGCCCGATGAGGCGGGTTCTTCCACTGGTTAGAGAATCCGTTTGTAGGTTGGGCATATGAGCATTTTTGTTTACCTGTTTCGTTCGCTGTTTTCACTTTCGGTCATTTTTCTGTTGGGTTCGATCGCGACGGGCCAAGGCGTTTTCCTACCTGCAACGGGTGCCGTCAATCGTTCGATGGGAGGGGCCACTGCCGGAGCAGCCGTTGAGTCGATCGGTTCAATGGCTTGGAATCCCGCTACGATCAGTGGGTTAAACAATGAAGTGGGAATTGGTTTTGAGGGCGTGTATAGCGATTACCAGATCGACTCGACTCTTTCCGGCGTGGGAACTTATTCGATGTCGGCTGAAAATGGGGTATCACCCGTGCCAACGGCAGCTTGGGTTTATCAACTTCAAAATCCGAACGTCAAGTTGGGCGTCGGTATGTTTGGCGTCGCCGGTTACTCCTCCAATTTTCCAGCGGATCCGACCAACCCATTGCTTGGATCTTTGGGCCGAGTCCGGGGTGAAGCGGTCTTCTACCAGATCCCGATGGTTTTCTCGATTCAAGTGACCGACCGATTGGCTATCGCACTGGGGCCAACGTTGGCCATGGGCAGGCTTTCACTCAACACGAACTTTTTCGCGCCCCCTAGCAATGGAGCATACCATTCAGGTGATGGGACTCGCTACCATTTTGGCGGAGGTGCCCAAATTGGAATGTACTTCACACCCAATTGTCGATGGAGTTTTGGTGCGAGTTTGAAATCACCGATCTGGATGGAGACATTCAGGTACAAGATCGATGCGCAGCCAGGGCAGGAATCCGTTGACAAAGTGAATTTCGACTTACCTATGATGGCTACCTGTGGTGTTGGCTTTCGCCCCAATTCGAATTTGCTCATCACCAGTGACTTGCGATTCACTGATTACAACAATACCGAGGGATTTGGCGACCCCGCTCAGTTTGAAGCAGATGGCAAAGTCAGTGGATTGGGTTGGAAGAGTGTCTTTTCAGCCCATGTGGGTGCTAGAGCGAGGTTGACCCAAAGATTTTACGGTTCCGCCGGATATGCTTATTGCAGCAAACTGATTCCAGACGAGAGTTCCTTTTTTAACCTCGGATCCGACCTAGGCTATCGTCATGGTTTCACTTTTGGTGGAACTTGGATGTGTAATTCATGTCTGGGCTTGAGCATGGCCTACAATTACTTCCCAGAATGGGGAACGGATGGACCTCTTGTGTTGGCTAACAATTTCGAGGTGCCTGGAACCACGATTTCACAACGCGTTTCGGCTCAATCATTGACGGTGGGTTTAAACGTGGCCTATTGATCACCGCTAGACAGAGGAGAGTCACCTTGGACTCTCCTCGTGCGGTTGAGAGTTGAGCTTACTCTTCGTCGAGCCAGCTCCAAGCGGTGTCGATTTCTTCCGAACCGAAGTGTTTGATCTTGGATGACGGTTGAAACGGCTTGCAGAAAGTGGCCATCCACTTCTCCCAGCTCGCATCACCCACAATGGCAATTCGTTCGAGTTTGCCACAGTGTGTTGTGGCCAATACCGTATCGTCCCACATGGCATGCATATCCCACCCGTGGAAATCGTCAAACCAACAGAGTACCCTGACTTTACCGACTTTCTCAATGACCGCATCAAATGCTGGAACCATCGTTTGGTAGTCGTCGTGGTGCAGTTTTCCTGAAATTTTGAATCCTACAACGTTGTCTGATTGACTTTCTAATTGTTCTATCATCGACGGCCTCGGTTTGATTCTTGGAAATTGATTTTTTAGCATGGCGGATCTAATCGCCAAAGTTCATAGCATACCGGTTTATTGGAGTGCGGACAGAAGGTTAGCCGGCTCAAAAAACAGTTTTCGAAAAAAGCTTGCTGTTTTTACATGTATTTCAGCGGTGTCAATTGGACGAAAATTAGTGAACCTTCAGTAATCTCGTCTAACATGCCTACAGATTCGTCTTTTTAAGTTGTTAACGTGTTGGCCTGATTTGTTTTGATTAGAAATTAACTTGCAGGATGGTTTCGAGAACCGAGATAGATTAATTATGATAATGCTGGGTGGGTATCTTCAGTTTTTAATGATGCGAAATGTTTAGGATCAGGGAAAATCTTGTGAAGAGCTTAGCAGCTTGTGGAGTTGCTTGGTCCTTGTCTGTCTGCAGTTCTGTGCTGGCAGATGACAGGATCGATTTCAACCGTGATATTCGACCGATCCTGTCGGAGAACTGCCTGTTTTGTCATGGCCAAGACGAGAATCAGCGACAAGCGAATTTGCGGCTTGATCACGAAGAATCAGTTCTGGAGAGTGGGACGCTAGTCCCTGGCGATCCAGATCATAGTACGTTGATTCATCGAATCTATTCCAAGAATGTGGATCTCACCATGCCACCAACGGACTCCAATCGGAGTCTCACCGATGCCGAGAGGGAAACGTTGAAGCGATGGATTGAGCAAGGTGGAGAGTACCAACAGCATTGGGCCTTTGTTACCCCCAAACGTCCCAGTCAACCAGTGGTCGAGCGATCGGATTGGGTTCGCAATCCGATTGATTCGTTTGTTTTGTCTCAACTAGAAAAGGCCGGCCTAGATCCATCGGCCGAGGCAGATCGCAATAAACTGATTCGGCGCTTGTCAATCGATTTGACGGGAATCCCACCGACGCCTCAACAGATTCATCAGTTTTTAACGGACTCCGAACCTCAGGCTTATGAGCGTTTAGTCGATCGCTTACTGGCCAGTCCTCATTATGGAGAACGGCTTGCCCTGCCCTGGCTCGATGCGGCTCGTTACTCCGACAGCAATGGCTTCCAACAAGATGGCGACACGTTTCAGTGGGCTTGGCGAGATTGGGTGGTTCGCGCTTTGAATGATGATTTGCCATTTGATCAATTCACCACATGGCAACTGGCGGGTGACTTATTGCCTGATGCGACGATAGATCAAAAAATTGCTAGTGGCTTCAATCGAAATCATATGCTCAATGGAGAGGGGGGTGCCATTGCGGAAGAGCAGCGGTTTGTCAACATGTTCGATCGGATCGATACAACGTCAACCACGTGGCTTGGACTGACGATGGCTTGTGCCCAATGCCATGATCATAAATACGATCCAATCACGCAGCGGGATTACTACAGCTTGATGGATGCGTTTAACCGTGTGCCAGAGACAGGAACTCCTCAGTATCAGTCGAGTCGGGTTCGGGTCGCGGCCCCTTTTGTCGAAGCGCCTACGGAACAAAATCGAGTCACGATTGCTGACTTTGAATCAAAGCTGGCAGAGGCACGCAAGGTGGCCAATGCCGAGGCGGACCGGGCCTATGCAGAATGGAGAGCCGCCGATGAACGTTTCATTCAATTGTCGAAATCGATCGCCGATTATCGAAAATCTTGCGTGCCGCAATACAAAGCATGGCAACAATCATCCCGGGCTGGTTTGGCCAGTAGAGCGAAACCGGTGGAACTAAAAGGGATGATACACAGGTTTCCATTGGACGAAATAAAAGGTAATACGTTAGATGATACCGTCGCTGGCCTTGATGCTTCGTTGGTGGCAGGCAAATTAGAAACCGGCGACCGGCTTGGAAGTATGGGGCTTAAGCTGGATGGTAAGACACATTTTGACGCTGCAAATGCTGCATTGGAATTGGAATATGACCGGCCCTTCACCTTGGCTTTATGGATAAAGAGCGATGGAAAAGCGGTAGGTGCCGTGGTTTCTCGAATGGATGTCGCTCAAGGATATCGTGGTATTGATGTTTGGGTTCAAGGAGGGATCGGTACACACCTCATTCATCAGTGGCCAGATAGTGCAATAAAGGTGATCTCGAAAGATCAACTGGTTCCCAACCAGTGGCAACATGTCGTGATTTCGTATGACGGTCGCCAAAAAGCGAGTGGGATCAATATTTACATCGATGGCAAGTTGTCCGAAGGCTATGTTGAGTCGGACAATTTAACCGAGACTATCGAGACGAAAGCACCGTTTCGAATCGGTGGCCGAACACCGATGCAGTATTCCTGGAACGGGGACATTGATGACATCCGAATTTATAATCGTGCGTTGGCCGACGATGAGGTGTCTTTGGCCAAAACAGATCCGGTTGCGGCGATCCTGGCTTTGGAATCGGAGCAGCGCACCGAAGCCCAGGAAATATTACTTCTGGATTACTTTTTGAATCAACATGATCCGGGCCATCAAAAATTAACAGCAGAGCTGATGGCAACACGAAAGAAATTGGTTGATTTCAATTCGGATTTTCAAAACTCAGTCGGTCTTCAGTCGTATGAACCGTTTCGTCAATCGTTAAGTGAATCTGCACGAGCCACACTGGCCAAATCTGCCCACGCGCGAAGTGAAGAGGAGAGTGCCGAGTTGGAAAAAGGTTACCGGGCGTACTTTGATAGCAAAGTTCGCCCCAACTTAAAAGCTAAAATTCCCCAACTCAAAGTCCTCGACACACTGCAAGCTCAGCTGGCAGCTTATCGTGTTGATCAGGTTCCCAAGGTGATGGTGATGAGTGATGCCAAGCCGCGAAAGACCAGCATCCTTAACCGAGGTCAATATTTACAGCCAACTGAATCGGTTACGTTTGCCACGCCCGAGTTCTTGCTACCGATGCCCGAGGGGGCTCCGGCCAATCGGCTGGGATTCGCCCAATGGTTGGTTTCCGACGACCATCCTTTAACAGCTCGTGTTCAAGTTAATCGTATGTGGCAGTATTTTTTTGGTACCGGGATCGTAAAGACGACCGAAGATCTGGGTGTGCAAAGTGAATATCCAATTCATAGAGAGTTGCTGGATTGGTTGGCGGTTGAGTTCCGCGAAAAAGGTTGGAGCATGAAGCAGATGCACCGGTTGATTGTGACCAGTGCGACGTATCGACAATCCAGTCGATTGACTGTACAGCACCACCAGCGAGACCCTGAAAATCGTTTCTTCGGCCGCGCGAGTCGCTTCCGCATGCCATCTCAAATTTTAAGAGATTGGGCATTAGCCTCAGCCGGATTGCTAGTCACGACGATGGGCGGCGCGCCTGTTTATCCTTATCAACCCGACAATGTGTGGGAGCCTTTGGCCATTACGAAGGAACGGGATTTTACTTATCCAGCTTCCGCGGGGGATGACCTTTATCGCCGAAGCTTGTATACATTTTGGCGGAGGACGGTTGGCCCAGCCAATATGTTTGATTCTTCAAATCGCCAAGCTTGTCGCGTTCGAGCGATGCCCACGAGCACTCCCCTACATGCCCTCACAACATTGAATGATCCTACTTGGGTAGAAGCGGCAAGGATGCTGGCGGAAAGAATGAAGCAGCAAAATCATGATGCAGAATCTAGCCTTGTTGCTGCTTATGTGCGCGTTCTATCTCGAGAGCCTCGACTAGGGGAAAAGAGGGCGCTTCTCGAAGCGTATCGTCGTCAATTGAAAATATATTCACAGGACGTCGAAGCAGCAAAACAGTTGTTGTCTGTCGGTGCATCTCCGTTCGATCAGAGTTTGGAGCCCGCTGAAATGGCTGCGTTGTCCGCCGTTTGTCTGGGGATCTTGAACCTCGATGAGGCTTTAACCCGTGAGTAAATCAAGAGCAATAGAGTCAATGATGAGTCAGGAACTCCACATTGAGAATATCCAGAGAGTCAATCGTCGCCAGTTGTTTGGTCGATCGGCTTGCGGCATCGGCGCGGCGGCACTCAGCTCCTTATTGAATCCGTCCTCTGCGGCCGCTTGGCTTGACGATTCCAAGCAATCACATCTGGGGGGTCTACCCGGTTTACCGCATCACGCTGCTAAGGCGAAACGCGTGATCGTTTTTTGGCAGGGGGGCGGTCCTTCTCACGTCGATCTGTTTGACGAAAAACCGGTGATGGCAAAAATGGCAGGCCAAGATATTCCTGACTCGGTCCGGGGCTCGACGCGGCTGTCAACCATGTCATCGGGATATGCCCGTTGGCCTTGTGTTCCGACAATCAAACCCCATAAATCGTATGGGCAGTGTGGAACACGGATGAGTGAGATGTTACCGAACGTTGGGGCGTTGGCGGACGAACTGTGTGTGGTCCGTAGCATGCATACTGAGGCCGTCAATCATGCCCCGGGGGTAACCATGTTCATGACCGGTTCACAGGTTCCCGGGCGGCCGAGCATGGGTGCATGGCTCTCATATGGCTTGGGAAGTGAAACGGAAAATCTTCCAACATTTGTCGTGATGACTTCGAGTGATAAAGGCAAAACGTGCGGGCAGCTATTTTTTGATTATTACTGGGGGAGCGGATTTTTACCAAGCCGATATCAGGGGGTCCGTTTTCGTAATACAGGGGATCTGGTTCCCTATCTGGCTAACCCGACTGGTGTAAGCCCTCGAGCGCGGAGGGCTCTTTTGGATGATTTGGCCAAAATGAATGAGGCCCATCTAAAAGATTATGGTGATCCTGAAATTGATACGCGTATCGCACAATACGAGATGGCTTTTAGGATGCAGTCTAGCGTGCCAGAGTTGGTCGATTTTTCCGATGAATCGACAGCAACCCTGGAACGGTATGGCCCCAATGCACTGACCAAAGGCACGTATGCTAATAATTGCTTGATCGGCCGAAGGCTGCTGGAACGAGGCGTTCGTTTTGTACAGTTAATGCACTCCGGCTGGGATCAGCATAGCAACCTGTTTACTCAGCTCGAACAACAGTGCTTGGACACTGAGGGCCCCTCGGCGGCGGTTGTTCAGGATTTAAAAGAGCGTGGCATGTTGGAAGATACCTTGGTGGTGTGGGGTGGGGAGTTTGGCCGCACGCCTTTTGGCCAGTATCGCAGTGGTGATCCAACGAAACCGACCGGCCGTGATCATTTTGGAAAGGCTTATAGCTGGTGGTTGGCGGGAGCTGGGATTCGACCGGGAACCGTATACGGAGAGACGGATGATTTTGGTTGGAACATTACCAAAGATCCGGTTCACGTGCACGATATGCAGGCTACTTTGCTGCATTTGTGCGGAATCAATCATGAAAAATTGACCTATCGCTATCAAGGTCGCCAATACCGCTTGACCGATGTCCATGGTCAGGTGATACCGGGGATCCTGTCGTAGCGGTTATCGGAAAACGAAAAAATTAAATCGACATGCTAAATTTTATTTGGTCTTGTTGGATTTCAGTGATCTGGATTTGATCGTTGGCGCGCGCAGTCAGTGGCTTAACCAATAACGTTCGAACGTTGACTCAGATTGAGCAGGATAAAGTCAAGTCGCTTGAGGAAGATCGAGTTGCGTTGATGGAGTCGTATCAAACGATGTTGGCCAAGGCCGAGACCGAAGAGGAGCGGCCGTTGATGTTAGAATCCGAGGAGTTTAAGGCATTGAGAAACAAGCTGTCGGCGGTGACGATGGAAATCCAATTCCTCAAGCCAAATCCAATATCAAGCGGTGATTTCATCTGGTTATTCAGACGCCACTAAGCAGAAAAAAAAGGGTCGGTAATCGATCAGGATGACCGACCCCAAAAAGTGCCACAATGTGACCTAACGCGATTTGGAGACGTTTTTCTTCTTGTCCCGTTTTTTTCTTTTGCCGCCAGAGCTGCTACTAGCTTTAGCAGAGAAGTCTTTTTTTCGCTCTTTGGCTTTCCGGGGTTTTTTGCCGGGCTTATTACTGTCTCCGTATCGCTTTTTTCGCGGGCGATATTTTTCGGATCGAGATTCATCCTCTCCAACGGGTCGCAGTTTGAGTTGTCGACCTGACACCCATGCCTCTCGAAGGCTTTCCTGCGCGTCTTGCGAAAGGTTGGCTGGTAAGTCGATCGTTGTGTAGGACTGGTAGATTTGAATCGGACCGATTGCATTCCCTTCAATTCCCGCTTCGTTGGCAACAGCGCCAACAATGTTACCTGGCCGAACACCATCGCGTTTGCCCACTGCGAGTCGATATCGAGCCATCCCGGAATTGGGCGGGGCGTTTCGAGATTTACCGTACTCTTTACGGCCTCCGCGAGCCGAATCCTTCTGGCGGGATTGGCGTTCCCGCTTGGGGCGGTCCTTCATGAGGAAGTCCCGTCCCTTCTGTCCGATCTGCATAATGGCTGCCGCGATCAGTTCGGCTGGCTGTTCCGTTTCTTGAGCGTAATCCCGAACAACTTTCAGATAGAATTTAAGGTGGTCATCGGAAATCGCCTGACTGATTTGTTCCTTAAAGCGATTGATTCTTGTTTCGTTGATCTCGCTGGTAGAGGGCGGGTCAACGATTTCAATTTTCTGCCGTGTGGTTTTCTCAATCAGTCGTAGCTTACTGCGCTGCGATTGAGTTAGGAAAATAATGGCCTCTCCCGATCGGCCCGCTCGTCCGGTTCGACCCACCCGGTGAATGTACGACTCGCTGCCATCCGGCAGATCGAAATTAAACACGTGGCTGACTCTGGAAACGTCTAGACCGCGTGCGGCCACATCGGTAGCAACCAGAATGTCGAGTTGTCCCGCTTTCAGGCGCTGAACGGATCGCTCCCGCGTCCGTTGGGGCATGTCTCCATTGAGGGCGACGGCATTGTAACCGGCACGGATTAGCTTTTCAGCCACGACGGTGGTCGTATCTCGAGTCCGAGTGAAAACAATGGTTCCATCGGCCTGTTCGGCTTCAAGAAATCGGATTAGCAGGTCGACCTTGTCGCGAGGCGAGACGAATACAGCGCGTTGCCGAATCGAATCGGCTGTCATGGTCTTTTGCTTGATGGTGACCTTGGCCGGCTTGTCGAGATATTGCTTTGAGATTTCACGGATTGGCTTTGGTAGGGTGGCTGAAAAGAGGGCCGTTTGTCGTGATTTCGGGATGTGCTTTAAAACAAACTCCACATCCTCTAAGAAACCCATATTGAGCATTTCGTCCGCTTCGTCCAGCACGAAGAATTCCAATTGGCTCAGATCAAGTGTGCCTCGCTTGATATGATCAATCACACGACCGGGAGTTCCAACCACGACTTGCACGCCCCGGCGTAGTTGTTTGAGTTGGGGTTCATATTCTTGGCCTCCGTAAATAGCTGCGACCGAGAAGTCTGATATGCGATCACCGTAGGTAGAAAAAGACTTGGCTACTTGAATTGCCAATTCTCTCGTCGGCGTTAGAACAAGTGTTTGCGGCTTATTCCCGCGCTTCTTAAGTCGCGAGAGAATGGGTAGTGCAAACGCGGCCGTTTTGCCCGAGCCGGTTTGGGATTGGGCCAAGACATCTCGTCCCTCTAGCATCCAGGGGATGATCTCGGCTTGAACAGGTGTGGGTGATTTGTAACCACTAGCGGAAATGGCCTGTTGAACTTCGGCTCGTAATTCGAAATCGGTAAAACAGGGTTTTGAATCTTTGACCTCTTTTGAAGGCACCCGTTTGTTAACGGTCTCATCACTGAGAAGATCTTGAACAGGGTTAGTGATCCTTTCGATGCCAGTTTCATCTGCGCCGGATGTGACGTCGTCAGTCGGTGACGCATCCGTCGATGTAGTGTCTACCGGCGCTGTCTCGGTTGAGACGGCGATCGCATTTTCAGTTGAACTGTTGGACGTTGTTTGGCAGTCGCTAGAGGCGACAGCCTGGTCATCAGTCAACTCGTTTGTTTCTGTGGGTTTCGTTAGCATGATCTCTTTCGTAGGCATAAAAACACATCGCAATCCAAACCGATGTAAAATCTTGGCTTGCAATGCCGGCGGCGAGGATGGAGCGCAAACGTAGCGCTGAATGAATCACGTCGCAGGAATAATTTCACAATTCGCGACGCTGCTTCGTGCACATGACCTTATGGGCGATCCAGCCAAGGACGCACAAAACGGTGGTTAATAGAAGACTTGCCGCTTTTCAGAGCCGGTCCAGTAACACTCGAAGGAGCTTACTGTGAACTTTTTTGTGGTCAAAATACTTTGGGAAGCACCTCAACCGAACGCATTTCCAAGAAAAAACCGGTTTGCAATCTCAAGGATCCCAAAAGCGAAGCGGTTTTTGGAGAGCGTTGGCTCAAGAAGGGGTCAGCATAATAGAAGAGTTCCCGACACGATAGGCGGAAAGAATCGAAAAACCCCGGTAAAAGCAACAAATTGGCCGGTTGGCAGCGTAAATTTTAGATTATCCGAACAGTCGATTTAGGGGTTAGATCCTCACAAGCAAAGACCAATTGACAACTTTTGCACCGTTTTTAAACGCTTAATTGACTATTTTGGTCCCTTGCCGAGCCGGTTGGCCAAATTTTGTTCCCATAAATTGTTGTTTTCTTTGGCAAAGGCAATTGATACCGCCAAAGGGTTGGATACATTAGTTTGACAGTGTGGCCACCCCAAGTGTTTAAAGTTTTGGGTCACATCGACAATATTAAGTAAGGTTTTAGATTAATGGCTGAAGGCACGATCAAACGATTGACGGACAAAGGTTTTGGATTTATCGACACTGGAGGAAGCAAAGACTTGTTTTTTCACATGTCGGTTTTAGAAGGCGTAACTTACGATGAGCTTCGCGAAGGTCAGAAAGTAAATTACGAAGAAGGACATGGACCTAAAGGACCATGTGCGGAAAAAGTTACATCCGCAGAGTAATCGATTGCTTCTGCAATCCAGATTATAGAAATTGCCGACGAATTATCGTCGGCTTTTTTTATGGGTACCTGAAACGGAGCCCTTCAACAACGGTCTGCGGGAGTCGGCTAAACTACCCATCTGACGATCAAATGATTTCATTGAACTAGTTTCAAATTCTGGAGTGATGATTATGGGAGTGTCCCAGTCCATTTTAGTAAGTCCGTTTTTGCTGTTGGTTTCGAACTTCATACTGACCTGTGCGTCAGGCCAGTCATCTTCATCGGATAATCGCTTTCCCAGTCAACAGGAACAGCAGGCCGCAAGTGATTGGATTACGGAAACAAGACTGAATGCAGATATCAAGTTTCTTTCTGACGATTTGTTGGAGGGGCGGGGCCCCGGAACGCGCGGAGACGAGTTAGGCCAAAGGTACATTATTTCACAGTTCGAGCAGATTGGATTAAAACCATCGGCCGGTTCAGGCCAATGGGTTCAAAAAGTACCGCTGGTCGGAGTGACGACCAAGTCTCCCAAAACGATTTCATTTCGTCATGGCTCCGGCCATTTGGAATTGGAAGATTACCAAGACTACATTGTGACCAGTGGTTTACCGAATGCAGAATCCGGTTTCCAAAATGCGGGGATTGTCTTTGCTGGTTATGGGATGCAGGCCCCGGAATATGACTGGGACGATTTTAAAGATGTGGATGTGCGTGGAAAAGTCCTGTTGGTGATGAACAATGACCCGGCGAATGATCCGGAGAAGTTTGCCGGTAGGACGCGACTTTATTATGGGCGTTGGGATTACAAATACGCGAAAGCTGCCGAGATGGGCGCAGCAGGCGTGTTTATCATTCATACCACGCCTTCTGCAGGTTATCCCTATCAGGTCGTTCAGACCTCTTGGACGGGGGAGCAGATGGCATTGGGTGGAGAGTCACAAGGCCGACTTCCAATGGAGGGGTGGTTGACGGAACAGGCGGCCAGAAAACTCGTCACTTTCGCTGGCCAGGACCTCGATCAATTGCGAGCAGCGGCTAAAAAATCTGACTTTCGTCCAGTTGACTTAGCCACGACCTGTTCGGTCAATCTCAAGTGCCAGGTGCGAGAACGAGAAACCGGGAATGTGTTGGGACTGCTGGAAGGAAGCGATCCGAAGCTAAGTCAAGAATGGGTCGTGTTCATGGCTCACCATGACCATATCGGAATGACACCAGCTCGGGATGAGACAACGGACAATATCTACAACGGTGCTATTGATAACGCATCAGGGGTGGGATCGTTACTTTGCATTGCCCGTGCGGTCATGAGCATGCCCCCAGAGCAGAGGCCCAAGCGTTCCATCCTGTTTGCCGCAGTGGGTGCTGAAGAGCAGGGTTTGCTTGGCTCCGAATTCATGGCCCGAAATCCGCCAGTACCAACGGGACGTATGGCGGTCGTGATGAACATTGACGGGATCAATATTTTGGGGCGGACCGAAGATGTAGTGGTTATTGGCAAAGGTAAGTCGGACATGGATGCGATTGTCGAACGTTTAGCTCGCTGGCAAAAACGTGTGGTTGTGCCAGATCAATTTCCAGACCAGGGGTATTACTATCGTTCGGATCAATTCAGCTTGGCAAAGGTTGGGGTGCCTGGCGTTTATCTCGCGGCAGGGGTTCACGTGCTCGGGAAACCCGACGGTTGGGGCAAACAGAAGCTGCGCGAATGGACCGAGAATATCTACCATCAGACCAGTGATGAATTTGATCCTGATTGGAATCTAAGTGGCGCGATTGAAGACACTCGCCTTTTATTTTACGTCGGTTTGCAGGCAGCCAATCAACCCAATCTCCCCGCATGGAAACCGGGAGACGAATTTGAGGCCGCTCGCCTCAAAGCGTTAAAAGCGAGGGACGTACAATAAGCCCGTTTCACGGTGACCCATCCCAGATGGTTGGCGTTTTTTCGTAGTCATCTCTGACCTCTGCCTTGCCTTTGCTCATTATGAAACGGTTTTAATCAATCTTATAGTTGTTGGGACCGATGCGAATCATCATAATGATGTCTTCATTGTCGATCAGTAAATACAGAGGGCAGCCAGCTGTCATGAGTTTCAAAGGGCTATTCATTGGTTGCATCATTGTGGGTACCTCGGTTATTGGCCTTACCTCGGCCTTCCCTCAATCGGCCGATGAGACTTTTTTTGAGAACAAGATCCGCCCGGTGCTGGTCGAAAATTGCTACAGCTGCCACAACAGTTTGGATGACGCGCAAGGGGGTTTGGCACTTGATTGGCGAAAGGGGACGCGCACCCCTTCTGATCATGGCACGGCAGTGGTTCCCTTCAAACCGGAAGATAGTCTTTTGTTGAGGGTGATTAATCATGAGTTGAAGGGGCTAGAAATGCCTGAGGGTGGCGCCAAGTTGTCACCCGAAGAGATCGCCGATTTGACCCGATGGATTTCACAAGGTGCGATGGATCCACGTGACCAGTTGCCAACCGAAGAGCAACACACGATAGAATCATCTTGGCCGGCAACGTTCCAGCGGAGGAAGCAATGGTGGAGCTTGCTGCCATTGAAACGCCCTGTCCTTCCCGATGCTTCGGATTGGTCGGTCCACCCGATCGATCGATTCGTAAAAGCTGAGCTTCAGAAGAATGATTTAGAGCCTGCACCCCCGGCGGAGCGTCGAGTCCTGCTGCGTCGGTTGGCTTATGCCCTAACAGGCCTACCGCCAAGCCCAGCCGAGATGGAACAATTTCTGGCAGACTCGAGTCCATTCGCATTTCAAGAAAAAGTGGATCAGTACCTCGCGGCGCCGAGTTTCGGCGAACACTGGGCGCGCCACTGGATGGATCTGGTGCGGTATGCTGATTCCCATGGTTCCGAGGGGGATCCTGCGATCCCCAATATTTATCGGTACCGTGATTATTTGATCCGCGCATTCAATAGTGATGTGCCCTACGATCAATTAGTTCGTGAGCACATTGCGGGCGACTTATTGGAGACACCGCGAATTAACCAGTCGCTCGGTCTCAATGAGTCTGCGATCGGCCCGGCCCATTTAAGATTGGTTTTCCATGGTTTCGCTCCGACCGACGCATTGGATGAGAAGGTGCGTTTTACGGACGACCAAATCAATGTTTTGGGTAAAGCCTTCCAAGGTTTGACGATCTCTTGTGCACGGTGTCACGATCATAAATTCGACGCGATTAGTCAGGCTGATTATTATGCATTGTTTGGCGTTCTTGGGTCTTGCCGGCCGGCGATGACCGATGTCAATCATGTCGTGCGGCAAGAACAGAATAAGTCAGAGCTGGCGGAGATAAAACGTCAGTTGAAAACTCGATTAGCGGATCGATGGTTAGCGGAACTGGATCAGACCTGGCAACGCCTAACGAACGTCCTGCAGGAGCGACCCGAAGGTGAGGAAAGAGGAAACGCGGCCGAATTACTTGGGTGGTTGGAGTCGATAAAGTCTGGAAGCGACGCGGAAGTAAGCTTTGAGCAGACTTGGAAGCAAGTCAGTCGGGACTGGAATCGGCATGAAGTAAAATTACGAGAAAGCCATCTGGTTGAGAATCAGCACCGCTGGGATATGACTCGAGCCTCAGATTATCAAAACTGGTTTGCTCAGGGTAATGGATTGGAGCTCCTGCCGTCAAAGCCTGGTGATTTCACCGTCGAGACCGTCGGCAATCGCGTCCTAGGAGCCATCCACCCAGCCGGCGTTTTCAGCAACTCACTGTCCATGCGACATCGCGCGGTTTTGTCTTCTCCCAACATCCGCTTGGATCAATCTTTGAGGGTTTGGTTTAAATTGATTGGGGGCGGGCAGGCCTCTGTACGTTATGTTGTTCAGAATTACCCCCGCAATGGGACCGTCTACCCGATTCAGAATGTGAATCGTAACGATTGGTACTGGCATCACTACGACATGAAATATTGGACCGGAGATGATGTTCATTTTGAACTGGCAACCTCTAAAGACGCTCCCTTGCAGGTGGGCAATCAAGATCGGAGTTGGTTTGGAATACGGGAAGTTTTGGTGCGTTCCTCCGCGCAGCCAGCCCCTTTCCAAGATTCAAGGGAAGCAATCCGCTTTCTTTGGCAAGAAATAGAAAACGCCCCTCCCCAATCGTTAGATGAACTGGCAAATCATTTACAGGCGGGAATTCGCAAGGCGATTCAGAGTTGGGTTTCACAAACAGCAACTGATGAAGCCTGCTTGTTTTTAAATGCCTGCTTGCAGGTGGGTTTGTTGACTAATGAGGTGGACCGGCTTCCTGAGCTAGCAGATTTGATGACACAATATCGTCTTCTTGAATCTGAGATTCCTGCGCCGACGCGCGTTCCGGGCGTGACCGAAGCCGAGCCCACCAATCAGCCCCTTTTGAATCGCGGGGACCATAAACAACCGCGAGAGCCGATCCCCCGACGCTACCTTTCCGCCATCGACGCACGGCTATTTAGTGACAACCAAAGTGGTCGTCGCGAGCTGGCAGATGCGCTGACCGATTCCGACAATCCATTGACAGCTCGAGTGATTACTAATCGGATTTGGCATTGGTTGTTCGGCCAAGGAATTGTTACCACGCCCGATAATTTTGGGAAGCTAGGCGCGTTGCCCACACATCCAGAACTCCTTGATTTCTTGGCGATACGAATGATGGAACAAGGGTGGTCGATGAAGCAGGCAATTCGGTTTATCGTGTTATCGAAGGCCTGGCAACAAAGCTCCGCCGCTTCTAAGCGCGCCGAGAATATCGATCCGGCCAACCAATACCTGTCGCATGCAAACGTGCGTCGACTATCAGCCGAAGCGATACGCGACTCGTTGTTGTCCGTTTCAGGACAGCTTCAGGTGGAGCCATTCGGTCCAGGATTTGCGGCAAATCGTTTCAGTCCGCGGCGAAGTATCTATGTCCGGACAAATAGAAATGCGTTAGACGCATTTTTGCAAACCTTTGATGCGCCTGTGCCGTTTGCGACCACCGGGAAACGTAGTGAGACGAATGTCCCCGCACAATCCTTGACGCTTATGAATGACCCTCAAGTCATTCGCTTGGCAAAATCTATTGGGCAGCAATTCAAAGAGGATACTGAACTCGAGAGTGATGAAGAGAAGCGGGCCTATTTGTTTCAACGGATTATCGGCCGACCGGCCTCACCGAAAGAATTGAAGTTGATGGCTGACTATACTCAGTCAGCGTTGGGACAAACGCGGAACCAGCAAATTGAAAGGCGAGAAATTCTCGTTAAGATTCAGCGCGTTAAACGATCGATCAATGCAATCTTGGATCCGGTCAGAAGACAGTTGCAAAAAAAAGAGCCGGTTTTGGAATTCAAAACAGGGCTTTCGCCCATCGCTCAGTGGGACTTTTCGAAGGGGCTAAATGATTTGGTGGGCGGCCTGCCAGGTAAAAAAGTGGGGAAGATTTCCAGAGATGGGAATGGATTGAAATTACAAGGTCGTGGCTTCGTCATTTCAGCACCCTTGCCGGTTGCTATTCAGGAGAAAACGCTGGAAGTCTGGTTGCAGATCGATGATTTCAACCAAAGTGGTGGTGGGGTCATCACCATACAGGATTTGCAGGGTGGTGTTTTTGATTCGTTGGTTTTAGGAGAGCAGGAACCAGGTCAGTGGTTGGCTGGTTCCGATAATTTTCGTCGTACAGAAGGTTTAAGAGGGTCGACGGAGAAACCGGGTGATTCCTCCGGAAAGACTCTTCATCTTGCCCTTGTTTACGAAGCCAACGGGCGGATTCGAGCTTATCGCAACGGACGCACCTACGGTAAGCCCTATCAAAAAGGTTCGCCTATTCGATTTGCTGCGGGGCAAAGTCAGGTTGTTTTTGGGTTGAGGCACGGAAAAGAGGTAATCGATGGGAGGATGTTCCGAGGTAACCTACTGGAGGCTAGGCTTTACGACCGCGCGCTAACCGGCGAAGAAATAAAATCCTCATCCCAACGGCAGATGTTCGTCAGTCGCGATATGATTTCGGAAGCCTTGTCGCCCGAAAAGTTAGCCGATTTGGAGCAATACGAAGCAGAGGTCGCGCAACTTACGGTTCGGTTGGATGACCTGCCTCCGGCGATTAGCTCCGATGAAATTTGGTCGCGATTGGCTCATTCCTTATTCAACCTTAAAGAATTTATTTTTATTCAATAGTCCTGATATCATGAAAAAATCAATCAATCGTCGACAGATGCTGGCTCGGTCTTCTACCGGTTTCGGACTGATGGCTTTATCCGGTTTGATGGCTGACCGAGCCTATGCAGGACCTCCTCGAGAGGACGCCTTGCCTTCAACCCATCATGCGTCCAAGGCAAAGCATGTTATTTTTTGTTACATGTCCGGTGGTGTCTCTCAGGTAGATTCATTTGATCCGAAACCTGAATTGAAAAAG
This sequence comes from Mariniblastus sp., assembly GCA_022447555.1. GTDB lineage: Bacteria > Planctomycetota > Planctomycetia > Pirellulales > Pirellulaceae > Mariniblastus. The sequence goes on along the minus strand of JAKVBF010000013.1, from coordinate 144,680 downwards.
CTGGCTGGTAAGCCAATGCCGACCCAGATTGAACGGACTCAGTTCAATCAAAATGGGACGGTTATGCCCTCGCCCTTCACTTTCAAGCGGTATGGTGAGAGCGGACTACCTGTCAGTTCCATTTTTCCGCATTTAGGCGGAGTGGCAGATGAGCTTGCGGTGGTCCGATCGATGACCAGCAGTGTCAACGAACACGCGCAGGGAAATTATGTGATGCACACGGGATTTCCTTTCATGGGGCACCCCAGCGCGGGGGCTTGGACCAATTACGGTTTGGGTACAGAGAATAAGAACTTACCCGGATTTGTGGTATTACAAAGCGGCGGGGCCGTGCCCCCTCACGGTGGTGTCGGTTTGTTCAGTAGTGGTTTCCTTCCAGCCACCCATCAAGGGTCCATTATTCAAGCCGACCGCAACGTTGCGGTGAGAAACATTCAGGCAGCGTTCTCCGATTCCGAGCAAAGGGATCAACTCCAGCTGGTTCGAGACTTGGATCGGAGGTTTGCCGGTCGCGTTCGTCAATCGAGTGTTGACTCAGCTATTCAAAATTATGAGACGGCTTACCGGATGCAAACCGCGGTACCTGATTTATGTGACATCTCGGGAGAAACACAGGCGACGCAGGAATTGTACGGATTGGATTCACAGGATCCGGCCAAGGCGGCCTACGCCCGTCAGTGCCTGCTAGCGCGGCGACTGGTTGAGCGCGGCGTCCGATTTATCGAGCTGAGCTGTTTGACCAAGGGGATTGGGGCGGGCGGTGCCGCCAACCCTTGGGATCAACATGGGGCCTTGAAGAAAGGTCACGCCGCGATGGCCAACCAGGTAGATCAGCCGATCGCGGCGTTGATTCAGGATCTCAAAGCCCGCGGATTGCTTGACGAAACCCTGATTATTTGGGCTGGCGAATTTGGCCGCACCCCATTTTCGCAAGGCTCCGACGGCCGAGATCATAACCCTTTTGGGTTCAGTGTTTGGATGGCTGGCGGTGGCATTAAGGGCGGAACCGTTTATGGTTCAACCGACGAGCTTGGCTATCGGGTCACTGAAGGTGCAACGACCGTGTACGACTTGTGGGCGACGGCGTTGCACTTATTAGGATTAGATCATGAACAGTTGACTTATCGCTATGCAGGCAGAGATGTCCGCCTTACCGATGTGCACGGAAATGTCATCCAAGACATCATTGCCTAGTCGATTTAAAAATATCGTCGTTAATTGAGTGCTCAACGATCGATTCGGTACACCAACAAACGAAGTGCGTTGCCCACCACTAAAAGTGTTGAACCCTCGTGAAATAGAACGGCAAATCCAAGTTGCAGTCCCATTAAGGTTGCTGGTACCAATACGGCGACCATCCCTAAGCTGGCCCAGAGATTCTGACGGATGATTCGACTGGTTTTGCGACTGAGACCCACAGCAAACGGCAGTCGCTGCAAGCCGTCAGCCATCAGCGCAATATCTGCCGTTTCAAGTGCGACATCCGAACCAGCAGCTCCCATGGCGATTCCAACAGTTGCTGAAGCCATCGCCGGCGCGTCATTCACGCCATCCCCGATCATGGCTACTTTAGATTTCAAGCAAAGCTGCTGAATAGCGGCCACTTTATCAGCTGGCATTAGCCCCCCCCGAGCCTGATCGATTCCAACCGAATTCGCCACCGCTTCAGCGACCTCTTGGTTATCCCCTGAGATCATGATCATTTGATCAATACCAAGGTCTCGTAATCGTTTAAGGGTTTGCCGGGCGTTTTCCCGGGGCGTGTCCATCAATCCCAATACGCCGAGGTAGCGTTCCCCGTATCGGACGATCATGGTCGTCCTGCCTTGGGTCTCAAGGAGCTCAGCCTGTTGTTTGACTTCAGCCGGAATCTGAGCTCCGGTCGTCCCTTCAAACAGCTTCGCATTGCCAATCCAAACCGCAGTCCCCTCAACCGTGGCCTGAATTCCACGGCCGATTTGATTCTTTAATTCAAAAGCTTTGGGTACCTTCAAGTCGCCAATTTTTGACCGGCCATCACGAACGACGGCTTCGGCCAAAGGATGGTCACTCATTGATTCAACCGCGATGGCGGTTTTGAGTAACTCGGACTCGGTCGCATTATCATGACATAGGATATCAGTAAGTTTTGGTCGGCCCTGGGTTAGCGTCCCTGTTTTATCGAAAGCTATCGCGTTCAGCCGACCCAAGTTTTCCAAAGCTCGACCGCCCTTAACCAGAACGCCTCCGCGAGCGGCTCGCGCGACTCCGCTCAGCACGGCGCTGGGCGTTGCGATGGCTAGAGCGCAGGGGCTGGCTGCCACTAAGACAGCCATTGCCCGATAAAAGGAATCGGCAAAGCGCTCATCGACAAACAGGAAGGCAAAGTGAAGGCTGACCACCAATGTAATGACCGTTGGAACGAAGTACCGTTCAAAACGCTTGGTGAAGTGTTGCGTTGGAGATTGCTGTGCCTCGGCCTCATTGACCATCGTGATCACGCGAGCCAAGGTTGATTCTTGAGCGGTTTGGGTCACTTGGATTTGTAACGTCCCGCTGCCATTAATGGTGCCCGCAAAAACACGATGTTCAGTAGGTATTTTATACGGTTTTTGTGCGGCTAGTGAACGATTCGCGACCGGAGTTTTGTCGACCGGGACACTCTCGCCGGTGATCGGTGCTTGGTCCACGACACTTTCACCTTCGACCACGAATCCGTCTGCGGCAATTCTTTCGTTGGTTTTTACGAGAACCAGATCGCCAATCGCCAACTCCTCAACACGCATGATTGCCGTTTTTCCATCCCGTAGTACGGTGGCAACATCGGGCGCAAGATCGGCGAGCGATTCAATGGCTTTGCGAGCTTTGCCCATCGCAAAATGTTCCAATGCGTGTCCAAGAGAGAACAGGAAAAGGAGTAAAGAGCCCTCAGCCCATTTTCCAAGAGCGGCGGCTCCGATGGCAGCCACCAACATCAGGAATTCAATCTCAAAGTGTCCTTGCAGCGTTTTTTCAACGACCTCGCGAAGGAAGAAAAAGCAGCCAAATACGTAAGCAAGGATATAAAACGAAAATGGGAGCCAACTGTTTGCCGTTGGATACAAGCTGATGAGCCAGCCGATTAAGAGAGACAAGCCGCACACGAGCGCAAAAATGAGCTCGGTTTTGTCTCCAAAAATCCCTCCGTGGGAGTGACCCTGACAGCAATGGTTATGGTTATTTTTAGAATTGGTCATAAAGCTGGGAAAATGATTCTTAGCCGTGTGTTCTTCGCAAGTCTTTTCCATGATTGTCTTGCGAAGGTGGTTTCTACAACACCGTTTTTTGCCATCTTGGGAAAATACTGTTGTTTCGCGGCGTTTCGTTTTGGTTATAAAGCAAAAAGCGCTGATCGCTATGCTGAGAAAGGGGGGGCGTGCGATTACCGAACAGCTTCGGAACTCAAAAAACGTTCCGGACATCTGATTTTGCGCGTCGAACCCTGTTACAGTATGTCCGGTAGATTTTTGGTTTGAGCTTGTAGGTAAGCCGAGATGTACGGAGAATTTTGTGACGCCTAACGTGAAAGTTACCGATGCTACCGTTTGCCGTCAACCGATTTGGATTGAAGCTGCCGTATTCCTGATCTTTTTTATCTCGGGTGCCGCTGCGCTGATTTATGAAATTTCTTGGGCCCGCCAGGTGGGATTGTTGTTTGGCCACACGATCCACGCTGCCGGAGTTGTCTTGGCCAGCTATTTTGCAGGCATGGCAATTGGCTACTTGATTGGCGCTCGGTGGTCTCGCCGAGTATCGCCTTTGCGGGGGTATGCGTTTGCAGAAATAGTCGTTGCCATTTGGGCACTTCTGATCCCGGTTCTACTAAACGGTTCTGAGAATTCGTCTATGCTGGCTGTGCTTACGCACGACTCATTTTTTTGGCAGACGTTGTCCCGAGTGATATTTAGCTTTATGTTACTCTTGCCCGCGACCGTGGCTTTGGGTATCACGTTGCCAATGATTGCAACGGTTTGTTCTTCCCACGGCTCGGGAGAGCTTTCAGATCCCAAAAACACGATGCTTGTTGCCTGGGCTTATTCGATCAACACCGCGGGTGCATTGGTGGGCGTCTGTCTGGCGACCTTTTATTTACTGGTTCATGCCGGCGTGACGACGAGTAGTTATATCGCGGCGGGTCTGTCTGTTTTTTGCGCTGTGACCGCTTGGGGCCTTCAAAAAGGTACGGTCGCTACGGATTCCGTCTCATGGAACGAGGTTCAGCCCCCAGCCGATCCACGCCGCGCGTCGGCGGCGAGTGGGAAATCGCTGCTTGGTTTGGCGGCGATTTCTGGTTTTGGGACCTTGGGATTGCAAGTTCTGTACACTCGAATGTTTTCACTAGTGTTTCATAACAGCACTTATACGTTTGGAATTGTCATCGCTGTTTTTTTGGCCGCTCTCGCCCTAGGAGCGGCTATTGTTGGAGCGCTTCAGCGAAGGCTATCGACCCGGCGACTTGCGGGCTGGGTAGCCGGCTTTGGAGCCATTGCGACGGTGGCTTCTGTAGTCCTTTTCATTTGGTTCACCGATCTCGAATATTTCAGTTATGGAGATTCGTTTTCCACGTACATGTTGGGCGCGGTCGGTTTGGTGACCATGGTGGTAGGGCCTCCGATACTACTGCTGGGGATGTTGCTGCCGCTAATCTGGAAAATGGAGGGTGGCCAAGCAGGGGATGCGGTCGGTTGGTTGACAGCCGTGAACACGATGGCCGCTGCTCTTGGCGCGTTGATGGGTAGTTTTTTATTGCTTCCCTGGGTAGGGCTGTGGGAGTCGTTTGCCTTGCTTGGCGCTCTATTCGCCGCTTGCTCAGTCACACTTCTTTGGAATTCGTTTAACCGATTCGGTGTGATTGCTGGTGGCATTCTGTTTGTGCTCGTTTCCGGGTTTGCCCTGCGAAGTCCGGTTGAGGTTGAGTATGCTCGGGAGAAATTGGGAGAGAAGTTGATTCAACGATGGAACTCCCCTTACGGATGGATTGACGCGATTCAAATAGAGCGTAACGGGATTTATAAAATACGCCAAAACCTTCATTATCGATTTGGTAAGACTGGGAGTAACACGCGCGAGTTCCGTCAGGCACACATACCATTATTGCTGCATCCCAATCCTGAGGACGTGTTATTCATGGGATTGGGGACCGGGTTGACAGCCGGTGGAAGTATCTCTCACGAAGAGGTGAAACGCATTGATATTGCCGAACTGATTCCGGAAGTCGTGGACGCCTGCCGTCTGCTTGCTGACCACAATTTTAATGTGATCGACCACCCTCGAACGGATGTGTATGTCGATGATGCCCGGCATTATCTTTTGGGAACAGAACGGCGTTATGACGTGATCGTTTCAGATCTGTTTGTGCCGTGGGAGAGTGAATCAGGCTACCTTTATACGGTGGAACATTATGAGATCGCCAAGGAGCGGCTGAAAACAGATGGAATCTTTTGTCAGTGGTTACCTTTATTCCAGCTTGGCAAAGTTGAATTTGAAGCTATCGCCGACAGTTTTTCGAGCGTGTTTCCGAATGTCACGATCTGGTGGGCCGAGTTAGCAGGCTCGAAGCCAGTGGTCGGGTTGGTAGGGTCCAGTCGCCCTTTAAACGTCTCCAGCAACCTTGTATCGCGACGTCTTGATCGACTGTGGCAGCAGATGGGAGATACGGATTTTGTCTTGTCCGATTCGAACCGATTTTGGAATTTATACTTGGGGGATTGGGAGATGCGCCCCGATGCCAAGTTGAATACAGATGAGCATCCGCGAGTTGAATTCCTTACACCGGTTAGCAATCGTGACCGCCAATTGATTTCATCCCGTGTCCTCTGGGACTATTACCATGAGGTCCTCGCCAAGCTGCCAATGGAGGGAGCTCAATTAACGGAGCATTCGGGTCCAACTATTTCTGCCGCTCAGCGTCGAGCAAAACAGAAACTAATGATGTTCGGGAAGTGATTTCAACGATCCCTGTATATTTCAAAGTGGGTAACGGCTCGGCAAGTTTACTTCTTGCTATTCCCTAAGCATCATAGGTTTTCAGGGCTTGTTGGGCCGCGCGTTGCTATCGAATTGGCCAAAACGAAGAAACTGTTCGACGAGGATTTGCGTCCGAGGATACCATGTTAAAATTCCGTGCTGGCCCGAGACGATGGCGTAATCATGGTGGCGTTTAAGCCGGAGGCATTCTTTGGCGATGACTCGATCGTGAGCGGCTTCGACAATCCCTAGTTCAATGTTGGGAATCGATTCAAGATGACTCAGTTGATTGACATAACTGTCGTCCTGATCGGATAGCTGAGGAAGACAAGGAACAACCCATTTCAGTCGCGGACCCAGCCATCGAGCGACATGGGAGCCACCATTGGGAGGTGCGAGCATAACGATCCGCTTTAATTTTGAGAACGATTCTTGGGCGACTGCAGCTCGGACGATGATACTGCCCATGCTGTGGCCAACGAGGTGGAGATGTTCCACATTTGAATCCTCTTCGAATTTTCGGAGGTCCTGTATCAGTCTTGCAACGTGGGTTTCGATTCGGTGGCCTATGCTAAAATAGCCCCAGCAATGGGATGAGAATCCATTACGCTTCAATCGTCGAGACAAAGGCCACATGTCCAGTTTGGTTCCACCCAAGCCGTGTACCAAGAGGACAGTTTCATTCTGTGTTCGATGATTCTTCATTGAGATGGTGCGGTCACGAATGGCTGGTTACTTTTGTTACACTTGGGAGACCGAAAAAACGGACCAGTCATAACTAGCCTTTGCTCGGCTTAGCATCAAGGTTGGATGTTAGAAAAGAGGGGCGTATGGTTCGTTCCCGTCCAGCGAGCAGCGGCTTTTAAACGCTAGAGTTCCTTTAGAGAATGAATCTGGCGAGTCTTACCGAAGCGTTTTTGATAAGGTATTAACATTTGTCTAACCGTTACGAAATGGAAATCCTAGCCAGCTCCAAATACGATTAGAAAGAGATTTTTCTTTTTGAATCGAGCTCAGGTTTGCGAGAACTTGGCGTTGGGTTGAGTCAATGGCAAAGTAGCGATCTAGCTCCTTACGGTCGGTTTTCATTCGCTCTTCAGCACTGCTAATTTTACCTTCCCGAGCTATGAGCTCTCCCTCTCTAGCGGCGAGCTCCGCCTGCCATTTTTGTTGCTCCGATTCCGCCAACTTTAATTCTGCATTTCGTTGAGATCGAATACGTTCCGTTTTGTTTTTTTCTTCTGCCAGCTGTTTTTTTTCCTCGTCAAGCATTTCTGCCTGCAGGGTGAGGTCGGTTTGCCGTTGATTTACTTGGTCTTCGAGTCGCCGGAGCTTTTCGACTCTCTCGTGGTGCTCTCGCTGAATCCGTTCTCGCAGTTCGTTAAATGAAAGCGTCTGTTGTTCCAACATGGCCTTCCGCTGGTCGAGTTTCTGTTGGGTTGCTGTCTGTTTTGCATCGATTTGTTCTTGTCCGCGAGCCCGATCGGTCAAACTTTCTTCGGTCTCGTGAAGTTGGTTTTGTTGCATCTTAAGGTTCGCTTGATCTCGATTCAATTTTGCTTGCTCTGTTTCGATTGCCTGCGCGGCTTCATCGATTGAGTCCTGGCGTTGACTCAGTGCTTTATTGCGTGATTCGTACTGATGGTAAAGATTTTTTGATTCAGCAGCGTTGCGTTGTCGTAGTTGATCCTGTTGTTGTGTTTTTGATTCAAGTTCCCTGCGTCGTTCCTCAAGGTGGGATTCGAGAGTTCCAAGGGATTGTTCATGCAATCGTTGTTGATCTCTTTCGCTCTCTAGACGTTGGGCTTCCGCTTGCAACGCCGCCTCCTGGTCCTCGAGTTGGGTTTGCCATTTGGCTTGGGATTCCCACTGAAGCTGCGCCTCGTCGTATGCTTTGCGTAGAGCGTTGGCTTCTGTTCGAGTCGATGCCATTTCATTTTCGAGTTCCATCAGACGCGATTGTTTTTCGGTGTGCTGGTTTTGTAGTTCTTCTAATTTAGAGCGAGCGCTGTCTCTGTCGATTTTGAGTTCCGCTAGGTGACGAATCGATTGGTTTAATTGACTGAGTGTTTTCCGGTGCCCCTCGCTCTCCTTCTTTAGATCGTTTTCAAGTTGCTGAATAAGGGATTCTTTTCGCTGGGATTCGGCGGAATGGTGCTGCAAGAATTCTTCTGTGGATTCTAGCTGGTTCTGTGCAACTTGTAGCTCAGATAGGGTTTCTGCGTGGTTGCGCTGCAGTTCCTGGATCTTTTTCCGAGACTTGTTCTGTTCAGCTCGCAGTTTCTCTAGTGCTCTTTGAGTGCTGATCAAGCTGTTTTCAGCGTGCTGAGATTGGAGCGGTATTTCTAGTAGATCATTAGAAGTCGTGCGCGTTTCGGGAGTAGGAGCATCGCCTCTTTCGTCTATAAGCCCCCGCGTGACGACGTGATCAATCGATGGTTGGGCATCAGCGTCAATCAGCGATTCTTGTGATCCCGTTGGATCGTTTGATGGCGATTCAGTTGGGGGTGATACTGGATCAGTTTGGCCCAAGTAGACTTTGATTCGGACACGGCCGATTTGCAAATGGCTACCATTTTGAAGTAGGCCGCATTCGATGACGTTTCTATCCAGCTTTGTTTTGCCTGTCGTTTGGAAATCGATCACCCAGAGTTTTCCGTCTTGTTGGTACAAGGCACAGTGTTCGGGAGAAATCGAACGGGTTGTGAATTGATATTTGCACGATTCCCGGCGGCCAACCAGCGCCAACGGACGGTTAAGGTACGGACGGCCAATCACGTTGCCATCTGACGTACAACGTAACATTGGGAAGGGCCTTAGGACCGTTCGCTCTAACAGTCCGACGGTTGGCGTTTTAGCGATCGCGATCTGATTGGCTAATCCGAATTGGAGCGTATACTCGCCCACATGAATCACCTCATTTGGTTTCAGCCAAAATCCATTCTGCTTTTTTTGACGTCGACCATCGACGAAATTCATCAGGTAGATTCCCTCGTCGGTCGCTAGTGCAAAAAGGTGGCGGCGGGCGACACCGTCTGCTCGCAGTCTGACATGGGCTTTCTCGTAGTTGCCAATGATGGCGTAAGGCGCGTTTAATGCGACGATGAACGGGCCCTCGGGTCCGTGTCCTTCGATGTGTAACCGGCGGTCTGTCCAATAATGAGTATGATTTATAGTCACAATTGTATTGAATTATTTCAAGGTAAAGTGACGCTGGATTATGTGCAAAGAAACACCAAAAACGGTTCTGTGAACGATCTTGTTGTGTTGGTGATTGTTCGCCGAAGGTGCCCTCATAACCAACAAATCCGCTTTTCGTTCTATTATGACCTGTCCGAAATGGGGTTCAAGAAAAACCTGAATTTATGTGAAGTGGAGGGCATGCTAGGAAGGGGGATTCTGAGGGCGGTCGGGGTGCTTTCAGGTCGTACTGGTTTCACTGGTTGCGCTGCCAACTTTTTCTATTGTCATCCATGGCGAAATCATATAATTGCCGGACTTCCCTCACTCTGACCTACACTTTTGAAAGAACTAGTTCGTAGTAAGAGCCAAAACGAACTAACTAAAAACCATCGGCAGCTTCGCCCCGTCCTACCATCAGGATGCGAAGCGAGCACTTCGAAAGTTTTGCATCCCATGTTTCAGCCCTCTATAGCTCTGTCGTTGACGACCGATCGAAAAGATCTGTTCGGTACGTCAGATCAAGAGTTGCGAGCAGGGATTCTTCAAGCCAATACGGGTCATGCCAGTATCTCATTTGACAGGCGATGCTTTTTGAAGTCTATCGATAACGTCGGTCAAACGAGTGGTTTCGAATCGTTTAGTCTACCTAACGAAAAGTACCGTCTGGATTCACTCACTGAAATCAGTGACCGGTTAACGGCGAAATCGGGGGTCGATGAAGTAGTCTTCCTTGATCGTTCGGTGATTGGCTGGGGTGATTTGCTTTCCGATCTTGACCATCAGAAACAGAATGGCAGAAACCTAGATGTCGTCTTGTTGGATGCGGATCGTAACGGTGTCCATCAAATATCGGCCGCCTTGGTTGGGTACTCAAATGTTTCGTCGATTCACATTGTGAGTCATGGGAGTGACGGGCTGGTGCAACTGGGAAATGGTCAGCTAAGTGAATCTGGTTGGCAAGGCTACTCCGCCGAGTTAAATGATTGGCGGGAGAGTTTGTCTGAATCGGCCGATATCCTTTTTTACGGCTGTAATTTGACCGCGACCGTTGCTGGACGAGCGTTGGCAAAAAATATCAGTCTTTTAACTGGTGCCGATGTTGCTGCTAGTTCAGATGTGACTGGTTCGACTGACCGGGGTGGCGATTGGCATTTAGAATTTCAGACGGGCGCAATTGATAGCGCTATCCTGCTGAGTGCATCCACTCGGCTGGGCTGGGCACATACTTTGGAAATCGATATTGACCAGGCTTGGCTGGACGCTCAGGGCGACGGCCCCTACTACTTGGATCAAGCAGATGAGACGTATATTTTACAGACGGATGTGACGACGGACGGTTCAGCATTCGGGATTATCGCACAGAATGTTACTTTTGACTTGAATGGTCATACTATCACTTATGATAACGCGACATCAATCTCGGTAGCCAATTACAGTTTTGAAGAAGGGCTCGGCGCGGTTGCCGACGGTTGGGATTTTGCGCAAAGTTCGCAAGCGGATCGCTATCAAGGTGTTTGGATTGAGAATGAGGTGTATGACGGCGTTCATGCCTTGAGATTTCAATCCTCGGCGACTTCACAAAAAGTTACGAATGATTCCTTGGTTCATTTGGATGCCAATACGACGTATTCCTTATCTGGAATGATTGGGAATAAAAAGTTGAGTGACCTGACGATCTATGTGGAACTCGAAAATACAGCAACGGGTTTGAAACACACCCTCGAGTATACAAAGAAAAACAAGCAGGGTATTGCCTTTGCCGAGCATGAATTCACCACCGGTAGCATCGGTGATACCTTCCGTTTGAGCGTTGGCGTGGATTCCGGATTCTCTGGAGGTACTATTTATGTTGATGATATTAAGGTTCAACGAACTCGCACCTACGGCGTGGCGGTCGGAGTCCATTCTTGGGCCTCGAGCGACTATGTCGATTTCAGTCGCTTTGGTCAGGGCGACTATGCAGCCATTCGTAACGGCCAATTGATTCAAGGCGCCGACGGCGCAACTTGGGGCCATGGGATTTGTCTGCGTCAGTCGGATGGCGTGACCATTAGCGGCATGGCGGTTACGGTCGGTGGTGGGAATTCGTCCGCGCTAAAAAGTTGGTCTCTTGGAACGCATGTTTCTAATTGTAGTTTTAATAGTGATGTACAAGTGATTGGGAATCGGCATGCCTTTGATGGCACCGTCATCAAGGGATTTCAAGGTGTTTTCGCCAATAATCAAATTCATGGCGGCCCCCATTCCGGTGTGATGGTATCAGGAGGTTTGGCAAGCGAGATTTACGGTAATACGTTCCAACTAAAGTCGGCTTACACCAATGGTTTTGCAATCTATGCGGCAGGCGCGGGCACGACCGTTTATGAAAATTTAGTTGATTCGAGTCACGGCGACTACAGTTGTCGTGGCGTATTTATTCGAGACGACGGCATTCGTGTTTTCGATAATATTATTCGCGTGCAGAACCTGGCTAACAATCAAGAGTATCAAGGTCAGCAGTTAGGCGGTGCCTATGGGATACAAATTGAGGGTAATCGTGATATTGAGATTGACGGGAATCATGTCTTAGTTCGCGCTGAATTTGCGACGGGCTATGCCTTTCGCGCAAATGGTGAAAATGGGAATGTGCGCGTCCATGATAATACGTTTGAAATCAAGAGCGTCGGCCAGCGAGCGGCTGCTTTTAAGCTGCTGGGCCAGGATTCAAATGACTTGCATATCTTTGACAATCATTTAATTACCAATGACGGTATTTTGGGTCACTCGCAAAGGTCGAGTGTCCGCATTGAGCGGTCTACCATTGAACTGGTCGATCATAGCGGGGATTGGATTTTTGAAGCTGGTTATGTTCCGACGAGAGAAACCGACATTCACTTCGACGCAGAATTTGTCGATTCGATATTTGTTAATTCCCAAAGTAGCGACCAATTTAAATCAGGTATTTTCGTAAATTACGCCAGCGGAAATCCTGAGGGCCGAGCGTTGCTGGCGCAGCATTGGTCGACGACATTGCACGTTATCGATCGAAAGGGCGAATACGTTTCCAGTGCCGCGATCTCGGTCACAGACGAGGACGGTAATCAGATTTTCTCCGGAGTCACTAATCATGACGGGCGGGTCAGTGTCGAGTTAGCTGAATTTCACAAGCAAGGTGGTGGTCGGGTTGATTTTGGCCCCTACACGATAACGGCAGTTAGTGGTGGCGGAGAAGCGGTAGTGAGTGTTACTGCAAACCAGACGCAAACGGTCGAAATTGAATTAGATATTAATACCCCATCCAAAGATGACTATACCTTGACCTACGATGGTACAACTCTTTACGTGGATGCGACAGCAGGAGACAATCGATTCTACTGGGCGGCTGATAATCCCGGGCATTTCAATATAGACGGTTTTCATTTTGCCGTTGCTTCGGGCACGGAAATCATTCGCTTTCGGGGTGCTGGTGGGAATGACTTAGCAAACCTCACAGGTTCTTTCGGAGAGGATCAGCTAACGACTTTGGGGAACTCGGTGATCCTTTTAGCAAATCAGATGAAAGTGGTTACCGGTAATATCGAAGCAGTGAACGCCGTCGGCGGCGCAGGGCAAGACAGGGCATACTTCAACGGCACTGAGGGGGATGACTTGGTGACCGTTTCGGCAGATGTTGGAAACCTGATGACTGACAGGATGGACGTCTTTACAAGTGGTTTTGAAAATGTTGTCGCGCGCGATTCAAATGGACATGACACACTGAGGTTCTTGGACACAATGGAGGACGAGCGGTTCTATAGCTACGCAACTCATTCAGTCATGTACTCCGATGATAGTGTTTTGAGTGGCTATGGGTTTGAGTCAGTAACGGCCATGTCGAATATTGGCGGGCTGGATAAGGCCACGTTATTTGATTCCAGTGGGGATGACTCCCTGTTCGCCAATGACCAAGTCCTTCGAATTACGGATTCCAGCAGTGTCCGTGAGGCACGAGGATTTGATCGTACTAAGACGATTTCTAATCGAGGTTTAGACACGGCGGAATTGATCGGTACCGATGATCGAGAGACCCTTTTCGGGACCTTGGATGCCCTAGTCCTGAATGGCAATGGCTTCGTACATAACTTGCAGGGGTTTCAAACCGTTTTGATTTCGAGTGGCGACGGCGACGACAAATTTTATCTCGGCGATACCGCGGGTGATGATTTGATTGAATCGCGCGATGGACAATTGCGATGGACTGAGTCAGATCGTAGTTTATCGGCCTTGGGTTTTGTCACGCAGGTTGTCCGCGCCACTGGAGAAGGCCAAGATCGCATCGTATTTCATGGCTCAACTGACGATGACCGCTTTGCAAGATCAGAAGCGGTCGCCTCGATGAAAACGGGTGTCAGCCATCTAAGAGTTTTCGGATTTGAGGACGTGACTGCTTATGCCAATGGCGGTGTGGATACGGCTGTCATTCAAGGTGGTATTCAGTTTGATGACGTGGTCATGACTGCAGATCGAGTCGAATTAACGAATGCCACGGGACGGTGTAAGGCGATGGGTTTTGAACATGCATCGACCGACTTGGGCAGTGGTGGTGATGATGCGGTCCGCATGCTGGGTACTGAACGCGTTGACACCTTGGTGGGTGGATTGGATTGGGTTCGAATGTACGGAGATGGATTTAATAACTATGTTCAGGGGTATCAGTCGGCTGCGATCAACGCGGCTGGAGGCTTGGATGCATTTTATTTAACAGATTCCAACCTTAATGATCTGGCTGTGATGAGGTCAGGTTATGCATCACTGTCCAATTCACTGCGATCAATTGCCTTGACTGCGTTTGAAAGGCAAAATATCAGTTCCGTTAATGGTGGCGGCGATTCCATTCGGATGTACGACTCAGAACGAGATGACTTACTATACAGCGATTCCAATTTTACTTCGCTACGCAACAGTGAGACTTATCATCGAGTCAATGGATTTGCCGCGATAACGGTATGGTCTGTTAGTGGTGGCGTGGATGAAATCGAAATTCATGGAACACGTGAAGAAGACGAGATTCATCTGGAAAAAGATTTCGGATCTTATCGAGGTGCCGGGCTAAGTCGATATTTTAAAGGATTCGACCGAGCAGAAGTCTATCTGGATTTGGCAGTGGATACGAGCCGCACGAACGATGTCTGGTATAATTTTGAATTGATTGATGAGTAGGTTTTCAAAACGGTGGCAGGTCGATTTCGATGAAATGGTTTGGCAGTGTGTTTGTTTTTATGCCAATGCCTCAAGTCTCTAAGGCAGTTCAAGTGGTCTCTTTTAAATCGTTCGTTCACACTCTGGATTAAGGCACAGTATGATTTGGAGGAGAATTGCCAGTAGACTTTTGAGAGCATTGAATTAAGCTAGGCCTTTAGCGATTCTGTTGATCTTGATCGCGTCCCTTCCCCATCCATCGCCTGATTTCTAAGCGTCTTTTGATCTTCGTTAATCAACCGCCACGGTTTGTCGAATCCGAAGTTATTTGAATTTAAAAAATCACAGGTGAATCAGTTGATCGTCAGTCACGAAAATAAATTCGTGTTTATTGAAGTCCCCCATACGGCATCTACTGCGATCAGTGCGGAGTTGTGCGAGTACTACGGGGGAGAGCGGATCTGTTACAAGCACGCAAACTACAGTGAGTTCTATGCTCAGGCTTCTGCTAAGGAACGTCGGTATTTTGTATTCGGTGCAGTACGTAATCCACTTGATGCCATGGTGACGGAGTTCTGTAAGTTTCGAGAGGACCATAAAGGCTCATTCAGCAATTCGGCGAATCACAAAGTAAACGGGGGTTGGGTCGAAGATGGCCACGTTGAAAAATACGAGTTTATCCGAGAAACCAAAGGGGATTTTGCGAAGTATTTTAACAGGTACCAGAGGAAGATTTATTTCAACTGGTTTCTTTTGGGGCACCGCAGGTTCGCTAAAGTGATGAGATTTGAGTCAATTAAGGATGAGTTTGATCAGACGTTGAGGTTGATGAATATCACGCCGAAGCGGGCCTTGCCTATGGTGAATAAGACTGATCGACCGGACTCATTTGGTGATTTTTTCACCCCGGATCTACATGTTGCAACGGCGAGATGTTATGGTCCTTTTTTAAAATATTGGGGATACTCGTTACCCGATTCTTTTGGCTCGATCCCTGTACCGAGGGCGGCGAAATTACAATACGCCTTGGTGGATAAAGTAGCCAATTCGATCGTCCGGAATGTCTGTTTAACCCACAATAATAAAAAATTGTCGTGGCTTCATCGATTAGTGTCTCGGTGATCTTCTCGACCTTGACAGCTTGTATCAAGCGACTAATCCCTTGTCGAACCCATTAAATCGGAAATTAAGAGAATGCCGAATCCATCCTTGGACTCAATTTGCTCAGACTGGCGGGTTTTGGATTCGCCAGATTTTGAGAACAGCGGCAACGTTCGACTTATTGGCCACGAAACGTTTTCTTTAGCATCGGAATTGCAAGTAAACGTCATCCCACCTGGGCGGCTGAGCCGGTGTGTGAGTTATTTTTCGAAGCGGTTAAGCAATCTTCTATATGCTCATCGTCTGCTGCGAAATTGTGAACCTACCGATGTGTTGGTTGTAAACGGTGCAAGCAGAGTTTGGTTTTACGTTGGGCTTTTAAATCGATTCGGTTTTTTTCGCAAAAGAACGGTCCTCTGCTGGGACATCTTTGTCGAAGTGAGCGAAGGCCTTAAGCAGAAAGTCATGGCCTCAGCGATGAAGGGGGTTACGCTGTCCGTCTTATGGTCCAGCCCCCAAGTTACCTCACATGCAAAATTTCTCAGCATGTCGGAAGATCGCTTTATTTTTATTCCTTTCAAAGCAAATCACACCAAAGGTCAGAAATATGACCTCCCGATCGGAAATTACGTGTTTGCCTGTGGAAATGGCAAGCGAGACTACCAATGCTTGATCGAAGCGGTTCGCGATACTGGAATTCCTGTAATTATTTGCGCGACTGATCCGAGGGTGCGCAATAATATTGAGGAACTGCCGAACGTCATCAAACTGGGAGCGACGGAACCGGATTTTGCAAAACTTCAGGCCAGTTCTTGCTTTATGGTGATCCCGATGACCTACACGGGTTTGAAAGGCGGTGGGGAGGCCAATTTTTGTAATGGGATGTGGCATCAAAAGCCAGTGATCGCTGCCGATAGTATCGCGGCGGAAGATTATATCATCGACGGAGAAACAGGCTTTATCGTTCCTTCAGGCGATTCTGCATTATTGAGAGAGCGGATTATGACGCTCTGGAATGATCGAGAGCTGGTTCGCAGGATGGGCCAAGCAGGGCATGAGCACGTGGAAAAAAACTTCACGCACGCTGCGTTTGTTCGGCGACTGCTAAGGACTGCCGTAATACTGGGTGAGTCTGCCACCAAGTCTTAACGTCAAGTCGATGAGAGAGTCCCCATGGGGCTTGGTTTCAGTTAGCCCTTTTTGCGAGCGGAACGCCACCAACGGTAGGACGCCTTGCAGCGGTGAACGGCGCGGCGGAATTCCCGAGGGATGAACGAGCAGCGTTTGCCGCGATCATAGCCCAAGGCTTCTAGCTGTGTTCCGGCGATCTTCCAAGCGAGATGTTGGTCCGCACTCCCCAACTCACGTTTCCATCGTTCGCAAGAACTTGCGTTAAGTGGTTGCACTAGATTGCTGTGAAGGGTGTGGATTCGGTCACCCACACGTTCTTTCGCTTCTTGGCTGAAATCTTCTAGCATCGTCGGATGGAATTCGAGTTCGAGAAAGTGGCTGACCTGCTCCATTGTTAACCGAGGAGATGCGATTAGATCCTCGTAGCGTATTTCAATGTGCCGGTCCGGTCTAAGCATTGCCAACATTTTCCGGGCGATGGTGACCTTGCGTTCCCAGTGCTGCAGTGCGGTGAGGAAGTTGTTAGGACCGAATTGAGTTTTTAGAAGTGAAAGAGATACGTCGCGTCCATCCCTCACGAGGTGGATAAATTTAGCTTCGGGAAATAAATGGTTCAGAGTATCCACATGAATGAGGTAGCCAGGGGTTTTGTCAGCCCACCGCTGTTTGGATTCATTTTTGGCGTAGGCCATGAAAACTTGGTTGATCAAGGTCGCTAAATCATGGCATTGGTTTAAATCGATTTGGTCGTTTAAAACTTTAGGATGCCAGTCTGCGACATACTTTGAGTTAATGATTTCTTCGAGTATGGTAGCCCGCACCCCGGGGAAGTCAGCCTGACTAATACTTCTCCATTTGGTGAAAACGGGGACGATGAAATGGGATTCATAGGGGATGGCGAGTTCAGGATTCTGTTTTAGTATCAGACTGAAAAGTGTCGTACCCGAACGTGGAGAGCCAAGGATGAAAATCGGAGATGGAGTCGACATACGATACCTGGATTCAGACCGAAAAACGACGTACTAGGGTTGATTGGAATTGTTGACGTAACTGTCTGTCGAGTAGGAGAGCTATGCCAAGGTTAAGCGCAAAGCCGATCAGGCCAGCATAAAAAATCGCGACATAGGAGTTAAGCGTCAAGTAGGAGAGCAGCCAAACCCAGGCAATGGTGGCGATGGAGGCTCCACAAAGTGGAGCAAGGTAGGCCTTGGTGAAAAATTCCCATTTCGATACCTGTGTTTCTCGGCAAACAATATAGGCGATTAAAAATGGTTGAATGCAACAGGGAATCGTCGTTCCCATGGCAACGCCCTCCATTCCCCAAAATCGAACCAAAACTAAGCTGAGACTCAGGTTTATTAGTGCATTAGCTCCAACGATGATCGCAAACGGCCGAACTTTTCCAATGCCATAAAGCACGCGACTCGAGACCGATTGGGATAAGAAGAGAAATAGGGGGGCGGCAAGGATGATCAATACGGGCGAACTCAATTCTTGGAATCGCTCTCCCATCCAAGTCCCGATAAAGCTGGGGCCGAGGATTATGAGCCCTTGGGTTAGGAAGCAGGTAGTCCAAAGGCTGATGCGCGTTCCGTATATCAATAAACCACGAATTTCATCATGTTCTTTACGGGATTCAAGAACACTGAACCGTGGAGTTAAGACCATCGTTGCTGAACGAACCAGTGATTTTGAATATCCAATCAGTCGCCCGGCGATTGCAAAATAGGTGACCGATGACGGGTCAATGCAAATACCGATGACGATCGCATCTGTTTGAAATGAGACCCGTGAACTGATGGCCGCAATAAAGGTCCATATGCTGTAATTCCCAATCTGTCCGATAGACGCTTTAGAAATTGAACCGAAGGAAAAGCCGAGACTTGGTAGTTTGCGATGGGCAATGAATAGGTAAGTCAGCTGTTGAAACAGTGAGAAAACCGTGATCGCAATCCCGATCCCGACAATGCCCCAGCCCATAGAAAGCACCCATAGAAACACTAAAGATCGAGTGAACAACGTGACAATTTGAACAACATTCTTAAGCCAGTAGAGTTCGATAGCGCTGATGATCGAGTTGTAGACGCTCATAGGCAGGCCGAAAGCCAGGTTGAATCCTAATAGGGCAATCATGATCCGAGCTTCAAGAGCCAGTGAGGGGCTGATGGTGTCAGGAAGTGAGCCCCAAACTGCATACAGAATGGAGGTTAAGGCAATCAGGAACCCTAATACCGAGAAGATCGCCATGCTGGTTGAGTAGACACGGTTGATTTCACGTTTGTCTTGAGTCGCGTTGAACTTGGCGATGTACTTCACGACGGCTGCCGTGATGCCAAGATCAAAGAGTGCCAAATATTTGATGATCGACTCAACAAAAACCCAGATGCCGTAGCGATCATCACCTAGACCATTGACGAGAATAGGCGTCATGAAAAAGGTGACGATAATCGCGAAAACAAACGCCAGCATGTTGGACGTTGCATTCGTGAAAATCTTTGATTTCGGTTTGTTATCAGACAACTTTTTTTCTCTTGGAAATCGTTCTATGGCGAGGGGGAAATGGGTGGTTTTGGAGATCGCCGAATGCGATTCACTCATATCCCCAAGCTGCTAGGTGTGGCCCGCAAATTTGTTCAACCTTTTCGATGTCAGCAGCCGAAATTGCAGGTACGCTTTGCCAGCTGTTGGGGCCTTGAGGTGGATACGATCTGGCACTTCGATTGCTCGCCTGTTGATTACATATAGAACGCACAAAGCCCAAGTCGATTTTCAGATCTAAGAATTCAGCCAAGTGCCTGATCGTCTCCACTTTGTTATCGCAGAAATCTTCGTACCGAACGTAGTGGACTCGATCGACTTTGGCAGATTGTTCCAAATAGATCCGCCAGCGCATCGCCAAGCGGGCGAACGGATCCATTTCCTTAATGCCCAGCCAGTTGGCCTGAACCCAGGGAATCTTAGAGAATTCATCTCGGCTTGTAATTTGAAATGTTCGGAATGCCGAGGCGACGACGTCACGGGGATTACGCACAACGTAAACGGTGGCACAGTTTGGGTATGATGTTCTAAGTTGAGGTAGTACGGGTGCGAAACCGGGTACCTTCCAAGTATCGAACAGTCTGAGGTGGGGGTAGTCTTCAAATGAGGCAAGTCCCTGAAAAATTCTACTGCGCGCATCCCAAACCCAGCTTTGTTGCCCCTCGATCAGAAATCGCAGCCGCCCTTTGCCGAACAGTGATTTAGCGATGATGGTCGTTCCAGAGGACTCACAACCGACTACCAATCGTTTTCGTTCAAGGCATGGCCATTGACTGAATCGACTCGGAAATAGCCGGAGCCGAGTGCGGTCTGCGATACGCCATGCCTTCCGTTGAATTCGAGTTAAAAGCGGCTGGTTCATGGATAATTTACGAATCGATATCGGAAAATGAGTAAAGGCATCATGACTAAGGTTTCTAAAGCATCGATCTTAGAATTCGCTTGTAAATCGAAAAATGGAAAGGTCGGTATTTAGCCGCCTTCAGGAAGTACCGAAGAGCGATCACGTTTTGACGTTGTCCCAACTGGAAGTTACCGGCAGCGACATATTTGTTGTAATAGGCGCGATTCAGTGATTTTGGGTAGGGGAATTTACCATCAAAATAATCCCGTACAAAATCTTCTTGTATCTTTATCACGTAATCCGTTTTCGTTTTGACGCGTGTTCCAATGCTGTCGATGCCGGTTCGGTACTCCATCAATATCTCATCGACATAAGCAAACTTGCAGACGGTTGAAAGGCGAAGCCACAAGTCGTAGTCAGGAGCAATTGGGCATGCTTCACTCATCCACCCCGCTTTGTCGAGATCGGTTTTTCTAACCATGGAGGATGAAAAAGGGACAAACATGTCGTAAATTAAATACTTGGTAACGTCCCCTTCGCGTGGCGTATGACCTATCTTATTACTGGCCAGTACGATTTGATCTCCTTTGAATTTCAGTCGGTCGGTGTAAACGACACCGACGTCGGGGTCGGCTTTGAATTTTGCAATCTGCTTTTCGAGTTTAGTGGGTCGCCACCGATCGTCTCCATCTAAGAAGGCGATAAAGTTGCCCTTTGCGAGCTCAATTCCCTTGTTCTTGGCGGGAACTTGCCCGGCATTTTCCTGATAGTGATAACGGATCTGCGTTCCAAAAGATTCAGCAATCTCCCGAGTATTATCTTGAGAACCGTCATCGATAACGAGTACTTCGTGAGAGTCGAGCTCTTGATTGAGCGCGCTTTGAATCGCTTCTCCCAGCCATGGTCCTTTGTTGTAAGACGTAATGACGGTGGATACAGAGTATTCCAGTGAAGATTTTGGATCGGTCATGGATTGATTGAATGATCGGCTTCGAATGAAAAAGTCTTGTCCATAAAGGGAGACGGGCTATGGAGCATTTGGCCGGTCACCCAGCGGCCGCCGTCGCCAGCAATATTTTAATCGAACAAATCGCTATCCAGCCTACTTAAAATCGCCAATATACGACTCATTCAACGCGATGCATCGTTTTCCGCGAGATGCCCCGAATCCGAGAATCATCCGGATTAATCGGAAAGGCCAGGTAGGTTTAGCTAAAGAATTCTTTGTGCCATATGTCAAAGATTAAGAGGTTGTAGAGAAACCAATTAGGGACCTTCTTGGCTTGTTGAACGATTGCAGGGGATACGAAATCATAATCTGCAATATCTTCTACTGCAGGTCGTAGCGGTCCACCGGGCTTCATCCATTCCATGATGGGTTGCCCAAATCCACGTTTGGGACGATTCACAAAAACCTCAGGAACGTGTCGTGTGAGTGCTCGTTTTAAGATGATTTTAGTTTGCGGGCTACTAAATTTGGTCCGAGGCTCAATGCTGGCGGACGCCCGCAACATCCGAGAATCGAGGAATGGGCAGAGCATTTCCACGCCTTCGGCGTTGAATCTAGCGCTCCAAAATGCGGAGGTATTCACAGCCTCGCCAAGATAGCCAATGGTGAGAATTCTTTGGAAATGGAGCGGGTCATCGGGTACGCGGGCCGTGGATAATATTTGTTGGCGATTTGAAATCGCTGTAAGGATGGCAGCTTCTCCGAAACATTGCGTGACCGTTTTCCAATCGGTGAATGCGCCATTGGTATTGATAGGGTGTTGAAACCAGTTTAGGTCCCCAAGGTGGTTCGCTAAACGGAACGCTGCCGCTCGATGGGGTCGACCGATCATTTGAGCCGCCGCCGCCGCAATGGAACGCATGGTATGACTGGGGATTTTGCACGCCAATCGGTTAGCTCGGGCAACAAAAAGAATATCTGCATTGCCGAATAAGCCGTCCGCTCCTTCACCACACAATCCGGCCGAGGAGCCGCGATTTTTCATTGCTTTGGCGAGAGTGGAAAAGTAAAAGGACTGAACATGATTTGGCATTTCCCCTGTTTCGCGTAAGGTCTGCTGGATGGTTTCAGTGGTCAGATTCTCAAGCTGAACCTCGATATGATCCGTTTGAAACTCTTCAACGGCAGACAACGTGTATTCGCGATCCTTTAATCGTTGATTCAGCCAGAACGCCGCGCTCCGCGGCTTCTTACCTATGTGAGCTTTCTGCCAGGCTCGATTCCAGTGTGCTTGGATATAGCTGCTGTCCACGCCTCCAGAGAGTAAACCCGATGCGGTTTCGTATAAGGCCAAGTGATCACGGGTGATGTCAGACATTGCCGCTTCCAATTGATCGGTTGCATCTGATACGTTTTCAACCCTCGTTTGTAAGAGATCATCATAGGTCTGAATCTGGTTGACACAGAGTGTTCGATTCTCATAAAGCAAACACTCTCCAGGCCCCAGTCGGTTGATCCCCTGAAATAAAGTTTTGTTTCCGGGCGTGAATCGATACAGGAAATACGAGGGCAAGACTTCGGTATTCAAATTTGGTCGTGATTGCCCTGATTTAGCCAGTGCTGCCAAATTACTTCCTAACTCAAGTCCATCGACCGTTGGACGGTAATAGGAAAACGTGCTGCCGACCAAGTTTCGGAACAGCGTTAACCGAGCCGTTTTGGCGCAGGTGAGCAGAACGGTAAAGGAACCATCTATCAGGTGCAGTTTGAGTGGTTCGCGACTGCAGAATCTGGTTAGTAATTCATCCAGTTTTTTAATTTGATATTGCCGGTTAGCCGCGGGAGCTCCGGCAAAGTAGCCACGCAGCAACGCGAATGAATGATCACGCTCGATTTTAAGGCAGCCGCTGCCTGACCAAATGGTGATTCTACTTGAGCGTTCTCCCAAGCCGCTCCATTTCTTCATCGAGTCATCGGACGCGGATACCGGTTGGGCGTTGCCGCCGGGCCGAGTGTTGAAGAGTCCGTGGTAGTGGAAGGTCGAGTTCATTAATCGTTTATTGTTGGTCGGTTCTGCCCAAATGAAACATAGTGCCGTTCTTTAAAAAAGGTCCTTAACGGTGGATTTTGAAAAGCGATATTTTCCGCTGGTCTCGTGTTCGATTCGAGACACAATATCAAATTCGATGGCCGTTCCATCGCCAAGGTACTGTCTGACTTGATCGATTAAGAACTGTCGATCTTCGGGGAACATCTTGACGCCGCTCTTGGGAGCGATGCGACAGATGATTCGTCCGCGTTCGTTTTGCTCAAGTTGAACTTGTCCCAGACTGGGACGTTGCGCGACCATGGCGACGGTTAACACAGCCCCTGAGCATAGCCGGCCGTCAGCGCCCACGAGGAAGTCGGTCGTTCGGCCCGCAATCCCGGACAGCCGCGGCAGACCTCGCCCGCAGGAACAGTCGCCAGAAGCCCAGGATGCCGCATCCCCGATCCGATAGCGAATCAGCGGCATCGCAAAATTAAGGAGGTCGGTGATGATCAGTTCCCCGGTTTCTCCCTTTTCTACATGCCGGCCATCTTTCATGATCTCAACAAATAGACCCTCGGACATCACGTGAAGGCCATCCCGTTTTGGGCATTCGGACGCGATGACCGAAAATTCTCTGGAGCCATAGCGATTGAAGACCGGTGCTCCAAAAGTGGCCTCGATTAGTCTGCGGTTTTCGGGGGTCAGCGTTTCGGCAGATGTGATGATTGCTTTAGGTGAATAGGGCTGGATCCTCTCGGCCTGCAGATATTTCGCAAACAGAGCCAGTGAGTTGGCATACGCCAATACGACCTTCGGTCGAAATTTCTTTAGCTGGTCGTTGAATTGCACAATGGCCTGCGGTTGGAATCCGGCCGTATTGAAAAAAAGAGTCCTATCTAGAATCAGGTTGCGTAATTTTTGTTTAAGCTTCGGCTCGGGAAGATCACGTGAGGCTCCCCAAAGGACGGCGGCTTTGTCGCCGATTCGCCAGTCGACAAAGCCATTGTGACGCCAAGTTGCCGCTTTTCTGGAATGATATCTTTGCTTACTGTAGTAGTACTCGATTGGAGCACCGGTGGAGCCGCCTGTTCGATCGAGCAGAAGCTCGCTCTTGGCGAACTCACGCGAAACAAGCTCGTCAATATGGTTTTGAATGTGCTCCTTTTCCAAAATGGGAAAGGCTTTCAAGTCACTCATTGTCTGGACGTGTGACGGTTTGAGACCTCGCGCGTCGAAAGCATTTCGATAGAACGCAACGTTTGCATAAGCGTACTTAAGAACGGTCTGCAAACGAGAAAAAGATAATTCTTCGAGTTGCTGGCGAGGAAGAAATTGTGAGCGCTCAAACTCCCTCATGTATCGGATAATATCCAGTGAACCGTTCCTCACACAATCGAGTGGGAACAGTATTCGGTTTGCGACTTTTTGATGGAGGGACACGGTTGTTTTAATATTGTTACGAAGGAGTTAGGAGAGTGGCGGTTCTCGCCAATATAAACGTTGGCGTTTTAACGGGTAAAGAACAGTTGTTTTTTGTTTGCTAAGATCGTGCCAAACGGAGTATCGTCGCTTCGAATCTTGCAGGTGCGTATTTGGCGAGGTTGATCAAGACCAAAGAAAAATAAATCTCATAGGGCTTGGAGAATCCGAGATAAAGTCGCGGGAGCTGCAAGCGGTTCATCGATTGACGGATGATTCCCTGTTGCGTGGTGAACGCTAGTAGGAAGCCTGCATCAGCGGCTTGATTTTCCACACGCTGATCGACGTGACCGCCTGGATAAGCCAAGCTCAATGGTAACGAGCCAAGATGTTCCTTGAAACTCTCAGAACCGGCTTGCAGTTCGGAGCCAATCTCTAGAGTGGTTAGCTGTGTTAAGGATGGATGGGTGTGGGTGTGGGAACCAAAATGAATCACACCGGAGGAGGACAATGTTTTTATGTCGTCCCAATTCAACAATGCCATGTTTGGGTCATGCTGTGGCGTCGTCACGGACTCAATCGCTTGAATCACTGAATTAGATGTTCCATTTTGATTAAGCCATAAAGCAATTCTACGCCTTGCCTTCTTGCGACTTGACCAATTCGCTAAGTCCTCGTCGGCGACGACTTTTAATATGTCCGAGGGGAGTTGTTTATCGCCAAGCGATTTCCATTGGTTTGGCTCCATTGCACGCATTGCATCCGATAGACGAGACCACCAGAATCGTTTGCGGCAACTGATGAAGCCCGTGGGAATGAAGATAAGGCCAGGAACACCTTTCGATTGAAGAATGGGGGTGGCGACCGTTTGGTTATTCTTGTAACCGTCGTCGAACGTCACCAGCAGTCCGTCTTTTTTAAGGCTTGTTGTGCGGCGGAACCAATTGAGCAATTGTTGATCATCGATGGGTTGTAGCCATTTCGATAATATCTCGATTTGATTCTCAAAAGATTTTCTACTTGTACCCCTCTCGAGAATCGAAATAGCTTCCGAGGTCACGGACTCAGGTGTACTGTGGAAACAGAGGGAAATAACGGAACGTTTCCAGCCGACGAAGTGTTCCAGCCGCAAGTAAAGATGCAGCAAGCAGAGCCAGTAGAGTGTTTTCTTCAGCAAGTTGAAAAATGAGTGTTTCATTCTCGTTGCGAGTCTTTTTTTTGAGTGGCAGCAATTTCAGCCGGTGTGGTTTCGGGCGATGCGTCGCTTTGGTCGAGATCATTTCGGCGCTCTTGTAGGAATTTCATTCCCGCTGCTGCAAAGGCGGCATACCAAATCCAGGTGAAACGTAGAAGGTTGTGGCCTGCGAATCCAAGAACCAATAGCTGAAGAATTCCAACCGTGGAGGCAATGACTACGAAATAGTGAAACCTCGCCCACTGATCGTCGCTGACGGGCTTAAAAGTATTTCGGGCCTGAAAGAAGTTAGTGGCAAAACAAAGCAGCAGTATACCCAATGCGATGACGCCAAGAGTACCGAAATCGGAGATGGTTTGGGCGTATAGTGAATGCGGAGCCTTTCCGATACCGCTGGCAGTTTTAAAAGCATTCGGACCGACGCCGAAAATCGGTTCACGGTTCCATATTTTGGTGGCAGCCCAGAAAAATTCGACTCGAGAGTCAGCCGACTGTTTAGCGTTGGCCGGTCCTGAAGAGGGATCAATGATGGTTCGGTAACGCTGCTGTAAATCTTCTGGCAAAAAACCCCAGAGTAATATTGGGATTAGGATGATGACTGGCAAGATTTTCCAACGATGTTTAGTACACAGGATAACCCCGACAACCAAAGCGATTAAGGCGATCAAGCCGGAGCGGGAACCCGTCAAGAAAATGGTCAGGAGAAACAGGGCCAGTAAGCCGAGTAGCGTAAGTTTTTGCCATCGTTGTTTTGCAAACAGCGTTAAGGGCAGGAGCATTGGGATGAAAGTGTTGGTTGTTGCAGCAAAGCTGTTGGGGTCCGATAAGGTGCGAGTTACGGCGACCATCCGCCACGTTCCCATTCGGTAGACACGGCGGCCATTGAAAAATTCTCGTAGGGAGTGTAGCTCGTAAATACCGGCGATCACGACAAAAGCAATGATCAGAAGCTTCAAATCCTGCGGTCGATTTACCGAGGTGATGACCAGGAAATAGAAGACGAGTAGCTTCAGCCAATCTTGAACGCCGAGGTTGCTGAAACCGACGTACTGGCTAAAAGCCGTCGAAAGGCAGAACGATAACGTAAATAGCGCAACTCCCAGATTGAGTCGGTTCGAGGTCCATGATTTCTTAGCCACGAGTGCCCAGTAAGCCAGCGTTATCAACATGAACACACGCTCTACCCGAAGAACAGCCAGCCAGTCCCAGATTTCGAAAGGGCGATGAATGAAAAGGTACATATATCCGATCAAAAGCCAGATCATGGTGAGTGCCTAGCGTTTGAAGGAGATTCGGAATGGAATAATTTAGACGATGTCATTTTGGTATAAGGTGGTGTGTTCTTCAGAAATTCGGTGGATATCATGCCGTTTACGGGCCCCGTCTTGAGCGGCCTGAGCAAGTTGTTCTGCGAGATTTGGATTGTCGAGGAGTCTTTGAATTCCGGCGGCTAGCTCTATTGGAGACTCTGGTTTGGTAAGGATGCCAGAAGAATCATGCTGGATCAACTCCGGCGTGCCTCCTACTTGTGTGGCCACAATAGGCCGCCCGGCAGCCATGTATTCCAGTACTGCATTGGGCATCCCTTCGGCTCGCGACGGCAAGATCGCAATGTCGAATGTCGAGAGTAATCCTGGTATGTCCGAAACGGATCCGAGCAATTGAAACTGGTCCTGAATACCCAATTCATTAATTTGTTGCTGATATCGGGAGCGATTCCCTTCACCCGCTATTTTAAAACAAAGTTTGTCATCCTTTTGCAGTAATAATTTTGCTGCGTCGATAAAGAGGTCAGGTCCTTTGACAGGCCGCAGGTTGCCCACCATTCCGACGGTCGTCGATTCGGCACGATCTTTGAGTCGCCATGTCGAGCAAGATGCAAATCGCTTCAGATCAATCCCGTTGGGGATGACCAGAACACGGGATGGGTCGGCATTTTCCTGATCGATAACAGATTGGCGCGCCGACTCGCAGTTGGCAATGATCTTGTCGATGAAAAAACGATTGTAAAATTTTGCGATGCGTTTGTCTCCTCGAGTCATCCAATGCCCAATGTTTCGCCGGGTTCCTAGGACTTCACGGACACCGCACAATTTTGCGATGGGGCTCGCAAAACGGATGCTGTCGGGGAAAAACGACTGAATGATTTGTATCCTGTTTTGTTTCAAGAACGTTCTGAAGCGTAACGCCCCCACAAAGGCTGAGAAAGAAGCCAGTCTTTGGATGCCCAATCGCGTTATAGTGATGTCATCTGGCTCCAGTCCCCTACTCCCCTCGGACTCCCCGTTCAGCAAACAAAGGTGAGGAGTGACGAGACTGCGGTCGAGACTCTGAAGCAATAGACGTAATTGCATCTCAGTACCGGCCCGAGAAAGGTTGTCGATCACATAGCAAATTCGTAGTGGCTCGGGTTGTTCCATCAGATTGGTACTTATGTTACATCCTTAAAATTTGACTTATTCTGAGCTCTTAGTCGCGTTGGCTACGGCTGCTTTCCCGTTGTTGCTTTAACTGCTTTGATGATAAAGTGCTATGTTGAATCGTACGTTTCCACCATGTTGCGATACTTGCCGATCCGGTAATCACGGTAGTCTTCTGGATTTCCCTGTTTTCCGTCTTCCGCACTTTTGATTACGTTGAATGCCTCGCGCGCAGTCATGAAATGGAGTTTTATATCGCGTTGCTTTGTTTCTTGTCGCAATGCGGAAAGCATTTTATCCATGTCCTGATCGAGAACCACGTGCTGGGATTGTGCTCCATGGGAATAGACTTTCACGAAGATCCATTCGGGTCGGCCATGGACGTGAATGTTGGAGTCAATCCATTTGTTAATACGATGGTCTTCGAATATGGGGTCGTCTTCGATGGCTCCGTATTCAAGATAGCCGTTCCAAGAAATCGCCGTGGGTCCCTGGAATATCAAAAGTTGTTGGTCGACAGCGTGGCCTACCCTAGCATGCTCACCCGCATCATAGGATTTTGGTTCTTTGGGATCGTCCACGACGTAGTAAAGGGAATTGACGGTGGATGGTTGCGCGGGGGTACCAATAGTGGAAAATGTAAAGTCCGCATAGCAACCTCGGTCGACGAGTTGCTGGATCTGATTTGTGATTCCGTGGGTGGTCACTCCTCCTCCACCGGCGTCCAAATCCCAGACGCCTGCAATATAGGCAAAGGCCGTTTTCGAATCTTCGGCAGTAATGAGCGCTCCGTAGGATTGATACCATTCAATCGCTTCGTCTAATTTGACCGAAAAGTTTTGCCTGTTTACACCCGATTTTGAACCCAAATGCCAGTGAAGTTCCGTTTCTCCGTACCCGAGATAAGCCATCTTTGACAGCCTCACCATGATCTCATCATTCTTGTGGTCATAGGGGTAAAACCACGTGTAGCGAAATCGGTTGCCGAAATCATCTATATGGCGATCTGATATCTCCATAAACTTATCGCACCAAATATCATTTTCTCTAGCACCTCGTTTCTTGTTTTTGGGTCCGCCGTGTTCGTAGTGGTCAACCATCACAAAGATAAGATGCTTTTCACTGTCGGGGATCATCGAATCCGGGTTTTCGGCGGTTAAATAATGGTAGGCCCAAATAGATACATCCCACCGGTAAACTTTCCAGCCAAGATTGATGACGAGTAATCCGCACAAAATCACGGCCCCGAACAAACAGGTAAACAGCGCTCTTTGGAGAATGATTTTGCCCTTCGTTTTTTCGTTCCCTTGTCTCATGCGGTGATGGTTCCCTGCGAGAGGGAATGAAACAGCGAGAGGTAACGTTCTCGTTGCTTTAAAAACCCGAATTCTTTCGATAGCCGTTCCGAGGAATTTGGCATCGGGCCGGAAGCCGTTTTGATTTTTAAGATAGACTCAGACAGACGCTTGCTATCACCGGGCTCTAACAACTGACAATATTCTCCCGACTGCACTACTTCAACTGTCCCTCCAACATCGGTAGCAACAATGGGGACCCCTGCTGCGGTTGCCTCTAGCAGAACGTTGGGTAAGCCTTCGGTGTGAGATGATTGAACGAAAAGATCAAGACATGGCATGAATTGATCTAGGCTGTCGGTGTAGCCCACTAGACGGAAACGGTTTCCAATGCAGGCTTGGTCGATCTGAGCTTGAAGCGTTTCTCGCATGCCACCCTCACCGAATAGAATAAATCCCATTTGCGGATCTTCCAACAGTAAGGGTTTGGCCGCTTCGATCAGAATGTCAAAGCCCTTTTCCGGGCTGAGGCGCCCGGCCGATCCGGCTACGAACCGGACTTGACCACGCACGGATTCTGGAAAAAAGTCGAGCAGCTGCTTTCGATAGAGAGGGTCCGGAGTAGTGAATCGGGCACAATCAATGGCGTTGTGAATGACTTCGATACGATCTGGCCGCACGCCCAATTTTTTGACTTTCTCTGCTTGACCATGTGACACGCAAACCACACGGTCCATTCGTCGTAGCATCAGTCGGTCCAAACGCTCATACATTCGTACTTTCCAGTCTTCCCCCGTCCATCCCCGTGAAACGGCGATCGCGGGAATCCCAGCCTTGCGGGCGGCAAACCACCCCACGATCCCCGCTTTGTAGCCGTGGCATAGAAGGACGTGCATGTCGTTGCTTTGAATGAGTTGGCTAACCTCATTCCGGGCCGCCAGAAGTTTGGGTGTGTCATGTTGGAGACCAACCGCCTGAAACCCAGCCTGGCGGACGTGGTTCAGAAACTCGGCGTTACGCCCACCTTCCGAAAATGAGGCGAATGAGGTTTCGACGTCTGGATGGAGTGCCTCGGCCAAGCCAAGCATCTGCCGCTCCGGACCGCCGAAGAAACGGGATGATGTCAAATGTAGGATGTTCATTCTTGAGCACCTACTGCCATTTCCCAACTGGCAGCTTGCCGCTGAGCGAGTGTATCCCAGTCGTATTGTTGCTCGGCCAATTGTTTTGCATGTTGGGCCGTTTGGAGGGCGAGTTGAGGATCGTCCAAGGCTTTGAGAATTGGCTCCGCTAACGTTTCAATGCTCTCACTTGCAAAATAATCTTTAGCTGGTTGGAACTCAAGACCTTCGGCGCCCACGCGAGTGCTCACCACCGGTAGTCCGTTGGCAGCCGCTTCGATGATTTTCAATCTTGAGCCTCCGCCGACTCGCAATGGAACAACCATCAATCCCGCACGAGATAAATAGGGAAGTACCTTAGGAACATCTGCGTGGAGATGTATTTGAGGATCTGACTCGGCGCGTTGGATGAGCCATTCAGGGGGTTTGCGGCCGACAATCGAGAAAATAAGGTCTGGCTTTCGCTTCGCCAGTTCCGGCATGACAGTCTCCAAAAACACTGACAATCCATCCAGATTGGGACGCCAGTCGAGACTTCCCAAAAAGATCATCTCCTTGGGGTTTCGTTCCTGTAGAAGCGGTTGATATTTTTGCACGTCGACACCATTTTCAACCACGTCTAAGTTATCCGCGCCGAAACGATTTCGTGCCAAGATTGCATCTGGCTCGCTGACCATGATGGTTCGTGTGGCCCTGGCGAATGCCCAACGCTCAAAAGTTTCAAATTTTCTCCACTGCTTTTTGATATACCATCGCTTGATCGGGTTGGCTTCCGACTCGGTGTATCGCTGCCAAATCAAAGATTCCACGTTATGGGCGGCAATCACCAAGGGTTTTGTATTAAGGCCGCGAAATAACTCGGCATAAGGAGTCCATTCACAATGCCATAGATCAATTTCACCACTTGCGTCGAGTCGCTCTACCTCACGACGCATTGCTTGACTCGTATGAGAGGAGACCGAATAGGGTAGTGGTGAGAGAAGGTTGGCTCCCAGTTTCGCATAAAATTGGAACCCCGATTTTACCTGTATTTTTCGAGGAATTTGAGTCGTCTTGATTCCGATTTTGGCAAAGTGCTTAATGGCCTCTGCCAATTCCGAGTCATCGGCATTTTGATGAGCGATGTATCTTACATCGTGTGTTTGGGCCAATCGTTTGACTAAATTAAGTGTTCGTATCCGTTTCCCTGAATTAACCGGATAGGGGAATTCTTCATCAACAATGGCGACTCGCATTGGGTTTGGTGGCAAGTTCATTAGTTGTATCAGCGCTGTTTGGGGCGTGTCATGAACTCTCGTATCACACCCCAACCCGAACCGAGGTGAACTGTGAAAAATACAATCGGTAGCCAGGCGATAATCCGCTTGTTGGCGTTATTCCATGCTGCGATGCAAGAAAAGCCGACTACCAAAATGAGATAAAACGAGATGACACCCCAGTATACGTAGCCTAATAAAGGAATGAGAGAAGCGAAGAGCGGCCCTGTCAATAGACCGATCAGGAAGAGTGCTGGAAGTAACGATGATAACGATAATCGTTCGGCATGCTTGCGAGCCAGTCTGACCCGTCCTCGCCCGTAACGGGTCAGTTGTTTGAACAGCCCCGTTAAAGAGTTTCGAGGTTGGTATTTGACAGCTAGCTCAGGCACTAGGAAGCAAGTCAATCCGGCTTGGTCGATCCGATGATTAAGTTCACAGTCTTCGCAAGCATCAAACCCCGTATCGAACGGACCTACCTGGTCGAAGACCTCTCGTTTGTAGGCCACGGCGACACTAATCGCGGGTACCTTCAGCTCTTTTTGTGAATAGATAAATGAGTCAGGGTGATGTCCTAGCCTTGAGTTCCGGGCTGCTGCGATCGCCTGTTGCAACAATGTAGCGTTTGTGACGTCTAAAGGTTGCGGGCGGCCAAGGCAGTCGGCTCCCGTTCGTTCGAAAGCCGCTTTAAGATTCTTAAAGTAAGTGCGACTTGGAATTTCACAATGACCGTCGATGATTAAAAGGTATTGTCCCGCGGCCTGTTGCACTCCGACGTTTCGAGCGCCGCTCGATAGTTTTATCGGATTATCAAAAAGGCGAATTTGACTGTTCTCTATAGCCATTTCCGAGACAATCTCACGCGTCCGATCGGTTGATCGCCCATCGGCCACGAGTATCTCGACGTCGATTCCGTCCTGCTCTTGATCGAGCAATTGGCGGAGGGTTGACGCAATGTGCGCTTCCTCGTTTCGAATGGGAACGATCACTGAAATTTCGGGCGTACCGGGGGTTTCTTCAGTCATCTGTTTGTGGTGAGTCACGCGGTCGGTTACCAGGATTTGCTGGCAGAATCAGGCTATTGCTAGTTTGATATGGTAGGAGAACGGTTCGGTTTTGAACGTCAATATGAATTCACTGACTGACGTGATTACGGGAATTGATCGCCAGTATTCAGCTTTGCGAAACGCGTGAATAGTTTTTAATATCAGAACGAGCTGAAACTGATTGACCACGGTTTGTTTGATATATTTTCAACACATCTGTCATTGAAGTGAATTTAAAATCCGTGAGAAGTCGCTCCAGCTTTCCTTCAGTTTTTGCCAAATTAATACGATGTCTTTGCCGGGAGAGAAATGGAACGCCATCGACCAATGGCTGTTGGGGATCGATTTCCCAAGGATGTAAATAAAACATTAATGGCCGGCCCGTTTCGTTGATTTGTGATATCAAACGACGGGTTATTCGATAGGGGTAGAGTCGAAAATAGCCACCACCACTGGCTGGGACGGATAAGCCCCTCCACTTGGCTACTGACATGGGGAACTCCCAAAGAGCGTGTGTAGTTGTCGCAATTTGGTGAATTTCCGGAGATGCATCAGGGATACCGTACCGATCATGGTGGGTTGGGAAGATACTGGAATCTTGGGTGATCCCTTCTTCTGCCAAGATATCTAATGCCCACAGTGATCGTTTTGTGATCGAAAAAGAGGGGGCGCGGAAGGAGGTGATGGGTTGACCTGTAAGGTCTTGTAAAACAGCGATTGATTGTCTCAGATCGTTACGAAAATCAGAGGGTGACATCTCGTAGATCAAACGGTGCCAATAGCCATGGGAACCGACTTCATGGCCCAAAGCATAGATCTCTTTAACCAGAAACGGGAATCGCTCAGCCACCCAGCCAAGTACAAAAAAAGTCGCCGTGACCTGGTGGCGTTCAAAGATGGCCAGTAATCGTCGCGTATTATTAACTACGCGTGAAGGGTATTGCTCCCACTTCTTTCGTGAGACAGCTTTTTCAAATCCGGAGACTTGGAAATAGTCTTCGACATCGATTGATATTGCGTTGGTAACCATGTTTTTGTGAGCGCGACGGTCAAACAGTTGCCGGAGTCTGGCTACCGAGGTTTGTTCGGTGAATCGACCGAGGTTTCTTGTAATCTGTCACCGCCAATGAGTACGGGCGTTTCTATTTCGCGTTCATTCTCGTATGTTTGCCAAGCAGGATTCAGTAGGTCGGCATGAAATTCTGACGGCACTTCGGACTCAATCGCCTCTGATTCGCTCCTCCAACACTCTTTGATGATTTGTTGATACTCACGATCAAGTCCCATCAGTTGGGGTCCTTTGCCGTGGCGTAACCCGGCCATTCTCAATACGGTGCAAAGCGAGATTTTTAAATCGACTCTAAGCGAAGTCGTTGCAATGTAGGCTCTATCCATTTTTACTTTTTTGATCACGCATGTTAATGTTTGGTCCGGCGGCAAATAGATTTGAGCCAAGCCCGTGATTCCTGGTTTAACGCGCAGTCTTTGGGTGTAACCTCTGACCTGTTTAGAGAGGATGGCGACGAATTCAGGTCGCTCTGGACGGGGGCCTACAAATGACATGTCACCCATGGCTACATTGAACAATTGGGGCAGTTCGTCAAGATGCAGAAATCGGAGCCACGCACCAACCCAGGTTATCCTCGGGTCCGATTCAGAGCACCATGCGGGGCCTGACTGTTGTTCAGCGTCCAAGACCATCGTTCTGATCTTAAACATCGAAAATTCCCGACCGTGCAAGCCAACACGTGTTTGTTTGTATATCGCCGCACCTTTGGAATTCAGTCGCACAATGCATGATAGTACAAAAATCAAGGGCAGGGAGGCGACTAGAAATACGAGTCCCAGCATCCGCTCCAAACCATATCGAAACTTGAGGTAGACTTCAGGTAGGGAGCTATCAAAGGTGTCGTTATCGTTAGGAAGGGTTTCCCTATTCGCAACTGCGCCCGCGAGTGCTTGGGTTGGAGCTGGAGTTTTTGTGAAGTTGCCCATCTCGGTTTTCATTCGATGTTGGGGTTTTGTGGCAGTTAAGGGTTTTGATTGAGGAAAGAACTACGTTTGAAACGCAATGGAAAAGGCATGGTCGCTTTAAAAAACCACCTGATTTAAAAGGTTTTCTACATCGCTTACAAAAACCTCAAGTGCTCTGCTGTCCTTCATCGCATCCACACTTTCAAATCTTGACGTCGCTTGGAGTTTGAATAGATATCGACTTCGCGAGAATTCGAAACGTGGTCGCTCAGCTGCAGACCATTGCCCATCGATTGTCCAAGCGTAAATGGACTTAAGGCCAGACTCGTTGATATCCCGAGATTTAAATTCGGTTCGGAAGAAATTTGAATCAGTACTATTTTGTTGATCGGCGGACGGGCTCGCATTGATTATTGTTCGTTCGCTCAGTTTTTTGAATTCACGACTGTTGAAGCAAATGTCCGGCGTGTGAACAGCTGTTGGGCCGGTTGGCCCTAACAAGATAAATAAATTAGCGCTTAAATTTTTGCGGCGGTTTAAGTAAACCCGGTTGATTGACGCAATGGGCGTAAGTAGTTCGGCGCTGGTTGTGTCGAGCGGTTTTTCCGTCGTGCATTCCCAATCGCCAATTTGCTTAGGAAGGTTTCTCATGTTTTCCGAAAGCTTCACAAGCTCATCGTCTTCGCCCCAGCGAAATCGCCGCTGGCCGTCTACGATCGCGGGTACCAGGGTCAGAGTGATGACAGCCAATAGGCCGAGGATTAGTTTTACATTCACTGGAGTACCTGCATTCCCGGTTGGGGTGTTTGCGCGGATATTTGCATTGCTGATGAGGCGTTAGGCGAGAAGCAGCGAGAACTAGAATTTACAGATGGTCGCTCAGCAGCAGATAGCTCTTTTTCCAAATCATCAAGGCGCAACTCTTCATTGGGTGTAAATATCTGGTTTGCCAGTTGCAAATTTTGCGCGGTTTGAAAGTGCTTTCGTGCCGCTTTGAGAAGATCTGCATTGGCTGATTTCTGGTAAATTTTAAACTCAACTTCTGCCCGATGCCACCAATATCGAGGGTCAGACTCAAGATTTGTGATATCTGTTAGAAGCTCCAAGGCACTTTGGAGTTTCCCCAGTTTCATCAGGATCACCGCTTTGGTATCGATCAGCTCCGGGCGGTTGCCATGCCTTAACAATGCCTGATTTATATACTCCATTGCGATATTTAGCTCACCTTCGGGTTCTGAGTAAGCAGTCGCTAAGTTATTTAAAATGAGCAAATTGCCGGGCGCCAGCTTTGCGGCTTGCTCGTAGAGCTCGATCGCATCACGCGTTCTTCCTTCCCCAGCAATGCGAACATTAGCGATGCTTAACAAAAGATTAATTCTTTGCCCCCGGTTAAAAGTCTTATTTACCAAAGCTTTGGAAAAGATGGGGTTAGCTTTTTGGAAGTGGTACGGACTGGCTTTGCCAGTGATCAGTATTTGGGTGAGTGCGATGAGATACGAAGTGTCCCCAGTGTCAGAAAAAGCTTCTAAGCAAAGGTCAACCGCTTTATCCTTATTGCCGAGCTTGTTGTTTTCCATAGCCAAAGCTAGACGAAACCGTGGTTCAATGGCCACCGCTTTCTCATTCCACTTCAACGATTGATTCGGTAGATTGACGGAGTCAAAAATGCTCGCTATCCGCTGGTACTGTTTGGCCTGATTCATCTTCGAAGTATTGCGAATTTCAGAAGCCATATCCGTTCCAAACTCATCAATGATACGGGTGATCTCAGCGGGATCCACACCTCGCTGATTCATGATTTCAGACTGAAGTCCGACGGCTGGAATACTCTCGACCAGCGGCGTGCCCACCATGCTTTTCAGTCGCGTTAAGTAGAGATCGGCATTGTCTAAGTCTTGTTGGTTGATAAAGAACTTTATAATCGTGGAGACTTGGGCCGTGGCCAGATCTGTGGCTTCACCCGCTTTAATGAATCGACTTCGAGCGTCCGCGATCAGTTCTAGTTGAGTTGTTTTGTCTTTTTGGAAGGGTGCCAGTAATTCTTGAACCTGCCCCCCCAAAACCAGTTCTGCGGTATTGCTTCCTTTTTCAACCAACTGGAATGCTTCGTTTAAATTTTGCTGACGTTCCGAGTTAGTAACGGCTTCTTTCGTTAATAAGAGTACGGCGAGCAAGATGTTGTATTCGCTGGCATTGCGAGCTGAGGGGTCAATGTTGTTTTCTGAAAACAGGGCTTTCAAGGATGCCCAGTCGTCGTTCGTGCCTCGTTTGGCGTACAGGTTGGCTTGTGTCCAAACAAATGTCAAACGTTGGCGGTCGTCTAAATTGGGGAGTTCTCGGAGTAACTGACAGACTCGAATCCCTTCAGCATAGGAGGTTTCTGCCGAGGTCTTACCACTCGTAAAATAGGCTAGGGCAGCACGTAAATAGGTAGGATTCTTTGGTGCCTCGTCCACGACTTTGGAAAACGCAATTGCGGCCCGTGGGTTACCTATTTGCGATAATGTTCGCGCTTCTTGAAATGTCTTTTCGGTGCCCTCGAATAGTGTGACAACCAGAGGTTGCAACGTGACCGCTTGTTTCTCCCATGTGGTATTGGCAGGCTGAGGCCCAAACTGACTGGCCGTGGAATAAAAGTTGAGTAGATTTTTCATCGTTCTTTGCCGCTCTTCCAAGGGCTGGTTATCTGTTAATTCACGAGCTGTTTGGCATGAGGCAAACGCATCGTCACTGCGGCCTAGATTTAATTGAATCGCGGCCAGAGTCAGCCAGTTCAATCCATTTTTGGGATTAGCCTTAGTGGCGAATTCAACGGTTCGAAGCGCGTTTTCTGTATCATTGCCTGCGATCGACATGGAAACCTGCATTCGTAATAAATCCGGGTCTTGTACAATCGTTCCAGGGTTCAGTAATGCCAGTGTCGCTTTTCGCTCTTGAGGTGTTTGCATTTGAGCAAGAGGCACCAAGACCCAACGCCGCGATTCACCCAGCTCCACGCCGCGGCTAAAAGCATTCACGGCGGCCTTTCTAAGCTGAACAAAATTGGAGTCATCGATGACTCGGTCACGGAGGTTGATCTGGCGGATATTGTTTGATTGAGCAAGCAGGACTTGGCCGGTCAGAGTGTGTCCAATCGACCAATCGGGACGCTGTGAGACGATGGAACGACATAACGTTTTTGCTGCGTTAAGTTGCTCTTGATTAAGCTTCAGATCCGCTGATTCTCCACTTGTTTCAACCGATCGCAGGGTTCTAATAACATTCAAACATTTGGAATAAACACCTTCGGCGCCCTCAATGCGTTTGAGGCGTGTTTCCCACGCTGCAGGCTCGTCGGTATTGAGCATCGGGAATTGCACGCAGAAAGAGGCTAAGCGAGTGGTCAGATCGGGCGAGTCAGGGAAGTCATCGGCAAGTTTTAATAGGCTTTCATAAGCCTCAGTGACGTTGCCTTCGGTCAATAGCAGGGAGACCATTGCCAATCGCAGATTTTTTTGGTCGTTGGGTTTCGCGGTATCGAGTCCTTCTTGAATTTTTGACTTGGCCTCATCTGATTTCTTTTGGCCGATTAAAATATTGGCTGCGACAATAAACGATTCGGCGGAGCGGTCGGAAAGTGCAATGTATTGGTCTATCATCCGGGTCGTGTCTTCGCTCAATCCTAAATTCGGATCTTGCGCATTTAATCGACGATAGAGATCCGCCAAACCTCGGGTTAATCCGACGTTGTTATTGGCCTCAGGTTCGAGGGCTCTGACCCGCTTAACCAGCTCGGACAGTTCCGCCTTAGAGCTTTCTAGAACGAGTGTTTCCCCGATCAATTTTGCCACATCGAATCGCCAAGTGTCTTTAACGGTTTCGCTGGACCTCAAAGAAGAAACTCGCGACATGGCGTTTGTGAACGCAGTTAGATCTCGTTGGTTTTTCGGTTTCCTGCTCTCGTTCTGCAATATGAACTGAGCATACTGATACCATTCTTCTACCGATGAGCTATCGGGGTTTGGCGGTGGAACGTCCTGTATCGTAAGCGCTCGGTTGCCAGATTTTGCGCGTTTTTGGCTTGCCCGCTGAGAAAACTCTTTCCGCAAAGCTGGCTCATCCGTCATTTCTGCAGCATCATTATAAATTTTGGCCGCTTGTTCATTCAAACCAAGTTCGGAATAAATGGTACCCAGCAATCTCGCCATCAAGACAGTGCGGCTGTTTGGGTTACTCGATTCGTTGCGGATGGCTGGCACGAGCAAATCGATGGCAGAACCGTACTGCTTGGTTTCGGTAAGCAAGATGGCCTCCAAGTATTGCCGTGTCTGGCTCAGCTCAAATAGCAACTCGGGGTCCAATGAAGCGTTAGCTGACTGGGTGATGAATTCACCGAGCCGAGCCAATTGTTCTTTGGCTTGTGTGAGGCGATTGGCCGTCGAGTGATCATTGGCGTCGTGCTGCTCGATGAGTGCCAAGATCGTATTTTGGCGGATGCGGACCAAGGTAGTCAGGTCCGGGGTAAAACTATTCAACCGATCAAGTGCTGCCAGCCAAACCTCAATCGCATCATCAACATTACCTAATTGGCGTTCGATTTCACCTAAATATAGAAAGGTCGCCATCCGTCTTGGGGAATATTGAGCGCAATACTTAAAATTGGCCTTGGCGTTAATGAGCTCTCTCGGTTGTTCCGTGATTCGCTCGGTGACATTCGTCGGTTGCCCGACGAGCGCTTGCTGATACTGGTCATACCGCGCTTTGCCCAGTTCGAACTGAACGTTCACATTCGTTGGCTCGAGCTTCTCGGCTTCAAGCAAATCTTTAATGGAATTGTAGGCGTCGGTATTGGTTCGAAATTTATATCTCTGAAGAAGTGCCATAGCCGAGCTTGGATTTCGATTGACCATTGCATCGACGATTTGATTGGCCATGGCCTGATAGTTGCCACCTTGTTCTTCAACGCGCGCCACCTGATTCGGGCCTAAGTTGCCTCTTCGGTTGGGCGTCGCATAGAGCAAGGCAAGGAATACCGGTAAATCAATGTCTTCGGGGTTCTTTACGATCGCTTGGGAAAGAAACGGCCCTAATTCATCGTTGGATCGCGTCGGTCCAGCCGCCAGCATGTTGCCCCATAACGAATTGGCTTTCACGCGGGCCATTACCGCTACGGAATCATCGGACAGATTGTCGGTGCGAGTGACTTGCTCGAGGGCTTGCTCTGCATTATCGAAATCAAAGGCTTGGTTGTAGAAGTCAGCTGCCTGTATTAGAAGCTCGTCGCGACGCTCGGGTGAAAGTAGCGCTGCCTGGGCATATAATTGCGCACATCTTCGGGGATTGCGAATGCCGAGGGTAGATTTGGAATAAGCGACCGCTAAGCGACGCCGAACCTCTCCGTCTACCTCTTCTATGTTTTTGAGCAAGTCAAGAAATATAGTCGCTTTACCCCATAATTCAGTAGAGGAGGGGCGATTGTTTTTCGATGCAAGTTTTGAGTCAAAGAGTTGAAGTTGTTCATCAAATTCTTTTAGCTTCTGTGCGTGGTCTACGTTCAGCTCTTCCCCCGCATTGAGG
Organism: Mariniblastus sp.; assembly: GCA_022447555.1. Lineage (GTDB taxonomy): Bacteria > Planctomycetota > Planctomycetia > Pirellulales > Pirellulaceae > Mariniblastus. The sequence continues at coordinate 104,478 of JAKVBF010000013.1, read as the reverse complement.
GGGCCGATACCTAGCAATATCTTTTCGATTTCTTCTTTTTGAGTCGCAAGTTCCGTTGCAATCAGGGCGCGATCCAAAAAGTAACGCCCCATTTTTGAAACGCAATAGCCATGCCAAAGATAGAGCAGCGGGGCGATGACCGCTACCGAGATGGTCGTCGTCAACAGGAGCCGCCAATTGGTGACCTGCTGTTGTATTGGCTTGCGAGTATTGTAATTGGGATTTCGGGGCATGATTTTGTTTGAAGGGGCGACCTTCATGGGGCGGTTTTAAGACATGTTGTATTCGTAGCTGCCATATTTGATGGCATATTCCGTCTGAGGTACGCCACTGAAGGCGTAGCCGACGACGTTGACGTCCGCTGCGATTAACCGGTCGTACGCTCGCTTGACTGAATCCGTGACGCTGACATCTCGCAAAATACACATTAACGCGTGGTCACACTCTTTGGAGATCGCCAGTGATTCGCTGGCTGCTAACACCGGTGGAGTGTCGATGACGATGTGGTCGTAACGATCTTTCAGTAGAGCCAAAGTTTCGTGCCATGGATCGCCCGAGAAATAGCGTCGCGGGCTGGTCAGCAGTTTGCCAGCAGGCAGCACGTCTAGGTTGTCGATTTGCGTTTCACTAATGGCCTCTTCTAGCGTAGCCGATCCAGAAAGGATATCGGTTAGACCAGGGCTAACTGGCAACTCCAACAAACGGTGAAGACTTGGTGAACGGAGATCTGCATCGACCAGCAAAGTACGGCCAAAGTTAGAGCGGGCAGAGCTGATTGCCAGTTGAGAAGAGAGGGTTGTTTTTCCCTCGTTACTCGAAGCACTTGTGACAGAAAAGACCATCGGCTGACTCTCCGCAATGTGCATCATGATGGCACTGAGATTGTCCACGCTTTCTTCGTAAAGCCGCAGTTGCCGAGTAATTCTTTTGGAGTTCATTCTGGCTTGGGTTTGGCTTCGCATCGGTAGGTCCGCAATTTCGCCTAACAAACTGGATGGGATATGCCCTTTCATTTGATCCGGGTGGCTAACGCGTTGCATTTTTAATTCCCAGAGAAACGCCAGGGCAAGAGGCAGAAAAAACGCTGGGGTACAAGCGATCAGGAGTAGCTTGAAAGGGTATTGTTCTACCGGCTGCAGGGGAATCTGTACGGCGGTCGATCCATTGTCGGTACCGAACAACGTCACGTCGAACTCGGCCAACTGTTTTCCACTAACATTGCTCAAACGATCGATCCAGAAACTGAGCGATTCTGCAGCTCGATCGCGCTCCCAGCCAAGTTCTTTAATTTGAAAATTGAGATCATTGGATTCACGATATTCTGAAACCAGCTGTGTGATTTCATTTTTATCGCTGGAAATACTTGATGTGACCGTTTGAATATAAGAGTCGATCTGTTTGATTTCCCGGGTCAACCTCGCCTTTTCAGTGTTCACCCAAGTCTCCCTGGCGGTCTCTAGGAGTTTTGCGTACTCACCTTCGCGATTCTCGTGTGCCCGAGATAGTCGCTCATTAATCGCCTCCATCGATGGGTGTCCCGATCCCAGACGCAGACTGTTGGATCGTTCTGCCTTAAGCTGGCGTATCTGAGTATCGATCCCTGACAGGATCGGCGAACTGTTAACAGATGCTAGAACGAGGACCTCCTCAAAATTGTCCTCGACGTTTTCGAGTTCCTCTTTTTTTCGTACCAAGGCGACTTGCTGCAGTTTCAGGTTCGCTTGTTTGACATCTAAATCGTTTTCCAGCTTTATTCTGATGGCTCCGGTTGGATCAGCTCGAGTGGTGTCACCCGGTTCTGATAGCATCATTTTTGCATTCAGATCACGCATTTTGTTACTCAATGTCGTGACATCGGCCTCAGCGTTAAGAATCTTGTCATCAATTTTTTGGCGTAAGTTTGCCAGCGTTTGTTGGCGATCATCATTGATTCCATTCAGCAACTCGTTGGCAATTAATTCAGCCACAATGGCAGCAAGCTGTGGGTCCTGATCACGACAAATGATGGCGTATAGCTCACCGCCGACCGCTTCGTAACGGATCATGCTTTTTAATTCAGGGATCGTGATGTCCGGCCGCCGCTCAATCACGGCCTCTTCCACAAGCAGTTCACGTAGTAAGGGTTCGCTGGACACGGGGGCTAAATAACGTTTGGGTTCCATCTTTTTGTTGCTGTTGTCGTCAATCGCAATGAACTCTCGGTTCTGCCGAATCTTTACGAACTGTTTGGCGTCATAAGATGGCTCCCAAAACCAGATCGTCAAAACTGCGGCAGCGGTTGCTAGTAGCGTCCCCGCAAAAAATGCCACGACTCCCCATTTTCGGAGAACAAGTTTTGCCAGTGCGATTGCATCCGGATGAGCAGCGGATTTCGACGTCGGTAGATTTTTTTTCATGGTTGTTTAATCGTTGAAACTAGTTTGTACTTGTCGCTTTTTTTGAACTTGGCTCCGCATCATGCTTTGCGCGTCAAAGCTAGAGACCATGGGAAAGAGTCTGTCGAGGTAAAATAAGGTGACGGCAAATAGTCCCGCCGCTAGCGGGATCATGAACAAGCCGGCCAAATCATGCCCCAAGTGCTGTGCGGTTTCATCCATGCCTAACTGCATGAATAAGCCGATTGAAACAATCCGAATTGAGTTGGCCATTAACGTGATCGGTAGGATTGCCAGGAATAACATTAATTTGGTCCAAATGGGCCGCTTGAAGAGCATTGAAAAAGCGTATGCCAGAGCGGTGATTCCAAAGAAAATTCGCAAGCCTGAACACGCCCTCGCAACTTCAAGCGTATTGGAGCCCAAGGAGATCGTGGTGCCCTCCGAAGTGGCAGGTTGCCCCAGGCACTGCAGAACGAACAGGCTGATTTTTGTCGATACATTTTGAAGAGGGACACTGAGCATGTTTTCGATGGAATAGGGCAAGGGCACCATGAAGATTAAAAATGCAATAGCCGGAAAAGACCAAAGGAAAGCGGGCCATCCAAAAAACATCCAAACCAAGCCCATCGCCCAGATTGGAATTGACCATCCTTGGAAGGCGTCTAGGTAGTAGTACGTGCCACAAAAACGGACCAAGGATCCCACCAAGATTAAGCCAAGGCCTGCCCAGTGGACCGAGTGTTGTGAACGGACGAATCCCTCTCTAGTGATCCACAAAAAATAGATGGCAATAGGGACGACGAGAAAGCCGTGTGAATAATCAGGAACCCGTGACCACTGATCAATCAAATGCACCAGAGTCGGCCAGTACGACCATAGGAATAAAATGCTTAGCGAACCAAAAAGCACGCTCCACTCAAGTCCTGATACGTCGTTTTTTGAAGCGACTTCGTTACTTGCCGTTGGCGTAGACCGGTTTTTTTTCGGAGCGTCCGCTCGCTCGGTGGGCTCACTGATCATGCGCTCGGAAGCGTTTCGTTTTTTACTTTTCTTCTCAGGCATTGAGTCCACTAAAGTTAGGCACTAACGGTTTTCGTTTGCTTAAAGGCATACTCCGTCCCCGTGGGTGACACTTACTTTGCTGACGTAATGGCATTGCAGCTTGTGTCACGTTCCGTGGCGTTTCAGGGAAGGATATCTGCCGCTGTTTTAAAGCTGGCTTGGATCGTTTGCCAAGCTGGATTGCAATCGTGCGCTCCGCCGGCTGAGTTCGGTCCGAAAGGACCAAATTTGCGAGCCATTCATTGGTCGCATGCGGTTGGGACAAACTCACAAGCAGTGGGTTGCCTTAAAATTTTTGGTTTTTTGTTTAAAAGATTAAGGAATTTTCCATGCTGGAAGAACTTTCAATCACCATGGCTTCAAGCCTGTGGTGAGTGGCCACGCTCGATATCATGGGTGACCGAAACAACACGTTGAAAGTTCTGAACTGACTGTTCCTCGATAAGTGGTAAAAGGTTGATTTAATAAGTTTTGATAGGGTAAGAATCAGCGAAAGATTTAACCCCCTCATGATAATCCATTGGTCGAAAGTGATGGCCGCAAACTACGAAATAATAGTGAGTTTTTTTCCGTTAAAGATTATCTAGAACAACCACTCACCGTGGGGGATACCCTGACGGAAAGAACGCCTCGAGGGTAAATTTCCACACGGTTATTGGGTCGTTGATTTTGGATGGGTTAGCGTGGCCCAGAGAAAGAAGGGCTAAGCCGCATGATTCCTACAACCGGTATGTTCGATAGTTTCCCCGAGCTTATGCCCGAGATGGCCGAACGCCGCGGTTCTCGCTGGATTGCGGAATTACCTCACCTTCGAGAGTTCCCGGCTCCGGACACTCAAACCGAGACGCGTTAGACCTTTTGCCAGCAGTTTGCTCGGAGACCGGCTCGCCTCAGTAGAATCCCTTTTCTGTCAAGGGAAATGATACCGCAGAACCACTTGCTCTTTCAGGATCCACAAGTTTGAGAATTTTGAAGCGCGTCTTGCAGTGGTCTTTTGCGAGGTTTCCTCCAGAATCGACCTGCGGTTTGAGAAATTATCTGGCTTCCGGTTTCATCAAGTGGTCAGATGCCTGTACCCAGCCTAAAATAATAGCATCTGAAGTGTTAGCCGCACTAATTGGAATCGAGTGCGACGCACACTAAATGCTTCCCCGTTACAAACGGATGATGGATGAATTCAACGAAGAACGGACTGCATGGTGAAATGTATGAAACCTAATGTCTCGCTCTTCATCGTTCTGTTGATGATGACTTGCTCTTCGATCAACCGTTTGTCAGCTCAATCACTAACAGAAACATTGACGGCCGAAGATTCGGCTAAATTGGCTGCCTCGGCCCTCGAAAAAGGTGACGTTATACGGGGGGCGATTCTCTTTCACCAGGGGAATATTAATTGTGCCAAGTGCCATCGGCCCCAATCCGGTCAGGATCGTCTAGGCCCTGATCTGACTCGACGAGATCCGACATTGACCGATGCCTTTATGGTGGAGTCCATCCTGCAGCCATCGAAGACGATCAGCAAAGGGTTTGAGACCGTTAAGGTCGTCACGGTCGGTGGCCAGTTTATCGACGGGTTGGTCGTCGAAGAGGATGCTGACAAAGTCGTGCTTCGCTCCAACGAGGACGCTGACAAACTGGTGACGATTTTACGAGAAGAGATCGAGGGGGTTCGTCCGAGTGTGAAATCAAGCATGCCCGATGGGTTGGTAGACGAATTGAAAAACCGCCAACAGTTCTTGGATCTGGTTCGCTATGTTCTCGAATCCCGCCAGCGTGGCCCAGAGGGCGTCGCCGTTCCTGCCAAGCGAGTTGCCCCTAAGAAATTGAGCTCTGAGATGCAGGGCTGGGTGTTGATGAGTGAGCGGAATTGTTCGGCCTGCCATCAGAGGGACGCAAGGCCGGAAAACCTGATTGCCAATCAAGTCCCTAATCAAGCCCCCAATCTGTCGTGGTCTAGTCGTTGGTTGAATCCTGATTACCTCACAAGTTTTATCGCGGATCCCCACGCGACCAAGTCCGGTACAAGGATGCCTCATCTGTTGGGTGAATTGCCGGAGTCGATGCGCCGTAGATCCGCCGAAGCTTTGGTCCAATACCTGACGGCTGAATTCGAAAACCAATACGCAATGCAAGTCCCTGAAGCGGACGCCATTGCCCGAGGGGCGGAATTATTCCACTCAGTGGGATGTGTCGCTTGCCACGCGCCTCGGAACCCTTCTGCGGAAGAATTGCCTCTAAACGATTCAACGCGACTGGGCGATCTTTCGGTGAAATACAATATCGATGGATTAGTTGAGTTTCTGGAGAACCCACTTGCCGTCCGGCCGTCGGGCCGAATGCCCGATATGCAGTTAACGCATTGGGAGGCGACGGACTTGGCGAGCTTTCTTTTACAAAAAGCAACCAAGCCGGCCTCGACCCTAGTAAAAAAATCGGCAATGGTTGTCAAAGGGAAAGAGCTGTTTGAAGAATTGAAGTGCCATGCCTGTCATGCCGACGTGACTCAGCGGCCGTTGTTTCGTGCGGATCAGATCAGTTTGAAACTCGCGGAAATGGACTCGGGTTGTTTGTCCGACAGCGCCGGAGCCTGGCCTGATTTTGGATTCGACCTGAAGCAAATTGAATTGGTTCAACACGCTCTCCGTGAACCACTGGCGGCTGCTTCCAAGGATGAACAGATCACAGCGACCCTGCATTCGTTTAATTGTTTGGCTTGCCACGAACGAAATGGAATAGGAGGGGTTTCAGCCGAGCGGGATCCCTATTTCGGAACGACCAATATGAATCTGGGCGAACAAGGTCGGATTCCACCGACACTCTCGGGTGTCGGAGCTAAATTAAAAGCAGAATGGATGCGGGATGTCTTGGTCAACGGACGTGCCATCCGGCCCTATATGAAAACCCGCATGCCTCAGTTTGGTGAAGAGAACGTAGGGCATCTGGTTGATTCGTTTCGCGATGCGGATACGCTTTCGGAAACCTCGTTTCCCAAGTTTGATGACCAGAAGGCAATGCGCAAAATGGGGCTCGAGCTGGCTGGCAACCAGGGGCTCAACTGTGTCGCTTGCCATACTTACAAGTACAAGCTTTCCGACACGATGCCAGCAGTCGATCTGACAGAGATGGCCGAGCGTTTGGAAAAAAACTGGTTCCATCAGTACATGATGTCTCCGCAACAATTCAGCCCCAATACGGTAATGCCTTCTTTTTGGCCTGATGGGGTTGCGATTCGAAAAGACCTTACAGGTAATGCGTCGACGCAAATCGAGGCGATCTGGCAATACTTGATCGATGGACGCCAAGCGGGCACACCTCGTGGCGTTGTCCACGAGCCACTGGAGATTGTCGTGAGCAACACGCCGCAGATGTTGCGGCGTAAATACCCGGGAATCGGCAAACGAGGGATTGGCGTTGGCTACCCTGGGGGTGTCAATCTGGCCTTTGATGCGGAGCAGATGCGACTTGGTTTACTCTGGAAAGGTAAATTTGCCGATCCGGCCGGAGTCTGGATGGGTCAAGGTTCAGGGAATGTTCGCCCGATGAGTCGGCCCGTTACTCTGCCAATCGGACCAGAACTAGACGATGCGGATCAGCCTTGGTTGGTCGATGAAGGTCGACCCCCGCAGCATCAATTTAAGGGCTACCGTCTGGATGAGGATCGCCGGCCGACGCTGCAGTACCGATTCGATAACGTGGCCGTCAGTGATTTCTTCTTACCAGTGGTCCAAGGCGAGGACGGGGAGGTTCTGTTGCGTCGAGAATTGACTTTCACTGCGGCTGAGGACCGAGATCGATTATTATTTCGCATTGGCCAGGCTGAAAAGATTGATGACGCGAAAGAGGGGTGGTTCGCGTTAGGGCCCGATTTAAAGGTCCGTTTGGTGACTCCCCAAAAACCAGAACGTGTTGATTGGCAGGGAGTTCAGCGGCTGCAGGTACCATTAATCGTTTGGGCGGGGCAACAAGAAAAACTGATCTTAGAGTATCAATGCAAATGATTGATTTACCCAAAAATATAATGCTGAAAAGAAGGTTTCCGAATCTAAGAGATCGTGGAGTAAACCGATGATTACTACTGTTTGTCAATCGATTCTCTGGATCAGCGTAGCCTACATGCCCCAACAGCAGCCGCTTGGCGAGTACTGGGGAACGGCTGAATCGGAATCTGAATATTACAAGATGGTCGAGGTGCCCATCCCTGAAGGGATGGCGGTCGAGGCGGGTAGTTTTGAAGTCATGCCCGATAAGAAACGTTTGGCCGTGGCAACACGGCGTGGCGATATCTTTATGGTCCGAGGTGCTTTTGATCAATATCCCCAGCCACTGTATGAAAAGTTTGCCAGCGGCCTAGACGAAGTGTTTGGCATGGCGTACCGCGACGGGGCGATGACCGTCACACAGCAAGCCGAAGTGACACGGATTACGGATCTTGACCAAGATGGTCTGGCCGATCAGTTCGAGACACTCGGTGACGTTTGGGGCTTTCGGCATTACCATGAATTTGCTTTTGGTTCCAAGCCGGATGCCGAGGGGAACGTCTGGGTGGCCCTCTGTCTTAGTGAATCGTACCACTCCAAAGCGCCGTTTCGCGGTTGGTGCCTGAAGGTGACCCCCGATGGTAAGACGATCCCCGTCTGCAGTGGCATTCGAAGCCCGTGCGGCATTGGTCCGAACGAGTATGGCGTGATGTTCTACGCTGAGAGTCAGGGACCGTGGAATGGCTCGTGTTCCCTAAAAGTGCTTGAACCAGGGGGATTCATGGGGCACCCAATCAGTTTCAACTCGTACGAGCTCGCTCCGGAGATGGGCCCCGCGCCAATCGAGCCGAATTCGAACTCCCGTCTGGAGATCGAGCGAAAGCGGGTCAAGGAACTCGTTCCCTACGCCGTCGTTTTTCCATACAAGCGGATGGGCCGTTCGATCTCCGGATTCGTTGTTGACCAGACGGGTGGAAAATTTGGCCCGTTTGAGAACCAGATCTTTATCGGTGATTTCAGCCTAGGCGTCGTGATGCGGGCGACCACTGAAAAGATTAACGGCGTATGGCAAGGCGCCTGTTACCCGTTTCGGGAAGGTTTTGATACAGGACTTTTGGCCCTGCAGTTTACTCCGCAGGGCGACTTAATTGCCGGTGGCACGAACCGTGGCTGGCCCGTGCGGGGGCCCCGTGCCTATGCGATCCAGCGACTTGATTGGACCGGCAAGGTACCCTTTGAAATTAAAACGGTCACCGCCCGGGCCGACGGTTTCCGCTTAACCTTCACCAAGCCAGTCGACCCGCAAGTGGCAGCGCGGGTGGACGTCTATCAGATGGCGACCTTTACTCATATCTATCAGCAAGGTTACGGTAGTCCAGAGGTTGATCAAACGACTCCTATGGTGAAATCAGCCACTGTTTCGAAAGATCGAATGCAGGTTGATCTAGTCGTCGAGGGCCGGGTGTCGGGGCACGTCCATGAGTTTCATTTGCCCCAAATCCGCTCGGCCGAGGACGAGCCCCTGTTGCATGCCGACGCCTATTACACGCTGAACGAGATCCCGCGATAAGGCTCGGCACTAGGCGATAATCTGCTTCGCCACTTTCCCATAGACGGCGGTCAATCTCGCTTGTCGAAGCCTCAGATAGCACGAGAGCGCCTGAGAGATTGACGAGCAAGAAATTGTTTGACAGGCACTTCTTGATCCATTCAGATTGTAGTTGCGAGGTGGCTAATTGAGTGTCACCTCGACGCTTTCCTGGCATCAAATCACCAACCCTTGGGAATGACGATGAAATCAATGTTGGAACACGATCGACGAAACACTTGGGCTCTGGCATTAACGATGGGGTTGTTTGCATTTTCAAATGTCTCCGCTGAAGTGCGATTGCCTGGTTTCTTTAGTGACCACATGGTCTTTCAGCAACAGCAGCCGATTAAGATTTGGGGTTGGGCTGAATCGGGCGAGGTAGTCAAAGTGCAGTTGGGCAGAGGGTTGGCTGAAACGAAAGCAAGTGGTGATGGGCGATGGGTGGTTGAGTTGCCAGCCATGAACGCCAGTAATGATCCGACGACGTTGACGGTTGTCGGCAAGAATCGATTGGAATTAAAAGATGTGTTGATTGGCGAGGTCTGGTTGTGTTCCGGTCAGTCCAACATGGAATGGACCGTTCGCAGCAGCTCAAATGCGAAAGAAGAGATTGCCAACGCGAATCATCCTCTGATTCGTCATGCCAAAATGGCGCATCGTCCATCGATGGTGCCGCTCGATGATATCAAGGCCGAGTGGCAGGTTTGTTCTCCCAAAACGGCAGCCAATTTTACCGCTTGTGGTTATTTTATGGCCCGTGAATTACAGAGGTCTTTGAATGTTCCGATCGGATTGATCAACTCGTCTTGGGGTGGAACTCGAGTGGAACCATGGGTAGCGCCGGTTGGTTTTAAAGAGGTACCTGAGTTGGCGGATATCTATCAGTCGGTCATGGGTCGGACGCCGGGGACGCCGTCTTACAAGAAACAACTCAATGGTTTTATTGCGGCGACTGACAAATGGTTGGCGGAGGCGAAGGGGAAGGTAGATTCCACAGAACTATTGTCCGCCAGTCCTGCTTATCCAGCCGGTCTGATGCCTTACAAATCGCATCAGGATCCGACCATGTTGTACAACGGTATGATTCATGCGTTGGTAGGTTATCCCATTCGAGGTGTGATTTGGTACCAAGGTGAATCTAATCACACAGAGTCATTATATGCCGAAAAGAAAAAAGCCTTGATCGAAGGGTGGCGGGAGCTTTGGGGCGGTCGCGAGTTTCCTTTTTATTACGTCCAGATTGCGCCGTTTCAATACGGCAGTGCGTCCGATGTGTTGCCTGTATTTTGGGAGCAGCAAGCGGCAGTGCAGGATTTGGTTGAGAATACTGGCATGGTCGTGATCAACGACATTGCAACACTGAAAGATATTCATCCTCCGAACAAGCAGGACGTCGGTAAACGGTTGGCCTTGTTGGCGTTGAAAAACGACTACGGTCGATCGGAGGTTGTGGCCAACAGTCCCGAATACGAGTCCCATAAGATAGTCGGGGGGACCTTAAAAATCAAATTTAAAAATACCGGTGGAGGTTTGAAAACGCGGGATGGGAAACCAATCGCTTCAAATTTTGAGCTCGTTGGCCCTAGCAGCAAAGGTTTTCAGCCAGCGGTCGCACAGATCGAGGGAGACTGGGTCGTTCTTCAGTCGGATTCGGTGAAGGAACCGACCGCCTTCCGATTCGCTTGGGATCAATTAGCCGAGCCGAATTTGATGGGTGGAACGGGTTTGCCGGTGGGGGCCTGTCGGGGCGGGGAGGTTCCAGATTTTCTGAGTTCCGTACCGATCAATGACGAGTATCAACTGGTGTACGAGTTGAGTCGGCAAGGGTTTAAACCCGATGTCCAGTATCAAGTTGACAACAGTGCAACGGTCGGTGAGTTTGATCGAGTGGGGTATCTACTTGAACTGAATTCAACCGAAAAAGGTCCGCAGCATGTGTTTGTTTCGATGAAGGCCTTTACTGATGACCCGACTCAAATTGGTGTCCCGACGGCGAAGTCAAAGATTCGGCATCGCCGCAATCTCGAGTCGATGGATGTCTATACGGATGTCGATGGCGTGACGAGCGGGGAAGGGATAACAACGGGTAACATCGAGTTCTGGCCCGATAATTACGCAACTTTAAATTCTGGTAACGTGCCGGGGGCTTCTCGCGATGCATACGACTTTGGAGACCATCCACTCGAACCCCGAGATGGATACGGTTCGATGCAAGTTCACAATTATGGTACCGGCGAAACCCTGTTTGCGATCAACCACTGGAAGCAAGGTGCAGACGCGGATATCGGTATCGGCAATAGCTCTGGTCAGAATCCGGATTGGACGTTTTCGAGGAATGCCGGATCGTATGATGTAGCCCGGTTGAGAATTTTTGTTCGAACCACCGACTAGTGGGGTCTCGGTTGTTGATCGCGGTTTAGGGCGTTGCGGCTAGGGCGCGAATCATGAAGGGGATTACGGCGATTAATAGAATCAAGGTTCCTAAAGGACGGGTGAAGCAACGCCAACTCCGGTTGCCGTTTCGAAGACCCGAATAGGCGTGATTGAATGAGGACAATATTAAGAACACCAAGAGTACCAAGCAGGTAGCTGTCTCGGCGCGAGTGCCCCAGTTCAACGCAAAAACGATTAGACTCACAATGGCAACGGCCGCATTATTGAGTCCTGACTGTCGCTGGTACGGGCCAGGATCGGAATAGCCTGATGCCTCAGCACCCTGTTTGCTAAACATCAGGCTTTCGACAGCCGTGACTCCGGCAATCGAGACGACGACAAATACGGCTAGATAATGGAACGCTTGAGTCGGATTGGAGAGGTCGCTGTAGGCAAACCAAAAACCGATAAAAACCCCCGCCATTCGAAAGCATTCTATAATTCGTTTGATAGACATGTCGGATTTAAGATTTATCGGTTCCAGAGAGTCGGTTCACCTAAAGTGGCTCATGTTTTGCATGAGGTATCTTAACCACTTTAGAGGTTGCTGATTTCTAATTGAATCAATCGTGGGTCCCAGTGATTTGTAGGGCATTTCATCCTCGACACTCAGAAAGACTTGACTCATACGGTAATGAGCCGTAGATTCGCACGTGTTTGCCGTATTTCTGCGCAGGGTTCTTTATGACAGAGCTTCGGGTGAATTACAATATCGAGATGTTTGTTATCCCCCGGTCGGACGGACGCCGATTGGGCGAAATCATTTTGGCCGCTGGACGCATTTTTGTTTAATGCCGAATCACGAAAGTGATTTGGATTGATGATGGTTATTTAGAAAAGGGAAGATGATGAAATTGCTGAGTTACTTGGCATTGGCCTGTTTCACTTGTCCGGTTTTGGCATTGGCTCAGGAAAAAGGCGGAAAAGATGAAGGTCCGGTAGGAATTTTTGATTCTCGAGATGAATACAGTCAATTCTTAGGTTCGGCCAAGCGGACAGCCTACGGTGAAGATGGAACTCCCGAACTCCGAGCAATGATTCCTCTACTGAATGACATCGCGCTGAACCGTCCCGTTGGATCCACCAGCCAGCAGTTCAGCGGTGCGGCCAGTTTGATGGGCCTGATTGGGAACCCTCGGGTTCGGGCAGACCTTGAGATTGTGGATGAGCAGTTCGAAGAATTTCAGCGCAAGGCGGCTGAATCACAGCAGGCGGCGGCGGAACAGTTACGAGGTTTCGATTTTTCAGATCGCAAGGGCTTGGTCCGCCTGATCGAAAAAATCCAAGATCAGACGCGGCAAGAGCTCGAATCGGTTCTACTGCCGCACCAGATGGATCGACTAAAACAGATTCGAGCGCAGACACTGTTTCGTAATCGTAGTTTTGTGGAGGTGCTTACCAGTGAGCCGATGCGATCGGAACTCGATATTAGCAATCGCCAGGCGGATTCATTGCGGGAAGAAGAGCAGAAGATCGAAGCAGACCTACAAAAAGAGATTGCTGCATTGCGGGATAAAGCGCGACAACGTTTGATTAAAACATTGGATCGTTCCCAGCAAGAAAAGATAGACGATCTGATCGGAGACACATTTGAGTTTCAGCCCCCTACTCGAGCCAAAGCAGCGGGTGGGAAGCGGGCAGGCTCAAGTAAAGGTGGCTATTTTAAAGGCAAGAGCGGTAAAGGTGGGAAATAAGCTGCTGGTCGATCACTCTTGCTTGATTGGGGGAGCGGTATATTTTTCATGAAACGCTGACATTGCTTTTTCATTTTGACCGGGTTGATCTGGGCCCTGCCTGGATTCGGTCAAGAGTCCGATGTTCGTTCCAAATCTGGCGATTCGATGATCGGCACAATGAGTGGGGAAACTTGAAAGAACAGGGCATCGATAAAGCCGGTGCCAGTGATGCAAATATCAGGATTGGCGGACCGGGTGGTTCCAGTGGACGGGTCGATGAGCGAGTTTGGCGGTTGGGGTGACGCTCCCCATCAAGATCAGATCATTGAATTCTGGAAGCAACTGAACCAGACAACTACGGAGAAGGTGATTAAGGGTTCAGATCAGACGACCGGTTATCGTTACGGCGGTGGAATCGATGGAAATGAGGTCTGGTACTTACAGTCAAAGGTCTTGGGCATCGTGTGCCGGGCAAACGAAATCATGGGATTGATTCACTTGCACTAGTTTGGGAATTTTTTGCTCGTCACTAATGCCGATCTGAGAGTTCGACGATCGACTCTTGCAATTGTATTCGTCACCATTTTTTAGTAGCTTGCCCCTAGAGGGCGTTTACTCTTAGTAAATAAAAAAATAGAGCGGAGAAGAAAAAGGTGTTATCAACGATCCAGATTTTTTATCTGGTTGCGATTTTCATGAGCGCGGTTGCGGGTGGCTTTTTACCGCTCACCAAACCGGAGAGAGTGCGGGAGTCGGCAGGTTTTCCTCGTGGAGAAGCATTTGCGTCGGGAGTTTTTCTGGCGTTATCCCTGCTAATGATGCTGCCGTCGGCCTTTTCTATTTTCCGTCAAGTGCTACCGGCTGTCGAATACCCAATAGCCTCGATCATTGCGGTTACCGCATTTTTAATTCTGTTGGCGATTGAGCATCTGACAGGTCAGGTCGTTCAGGTGCGAGAGACCCAATTAGAAGCGTCTCGAGTCGAGCCGGCTCCGGCGATTATCCCGTTGCTGCTAACCGGGATGATTGCAGCTCCCTCTTTTTTTCTCGGAGTGGCACTTGGTGTCAGTGATGGGGCCCAAGCCAACCTTATTTTCATTGCGATCATCTTGCATAAGGGGACCGCTGGTTTTGCGTTAGCCTTAAACATGGTCCGCAGTACATTGACGCATTGGCAAGCCGTGTTGCTGTTCTTAGCATTTGCTAGTATGACTCCGATCGGCTTGCTGTTAGGTGGCGTAACTAGGGAGCTGCAGCCAGAGTGGCTGCCAATGTTCAAGGCCTGCGTGTTGGCCTTGGGTGCAGGTACTTTTCTTTACATGGGTACGCTTCACGAGCTGAAGCGGGCTCCGATGATTCAATATTGTCAGAATCCACGTTGCTTTTTCATCATGGTCGGTGGTTTCGCTGTCACTGCACTGGTGCGTTGGATCATGGGCGAAGCACATCATATGTAATCATTTAAAAATGTCTGCCATCAAACACTCAATCCAGGCTGACTAGTTGTTCCCTCGCGTTGTTTAGAGATTCCATTGCAATCTCTAGGTATTCCGGACTATTCCCCTTTAAAAGCGTTTCAAAGTGGTTTTTCGGATCGTCTAGCCAGCGGTTGAATGCAGATGCGTAGAGTCCGACGAATTCGTAATCGCATGTTTGCAGCGCCCGAATCAACCCTCGGTTTGCGGGCGGGATGACATGATCCGGAACCGATTCCAATGAAGATAGCGCCACCAAGCCAGCCAATGCGACAAATCGAACGTTGCTGTCAAGCTTTTTGGTAGCGGTGCCGACGGCAGATTCATCAAGCGCGGCTAATCTTGCGAGGGATCGCATCGCTTTGGCGCTGACTTCGTCGTCGCGATGTTCGAGCAAACATCCGAGTTCGGCAATGATCGCCGGGTTGCGCGTGTTCATTCGATCAGTGGCGGAAACCGCCTGAAGTAAAATACCACGATCGTGAGAGTGAAGCTTTTCGGTCAGCACGATTTCCTGAGGACTATTCTCGGAGCCATCAAAATCCAGATGGCGAATTGCAATGATCTGTTTCGATATAGATTGATCATGAGCGAGTTGGAGCCACTCACTTTGACCCCGTTCAAGGCTCGATGGAATGGGTTGCATTTGGAAGAACGAGTCGTTCGTTTTGCTTAGATATTTGAGTGATTTCTGCATCGGTCGTTTGATTACCGGCGCGATAAGGTTGGTCCAGATGGGGAATGATTCACCGCGGGACCAAGCTGAAAGGGCGGTCGCATAGGCGAATGACTGTTCGTCAAGAAAGGGTCTAGGAAAGGTTGTCCATAAAGTTGAATCCCAGTAGGGCGGCGTCTCATGCACGAACCGGATACGGCTTTGCAGCAAACCAAGTCCTGTTGCGACGGTTGCCAGATCGACGATTTCTGGAAAATGGGCATAGGCAAAATTATGCTGGCGGAGCCAGTCTTCCACGATATGGTGGATCAATGTCGTGGTGGTTAAAACCGGCTCTTGCTCCCATTCGGTATTGAGGGTGATCCGTCGGTCTTCGGCTTGATACGTGCCCGGCAGACTGCCGAGGCCTTCGCAGGAACCGCCGCCTCAACCCCCACCACCGCACTTTTCTACTTTTTTAGGTAAGGTCAAAACCTGTAAATCAGTGATATCATGAGAAAGATGATCTGCCACTTGCTTGATTAAATCGGGAAGGGTTGACGGTGATTTTAGAAATGCTTCAGGAGAGACAAACCCCAATTGCAACGGTTGGAAGCCGACGCAATCGGCAATTTGTTGAAGATGAAATTCGATTCTCGCCTTTTCGTGATCTGAGACGTTCGGCTTTGCTTTGAGAAATACCATGGGCAACCATCTTAAGATTGTTTTGAATACGACGGGGTTGGCGGTTTTCGGAGACAGGTCTTGTTTTCAATCATTTAATCGACTGCTGGCGGACGAATACTATCGTGTTTTTTGATTTTGACACAGGTGAATCTCCTTTTTGTATTCTCAGCGGTCGGTAAACTACCCTTCGGTAGCTCATCTTCGGTGAAATTCGAAGTCGGGTTGATCTCTTCGCCATTCGTTTTTTTCTGTGATTGACTTCAGGTGTCGTGATGATAACCAAGACATTACCACTTATTTTTTTCGTCACATCTCTCGTCAGCTCGGCGTCGTCTCAGGTCATCCCGGAGAGCCCAGAGTGGTTGACCTTTCGTGGTATCGAAGGACCTGGAAAGGGAAAGCAGGTTGTTCTAATTTCTGCAGAACAGGAATATCGTAGCGAGCAATCGATGCCGATGTTAGCCAAAGTATTGGCAGAGCGTCACGGGTTTAATTGTACCGTTCTATTCGGGGTGAACCCGCAAGGGTTGGTCGATCCGACCATGCCGGTGTATCCCAAAAAAGGTGAGGAAGATAACTTTCAATCGCATTCCATCCTCGGGCTAGAGCATCTTGATAAGGCCGACTTGGTGATTTTTTTCACTCGTTTGTTAACGTTGCCAGAAGATCAGCAGAGGATGATTGTTGAGTACCTCGATTCGGGCAAGCCGATAATGGGTCTTCGTACGGCGAATCATGGATTTCGAGGTTCATTGCCTTATCGCATTGACGAACGCCAGATCCGTTTCGGCGAGGATGTCTTGGGGGGTACCTTTCGAGGGCATCACGGTAATTGGCATCAGGATTCGACGCGAGGTGAATTGGTGGAATCGATGCGGTCACATCCTGTGCTAACCGGTGTCCACAAGATATGGGGTCCTTCTGACGTGTACCGTACGTTTAAAGAGGGAGGGCAGCTACCGGAAGGTTGTACGGCGCTGGTATACGGTCAACCTCTGATCGGGCGAGAACCGGGAGGAGCAGCCAATCCAAATAAGGAACCGCTCCCGATCGTTTGGATCAAGAACTGGACCACGAGTAGTGGCGCAAAGGCTCGGGTTTTTCATTCGACAATGGCCAGCGCGAAAGACCTAGAATCGGCTGGGTTGCGCCGCCTGTTGGTCAATGCGGTTTACTGGTGTACAGAGTTAGAGGAACAGATAACAGCCGATCGAAGTGTCGAGATTGTGGGTGATTACCACCCTCTAGCCAGCGGATTTAATTATGAACAATTAGGTGTCCGTCCTCAGAAACCGGAAGGCTATAAATAGAATTAGTTCTGGATCACCCGGTATTCACTGCGGTATCTTCCTGATTCCAACGAGCCAGATATTCCTGGATGAAATCGATGATCGCTTGTTGCGTTTCGTTACCACGGCCTTCTACCGTCATTGGTTTGCCAAAGACAATGCGTACTTTTTTAGTTGGGTCGACGCGCCCCAAATCGGGGATTCGCTTGCCGACTCCCCAAGCGTCCGTTTTCAATGCGACAGGGATGATTGGAACATTGGCCCGTTTTGCGAGTTTGATGCCAATCGAATTGAATTTTTTTGGCTCGAACGTCGTGGTCCGCTCTCCTTGGGGAAAAATGACAATGGAAGTACCTGATTTCAGACGATCGACGCCACCTTCTAGCATGTTTTTTAAATCAGTGCGAGGATCCGTTCGCCCTACAACGACAGGGTCTCGTGATCGCATCACGTGTTTGAAAAAGGGTACCTTCAGCAGGCTTGCTTTCACGACAAAAGACACCTTTCGATGAGGGCGAATGATCCCCGGTAAGACCGTCGTTTCCAGTGTGCTCATATGATTCCCAATAATCAGACAAGGCGACTCAAGCTTAGCGATATTCTGGATCCCCTCAATGCTGACTCGCACCCCAACAGCTTCTAGGTCGCGAAGAACTTGCCAGCTGCTCAAGGACCATTCTTGAGCATTGTATTGGTCACGTTTTGCCAAGGCTCCGGCTTTGACAACAACCCAGAGGAATCGAGGGTAATAGGCTAGGGTCGGGAAATGCGAACTAAACCACGAGATCGGTTGAGGCGTTGTTTGGTAGGCGTCTTGATCAAGATCAAAAGGTGACATGGAGACTCTCTCAGGCCATGGGTTGTTAGGCCGTCCATTATGGGTGCCAAAACGGTTCGCTAATACCCCGAGGCCTGCGCGTCTGAGATTCGTCTGTTTTCGTGGGATTCGAATACCTATCGATGCAACGAAGGGTTGGCTAGAATCCTATTCGATGCACAGGACTCCAAGAGTTTCCGAACAGAACCCCGGTCTCATGAAACACATTCGTAATTTTTGCATTATTGCCCATATTGATCACGGTAAATCAACACTGGCCGATCGTTTGATACAGGCTTGCGGTGGCGTGACACAACGCGAATTCCGTGATCAGATGCTCGATTCGATGGATATTGAGCGTGAGCGTGGCATCACGATCAAGAGTAACACCGTATCGCTTAATTATCGGGCATCTGACGGCCAAGACTACTTGTTGAACTTGATTGATACGCCGGGACACGTTGACTTCTCTCATGAAGTTCGCCGGTCATTGATGGCTTGTGAAGGAGCATTAATTGTCGTTGATGCTTCTCAAGGAGTTGAGGCCCAGACCGTCGCGAACCTTTACCTTGCACTAGAATACGACCTCGAGTTATTACCAGTCATCAATAAAATTGATTTACCGGCGGCGGATGTTGATCGGGTGCGTGAGGAAATCGATGAAGACTTGGGGTTGGATCCATTTGCTGCCGTTCCGGTGTCTGCCAAGACGGGTGTTGGGATTGAGGATGTCTTGACCGGGATTGTGGAACAACTCCCACCGCCAACGGGTGATTCCACGGCTCCGCTGAAGGCATTGGTATTTGATGCCCATTTTGACAAGTATCGAGGAGTGATTCTTCAGGTTCGAATCATGGAAGGATCCTTAAAATCAAAGGAGACAATTCATTTCATGCATTCGGGACGAGAATACACGGTAGATGAGTTAGGATACAATCAATTCAAACTGGTGCCTCGAGACGAATTGAGTGCCGGTGAAGTGGGCTACGTCGTTGCGGGAGTGAAAAGTGTCCGAGACATCGAAATTGGAGATACCATCACCTTGGTAGAGCGGCCGGCTAGCGAACCGATTCCGGGTTACCAAGAAGCCAAGCAGGTCGTATTTTCATCGGTCTACCCGATGAGCACGGACCAGTATCCAGAATTGACCAAAGCCTTAGATAAATTAGCCATTAATGATGCAGCGCTCACCTACGAAAAAGATAGCTCTGCAGCTTTGGGGTTTGGATTTCGCTGTGGCTTTCTAGGCCTGTTGCACTTGGATGTCATTCAGGAGCGATTGCAACGAGAGTTCGACTTAGGATTGGTGATTTCAGCACCTTCGGTCAAATACAAATTGAAACTAAAAGATGGCACTGACATTGAGGTCGATAACCCGAGTTATTGGCCGGACCCGATGAGTATCGAATCGGCGACCGAACCGTTTATCAAAGCGTCGATTTTGACCCCGGAAGCCTATGTCGGTCCGGTGATGGAACTTTGCCGAGAGCATCGTTCAGAAAGCCAGACGATGAACTATCTTTCTGCTGGCCGTCTCGAAGTGGTCAGCGAAATGCCGTTGGGTGAGGTGCTGTTCGATTTTTACGGCAAACTCAAAATGATCACTCGAGGTTATGGATCATTTGACTATGACCCCATCGAGTATCGGAAGACGGACGTGGTGAAGGTAGATATTCTTGTTAATAAAGAGCCGGTGGATACGTTGGCCTATCTGGTCCACCGGGACAAGGCGAGGACGCGAGCCCTTCATTATTGTGAACGACTGGCCAAAGAAATCCCCCGCCATCAATTCAAAATCCCTATTCAGGGGGTGATTGGCGGTAATGTGATTGCCCGATCGACCATCGCTCCCTTTCGCAAAGACGTGACCGAGAAATTATATGGTGGTGACGTAACAAGAAAAAAGAAGTTGTTGGAAAAGCAGAAAAAGGGAAAGGCAAAGATGAAACAATTTGGCCGAGTGAATATTCCCCAAAAAGCGTTCGTCTCAGTCCTACGAGCGGATAAGGACTGATCTTCTACGTTGACCCTCCCTGTCAATGGTCATCGGGGGCCAGCGCTTCGGCGAATGCCTTGCCGATCTGAGCCATGATTTTTGCAGAGCCGCGATAATGATACTCCGCGTTGGTGATTCCTTTTAGTAACTCTAGGTCGCGTGCAGTTAACAGTTCTGCGCGGTAGGCCTCGACGATTTGTTTTTGTTCCTTTGGACTGAGTGCCCCTTTCTTGTCGGGGTAGCCTTGGTTTTCCGCCTTCAGTGATCGAGCTTTGGCGTTGACCTTGGCGACTTTATCCGAGACAGCATCCAGTTCGGGATCCCAGTACTTTTCGGTCAGCACAGCCGTAACGTTATTTTTGAATTCAGGCAGTGCAGCCGGCGCTGCCATTGCCTTTCGAAATCCGCTGTGTATTGCTTTGTAGCGGATTCTATCTTCGCCATAGTTCTCTACGGGTCCACCCGCACCCATCACACCAATCACAAATGGCATGTTGGGGGCCGATAGGTCGCGGCGGATGTCGCGAATAAAGTGGGCCATGGCATCACTGTAAGCATCGTAACCCCCTGGTTCTCCGCGGTTGGGGTAGGTTCCTTGATCGACCATATCATTCCAGCCTTGAAACCAGACAAACCCGGCTAATTCATAGCCCTGATCCGGTTGGTAGTCAGGAATCACTCTTTGGATATCACTCAGCACATGCTTGATGTGTCGTTTCATCAGTCGATAGTAATTACCTGTAGCTGCTTGCTTTTCAGCTCGGGCTTGTGCCAGATCCTTGTTCTGTTTTTCGAGTTGATCGATTTGTCGTTTAGAAAAAATATATGGCCCCGCACTAGGTGAGCGGAAATCGGTGTGAAGCGATTTGCCTCCCCAAGCGGTTTTAATGATCAGGATGGGTTCCTTAAGTTGTTTCTGCATGTAGATACCAAACGTAAATTCGGGGCCAATCTTGCCGCCGTCTTGTTGAGGTTTCGACCGTGCGCCGTAACCGGCGGTTAACTTTCCATGCGCTTCTCCCCCTTTACCGGGGCCCGTAAAGTAGGATATCCAGACATTATCACACTGGATTGGGTTGCCTTTGCTGTCACGCATCTCTTTGAGAATCGGAGCCGTTTTCGGGTCCATTCCAATGTGATCAAACGAAGATAATTTAGCGTGGCCTTCCATGTTGGATTGGCCGGCAAGGATAAATATCTTGAGTGGTCTCTTCGTAGACTGTGCCATGCAGGGGCATAGTAGAAGAACGGACCCGACAAAGGCCGACAGGAAGTGAATCGGTCGAAGATGATAAGGTTCCATAGATCTGCTCACTACGTCTGAAGGAGAGGTTGCCCATTCGGTGTGCTCCGAAGGATCACAATCGATTGTAGCGGTTTATCATTCCCTGCAGACCTAGGGAAGCAAAATTGGGAACGAAGTTGCTGCAAGGGAGTCGTTTATCGAGCATTGCGATGCTCTCAAACATTGTAAGCGGTGCTGGAATAGGAGTTTCGAGTCGCCGAACCGGTTAAGTTGTACGGTCATTGGAGATCCTGTATTATTCCAAGATAAGTAATTTAAAATTCCATTGCTTAAATGATTTGGTGTCTATGAACGTTACCATCAACGGTAATCCGGATTCAGCCGAAGCAACGGTTTCACTCGCTGCTGGCGAATCGTTTTTGGCTGAGAGTGGTGCCATGACTCGGATGAGTCCGAGCGTGGAAATAAAGCCTCGAATGAAAGGTGGTTTCTTGAGCGCCCTTGGTCGCAAATTGTTTGGCGGTGAATCATTCGTCATGGGCGAGTACGTCGCGCGGCAGCCTGGTGATGTCAGTATTGCGAACACGACTCCGGGTACCATTCTGCATCGTCGCCTCAATGGAGAGAGCTTGGTCCTGACCGCCGGTTCATTCTTGGCCTGTAGCCCAGAGATTAGTATCAGCACGAAGACCCATGGTTTCCGCCAGCTGTTTTCAGGCAAAGGAGCTTTTGTTCTGGAGTGCTCTGGTGCGGGTGACTTATTAATGGGTGCGTTTGGTTCGGTGATTGAGAAAAAAGTGAGCGGTAGTTTTACGGTAGATACAGGGCATGTATTTGCTTGGGAGCCGACGTTGGATTACAAAATTCGGGGTATGGGCAGTCTGAAATCGACGCTCCTTTCCGGTGAAGGCTTGGTAATGGATTTTTCGGGGACTGGTTCCGTCTGGGTTCAGACCCGGCACTTGGGTGGGTTGTCGCATTGGTTGGTTCCATTTTGTAAAGGTTGAACATGGATATTTCGATCCGGGACACAGGTCTTTTCGGCCATGTGGACGTCACCCTTGATCCGGGCGATACATTTAGCTCTGAGGCGGGTGCGTTATTTAAAATGAGCTCGAACACTCAGTTGGAAACCGCCGTGCGACAGCGTGGTCCTGATGGCGGAGGGATTCTAGGTGCGGCCAAACGATTGCTCGGTGGAGCCAGCTTTTTTTTAACCCATTACAGTTCCAAGGACGGGCAGCCTGCGAAGATGTCGTTCGCTCCGACGATGCCGGGTGATTGCGCCCAAATCGAAGCGAATCGGGAGTGTCGATGGTATTGTACTGGCGGCAGTTGGATTGGCTGTGGTGGTGAGGTCAGGATTGAAACGGAGTTTGCCGGATTCAAGAAGGGGTTTGCCGGCGGAGAAGGATTGTTTTATATCGTTTGTAAAGGGCGCGGGCCGATCCTGATTTCAGCCTTCGGCAAGATTCATAAAATTGAGATCGATGGTGAATACTATGTCGATAGTGGTCACGTGGTGGCTTACCAGGATTCCCTCAGCGTTGACGTGGGGAATGCTAGCGGCGCCGGTTTTAGTGGATTCATCACATCGGGTCTTGTGGGCGAAGGCTTTGTTATGAAATTCAAAGGTAAAGGGACGGTCTATACCCAGTCTCATTCACCCACAAGTCTTGGGCAGAGTGTCGGGCCAACACTGCCAGAGCGGAGTTAAGCAGCGTATGAAATATACTATAGACGAAGCTCCCAGTTATTCGATTTTAGAAATGGAACTGGAGCCTGATGAGAGGATTGTCACCGATGGCGGAGCCATGACTTGGATGTCTAACTTGACGGCGTCTACCAATATGACGGGCGGCATCCTCTCGGGCATCAAGCGGGCGGTTGGTGGTGAGTCGATTTTTTTAAATACCTATACAGCGGGTTCTGGTGGGGGTTCGATCGGCCTCGCACCAGGGGATCCAGGAATGATAATCGCTCATGATTTATCGGGGGATCTGTATCTTCAGAAAGGCGCCTTCATTGCTTGTCAGGAAGGTGTTTCAACCGATCTTAAATTCCAAGGGCTGAGCGGGTTTTTTAACGTTGGTTTATTGAGCATGCGCTTGACTGGCCGTGGGAAGGCTTTCTTTGCCGGCTACGGCGATGTGGAAGCGATTGATGTAGACGGTGATGTGATCGTTGACAATGGTCATGTGGTCGCCTGGGAGCCAACGTTGGAGTATGAACTAAGTTATCGACGTGGCGTTCGGAACTTTCTGTTTGCTGAGGGGATGATGCTCAGGTTTTATGGCAAGGGGCGATTATGGGTGCAAAGTCGAAACCCTATGGCACTGGCAGATTTTATGTACCCGTATCGACCGGTTAAGTCCAAGAATGATTAGATGTTCGCGGTCTATATTTAATATCAAGTTTTTCCCGTTCAGTAATGATTCATTTCAGGTTCCGGTTGTTCATGATGGACTCGTCGTGTTAGATCACTCTTTTGGCTTATTATATGAAATTGGTGAATTTTTTGACTGACTCGACACACTCTCGTCCGAAGAGACTTTTTAGTAAGGGTTTCTCGTCACTCTTGATCGTATCTTTCTTTGGTGCCGCTAACGACAATATCTTAAAGCAGTTTTTGACGTTGATGGTCGTTGTGGGTGGAGTTTGGGCCAACTGTTGGGGACCGGGAACTCAGGGGTATATTTTTTTGGTCCTCACGGTTCCATTCGTGCTTTTGTCAGGTTGGGCCGGACAAATTGCCGATAAATATAGTAAACAATCCGTCATTTTATTCGTGAAGACTGCGGAAATCCCAATCGCCTTAATCGCGATGACGGGATTGTATCTACAGAGTTTTTGGATTTCTTTGTTCGCTCTTTTTCTACTTGCGATACAAAGCTCATTCTATGGACCGGCAAAGTTTGGGATTATTCCGACTTTGGTTGGAAGCGAGCAATTAAGCAAAGCGAATGGTCTGATCAATGCGACGACCAATTTGGCGATTATTCTAGGCTCCATGGCAGCCGGCCCACTCACCGCGATGTATTACCCAACGATGAGCAATCCCGCGGTGAATCAAGAACAGGCGATTGTTGAGGCGATAGGGAAAGTCGATGCTGAAGGGATCGTGAAGCCAGTGATGGCGGGAGAGATTCCGAAGTTGATTCCCGATCCTGCGCGTAAGCCACGACATTTACCGATTGGGATAGCTTTGGTTGTCGTGAGTGTGTGCGGTCTGATATCGGCATGCTTGATGCCTAGAACACTTCCGGTAGATCCAGATTTGAAGTTGTCCTACGATTTTTTCGGACCTCATCTGAAAACCTTAAGTGATGCAAGTCATTCGCTATTAGTCGTTTTATTTTCTTGGTCGGGTTTCTATTTGGTTGGATCTCTCGCACTTTTATTACTCCCGGAATACCAAGGTATTTTAGGTCTTCAGCCCACCCAGATAACGGCGTTGGTTGGACTTTTGGCAGTCTCTGTTGTGATGGGTAGTTGTGCGGTTGGTTTTTTGTCTGGCAAAACCATACGCCCCTATTTTTCGTTGACCGGGGCGATTGGAATGGCGGTCGGTTTTGGTGCGATGGGCGTCTTGCAACTTAGTTACGAGGTACTGGCTTGCCTGATTTTTTTGATCGGTTTTTTTGCGGGGTTTTACATCGTTCCATTGCAATCGCTGCTGCAATACTTAGCCCCTTCCGACGAACGAGGGCAGTTTTTTGGGACGGCCAACACCCTCTCTTTCAGCTTTACTGCGATGGCCGGGGTCATTTTCATCGGGCTTTCGGTTAGCGGTATTTCCCCGGCTCGAATTCCCTTATTCTGCTCCGCCTTGGCGGCTGTGGGGACGGTGGTGGGTGCGGTTGAATTGAACCGGATTACCAAAGCGCAGAGAAAAGTGGCCTCAGCCGAAGAGGCCGGGCCACCGGTGAATCAAGCCTAAAAAACCGTGAAACGCGAGAGCACCGAGTGTTGCAGAGGTGTGTTTCATCGTCGGGAAACGTGATGACAATCCCATCACTTTTTTGAATCAAGTTAACTAGAGAGCCAAAAGTCATTCCACCAGCCAACTCAATCAAAGGTTAGAGTAGTTCGGCTGCTTGCCTCATCGTACTCGCGACTTCTTGATCGGTGATCACGCCGACAATCACGGATTGCTTGCCCGTGGTATCTTGAATGACTGCAGCCGAGACACCTTTCGCGTTCATGGCTCGTAACGTATCAATCATCGGGGTATCTGGTGTAATCAAGCAGCAGTTATCACTCAGTTCATCGGGTTCTGTGTCGACACCGGCAGGGACCACGTGGAACGTCCCGCTAGTCGTTTCAATCACGGTCACGCCTTCGTAGGCTATCCAACCCTTTGTTTCTTTTAGGGTCCGGAAATCACGGTTCATTACATCTTTTGCTTCTTGAGAATCGGCCAATGCCGCTTGGAGACCTTCGGGAACCACGTGGCCGCGACGGATTAGTTTAAGCGTATAGACGCTGCCCGGCGAAAGCATTTTTCGAACGACATTGGCGACAACGCAAGTCAACATGATCGGGAGGGTGACTCCGGCATCGGCCGTCATCTCGATCAACATGATGGCCCCGGTTAAGATTGCTCCGGTAGAAGCCCCGACTCCCGCGGCCATGCCGGCGATAACAAATGCGACCTGATGATCTTTGAGTTCGTCTGCCAGCCAGTCGGGCGAGACAAATTCCGCAAATTGCCAAAATAGACTGCCAGTAATTGCCCCCAGAAACAGTGATGGAGAAAAGACTCCGCCCGAACCACCTGAACCGAGGGTCAGGAAAGTCGCGGCTAGCTTTAGAGCAAACAATGTGACTAAAAGAAGTGTAAGGTCCATCCCTGTCAGTTTGAATAGCGAGGCCTCGCCATGCAGAAGGTCCATGATAGTGGCGTAACCCACGCCTTGTATGTAGTAATAGTGAGTGGGTGACCAAAGAGAAACGCAATAGATAATAATGCCAACGAGGAACATCCCAGACAAGTGGCGAGTGTATTGATTTCCCGGCATCGCATCGAAAAGATCTTCGGCCCAATAGATACCTCTCACAAAAACGTAAGCGACCAAGCCCATCACCAATCCGAATGGGATAAACAGCGCCAAGAAGCCTGGATCCGCCAATTGAAATGCTTGGAATTGAATACTTGGAAAATTGAAGGCCGGGTCAGCGCCCAACATCAAGCGGCCAAGATAGCTAGAGGTGACCGTCGCTAATCCCACGGGGAGCAGGGTCCTCACATTGATGGATACCAAGAGCAGCTCAATGGCAAAGACCAATCCGCCCAATGGCGCGTTAAAGGTGGCCGCAATCCCCGCTCCGGCGCCTGCTGCGATCAGAGTGATTCGCTGATTGACTGGTAGGTGTGTCAACTGGCCCAATGTGGAGCCAAAGGCGGATCCAATTTGAATGATGGGACCTTCACGACCCACGGAGCCACCACTCCCGATGCAAATTGCTGATGCCACGGACTTGACCACGGCCACAATTGGACGAATCACCCCGTTGTTGTAATAGATCGCATCCATGACTTCGGGCACGCCATGTCCTTTTGCCTCTGGCGCAAAATTCTTTACCATCCAAGTGACAAACAAAGCTCCCATCACGGGTACCAAGATGACACCGGGTCCCCAAGGGCTGGGTGTTACGGTGTGAATGTTGGCGTCGTAATAAAAATTCAACTCACCCAAAAAAAGGAGGTTATGAAAAAATCCGATGAGCATTCGAAAGCCCCAGGCGCCAAGGCCTGCGATCACACCGACAGCCAATGCATACCCGCACATCCAGTACAAGCTTTTTTGGTTTGTCGAGTGAGACACCATCGAATCCGTGAGTCCTCGAGAAAGGGATAGGTAAAGCCAGCTTGGGCCGTTGGGCTAAAATAAAGGGGTGCCGGTGAATTAAATCGAGAGCTAACGCATTCGGTTGAAATACTGACCTGTCTCGATCGGCCGATCGCTTAGGCTGTTCTGACACTAGCCATTCGGAATAGATTTTGCAAGTAGTTTGCAAGTTCTTGTTGGGATTGGTAAGCGGGTTAAAATTGAAATGCTAAGGTTTTGACAAATCAATTTTTGAAGTCGCGCCGGGAATCAGATGAATGACTCTAGTCGCTCCATATAATCGATGATCACTTCAATATCGGTTCCCACTGCAGCAACGACGCCATCGGGTCGAACGAGTGTCAGGCCAGGTTGCTTTAAACCAAAGGCATGCATCAGTTCGGCTACATCGGTGACCTCAGTTCCCAGGCCCGTCTGAATAACGGTAAGTGGAAAGCCTTTACCGGAAGCGCCGAATCGCTCGGGTAGGCCTGTTAGATCGACGGTGCCAAAGATCACGCAACTAGCCTGACTCCCCCTTAAAAGTTGTGTGGCAGGAACTGTTTGACCGGCAACGGTGATGGCACAATCGGGAAACATGTCTCCGGGCTGAATTTGAGCATTTGCGAGCCCCGGACCGCAGAGAGAGCTCCCTCGTAGACTCACCGATTCTTCGGTAAGAAAATCGGTAAGATGCTGGCGGATGAATTTCAGAGACATTCCCACATGCAGGGCTAAATTTCTAAGTTGAACAGCAAGCGGATTGGTCAGCATTCCTGCCTTCAACATTCGGCCGGTTGTTTTCAGAACGGCTTCGCCGATTGGATGTCTCTCCTGTTGGTAAGTTTCGATCAGGGACGGACCTGCGGCGTCCTGTTCGATCAAAGCAATTTTCCAAGCAAGGTTAGTTGCATCCTGAATGCCCGTGTTCATTCCCTGCCCGCCCGCTGGACTATGAATGTGTGCGGCATCACCGGCTAAAACCACGCGACCATGGACATAGTTCTCGACCTGGCGTTCACTGACTCGGAATTCACTTCTCCAAAACGATTGGGTTATTTTCCAGTCTAAGCCCGTCCGTTCTTCAAGGATCCGTTGTAACTCTTGCTCAGAAGGATCACGTCGCGGCTGCTCAATCGAGGCCGGTCCTCCATCAGCGATGATTCGCCAACGTGTTTCGCCGACGGGAAACAGAGCTACCATTCCAGCTGAGCTATTCACAACCATGGTCTCGTTGGGATCAGTTTTTGCCTCAATCTGGACGTCACCCAGTAGCCAGCGGCGCGGCATGGATTCCCCAGGGAAATCGAGTTGCAGCTGATGCCTTGCCACGGAATGAGCGCCTTCGCAATCGATCAACCAACGGCAGTGGACGGTTTCAGGACCCTCAGGCGTTTCGAGTTGGCACCTCACCCCGTCGGAGTTGGTGGTGAGTCCTGTCAGTTTTGTCTGCCACTCGACGGAACATCCTTGTTTGGCCAACGCGCTGATCAGTAATTGCTCGGTTGCTGATTGAGGAATGAAGACGCCGGCTGGGAGTAAATGTTGTTCGTTGGAAAGAGGGATCGTCTTAACGGTCTCTTTGAACGACATAAATCGAGCTCGCTTGGCCTCATGACCGCTTTCCAGAAACTGTTTAAAATCGATGCTTGAATCGAGAACTTGAAGGGTGCGACGCCAAACCACAAGGGCTTTGGATAGTGTGGTGGCCCCGTCATTCAGATCGACGATTCGGACAGGAATACCATGCTTGGAAAGGCAATGTGCGGCGGTGAGACCGACGGGTCCCGCTCCGACGATCAAAACGTAATCCTGTGACATTGATGATTCCATATCGATCATGGTTGTGATGTGTGTCGGAGCAAACGTCAGCAGTCTGAAAGGTAGGGTCTATTCAAAAGACCACCCGGCATCAGGGATGGGTTAGTCTATTCTAATTGTATCCGTGACAAAATCCGGTCCTTTTCAGACGGCTCATCCGCTGTGGTTTTAGATATATTTGTCACGGCGCTAAGAATTTGCTGAATCTACCGAAAGAATCTCGCTGGGTTAGCATCGACCCGAGCGACTATTGGATTGGCTTAGAGGAACGGCTTTTAAACAGATAAACCCTTGGCGGGACCTATGCCAATCGCTTGAGATTTGAAATCATGTTGAAAACCGGCTGGGATGAAGATAGGCTAAAAGCTTAATCCAAGCGTGTAATATCAAGGCCCTCGGAACTTAGGTCAAGGGAAGCGAACTCGATGAGTTTATCGACGGACGTCCAAACTTTTCCGTTCCCATTCATCGCAGTGTCTGGCGTTGGGCAACGTGTCACCTGCAGTTCGACGACGTTTTTTGTCTTGCTGCTCCTCGGGGCGTTCTCCAGCATTCTGGCCCAAGACTCCCAAGAAAGGTCTCCTGCGTCCCTGTTTGAGGTAAATATCCAGCCGACATTGAAAATACATTGCGTCAAGTGCCACGGTCAAATGGACGTGGTGGAGGGCGACGTGAATCTTGTCGAGCTGTTGCCTGATCGCTTGGGTGAGCAAGTTGATTTGCTTAGCAGTCTGGTGGACGTTTTAGACCGGAATGAAATGCCGCCGGAAGATGAGCCTTCGATGGATCCCCGGTTACGGCGACGAATGGTTGCGGATCTGAAAACAATCGTAAGGAATATTTCGGCTTCTAGAGCAGACGGGCTGGGTACGCCGATACGGCGCATGAATCGTTTTCAATACAATAACGCCATCACCGATTTGTTTGACTTGAAATGCAATGTGTTCACGCTACCCGAACGGATCATGCGAGAACATCAGCAATACTTTAAACCGGAGACGGGGAAGATGGCCGATGTGGTGGCCGTCGGCAATCGCCCGCTTGGTAAATCCCAAATGATTGAACGGCGGTTGGCTGGTGTCGCCGCTTTCCCTCAAGACCTGCGAGCCGAACACGGATTTGATAATCAGGGTGACCATCTCTCCATGTCACCGTTGTTGATGGAGTCGTTTTTAAAACTGGGGCAATCAATCACTCAGAGCCCCGATTTTACGAAAAGAAATGTGGGTATTTGGAAATCGTTTTTTTCCCCGCCGGCTGCCAAGCGGGATGCTAGCGCGGAAGTCAGGGAGCGATTGAAAAGATTTCTTTATCGAGCGTTTCGGCGGCCCGTGAATGCGGAGGTGCTGAATCGTTACACCCAGTTTGTCACAAGCCGGTTGGAGGCTGGCGTCGGTTTTTCCGAAGCAATGAAATCAGTGGCGGCTGCGACGATCGCGTCACCTCGATTTCTTTATCTATATGACATCTCCCCGGCAGTCAGTCCGACAGAGTCGATGAATGGGTTCGAGTTGGCTTCCCGCCTTTCTTTTTTTCTGTGGGGCAGTATTCCCGACCAGGTATTACTGGACTTGGCTGCATCGGGTGAGCTAAGCGACCCTCAGGTCGTGGTGGCCCAAATCGACCGAATGTTATCGGACCGTAAGATCAAACGGTTTTGCGATAGTTTTCCAGCCCAGTGGTTGCAACTGGATCGGATTATATCCTCACTGCCTGACCCGGAGAAATACCCGGATTTCTACTTTTCGAAATATCGGGACAGCATGCATATGATGTTGGAGCCCCTCTTACTATTTGAAACCATCCTGATCGAAAACCTTTCGATAACGCAGTTAATTGATTCCGACTTTACCTATCGTTCCCCGGTGCTTCAGCAAGCGTATGAAGATTTGGGAAAGCAACCTTTGATTGGGAGGAAAACGGGTGCCGCCGTCGGCGTGTTATCCTACAGCCGGGTTCCTGTGAAAGACCGTCGTAATGGTGGGGTGATCACTAACGCCGCGGTCATGACAATGACCTCAGGAACGGATCGGACTCAGCCAATCACCCGCGGGGCATGGGTGGCCAGTGTGATTTTCAATGACCCCCCGAAGCCGCCTCCGGCCGATGTTCCTCCTCTGGACGAGAAACTTTCAGCTTCGGAACAACAGCTGACTTTGCGAGAGCGACTTTCGGCCCATCGTAAACAGGCGGATTGTAAAGGGTGTCATGAACAGATCGACCCCCTAGGATTTGCACTGGAAAACTACGATGCGATTGGTGTTTGGCGCGAACAATACGAAAACGGCCGTGAAGTAGACAGCTCCGGGAGTCTTTTTCGAACCCATCCATTCGATGACATTTTCGAATTCAAGGATGCAATTCTAGCAGAGAAACACCGATTCGCCCGAGCGTTAGCGGGCCACCTGTTGGCGTTTGGGTTGGCACGTCGCGTGGGGCCAGCGGAGCAGGCTGCGTTGGACCAAATTGTGGAAGCGACCATCGCGGACGATTATAAGATTCAAACATTGATCAAGCAGGTGATTTTAAGTCAGCCCTTTTATTTGAGAACGGATCTGACTGTCCCACCCGATTCTGACAAGCTAAACGTTCATCCAAAAAGGTAATTTCAATGAAGACAACAAGACGAACGTTCCTGCGGGGAATAGGGGGTGTTGCTTTGGCCCTGCCTTGGCTAGATAGCGTCGTGCCAGCCGCTGCTATCAAGCCAGTTGCTAAGAGGATGGCGCATTTTTATGTTCCGATCGGCGTGGTGCGGCGTGGCTTTTTTCCCGGAGAGGCGGATCATGTGATTCCCAAGGGTAATCTTGGTAATGTCATGAAGTCACTGGGTGAGCAGAACCCCCGCTTGGCGGTTTCCGAGCTGGATCAATTGACGCCCACCATGCAGCCCTTGCAAGGAATGAAAGACAAGATCAACTTGATCACAGGAATGGACCGAACCTTTCAGCAAGGTACGGATGTGCATGCTCAGTGTGCCTCCTGTTATCTCAGCAGTGCCCGCCCCAATACCATTCAGGGATCCGCTTGGCCACTGGACCGCACATTAGATCATATCGTTGCCGACCAAGTCGGTTCGACAACCCCTTTTTCGACTTTAGAATTTAGTTGTAACAGTCATCGGGACAACAAGGAATCGATTTATTTTGACAACATTTCGTGGTACGGAACTGGCCACCTTGCCCCTTCCATTCGCGAGCCTCGAAAGATGTATCAACGCCTCTTTTCGACACGTGAGATAGATCAATATCGTGATATCACCAGTTTGGTACTTGAGGATGCGAACGCTTTAAAACGAGAACTAGGTTATAGCGACCAGCAGAAATTCGCAGAGTATTTTGAATCCATTCGTGCGATCGAAACGCAGATGGATCGACTGGAAAAGATGAAAACCGAGTTGTCTCGGGTTGATTTTGAAGAGCCGGCGGAAGCCTATTTACCTCGAGGTCAGTACATACGATTGATGGGAGACCTGATGGTGGTCGCGTTACAAACGGGCCTGACCAACGTCACCACGTTCATGGTGGGGCCGGAACGCTGGGACACACCCTACCAGTTCGAGGGCTTGTTTGATAAACCTCGGAGCCACCATCAGATGTCACATAATCAAACTCAAATGATTGATGATCTCTTGAAAGTTGATCAATTTCATATGGAGCAATACGCGTACCTGGTCAACAAGATGGACCGGATTGTGGAGTCAGATGGAACCTCGTTGCTTGACAACACACTCTTTACGTACGGCTCGGGGTTAGGTGATGGCTCGACACATCAATATAATGACCTGCCGATCATCATGGCCGGCGGAGGTAGTCGAGTTAAATCGGGTTTTCATGTGAACATGCCAGAAGGGACGCCTCTGGCGAACCTTTGGTTGACTCAGGCTCGATTGATGGGTGTGGATATCGAAGAGTTTGCAGACAGCACGGGGATCATTGACCAGCTTCAGGTGTAGCGAGCTTGGTTGGAATCGTCACTCCGTGGTTCACGAGAAGTGTCGGTTCACGCAGCGTGTTAGGACTTTGCGGGTGGATGGCTTCGTTGGGATGGCTTCGTGGGGATAACTGATGGGTTTATCCTCATGATATTTGCTATCTCGTTCATTTTGATTTAGCCCCATGCTCGTGACCGCTCGGCAGCAGCAGGCGATTAAGGTTTTTGGTCTTTTAGTAACGTCTGAATGATTTGCCGAACCGATCGATTGTAGGGGTCAAAACCGTGGCCTCCGCCAACAACCTGGTAGTGGGTGACTTGCGTCCCGGGATAGTTTAGGGCAGTTATCGCACGATCTATTTTACGCCCATCCTTCATGTCGAGAGCCTTACCGGAGTAGCCGTTTGCTTTGGCCCAAACATACGTTGTCTCTTGGGCGGACAAATGGGGGAATCGCCCCCGCTTGCCTCCGTTGTAGGGAACCACGCGATCTTGAGTCCCATGGAAATAAGCTAACATGCGACCCGACGTGGGTTTTACTTTTTGGTCGTAACGATCGGTGTCCTGTGTCGGTTTCCAAAAAGATCCGTTGTGATACTGCTGCTCGATCAGGCTAGAGCCGAGCAGGAAATTTCGCTTGGAAAACGGTTCGTCAATTTCAATCAGAAGCCGGTGGATGAAACCACTTCCATTGGAGAAGCCAATCAGTGATACATCTTTAAGATCAGCGGTTGGTATCTGCTTTTCAACTTCTTTCAAAAGTCGCTGAAAGAACTCAACATCGGGAGCTTTGGAGGGTTCTCCATAAATGTTCCAGGTTTTGCGATAACCTTGGGCCGAGATCACGACATGATCGTAGGTAAGCGACTCCCACTGGCGCATGGCGCCGACCGCGTTGCCACCGGCCCCATGGAAAAAAATGACGATCGGAAGCTTCCCTTTGGCATGCTTGGGTTGACTGACGAATGCTGTACGGTCAAATCCATCAGGCTCTTGAGGCCATGTCTGCCGTATGATTAACTCGCTTGTGTCTGCGTGTTTCCAGTGGGACAACCCTGCTTGTGGCGACGATTCCCCTTGTTTATCACTGGGTGCGTTGTTGGGTTTGGGTCGGACAAGCCGCATATGCTCTTCCAGTGAAACCCGGCCATCACCATTTTTATCGACCTCTGAAAAGGCAGCCCGCATTTCTTTAGGGACTTCGGGGCGGACCAAGAAGCCGTCGCGATTGCGATCCCAATTGCGGAATAGATTTCGATGTTCGGACTCTTGTCCGGAAGCTGCCGGCGGTGTAACGAAGAGTAGGCACAGTAGGGTGATTATGTAACAGTTGTAATGCATTGGTAGGGTGGGGTTAAAGGGTTGGTAGGGTTAAGGTGTGGTGATCTTTTGGGGGGAATTCAGCCGGGGTAATTAAAGTTTCGACGTGGACGACTTCCTTAGGTCTGCCGAAATCATTTCTGATTTCTGATGATTGAAACTGCTTTTATTCAACGGGTAAAATCAACCTCAAGTGCCGGTCGCAGCAACGCTGACTCATATTTTTTCGGGCTTCATGCCATCAATTGTGGCAGTTTGTAAGTAGGTGTCAATGAATTCGATGGCAGACACCGTTTTCTTCATAAGGGCTAAAATCGGTCGAACTCACTCTTGGCTCGCAAGCTTAATTCCAGACCTTGGGACTGATGCTTAGCGAATTTTTGATAATCAAAGCGACGTAGCATATGGAAAAGAACCGTTGCGATAGCCAGAGCCACTGCGGCGGCATATAGCCACCCGGTGACACTGAGCTTCACATCTTGGGCGCGGAGCGCCCAGGTCAGTGTGAGCGGGCCTAGAAACCCTGCGACGCCGACAGATAGTTGCGACATCATCATCGGCGCATGGAAATTTTTCGGGCCAAACATTCGCACCATGGTTACAGCCCACAAACATTTTCCGGCCGCAAACATGGTTCCAGTGAGACACATAAGCACCGTGAAAAAAACAACCCCTTTGAGGTAGGGTAGCGAGATGGCAGCGACCAGCAAGGCAAAGACTTGGACGATCGAAAAACCGAAATACATTGGCTTGATCGGTAACTTATCCGAAAGAATACCGAACCCTAACCGAGAAGTTCCATAACAAATCAGGAAACTAGCGGCCATGATGGAAGCCACCCATTGAGTCGCGTGAAAAATTCGATCGCTCAGGGCGGCCACGATTAGCTTGAATCCAAATCCGGGCGTTAGGAATAGAATGAAGAAGAAAAAGAAAACCCAAAACGAAGGGACTTGTGCGATATCTTTGAATGTTAAGGTCGGGGTTTCTGCTTTAGTTTGGTTTGGCTCCGCAGAGGTTCCAGCCCCTACAGGATCGAGCATGAAGGTTAGCGCCAACAGTTCGATCAATGATACGGCTATCCCCGAGAGAAGTAGGAACCAGATTAAACCAGCGTTGGCAACGATGTAGGGGCCGATAACGCTGTAGACGGCGCCCCAGATGCCAAACAGCATGCCAGCGATACCTGTAGAAAGCCCTACCCGGCCCGCCTCGTGCCCCCAATTGACGAGGAATACGATGCCGATAAAAAACAGATTCACGAAACAGAGACCAGTCGGAATAGCAAATCCGAGTAACAGGAGCCAGTAAAGTTTTAGATGACAGGCAAGAGCGCCCACGCCAAAGCTGATAATTATCGCCACGTTCATGATGACGAACAGTCGGGCCCGGCTCCCGACCCATTTAAGAAAGTATTGGTGAATTATGCCACCCATTCCGACCGACAAGAAAATAGTCCCCCCTGCGATAGCGCCAGCCCAGCCGGTGTTGATATCGGAGGGTGAAAAAACCTCATTAATCGGTTGGATGAGGGCGTTAAAGCCATATAGAGGACCGGCGAATACTGTCAGGCAGATGGATTGAAACGGCAGGACTGTCAACCAATAAAAACGTTTTGCTTTTTCGGGTGGGCAGATCCTATTCATGGTTGAATTTCCTTGCTGCATGATCACGGATTACCGGCAAGTAGGTTAGACAAAGTTGACGTTCAGGTGGAGGCATTTTAGGCGTCCGAGAAATTTTTTTAGAGGTGCAGCTCATCCGGGAGCCGCTTGGGATGCATTGGAATAAAAAGGCCGATCAGCAAAATCAAAATAAAGATGCCGGTTTCTAATCCAACATAAAGATAAGGATCTCCAACATCCACCTGGTCTGCTTCCGGGGGTATGAATGAAAGTAGTAGAGCGACTAAACTAATCAGGATTCCTGCCCCGCTGGTCACCCAGATACCGAGTTTCCCTCCGGGTACCTCAAAGTGTCGTTGGATATGAGGTTTGGAATATCTCAATTTGATTGCTGCGGCGAACATCATAATATACATCACGAGATAAACCGTTCCTGACAGGGCCGTGAGAATCAAAAAGGCGGTTGAGACGTCTTTTAAGAACAGGAATGGCAGGGTCATCATGGTGACAATAACTCCTTGAATCAACAGCAATGGAGTCGGAACACCCTGGCGATTCGTTTTTCCGAAAATGGCGGGTAGATCCCTGCGCTTTGCGGCTCGGCGAACCGCTTCGGTTGGCCCGATGACCCAAGTTGAAATGTGTCCCAAGACACCAATGCAAACACAAGCGGCAAGAATTGGCGAAATGGCCCCCAGATTGTGGGTCTCCAAAAATACCCGAAACATCTCCATCGGACCAACATTCAAGTCGGCGCGAATTTGCTCAGGAGGCAGGATCAAAGCGATTCCCAACGAGCCAAATATGTAAACACCCAAAACAATCACTGCGGAAAGAATCATCGCAAATGGAATGCTGCTACGTGGTTTGTTGATTCTCGAACCATGGACTGCATTGACCTCGAGTCCAGAATAAAACGTGATCATACCAGCTGCAATCGCTAGTCCACGAATACCCTCTAGTTTAGGAAGGAAGCCCCGATTTTCTTGGGGGATAGCGATGGGGTGATCGTTGATGAGCCAGATGGCAGCGAACAAGATGATCATTAACGTTGGCAATATGGTACCCAGCACCAAACCGATGGTTGCGACCACACCGCTGGTTTTAAGGCCACGGAAATTCATCAACGTGACGGTCCAGAAAATCACGACGACAACGATCATGATGAACGTGGGGTTTTCCGCGAGCTTGGGCTCAAAGATATACGCAAACGTAGCGGCACCAAACGACAAACCTGTAGGGTACCAAACCAGAATTTGAACCCATTGACACCAAACGGCAAGAACGGCTGGCCGACGACCAAAAGCGGAATCAACCCAGCCATAGACTCCGCCTCCCCCCGGCCAGCCAACAGCCAGCTCACTGGAGACCAAACCGACTGGGATCAGGAATGTAATGGCGCCAACAAGAAACAAAAAGATCAGCGGGACGCCATAGAGGGCCATGTCAGGTAATCCTTCGAGGCCGATGATGACCGAAGCATTCATCGCTACCAAGAGCATCGGACCCAGCGATTGCCGATCTTTTCCGGATTCCAAATTCAAGAGCTAACCCTGTTTGCCTTTCATTTTGGTGATCACATTGGGCGCAATTCTGTCTTTCAAAGAGACGCGGCAAAATGTGTTCCGACGGCCGAATAGGCGTCGTCTGTTTTGACGACTATCAAAATGCGTATCCGACACCTTGCTCGCATGGTTTACCGGTATTGGCTGTCAAACGCCTACATATTGGCTGTGATCGGGATGACTGTCAAGCAACTGATTCCGATGACTAAAGGAAACCTCAGCGAGTGGTCATCTGCATCAAAAAGACCTAGGCTTAAGCCGTTACTCCGGCGGATTCGTCCGCGTTTGATTTAAGTTTGGAACGGGACGGCAAAATGAAAACGGCGGCGAGAATACCCGCCACTGCCAGTCCCATTCCCATCAGGTAGCTGATCTGGATTCCTCGTGCGTAATTTTGACCGGAGGCCCCCGATGTGCCATCAATGATGGTGGCGCAAATGACGACGACGAGGTTGGCACCCATAATCATGACCGTCATGATCGAACCACTCGCTAGGCCGACTCGTTCGCGGGGCAGTGTGAGAATGGCACCAGCTTGGGGCATGGACCAACCCCATGCGCAGCCGACACCACCCCCAGCAAGGCAGATCGCCACGACGGTCAAGTCATCATGCCACCAAAGCAGTGACAGAGCCGCACCTTGGAAGATTAAAGCCATCAGGACAAGTGGTTTGACCCCGGTTTTACTTGATATTTTTGCGGCTGCAGCACTAGCAACGACGACGCTTCCACTGAGGTACAAAAAGAAAAGACCCGCTTGGAAAGCGCTTAAATGGTAGACTTTTTGTAGCAGTAACGTGGTGGTAAACACTAACAGGCACCAGCACGAGTTGGAAAACATTCCGGCCAGAGTAAAGCCTGTAAAGTTCCGGTTTCCCAATAGTCGAACATCAACGATTGGATTACTGCACTTGATTTCCCTGATAACGAATCCGATCATCAAAACGATTCCTAAGACACTCATACCAATCCAACCTGCGGGCTGCCAGGAAGGGATGCGGTCGACGCCAAGTGACAGGCATCCCAGAGAGCTGGCAAGTAGGACGATGCCGAGAAAATCGAGCTTTCCTTCGGCGTTTGGGTTTCGTGATTCACGAGCTAAAAGCAAGACCATCGTGAAG
The DNA here is from genome assembly GCA_022447555.1 of Mariniblastus sp. GTDB lineage: Bacteria > Planctomycetota > Planctomycetia > Pirellulales > Pirellulaceae > Mariniblastus. The sequence goes on along the minus strand of JAKVBF010000013.1, from coordinate 65,980 downwards.
GCCAGAGCGGCAAAAGGGATGTTCGCATAAAAAATCCATCGCCAGCTTAATGCATCGGTGAGTAGGCCACCCAGTACCGGACCGGCTGCCGCCCCGCATGCATTGATGGCTGTCAACAATGCCATGTATTTGGTGAGTTGGTTAGAGGGGGTGCAGTCGGCTAGTACCGAAGCGGCCAACGGTAAAAGTAGGCCACCCCCGATACCCAATGCGATTCGAGCAATGATCACGTTGGTCGCCGTATCGGCCATGCCAAGCCAAGTGGAAATCAGACCAAATAAGGCGATGCCAATCAGTAATATTTTTTTGCGACCATATCGATCTCCTAGCGGACCTGCGATTCCTAGCATGACTGAGAATGACAGGATGTAGCCTGTTATTACCCATTGCAGGTCAATGGTACGCGCGTGTAAATCGTTGGCCATGCGAGGTAAGGCGATCGCCACCGCTGAGTAATCGACGGTGACTAGGAACTGAGACATTCCCGCGGCGATGAGTATCGCAATTCGACGTCCTGGCGTGATGGCTACATCTTGACTTTGATCGCCTGGTTCGGTTTGTGGAGGCATCACTAACAGCTGTTTTTGGAAGGGTGTTGAATGGAATCGCCTACATATTCGTGCTCAATCCTTAGGTTGTCAACCAACACTTCATTGCGAGGTGATGCGAACGCAATGAAGTTTGATCCAGATGGAACTTGAATAGGGGCAAGTCTGGGTGATCCGGGGAAATATGAATTTGATTTAGTCTCTACGACCGAGTCTCCGGTGAGGTCGTCAGTTGTGCGATGTTGTTATAACCCGATTCGGCGGGCTGCATGAGGTGACCGAGAAAAAGTGTCTTTTCTGCTTGTAGTAGACGATTGATGTCGTCGACGGTGCCAGAAAATGGACTTGTATATTGTTCACTTTCATTCCGGTTTTATTTGAAGGTGAAGAACTCACCGGTCTTGATGTTAGTGCTTTGAATCGCGATCAAGATTTGTTTGAATCCATTTGGCAAGGGTTCCGCTTCCTTTGCCGTAACCGCCGGGCAGCGGCCGCAAGTCGCGGGTTTGTATTTTGGGTGGAGCTCCCCAGTGCGTTGGGAATTTTTTGCCATTCGGAGCTTGGTAGATCTTCTCTGGTTGAGTAACAGGACTCTTTTTCCGAACCTCTATGGTGACTTGAAAGGTCTTGGCGGCGGGTTTGTCTTCAAAGACCCGTTTGTATTCTAAAGTTAAAGTTCCCTTGCCCAACTGAGAGGCAAGGAAATTTACTGTTGCCGAACCTCCGCTGCCGGGGAGGGTACGTTTGGCTTCGTATTGGATTTCGCCGACAAGTTTCAGATTGGTCGATTGCGTTGCGTTATTCCAGCTGAATCCAGTGGTGCGATTGCTAGCAAGCTGCACAGTGATAGCGCTGCCGACGGGAACTTGAAATGTTTGTCCGTTGTTTTCGGTACTTAGTCTTAGCGGAGTCATGTGATCGAGAGTGATGCTTGCCAGATCAATCCCTTTGTGATCCTCATCCGCAATTCGCTCGTCATCAATGTTGCATTTCAAAATCAGGCCTTGTTTGTTGAAAGTGACATACCTTTTTTCGTGGCCTTCCAATTTTCGACGTGCAACTTTTATTGCCTCTTGGTAGATGGCATCAAGGGTTCTAGGAGGAGCCCCGTGTTTGTGAGACCCCAGATCGTCGGCTGACTCTTCCCATGCTTCGGGAACCGTTTCGTCCGCTAGTCTTTGGCCATTTGCGAAGGTTCTATATTTACGGCCGATGACCTGATTATCGCGAACATAAATCGTTGTCTCGTGACCAATCGGCGCAAAGCCTTGCCATTTTACAACGTATTGATAATTACCATGATGTACGGCTTTCAATTTTTCCCATGTCTTTTGGCTGGTCAAAACTTTATCTAGGTCGTTGGCAAACGCCCCCTCTGTTGAAAGAACACACAAAAGAGTGGTGAGCAGTAGTTGGAGTGCAGTTGATTTTGTCATGGCAGTTTAATGGTTTGGTTTGGAGTGATGCATGATGCAAACTGAGTGTTAAGATGAAAATGTCGATCCAATGTTGCGCCGAACGGTCTATTTTTACGTCTGATTGGATTGGCCGACAACAGCGTTGGTTTACAGGAGCACAAAGGGTTATCCTCTTCGGTAGTGTCAGACGGTGTTTTAGCTCTGTCGGTTCCCTTTTTTTTGCTGTTTTGGTAGAAAACTAGACTCACTCCGTCGTGTTCGGCAGGATAAGGTCGAGCTGCCTACATTCAATGTTTAGCTGGCAGTTAACGGGATAGCTGGGCTGGACAATGGTAGTAAAGAAGAATCGATGAAATATCTAATGTTCGTTTTTGGCTTGGCACTCCTCATTCCCTCACCGGATTTATGGGGCCAGTCGGCTCTAGTGATTGCTGGTGGCGGGAGTTTGCCAGCTGAGGTTACTGATACGTTCATCGAGCTTGCAGGAGGAGTGAAATCCAGAGTGGTGATCATTCCCACGGCCAGTCAATCAGCTGATCGTAATGATCCAATTCGAGTTGAAGAATTATGGAAGTCTCGCGGCGTCGGAAGTGTGTCATCGTTGCACACACGGTCTCGAGTTGAGGCAGATACTGATGCCTTTGTGGCTCCGCTGCGATCGGCAACCGGTGTCTGGTTCGGTGGCGGTTCTCAATCCCGCATTACGGAGGCCTATCTAGGAACACGGGTCGAGGCAGAGCTTAACGCTTTACTCAAACGGGGTGGTGTGATCGGTGGTTCATCGGCGGGCGCTGCAATCATGTCTCAGGTCATGATCACGGGTGGGAATCCCGAAGCGAAAACCGAAAAGGGTTTTGGCTTCCTGCCTTATGCTGTGGTGGATCAGCATTTTTTGAGACGCAATCGAGTTAATCGTCTATTGGGTGTGTTGCATCAGCACACGACCTCTGTTGGGGTTGGCATTGATGAGGGAACGGCTTTGATTCGTATGGGCGACAAGCTGCGGGTGGTGGGTGATTCCTATGTGACCATTTTAATACCGCAAACCGATGGGTTGCCCGTCCGAATAGAGGTGCTTAGATCGGGCGATCAGGCAAGGCTGAGTGAATGGGCTCCAAAAACCGTTGACCACTGAATACCCCCGAAGGACCTGTCGCGGGTGATTTCAAAGCCATTCAATTTGATTTTCCAAATAATTGCTCAGATCGTTGAAAAAGAATCCACGATGTGACGATGTACTTATCGCTTGATTCGGGGACGTTTCCTTTATGCGTGTGTGTGAAACCGGCAGGCGCGATCACCATCCGACCAGCTTTGGGAGGAATGCTACGCTGTTGATAATAAAAGTCAGTCTGCCCTCCCTCCTCTACGTCGTTTAGGAAAAACATGAATAAGAGCACGCGATGCAACGTTTCGCAATTAGGTTCTCGAGGATAGCATTCGGAATGCCAGTGATGGTAACCTCCCTTGCCTTGTGCGTATTTTTGTAGATTCAAATAGCCAGGCCGGTATAAGCTTAGAAGAATATTCTTTAACTGATCGGCCGGTATTCTTGCAATATTATCCGGGGAGACGTCAATGATTTCCCCACCTTCGAGTCTCACGGTTGGGGCAAGTGATCCGCAGACGAGAAAATGGTACTCGAGAGTGTACTCTACTAATTTCTGTAGCGTGACATCGAGCAGTCGCTGATTGATTGGGGTCCATTCCTTGTATTCCGAAATGCAGCTATCCAAACTATCTTTCTTACTGGCGTCGATCCCCGACCCAATTTTGCCGGCGGATTGAATTTGCGGGAAGGACTCAAAAGTGTCAATGATTTCTCGACAAAATTGACCTGACAAAGCATCATCGTAGACGCCAATAAAATCTGAAGGAGCTGAGTTCATCTACAGGTTTCCCACTAAAAAAGCCTAGGCAGAGAATAATACCCAGGCTTCGATTCTAGCCCATTGCTGTCCGAGGCCAACATGGCACCTCCGTTCGAGCTGCCACGTTGGAGATCGGTCCATTAGAACGATAGCAGCTCGTCTTCGACGTTGCTAAAAAAGTCATCCATTGCTTGGTCTGCCGTTTCGGGTGTGGCCTTACGATCACCATTGTTTAAGTATCCATACATGATGTCATCAGAATGAGATACGTCGTAGGTGTCGGCTAAACCGAGAGCGTGCCCCAGTTCATGGGTGACCGTTGTGTATAGATCCATACCACGGAATGCTTCCGTGGTTGTCACATCGGCATCCACATACCAACCGTTACCGGCCGCGTTGACATCAAGCACGACGGTCTGTCCGTACTGCATACCGATGACATTGTTCTTGAGATCAGACACCACGAAGCGGACCGAATCCAAACGAGACGTGTCCAGTCCTTGCGAACTCCAATAACCAACGGCATCATCGAAAACAGAGTCCAAGTCGGACTGTGTCAGTGGTTGGCTACCAACCCTGTTTCCAGACTGCTGAGCTTGAAGCGGACTGCCGGCGACCAAGACACCCTCTTCCATCGCTAAGACGCCTGCAACCTCGGTGGTGTGGTTCAATTCGTTGTCTCTTGATCTCTCTTCTTCTACCCAAACCGTCACGCTGGTACTGGTTTGAGAGCGATGTCGCAATGTTGAGGCATCGCGACCGTCACGAGTTTGCATGTCCGATAAAATGACAGGGTTGGATGCTCCACCAATGTCGCCAAAATTCACAGTGGTGTTCTGGTGAGTGACGGAATTACTGGTGGTAACCGCGTTTAATACAGTATCGCCACTGGTTGCGCTTCCTTTATCAATCGCGATATAACCGACCGTTTCCGTACCATGGACACCGTCGGCAGCCTCCTCCTCGTTGAGTTGCATTCGGAAGGTGTTGTTTTTGATACTACGAACTCTTTCAACGACCGCTGCTGGATCATTGTTCGTCATGGTATGAGCAAGAACCAATGGAGTCGCCGAGAAACTCGTTTCAAAACTGAGCGTCTTGAACGCCTCGTTTGTCAAAGTGGTTGTTCCGGCGACTAGTTGTGTACCATCAGTCAGGGTATGTGTTCCGGCCTCCACGACTAGGTAGCCAATGTTCTCCGTCGTGTGTCTACCATCTCGATAGTCCCACTCCTGAAAACGGACTTCAAAACTATCGCTGGTCACATTTCTAACGCGAACCACACCTTGATGGCCACCATCACGGGTGCTTCCCCCGGCCACAACGACCGGGTTGCTAAAGGTAATGGGTAAATTCACCGTTTTCCAAACGTGAGTCACGTCGATGGCAGTGCCGGCGTAGCCAATATCGTTGCTTCCGCCGGTCACTTCGTTAACGGTTATATTGACCGTTGCGGTGTCACTCAGCGAGCCATCAGATACCGTGTAGGTGAAAGAGTCGCTACCAAAAAATCCCCCGTTGGGTGTGTATGTGACTGTGCCATCTCCATTGTCGACGACCGATCCGTTAGAAGCTTGAGACACCGCACTGATGAAAAGTGAATCGCCATCAATGTCTGTATCGTTGGCCACGACATCCACGATGACAGCCACATCTTCGTCCGTGTTTGCCGAATCGGTATTGGCAACGGGGCTATCGTTTACGCCATTGACCGTCACAAAGACAGTGGCTGAATCGGTGTTTCCATTACCGTCATTGATCGTGTAGTTAAAAGAGTCGGACCCATAGAAGTTAGCTGCGGGGGTGTAGGTCAGGACCCCACCGCTTTCGGTAACGGAACCGTTAGATCCCTGACCATAAGATTGCAGCGTTAGCACGTCATCATCAGGATCGGAGTCGTTCGACAAGACTGCCACACCCACCGAGTTGTCTTCGTCGACAGTGGCCGAGTCATTAACCGCATTGGGTGGATCGTTTGTGGAACTAGTGATGCTTTCCATCGCTGCACCCAAATCCAAGACACCGTTGGTCACAAGATTTAAATGGTCCGGCCGGGCTGTTTCCAGCATGGCTGCCTTGATCTCCAAATAATTCATGTCAGGCCGCTCTGCCCACAACAGCGCTGCGGCACCAGCCACATGGGGTGCTGCCATCGACGTTCCGGACAGGTAGACGTATGAAGATTCAGTGTAAGTGCTTGCAATTTGGGTTCCAGGTGCCGCGATTTGTACTGATTCGTCGCCCCAATGAGAGTAGCTTGCAAACGATCCGTCTTCGTCAATGGCCGACACAGTGATCACATTATCGTGAACTTTACTGTATTCCGCCGGCCAAGAGTTGAAGTTACCATCAACGTCCGAAGCGGGGGTGCCGGAGCGAGAGTTACCAGCTGCCACGATATACAGGACGCCTGAGTCCTTCGCCCGCTCGATCGCGTCGGACATGACTTGGCTGCCGCCGACGTTTGTACCCGCGTAGCCATAACTGTTGTTCGTGATTTTGGCGCCATTATCGGTCGCGTAGTCGATAGCGCGGGCGACGTCAGCGTTGCTTCCGTTGCCGATCACTTTCAAACTCATGAGGCTGGCATCCCAGCTGACACCCGCCACGCCTGTCGTGTTATTAGCTTGAGCACCAATCGTGCCGGCTACATGGGTACCGTGGCCATTGTCATCCATGGGGTCGCTGTCATCGTTATCAAAATCGTAGCCGTAGTAGTCATCAACATATCCGTTGTTGTCGTCATCAATTCCATTGCCTGCGATCTCACCCGAGTTGGTCCAGATATTACCTTGTAGATCGGGATGGTCATATTGCACGCCGGAATCAATCACACCTACGATGAGCGAAGAGCTATCCGTTCGTGTATCCCAGGCTGACTCGGCATCTATATTTCCCGGTCCCCACTGGTACTGATAAAATTGATCATTCGGTACGGCAGCTGCCTGCATGGTGTAGTTGGGCTCTGCATAGTCAACAAAGGAGAGTGAGTTGTAGTACGCTACCAATCCCGTGACCGACTGTCGGCCATAAACGGGTATTTCAAACAATTGGCCGTCTGCCTGAAAGCCTTCGCCGAGGGGGCCGCTGAGAATGGAGTATTGGTTGGTGGTAGATCTATCTTGGGGCAAAGTCTGAAGATCTGAGACACGGACGTCGTCGTTGAACCGAACCAAAATTTCTGTTTGAGTATAGTCCGATGGCGCGAGTACGCTAAAGTCGACATTGAAACCAGCGAGTAATTGCCTTGGCTCTAGTGGTTGGTATTCATATTCGGATGCGTGTTCGCGATTGGATTTCCGACGTTGGTTTGAGCGAAGAAAGTTACGGGACATGAAAATCCTTTCATCTGAGGAGGAGGAAATAGCTTCAAAAATCAAAAGGGTGGGATAGGAAAAAGGGACTAGGCCGTGGGTGATCACTCCCTAATCAGGATGGAATCTAACGTACTGCTCAGCTCTTTTCAAGCAAATCAAATCCAAGTGGCCTGTATTGGAATCAGTTTTACATATGACTTGGCTTCGCCCCCCCTCAGCCAATAGGCGGCGACAGATTTGGTGAACCTGATTGAGCTGAGTCGTTGGAACATCTGCGCACCATTTGGGGCGGGAAAACGGGCATTCTAAAGCAAGTTAGGCAACAGTAAGAGGGTTTGCAATTTGCTAAGGGCTTTGATTGGCACCAATGCTGGCCGTCGTGCTAAGTCAGGGTCAACTGAATCCAGATGGTCATCGCGGATATTTTTTTCCGCCTTAACTATTAAATGTGAAGTTAAACACACATTATTGAGGTAATTAATGATTGGGGTAGCCTTCGCCTCGACTTGCCTGAACTCGGTCCTCGCCAAGTTTAGACGGACATGCAGACGGCTTTGGTTTCAAGATGGTTATCCAGTGCTGCATGCCCCATCTCACGCCCCCATCCCGATTGTTTAAAACTACCGAATGGCAACGCTGCGTCAAAAACGTAGTAACAGTTGATCCAAATCGTTTCAGCTTTGATCGCCTTGGCAGTTTGGTGTGCCCCCGCGACATCGCTTGTCCAGACGCCGGTCGCGAGTCGATAGGTCGTATTGTTGGACCGGGCAATCAAATCACCCGTGTCGGAAAATGACATCGCGGCCAAAACCGATCCAAAGATTTCCTCGCGAATCACTTTCATCTGTTCGTTGGTATTGATCAAGACTGTGGGTTCAGCAAAGAAGCCATCGCCCCTTCGAGATGGATTCCGGCGGGCTTTCCGCTTCTAAGTGGCCCAGTAAATGAGTGCATTCTATGAAAATTTAGTTATGCTAGAGCCAGCGGCCACTCACGGCTGTTCTTCCCTCAAGTCATCCACTCGGTTGCCCCGCCATGAATTTTAATTCCAAGCTGCACTCTTTTTTGGCCCTTTGCCTTTGGATCGGATTGGCCCATTGCGTCAAAAATAGCAACGCTCAAGACCTCTCTCACCGTAAATCGGAATTAACTATTACGGTCGTCAATGCGCAAGGTGTCCCGGTGCCGGATGCCGTTTTGGGTCTACAAATGAAGCAGCATGCTTTCAAGTTTGGTACTCAAGTAAGGGACCGCTTTTTCTCGATCAGTGAAACTGAATTTAATTCGCTTAACGAAATTCAAAAACAAAACCTACTACCGAATTTGACTGGTTTTGGGATGTCACGTTACACGCCTGATTGGCAGGATGCTGTGAATTATCGGCAAGCCGTTTTGTCAAATTTTAATCACGTTGTCCCAACCGTTGGATTGCAGTGGGTCGCTTTTGAAAATAATGGTCCGGCCGTTCCGGACAGCGCAATTTCGATTGCGCAGGAAAACGGCTTATCGGTTACCGGTGCGTCTGTAGTTTGGCAGCGAGATCGCTGGCCGACTCCAGTTGAGTTTCGTTCTGGGTCATCATTTGACGCGCAGGAATTCCACGATCGGCTGGTCGACGATCGACTCAGCGCAACTGGAATCATGGGTAGATACAGTGAATCTGGCGCAGGTCCGGTAATTACGGATTGGAAGGTACTCAACGAGCCGATACATGAGAGCTATTACGCTGATACTTTTGTTGAAGCCGGAATTTATGACAATGAAGTTGATGCCCTCGCTGACTACTTTGTTCGAGCGGATCGTGTTCGCTCTGATTCGGTTCTTTCTATTAATGAATTTAATATTTTGAACTCTGGTAATGATAACGCTGTTATTGAGTATCGAGACTTGATCAACGATCTATTGGCAGCCGGAGCGCCGATCGACCGGATTGGTGTTCAAGCACACATGTCACGAAACGACGTATCGAAAGCGGATATCGTGCGTCGGCTGGATATCTTGGCAGAAACAGGTTTGGGCATTGAGATCACTGAGTTTGACTCGCGGGACGATGCTGATCAATTGACGCCGGAGGAACAAGAGAGGGTCTTGCGAGATATGCTGGAAGCCTCATTTGAAAGTCAGGCTGTTGACGGATTTATCATGTGGGGGATCTGGGACCCGGGACACTGGAGAGGTAATGCCCCTCTATTTGATGAAGACTGGAACATCAAAGACGAAGCCTCACCATGGTTCGACCTAGTGCGAGGAGAGTGGATGCCGATGCTTACTGACTTGGAGCTGAACAGCCAAGGCAAATGGACCGCCCCAGATGGACTGATTAGCGGGGCCTATGATTTTACCGTGACTTACAATGGTAAAACGCGATTGTATAGCGACTATGACTTGAGTTCGGACGGTAATTTCCTCTTAGCGATTCCTGAGCCAAGTGCCGCGTTGGCAGGCTTCGTACTCTTCACCTTCGCCTGTCGTCGTCGCCGAGTGGGATGACGACAGATGGGTTAGCCGGTGAATGTTTTGCTGCAGATCGCTCTCAAGGTTGGAGTATCGGCTGGCCTCTGGAAGACAAACTGCCGAGATAGAAAGAACCCCCAGATCAAAACAACGCCGGCGGCCACCAGTTTGGCTACGAGTGCGGGGATTAGCTCGCTCAGTGAAACAATACAAACGGTTGAAATCAGCAAACCGCCAAGGTTGATCAGGACAAACCGTAGATAGGCCAACAGTGACCACTGTTGTTTCGTCAGCTGAAAGGTCCAAGCGCCGTTGAACACATAGCTCTGCGTGACCGCGATAGCAAAGGCGAACGTATTGGCCCAGAGTGCATCAAATTGGATCAAGAAATAAAGGACACTGAAAACCCCAAAGTCGGTGGCCGTGTTGGTAAGACCCACCAGCCCATAGCGAACCATTCGTGGAACGATGATTTTCGATTTGATCATACGTTTTGATTTCACGCAGCTTCCGAACGCTCTAAGCCAAGTTGCCACTCGTCGTTTGAAGTCTCTTGACCCCCTCGGTAAATCCCTTCGACGAGATACAGGGGACGGCCCTTGGTTTCGTTAAACACGCGTCCCAAATACTCACCGATGATTCCTAAAGCGACCAGCTGGACGCTTCCCAAGAATAAAATGACGGTGATCAGCGTTGGGTAGCCGGCAATGGGTTCGCCAAATAGCATTGTTTTGATAACCGTAGCGATCCCAAACAATATTGAGAAAAAAGCGCTCCCTAGGCCGAATAAGGTTGCCAGTCGAAGGGGTGCGGTGGAGTGCGCGGTGATCCCTTCGACGGCCAAGTTAAACAACTGCCAAAGGTTCCATTTTGAATTACCCGCTCGGCGCGGCAATGCATCGAAGGAGACCGACGTTTGCCTCAAGCCGACAAAGGAATAGAGGCTTTTCATCACTCGGTGTTGTTCACGGAGCATTTTTAACTTGTTGACGGCTCGGCTCGATAACAGCCTAAAGTCACCTGCATTCGGTTGGACTTTTATATTTCCACCGAGATGGTTCAGGAGACGGTAGTAGAGTCTCGAGAAGGTCCGTCGGAGAAGGCGTTGTTTTCGTTTCATTTGGACGGCGTAAACAACGTCATAACCCTCTCGCCACTTCGTTACAAATTCAAGGATCACGTGGAAGGGGTGCTGCATGTCTGCATCAATCGGGATGCATGCTGAGTGGTGGGTCTGATCCAAACCGGCCGTTAAAGCCACCTCTTTCCCAAAATTTCTGGTGAGGTTGACGACCCGAACATGTTCGTCTGACTGTGACCATTCGTGTAGGATTTCAAAGCTGCGGTCGTTGCTCCCATCATTCACAAAGACGATTTCGTAATTCTCAAAATGGTGGGTTTTAAGGAACGCCACGAGCCCGTGATAGAATTCCGGCAAGACCTGTTCTTCATTGTAAACCGGAACAATGAATGACAGTAACTCGGGAATCGTTTTAAGCGATTGGTGGGGATGATGATTGATTGTGGTATCCTTCGTCAATAAAAGCGAGATGGGTTTAGGCCGGCTGCTTTTTCGATCGTTGTGTGGTCGTCGAGTTTGGCAAAAATATGGGCACCCATCACATGAGGGGTTTGTTCAACCAACTCAAGTCTGTCGGTGATGGGTTGTTTTTGGTTCAGTGCTTCAATCGAATAAGCCTGGTCGTGAATGACGATTGCTCGCCTGGATATGGCGGCTTTTTCCGAAAGGGTTAATTCTCGGACGGGGCGGTGAGCCCAGATATTTTTGATGCTTGATTGTCGCTTTGTGTTGAAATCAAAGACGTTGAGTACCAATCGTCTCCATTCTTGGAGCTTCCGCGAGTGGGCACTCATTGAAGGAGGGGTGTAGGTGTACACCTCAAAGCCTTGCTTCTCTAAATTGACGAATAAATCAGAGAGTTGCTGAGTTTCTTTGCGACCATCAAGGTTGGTGACGAATCCGTGAATGGAGCCAGGTATATTAAAAGCAGCGAATGCGAGCAAAATCGAGAGGAAAGCGACCGATAGCTGGTGGGGCATGGCCAGAGGTGCTCGGGGCCCCAGCGTCTGAGCAGGTAGTTGGGTTGGGTTGAACTTAATTCGTTTCTGAATGCCACTGAGATAGCCGGAGAACGCACAAGTCAAGCAGAGGTAAGCTGGGATCAGATAGTAATCACCCTGCAGCTTTAAAATTGCGTAGGCGCCCATGTATGCTAATCCTGCAAACAGAGCTCCATCGTATTTCAATGATTGGCGATCGTGTTGATGGACGATTGCGAAGAGCCGCCAAAGAGCGGTCAGCATCCCCAACGCCAAAGTGGGTTGGGTTAAATATTGGAGCAGAAGCCCAACGGTTGAAATAGTTCCGTCGTTCCGGATGTCCGCGTAATTCCCTCCATCGCTACAGAAGATCCAATATACGATCAGGAAGACAGCCGCGTTGAGCAGCAAATACACATTGGTCCATCGCTGTGCGGGCGTCAATTGGCGGTATCCCAAGCTCAGCTGGGTAAGTGAAAAAATAACGAACAGTCCAAACACCGGTTCCTTGCAATAGGTCGCGAAACTCGCGACCAAACAACTTAAACACATAAGCGAACGGCGGTTGTTTTCGGCAGCCGTGTAGTACAGCAGGAAAAACAGCCCCAAAATCGGTAGCAGTAGGGATTCAGGGAAAATCGCATTGGAGTAAATTTTTGACAAGTCTGGCGTTAGAAGAAACGCAATCGTTAGCAGGCTGCCAATGGTGGTGCCTGCGGCTTGTGTCGTCAAAAAAAAGACAATCGAAGTCACTGCAGCGAGTAGCAAGATACGCTCAAAAGTGTAAGCAAATGGATTGTTGCCAAAGGGTATCAACAGATTCAGATCGACCAGGCCTAAAGGGAAAAAACGGCCTGCTTCAGGAAATATGGTCCATGGCAAAAGCGAGCCTTGAACCGTACTGGAAAGGATGAAATGTTCGTCACCATACAACCAGCCAGCAAGGGATGAATTCCAGTAGGCGTAAGATATTAATAGAAGAAAAAGAATCGCCGGGGCAATAATCATCAACCTGCGACGGTGGATGACTTCTGGTGTGTCTTTCATTTTAAGGTAAAGGCAAATCACCATGGTCAAAGCGAGTACCACCAGAAAAACGGGGAGTAATTTTTTCCAACGAATTCCCAGACGGTAGTGGACCGTTATGGGTTGATCCGAGGCGGCTGATGCATTGAGTGTTAGGCTCACTCTTCCCCGTCCATTAGTAGAGTCCCAAACAGCCGATTGGATAAACTGGGTGGCTTGAATTTGTGGATTTTCGACAATGAATAAATCATTCCCGCGGAACAATGGATTCTTGTGTTTGAGTCGGCCTGTGCAGGTGCGAAGTGTACCGCTTGCTGATTCTGTTTCGCTGGAGAGCGGGCCGTCGATTGCGATCCAGCCAGTGTGTTGATAGCGAGTCCCGCACACGCAAATCAGGAGGCTTCCCAAAAAGAGAGTGCCGAAGAGCCCGCAGATTATCCACGTCAGCGTGTTGGGTTTGAGAACTCGGAATTCCATTATAATTCTCAGGCGATTGCCGTTCACTTTAGATTATCAAGATGACAAACTGGTATGCTTCCTGCAATCTTGATTTAGTGCTAGCTAGAGTCCGAGTTCGGCTTCGTCTTGGTACAAGAAACTCGTTGAATCCCTTCGGTGGTACCAAAGGCTGTTTAGAAACCCGTCTCGGCAGTTGGCTGGCAGTTGTGATACACTCACATCAATCCGTTAGCCCCATTCAACACGAGATCTAACAATGTTCCGAACACTGACATTCACGTTCACTTTGATGTTGTTGGCTTTGAGTCAATCCACAACCCTATCCGACGACTGGTCACGTTTTCGGGGCCCTTCGGGTTCTGGCGTCGCCCCAAATCACGAAGCCGGTTCCCTACCCTCTCAATGGTCTCCCGAAGCCAATCTGGGATGGAAAACCGAAATGCCAGGCCCTGGTGCCTCGAGCCCAATCATTGTGGATGGAAAGGCTTTTGTCACTTGTTACTCGGGTTACGGTTTGACTCAGGATTCGCCGGGAGAGATCGAGAATTTGGTTCGTCATCTGGTCTGTGTCGATTTGAAAACCGGGAAAAAATTGTGGCAAAAAGATGTGAACGCAGCGCTTCCCGAAGATCCATATTCAGGGATTGGCGTTACCGCTCATGGTTACGCCTCTCATACTCCGGTATCGGATGGCAAGAATGTCTATGCCTTTTTTGGCAAGAGCGGCGTGCATGCTTTTGATATGGACGGGAATGAATTGTGGCAAGCCGATGTGGGGACCGAATCTGACCCCGCTAAGTGGGGTTCATCATCCAGTCCGGTTGTCTACCAAAACATGGTGATCGTGACCGCGTCGGCGGAGGGTCAGGCAATGATTGGGCTGGATAAAAAAACCGGCAAAGAGATTTGGCGACAGGAAGCCCAGGGCTTGGATGGCATGTGGGGAACTCCCACGTTCGTGAAAATCGACGACGAACGAACGGACTTAGTTATGTGCGTTGCCAAGGAGATTTGGGGAATGGATCCCGGTACGGGAAAACTGCGTTGGTTTGCAGATGCTACAGGAGCTCAACAGGCTTATTCGAGCGTTGTGCTGGATGGCAATCGTATTTTTGCGGTGACCGGACGCGGTGGCGGAAGCATCGCCTTGGAGGCGGGTGGAAATGGTGACGTGAGCAAAGCAAATACGGTTTGGACTGGCCGTGATAATGGTAGTTTCGCCTCGCCGGTGCTATACGATTCTAAGCTGTACTCCGTGTCCCGAGGAATTGTAACGGTGATTGATGCCGGTACGGGCGAACGTATTGAACAGGTTCGAATTAAAGGTGGTCAGCAAACGGGAGGTCGATTCGGCTCCCTCGACTATCCATCACCCATCGTGGTTGGCGACCAGCTATTTTACCTGAACGGAAGCGGACAGATGTTTGTGTTTGACACAGGCGAGACACTCAAACAGGTCGCGGTCAATCGTGTCACGGGTGATAAAGAAATCTTTTGGGGCACACCGGCTGTGGCGGATAACTGCTTGGTCCTTAGAAGCTCCAAACATCTTTACTGCGTTACGGACAAAAGTGAGACGGTTTCCCCTGAATCAGCCCGTAGTGAACCGGACGCACCCGAAGCCCCTCCGGCCGATCGGGGTGGCCGTTCCAGCGGTGGCCCGGGAGGAAGTGGTGGCGGTAGTCGATTCGATCCGATGACCATGTTCAATGGTATGGATACCAATCAAGATGGCTCGGTCACGGAAGACGAACTGGAGGGTAACCGGATGGCCGATCGCCTAAAGACCTTGGACAAAAATGGGGATAAAGCTATCTCGAAGGATGAATTCAGTTCAGGGATTTCTTCCCTTTTTAGCCGTGGCGGTGGTGGTGGAGCCAGTAGCGGTCGCGGCGGCGGTCGCGGTGGTGGACGCAGTGGTGGACGCAGTGGTGGCGGTGGTTATGGTGGGCGAGGTGAAGACACTCGCCCTGACCGGCCCCAACGACCGAAATCAGCCGGAAATTAAAAGACTGTTTCACTTCAATAGCCAGGCCGTTTCTAAGAACGATGAGGCTGCTTGGATTTTTTGTAGAGCCTTTCCATCTGAGTCTCGATGTAAATGGACGACTATTGATTATCTTCCGTTTTCATTTGCTCCTTTGAGCTGGGGCGGTAGTCATGCAGGGTGAATCGCGGTTGCTCTACCCAATCAGCGGTGTAAGCACGTAGGTGGGTGGGTGGCAACTGCTCGAAAGGCTGTTCTGGATCGGCCAGGGTGAAATACCAGCCGATGATTTTGTCTGGAGCTGCTTCGAGGTTGACTTGGTGAAAGATTTTGCCGATTGCCACAAGTTCAAATCGTAAGAATTGATGGGTTTTGCGATTCCAAGTAGCCAACCCTATTAGCTCCGATGTGATTTTGGCCGGCGGCGAAAGACCGTGCGTGACGGGGCGATTTCGATTGGATTGATTCAGGCCCGTGAGCTGAATCCTAATCTGATTTTCATCTAAGCTCACAACTTCTGCCCACAACTCCCCTTGAACCTGATCGGTGTGATACGTTCCACTTTCACCATGGGCTGTATTCAGCAGGTGACATTGGGTTAGGCGTTGATAAATCGCCTCTGGGACTTTATGGCGTTTGCCGACAACCGGTTTGGAGGGAAGGAACTGTTTGGCCTCGAACGCGTTAAACCAAGCAAAATCAAAGTTAAACCGATGATCGGGATTCTGTTGGTCGACCGGGCCGTTGGAAAGATATCGGATGGTCTCTTTCAAAATAAGGCCATCCGTCGGCGAACTCCATTCCCAGCGATGCGCGGGCTGCACCGTTTGTGGGTTCCCTTGCCGCTCCGTTTGCGGCAGATTTTGCCAGATCTTTAGTGAGCGTTCGAGCATTTCCCGGACTGATTGGGGAGAGAGTGAATTGATGGAGCCCAAGAATTTTCCTGACGGTGAGCAAACATAGATCCCCTGTTTCGTCCCTCCGCCGGGACCATAATGTCCCTCGGCTGCCATGTCTTGAAATCCTAGGCATTCCGGGTCAGACCCTCCCGCCGCCCGGTACTGATTCATGTCCCGGCCTCCCTGTAAACGCCAGACTTCATCCGTGGCGAGAACGAAATCGCCAATTAATTTACGAATGGTTTCATCGGTCCAGACAGACTGCCGGCCCACGTTGCCGTTGCCTCATGTGCAACCCATCGGGTGACCATTCATGACCCACAACAACAGCGGCTTATTGAGCTTGCCGGCTTGAGCGATGCCGGCATGAAAGCTAGTTTCCCAAGGAAGTTTTTGCCAACTAAGTTCCGCTTCGCTGACTTGGATATGATTGCGCCATTGAAGAAAGTTCGATTCGGTCAGCTCATTCGGTAGCGTGCCGCTATTCGGGATGGGTATCCCAGGGTTGGCTGGGTCTGAAGCCATTGCTCCCAAGCTGATGACAAGACCTAAAGACGAAATGGCAAAGATCGGTTTTATATGTAGCACGACAGACTTCTCATTCCAAAGGTTGGCGGATCAGGATTGCCAAGGGCGGCAAGCGGCTAGGAAGGGTACTGAATTCATTCCCCCTAAGATAAATCGAAGTCTCCACCAACGGCAAGCCACCGTCAGGCATGATTCTCGGAGACCGTGAAACGGCTTGGGGTAATGGCATGGTGTTTGGAATGAGTTGCCCGACTGGATTTCATCTTGCAAGATCAATAAAGTGTTTTGTTGGGCGGATAATTGATTCAATGAAAATAATATTTTACCGGGTAATTTTCTTGTAATCCGATTGGTCCGGCGGATAGGATCACGGTTACTGTCTTGGTGGTGCGTTTAGCACAGGTCGATGATTCGTCGACCGCGACGTGATGTCGTTGCTTGAAAATTGAGAAGGCAACAAATTTCGGGACGAAATTAGTTGCCTTGTGCAAGACGGTGCGGACCCGATGAAAACTCGGGTCCGCTCTTTTTACTTGGGAGACAAATTGTGTTTCGTTGGATACTCGAATCCCTTGGAATTGTGAAACGAGGCCATTCGCCTGAGGAACTGGCTCGGCGATTGGGTATGTCACTGGAAGAGCTGGAACGTTTCCCGGTCGCCTATCACGAGTTCTTCATCGCTAAGCGATCTGGCAATGGTCGCCGCAAAATCAATGCCCCAGAAGAATCCCTCAAACGGTTACAGCGTCGTATTTTAAAGCGTTTGCTCGGTCGTTTGGAAATGCATCCGGCCGCAACCGGTTTCCGAAAAGGGGAATCATTCGTAAAAAATGCAGCAAGGCATTGTGGGCGCGAGGTCGTGATTCACATTGATTTGGTGGATTTTTTCCCGTCGATCAGCGCCGAGCGAGTTGAGAACTATTTTCGTGTGATTGGATGGAGCCGCTCCTCTTCAGAATGTCTCACCCGATTGGTCACGTATCAGAGTGGATTGCCACAGGGTGCACCGACTAGTCCGTGTTTAAGCAATCTGGTTTGTCGTTCACTCGATTCCCGATTGTCCAAATACTTAAGGCGGTACCAAGCCGTTTACACTCGTTATGCCGATGACATGACGATTTCTCTCAACGATTCTCAGTCGGTGCGCAATATGATTGAAGTCGTATTACGTATTATTCGTAGCGAAGGGTTTCGGCCACACGTAAGTCGAGAAAAGAAGTTGGATGTTCGCCGACAACATCAGCGTCAAACGGTTACCGGATTGGTGGTGAATGAGAAAGTAAATCTACCTCGCGAGACGCGCCGCTGGTTGCGGGCGGTAGCCCACCGAGGCCGCCAAGCTTGGCTGCCGTTGCATGCGCAATCATCTATGGATAGAAATCGAAGCAAGCAGCCGACGATTTCGCGCGAACAATTTGATGGCTGGCTCGGGTTGATTCAGATGGTCCGTCAACAACGGGACGAACCCCCCTCCGATCCAACCGATTGAGCTTTGGAAGTGGTTTTGACTTGTTCACTGTCAGGCAGGAGCAAGGCGGGTTTCGACGCGTTCCCCCAAAAGTATTTCTACAGTACGATCGGGAAAGGCTGGAGTTCAATTCGTTTAGCAGGTTTCTCGTTTTGCAATCGTTGTTCTAATCCGTCTTCTTTGCAGACATATATGTTTCCATGGTCTTTTCGAATGGCACCGGCCCATGAAGCTTCTTCCCCAATTGGCTCGCCTTTTTACGGTGAGTTACGAGCCGAATCCTGCGGAGCGTTCATTTCTTAAGCGTTCTCAACAGCAGGAAAAAGAAGGCTTGTCCGTGACAGTCGCGGTGATGAGCGATCGAGAGAGTAAGCAGTTCTTTGGGACCTCGATGGCACATCGTGGCCTCCAGCCGATCTGGTTCGATTGCGAGAACAAATCAAACGATGTTTACCGTTTGGACTTTTTTAGCATTGATCCTAGCTACTACACGCCCTTAGAGGCAGCCTACGCTTGTCATTATTCGATCGGTCGTAGAGTGCTTAGTTTTGGCTTGTTAGCTTGGCTATTCCTGCCGCTGTTGCCATTGCTGCCTTTTAAGCTAATCGGTGCGAGGTCTGCCAATCGGCGTATGAACGGACTGTTTAAAAAACAGAGTTTCCGGTTTGGTCCCATTTCACCGGGCACCAAACGAACGGGTGTGGTTTTCTCTTCGCTGGACGAAGGGACTAAAAATGTGAAAGCTAGGTTTTTGGCCCAAGAACATATGTGTGAGTTTGCCTTTTCGTTTCAGGTGCCCGGACTAGCGGTACGCGATGCGGTAGAGCCTGTTGAGGAAAAAAACCGACAAGAAGTGGGTGAGGAAGCTCTCAAGAAATGGATCAAAGAATTTCCCCGTTGCACGACAAATCTATTGGGAACGAACGAAGGCGATCCGTTAAATATGGTCGTGATTGGGGATCACAGAACAATTCGTCAGTGTTTCGGTGGTCGTTGGGACGAAGCCGAAGCCGTTAATTTAAAGACTTGTTTGAAGACAGGGCGGGCCTTTCTGTTTGACGCCGAGTATCGGTACTCTCCCGTTAGCTCATTGTTCGTCAAAGGTAAAATGCAAGATCTCGCACTACAGAAAGCCCGTTCTTGTATAAATGAAAGGATCCATCTGCGGCTTTGGCAAACACCCTTGTCGTTCGAGCAGCAGCCGGTATGGATGGGGCAGATCAGCCGTGACATCGGGGTTCGACTTACCGTCAAAACGTGGAATCTTACGACTCATAAAATCGATCCCGACGTCGACGAATCTCGTGACTACGTAACGGATTTTCTAATTGACAGTCTTCGGGTTAGCCGCGTTGCGCATCTCCCGGGAGTGGAAGCTGCAGGCGAGGATGACCCGCGTCATAATTTGACCGGGGATCCCTATTACACAGACGGTAATCGAGTGGTTCTGATTCTGTCACGCCAAAGCGTACAAGCTTCGTATCTCAACTGGACCTGAGAGTCGATTAGGTCGGCATGGATTGAGACAGGGCGATCGATTCATCGAGGAACCTGTTTCAGTTTGTTGAGCATTCGAGAAAGCAGGCCGCCAATTTGCCGATCTTTCAGGTGCTGAATCAAGCTTAATGAATCGTTGGTCCATCCAGGGCGGTGTCAAAAAAAACTAAGCTGTTATGATGACTTTGTATGATTCGATGGGTGCCAGCCATTGGAGCATTGAGGGAAATTTTTGAATCTCGCACCAAGTTGTTGGGAGAGAAGATGAGTAGTCAATTGGGGCGTTGCTACGGAGTGGGTCTGATGCTGACAGCTCTTGCTATTTGGGGCTGTGCTGATAAGCCGAAACCGCTGGTTTCCACAGCGATTCAGCCTGCCGTTGCGACGGAAGAAAAACTCGTATGGTCGGACGAATTTGAGGGAGATGAGCTCGACCAATCAAAGTGGAAATTTGAGACCGGGGCGACCGGTTGGGGCAATAACGAATTACAAAACTACACTGCCGGTCCGAATGTTGAGGTCAGTGATGGAACGCTCAAGATCGTCGCCAAACAGGTTAAGCCCGGAAAGAAGATCGGCGATTTCACATCATCTCGTCTGAATAGTAAATCATCCTTTCAGTATGGCCGACTTGAGGTTCGAGCCAAAATTCCAAAGCACGAAGGGAATGGTGTTTGGCCAGCTATCTGGATGTTGCCCGACTGTTTCCCCCAAACCTCATGGCCGCTGTGTGGTGAAATTGACATTATGGAGTACGTCAGCTGCACCCCGGATAAGGTGCATTTCACTGTCCACTCTCAGGCGTTTAATCACATGAATGGAAAGCACCTGAATTCCGGGCCGATTGACCACCCGACCATTGACGAGAAGTTTCACACTTACGGATTCAACTGGACGCGGGATCGTATCGAATTCTATCTGGATGAGCCCACGAATATTCAGTTCACGGTGGATCGTCCGGAAAAGGCATCGCTGGAGAATTGGCCTTTTGATCAAAAGTACTATTTTTTGTTGAACGTAGCCGTCGGAGGGGGTTGGGGTGGTATGCGCGGGATCGACGAGGGGGCATTCCCAAGCACGATGGAAATTGATTACGTACGTGTCTATCAATAAACGACCCCCGTATACGGGGATTTATTGATGCCGGTATTCACTCATAACCGTGTGGTTCTTCGCTGTCATACGAAAAGGTAGCTGGGGTGTCGCACCCGCGTTCAGCGGATAAAAAAATGGCCTGTCAGTCGTTACTGACAGGCCATTTTAGATCGCTGTAGATTCTAAATCACACCAGATCAAGCCAGGTCAAAGCGATCGAGATTCATCACCTTGCTCCAAGCTGCAACAAAGTCATTCACAAATGAATTCTGTGAATCATCGCAAGCATACGCTTCAGAAATGGCTCGCAGTTGAGAGTTGGAACCAAATACGAGATCAACGGCGGTGCCTGTCCATTTTACATCGCTCGACCCGTGAGTACGTCCTTCGTAGAAGTGTTCACATTGGGGCGACTTTTTCCACTCGGTACTCATGTCCGTGAGGTTTAGAAAGAAGTCGTTGGTCAATGTTTCAGGCCGGTCGGTGAACACGCCCAGTTGAGACTGACCTACGTTAGCGTTCAGCACCCGCATCCCGCCGACCAAGACGGTCATTTCTGGAGCCGTCAAAGTCAACAGGTTGGCCCGGTCCAGTAATAGTTCCTCGGCGGGCCGATCGTGGCCTGGTCGACAGTAGTTGCGGAAGCCGTCGGCAGTCGGTTCAAGGACCGCAAAAGAATCGATATCGGTCATCTCTTGGGTGGCATCACTGCGACCGGGAGAGAAGGGGACCGCGACATCGTGTCCAGCTTTCTTGGCGGCCTCTTCCACGGCGGCACAGCCGCCGAGGACAATCACATCGGCCAAAGAAACCTGCTTGCCATCCGATTGAGCCGCATTGAAATCCGATTGAACCTGCTCCAACGTTTGCAGGACCTTGGTCAATGCTTCCGGCTGATTGACCTCCCAGTCTTTTTGAGGCGACAGACGGATTCGGGCGCCATTGGCACCCCCTCGTTTATCACTGCCACGGAACGTCACGGCCGATGCCCAAGCGGTTGAAACCAACTGGGAAATAGAGAGTCCCGAAGCGAGGATTTTCCCCTTCAGATCAGAGGCGTCCTGCTCCCCAATCAACTCGTGATCGACGGCGGGAATCGGATCCTGCCAGAGCAGAACTTCGGAAGGGACCAACGAGCCGAGGTACCGCGAAACGGGCCCCATATCACGATGCGTCAACTTGTACCAGGCTTTGGCAAATGCCTCGGCAAACTGATCTGGATTTTCATGAAATCGCTTCGAAATCGGAGCGTAGATCGGATCTAATCGGAGGGCGAGGTCCGTAGTGAACATGATTGGGGCGTGTTTCTTTGCGGCGTCATGTGCATCGGGAACCGCATCGGCCGCGCTGGAATCCGTCGGGATCCACTGGGTCGCGCCGGCCGGGCTTTTGGTCTGTTCCCACTCGTAACCAAACAGATTGTCAAAGTAATTGTTATCCCAAGTAGCGGGCTCGGTGGTCCAAGCTCCTTCAAGACCACTTCCGATGGTATCGCCGGCGTTACCGGTTCCAAACGTGTTTTTCCAGCCCAGCCCCTGTTCCTCGAGACTGGCTGCCTCGGGTGCCGGACCGACGTATTGGTCGGGATCGGCGGCACCATGAGCTTTGCCAAACGTGTGTCCGCCGGCAATCAGCGCTACGGTCTCTTCGTCGTTCATGGCCATCCGGCCAAAAGTTTCTCGAATATCTTTGGCCGACGCCAGTGGATCGGGGTTGCCGTTAGGACCCTCGGGATTGACGTAAATCAGTCCCATCTGAACCGCGCCCAAAGGATTATCGAGTTCCCGGTCACCGCTGTAACGCTCGTCGCCAAGCCACTCACTTTCGGGCCCCCAATAAACGTCCCCTTCAGGTTCCCAAACGTCCTCGCGACCGCCACCGAACCCAAATGGTTTTAGTCCCATCGATTCAATGGCGCAGTTTCCAGTGAAGATCATCAGGTCGGCCCAAGATAGCTTGCGGCCGTACTTTTTCTTTAGGGGCCATAACAACCGGCGAGCCTTGTCGAGGTTCACATTGTCAGGCCAACTGTTAAGGGGTGCGAATCGAAGCGTTCCCGAGCCTCCCCCTCCACGACCATCTTGAATCCGATAGGTGCCCGCGCTGTGCCAAGCCATTCGAATGAAAAAGGGTCCGTAATGTCCGTAGTCTGCCGGCCACCAATCTTGTGAGGTCGTCATCAGTTCAAAGATATCTTTTTTTAGCGCGTCCAAATCAAGACTTTGGAACTCTTGGGCATAGTCAAACGACTCGTCCATTGGGCTGGCCATCGCCGAGTTCTGGTGAAGCATTTGTAGGTTGAGTTGATTCGGCCACCAGTCCCGGTTCGAGAAGGCCCCCGCCGCCGTATGGCGGTGAGATGGGGGGCTCATTACGGGGCACTTGCTTTCACTATTCATGATCTCTCCAGAAGGTTCTGCGTTATTTCACCCGTTTTATATACAAGCAGTGTCGATTTTTGGAAAGTGGTGGCCTCGTTGCGCAACGACTCTTAGCAAAAAAAATGGCCCTTTAATGAGAAGAAAAAATTGCAAAGGAACGGCTGGATTGAGTAGCGGGTCGCATCTCATCGTCCAAGTCCAAAAAATCGTAAGATAACGTTCAGTCGTTACCTGATAGACTCGATTTTGCCGCCGATTGAAAGATCTGCAACGCTGAATCTAATTCATCCTGACTCACGTTCAGTGGAGGAATCCATCGGATCACATTCCCCCCTGTTCCGCAGATCAGCAACATGAGTCCCGACTCGAGGCACTGTTTTTGTATCTGACTCGCACGTTGGCTGTCGGGTGTTCCGTCGCGATCGAATTCGACTCCTATCATCAGACCGGCACCTCGCAGGTCGGATGAAAATGCGAGAGATGAGAGGATTGTTTCAAGACGTTCGCGGAGATAGTCTCCCATCCGAGCTGCGTTTGAAATCAGTTGCTCCTCGTCTATAACGTTAAGTGTCGCTATCGCTGCAGACATCGCGATAGCCGATCCGCCACCATAGGTTCCACCATGAGATCCTTTCGGCCATCGTGACATCAATTCTTTGGAACTACCAATTGCCGACATCGGTAAACCGGCGGCGATCCCCTTGGCCATAGTCAATATGTCCGGCAGGATGCCGCTGTGTTCGTGAGCCCACATTTTACCAGTTCGTCCAAATCCGGACTGAATCTCATCGACGATGAGCAGGATGCCCGTTTCATCGCAAATGGTTCGCAAACCAGCTAGGAAACTTGGCGGAGCCGGAACAAAACCTCCTTCACCTAGAACCGGCTCGATGATCATTGCCGCCGTCTCTTTCGGCGGCGTTTGTGTCTGCAATAAACGATGTAGTTGTTTTAGGCAAAATGCAACGGCCTGATCCGATTCCCAGCCGTAGTAGAAAGCGTTGGGGAAGGGAGAGAAGAAAACTCCGCTGGGCAATGGTTGGTAATCGGCCCGATAGGTTTTTTTACTGCTTGTCAGCGCCATAGTCATGGAGGTGCGTCCGTGAAAGCCACCTTCAAAAGCGATCAGGTTGGTTCGGCCCGTTGCTGCCTTGGCTAGTTTTACGGCACCCTCCACAGCTTCTGCGCCGCTGTTGGAGAAGAAAAATGTCTCGATGGAATCAGGGGTTGCTGCCTCGAGTGCTCGAGCGTAACGCATGGTGATTTCAGGCAACATGCAATTCATTTGTCCGAACAACAACTGGCTGGCTTGGGATTGAATTGCCGCGACGATTTGGGGGTGGCAGTGGCCGGTCGCCGTAACGCCGATCCCACTGGTGAAGTCAAGGTACCGATTTCCCTGATCGTCAAATACGTAGCTCCCCTGCCCCCGAACGATGATGGCGTTGTTCAGGCGGCCCCAAACTTGAGAGAGTGCCATTTCATTAAAAACACTGTGCATAGAACGTTTGTCCGCTGAGGAAATCGAGAATGATAAAGGGTTCTGTTTAAAGAGCGAATCAGGCCGCCCCTATGGTATCATGAGACTTTTGGTTCGCTACTGCGGAATCATGATCACCGGTGTTGGGGCGGCACTTGATGATCATGCAAAGCGCGATCTATCGTGGTCAGGGAGTTTGAGTTATGGAGAACAATTTGTCCCCTAAGAGATCGGTTTCTTTGGAGCAGGGTGAGTTGGATCGACGCGCGTTGTTGAAGCAAGGCGCGATGCTGTCAGCCGTGGCAGCAAGCTGGCCGCTTAAGCGTTTGTCGGCTCAGGAGGGAAAGGTTAGGCCAGAGGGACTGCCCTCGGGATCCAAGTCGCGGGTTCAAAACGGGCGTTCGACAACACTATCCGACGAAGAGTATCGCCGGTTGGACGGATTGGGTATGGCGGAATTGGTTCGTACGAAACAGATCACGCCCATGGAGTTGCTAGAATCGGCGATCGATAGATTGTCCCAGGTCGATCCACAGATCAATGCGATTGCCTCGACACTCTATGATGACGCTCGACAGTCAATTAAGAGAGGATTACCAAATGGCCCCTTTCGAGGAGTCCCATTCCTCTTAAAGGATTTGAGTTTTGCCATGAAGGGTAGCGTATCCTCCTATGGTTCGCGGCTGTTTGAAGGTCGGAAATCGGACCGCGACAGCACAGCGGTGGCCCGTTATCGCAATTCAGGTTTGGTTTTGTTTGCCAAAACCCGCGTCCCTGAATTAGGGATTCTGCCAACGACCGAGTCCACTGCCGGTGGGATTACCCGCAACCCTTATCAATTGGGTAGAACGGCAGGTGGCTCTTCGGGAGGGAGTGCCGCAGCGGTGGCTGCGGGCATTGCGCCGATGGCTAGCGCCAGTGATGGGGGGGGATCAATTCGAATACCGGCTTCATGCTGCGGATTGTTTGGACTTAAGCCGACCCGAGCCCGAATCCCGATTGGTCCGGACCGGTTCGAAGCCTGGGGTGGTCTAGCCACGCTGCATGCTGTCACGAGGTCCGTTCGCGATAGTGCAGCACTGTTGGATGTCGCTGCCGGACCAGCGGTTGGAGACAGTTATCATGCGCCGCATTTTCCAGGGACCTTTCTGGCTGAAGTGGGTCAAACACCAATGCCATTGCGGATCGCCTACGTGTCCACGATGCCACCCACCAAGGTGCTTCACCCGGACTGCGAGTCGGCTGCAAAAAAGACGGCTGAGCTTTGTGAGTCACTGGGGCACCATGTAGAAGATTGTACCGAACAATTTGGAAAAGTGTTTGAGTTTGAGCGTTTGCGTAAAGCTCATGGAGTCAGTGTTTTAGTCTCCGTTCGGCGTACCGTTCTTAAACGATTGCAGGAGCTGGGGCGAGAATTGAAAGACGGCGATTTAGAGCCGGTCACTCAGTTCTATTTTGATTTCGCTGCTAACTACAGCGGGGTTGAAACGGAAGAGGCTCGCTCGGCTTTCTTCGACGCAGCTCGAGCCATGGGGCGCTTTCAACGAGACTACGATCTTATTTTGACCCCTACACTCGCGGTGCCGCCGATCGAGCACGGACGCATCACGCTGACGGGTATGGCGCAAGATGTGATCGAGGGAATTCTGGAATTCATACCCTGCCCTGCACTGGCGAACTGGACGGGACAGCCTGCGATGTCGGTCCCTTTACATCAATCAAATGACGGTCTTCCGATTGGCGTTCAATTTTTTGGTCGCTTTGGCGATGAGGCGACTCTTTTTCGATTGGCAAGCCAGTTAGAACTTGCGTTACCTTGGAAAAATCGGATTCCTGTAGACTCTTAATTTCGAATGATAACTTAGCCTAAAATAGCAAAACCTATGCAAGCAGAGCTTGAAACGAATCGGCGACCGGAACTGAAAAAGGCGTTTGGGTGATTTGGTTTTTTCTCGCTCGCCTTTGGATCGATGATTGGTGTCGACTATAATTTATGAAAAGTCTTCCAACAGAGCAGACACATGCACCGTAATATCTCAGCGATTCCTTTACTGTCTATTTTGATCTTCATGAGCTCCTTTATGAGCTCCTTCATGACGTCTTTAGGCGCTCAAGAAAATCGGGACAATCAGACTGTGCGAGTTTTTATCTTTGCCGGCCAATCTAATATGGTTGGCTCTGATTCAAATGTTGAGGCGATTCGACAGTTCCCCCCTTTTGCCGGCCTCGAGGAAGCTCAGCCGAAAGTCAAATTTAGCTACTGCCTTGGCCGAGAGACCAAGACCCAATCGAACGGTTGGGTGGCGCTTGAACCGGTCAACGACATCGTGGGTCCCGAGCTGAGTTTTGCTCGTCAGGTCACCCAGGAAACGGGCGCGCCAATCGCCATTATCAAATGCGCTGCCGGCGGAACCCATCTTGGAGGTGACTGGAATCCAGACGAGCCCAGTGGTTTTGAAATGTATCCACTCGCCCTCGATTTAGTTCGCGAGTCGTTGGCGGATCTGGATCAGCAAGGGATCGACTATCGTCTTGAAGGTTTCATGTGGCACCAAGGTGAAAATGACATGTTCAATGAAGAATATATGGCGAACTATGGTGACAATTTAAAAAACTTCTTGGCACGCTGGCGGCAGGATCTCAAAGCTCCGGATCTTAAGTTTTATATTGGTGAGCTATGCACCAAGACGATTTGGGGAATGGATCTGCGCCCACGGATGTATGCGATCAGCAAAGGTCAGAAAGCCGTCACGGCCTCCGATCCAAATGCTCAGTACATACCTACCTCCCACGTCGGCGTGGAAATTGGTGGCGGTGCGGGACTGCACTACCACTACGGAACGTTGGGGCAGTTGGAACACGGAGCAAACTATGCGGATGCCTATTTAGAGAATCAGGGAGCACGGTCAAACGTTGAGCGTTCCTTAAAAAATTGGCCTTACAAAGAAGGTTCCAAAGTCAAACTATTCGTGCTGGCAGGCCACCGAAATGTCGAAGGAGAGCGAGGTTTCATCCAGAATGTCGAACACGCGTCGGATGACGCAGAGTTGTTAAATAACGACCTCGAGGTTGCCTTTCGGTACAGCTTGGGTGGAGGGGTGAAGAAATCCTTTGGCTGGGAACCGATGGGGCCGGCGGGATACTACGATACATTCGGGCCTGAATTAAGTTTTACCCGGAGACTCAAGCTGGCGGGAGAGGAAAATCTTGCGGTGGCGAAGTTTACCCACAGTGGGTCTCAGATCATTGACTGGACGCCCGAAGGTAGCGTGGCTAAATCCCGTAACCTCTATCCCGACTTTATTTCGTTTATCTTGGATTCAATCCAGAGTTTGGAGGAGAAAGGTCAAGAGGTGGAGCTGACTGGTATTTTCTATCACTTGGGTGAAAATGACATGTCTTGGGGGCCGTTTCGAGAGGGGGCTCCGGATCGATTAATGGCGTTGATCGATCAGAGCCGAGTAGACCTGAGGGTTCCAGAACTCAATTGGTACGTCAGTCAGCAACCGCCACCGGATGACGAAAGTGTTAATCAGATTGATGTTACGGCTCGATTGGAGGAGGTCATCGGCTCCGACAAACACACGTTTCATATCAAGGCATTTAGCTTGCCCCCCCAGAAAAAAAAGTTAGTTCTAGATACTGCCGGTATTATTGCACTAGGGGATTTGTTAGCTAAGTCTTATGCCGGCCAGAAATCACCATAACACGCTACCAATGAAACGTAATGAATTCATGCCATTTTGGATTTTGTTAAAGCCTTGCCTGGCCATTTTGGGATGTTGCTTGCTTGGTCGGTTCGCTCACGCGGAAAATCCTGACTGGATGTCTAGGCTTGCAGACGAAAGCCCAATCGTTTCACTAAACATTCCTGGCACGCATAATAGCGCAGCGCTTCATGAGCCTTTTCCCAAAACGGCCAAATGTCAATCAATGACAATCGACGAGCAGTTGGCTGCTGGCGTCCGTTTTTTTGATATCCGATGCTGCCATCAAAATGATCAGTTTGCCATCTACCACGGTCCGATTTCTCAACGTCTGACTTTTGACCATGTGTTAGATTCAATGGAGGCATTTCTGATAGCCCATCCTCGTGAAACGTTGTTGCTTAGTATTAAAGAAGAGTACCGTTCTCGCAACACGACTCGTTCGTTCGCTCAGACCCTGCAGAGCGTGATTGGGCGACGAGACGGTTCTTGGTATACCAAACCAACCCTTCCTGAGTTGGGCTCGGTCCGAGGTAAAATGGTCCTCATCAGACGATTTTCTTCACCTCAGCCATGGGGGATTTCGGCGACTAATTGGGGGCATGATGGATTCCATAAGAGCGATCAGCTTTTTGTGCAGGATCGTTTTTCAGTGCCTGATGCAGAGACCAAGTGGAAGGCCGTTTCCCGAGCTTTGCAGCACTCATGTCAGGACGCACCCTCGAATCGTTTGCAATTACACTTTACCAGTGGTTACACCCAAAATCGTCTCGGGGTACCAGATATCACGGCAGTCAGCGGGCCGGTCAATCAGCGACTGAAAAATTACCTAAAAGCGGCTGAGGTAGAGCGATATGGGTGTATTGTTATGGATTTTATTACTCCCGATCTGGCGGCAGCCATCTACCGGATGAATTTTTTGGCTCAGGAATAGCGGTTTGACAAGTGGAGTCGACCCACCGTCGCTTTCTGACAATTGGGTCGCCAGCCAATAAAAAAAATCCCGCTCGCGCGTCACGATCCAAGAAAAAGAATACACTGTTGGTATAGGCTTGGCATCCTCTAGAAATCGAATGCCAGTGACAGGCCATAATCAACATCGTTAGCTTGGTATCCAGGGTCTGGTGTGCTGTTGTAGCGATTTAAAACAAACGTTCGTAGACTCAATCCCAAACTGGGGTCCAACATGGTTTCGATGCCGGCCTTTGTGTTGACTCGGTAGCGGACAAAATCATCCCAGTCCGGATAATAATCGACCATCGCATACACCTTGGTTCGCTCACTCAGCTTCCGTTCCCAGTTCATGCCAAACTGCAGTTCTGGCACCCAGTCATTCAGATCACCTCCGAATTCACGAGAGGTTCCGAAACCGGTTCGGGTTTTCAATGTGCGAAGAGGGTCATCAAATAATAGCCAACCACAGCCGGAGTGAAACGCTAGTCGATAATCATAGCCGGTGAATGGATCCCATTCGGCCGTTCCACTGAAGTACCAAGAGAGGTTGGGGTTGGCTAGGTTGCGTTCATGCCTCAGCTTTGAAAAAATGCGATCGGTGGAAGTCACCAGATTGCTCTCAGAGTAAAAATAGCTGAACGTCAGATCGGTGGTTCCGAAGTCGGTTTTTCGAGTGGCATCGATGTTCAGATTGAGATCTGCGTTCTGGCTATTGCCTCCAGTACCGTTCAGTCCGAATGCAAACGATGATTCCCATTTACTCGTCTGATTGGGGGAATGGAAAAGACGCAGGGATTGCCATGGATCTTGCGCCGACAAACCTCCTGTTGCCATGACCCCAAAAACCGCAATCAACACAAGGCGTCTTAAAAGCGTCCTAGATGGAAAGCACATGAAAAACCAGAAAAGAGAGCTGCGTATCGTTTGCCGGCGGGATCCTATCAATTCTAGTTCTTCGAGGCAATTGTAAATGTTTCAAAAAAATGACGTGCCGTGGATTCGGTGATCGCGTTTCACTTGGGTCGTTTTTGGGGCGTTAAAACTCGCGTTCCTTTTGCGGGCTTGGAGGTTGCGGTTTTAGGATAGGGCATTTTGGCATCGACTTCCTCGCGCCAGTCATGGAGCAGCCTCTTCAGTTTTTGCGCGATCTCAGGCTGTGATACGGCAAGATTGTTTTGCTCGCCGATATCATTTTCTAAGTCAAAGAGTTGAATCGTTCCGTTTTCAAAGTATTCGATCAATTTGTATCGACCCGATCGAACGGCACCATTTGGGCTTTGGTAACCATGATTGCTGTAGTGGGGGAAGTGCCAGAAGATCGGGCCGCGATCGTAGTCTTTAGCCTTCAACGCAGGGATAAAACTGCAACCGTCTTTATGTTGTTCCGGTAATTTGGGAAGGTCCAACATTTCGAGAAGGGTTGGGTAATAATCGGTTCCTGTCACGACAGCGTGGGAAGTGGAAGCGGGTTGGATGTTGCCCGGCCAGTGCACAATCAACGGCACACGAATGCCACCCTCGTAGTTCCATCCTTTAGCACCACGAAATGGTAGGTTGGAGCTTGCGAAAATACTGTTCAAAATCTCGCGAGGATGATTGATCCCGCGATACTGGTTCGAGGCTGCCATCCCACCGTTGTCGGACGTGAAGATCACGATGGTGTTCTTGTCCAGCCCGAGTTCTTTCAGCTTCGCTCGGATTCGCCCGAGGCTTTCATCTGTTGCTTCGACCATGCCGGCGAACTCGACGTTATCTTGCTTTTGCTTCACCCACCAAACACGTTCATTCTGGTGGGACTTACTGTTGTCGTTTTCTTCAATCGTCTTAAGACGATCTCCTGAGATCGCCTTTCCATCCGGATTAGGCTCCAGAATGTAATCCGGCCCGCTCCGATTCGCCAGTGTCGCCAATTTTGTTTGGTACTTCTGAACCAGATCTTTGCGGCCCTGAATCGGATCGTGAACTGAAAAGTGTTCTAAGTGTACGAAAAACGGGCGATCCTTGTTTCGTTCAATGAAATCAATGGCGGCATCGGTCAGCTTATCCGTGTAGTAATCTCCCTCTTCGGCAGGTAGCGTCTTGTCGTATGCACCGCCAAAGGGATGATGATAAGATCTGACCCAACCGGTGATGGCTTCATCGAAACCGTACGTCTTGGGGTCTTTACTTAAATGAGCCTTTCCGTAATTTGCAGTGACGTATCCGTGTCGTTTGAGGGTTTCCGCCAAGGTGATTTCTTCATCCGGTAAGGACGTCTGTTTTTCACCGTGGTGTAGCTTCTCGTAATCCCTTTCCGGACGGCCGCCCAGCCACTCGGTTAAATTGGTACGTGCTGGATACTTTCCGGTCAGGATACTAGCACGACTCGGCGAGCAGACGTGGCACGTCGAATAGGCGTTGTCGAAGAGCATGCCCTCTTTTGCCAACTGGTCGATCGCTGGAGTTTCATAGAACTGGCTGCCGTAACAACCCAAGTCCCGTTGCCCAAGGTCATCAACAAGAAAGAAGATCACATTGGGCTTGTGTTGCGAGTGCACTTCACCCCCGGCTATTAGTGATAGCAAGGCATAGAGTGCAAACACTTGGAAGGTCTGTCGGTTGTTCATCGTTTGTTTTTCTCCAAGAGATACATCGTCAGTTCCCGAGGGGTTGAGCTAACGATTTTTCGCATCAACTGTCCAGCCCTTCGTGCTGATTTTTCCATAATATGGGTAGTGGTCCCAATCCGCATCGCCACCAATAACTCGAGGATCTTTGGTTTCCTTTAAATGGTCAAAAAGTTGTCGGCGAAGGGATGCCTGTAATGTCGCGATTCTCGTCGATCCGGCAACGTTCACCATTTGGTGCGGGTCGTTTTTTAAATCATAGAGTTCTTCAGCCGGCCGCATACCGAAAGCCAACTCAGCCAGACGAGCGACGAACTGTTTATTTCGATGTTCCATCATGAAGGTCTTCGTAGGCGAGGTATCAATCTCCCCAAATGGAATCGATCGAGCACACGCCGTTGGATCTGGAGAACCTGATGGCCAGCGAGTCGGTTCAAAGTTGTGAATATAGAGGTAATCTTTGGTCCGAATTGCGCGACACGGATATCCTTTACCACCTTTGCGACAGCCATCGTGTCGTTCCATGGCGATGAATGCCGCGGAACGTCCCGCGAGTTCGTCGCCGGAAAAGAAGATTCCCATCAAGCTTTGTGCGGTCATCTTGGCGGGTGGCGTGAGGCCAGCCGCTTCTAAAAAGGTTGGAGCGAGATCGCTGAGGTTGACAAAGGCGTTCACCTCTCGGCCGGGCCTGCAAATTCCACTGGGCCAGCGAATGGCGAGGGGAACGCGCGAACCGGCATCGTAAAGGGTCGCCTTGGCTCGTGGAAATGGCATTCCATGATCACTTGTCATCACGACCAATGTGTTGTCCAGTTGTCCTCGTGCTTCAACCATAGCGATTGCCCTTGCAACCATCCCGTCAAAATGTTCGACTTCCACTAGGTAATCGAGGATGTCATTTCGCACGATGGCGTGGTCGGGAAGAATGGGTGGCACGAAGACCTTTGCCGGATCTTTGCCCGTTTTTTTCCCCGACCCAGGCTGAAAATGACGATGGGGTTCAGATGTTCCTAGCCAGAAACAAAAGGGTTGATCCTCGGGAATATCCTCAAGAAACTCCGCAAAATTACCGGCGTAATCCGTTGGTCTGATGCCTCTGAACGAGGGTTTCAGAGTTTGTCGATTGAACGCCTCGCCGGCAGGATTGGTTGTTCGGCCACCCGGTTCCAATCGGCCGGGGCTCCAACCCTTACCCGTGTATCCAACGGCGTAACCGGCCTTCTTTAGCAGCTCAGTGTACGTCGCGAACTTGGCGGGTAATGTGCTGTGAATATTACCGGCTTCTTCCAAACGCCAGATAGCCTGACCGGTGAGAATCGCGGACCGGGAGGGGCCACAGGTTGGTGCGTCACAAAAGGCATGAGTGAAACGCAGACCTTCGGCTGCAATGCGATCAAACGCGGGTGTCTGGACCACCGGGTCGCCATTGGCGCCTGTGTGAGAATAACTCTGATCGTCTGAAATGCAGATTAAGATATTAGGGCGGCGCTCAGACGCCTTCGTATTCTGGATAAGGCAGCCGATCACCACGATGGCGAAGAGTCTGACGAAACGGTTTGTCTGAGTCATGATATTTGCGTCCCCTTCTTGATGTCTCAACGACGTGGGGATTGGGATCTTATTTTATTTTCGTCTTACGTAAACGTAGTAGGCGCTCAAAATCGTGTCTTTGCCACGGAACCAAGTGTGGAGTGCGAGGGGACCTCTTTTTAGCTTTGCGGTAAAGATCACTGACGTATCGCCCGGTTTCACTTTTTTTGTAAGCCCCTCAAAACCGTACGGCCTCTTTTCCCCAATGCTGAGGTGATGATGGTTGCTTAGGTAAATGCTGGCAGAATCGATGGGTAGGGCAGTACCCGTTCCGTTTGGCATCGCCTCGTTCAGTGGCAGGTTCGCCTCTTTGGGCCAGCGACGCAGTTCGAACTCATAATCTCCCTCCTGCGCGACCTCCAGTAACCAGTAGCCAGACTTTTGTTGTCCACCGCGGACTTGCCCCTGCTGATCGATGAACACATCAAGCCATTCGCAGGCGGTCAGGCGCGATGGGTTTTCATGCGGACTCCCGATCACAATACGTTGAGGCTCATTTGCCGTTGGCCCAACTTCGGCCCACCAGGAATATAACGTCTCTCGCATCTTATCGACCACATCGGGGTGTTTGGCAATCACGTTGGTTTGTTGCAACGGATCTGACTCAAGATTGTATAGCTCGCGATCTTCCAGCAGCCTCCAGTTCTTCCACAACACAGCCGCCTGGTCACGCGTCATGATTGACTGAGCAAACGGCGTCGGGTAGTTCACGAAATTGGGCATCCGGCTGTAGTTGATGATCAGGCTGCGATCTTCCGGGACGCTTGCGTTACCCCGCAGGATCTGGGTCAAATCGGTGCCGCTAAAACGAGCCGTTGATTTGAGGTCGCAAAGATTAACCAGCGTTGGCAGTATGTCTTGGACTTGAGTCAACCCATCAATATCCCGAGCCGCTGTAAGCTTTCCATCGGGCCAGCTGATGAAGCAGGGGACACGATGTCCGCCATCCCATAACTCCGTCTTACCACCACGCATCCCAGCATTGAAATAACGAGGTCCATGGGTGCTGCCGTTGTCGGTCAAGAAGATGACAATCGTATTCTTTCGCAATCCTTCCCGATTTAGAAAATCATTCAGCCTTCCCATATTGGTATCGATGTTTCGAACCATTCCCAGATAGTTTGCCAATTGATTTTTCAGTTTTGGATTCATTGAGTTAAATTGAGTTGACTTGAGAACTTTTTGGACGGCAAGCCGGTCTTTGTCTTTGGGTTTGAGTGGCCCATGGGGCGTATTGGGAGCGATGTATGATAAAAAAGGTTTGCCGGACTTCGCCGCCCGCTTCATGAAAGTCATCGCCTCGTCGAAGAAGATATCCGTGCAGTAACCTTCATACGTTTTCGGTTTGCCATTGCAGACATAGGTGTCGTCAAAATAGTCGTTCCCCCAAGTGTCAGGAACTGAACCAATATGGGACGACGGGAACCAGACGCTCTGTTCGAATCCGCGGTCTTGGGGGCGAAACGGATAATTAGCGCCCAGATGCCATTTTCCGAAAACACCGGTCCGGTAGCCGGACGCAGTGAACAGGTCGGCGATGGTCGGGAGCTCCGGTCGCAAGAGAGCTCGTCCGCTGCTGACGTTGATACAACCATTGCGGGCTGCGTCCAGACCGGTTAACAGCTGCCCTCTTGTTGGAGCGCACATGGGGGCGACATGAAAATCGACCAGCCGTAAACTCTGCTTGGAAAGCGCGTCGAGATTTGGCGTTTGCAATATAGGATTTCCATGCGCTGATATCTCAGGATACCCTTGATCGTCAGTCATCACGATCACTACATTGGGTTGATTTGCCAAACCTACTGAGCTTTGGCAGAGAGCCGAAGCACAAAGTACAAATGCGAGAATGAAAGATAGCAATTGATGTGTCATCATGAGTGCATGTTCTCTAACGAATGCCGGTATAGCCAGGCTCAAATTCATAGCCCTTTCTGATTATTAATTTAGCAAAAACAGAGGCCCCCGACAGCTTGGGCCATCGCGATTTTGGATTGTCTCGCAAGTTCGGTTTCGCTTTTGGAATGACATGGAATCCCTTTTAGTTTACGCCGAGAATCCAACCCTCGAGCTGAGCTATTGATTTTTCGGCCTCATCCAACGGGGGGTGAAAGAAACGATCGAGACCTAACTGTTGATCCATTTCTTTAAGCCATCGGCAGACTGAATAAGCGTCTTGCTGGTCGACGGTTGGATGCTTTTTGGAGTAGCGATTGCGAAACAACGAAGGATAAACTTCGGCAATGACCGAATGCCCTGATGGAATCTCGAACCCGTCAAAAGGCCAACAGTGGAGTTCGGGTAATTGGTTCCTTAATTTCCAAAGAAAGGGCAGCCCAGCGTGGGTTGATTTGGCCACCGAACCTTGCACGTCAAATAGAAAGACACTTTTGGCAGACGACGTCCATTTCTCAGTGGTTCGCAATTCTTTTGAATCACCCGTTCGATTGCCATCGCGACGAAATTGCTCGACAGTGGCATCCTTAGCGTCGGTTGGCCAATGGGTTGAAAAATCAGCTAAAAAATCATTCCAGCTGGCCAGCTGATACTTTTCAAAATACGAAATTGGGAAAGAGAACCCGTGATCCATGCCAATGATCGTTGAGGGGTGCTGTTTGAGAAATTGGACCAACCACTGAAGGACTTCGACCCGGTTCCAATTGCGAGGCTTGGTCCGTGTCGTAGCGATCGAATGCACGATCTGAGGTTCTGTCGCGGGGGTGCAGGAGAAAACTTGTATGGAACGATTGCGGGTGGTTGCCCGAGCAGCCCCACTGT
The DNA here is from genome assembly GCA_022447555.1 of Mariniblastus sp. Classification (GTDB taxonomy): domain Bacteria; phylum Planctomycetota; class Planctomycetia; order Pirellulales; family Pirellulaceae; genus Mariniblastus. The sequence goes on along the minus strand of JAKVBF010000013.1, from coordinate 29,859 downwards.
AATCGATTCCAATATAATGATGGAACAAACGAGAGGGCACTGGAAACTTTCGTACTTGTTAAGAGTGGGTGGGGAATACAGTTTTACGTTAACTCTTGGATTCTATAGAAAATCACGAAACATGGGAGGCGACGAGCATTAACAGGGTGCGGCAATCAAAGCCGAACAGCAAGAGTCGGCGACCCGAAAAAATTTGCCCTATTTGTAACCGTCCCTTTCAATGGAGAAAGAAGTGGGAGCAAGTATGGGAATCGGTGATGTATTGCAGTCGGCGCTGTCGTCAAAACAAATCAAAACATGAACGAGGTTAGTGTGGGCAACAAGCCAACGTTCTCGCCGGAGCAAATCGATCGGATCATCCAGATGGCTTGGGAGGATAGGACGACTTTCGACGCGATTCGAGAGCAGTTTGGAATACAGCCTGGCGACGTGATCAAGTTGATGCGAGCCAATTTAAAACGGAACTCATTCCGGCTCTGGCGTCGACGCACGGATGGTCGCGACACGAAACACCTCTCCAAACGTGGGTTTGCAGTGGGTCGTTTTCGCTGTCCCAGTCAGCGGGGATAGTGGTTTTTTGTCAGACGGTTTGAAGAAACCGAAAACCAGCGTTGCGATCAACTCAGCCGTCCACGTCAGAAACCCCCGAACGAAACAGCTCATATGACGGATAAAACCAATCCAAATTTGATTGACCCTTTGCGATGGTCGGGAATGTTTCTCATCGCCTTGGGGTTGCTCCATATTCCGGTCTGGATTTTGGATGGCAGCGATTGGGAAGGGAGTGTGTCCTGGCGGAAGCCAATCCTATTTGGAGTGTCTACCGGACTTACGCTATGGTCGTTGAGTTGGCTGCAGAGGTCTTTTTGTGGTCGCCCGCGATTAAGGCTGATCGATCGATGGGGCGGATGGATGATGGCGTTCGCATTGGTGCTCGAAGTGGGGCTGATTACTTTTCAAGCATGGCGAGGCGAGGCCTCTCACTTCAATCAGTCCACTGGTTTCAATGGGGCGATCGATGGTTGGATGTTGGCTTTGATTTGCATCGCGTTTGTCGGGATCACTTACTATACGGTGCGAACCTTTGGGAAACTTAAACTGGAAAACGATTACGCTTTATCAGCCCGAGTTGGGATGTTGTTCTTGGTGGCCTCTTGCTTGATTGGTTTTGTGATCTCAAGCTACGGTTACAGGCAAACGAGCGTCGGATTGCCGCCAGAAACGGTTGGAGAGAGTGGCGTGGCAAAATTCCCACACGGCGTGGCGATTCATGCGATTCAAATTTTCCCCGCGATGGTGTTTTTGATGCGATGGTTTCCAACCTCAACCAACTTCCGCGTTACGGTCGTTCGCTGGCTCTCACTAGGGATGCTCTGTCAAATTATTTTTGCCAGCTATCAAACGATGAGTGGCTTTGCCCGTTACGATATACAAACATCTACTGGTGTGGCCCTGGTCGTTGCCGGCTGGTTGTGTGCGCTGGTTCCATTGGCCCGCCTGATGGTCAAGGGGCGTCGGCTGGTCCTGGTAAAATCAAACCATAGTCCCTAGCCGGAATGCATGTCTTGCATCATGGTGTCGAATCCAACGCTAAATCAAGAACAAGAACAAAGAATCCAACATGACGCACCTCGATTCACTGCCCCAACATCTACACGAGCGGGCTCGCTTGCATGAATCTCAATGCGTTTCGCAAGAAGCGGATGGGTCCATGTCCCCAAGCATGGTCCTTTATTGGATGAGAACCGCGGTTCGGGCCGACGAAAACCCAGCGCTCGATGTGGCTTGCCACATTGCCTGCAGTCAAAACCTGCCGCTGCTGGTTTATTACTCGATTTCCAATATCGAAGGGTTTGCCTCGGATCGGCATCACCGGTTTATGTTGCAAGGGGCTAGGGACGTTCAGCAGCAGTTTGCGACAAATCAAACCAGCTTTGCCTTTCAGCTGGTAAGGGGGGACGAAGAGGTGGAGCATTTCATGACGCTTGTCAGCCGCTCTGCGGCGATCGTCACTGAGGAAATGCCAGTTGATCCGCAACGTCAATCACTCGAATCTCTTATTCAAAGCACGAGCGTTCCCGTAATTAGCGTAGATACAGCTTGTGTGGCCCCGATGCGATTAATAAAAAAACCATTCACACGGGCCTTTCAGTTTCGTTCTGCAGTGAAAGCGATACACGAGGAGCGACTGACTAGATTGTGGCCCACCCAAAAAGAAAAGCCTGCCAGATTCGACCTATCCGAGTTGCCTTTTGATCCGATGGATCTGCAGGCTGCCGATTTTGGGGAATTGATTTCAAGTTGTGAAATCGATCATGGGGTTGGGCCGGTTGTCGATACGGAAGGCGGGAGTGCCGCGGGCTATGCCCGTTGGAAACATTTCAAAAAGAAATCCCTGCAGCGATACGCGAGGCAGCGAAATAATCCTTTGTTGGACGGGGTGAGTCGACTTTCTGCTTACCTGCATTACGGAATGATTTCGCCATTCAGAATCGCCCGCGAGTGCGCAGAAATAGATCATGAAGGAGCTGAGAAGTACCTCGATGAATTGCTGGTTTGGCGGGAAATGGCTTACACGTTCTGTTTTCATCAAACCGATCATGACCAGTGGTCCGCTTTGCCAAATTGGGCGAGGAAAACTTTGTTGGACCACGCAAAAGATCGACGGCCCCACATTCACACTTGGGAGCAGCTCGCTCGTGGCCAAACCGAGGATCCGTTATGGAATGCCGCGCAGAAGTCTCTTTTGATGCACGGCGAATTGCATAACAACCTTCGAATGACATGGGGAAAGGGGATCATCAACTGGAAGCAAGACCCGCGTGAGGCCTTGGCTACGATCATTGACCTCAACCATCGTTATGCTTTGGACGGACGTGACCCCGCATCCTACGGAGGAATCCTTTGGTGCCTTGGGCAATTTGATCGGCCCTTCCAGCCTGAGCAGCAAATCATCGGTACGGTCCGCTCCCGTCCGCTTTCCACCCATTCCGATCGACTGAATCCCGCTCAGTACTCCAGCAAAGTCAACCAACCACGATTTGATCCAGTACCAAAGGTTGGGATTGTAGGAGCCGGTTTGGCGGGTCTGTTCGCGGCGCGGACGTTGCAGGATCACGGATTGAAAGTGACGTTGTTTGATAAAAGCCGAGGTGTCGGTGGTCGAATGGCGACTCGACGCGTTGAGGGGCAGGGAACCTTCGATCATGGGGCGCAGTATTTCACCGCCAAGGACCCGCGGTTTGTTCGATACGTTGAATCTTGGCTGGAGCAAGGCGTTGTCGCGAAGTGGCCGGATCAGCAATTGGGACAAGACCAGAAAATTGTTGTACTTGAAGAGGGCAAACAACCAACGGAATCCAGTCCAAGGGATCGATTCGTGGGCGCCCCTGCAATGAATTCAATTTGCAAACACCTCGCGACCAATCTTGAGATTCATTTGCAAACGCGGGTCGCCAAAATATTGTCTGGTGAAACCGGCCTTGAATTATTGGGTGACGATGCCCGATCACTTGGTACCTTTGATTGTTTGTTGGTTACCGCTCCGGCCCCCCAAAGCGTTGATTTGGTAGCGGATGTTCCCGACTTGGTAAACCGTATTTCACCCGTTGAAATGAAACCGTGTTGGGCGACCATGGTTTCGTTTGCTTCGCCGATTACGGATCAGTGGGTCGGGGCTTTTGTGAACAACAGTATTTTGACTTGGGTGGCTCGAAACGGAACCAAGCCTGGGCGGCAAGCCGCATTGGAGAATGTCGTTCTACATGCCGCTCCCAAATGGACGGCAGAAAATTGGGAGCGAGACCCCACTGCAGTCGCCAGTCAAATGTTGAGTGAATTTTGGAGGGTGACGGGCATTGCCCCGTGTCCGCCGACTCATCTTAAGGCTCATCGATGGAAGTACGCGCTTCCCGTGAATCCATCCGGGGGGCAGTGCTTCATGAATCCCACTAAGACGATCTTTGTTTGTGGTGATTGGGCGAGTGGCTCTCGGGTAGAGGGGGCTTTTCTGAGTGGATTGTCAGGTGTTGGCCGAATCTTGGAAACGTTGTCCGTCAAACAAGACGTTCGCATTACAAGTCAGGGAACGTTGTTTGAGTGACGGTTTAGGGTGAGAACGAGTTGCCCGCGGTTTGTTTTTCCGGGATTGGTTACCGGTTTTTTTCCCCAAGCGATTTGTCGGCACTGAAGGGGATGCTCCACGGCTCCAGCCCCTCCCGGACAAGGGGAGCCTCCTGCTTTGGCAATTGAGCCGATAACCTTTTTTTCACGTCAGCGTATTCTGGGTTGTCAGCCAGATTATTCCATTCATCTTTGTCTTGGGTGTGGTCATAAAGTTCCTCGCCACCGTCGAAATAACGGGTGTATCGCCAGTTACGATTGCGCACCGTATAGTTACCGCGCCCCCACGAGCAGAGGGCTGAGCCATTGATCGGTTGGTTGGGATCTTTTAACTGGGGCGCTAAGCTAAAACCATCCACATACTCGGGAGCCTCTAGGTCGCAAAGATCGGCTAGGGTTCGGTAAACATTAATGAGTGAAACACCCTCTTTTACTTCGCGGCCAGAAATAGAATTCCTCTCACGGGGGTCGTGGATGATGAAGGGTACTCGCGTGGTTTCCTCCCACAATGCAAACTTGCGGAAGTGCTTTTTTTCGCCCATTCCGTAACCGTGGTCTGACCATAGAATCACGATTGTGTTATCCGCGTAGGGACTCGCCTCAAGCGCATCAATCAGTCGGCCCACGTTAAAATCTGCCCAGCTGATCGAGGCCAAGTAGGCACGGCGGACCTTGTTCCAGGATTTATCTTTTTTAAAGCGTTTGTCATCAGAAATTTTTGCCATCGCCCGGCCTACCGGCGGGACATCCATCAGATCGCCCCGCTTGATTCTTGGTGGTTTGACCTCATCGGGATAACGATCAAAGAATTCCTTAGGGCAGGTGAAGGGTAGGTGAGGTCGAACGATACCCACGGCAAGGAAAAACGGTTTGTCGTGTTGCCGTTCTAATACATTCACACCGAAAGTCGTGTTTTGATAGTCGTTGTGATCGCCTAGCGGATTAAGTGTTGGCGAGAATCGCATTTTACTTTTTCCGCCCTGAAAGTAGCCTTCGACATCATCGTATTTCAGCGGATTCATTTTTTTCTTAAGATGAAACTCGGTCCACTCGGTGGGCCCTGGCGGGCGGCGGTGATGGATTTTTCCCGAACCGAAAGTTTGGTAACCATTCGATTTATAAAACTGGGGCAGGGAAACATACCCTGCTAGAACTTGATCTGAAAAACCTTCTTGGTCGTAAAAAGCGTAGAGTCCGGAGTTAAAGGGCTCCACTCCGTATAGGAGCGCATTACGACTGGGAGAGCAACCTGGCGCGGAGCAGTGAGCGTTGCTGAAATTCACACCCCTTACAGCCAGTCGGTCCATGTTGGGTGTTTGTGCCTGTGGGTGCCCACCTAAAAAACCGGTCCAGTCATTCATGTCATCAATGGCGATGAACAGAATGTTTGGTTGTTCGACAGCTTCCGCATAGGTTCCGACGAAGAGGAACATCCAAATAAGGTATTTCATGATGTTAATCTTTTGAATGAAGGCTTTGTATTTTCCAATCTATGATAACAAAACTCGTAAGGCTTAGGTTCAAAAGAACGTCGTGGTAGGATGAACGAACGGAACGGTTTGGATTCAAGTCGGTTGAATCGCGGCTGGTCATAAGTGTTGAATTTAATATCTTCCGACTGAGGAACCTTCCCTCGGAATCATGTTGCTGCCAAAAAAACTACTTTATGAATGCTTCTCAGTCGATCTATCTCAGTGTCGCATTTTGCGACCCGAGCAACCGACCTTTGATCAGTTCAAAGTCTGGTTCGATAACCTGGCTCAACAACGGTTGTTCCATCAGGCTTTCGAACCCAGGCGGAACCGGTACGGCTTCATCGATTTCTGCCTCGATGATTTCATTGAATTTGACAGGATGGGCGGTGCCTAAAAACAATCCAATTTCGTCATCTCGAAGATAGTTTTTAAGTGCACCATATGCCAACGCAGTATGAGGTTCGGCAATGTAGTTGATTTCATACAAAGCACTCACTGACTCGCGTGTTTGGACATCGGAAACCGCATGGGGTTGGATGACAGATCGGAGTGTTTTGGGGGAATCTTTGAAAAGCCATTCGATACGTGGGAAGTTGTTCGGTTCCGCGATGTCCATTGCATTAGTGAGCGTCGCCTTAGTTGGGTTCGGCGCCCATATATTGTTATCGAAATATCTGGGAACCGTATCGTTCGCATTGGTGGCGGCGATGAATTTTTGGATAGGTAGCCCCATTGCTCGGGCGATCAATCCGGCGGTCAAGTTCCCAAAGTTACCTGAGGGAATTGAGACGACGATGCTTTCGTGACTTGGAAGCTGTGCCACGGCTTCGAAGTAGTAACAGACTTGAGCCAGGAGCCGTCCGATGTTGATCGAGTTTGCCGAGTTCAATTGAATCGACTGACGAATCGTTTGATCTTCGAATGCTTGCTTAACGATTGCCTGACACGCGTCAAAGTCAGACCTTACTGCAAACGTCTCAATATTTTTCCCGAGCGTACAAAATAGTTTTTCCTGAAATTGTGATATCCGGCCCTCAGGGTACAGAATCACAACTCGGATTTCGGGCTGATCAAAAAAAGCATGGGCGACGGCCGCGCCGGTATCCCCCGATGTGGCAGTTAGAATCGTGGTCGGGCCACTCGATAGATGGCTCAAACATTCTGCTAGAAATCGGGCCCCGAAATCTTTAAACGCCAACGACGGGCCATGGAATAGTTCCAATGCGAAAACATGGGTTTCGACTGGTGTAACGTTCACAGAGAAATTGAACGCCCGGCTCACGATTTTTTCCAAGGTTTTTTGCTCAAAGGCGTCATCGACAAAGTGGGTAAGGATTTCGACGCTGCGTTCAACAAAACTCATCCTCAAGAGAGTGGCTAGGTCGCTGAGCGGTGGTATGGTCTCTGGGAAAAACAGACCCCGATCTCGTCCGAGCCCCATCGTGACCGCTTGGGCGAAAGAAGCAACTTGCTCGGGATGTTTGATGTTTATGTACTTCAAGCTCGACTCCTATGAGTTGTCGTGCGCCGGTTCGGTCAGCCTTGCGAAGCTTGATAAACTCATCGAAGGCGTGATTTAGTTTCAACCAATTCGAATATTCGCTTACTTTCTCCGAATGATCGACGGTCGCATGTATGATGGGGCCGGAACCGGAAATCCCTGTTGCCAAAACGCTGTGTTGTACGGCATGCCACTTGACTTGCTCCAAACCTAAAAGAAGCTGCTCGCGATGGGGTAAAGCTCCTAGTGACTGGATTCGCTTGCCTCTTTGTTGCCGTCATCACGTACTCCCGCGGCCTGTGCTTCGGCGTATTTGCGAACGTCGGCAGTGATTTTCATAGAACAAAAAGTTGGACCGCACATCGAGCAGAAGTGAGCGGTTTTGGCACCTTCGGCAGGCAAGGTCTCATCGTGATACTCAATCGCACGAGCAGGATCGAGTCCGAGCGCAAACTGGTCTCGCCAACGGAATTCGAAACGAGCCTTCGAGAGGGCGTTGTCTCGAATTTGAGCCGCCGGATGTCCTTTCGCAAGGTCCGCTGCGTGGGCTGCGATCTTATACGTTACAACGCCTTCACGGACATCGTTTCGATCAGGCAGTCCTAGATGTTCTTTCGGTGTCACGTAGCAAAGCATCGCACATCCATACCAGCCAATCTGTGCGGCTCCGATACCCGAGGTAAAGTGGTCGTAACCCGGGGCAATATCGGTCGTCAGCGGGCCAAGGGTGTAAAATGGGGCCTCATGGCACCATTCGATCTGCTTTTGCATATTCTCTTGAATCAGGTGCATCGGCACATGCCCGGGCCCCTCGTTCATCACTTGGCACCCCTTTGCCCAAGCGCGTTGGGTCAGCTCACCTTGAACTTCTAATTCCGCGAGTTGAGCGTAGTCATTCGCATCGGCGATCGAGCCGGGACGTAAACCGTCACCAATCGAGAAGCTCACGTCATAGGCGGCACATATGTCGCAAATCTCGTCCCAGTGCTCGTAGAGAAAGTTCTCTTTCTCATGATGAATGCACCACTTCGCGAGGATGGAACCGCCGCGGGAAACTATCCCTGTCATCCGTTTGGCGGTGTGCGGAACAAACGCTTTGAGTACTCCCGCGTGAATCGTAAAGTAATCAACACCCTGCTCCGCTTGTTCGATCAACGTGTCCCGGAACAACTCCCAAGTTAACGCCTCAATACTTCCCCCCGTTTTTTCTAAGGCTTGGTAGATCGGAACGGTTCCTATGGGAACCGGGCTGTTGCGAATGATCCACTCGCGTGTTGCATGAATATTCTTTCCGGTGGAAAGATCCATAACGGTGTCAGCACCCCACTTTGTCGCCCAACGCATTTTCTCGACCTCTTCGTCGATGGTCGAAGTGACAGCCGAGTTACCGATGTTGGCGTTGATCTTCACCAGAAAGTTTCGGCCGATAATCATCGGCTCGTTTTCAGGGTGGTTGATATTGACCGGAATGATCGCGCGACCTCGGGCTACCTCGGAGCGTACGTATTCAGCGGTAATGAAAGCAGGAGTTAGCGCTCCCCAGGACTGTCCCGGGTGCTGGTGGTCGATGCGATTGCGGGGTACCTGCGAGTTTGGATCGATTTCCGAGGGCCGGGGCATTTCATAGCCTTCGGGCGTGGAGCACAATTGCCGAATTCGTTCGGATGCCTCTGGCGGTAGATCTCGAAGATTCGGATACTGGTCGGCAATTGTCTTGAACTCTTTCGTACGCCCTAGGTTTTCGCGAATGGCAACATACTCCATCTCTGGGGTAACGATTCCCTGATCAGCATACCACTTTTGCGTGACAGGATGCCAATCACCTTCACCATCCATACTGTGTCGAGCGCGCAAAGGTTTGCGCCTCAATCCCGGGTATTCTTTTAGTCGGTTCTTTACTTTCTTCAGTTGGTTGTACTTTTCCGAATGAGCTTCGGACAGGTAACCGTTGTCTTCTGGCTTGGCATCACGGCCAGTATACTCTTCGACATCGGCCCGATTCAAAATCCACTCCCTTCTCAAAGCCGGAAGCCCTTGAGTCACATCGCCGTCAAATTCAGGGTCTCCCCAAGGCCCCGAGCAATCATAGACTCGTACGGGTTCATTTTTTTCGATCTCTCCATTGGCATGCTCCGTATCAGAGACGCGAATCTCTCGCATGGGAACTTTCAATCCCTCGTGGATCTCTCCGTCGACGTAGATGCGGGTGGAATTCGGAAACAGCGTTGGGTCTTTTTCAATCGCTTGAATCTCTTCAGTGTTGTCAACCTGGTCCGTAAACTGCCCGGTAAAATCACCCCGTTGCTTTACGTTGCTCAAACTCTTTACCAGTGGCAGTTTTGGAGAATTCATTTCTTCCCTTTAAGTTGCAATGGGGGAACGACTCGGAGAAGAGAGAGCGGCAATGCCCAAAAGATTACACGATGCCGTCTCGCTCCCTTCGTCGGTATGACCCGTATCAGGTTCGAAGGGTTGTTTCGAAACATGCTTTCCAAAACTCTCAGCCCAGAAAGGACACCCCTGCGACCTTTAGTATCGCTTTTCAGAATTTCTCGGTCAACACCCAAGATCTTGTGACTCCAGAGGCAAGCACTGTAAATTGAGGTGAAACATGATTGGTTTTTGTATAGTAATCAAGATTACCGAAGGGTCAGGGCAAAAGAGAGGCTCGCCAAAATGAACTGACGAGCCTGTTTTGGTTTGAGCCGGGTTGTGACTCCGGCGTCAGTGGAGGCGGCGGGGATCGAACCCGCGTCCCGCGACATTTCCACGATAGCCTCTACGTGTGTAGTCGATTATTTGAGATTCGTCAGATGCACCGTCCATCGACAGACTGAACACCTAACTAGACGAGAACGAGTTTTAACCGTGAATGTACTCGACGTGCTTCACAGCGATCTGGAATTGGTGACCAGCATTCAGGGCTCTCCAGCAAAACCCATCAGCCGGGGCTACCGTTTTCTTAAGCAGCCAGAGCCAAGTTATCGTTGGCAAGTAAAGTTTGTGATCAGATTTTTACGTGGCCTTCTGATCAACCACGACACGCCACCAGCGCTTCTAGCTATCCGGTCGAATCCAATTCGCCCCCGTTTGACTAGCAGGGCAGAGACGCAAAGCGACTGCCCCAAGCATTGAAACTGGTTAAATAACCAGTCCGATATTATTATTCGGCCCGGCCCACCCCGGAATAGTGGTTAAACTAAAAAAACGCCTGATAAAACGGTATATTCCAATTTTTGACGCCTTTATTTACACCTAGCGGTGTTTGGCTTCTTTTGAGATAATCCGCTGCTTAATTCAACCCATCTAATTCATTTTCCGGTCAGCTCGAGCTTTTTTGGCATCGTACTCACGATCGGTTTCACCATTCAGGATAGAGCGAGGGCCACGTGGAAAAAATTCTTAACACCCAAGGCTTGGGCGTAGCCGGCCGGCAAAACGAACTAATTGAATTGGCCTTGACCTACAAGTTCAAAGGGGTCGAGGTTGATATGGAAGACCTTGTCGGCCGTCACGATGCGATGGGTAAAGAATTTGCTTGCCAATTCCTCCAAAGCGCAAAAATTGATTTAGGCACATTCCAGTTGCCGGTCAATATAGGTGCTTCGGACAGTGATTACGCCAACTTCGAATCGAAAATCCCAACGATCGTGGCACTCTGCGAGGCTCTCTCTGGAAGCCGGTGCTACGTGGTCATCGAAACCTCAAGCGACACGGCATTCCAAGAAAATTTTGAACGCCATCGCGTTCGTTTACACAGTCTTGGAGAAACACTTGGTAAGAACGATATCAAGGTGGGCTTGGCCCTCCAGCAAGTAGGCCCCAACGAGTTGGAAAACAAATTCATCCAAACCGCCGAAGAAATGCTGACCTTGATCAAAACAGTTGGCCATGACAATGTAGGTTTGGCGCTCGATACATGGCAGTGGGTCGCAGCAGGCGGAGCCATGGACCAAGTTTCCGAGCTCAAGCCGAATCAGATTACCGAATTGCGGTTGGCAGATGTTTGCGAAAATGCAGATCCGGCGAACCTCAGCAAAGGGGATCGTGTTATGCCCGGCGCGCAGGAAAACTCGTTATCCGTCGCCGTTTACAACGCACTACAATCAGCCGGCTACGATGGTTCCGTATCGGTCGCAACCGATGTGAGAACGTTCTCGGGAGCCTATCGAGATGATGTGGTTGCCAAAATATCACGATTGCTCGAACGATTGATTGCTAACGAAAGTTTGAGCGACCCAGTTCCGGCGGCGCCAGTGGAAGAGGAAGATTCAACCGAAGGCGAGGTTGTTGAGGCGGCCGCAGCAGAAGGTGCTGAGTCGAAAGAGTCGGTTGCTGCTGCAGAGTGAGCTTCTGCCACCCTCTAAAGATTCAAATAAAAAGGCCGGTTTTCCGCCGCCCTTTTTTCGTGTTTACCGAGTCCTTTGGGAATTAGCTATTCTCGCTTGGACGTCAAACTTATGGGCCCAGCGATTCTTCAATTTCGTTGGGCAGCTTTGGTATCGATAGGTTCACGTCGATCACAATTCCCTCTTTATTCAGTAAAATGAGATAGGGCAGCTGTTGAACCCCTGCTGTGTCCATTCCTTGCTGGCTGCTAGGCGCCTGAGAGCGATACATTGACAACCATGGAGGTGACTGGTTGCCAATAATACTAAGCGCCTGGGACGCATTTTTGTCGACGCAAAAGCTTACAATTTCCAATCCTCTGGAATGATAGCGTCGGTAAATCTGTACTAGTTGCTGCATCACTTTGACAGAGGAGGGAACGGAGGCTGACCAGAAAATCACCAGTGTCGTTTTTCCTTTTTGGGCTTCGGTGGACAGCGGTTTACCGGCGCGATCTTGCCCGGTCAGCACGAGTGGTTTTCCGACCAGAGCCAGCCGGTTTTTCGCTTTGCCGATATCGGCCGTGACTTTATCTCTGAAGGCTGCGTCTTGATGGTTCGCAATATTGGTTTCCATGGTAAGTAACATCTGCTCAGCAGCGTCGTAATTGTCAATTTCTTCCAACCATCGCTCGGTCCACAGGATTTCCCGGTAGATCTCATTTCCCATGTCTTTTTTTGTCGCTAATTGCTCAACCAGGCCCAAGAATTGTTGCTGGACTTCCATCTGCTGTTTCCCTTGACGCATCTTTTGGGCGACAAGATCAAATTGGATTTCTGCTAGATACATTCGATCTTTGAGGATCTTTGATAGCTCTTGCAGATTCGCATTGTCGCTTTTGGCGTAAGCGTTACTCAGCTCGCCCATCAAGGCAATCGCTTCGTCTCTACGTTCGCGGATCATTAGCTGAACAACAATGCCTTGTAGTTCGGTAGCCACGAGTGGATCGGTGGGGAATCGTATCAACAATTGCTTAATACTTTCGTCGAATCCTTCGGAGTTTGCCTCCTCCACGCGTAGGAAGTCAGCCAACTGTGCGGTTGTCTGAGCCATCCATGCAACCCGCTGAATATCCGGGTTACGATCCTCTAAATAATCCGGCAGGATTTCGTAAAGTTTTTCTCGGGCGACCAGATCGCTCGTGGCGATTCGTTTGAGCAGAGAAACCAGTAAGTTTTGAACTGCAAAGAGACGTTGGTCTTTGTTGATTTCCAATTGGAGAATGCGCTCTGAAATTTGCTGTTGGGTTGTCAGGTCGCCAATCATCTCCTTGAAATCGATTTGTTGAGACCGCATCTCTAGCATTTTTGACCTCGCCATTAGCGAATCAACATCATTTTCGACAGCAATCCCCTGATCACCACTCAACACGATTGATTTGCCAGACTGTGGGTTGAGTTTAGAGGACGAGATGTTGTTATCGACCTGATAACGCTTCCGTTTTTCTTCGTCAGGGTCGACGGTTTCGTTGCATCCGCTTACCAAGATCATAAAAAAAATAACTAGCAAGCCGCCCCATTGAGGAGCGAATAAGTGGGGTGTCACCCCAAGCCTGTCTGGCGTTTGAGGTGTGGGTTTGAAAAAATTGTAAAATGCTAAAACCTGATTTGACATCTTTGTCCTTGCTCCCAAGTTGCACGAGAATCCACGTATTCTATTGGATGGGGACCAATTTGTCGCAAACGAGCGGCTTTGTTAGAGAAAAAACTGCGGAAACGTCTGCTTCGAGACCGGTTTTGGACGGCTGCCGATATTACTGGCAAACGGGGAATAGTGGCGAATTGGAAATCATTTTAGCAAAACGGAGTGGGGCCTTGAGTTGTCCCTCGAGAAAGTTTTGTAATCTTCCAACAGGCAATTTGCATCTTGCGGGTTCGATCTCCATAATGACAAACATACATGACTGAAATTATTCACTGTTGATTCTAGTTTGCTTGTTATGGATCTCGGACAACTTAAGTATTTCACCAAGATTGTTGAGCACGGTAGTTTTACTCGTGCAGCGCAGGATTGTTCTGTCTCACAACCGGCCTTAAGTCAGCAGATTGCCAAGTTGGAAAAAGAACTGGGGCAACCTCTGTTTGAGCGGCAAGGGCGATCAATCGAGGTAACGCCGGCGGGCCATGTGTTGTGGGCACAGGCAGATAAGATTTTACAAATGGTCGACGATGTGAAACGTCAGATCACCGATGATGGGCAAACCGGCCGGATTGGCATTTCAGCGATCCCGACGATCGGTCCTTATTTTATACCGGGACTCTTAAAAGCAATTGGCGGGCAGTTTGCCCAAGCTAGTTTTGTGGTCAACGAAGACGTGACCGATGTTTTACTCAAACGTTGTTCCAATGGCGAGGTCGATCTGGGGATCTTGGCATTACCGGCGACAGCCAAATACTTGACGATTGAGCCATTGATTGAAGAGGAGTTGTTATTGGCGTTGCCGGCCAATCACCGTTTCGTTGATAAGCCAGAAATTTTCGTCGATGACATTCGTGACGAGCCGTTCGTATTGCTTGACGAAGCCCACTGCTTACAAGAGAACGTCCAGTCGTTTTGCAACACACAGCGGTTTCAGCCGGTTACAACATCTCGTATCCAACAACTGATTACGGTTCAAAATTTGGTGGGGCTTGGGCATGGCGTCTCGCTGATTCCGGAAATGGCTTGTCGGTCCACTGCCAGCGATCGCGTCGTCTACCGGTCGATCGCGGGTGAAGCTCCCAAGCGAACGATTGCCGTTTGCTGGAATCCCTATCGATACCAAAGTCAACTGGTTGGGAATTTCCTGAAAGCACTGAGAGAGTTAGGTGACCCGCCGATAATACAGGCGGAAGGATCGTTACCCGAATCAGGCCCCATGCTTAAAAGATAGCGTCTTGTTGATGATAGCGATGCACTCGGCACGGCTTTAATGAATTCGAAATGCGATTCGAGAAGGCATTTTGCGATTCACTTGAATCTCCAACTTGCGATTGTAGCAAAAATTTTCCGAGCCCTTTAAGTATTCTGCACCCGCGGTTTCCTCGTAGGTGATGCTTCGGTTTGCCCGTTCAGGGATCATGGTAATTCGATGGTGGATTTACCTTTACCCGGTTCCGGTGTAGGGGCTCCCGACGCGTTGACAAATGCCATGCGAAGCTGGTGGAGCGTATCGTTTAGCAGGCTTTCTTCCTCTTCCGATAGGTTGCCCTTGGTTTTTTCTTCTAAAATGGCAATCGTATCGACGAAATGTTTGGCCATCGGTAGATTGGTCATTGGCTGTCCGTTGGGGTCCGGGATGTAACCCATTGATGCCAAGGCTTGAGTCGAAAGGGTTGTCACCAGCATCGAAATAGAGGCCGGTGGAAGCTCCTGCTGCAATGGCTCCGATTCCTCGAGCTCTTCAGCTGCCGCTTTTTCTTTTTGAACTTGATCTTTCCAGTCATCGTCCACAATGATTTTGGGTTCTTCGTTGGGGTCGGTCATGTTTTTACTCGAGGGTTCGGGTTTGGATTATAACGAGAGCTGTTTTAAATTACGAACTCTGTGGAACGGCAGAGTTTTTGGTTCGACGCACAGCGGCTTGAATAAAGCCTGAGAATAGGGGGTGCGATTGCGTTGGCTTGGATTTGAATTCAGGGTGAAATTGAACTGCTACAAACCATGGATGATCTGCGACTTCCACGATTTCAACCAAGCTGTCATCCTCACTGGTCCCAGCAATGGTCAGGTTATGGGCCTGAAACTGTTTCCGATAAACATTGTTAAATTCGTACCGATGGCGATGCCTTTCAGAAATCCCCCGATTCCCGTACCATTCGAAACTTTTCGAGTTCGTGTCCAGTTCGGATTTTTGGGCACCCAGTCGCATGGTGCCACCTTTGTCAGTAATGTTTTTTTGTTCGTCCAGTAAACAGATGACCGGGTAGGGTGTGTCTTTATCGAATTCGGTGGAGTTTGCACCTTTTAAACCGACAACGTTGCGAGCAAATTCGATCACGGCGCACTGCATCCCGAGACAAATGCCTAAGAATGGGATGTTCCGCTCACGAGCAAATCGAATGGCCTCCACTTTGCCTTCTGTACCGCGTTCTCCAAAGCCACCAGGGACTAAGATTCCATCATATCCCGCCAATAACCGCTCAGGTCCTTCCCGCTCGACGGCTTCACTCTGAATCCGTCCGATTCTTATCTGAGCATGGTGTTCAATGCCCGCGTGGTCGATCGCTTCATAAATTGACTTGTAAGCGTCTTTGTGCTCGGCGTATTTTCCAACCACGGCAATGCTGATCTCCGTTTCAGGATTTCTGAGTCGGTGCAGCAGGTCGCGCCAATCATCTAGGTCGAGGGACGTATTCGGCAGGTTCAACTTCTTGACAATCAAACTGTCGAGTCCATGTTCCACGAGGCTTAGTGGGACTTCGTAGATCGAGAAATCTTTGTCTCGTTCTTCAATCACTGCTTGGAATGGCACGTTGCAAAACAGCGCGATTTTCTCTCGATCGGAGGCAGGTAGCTCCCGCTCTGTTCGACAGATCAAAATATCTGGCTGAATACCAATCTGACGCAGTTGACCCACCGAGTGTTGAGTCGGCTTGGTTTTGAGTTCTGCCGCCGCTTTGAGATAGGGCACTAGTGTGAGGTGAATGTAAAGACAATTTTCTTTGCCCACATCCAACGCGAACTGTCGAATGGCTTCTAGAAACGGTTGGCTTTCGATATCGCCAACGGTTCCGCCAATTTCTGTGATCACGACATCAATTCCCTCACCCGCAACCTTTGCAATACTGTGTTTGATCTCGTTGGTGATATGTGGAATGACCTGTACGGTTTTTCCCAAGAATTCACCACGTCGCTCTTTTTCAATTACGTTCTGGTAAATTTGGCCGGTGGTGAAGTTTGAGTTGCGAGTCAACTTGCTGTTGGTGAATCGCTCGTAGTGCCCCAAATCCAAGTCGGTCTCACTGCCGTCATCTAAAACGTAAACTTCACCATGTTGGTAGGGACTCATGGTGCCGGGATCCACGTTGATATAAGGATCAAGTTTTTGCATCCGTACTTTCAAACCACGGTGTTCCAGTAGCATCCCAATAGAAGCACTGGTGAGTCCTTTACCCAAGGAACTGACCACCCCACCGGTGACGAAAATATGTTTGGTCATAACGAGTCAGATCCTTCTATCCTTTTAATGAATCAAAAACCGAAGCCGCGCAGAGAGATCGGTTGGACGTGGAGGAACAGGTTTCAAACCATGTTGGAAGCCAGGTTTCGCGGAACCTGAGTGGATGGGGTTTGGGCCATTTTTCCTCAAACGAAGATCCTAACAATTTGCACGTCGTCTGACAAATGACTGATAGTCTTCAGCGGTATCAATTCCTGGAAATGCATGGGGGGCGATATCAACGTAAATGGGCCAGCCGGCATGTAAAAATCGTAGTTGTTCAAGAGATTCGATTGTTTCAATCCGTGCTCTGGGCAGCTGGGGAATTTTCAATAAATATTCCCGGCGGTACGCATAAAGCCCAATATGCTGAAAGAAAGAGGCTGGCTCCGTGCCCAACCATTTCTCGGCTCCGTCTCGCGGCATCGGTATGGGACTACGGCTAAAATAGAGTGCGCGAAAGTTTTCGTCAAAAACGACTTTAACGCAGGCCGGATCCCGCAATCGCTCTGAGGCCCTCAAGGGTGAAGCGAGGGTGGCGACGGCTGCTAGAGGCGTTTGCTGGAGGCGTTCAATCGCCTGATCGATGTAGCGTCCCTCTATTTCCGGTTCGTCCCCCTGGACATTGACGAACAGGTCGAATTGTGGCAATTCACTCGCTACTTCAGCCAGTCGATCAGAGCCGCTTCGATGACCGGGATCTGTGAGAATTGCTTTGCCCCCGAATTCCTCGACTGCGTTTTGGATATCGACGTGATCCGTGGCGACAATGACCTCGGAGGCCAAGAGGCTCTGGCTGGCGGCAATAAAGGTATGTTCGATAAGTGTTTTGCCAGTCTCGGCTAGGAGCATTTTCCTAGGCAAGCGGGATGATTCCATTCGGGCCGGTATGACGATGACCGATTTCACAAACGTTTTCTAAATAAGGGACTCGCAAAGCCCATAATCTAAGTCGAATCGAAAAAGCCGAAAAGCCCTTGGGTTGATTCATTTTTAGGGGAAAATAATCTAAAAACCCCATAAAATTAAGACGGTTGGAAATGAAACATTTGCGATGGGAGGCCAACCATGGGTGTTTGCAGGGGCTTCATCGGAGACGAGGAGGTGTTGGACGGCTGGGCCGGCACAAACTGGCGCAAACCGGCGGTTAACCGAAGGGCTAAAAAGCCAGTTAGGTGTTATCGGAGAGCAGCTTTTTCATGCTCAACGACCCAAGACACGGGGGTTGGATTCGGCCGGTTAACACGATTTCAACGTCTATGGTTGGCGAGTGTTACTCCTTATAATGTGTTGAGTTCCGGGCCGTTTGAGAAAACGCCGGTCAACGTCAGGTAGGTCATGCCAAAGAGCTTTTCTCTTCCAAGGTATGTTGCATCAAAGAGGACTTGTAAGTGACTCAAGAAATGAGTTTTTTCGAGCGACACGAATTCATGATTCGGCGTCTACACTCACTCTCCGGATTGATTCCGGTTGGCGCGTTCATGGTCGTCCATTTGATGGCAAATGCTAGTATCAACAACGGCACGGAGTCCTACCAAAAGATCGTTTACCAAATCCACAGTCTCGGCCCGGCGGTTTTAGTGGTGGAATGGTTGTTCATATTTTTACCTATCATCTTTCATGCTTTATTGGGCTTCGTTTTTATCTTTCAGGGCAGGAGCAACGTCTCGAAATATCCCTATCAGGCGAACTATCGTTACGTCGCTCAGCGGGTCACGGGGATGATCGCCTTTTTCTTCATACTCTGGCATGTCCTGCAGATGAACGGCGTGATTCATGCAGACTGGTTTCGTGAGACGATTGCCGACCCGATCGGTCTTGCTCAGTTCCGGCCTTACAATGCGGCTTCGACCGCGGCCAAAGCTCTTCAAAATCCAATCGTTTCAGGTCTTTACGCGATTGGGATTTTGGCATGTGTTTTCCACTTTGCCAATGGTTTGTGGACGATGGGAATCACCTGGGGCGTCTGGGTCAGTCCCAAAGCTCAAAAGATGGCGAGTCACATCTGTTTGGGCGTTGGAGCGATCATCGCGGTTATCGGTTTAAGCGCCTTAGTTGGATTTTATAAGGTCGATATTGATAAGGCGGAAGCCCGGGAACTGGAAATGTATGAACAAGGGATTAAAAGTGGGACGATCCTGGCAGACCCCCACAAGCTGATCGATTCACAAAGAGCCGATCAAGAAAATCACTGAATGTGAATTCGTGGGCTTGATTGCGGTTTTTATACAGTGCGAGTGTTTTTTTAAAAGATAATCATGAGTAAACCTAGAGTTGTAATTGTCGGTGGTGGGCTCGCAGGTTTGTCCTGCACGATGAAGTTGTGCGAGTTGGGCGTGGATGTTGATCTAATCAGTCTCGTCCCCGTCAAGCGTTCGCATAGCGTCTGCGCTCAAGGTGGAATCAACAGTTGCAACGATCAAACTCGGCAGATCGGTGATACCGAGTGGAAGCACTTTGACGATACCGTGTACGGTGGAGATTTTTTGAACCACCAGCCACCTGTGAAAGAAATGGCCGATTGGGCCCCGAAAGTGATTGACCTAATGGATCGCCTAGGCGTGACGTTTAACCGAACCCAAGAGGGTTTTCTTGACCGACGCCGGTTTGGTGGAACCCTGTATAAGCGAACCGCTTTCGCAGGCGCCACGACGGGACAGCAATTGCTCTACGGTTTGGATGAGCAGGTTCGTCGCTGGGAAAGTCAAGGCAAGGTCACCAAGTACGAGCATTGGGATTTTTTGGGTCCTATTTTGGATGAGAACCGCGTCTGTCGCGGCGCGATCGCTCAGAATTTGAGAACGATGGAAATACGTTCGTTCCCAGCTGACGTTGTTGTCGTTGGTTCGGGGGGGCCAGGGTTAGTTTATGGGCGATCCACGATGTCGGTGATGTGTACCGGCAGTGCCGCCAGTCGCTGTTTTCAAGCCGGAGCCAAGTACGGTAACGGCGAGTTCATCCAAGTTCATCCTACCGCGATTCCAGGAGCAGATAAGCTTAGGCTCATGAGCGAGTCAGCTCGTGGAGAAGGAGGACGAGTGTGGGTGCCACGGAAACCACAGGATTCAAGGGATCCTAAATCCATTCCTGAAGATGAACGTTACTACTTCCTTGAATCGCGTTACCCCGAGTACGGTAACCTGGTTCCGCGGGACATTGCAACCCGTGAAATTTTTGACATCTGTGTGAACGAAGGCCTCAGTGTCGAGGCCGACCGGCTGTGTGTATATCTCGATTTGACTCACATTCCGAAGCCTGAATTAGATCGCAAATTGGGTGGGATTCTGGATATTTACCAGAAGTTCCAAGGAGTCGATCCTCGCGATGTCCCGATGAAGATTTTCCCGGCGGTTCATTATTCGATGGGTGGGCTCTGGACGGATTACGAACGTACCCAAGCCGGTGGCCTCCGTGTGGCCTCACCCCGCAATCACCAAACCAACATTGAAAATCTGTATGCAATAGGGGAATGTGATTATCACTACCATGGGGCGAATCGATTGGGTGCGAACTCTTTGCTCAGCTGTATCTTTACGGGCCTGTTCGTGGCCCCTGGGATTCAGCAGAAATTGAGTGGCATGACGAAGCTGTCAAGCGAGTATGCAACCGTTCATAAAGCGGCGCAGGATGAGCACCAAAACCGTCACGACTCGTTACTCAAGCGAGATGGTGGAAATGAGAACCCCTATTTGCTCCACCAAGAGTTAGGACAGGTCATGACTCGTTCGGCAACCGTGGTGCGACGCAACGATCAGTTAGCCGAAGCTTACGAGACGATTTGCGACCTGCATGAGCGTTCCAAAAATTGCAGTTTGTCTGATACGGGAAATTGGACCAATCAAAATGTGGTTTTCACCAAAGGCGTGATGGACATGTTTCCATTGGCGAAAACGATTGTAAAAGGTGCGTTGCAGAGGGATGAATGCCGAGGGGCTCACTACAAGCCTGATTTTCAATTTCCTCCACTCCAAGCGACCACGGACCAAGAGCGTCACCGTGAAGCCGAGCTTTGGTGCGACCGGTTTGAAGAAAATAACAAAAAATGGCTCAAATCCACAATTGCTGAGTTTGACGGCGAGCATCCTCAGATTACTTATGAAGACGTTGATGTTTCGATTGAACCTCCGCGGCCCCGTCTGTATGGGCTGGTTGGGGCTGAGGTCATTGAACAGGTTTGGAACGACCGTCGAGCCAAACGAAGTGCAGATGTTGCTGAAAATCAAGCGGCAGCAACTTGATTGTTTCGGGTTGTTCGAGTTTGAATAGCATCAGGTTCCCTTTAACAAAATGTTGAAAAAGAGACAGGCATGATCAAGGACGCATACGATCAGACAATTTCGAGTTTTACGGTCCGAATCGAACGGCAGGATGGACCTGGTAGCCCGAGCTACTGGGAGACCTTTGACGTTACCTACGAATCTGACATGAACGTCATTAGCGTCCTTCAAAGAATCGCCGCTATGAGTGAAACAGCCACGGGTGAGAAAACAACCCCCGTCGCTTGGAGTTGCGGTTGTTTAGAAGAGGTTTGTGGTTCATGCACGATGGTGATCAACGGCAAGGTTCGCCAGTCATGTAGCGCTTTGGTGGACAACCTTCTAGACGGAACGGATCAAGAGCTTGTATTGCAACCGATGAGTAAATTTCCCGTCGTGCGAGATCTGGTAGTCGATCGCCAACGGATTTTCCGGAGTCTTCAACGTGTTGAAGCGTGGGTGCCGGTCGACACCTACTATGACATGGGTCCAGGTCCGAAGGTTTCGCGAGCTCAGCAAGAGATTAACTACCCTTTAAGTGAATGCATGAGTTGCGGTTGTTGCATGGAGGCTTGTCCTCAATACACCAAAGTTGAAGTGGTGCGGGCCGATGGAGAATCGGATGCAGACTACGATAAACGGGTGAATGAGGCCTACGACACTCAATTTATTGGACCTCAGGCAATCAGTCAGGCCATGTTGTTCAATAGTCACCCTACCGGGGCTCAGATCGCGGAGGAACGCCTTGAGCTTCTGTCGGGACCAGGGGGTGTTCAAGTATGCGGTAACGCTCAAAATTGCGTCACGGTATGTCCTAAAGAAATCCCCTTAACAACTTCGATTGCTCGAGCGGGTCGGGCAGTGACGGTCCATAAATTCAAGAAGTGGTTCGGCAAGAGTTAGTGCAGACGATCCGGTTAAGAGAGGGCCAACCATTGGCAATGGCCTAAATCATGGCATAGGCCATAGGGGTGAATGACCGAAACGGGCAAAGGCTGCGAGAACCGCTTAGGCTTCCAAGTCGGATGCACGCAAGGCCTGGGAGTTGGGCTGTAAGGCATGTGTGCCAGTTGCCAGATGTCTGCGCTAGACCTTCGCGACATGACTCTTTAGTCAAGCTTCTTCGATCGCCAGTTGATCAATTTTGGCAGCCAAGATAAAGTCGTTTTCACTCAGGCCACCAATGGCGTGCGTCCACAGTTCAATTGAAAGATCCCGATAGCTGACGAGGTGGACATCTGGATGGTGGCCATCTGCTTCGGCCACTTCGCCAACTCGCATCATGAACTCGAGGCCGGCAATGAAATTTTTTACCGTCCAGTCTTTGCGAATTCGCTGGTTTTCATGCGTCAGGTACCAGCCGTTCAAATTCTCAAGCTGTTGCGTTACAAAAGGGAGCGGGCAGGGGTCAACTCCTCCTTCACAGGGTTCGCACTTTCGGGAGGTTAGCTGTTCGGAACTTTGAACTTCCATGGGAGTCTCTTGAGTTGTAAAGGGTTGGATCGGAATCAATGGGTAGGGTCGCCGAGTTACCGGGTCGAAAATCTGTTTCGGAATATCGGTTACCCACCGCACTCTTACTTATAGCCTATTTGACCTTTGAAGTTACCGGCGAATTGAGGTTTCCTGTAACGGCTAAATCTTACTAAAGATGTTATTCGGCTAGCAGGGTACGGGCGGTTAGATGGCTACGTCACTCAAACAAGTGGTCAGGAATATTCGTTTGCAGTGGAATCGGTTGGTCAAGGGACTGTCGCCCCACCCATTCCACTTGGGGCACTTTGATTGCCGGCCCGGCAACGCATGAGGTCCCCAATCATGTCGGCGAACGGCTGCTTCGTGGGGATAGCAGGGCTTGCAACAACATAAATGCTAGAAAACCGGTGAGAAACCATTGAACCCTTAGACCCGGTAATTTGTTTTTCATAGGAGTGCCCGCCCTGAACGTTAAAATTCTCGCTGTCTGTCTGGACAGCCGCCGATCTGATTATAGCAATCAGTTGGTGACAGAAATCAATAAATTCGGACGTTTCTTGATCGTGTTTGATCCGCCGCGCCGTCCCAAGCCATTGGTTCCAAATGTGATCAGCAGAGCGAGCAATAGAAAAACAGACAGGATCATTAACGGATCTTGGCCGTTGAGTGCCTTACCGGTCGCTTGGTAATTCAGCAATGCTTGTTTGATGAGTCCCGTGAGGCCCTGCCAGGGAAACGACAAGGCTCAGCGTCAGACCGAACAGAAAAGCGTATTTTAAAATCGACCTCTAGCTCTAGGGAAGATCGATCATTTCTTTAATGTCCTCTTAAAAATCGATCTTAGGTTGATCGTCGGATAGGGTTGTCAGTTGCCCTTCGGCAGGCCGAGCTGTTCAGCTTTGTCTATTAAGCTATCGATTACAAATTGGATGTGCTCATTCAGATCGATGCCAAGATCAGAAGCTCCCTGAACAATATCGTCACGGCTTACCTTCTCAGCGAAACTCTTTTGTTTCAATTTTTTTCTGACGCTTTTGGCGTTCATCCCTTGAATGCCCTGCGGTCGCACCAGTGCCACGGCAGTAATGAACCCGCATAGCTCGTCGCAGGCAAACAGGGTCTTGTCTAGCAGGGAGACCCGCGGGTGCCCGGGCACCACGTCGACATGTGATTTGATTGCGTAAACGACGTCGTCTGGATAGCCCAGTTCGGTCAGGATGCGAGCCCCTTGAAGTGGGTGGTCCGGCGGTTCAGGCCAAAGTTCGTAATCAAAGTCGTGGAGTAGTCCGACGATTCCCCATTTTTCTTGGTCATTGTCGGTCTGTTTCGCGTAGGCTTGCATGGCAACTTCGACCGTCAGCATGTGCCGACGCAAGCTCTCGTTCTGCGTGTGCTGACACATCAGTTCGTAGGCAGAGGTCCGATCCATACGAGTCATCCTCAATGAGAAGGTGTGTAGAATGAGCGGCGTTTCATCAGCTCGGGCGTCAATGACGGTCGCGATGCCTCTACCGCGTTGGTTTGATTCAGATCGGTTTTGAGCTGGAGTGCACGGTTCCTAACCAGCCGGGGTGCGATTCCCGACCGTCAGGCCGAGTTTCTCTTAGGACTTGTCATCTTCTTTTTTGTCATCGTCTTGCAACTCAGCTTTTTGATCCTCTCGCCACGGCTTGTCTTGTTTGTAGCTCTCTAATTCTTTGGAGAGATTTGCTTTTTGCTCATCGGTGCTCGCTAGTTCTACTGCCTTCGTTGCCCACTCACGAGCTTTTTCAAAATCTCCCGTTTCGGCATAACCAGAAGCCAAGGTGCTCAAAACATGAGCCTCTTTATACTCGGTTAGCTTGCAGGCTTTCTCAGCAAGTTTGACTGCTCTTTTGCCGTCACGTAAATCGTCTTTCGGGGTTGTGGCCAAAACCCAAGCTAAATTGTTGAGGATCCCGTCGTTTTCAGGGCTCAGTTCCAAGGCTTCCGTGTAATCGTCAATGGCATCTTTGTGCTGGCTTAACGAAAGATAAGCGTCTCCACGGCCTCGCAGGGCGCTGGAAAGCAAGGTCTCAACAGCTTCCTGCTGAGCATCGTTGACCGGGCTTTCCAAGTCACGGGTGAGTTGTCTGATCAGTGGTGAGTAGATCTTTACAGACTTACTCGGTTCGTCGTTTGCGTTGTAAAGCATCGCCAATTGTGTTTTGAAACTTAGATTCGACGGATCGTCGTCGGTCAGCGTTTCGAGGTCCTCGATCGCTTTGGGGTAGTTCTCCTGCGATGAATAGATGAAGCTCCTGAGACGATAGGCCCCGACCAAGCCAGGTTGCAGCTTGAGGACGTTGTTGACGTCGTCCAACGCTTTGTCTAGTTTTTCTTGGTCCATCAAAATTGAAGCTCTGAGCATCATTGCCTCGAAATCTTTGTCGTTCAATTCAATCGCCTTGCCGAAATCTGCTAGAGCTTCGCTCTGCTTTTCTTGAGCCATGTAGATCCGGGCCCGCTCTTTAAAGCTACGGGATTCCTTGGGATTCACTTCGATCGCTTGGTTTAAGATTTCAGTGGCCTCATCAAACTTTTGCATCGCCATTAATGACTGGGCAATGACGTAATAGGCAGCGAGATTTTCTTTGTCGTTGTTCAGCCAAAGCTTAAAATCCTCGATAGCTTTGTCGGCCTGGTTTTGTTGAAGATAGTAAGCACCTCGAACGCGAATAGCATCCAAGTTGTTGGGATCGATTTTGATTGCCTGATTTAAATCCGCCAATCGCGATTCAGGATCTTCAGAAATCGAGGCACGAATAAATAAGGCTTTGGATAGTTTCACGTCGTCATCCATAATTTTTTCGACGGCTTTTTCAATCGCCGCTTCGGCTGCCGCTTTGTCGCCGCCCGGCAACGCGTTCATCCTTGCGATCAGCAAATAGGCATCGCTCATGTTCGGATCGAGTTCAACGACCTTCTTCAAGCGAGTCAGTGCCTCCCGGCGGTATACCCGCCACCTGCGATCCTGCTCGCCGGTCGCGAAGATCTGTTTACCCATTTGGTCAGCATATTGATACCAAGCTGAAATCCATAACTGGGTTGCCTCAGTTACGCCTTCCTCGTCCAAACCCTTTTCGATAGCAGATTCGCATAAACTGGCGACTTTATCCAAATCTCGGGTCGATTTGGCGCTGATTTTGAGATTGAACGCTTCTTCCAGATCGGCATCCCCCTCATTTTGAGCGAAGGCCGCAGTGGTGAGCGGTAGAAAGAGTGCGAAAACAACGACTCGAGAAAAATTATTGATCCAAGCGGAAGGCATTGGACAGCTCCTAAACCAGATTCGACTAAGTGATGATCCCGAACGCCGTGCCCCGCAGATAAATCTGGGTCAGATACAACTGGGTAAAACGACGAGCCCGGGTAGATGTGCTACAGGCGATATTATATTTGATTCGTGCTCTGTGGAAAATCGCTAATTTCAGGTCTTCGGGCCTCGCGCCAGCAACCTTGGACGGTGGATATACTACTTAAATTAAGGATTCAGGGATGATGTTAAACGACCGTGTCGTCCGGTTTCCCATGCTTGGATCACTGAAAAGGGCTCCACTCGGGGTTTTAAGTGAACTATTTCTATGGCATGTTAAGGGACCCCAGCTTCTCCGAAAAGTCGAGGTAGCGACAAAAGGTCGCACCCACAAACGGCTGTCGTTAGCAGGGGTTTGGTGTACTTTAGCAAAGTTGGAAGTGAGGCGACGTGGGACCCCCATTAATTTTGAGAAAATCACGTCCGTTTCGTCAATTCTTGGGGCTTATTTTAGCCACCCGAACTTCATCCACGGTGGGACCCTCTGGAGAACTCCTTCCGGATCTGAAGAGACTCGGTAGCTTGTTGTTGACACTCTTCCAAATGCGACGGTAGACTTCTCGTTTTAGTAAATTAACGCAACTTAACTTCGTAAGACAGAAGAGTTCGATTACCCGTTAAAATATGCTCTCTAGACTCGCGGGACCGTACTTCAGCTGCCCCCAGCAATTGAAAGGTAATTGAAATCATAGGCACGTTTTTCGGCTTGGCATTTAGTTACTCGTTTACAACACACACATATAGGCAGACCCAAAGAATGTCGGGATTGTTTCGACGGCGAATTTACCAACTTACGGCGGCTGGCATTGCTGGCTTGCTGATTTTTCTTTTGACCCATACCGGTTTTGCGTTCCAAGAGACTGGTGCGACCGAGGTGGCGGTTTCGGCTGCTCCGTTGGAAACCGATGGAGTCGTCATGGAGCAGGGATATGGAAACTCAGCTGCCCAGAAGGAGGAGTTTGTCTTTTGGGCAATGTTGTTAGGAGCCTCGCTTTTGGCTCTCTTTTTTGCATTCAAGTTTTTTGGGCAGATGAAACAGGCAGATCCGGGTAATGACCGGATGATCGAGATTGCCAAACACGTGAGTCAGGGCGCGTCAGCCTATTTGCGTCAGCAATACATCGTTGTTTTCGTTTACTTCGTCATCGTGTTCGGGCTTTTGATGTGGGCCCGTTATTCTGGAATTCAAGAGTGGTGGGTGCCGTTCGCCTTTTTGACGGGTGGATTTTGGTCGGGTTTGGCCGGTTTTATTGGAATGAAAACCGCCACCAGTGCGAGTAACCGAACCGCAGCAGGTGCACAGAAATCATTGAACGACGGGCTGCAGGTCGCCTTCCGGTCGGGTGCTGTAATGGGACTTACTGTCGTTGGTCTGGGAACCTTAGACATGGCATTCTGGTATGCGATTTTGCGATTTGTTTGCCAGCTAGACCTAACGACCGTTACGGTCACAATGTTGTGTTCGTTGATGGGTGCTTCGAGTCAGGCGTTGTTTGCCCGTGTCGGTGGCGGCATCTTTACCAAAGCCGCTGATGTGGGGGCAGACCTCGTTGGAAAGGTCGAGCAAGGTATTCCTGAGGATGATCCTCGTAACCCGGCAACCATCGCGGATAACGTAGGTGATAACGTCGGTGACGTAGCGGGAATGGGTGCCGACCTTTACGAATCTTATTGTGGTTCCATTCTGGCGACAGCCGCTTTGGGTGTGGCTGCGTTTGCAGGTGCCGAGTTTGGTATCATGGACCAAGTCCACGCCCTGTTCTTGCCGATGATTGTTGCGGCCATCGGGATCGTGATGTCCATTGTCTGCATTTTCTTTGTACGGTCGGGTGAAGATGCAAGTCAGAAGGCATTGCTCAAGGTTTTGGGATTTGGGATTGATGCGTCGATGGTATTGACGTTTTTTCTTGCGACCGGAGCTACTTGGTTGATTATGGGGGCCGAGTATATTGGGATTGCCGGTTCCATTCTTGCCGGCCTGTTAGCCGGATGGACCATCGGCAAGTGGACCGAATTTGCGACCAGTGATGAATATGGTCCGACGCAAAGATTAGCGGGCCAGGCAGAAACCGGCCCAGCCACGGTGATCATTGCGGGTATCGCGGATGGAATGAAAAGTGTATGGGTCCCGGTCGTTGTGGTTTGCATCGGTATGATGGCCGCTTTCGGTGCAGCAACTGGTTTTGCGTATAACGACGTGAGTCTTTTTACGCTTGGACTCTATGGTGTTGGCATTGCTGCAGTGGGAATGCTTTCAACGTTGGGAATCACGCTGGCTACCGATGCCTACGGACCGATTGCTGACAATGCTGGCGGAAACGCTGAAATGTCAGGCTTAGATCCGATTGTTCGTGAGCGAACTGATGCTTTGGACAGTCTCGGAAATACCACGGCCGCTACCGGCAAGGGCTTTGCTATTGGTTCGGCTGCTCTAACAGCACTCGCCCTGTTGGCCGCTTATGTCGAGCAAGTGAAGACCGGCTATGAGAATTGGGCGGAGGCTGAAGATCGTGCTGGTGTGATCGTCAACACAGATACTTTTTACAAGATCAATCAGAATTTTGTGATCCGAAAAACGGCTGGTGAATTGTCGACGGGATTTTTGATCATGCCAGAATACGTTCGGAAAGAGGCGATTTCTGAGACATGGGACGCGGTCGCCAACAAAGCGGCCTTGCCCGCCGAGATGTTTGCTCTGAATGACAAAGGTGGCTATGTATTTAGCGAGACCAAGGATCCGCTAACGCCAGTTCGGACAGCTTCAATGCCGGAAATCGCTCAGTTGTACAATGCGACTGTTTTGAATCCTCGTGTTTTAATTGGTGTCTTTCTTGGATGCATGGCGACATTCGTCTTCTGTGCAATGACAATGAAAGCAGTTGGCCGTGCGGCATTTGGAATGGTGGAAGAGGTTCGAAGACAGTTTCGCGAGAACCCAGGGATCATGGACGGTTCTGTGACACCCGACTACAAGAGCCCGGTGGCCATCAGCACGCGAGCGGCCCAGCGAGAGATGATTTTGCCATCTTTGATGGGAATTTGTACTCCGATTGCGGTCGGTCTATTACTTGGCGTGGGCGGTGTGCTCGGTTTACTAGTCGGTACTTTATGCTGCGGTTTTTGTGTCGCCATCTTTATGTCTAATGCGGGTGGCGCTTGGGACAATGCGAAAAAGTACATTGAATCGGGTAATCATGGTGGCAAAGGTAAGGATCCACATAAGGCGGCCGTTGTTGGGGATACCGTAGGTGATCCATTCAAGGATACCAGCGGTCCTAGCCTGAATATCCTCATCAAATTAATGAGTATTGTGAGTGTGGTCGCGGCCGGTTTAGTCGTCCGCTACAGCCTCGTTGCCATGGGGATCCTGTAATACCGGTCGCACCGAATTTCAGTTCGATTTGGTGCGGAATTTAGAGTCCTACCGCTTGGGGGGCCGTTGGATAGGGCGGTTACCAAGAATTGCCCGTAAAAACGAACGAATCCGCACAAGTGTTTGGCCCGTCGAAGCCCGATATTTGTGCGTTTTTTTGTCGATTCAGTTCGGAATGCCAACTAAAAATTGCTTGGACGTAGCCTAACTTCCGACTATCCTTGAAGGTGGGAGATGTTGATCTCCGTGTTTGGGCATTTTTGCGCAGACTTTGCTCTAGCAGATTAACTGGCGCGGGCAAGGAACGCCGGTTTGATAGATGGGGAGTTCTTCTGAAATGAGAACGACAAATATGTTGACATGGTTAAAATTTTCGATGGCCTTCGTGGCGGTCGTATCCGTCGCATCGTTGCTTACAGCCAACGATGACGAAAAAGCAGCAAAGGTAGACCGAGCCGAGCAAAAGCGCTTGAGCCGGGTTTGGAAGACACAGACACCTGTACAAGGTTTCGATTCGGTCGAGATGTTTGCGGGGATGAAGTCTGGCCAAATTGAGGTCATCGTCAAAACGAAAGATGAAGCAAACCTCAACGTGATGGTGAAAAACAAAACAGACAAGCCCCTCGCAATTGAAATGCCTCCGGCATTCGCTGCGGTTCCAGTCATGGCCCAAGGTTTGGGCTGCGGCGGCATGGGCATGGGCGGCATGGGCGGCGGCGGCATGGGCGGCATGGGCGGCGGCGGCATGGGCGGCATGGGCGGCATGGGCGGCCAAGGTGTCGGCGGCGGCATG